>JALNXF010000052.1 GCA_023230505.1 Candidatus Altimarinota bacterium | reverse complement strand
TTCTAAGATCCAGACTTCCGCCGACTTGTTTTAAACTGTCGGGAAGTGACGTTATTGGCGTGTTGCTGAGGTTGAGATCTCCTTTGCTGCCATTTTTGATGTATTGTTGAATTTTTCGTTGGGTAGCTATGATGAAATTTTTCCGTCGTTCTTCTGGAGTACGTCGAGGAATTAAGATTTTTTCTTCAGCGAGAAGTTGAGTTTCTTGAAGTACTTCTTTGATGATGGAGATAAGTGTTGATTTTTTTATATTTTTTGATTCTTGTAACTTATATTCCGATAAAGATAAAGCTGTTAAAATATCACTACTCTGCTTTTGATTATCATGAGCATATTTTTGAGCATCTTTAAGAGTTTTAAACCCATCAATTACTTTTTTTGATTTTTCGAATAATACTAAAAATGGACCTTTCATTCTTTACCCCAAATTAATTTAGATTCTAATGTTCCCCAAGGTTGATGTTCTATTTTCAAAATTGTTGCAGAATTATCATATTTTTGAACTTGTTTTTCAGCAATTTGTTTTGCCAGTTCTATCGCAGATTTATCATCTTTAGTATGAATATAAAAATCCATAGTAACAATATATCTTTGATCGCCGGATTCTTTTAATTCATTAATTGTATTTTTAATAATATTTTTTGGATCGACCACCCCCTCAATTGTATATACATTTGATGCCATTGCATGAAACACTTTTTGTTTTTTTGGATCGATTTTTAGTGTTAAAACAATAATTTCATTTTCTGGATATTTTCTTTTTGCATGTGATATTGCAATTTCTTTAGTATCCGCTGTCCAAACTAAACTCTCACTATTTGGTAATTTACTGGGAATAGATGGAGTTATTCCTTCTTTATATATTTTATCTAAAAATTTTTTATTAGTAGCATGATAAAGTATTAGTTTCTTATTATTTTTAATCTGGCCAAAATCTTCTTTAACCACTTTATTTTCAGTAACTATTTCCCCCTTTAAATAACTAATCGACACATTAACCTTTCCAAAACTAGAATCAATCTTTTTTTCTAATTTCATAATTAGATTACTAACATCAAGGCCAATTAATTCATCCATTAAAATTGAGCAAATTAAATATTCGGAGAAAACATTAACAGGATATATAGTAGATAAATTATATTAAGTTTCTTTTTTATATAAATTTACTTTTTTAATATCAATCCTTTCCAAAAAAAACTCATCTGGATCTGGGGGTAATTCTCGAGAACCCCCAAAATATGATTTGATATTTTCTATAACATAATTAAATTCTATGGAAATTGAATATGGGGTATCAATTACTTCAACAAAAATATTACCCATTTCTGTCGATGTTTTACTTGCAGCCGAATCATTAAATGGAAGAGTATCGTCAACTAATTTATATTTTAATTGATCTTTAAAAATAGCTAATATTAATTGACAAAATATCTTTTCATTAACAACATTTGTCATTTCTGAAATTACTGTTTTTTTCATATATCTAATTTTTCTTTTAATTCTGAAATATGTTCTTTTATTGATTCTTTAAGTTTATTTTTATCAAGATGCCCCGCATCCCAATCTTCAATATCCCCCATTTCAGTAACAAATGCTTTACTATCTATACTTTCTACTGCTTCTAAACAAGCTATTTCTAGATCATTTAACCATGCTTTTGAGTTTTGTTTTATTTTATTTTTTTCATATTGTTCTTGTTCACCATTAATTATTCTTTGAGTATCTTCATTAATTACACAAGAAAAACATTTTCGAAACTTTTTCCACATATGATGATCTTGCCAAATTGTCATTGGGGATCCGCAAACTGGACAAATTAGTGGCATTTTTGTCGTATTTCTAATTGAAGAAAGTTTAGAATATGATCTTACTAAACCATTTTTTTTAATGAATTTTTTACCATTAGAATCTTCCCAAATATCCCCATCTTTATGATTATCCGTTTCTTTTTCATATCCAATGGAAATACTACTCTTAGCAGTAAATTCACCACTCAGAATATTTCTTATTCTGTTAATGTTAGATTCTTTCATGAATACACTATTTACTAAAATAATTATGAGGAAAAAAATTTTTTAAAAATCTTTTTGAAACTTTAAATTGGGGTATCTCCCTCATTACCGCCCTTTGTCATATCATCTGCGTCGAATCCGCCTAAATTTGATGATCTATCAGTTATTATTCTTATTCCAAAAATTCGTATTTTTCCAGGGATGTTTGATGTAATTCTTTTTAATGTTGTTATATTAATTTTAAATCCTAGAACTTGTCCAGAATTTATTCGAGAACTTGTAATATCTACCTTCCAGGGAACAATTTCTTCCCCGGTTGCAAGAGTTGTAATTGAAGAATCTGAAGTAGATCCTATTGAAACATAATTTATTGCTGGAGAGGCTGACATTAAAAAATTATCAGATAATGAAGAACTAGTTATAGATGAATAAATATCACAAGAAACAGTATGTTCACCTGGGTTAAAAAGTGTAGGCATAATTCTGTAATATATAATTAATCTACATGTTGATGATTTTATATAATCCGGAA
>JALNXF010000051.1 GCA_023230505.1 Candidatus Altimarinota bacterium | reverse complement strand
TAAATTATTTACCCAATTTTCACTTTCTTTTCTAATAAATTCATTAATGAAATAAGAATGAGTTTCATCAAATATAATGTTACAATCGGGGTCAGTTATGAAGTTAAAATACAATTCTTCAATTTCATTTAGATTTCCAAGTTTTAAAAATTCTGCAGCGGACCAAATCGATTTAACATTATTTTCTTTTATTTGTTTTATTTTTTCAAATAACTTTTTATCAAATTGTTTTTTGGGGGTTGAAAAAATGTAAATATTTCCATTAAAATTTTTACATTGCTTATATATCCGCTCAATATTTTTATTATCAAAACACAGATAGTCATCAATAATTAAATATACTTTTCTATATAAATTCATATACTGCCATATGAGTTTTTCCTGTTTGCCTTCCAGAGATAAAAAATGTTTTCATAAAATTTTGTATTTGTTAAATGGTTTCATATTTTATTTTTTTTATTTAAAATAACCTGTTAAAAAAGTTATAGACCCCAAATCATCATGAAAAACTTGATGATTTATTGAATGAATATAAAATGACACATTATCATTCTTATATAGATCACCCCACGGAATTGTTCTAAATTGAAAAGAAATAGATGTTTCATTGCTGTTAATCCAATTAATATCATTAATTAAAAAATAATTTTTTAATTCATTAGCTATTGTATATTTCCTATCATTTCGCGAATTTATAGTGACATTTTCATTCTTGTGTTCTGAAAATAATTTTTGTAAATTAATTTCAAGTTTAATATCATTTATTTTTTCATATATCAGTCGACAAAATTGAATAAAAAATTCTGGCATTTCGTTATCATGAATTTCAACATTGAATTCCTTTTCTACCCATTGCGCTAATTCAAAATAATATATTAAAAATGGAGTAAAAGTATTATATGACTCATTATAATCATTTATTAATCTTTCTTCAAAAGAAATATTATTTTTGATACTGTTAATTTTACTCCCTAATAAATTAATAGGAAAATCACATTCATACCACCATTTTTCTACAAGATTAAAATGGTTAAGAATTTTATTTTTTATCAAATATATATTGGATTCCATCCTTTGTTAGATTAAAATCTTTAAAATATTTCTCCAAATAAAATAAATATAATCGTTCATTTCTTTTATCTAAAACCATAAAATGAAACTTTTGTATATTGTATTTTTTCAATGCATAAATTAATAAACTAAAAACGATGCTTAATGTTTTTAAAACATATCCCTCGTTTACTTTTCTCGATGTATTTATTACATTTGTTTCATTATCTTTAATTCCAAATCTAACTCCTTCAATATATAATTCATCTTTTAATGGAATTTCTAAAACATAATTATCATCATGAATTGAAAATCCGAATCTAATTATTTTGTTTAAAAAATTTTGTTCTGTTAAATTTTCTATTTTATTTACATCAACAAGATCAATACTTTCTATTAACACGTTTAAAATTTCTTCTTTTAAAATTTTTTTTATTTTATCTATTTTCATTTTACTATTTCTGTTTCAAATGTGTTGCCAATTTTTTCACAGCGATTTGCGGAAGATTCAGTAAATGATTCCACATAATTATATTTATATGCCTCATCTAAATCGGGTAATAAATACCATCCACAAATTTTTATTTCCTCTTTCTTATTTTGATAGTAAGTTGGAATTTGATACCAACCAAATTTTACTATATAAGGAGTAGTTATAGAATATGACAATGGTTTATATATAACTAAATCTTCTTCAAATAATTCTCTATCAGTCTTATCATTAAATCCAAATGATTTTAATAAAATTAAATCATGTCTATTCCAAGCTTTAAATAATCCATCTTTTACTGAATCTGAATTTATCTCTATTGGTAATCCATGTAATCCTATGGCAATAATATTACTCATATCATTCTCAGCCATTTCTGGAGTTATCATTTTTTTATTGATTGTATCCCAAATTCGATATCTATTTTGATTTAAAATTTTTGTTTCCATGTTTTAATAATCTTCTGTTATTTCCTTTGGATTTTCAATTGCAAATTTTATTAACATTCTTTTTTCATATAGTTCAGATAGTTCTTCTAAAATTTCTGGAACTTTTAGGGCAGCATATTCTGGTAATGGCCAATTTGTTGAATTATCTTCGTAATATGTTGGAGTTGTATATGCCACCAATGCTACTAATTTATTCTCTAATAATTTAATTATAGAATTTGTTCCTTCTAATTCTGAATCTAAATCTGATTTTTTTGTTTTATTTAGATAAAGACCATTTAAAATTAATCCCCAGCTCATAATTATTTTACGTTTTTATGAAATTCATTATTTAATGGTAGAAAATTTCGTAAGAAAATATCTATATTAGTTTTTCAATTGCTGTATGGTTCTTGGTTTTCATTTGTATCTTTAATTTTCTATTCTTTCCCTATTATTTTATCATTTTCATCATATATAACTTTATATGTGTTAGCTTCTCGTTCTTCTTCACTTATTAAATTCCATTTTTCTTTAGTATACAATTTACCAGTTTTACCGATTATCATATCTTTTAAAACAATAATGCTAATAATATCTTCCGGTGATAAATTTAATGCTAATTGATTGGGATTTGGATCATGAACAATGTTTAACTCAGTATCTGCAACAACTGCATGCATAACATTTTCAAAAGTTTGACTTGGGACTAATGCATGAAAATAACCTTTATATCCTCCATCAGATTTAGCAATACTTTTTAATTTTTCTAACCCATAGTTACTTTTATAAATAGAGCCAGGCGAAAATCCTTTTTCATATAACCACCCAAATAAACTCTTATCAAATTCTTTACCTTTTTTGTATT
>JALNXF010000050.1 GCA_023230505.1 Candidatus Altimarinota bacterium | reverse complement strand
TGATCTTTATGAGAATAAATATTGTCATTCTCACCCAGTAATTTTAAAGTTTGTAATTTCAAATTAATATTTTCTAGAAACTTTTTATCTGTTTCATCTAAAACTTCCTTTGCTTCAATTTTTTGTTTAAAAGACTCAAGAGATAATGAAACGTCTTCCTTGGAAGGATTTTTAATCGAACGAACTTCAAAATTTGGCAAGCTATCTTTTGTTGTTAAATGAATTTTGGCCAGCATTTTGCCCATTCTAAAATAATCTTGTTCTGAATAGATATGACTCCTGTTACTTTCGATAAAGGGATAAACACAAAAAGCCAGATTTTCTAATTTTAAAAAATTCTCATTATCTTTACTTAATAGCATAGACACAGCTGGAATCCCACGATCTGCCATATATTTCTCTGTTTGATAAATAGTTTCAATGGAATCCTGTTTTTTACCTCTCACTGTTTTAATAAAGAATTTTCCTTTCTCAGTTTCAATTTTATAATTCACATTTAAAACACCTTCGTTAATCTGTTCAAAAGATTTTAAAAACCCCAAATTGAAATATTCACAAACTTTTTGTAGTGTTTCTTGCATATTAAAATTATATCAAAAATTAAATAACCTTAACCCCAATAGCGTAAATTCCAAATTTTTTAATTCTTTCTTCGTAACCCTCTAATTTATTGTAACTTTGAATTCCGCCCTCAACATCAAGACCACTAGATAAAACATTTTTAGTACCTTCGGCTTCTAACATTAATCTTGTATTAAGATATTTATTTACAAACAAAACTTCGCAAATCATTTTCTCATCAGTGATTTTGTTAGTAAAAGTCAAAGTATCTCCACTTTTCATTTCATCATACCTTTTATCATTTTCATCACTCGGAGTTCGTCCTTCAATCTTTTTAGTCCCCGCTTTAATGGCTTGAAAAGGTCGGTCGTTTAAATTTAAATCGTAATTCATATTAAGAAATTTTAACTAAGATGTAATCTGCAGTTTCTTCGGGAGTTTGTTCTGAATTATCAATTATTTCGCCAAAAGTAGGATTAGTAATTCCAATATTATAATGATGCTGGATTCTTTCTCTTTCCCAATCGTCTAATTCTCTAGTTCCTCTGTTGGTTAAAGCTTTTTCAATTTTTGGAGCTAGAGTGAAAAAATAAATTTTAGTTTCTAAATCTTTTAGATTTTCAGTCATGTAGTCATAATTTTTCTGAGATAAAGGGTAAGGAACAATCACATTCAAATTTCTTTTAGAAAAGTTTTTAATTACGGAAATGGCATTTTCTAAATTAATAGGTACCGCTTGATCAATCGGCATCCAATCAATCATATTTCTAAGAGCGTCGATTTCTAGTAAAGCCACATCAGAAAGTTTCTTAGTTAGAATTTTAGCTACTGTAGTTTTGCCCGCATTAATTGAACCGTTTAGAAAAATAATCATAAAAAATTATTGCATTAATTTCTGAATTTGAGATTTGTATTTCATCATCACTTCCATTGAGGCAAATTGCTCGTTTTGGCCGTTCTTAGTTTTTTGCTTGATTTCTTCGGCAATTTTTTTAAATAAGGCAGGATCCTTTTCAAAAGCCGACAAAATTACTTCTTGCTGAGCTTCTGGCAAGCCTTTCATCTGACTTTTTAACATTTTTCGCATTACAAAATTAAACATAGTGTGGAAATATTACCCCTTTTTCTCCTTATAGTCCATACCTTCTGAACCCAAACCATCCGATTCATATTGAATAGTTTCGTTTTTAAGCTTCTCTTTTAATTTAACTATTACTAGTTTTAAATCTCTAATTTCACTCATCTTAATAAGCAAGATTGGTAAAAGAATCGTAGTGCTTAAGACTAGACCCAGAAAAACTGAAGCGAGAATAATAATTCCAGAAAAAACCTGAGTGTTGTACGCCAAGAATTTCAAAACCACAATATCAGTATTTTGAAAAACAAAAATTAAAATGAAAAGCACTAATAAAGTTAGGACGATGGTTAGAAAATATTTCATACAATTATATTATCATAAAAATTCGCGACTATGCATCAATTTCTATAAATACCTTTTAATATTTGATAAGTGGCCCTTGTAATCAGAAGCACAGTGAATATTTCCCCGCTTATCATGCAAATAAAATAAACAGGAAGTTTGAATGGGATTCATGGCGGCCTCAATCGCAGCCATACCTGGATTAGAAATTGGAGTCGGAGGCAAACCTTTATTTTGATACAAATTATACGGAGAATCTAAAAATTTATCTTCTGATTTTGGCACTGGCCACCAATTATTTTCATCCCCTTTAACATATTGCAGAGTAGCGTCGATTTGCAACGGCATTTCTTTTAAAATTCTATTCCAAATTACTCCAGAAATTAAACGCATATCACTTTTTCCAGCTGCCTCACGTTGAATCAAAGAAGCAATTTTAATCACTTGGTCCTCATCAAAAATATTGGCGGAATTTTTAACCTTGGCTAAATTAGAAAATTTTTCAGAAAAACGATCTTCCATTTTCATTAAAATGACCTGAGTATTAGCATTTTTAGGAATCAAATATTCACCTGGCGCCAAATATCCTTCCCGACCAGCCACAGGACAAGCAGGGTAATTTGAAGCAAATTCTTTTTCTTTGGTTTCATCCCAATTTAAAGCCTTAGCATAAGCAGCGGCAATTTGTTCTTTGCGCCAACCTTCTTGAATAGCCACATATTTATAATCAGGATCCCTGAATTTATTATTAATAGCCAGAGCACTCATACCATTTCTGAAATAATAGGCGCCGGCTTCTGGCTCTCCAGAAATTTTAGTCATAATATAAGCCAAACCATAAGTAATTCTATTTTTAATAATGCCCTGTTCTTGTAATTTTTCCAAAATAGTTTTTGTATCT
>JALNXF010000049.1 GCA_023230505.1 Candidatus Altimarinota bacterium | reverse complement strand
TTGTTGGAATTGGATAAGCAAGAAAAATTCTAATGAAAAAGATATTGTTATTCCTGAATATGATTTTGCGATGAAATGGAATCTTGCCAGCGATGGAAATCTTTGGATTCGAAAGCCAGAATCTGTTAATGAGGTAGGATGTATTCATACTTGCCAAGGTCTTGATCTAGATTATGTTGGAGTTATTGTTGGTTTGGACTTTGTTATTCGTAATGGAAAAGTTATTACAGACCCGTCAAAAAGAGCAAAGACAGATACGTCATTAAATGGTTTTATAAGAGATTCTAGAATAGATCCCGTATCTGCTCAAAAAAAGGCGCATCAAATAATTAAAAATACATATAGAACCTTAATGACTAGAGGAATGAAAGGCTGCTATGTGTATTTTGTAGATAAAGAAACAGAAGATTATTTCAAAAGTAAAATTTAATTATGATCAATAAAATCTCAATAAAAAATATTGCAAGTTATGGTGAAATACCTGCAGTATTAGAGACTGACAGAAAAATCAATCTTATTTACGGACTTAATGGTACAGGCAAGACAACTCTTTCAAATTATCTTCAAGATAAAAATAATGTTAGCTTTTCTGATTGTTTAATTTCAGGGTTAAGTACTGAAAAAATATTAGTTTATAATCAAAGATTTGTTAGTGATAATTTTTATCAGGATACTCAGAGGGGCATTTTTAGTTTAAAATCGGAAAACAAAGTAGCAAAAGAAAAAATAGATATAGCTACGCAAGAGATTAAAAAACTAGAAAATCAACTTAAAAATACTGAGCTGGAAACTGGATCAGAATTTGAATTAGAGAAAAAACAAGAAGATATTAATATTTTACAAACTAGATCGGAAGAAAAAACATGGAAGATTAAAGATAATTATTATGGCGGTGACAGGATTTTAGAATTTTGCCTAGACGGAAAAATTGGAAGTAAAAAATCGCTTTTTGATTATATTTTAAAATTACAAAAACCAAATAATAAACCAAGAAAATCCATTGAGGCCTTGAAAAAAGAGGCGGAATCAACTCAAGGAGAAAATGCCAAATCTTACGATGATAGGTCAGTTAAAAAGGTTAGTTTTGCTTTTTGGGAAATAGAAAATCAAGAAATTTTCGAAGAAGTAATTATAGGTAATGAAAATTCACAAGTAGCGTATCTTATAAACAAATTAGATATCTCTGATTGGGTAAAGAGAGGAAAAGAGTTTTTGAATGAGCCAAAAGAAAAAAATGGAATCTGTCCTTTTTGTCAGCAAAAAACTATCACTAAAAAATTACATCAAGAAATTCAAGATTATTTTGACGAAACTTATCGAAATAAAATTACACTATTAGAAGATTTTGATAAAGAATATGGGAAAGAATACCAAGCTATAAAAAATTTGGAGACTGAATTTTTAAAAATAAATTTTATAAAAAATAAAGAAAATGATTTTAAGCTCTTATTTAAAAATTTAATTGATAAACTTAGCAATAATCGGCAAAAAACTTCTAATAAAATTAAGCATCCAAACATAATTATCAATTTAGAGTCAAGCATTTTAGAGCAAAATGCTTTAAATGATTTTTTAGATACAATTATTGAAGAAATAAAGACTCATAACGAGAAAATAAAGAATAAGCAAAAAACAAAAGAGCAAATCATCAAAGATTTCTGGGAAATTATGAGGTGGGATTATGACCAAACAATAGAAAATTACACAATACAGAGTAGCAATTTAAAAAAAGAAAAGTCAGATATTGAAGTTAAGATTTTGGAATTTAAAAGAAAAATTAACGATCAGAGGGGAATAATACAAGAGGAACAAAAAGAGATGGTAAATATTCAAGACGCTATTGATGCCATAAATAGTGAGTTGATATTTTTTGGGTTAGATGGATTTTCTATTGTTCCAGCAGGTGAAAAGTCATACAAATTAAAAAGACCAAACGAAGACGTTGCTAAATTTGAAACATTAAGCGAAGGAGAAAAAACAGTAATTAGTTTTTTATATTTTTTGGAATTGTGTAAAGGTAAGGAAAATGATGACGAAGTAGTAAACGAAAAAATAGTTGTGATTGACGATCCGATTTCTAGCTTGTCGCATATGTATGTTTTTAACATTGCACAGCTTATAAGAAAAAATTTCTTTAATGATGATTATAAGCAAGTATTCATCTTAACTCATAATCTATATTTTTTTCATGAGTTACTTCATAAGCAAACAGATAACAATTCAAGACTTTTTAGGCTTAGCAGATCTAATTTTTCACAATTATCAGTAATGAATCGAAAAGATATTCAAAACGAGTATCAATCATATTGGCAAATATTAAGGGATTATGATGAAGGTAAAGCAACCGAAGTAATATTGGCAAATGCTATGAGAAATATCCTTGAAAGATTTTTTGGATTTATAGAAAAAAGTGATTTTAGCGAACTTACGAAAAAATTGGAAAAAGATGAGAAAAATAATTTTTTCGTAAGATATATAAATAAAGAATCACATTCTGATCCAATAAACATTTCTGATTCGAAAGAAATAGACCCTCAAATTTTCAAGGAAGCATTTAAAAAAATATTTAAAGATTCAGGATTTGAGGCACACTACAACCAGATGATGAATTTAAACAATCCTAATCCAATAAATTGAGGAAAAGCTCAGCATTAGTCTTGCTCAAAATTTTGGGTTTTGTACTATAATCCCAGTATGCCGGTGGTGAAAATTGTCCTCCAGCATCCCTAAATCCTCAAACTTCCCAAATTCCCAAAATGTCTAAACTACTCTTAACACTCCCATAACGGTCTGATGTTCTCAAGACCATAAAATGGGCGCAAGGTTTTGCGAAGCAAGTTCTTAAGAACATGAGAATGAGATTTATTTAATTTGTGGTATTTCGGCTTTTATCATCATGATTTGCAGCTCTTTCACTTGGTACTGTGGAAGATTAATAATTCTTACAAAGCGATTGTATCCTACAG
>JALNXF010000048.1 GCA_023230505.1 Candidatus Altimarinota bacterium | reverse complement strand
TATTAATTTTATATCATAATTAAAATTAAGCAACATGAGTAAACATAACAAAGAATATTTCGACGCTTTCAGAAAGGAAGTTGAATCTGCTGTTGCAAATATTGCAAAACGTAGAAATCTCAAAATCACTGCGGGGAATATAACCCTCGAAAATGAAAGAAACTTCAAACTCACACTTCAAATAAAGGAAGGTGATTCTAAAGCAGCTGAAGCTATAGAACGAAGTAAATGGGATCTCGATTGTAAAAGATATGGATTAGATCCTGAAGATTTTGGAAAAACATTCATATATCATGGTACAACCTATCGAGCAACAGGAATTAAACCTTTCGCAAAATGTCCGATCTTGACAGACAGTGACATTCAATTCTCACCTGAATTATTCCTCCATCTTGTTCGAGAAATGAAATCATAAATAATATTTCAATCATCAAATATTTTAACAAATCTAAAGGTAATAGTAAATATGTATATCGTGTTGAATTAGCAATCGGTACAGTTGAAATATACGATTAAACAAGATAAAAAAAATTAAATATGGATTCCCAATGCAACATAAATTATTTTGATGAAAATGGGTATCTAATAAAATCTATACCTAAAAAGATTTTTAAAAAATTTGAAGATGCCGTAACTGAGGCTCATAAAAGAAATGAAATGCCAAATGTATATCATAAATTTGTTGCATATAAATGTAAAACATGCCTTAGATTTCATATTGGTCACAGTAAATTTTTGAAAAAATGAGAATGTGGAAAGTCGACCCGAAAATTCTTTGTAATAAACATTTACTTGGAATGCATGTAGAAATGCATATGTTTTTGGGAACTTTAAAAAAGAAAAAATCAATAACAGGATATATAAAAAATGATCTTTTCGAACCATTAAAATTAAAAGAATTTCATGATGCTATTGCTAATGAAATGATTCAGAGAAATATGAATCATAAAACTCCATTAGATTATAACAATAAGATTTTCAATTATTTAACCGAAGAAGAATTGCATCATTCAATTAACGGTAAAAAATCACTAAAAGAGTTAAATAAAAGATGTAATAACTGTTTAAAAAATCAATAATATTTTTGATTTATTCGGAAAATTTTATTAATTTTATATCATAATTAAAATTTAAAAGTTATGACACAAGAAGAAGTTAAAGAAGCTGTAAATTATCTCCAAACAAATACTCCATTAAAAGAAAAATACAAGGGAAACGATAATTATGGAATTCCTAAACAAGAGTATTTAACAAAACTAGTTCAACTTGCAGATGATCAATTGTCAAAAGAATGTGAACAATTTATTTGGCTTTCAGCTTATGCAAACAATAATCCAAGAAGTGATTATCATTGGAAATGCGATGTCTGTTATGATGAATGTCAAAGAAGAAATCATCTTGAAATTTATAGTAACGCTTATAAATCAGTTACGGGATCACTTTAAGATATTCGACTAATAAATTTTTACATAAATAAAATTGAAAATCATGTCGCAGAAATTAGAAGATCAATACGATATGGATTATTGGATTGATTTGATATTTAGAAAGCCGATTAATGAAAAAAGTAGTCCAAAAACAGAAGAGGATTTGAATAACGGATTTACTTTGAAATTTTTTAATCATAATCTTAATGGAAGCGAAAATAAAGAAAAATATGGTACTTTATATAAAGATGACCATCAAATAAGTACAGAGGTTTTTCGTGTAGGTGGTAATTGTGCAGGATTTAAAGATGGTTATTGTGTTCTCATTCATTATAAAATACGAAGCGATGACCCCAAACATAATAGTTATGATTTTGGTACCCATGTTATTGTTAATGAACTTGGTGAAATTCGCTTAAAAGCAAATACTATAATGGAATATCCATATCATATAGGAGGTATAGTTGGTTGTTTAAAAAATTCCTATTATAATTTAGAAACTGGTGAGATAATTCTTGATGGAACTTTTTCACTTGGAAAAAAATATGTAAAAAAAAATATATTAAAATCATCTAAATATATTTTTATTGAAATTAAAGACAACCAAAAAGATTACGTTTATCAAATTGAACTATTAACTGGGAAAATTAAAATTTACGAGTAAATAGTCTTTTATAAAAGCAAGAGTTATGGTCATTCTTCTCCTTTCATCAACCTTTTGTTTAATATTATCTATTATTATGTGGATATATCTTATCTTTCGGTTAAATGAAAAAACTCAATTTTATCATCCTCTTAATGAAATATTTAGCTGGGGATCAATGATATTATTTATTATTTTTTGTATTTTGAATGGTTATATAATATCTTTGCTATAATTATATTAGTAACAGAATCAAAATTTTGTAGTATTTAAAAAAAACAATAACATGAGAATTAAAGAAATTACTTCGCAAAATCGGCGAGACTTTCAGGCAATTTATGAATGTGAACATTGTGGATTTACTGAAAGAGATTATGGATATGATGACACTTATTTCCATCAGACAGTAATTCCAAATAAAGTTTGTCCGCAATGTGGTAAAAAAGCTGGAGAAAATTATCGTCCGTTGGTAACAAAATATCCTGATTGGGTGGAAATTTAACATAAAAAAAAATTAATCAATATGGAAATATCAGATATTCAACTTTTAGAAAATGGCAAAATTGAAATAACATTTTGTTCTTTGGAAGATCAAGAAGATATTATCTCAATTAAATTAGATCGAAACGCAATGTGGAATATAGCGAAATTCTGTCATAATAAATTAAGTTATGGAGCAGAATTAAGATCTAAAAAATAAATCCTGAAAATTATTTGATAAATTATACAAATATTTTTGATTTATTCAGAAAATTTTATTAATTTTATAGTGTAAATTTAAAAATAAAAATTATGAAAATAGAATTTAGAATTAAAAAGCATTCGTTTACGTTTGCTAAAGATTTTTATGTTGCAGAATATAAAATATCTTTTATGCCATGGCTGAAAATTAATACAAAAAATAATGG
>JALNXF010000047.1 GCA_023230505.1 Candidatus Altimarinota bacterium | reverse complement strand
TGTTACATTAGAAGAGGCAATTAAACGAGATGAAAATCGTATTGATTCTGTGGGAAAGGATGTTATCATTAAAATGTATAATAATTATCTTCATTTAAATGAAACAAATAAACTAGTTCCTGTTTTCGATGAAGGTATAATTGAGAAAATAAATCAAGATTCAAATTTACCTCGTTGTATTATTTGTGATATTGATGGGACTATTGCATTAAGAGGAAATAGAAATCCATTTGATTGGGATAAAGTTGATGAAGATCTACCAAATAAAAGTGTTATTAAATTAGTTTATGATCTAATGTGTTATGGATATTTAGTATTTTTCTTTTCTGGTAGAGATGAAATATGCAGAGAAAAAACATGTAATTGGTTGATGGATCATGGACTAGTATCATATAACCAATATTTAGAAAATCACAACAATTCTCTTTTTATGAGGGCCCACAATGATAATAGACCCGATGAAATTATTAAAAAAGAATTATTTGATACATATGTTAAAGACAAATATTATATAGAATTCATTTTAGATGATAGAAACAAAGTTGTAAAAATGTGGCGTGATATGGGGTTGGACTGTCTTCAAGTTGCCGAAGGAGCTTTTTGATAAATAAATAGCTAATAATTTAAAAAAACAATATATGAAAAAAGTAGTTATTAATTCTAGTTTTGATGGGTTTGATTTATCCCCAATGGCAATTTTAAAATATGCCGAACTAAATGGATTTAAAGTATATCCTTATGTTAATCAAACTGTGGACAATGATGAGGAAATTATAAAATTATCTCCCAAAGATTTCAACGATTTTCCTATTATTTATTGGGTAAAGAATGATTTGGGTGAAATGACAAATAGCGAAGTAATAAATAAAGCAGATTGGTTTCATGACTGGGAGATTGAACGGGATGATCTAATGTTAGTAAAAGTTGTTGAATTTCTTGGGGATAAAGCAAATGGAATGCATGCTAAACTAAAAATAGTAGAAATCCCAGATGATGTCGAGTTTAAAATTGAAGAATATGACGGACAAGAATGTGTTGCAGAAGCACATCGAACATGGAGTTAAAATAATTCAAATATATTATGAATATTGAAGAAGGAAAAAAATATTATTTTCTTGATATTACAATTGATTCCAACAGTGAGCAAAAAATTCCATTTGGAAGTGAAGTTATTGTTATAAAAAATCAAAATGATTCGGTTTTAATAGAATCACAAAATAAAATTAGAGTTTTTTCTGATTCATCATTATTAGCTGAAATTAATATGAAGAACAAAAGAAAAATTAATGAAATAAATTCTATTTTAATTCAAATTAAAAAATTAGAAAATAATTTAGAAAGACTCTTAAATAAATTTTAGATATTATGGAACGAATTATTTGTGCAGCAATTTGGTATGATGATGGAATTGAACGGCCACATTCTCCAAGAAATATTACAACAGGAATAGTTGTAGCTGGATGGAGACATCATAATTGTTATACAATTTTAGATTCTATATTTCCAAATAGAGATTATCTTCACTTGTCGAATAAAAGAAAACACATTCAGGGATTTTTAACGAGTAAAGGTAATTTTGTCGATAGAGAAGTTGCGTGGGATATTGCTTTTCACGCTGGGCAAATTATGGACGAAGAAAATAAGACATTATTTAGCGAAGATTTGTACTAATTTTTTTATAGTAAATGACTAAATTATGAGAAAAGCAAATATTATTTTTAAAGTCGATGAGTATTTTGATGATTATTATCATAAATTATTAACACAAAGAATTTTGGATGAAGTTTACCAGTTTAATAATATCCATCCTTTTACAAATGATGATATAATAAACATATTATCCAGCATAATTAAAGAATTAAAATTTAATAAACTAAAAAAATAATGGATAAAGTTTTCTCAATTCATCAACCAATGAAAAGCGGTTTTGCTGAGGTAGAAACCAAAACATATAAAATGTTAATTGGAAAATCTGGGAAACGTTGGCTTATATCAACTAATCATAATTCAGCTGACAATATTTATGTCGAAGGTGGACCAAACAGCGATGGATTTGGTGGTGCGACACTACATTTTACACTTGAAAGTGGCGAAGTAATTTCTTTAAAAGGACCTTGGCATTCAAATAGTGATTCTTTATTAGATGATACCGGATATGATGCAACTGATCAACATCTAACTCAAGGTATTATCTCATTAAATACAAAACATAATTATGAAAATGATTGGAACAAAGTTTTATATATAGACGTGCTTCATTATGACGAACAACCAGTTATTGGAAGATTTTCTAGAATAAAAGAAATGGCGAATGAATTTGCGAAAAAGTTTAAAAGCAATATATATTATGCTGAGATTTCTAACGGAGGAGGATCTTCAGGAATGATTGATTATTCTAAAATTATTTAGAGAATCTTTGATTTATTAAAAAACTTTTATTAATTTTATAGTATAAAATAAAAAAAAATGAAACCTGTTGACATTGTTACAATTGAGAAATTAATTCCTATTTTTAAAAATAATGAATCTGCTAATGCTATTGAAGTAGCAAGAATAAAAGATTCCAATAACAATTCCATTCAATACGATATTGTTGTAGGAAAAGGAATATATAAGATTGATGATGTGGCAATATATATTCAACCTGATTATTGTATTCCTTGCATTTCATTATTTAATGAATATTATTTTCCAAATAATGACCCAACTAAATCGAAATTAGGAAAAAAAGGTAGAATTAGAGCCATAAAATTTAATTTTCAATTTGAAGATGAATCAAATCCTATTTATAGCTATGGTATTTTAATTCCATTTAATGAAGTGAAAAAATATATCATTACTGAATTATCAAATTCCCCGAATCAAATAAATGTCCCTATTGCAATTGGTAAAAGTTGTGATGGAGGTATTGAACCCCAATTTAATTTTTGGTCGGGTGATTTTCCTTATCAAGAAATTCTTAAAATCACAAAGTATATCTCCGATGATAATATTGAAGGATC
>JALNXF010000046.1 GCA_023230505.1 Candidatus Altimarinota bacterium | reverse complement strand
AAGAAGGGAAAAACAAATTTGATAATAAATTAGATAAAAATAATGAATCATTGAATAATTTAAGAAAACAGTTTAACAGAGTAGAAAGGGTAAATGATGAAGAAAAATAATTTATTGATGGTTAAGGAATTTTTAAAAGATAAACAATGTTTGAGATTAAATAAAATTTTATCAAAAATATTAGATGAGGGAGGTTTTGATAGTGTTAATGAATATATAGAGAATTATGAATCTGTAAATTTTGAATATATAAGTAAAGATGATGTTTTTGTTAGGTTAAAGATAATTGATAATGACTTATTAGAGTGTAAAAAGAAAGAGGAGTTTTTTTCTAAACTTTATAAATCATTAACAAATTATGATTTATATTATTCTTGTATAGAAACATTTGAATCTAATAAAATAAATGTGCAAAATAATACAAAAATTGATTAAGGGTTAAATTTATGAATTCGGAAGATATATCAAAAGTTGATAATTTTTTAAAAAATAATAGATGTATGATGTTAAGGATTATTTTGTTGAAGATGATAAAAGAGCGTTCATATGATGATATTCTTGAATATATAGAAAATTATGAAGCTTTTATTTTTAAAAGATTAAGTTCAGATGATATATATATAAGACTAAAGTGTATTGATAAATCTATTCAGGAGATAAAAGAGACCAGGGATTATATGGCTTCTAAGTTACAGGTTTTTACTAGTTATAAATATTATAATTTACAAAAATTAAAATTTGAAAGGGTTAAAAATGAATCAAATAATTAATATTGAAGTAGAAGGAAAAATCATTTGTTCTGAAGAATTTATTAATGTAAATAAAAAAAAGACTAAAACTTATAGTTTAGTTTTTAATGGTGGTGTTTATAAATTATTGAAGGTAAGAAAAGGTTTAAAGATTTTAAAAGGTGATGAGGGTTTATTTAATGTAGAGTTAAAATTATTTGTTTCAGAAAACAAAACAATATATGTACCTTTTGTTATATCTAGTTTTATGCCAGGCGTTGCGTTTTAGTCTTTTAAAAAATATTCCTTTTTATGTCTTAAACAATTAAATTAAAAAAAACGAAAGTTTTTTTAATTTAATTGTTTAATTCCATAAAATAAGTTTTGTTAATATTTAAATCAATTGTCTTTAAGTTTCATTGCTTTTAAAAATAAATATCCCGGGGGAGGTGGGCGGGGGGGGGGGGAATTGTTTTTTTTTAAGAAACAATTTCACTTTTAGTGAATTGTTTTTTAAAAAAAAAATCTCATCATAAGAGGAGATTAATTTTTTTCTGTAATGAGCCAAAAATCATGACAACGATTTTTGTTGGCGTGATTTTTGGCGTAATGAAAGTAAAAAAATGGATAATTATCAAGATGTTGTATAATCTTTTTTTTATTAATACAATATGCAATACTTTTCAAAATGAAAATAAATGAGCAAAAAGAAGATAAGTAATAATATTATTAATACTAAAAAATTGAAAAAATCGGAGAAAAAGTTGTTTAATATTTTAATAAAAGATAATGATTCTTTTGATATACATTATAAAAAAAGATTAAGTTTATCGGTGGAGCCTGATATTTATAATTTTTTAAAAAACGTGAGTGAATCTAGCGGCAAGAGTGTAAGTGCTGTAGTAAGTAGGCTTTTGGCTTTGTATGCTGTTTCTGAGGGTTTGGAATTGTCGGTTGGAAAGACTAGAAAGAAGAGGATAAAAAAAAAGCCTGAATGAATTCAGGCTTTTAAATTGGGCGATTAAGTCACATAGATTTCGCGGTCTTTAAACTTAATCATTTATTAATTATTGTAAATAGCAGTGTTTTAAAACATCTACTAATTACAATCTTAAGGATACCTTAGGTTATGTTTAATGTAAATAAGAAATTCGAAAATATTTATAAAACTCAATTTGCTTCATTAGATTCTGTTGTTGTAAAATCTCTTGAAGATTATCTAAAATATATACCAGAGGAAGTTATTGAAAAATCGCTTCTGGTGGTCAAACCCCCTGCTAATAGGGGTGTAAGAACCACCGAATTTTCATTCTGTCAACAATCTTTCAAATTAAATTGTTTATTAGATTGGCTTACTTGTTCATTTTCTTTTGAAGAGTTAAGGCAATTTTTTATTAATTTTGGGTGTTATGATTCTGAATTTAAATCATTTTTTGATCAGTCTTTTCGGTTTAAAACTAGGTTTTATGATAATAGTTTCCATTTTTTAGAAACAGGGTCTATATCTACTGGCATGATTCAAAGGGATGTAGAGCGAACTACTTTACTTGAATTGTCTGGTAAATCTTTACAGGCTTTCAGAGAAAAATTTAATGTTAGTGATTTAGATATTATAAATAATATTAATTATACGGATGGAAATGATATTGGTAGGTCTCTTGTTAAAATTACAAGGGTAGATTTAACTTTAGATTATAAATCTTTAAATGTTTTTTCTGGTTTATTGTTGTGGGATAATATTTTAATTCATTTAAAGAAAAAAGCGTTTTCTTCTTGTGCTAATTCTTCGTCAATTCAATTTATATCTTCCTGCGGTGATTATGCTCATGTTCAAACTATTTATATTGGTTCTCGTTCTAGCGGGCGTTTTTTATGTATTTATTTAAAGCATGAAGAATCGGTAGATAAGAGAGAGACATATATTGAAAATTTTGTTATTCGTTTTGAGCTTAGATTGACAGAAAATCATGCTTATTCTTTTAAAAAGAATTCTGAATCTTGTAAAAATGATTCTGATTTTTTTAATCTTATTAGGTCATTGATTAATGACTTTATTGAATTTAAGGATATTGATAATTTTAATCATATATGTTTGACGAATCGTTATAAGTTAGATATTGCACCATTTTGGAAAGATGTATTTAAGTTAGATTTAAAAATTGATTCTTATCCCACTTATAAGGATGATAGTATTTTTAGGAAGATAAAACATGCAAAAAAAATGTCTTTAAATTTACATATGATAAAACAAGTAGATGAAAAATCTTTTAATGAAATTATGGAAGAAGGGAAAAACAAATTTGATAATAAATTAGATAAAAATAATGAATCATTGAATAATTTAAGAAAACAGTTTAACAGAGTAGAAAGGGTAAATGATGAAGAAAAATAATTTATTGATGGTT
>JALNXF010000045.1 GCA_023230505.1 Candidatus Altimarinota bacterium | reverse complement strand
TCCAGGTATGGAATTGAAACTGAAATGGCAATAAAGGTTGGTAAAAATAACATCCCATTTAAAGAGATTAGAATTGATACAATTTATATTGATAAGTACAAAGGGGTGACAGTTTTGGATGCTTTAAAAATTTTGACGCAGATCCCCTTTTGGTATTTTCAAAAATGACAATTATTGGAGTGCAATTAATATTAATAGGCTTTGCTTTGTTTATGGTTTATGTGTTGTATCTGCATTGGAGAAAGCGAAATGTGTCTAATAAAATGTTTGGGGTTTGGAGTTTGATATGGTTAGTCTTTGTATTCTTTTCGATATTTCCAACCTTATTGGCTCCGCTTTTAAAAGAATTATTTATTGTTCGGGTGATGGACTTGGGCATGATTGTGGCATTTATGATATTAACTTATGTGACGATAGAAAATAATATAAAAATAAAGAAATATGAGGAGCAACTGGAAAAATTGGTTAGAAAAATTGCTTTGAAATGAAACCAAAAATAGCCGTTTTGGTGCTAGGTTATAAGGCAAAGGAAAATGTTGACGATTGTTTTTTTAACTTATTAAATCAAGATTATAAAAACTATGAGGTCTGGTTTGCCGATAATAATTCAAATGATGGTGCCGTTGAATATATTAAAAGAAATTTTTCAAAAGTTAAGGTAATAAGTTTTGACAAGAATTATGGTTATGCCGGAGGTAATAATCGCATGTTGAAGATGGCTTTTAACAAAGGGGCAGATTTTTGTATGATACTCAACGCTGACATTAAAGTTGAAAAAGATTTGTTAACTAGTGTGATGGCGACATATGAAAGGAAAAAAAAATTAGGGACTAAGGTTGGATTGATTCAACCGGTTATAATGTTATTTAAAAAACCGGAATTAATAAATACAGCAGGTAATATAGCTCATTATTTAGGTTTTGGTTATTGTGGTAGTTATTTAAGTAATAAAATACCTGAAAAGGATAGTGAAATAGTCTCAGTGTCCGGAACAGCAATGTTTGTTTCCAAAAAATACTATGAAGAGGTGGGATTATTTGATGAAGATTTTTTTATGTATAATGAGGATCAAAATTATTCCTGGAGGGGTTTAATGCGGGGTTACAAACATTTTTTGTCAGCTAAAGGGAGGATATGGCATAAATATGAATTTTCTAAAAATAAAAACAAGTGGTTTCACTCAGAAAAAAATCGTATAAAGATGGTATTAGAAAATTATGAGAAAAAGACTTTGTTTTTGTTGTTGCCGATATTAGTAATTAATGAAATATTATTAGTAATCTATTCTTTGACGGATGGTTGGTTTGTTTTAAAACTAATGTCTTATAATTATTTAATTAAAAATTTTAAATTTATTTTAAAAAGAAGGAAATATATTCAAGAAAATAGGGTTGTTAAAGATAAAGAGATTGTAGGTAAGTTTAGCGGGAATTTAAGTTTTGCTGAAAAAGATGGTTTTTTAATTAGAATGGTTCTGAACCATGTATATGGATTATATTTTGAAATAATAAAAGCGTTTTTATGATTTGCCCAATTTGCCACAATAGTTATTATTTTTTATTGGAGAGTGGAGGTGATAAGTTAGTTTGTCGAAAATGTGGGCATGAGGGTAAATATACCGATCCGAGTTATTCAGATTACCATGAGAAACGTTACTCGTATTCTAAAGTTCGAAACATTAAAAACGATCCCCTATTAAAAAAAATTGTGGAAAGTAACATTATTAATAAAAAATCAATGGTTTTGGACTATGGGTGTGGAGCCGGTGACTACACAAATTATGTTGCTAAATTATCAAAAATGGTTATAGGAACAGACATAGACGTCAAAAAAGCGCAAAATAGATTTCCAAAGTTAGAATGGGTAAGAATTGATCCAAAAAGAAAGAATTTGAAATTTAAATCAGATAATTTTGACGTAATATTAGCGGTTAATTTGATTGAGCATGTTCATGATTTTGATTTTTTATTAAATGAATTTGAAAGAATTTTAAAAAAAGGCGGATATTTATTTATTACAACGTACGATACTAATTTTGTTTTACACAAAATTTTGAATGATCCGACACATGTATATGAGTGGAATGAATTAAGTTTTGAAAAGTTTATTTCAAAAAATTTTAAAGTAATTAAATCATTTAAGCATGGATCTTTTTTTAATTATTATCCATTTAATAAAGCAATTGTTAAAATTCTAAAACCCGAATTATGCGTGATTGCCAAAAAAAACTTGAAATAAAATGATATTACTACAATTAATTAATACAGCGATACAATATTTTTTTTTAAAGTTTTTTAAAAAGACACAAAGATTATCTGAGCTTGAATTGTTAATTGTTTCTTGGTTAGTGAGTCATATCCCAATTATTTTATTGATAGATTTGGCGGTTTGGTTGAGGTGGCAAGTTAACTTAGGCTTAGTGATGGTTGTTTACGCGGTAGTTATAATTTTTGGCTTGGTGGTGATTTTTATTAATAGAAAAAGAATTAAAGAATATAAGTGGAACTTAAACTTTGTGGGGATGGGGTTGCCTTTAATGTTGATATTGGTGTCTTTATATGCAAATATTTATTCTGTAAGATTTTTTAATGCTCCCTTGCTTCATGATCCGAGTAATCATGGGAAAGTAATTTCGAGTTTGCTTACAGATAGGGTGAAATTTGATAGGTCATGGTATCCACAAGGGTTTGATTATTTGGCGGCAAATTATTACTTGTTGTTAAATAACAGTGGAATTAAGGTTGATGTGGCTAAGATGATCTTGTGGCAAACAAATATATCATCAGCGTTATTTCCGGTAGGTATCTATATATTGACTGGCTTCTTATTTGGAAAATTTATTGGCCTAATAGGTTTTGTTTTGTTATTTTTAAATAAGATACCTTTTGATTTGTTTTATTCTTCGGGTAAAAATTCGGCGCTACTTTTTGAAACAACATTTTTTGGCGTATTAGTTTCATTAATGTTCTTATTCGAAATAAAAAGAGATTGGTTGGTGGGCGTAATAACGGGAATATGTTTTTATGTTTTATGGTTGATTCACTTCCCTCAATTACTTTTAATTGGTTTGCCACTTTGGTTTTTGATTAACAGAAAAGTTTTGAATAAGAAAACAATATATTTTTCCTTACTAGTATTTTTAATGCTTACTTGTTTGTGGTGTTTGAGAAATTACAAAGCATACATTTTAGGAAATGAATCTATAAAAAATTTTTCTATAAAT
>JALNXF010000044.1 GCA_023230505.1 Candidatus Altimarinota bacterium | reverse complement strand
ATTGATACCATTTGTTTTGGAACAAATGAACATATCCAATATTAAAAGCTAATGTTTTCCAATTATTTTCTGAAATATATATTATGATTTCATTAGCTAATCCATTTTTAATAGTTACAGATAGCTTATTAAAATTGGGGTGATAATATATCCCGGAATCCATTTTCAATAAATCAGATTTTTGAAAACCAAATTTTTGTAACCATTCTTGAGTTGTGGGAATAGCATTAAAATGATTAAATAAATCAGAAAATTGAAAATCATTTCTTTTTAAAATATAAATGTTATTTTGAAATGAAACAATACTTCCTGTCTGCAATTCATTTTTATTGATCATTCTTTTCTTTCATATCTTATTCGTTAAACCAGTTACTTTGAAGAATGACCCCCATAAAACATTGTTTTAATGTATCAATGTTACCCCCCAATTTTAAAAAATCATCATATTGTTTTTGATAATGAAATACTTTGAATAATGGAGATCTTGGAATTAATTCGACGCTTTTAAAATATAATAACGATTCCCCATACCATGTAATTTCAGAAGGAGCAGTATGTTGAAGTAAATTATAAAAACTCGTTTTATTTGGTTTAATAAACTTTTCTTCTAAATCACGCCAAACTTGACAATTCCAAATGCATGGTGATGGTCCAAAATCAAAAAATACAGATCTTTCAGTATTAAAAATTTTCATTATTTTTAATCTATCAGAAATAAAACTTTCTTGTGGATCGAATCCTAATTGTGCTTTGTTACTTGGTAATGATGACCATTGAAATAGATCTTGTTGTTCATGCATAATAGTATATGGAGTTTCTTGATCATACATGAAATCATCAAGATAAAAATCTTTTATAAAAAAAGAATCACTATCAAGCATCAAATAATTCTTTGCTATATTTAATTTCCAAAATGATGATTTTACACATTGTTGTTTTAACCAGCTTTCTGGAAGTTCTTCTTTAATAATATCTTCATCGGCAATTAAATTATATCCTGATCCTCCTAATTTATTTTTAAATAATTGTAAATCATTATTTGGTACCGATATATAAAATTCAATTTTATTTTTATTGAAAGTGTCGATTGATAATTTTAAATTTTTTGCAAGATCAACATCTTTGTGATATGATTTGCAATATAATACAAGAGGTTTCATAAATTGATTATTAACAAACTAATTCTAATACTTCTATGTCAGTTTCATGATTAATTTCTGAAATAATTCTTTTTTATTTTTGATAATTTTCAATATAATACACAAAATGTAAAAATCTGGGGGTTTCTTTTGCTAATTCTGAATTAAAAGTAACTGTATTAGAAAATAATATCGTTAAATCATTTTTCTTTAGCCAATCTTCAATTTCAAATTGAATTGACTGTACATCATGAAAGATAAATAGTTTAAATTTTGTTTTCATCTTTAATCGTTTAATATCATAATATAATAAAAATTTTGGATTTATTCAAAAATAATCAGTCCAGTTCCAGACCAATGTCCAATGTGGCTTATATCGTATTTTTCAAAATCTTTACACGTCTCATTCCAAAAATAACGCATTCCATCATGTAAATAAATATCATCCCAAATAGTGATTCCTTTATATTTGTTTTGTTTAAAGCATTCAATTATTTGTTTTTCTGTTTCTCCATTATGGTCAACATCTATAAAAATAAATGGGCTCGATAATAATAAATCTTGATTTGTTTGTAATATATTAGCAGTATAAAATTTAATATTACTTCCCGTTAATTTTTCTTTTATATCTTTTGATTCATCATAATCTTTAATATCAAATGAATGAATGATATTTGAATTATTATATGATAACGCAACTGCGCTGGAACAAAGATGAGTTCCAAGATCTATAACATTTATATTATTAAAAAAAGAAGAGATTTTTGTTAATAATCTATAATGTTCTTCACCGGAAGGTAAATAAAAATATTGTTTATAATATTCTGATATAACTTCTTTAAATTGAGATAAATCAATTTTATCTAATTCTTCATTAGTTATATTTAGAATTTCGTCTTTTATCATGTGTTTCTTGTATTTTAAACATTTTGCAATTTTATTTCGCCATCAAATGGTATTAACCCATAAACGCCGAAAAAATTATGTAAACCTATTGGAAATTCCGGATTATCACTGGCTACTACTGTACCATAATATCCTTTACATTCGACGGAGCCAAGATAATTGGCTGATAAAATTACAAGGCCTTTAAAAAGTTTATATGTATATAAACATGAAGGTTCGATTATAAAATTTTCTATTTCTTTTGATTTTTCTATTATTGTTGCTTTTGCTTTCATAATTTTGTATAATTTAAAATTTGTTCTGCTACTTTAATTGTTGTTAAGTTATTTTTTAAAATATATAAAAAATTTGTTAATAAATCATAATAATTATCATCAGTAATTTTATTTTCGTTTATTAAATTATTCACTTCAATACATAAATCTTTTGGAAATAACGTTAAAGTTCTTTTAGGGCATTTTTCAATATTTATAAAATATGGAATACATTTATTCATCAAAATTTCATAATGCCTTAAACAATCCCAACCACCTTTTCTAAAAGTCATTCCAAAATAAGCATCTTGATAACCTTTATAGTAATCTAATTCATTATCATAGATATATGTTTCTAAATTTCCTGGAATAATCGTTGCGAGTTTTAAATTTTTGTTCGTTTCTCCAATATATATTTTTTCCTTTGGAATACAAAAATTGATTGGAAAAATATTTTCGTTATTATATATTAATTCCCTTTTGCAATATATTCCGTTATCTACTAACTCCCAAATAATATCAGTTTGATCTTGCCCGTCAATAAATATTATTTTTTCTTTCGGATAACATTTAAGAACCAAATCAAGATTGTCTTTACATCTTTGTATCGACCCAAAAATAATAAAATCGAATTCTTTATTATAAATTCGTTCTTTTATATTTGTTCTATCAATATCAAGATTATCCAATAATCCAGAAATGGTGAACCCCATTCCATATGATTTACCATTATTGGGAATTCGCTCGTCCCAATATTTTTCTTTTAAATCTTTATACATATACCAACATTGGTTTACATCGATTACATCTTTGCCAAATAAAGATTTTAACCCATGTAAAATCATATCAGATTGTAAATCTGGAAAATCACCATTAGATATAAATAAAATTTTCATATTGGCTTAGTAGAATTTCTTTTTAGAAAAATAATTATCTGAT
>JALNXF010000043.1 GCA_023230505.1 Candidatus Altimarinota bacterium | reverse complement strand
TCAAAGGGCAGGTGAGGTTATTCCTGAAGTAGTAGGGAGCGTAAAAGAAAAAAGAACAGGGAAAGAAAAGAAATTTAGAATATCAATGATTTGTCCTTCCTGCGGAGAGTTTCTATATAAAAACATGAAAGAAGTAGCAATTAGATGCACTAATGAAAAATGTCCAGCACAAGCAGTGGGAAGAATAAAACATTTTGTTTCCAAATCTGCAATGGATATTCAAGGACTAGGAGATAAAATAATTGAACAATTAGTTGAAAAGGGATTAATAAAAAGTGTTTCAAGTATTTATGGATTAACAAAAGAAAAATTATTACAATTAGATAAGATAAAAGATAAATCAGCAAATAAAATATTGAAGGCAATTGAAGATAGTAAAACAACAACATTAAAAAGATTTATATTTGCATTAGGAATAAAACATGTTGGAGAACAAATGGCATCTATTCTTGTTGATAAGTTTAAAACATTAAATAATATTCAAATTGTAAGTAAAGAAAAGTTATTATCTATAAATGAAATAGGTCCTGAGATTGCAGATAGTATTTATTTATTTTTTAATAATGAAAAAAATAAAAGAATGATATCTTTATTACAACTACATGGGATAACTTTTAAAACTGTTGAAAAAAAGAAATCTTATTTTACAGATAAGAAAATTGTTATTACTGGAACGTTCTTTATAAGCAGAGATAAGTTAAAACAACAATTAGAAGAACAGGGTGCAATTGTTTCTGATTCATTAAATAAACAAACTGATATTCTTTTAGTTGGGGATTCACCGGGAAGTAAATTACAAAAAGCAAAAGATTTAAATATTAAAGTAATGAATGAAAAAGAATATAAAAAAATACAGGGAACTTCATCAGTAATCTGATCATACCTCTTCCCTGTTAGTTATCCTCATATTTGAAACTGATGGCCACAGACACTTATGAGGATAACTATTTTTTTAATTAATGGGAAATAGTTCAGTTGGTAGAACGTAACACTTTGGATGTTAATGTCAGAGGTTCGAGTCCTCTTTTCCCAGCCAAAATATTCATAGAAAGGAAAATAAAATGAAAATGGATTATAAACAATTATATTGGGAAGAAGGTTTTGGAAGTTATGGTGGATTTGGAATAGAAATTAAAATAGCCACTACAACAGAAATTCCTGATTTAAAATGTTCAGGTATATTTAATGCAAGAATAGATGCAGTTGATTTAATAAAAGCTGCTGTATATACAGAGATGATAAAAAATGATCCTAACACTCCAATAGCAATTGAAGAAAATAAAGAATTATTGAATCTTTTTTCTGACCCTATTTATGTAGAAGAAATTCCAAATGGTTATTGTGATAAATATTGTTGTAAGCATCTTCCCTGGTTTGATGTTACTACTAAGATAGGAAGAATTAAAATAGGATGGAGAAAAAGAGTAATTCATATTGAATGGACGGGAACAAAAAATAAGATAAATGCAAAAGAACTTTTTCTAGATGAAGATACTACAAAATTTGATAAGATTATTCATGCATGGTCGATGGAAAAAGCAAAAGAATATATAGATAAAATAATAGAAAATACATAAAAACATATATAATTACCCTTTTACAATAAAAACGCAGCCACGTTAAGATTTGATAGGTTCAAATTAGTTTTAAATGCTATTAGTAATATGAAAAATACAAGGAGAATATAAAATGAATAAATTAATATTATTATTTAAGATAATACAATTAATAGGTGTAGTTTGGATTACTATTGTAGATTGGAGATTAGGTTTAATTGTATTTGGAATTATTTTATTAGAAATAATAACAAGTAAAATTATAAGTGGACAATACCATAAAAATAAAATTGAAGAATTCATTAATTATAAAAATAAGTTAAAAGAAGAAGGATCAGAAGATAATATTAATGAGTATTTTAAAAATGTAACTGATGAACAATTAAAAAAAGATGTAAATGATTCTGGATATTCTTTTTTTAAAAATATTAAAGAAAAATCATTTAGTAAAGATAAAGCAGTATGGCGGAAGCAGTATGGCGGAAGTGGGATGTAAGTTCAGAATATATAGAAAAATTAAAATCAGAATGTAATGAAGAATTATTTAAAAAATTGTATATGGGAGAATTTTATAATTTACCAGAATATAATAGGCCGGTAATTGAGAAACAAAATAAAGAATTAATGAATGCTGAGGATTGTTAAATGAATACTTATTTATTTGTAAGAGAAGAAGGTTTTTATCCTTTAGAATTGTTCAGTGATAATGAAGCAATAGAAAATGCATTATGTAATCCAGGAACAAAGGAAGTAAAAAAACTAGATGCAGAAAATATAATAACTATTTGGAAAGAAGATATTATTAAACAGTAATTAAGGAATAATAAAATGTTAACAACAACTACAACAGCAATAATAATAAGTATAATTTCTTTTTTAATAATATTATTGATTTATTTATATTGCAGAAATATAAGAAAGTATTTACCGTTATTAAGTATTGAATTACAAATACCATTTATTACAGTAAGAACAGTATTAATGAAAGAATGTAATTATTCTATGGAAGTAGAATATCTTGTATTAGATGTAAGAATATGGAGATGGTATTTTCATATTAAATTATATGATACTTATAAAAGAATGAATATGAGAATAAGTGATAAATATAATCAAATAAGAAAAGAAATAATTAAGGAGAATAAATTATGAAAAGAAAACGATATGTAGTTTCTTTGTATAAAGTTGAAGGATCAGTTAATGCAATAAGTATTGGTGAATATGTTAATGAAAATACTGAATTTATATTTATGAAACAAAGTAGATATAAATTTCCTTTTTATAAAGAATCAATAAATAAATTATCAACAGAATATAATATTGTAACATATAAAGAAGCAGTAGAAATAGATAAAAAATATAGTCTTATATTAATGAAATATGAAGATGCATATCAGGAGTATAGAGAAGGACTGTATGAAGCAATAGATAGTATAAATAATAAACAAATAGTAATTGATAATATAGAAAAGAATGAAGGAACAAAGAAGGTAATAGAAACAATTAAATCAATAAATAATAAAAATTTAATATAGATAAAATAATAACTATATTAAATCTATTACATAAATAAAAAGAATAAATATAAAATGGATATAAGTAAATATAAGCCAATAATAATAGAAAATAGAGAAAATAAATATAATAGTATATATAAAGAATTACCAGATGAAGAACAATTAAATAAAGTATTATGTGAAAAGAGTTTAGCATTTTATACAAAACAAGTATGGCATATAATTGAGAATAAAAAACCATATATATGGAATTG
>JALNXF010000042.1 GCA_023230505.1 Candidatus Altimarinota bacterium | reverse complement strand
AGTATATTTTATTTTCGAAAAAAAATTTTTTTATACAAAAAAGTTGTTAGCCTTTTATAAAATTTATTTTGATTTTTTAATGGGGGATTAGCAGATAAATGAAATGAATCTATTTTATTTTTATTCAAAAATTCATCTAATTTAGTTTTACATTCATCGAGAATTAATTCAACTTTTTTGTATTCATCATTAGATATTCGTTGAGGATTTATACATTCAATTTTCATCTCACCTGTATTAGTTGGAATTATAAAACATTTATAAGGAAATGAGTCTTGTCGAAGAATACGTCTAATTCTTGTAATATAATTTTCAATATATCCCATAGGTAACCCCATCACAGGCATATAGATAACCAAAATTAAATTTTCCATAATTAATCATGTTTTACTTTATCACTTAATGGAAATTGAATATTTTTATTATCACCCACGTTTTTCCAAATCCCCCTAATTAAAATTCCGCGAACACCTTTAACTTGATATTCTTTTGGATTTTCAAGAACTTTCTCTAATTTTTCGCGAATTTCTTTTTTTGCGCGTTCGTCACCAATATCGTGGATATCTTGTTTTCTCTCTGGGCTAAATTCAATTGTTATTCTTTTTGTAGGTGAAAGATCTATAGGATTATATGATGTTGGTGAGATCCCAATACTATCTTTAACCGGTTCATACCAAGTTTTTTGGTCATACATTTCAGGCATTAAACTTATTGAATAAAGATATAATATATCATTAAACTCAAATGGGGTATCATCTGATAATTTCATAGTATCTGCGGAAACAATTATGTTTGATTGATCAACCATTATTGGGTTAAACATTTGTTGAAAATCTTTAACGTTTTTAAATTCATCACACTGTTTTAGAATATACATACTATTTGCCAGATTATCACCAGTTAAGATATTATCAATTACTTTTCCCGATGATAATTTGACCATCTTTGACCCCAGTTCAAAGATTTGATTTAGTAATCCTTTTAATTTCATAATTTATTTTTTAATTAATTTATCGATAAATGTTTGAACCATCTATAATTCTCATTCCCTCTGCTGAAAAGAATCCAGATGAATCATATATAAAAGGTTTATTCCATTTTGTTAACCATTTTTTTTGATTTTCGATTTCTGACTTAATTTGTCTTTCTGATTTTTTAGAAAAATCATCTGTTGGAAAACCACAAGTTCTACTTCCAAAATGAAATATCAATGATTTACTTGTTTGAATACAATTTATTCCTTTTAATTGAGCTCTAATAATCCAATCTGCATCTTCAAATGAAGCGGGTGAAAATAAAGGATCTGGGTGTCCATTTTTATTATATGTTACTAATGTTAACGCAAATCCTCCAGCACCTTCAGTTTTTTTTGTAGTTTTATTATTTTCATAAGTAAATTGATTCGAAAAAGAATTAAATAATTCTTCATCAAAATTTTCATATGTATCGCCAAAATAATTTCGATGAGATCCCAAGGTCCCAGGCCTTATTTGTCTCACTGTAAATTCAGGAATATTATTTCCCCAAATATCCGGCTCTAACCGGGTACTGGATATGATCATGTCATCTTTTAAATTATCAATTAATGGTCGATCAAATTCAGGACCACAATACATATCTGAATGAAGTAATATTATAAATGGTGTTTTTACTTTTTCTGCAAGGAAGCGAAATCCACCGCCGACCCCCCAATATTTTTCATCCCATTTTTCTGGTTTAATCCAAAATCTAGCATTTGGATCATTTGTAAATTCAGATGATATCCAATCATTCGTTTCTTTATTTGAACCTTCACTATATATAAGAACTTCATAATCCTGATAAAAACTATTTTTTTCTATTGATCGAATACAAAGTTTCATATATTCTAATGAATCCTTTGTTGATATTAGATATGATATTCTTTTTTTAGACATGATTAGTTAATTTTTTATTGATATACAAACAATCGGATTGTTCATCACAAAGTCTAAATTGACCAAATAAATAAAAGTCATTCTCTTTTGTTAAAAAATTATTAATATCGGTGAATAATTTTTGTTCTTTCCAAATCTCTTTATTTTCAATCTCTAATTGTAAAATCAAGACATCATTTAATCGAGTTCCAAAGCCACATAATACTTCAAACGTAGCCCCCTCAACATCAATTTTACAAATATCAATTTCCCGAACATAAGAGATATTATTTAGAACATTATCCATTCTCCAAGCATCGACATCAATAATATCATACAATTCTGGATTTAGATTATCCCTAGCCATTAATGATGACATGCCTATATTATTTTTTTCATTTCTTATAGCATTAAATGTGATGGTTTCTGTTTCATCCCAAAGAGCGATGTTAAATATATTGAATTTGGGAAAGTTTGATATTATATTTTTATATGATGTTGGATGAGGCTCAAATACAAAACAATTTTGTGGGGGAATATTAAATAATTGACTTAACCAGTTTGTGTCCAATCCATCCCGACTCCCAATTTCAAAAATATTTTTGGGCTGAATATTAAATTCTTTACATGCCTCTTGTATTAAAAGAAGATCATATCTCTGATTCATTTGAGTAATTTTTACCATATTCTCTCATTTCATGAAATTGATTTTGATAATGATCATAAAAATATTCATGCATATTTTTATCAGCATTTTCCCAATAATTTGTAATTACTTCATCTACGCCCCGTCTTCTTCTTACTGTCTGTGAATCTAAATGAATTGCTGGGACAGTGTCTAATACACCAATTTTATTAGTTAATACCCCAAATAAAATATCAACCCCCCACCCAAATCGAAGCTCATTTGGAATAAAGGCTTTATTTTCCACAAATGATCTAGAAAACATGGGTGACTGCAAGTCAATCCATTTCACTGGTCTAACTCCTGGACTTCCCCAATTATGCATTTGTTTCCAGTAATTTTGATGAAATGTGGGCTGAATAATACAGGGAGAAATTATATCAAGACCAAATGTATTTAGGCAATAATAAAGAGATGATACAAATTTATACGGATGTACTATTAAGTCAGAATTTAAAAATAACAATGAGTTATATTTTTTATTTTCTTTTATAATTTCAAAAGCATAATTTAGTCCGCCACCAAATAATAGATTTTCATTAATTTTTATAATTCGATTTTTATTTAATATCATATTTTCAAGATCAGTTAACTCTTGAAGATCTGAACCATTATCTAAAATAAATGTCTCATAATCATTTTTTTCATAAGGATACAATGAATTAAAAAGATTTGAAGTCAAGTCGGCTGTATTATGATTGAGAATTATAACTAATGTATTTATCATCATTTTATTTGATTTATTGACGACCATATTTTTGTTAATTGATACCATTTGTTTTGGAACAAATGAACATATCCAATATTAAAAGCTAATGTTTTCCAATTATTTTCTGAAATATATATTATGATTTCATTAGCTAATCCATTTT
>JALNXF010000041.1 GCA_023230505.1 Candidatus Altimarinota bacterium | reverse complement strand
CCGAGAGATATTTAAAGTAATCAAAAATAATAAAAGGAGATAAGAGAATCTTTATTGTTTTTTTGATAATTTCTTTAAGCATTTTTTATTTGATTATAATAATATCGTCTTCGATATCTAGTTTTAGATTTAAAGGTTGTTTCTTAATGTATTCTGACAAATTTTCTAAAGTTGGATAATTATTTGTTCCGACAAAAAGTCGAGAATCGTCTATTAGAATCACACTGTCTTTTTGCCAGTTTGAAAAAATCACCTCGAGTTCTTTATTGATTGGTGTATCTCCAAATTCAGATTTAGCGGTTATGCCACCAGAATAGTGAGCATCGAGCCAAAAGAGAGTTGGTTGTTTGGTATCTTTGATTATCTCAGCTAGTATCAAATAACTATCGCCATTCCAAATTTTTATATGAGGTTCTTTTCTAAATCTTTTTACTGCTTCTTGGTAGAGTTCTTGATTTAATTCAATTGAATCAATTTTTGTAAAGATTTTTTTTGTTGCCGCGATCATATCTCCTAAATAGGTTCCTGTCTCTATAATATTTTTTAGATTATTGTCTTTAGTAACAGCAATTATCTTCTGATATTTAATGATTGACGGTGGGTTATTAGTTGGATTTTTTTCCCATTTTTTTATAGCGATAAGATTGGAAAAATTGTTTATGACAGAGAACCTTAAAAAAGATATCTTAAGTTTTTTCAGGGTTTTTCTAAGGGTTTTCATGTTGATTTTTAAGGTTTTAATTATTAATGGCTGTTATGATATCTATAATTTTTTGTGTCACTATTTTATCAGAAAAATGATTCAAAGAGTATTCTCTGGGTTTGAAGGTTTTTTCTTTATTAAGAAAGGTATTAAGGTCATTTTCCATATTCTCAACCTCAAAGAAGCCACCAGTTTCTTCGGTTAAATAAGGAGCACTGATTTTATCATCCTGCCAAGTGTTGCCTTGATATTGCCATTTGGTATTTTTAAGTACAAAAGTTGGAACATTCGCTGCCCAAGCTTCGTTTAGGGCGATGCCCTGACTCTCAGAATTAGAAAGATAAATAAGAAATTTAGTCTTGTTTAAAAGATTATAATATTTTCCTGGTTTAAATTTACCGTACTCAATTTTTTTATAAGTAAGATTTTTCTTTTCTAAAATTTCAATAATTTTCTCAGAAATTTCTTCTTTGTTTTTATTGTAAATTAGAAAGTCAAATTCTTTTTCTTGTGGTTTATAAATATTTGAATCTACGCCGGCAGGACAGGTCTCAATTTTGTTTTTTAAGAATGGATATTTATAAACAAAAAAATCTTTTGGCCATTGAGAAGGGAAGATTATCTTGTCTATATTTTTGTTAAGTAAAATACTATTATGATCTTCTGGTAAAACTGAAATGATTGGCCCCGCTAAAAGTTTTTTTATAACCCCCATTTTTTTGAGTTCAATGGCTAATTTTAGGGTCCGGTAGTCTTTGATAACCCAAACGGTTGAATTGTTTATTTCTTTGAGTTTAGGATTTATTTTGTAAACCACATGGAGCTCTTCAAAACCTCTTATCGCGCTAGCAATAACTGCCTCTGGTCCTCTTTGTTTTTTTGTAATTTTTTTTAAAAAAGTTAAAAATTCTGAAGAGTAAAATTTTAAATCAAAAAGACTTTCTTTTGGTTTTCTAGTTAATAAAATAATCATTTTGATATTTACCTATAAGTATACCGTCTTGTATTCTTTTTTGTTCCAACCGGGATTATTTTTATCCATTAAATCAACCTTTTCATAATTGTAGTTTTTAATTTTGAAATTAGTCCATTTGGCAAAATATGGTCTTTCTTGGCAAATGACCCCAGCTATAGCATCTATTCCAGCTCCAGTATCTATAAAAACTTTATTAGAATATATTTTTAATAAAGGGATTAGGGCCAGCTTACTGCTACCACAACCAACTAAAAATATTTTAGCAGAACTATTTTTTACACTATCTTTTATATCTTCATAAACTTTCTCTACATTGTCAGCTGCTCCTATTTGTGGAATTTCTATGAAATCACAAAACTCTTGAATGCCAAGATATTTTCTGTACTGTTCATGTTTTTGTAATTCCTTGATAATTTCTATTTTTTCTTTTGAAGCGATGATACCTATTTCTTTAGAAAAATTTCTGAAAACCCATTTGGTGGCAATGATTGAATAAATTGATTCACAAGACAGAGATTTGTTTGAGATTAGTTTTTTAGCTTTTTCTAAATATAAAGAGCCTCGTTTGTATGAAACTAGATATGAAATTAAATAAGACCAGATTCCAAAGACGTTCAGGTATTTAAAAATCAAATCGATTCCATAATTATAATATTTGTTATCTCGGATAAAAATCAAAACTTTTCTATTATTTTTAAATAATTTTTCTATTAATCTTTCTATTATTTCTACAAAAATAAAAGTTCGCCATTGTTTAATCGAGTCTCTTCCTAAATTAGTGGTTATGTGATCATTGTGCCAAAACAGAGATTTATACAAAGTCATATTCAATTCAGAATATTTTTTAGTTAGAGCTCTGTTGCCAGGCTTAGCGCTACCAATAGGGATTTGCCTTAAAAAGAAATAATCACCGTCACTTGCTCGAAGGATACTTAAGCCTTTATTTTCTGAAACGCTACTCTTGATTATTCTAGTGATTTTTTTGAATTCATTTTGTAAAAAATCTTGGCTGTAATTTCTAAGGCTATCAGTTTTTAGGGGTGAGGTCTCTGGCTCATTATCAGTCTCTATATTTTGTAAAAAATATCTAGATTTAGTTTTTAAAAATGATATTTTTTTAAAAACCATAATATTTTTAGCCCACCAGTTATTACCAATACCTTCTAAATTTATTTTTAAATAATTTGAGATTTTGTCTGTGGCTTCTTCCCAGTAATAAAAACCTTGTTGTTCTACTTTCTTAATAATATATTCTTTCTTTTGAGGGTTAAGGTGTTGTCCTTTTGGATCTATTCTATCATTAGACCAAGTTAGTATCACAAGATCTTTGGAATGTTTGGTGATATTTTTTATTAAGACATCCTCGTATTTTTTATCTAAGTGTTCACCAACTTCAGAACAATTTACAATGTCGTACTGTTCTTCTAGATCTAGATTAACGGATAAGTCTTTGATCTTAATAAAATCTACAACACTCTTATCAGCATATTTTTTAGCCCATTCAAAATATTCTAAACCAATGATATTAGTTTTGGAGTATCGTTCTTTAAAAGATTCTAATAGTTTACCATTACTACATCCAAAATCAGCAAAGGAATCTATTAAATTAAGATCAAAAACACCCTCTAAAGCATTTAGATATATTTTGTAGGGTTCTACTTTTCTTTTGTATTCCTCTTCTTCGTAAGTCATTTTTTATTTTTTAATTATTGAAATTGAAGGGAACTTGCTGTTTAAAATTTTAAAGGGGACTTGGGAGTCATTTATTTTCTTGCAATTATAT
>JALNXF010000040.1 GCA_023230505.1 Candidatus Altimarinota bacterium | reverse complement strand
TTTGAAAATTTAAATCTGAAATGGATTTAATGATTTCATCCCAATATGGATAATTTTTTGGATTTTCTTTTCCTGATCTTAATGGTTGGCTGTAAGGACTAATAACAATTTTTTTCATTTTAACGATTTAAATTATTCTACTTAAAACTATTATTTCTTCATTAGTTTCTGTTTTTGTTAGAAACATTATTTCTTTATTAGGGGATATTCCACTACTTGAATAATATAATTTTATACCATTTTCAAGTACAGCAATTGGAGCTAATGTGGATTCTAATCCGAATAATTGTGATACAATCAAAGAGTCATCAGTTTTTATAACATGATTTGAACTTTCAAAAAACTTAGAATTGGAACCAATATAAATATTGTTTGATGCTTTTATATCACCGATCACATTTAATAACCCAGATGAAAATGTTAAATTAGAACTATCTTCAACAGATGAAGTTCCTTCAAATAATATTCTTCCTTCATTCCAAATCTTTGGAGTATCAAGTAAACCAATAAAACTAGTAGAAGAAGTTATATGTGTAGATACTTCATGATCAACATATTGTTTGTTCGCCGAATCAGTTGATTCGCTGGGCCAAGCCATATCTGTAAAAATCCCCCCACGTAATGGAATTGACCCTGTTAAATATAGCTGATAAGGATAAATAAGGCTCATTTATTCATTAATAATTTAAATAAATATCTTAAAAATATTTTTTTTAAAAAATTAATACACAAAAAAAATCCTACCCAAAAGGATAGGATTCAATTTAAAAAAAAAAAGGTTAGTTTCAACTAAATCAATTTAATTTTTAGTTTAATTAGTAATGCATGTGTATCAAAAAAATTTCATTTTCATCTTTATGATACTTTGAAGAAGACCATGCTGGAACAAATTGTTCTTGAAACGAGGATATTTGCTCATCTGTATAAGTATCATGATAAAGATGAGTTCCCCATTCTCCGTTTTTTACATCTTCATTGTATTTTTTTGCAAAATAACAAAACTGGCCCTCTATAGGATAAACACCCTCGTTATTATTTTCGAAGTATTTATCTTCTATTCTTTCTACCAAAACAATAGAATCATCGGGAACATTTTCTAAAGATTTTCTTAATTTTCCAACTGTAAGATAATGATTTTCTTTATATTCAGCTAAATCTTCTTTGGTTAATTCTTTCATAAAATTATGTGTTTATTCAATAACATCAATAATTTTTGTTTCTGAAACTGAAGTGATAAAGTAATCAATTTTTACATTTTCAAAATATTTAGCCATTTTAGTTTCAGCATCAAGACAAGATACAGCAGGAGTAATATATTGTTCTCGAATTCGTTTTACTTTTCCATTTTCGTCTGGTTCTGTTTCGATTGTTACTTTTACGAGGTAATAAGTTTTTGTTTTCATTTTGGGTTTAATTTAGTGATTAATTGTTTGATATTTTCTATTTTTTCATATTGTTCTTCTTCCATAAATTTATTCTGTATATTTTCTAATGTCGGTAACCATTTCTTTTTTTCCAATGACAATAGGCAATTAATTCGTGTATTTGATTTTTTTATTATAAATGGTACAGCTGACGAATATTTTTTTTCAATAGCAAGCTCTATGCAATCAACAATATTATCATATACTTGTTGGTGAGAATCATTGAAATAAGTAGATAAATCGTCAGTATTTTTAAAAAAAATAGTTATAGGTTTTGCTTTTTTTGAATTTTTCATCTTATTTCTAATCCTTTTAATTTATCTAAGAATTGTAAAATTGAATATGTTTTATTTTGTTCGTCTTTTATATTAATTGAATTAATTAAATGGGATTTATTATCTACTATATCATATAAATAATCCATTCCAGAATCAGACCAAAATACACCAAATTTGTTATCAACTCCAAGAGGAAGAATTTCTGTTTCAGATAATATTAAAAAGTATTCCATTTAGTATTTACGTTCAATTAATTTGTATTTTTTTATTAATTCATAAAATTTTTCTTCATTTAAATAAATAAATAAAAAATATGTATTTTTATTATTATCTAACGTACTAAATCCTATTTCACCATGAAAAGGTTTTTCATATCCCCTTCTATAAATAATAACAAAATGACATCGATCATTGAATTTCGACATTATTTGTTCAATGGACATATTAATTTTTTCTCGTGAAAAAGAAACATTACAATCTAAAATATCAACCCACCATAAATAAGAAGTATCTATTGCATCATTTAAAATTGTATTTTTTTCACAAAAAGAAAGATGTTCTGTCGTGTAAAAAATATGATCTAAATAATCTGATTGCATCTCTGTTTTTTTAAATCCATTTTTATTGTATCTATAATCCATATAAGGAAATTGTCTTCCTTGAGAATCGACATGAGTCCAAATTTTATCTTGTTCGATCCAAATAAACGGAATATCCATTTCTGTTGGTTCGTTCTTATCTATATATCTATAATTGTGGGGATCACCCCTTGGTACACATTCATCACAAAAATATGAAGATTTCTCTTCGAGTACATAACTCCATGTGGCTTTTTCTCCACATTCGCATAAATACAATTTTGTAATTCCTTGCATTCATTTCTCCAAAAATTACAAATACCCAACGTCTCCAGGCTTTATTATCAATTCATTTTTTTTCAATTGATAAATAGAACAATTATTTAAACAAATGATTATATCATTCTTAATACCTTTATTATTTTCTTTTAAAACGTGTAAATGAATACAATATCGTTCCTCAATAATTTGTAAAGCGATCCATCTTTCATTAGTTTGAATTTTAATTAATGAAAAATCATAAGAATCATAAAAGGGTTCCCCGTTATATTCAAAATCTACATCTATTACTTCTAAAAAATTTGGATTAAATTCAATAATTTTTTCTGTTTTAATTAATTCAATAAATTCTTCTTTTGATTTATTCTCTTTAAATAAATCAACTTTTACTTCAAATTTTTTATCTTTAGCTTGCTCGTCACTTGAAACAGGTAATTCTAATAATGCATTAAGCATAGTTTTTCAAATTTATTTTATTTTCAATTGGCCTAAACTGATCTGAGTAGGTTTGAGATTTAATCAATGACACATTTCTATAAAACGAAATACCTTTATAATCAAAAAGAGGGCCAATCTCTATATTTTCAATATTTTCAGAAATATATTTTTTAAATTCTAAGATTAAATTAAATAATTCAGATGGTAATTTACTCCCATTTAAATAAATAATTATATCGTTTTCTTTTTTTTCATTAATATTTTTGAATTTAAGTTTTAAATCAAAAGAAGTAGATTCTTGTTCGGAGTTAATATAATTAATTATTGTCGAATCATCAAAAATATCTGTATAAATAGTATCAAATAACGGTTCAAAACCAATTACAGTATCTGGAAAAATATGATTAATTACTAATCCAATATTAAATTTTTTAACTATTTTGGGATATGAATATTCATTAAGAATTGGTGGAAAGCCCCATTTTCTTAAAAAATT
>JALNXF010000039.1 GCA_023230505.1 Candidatus Altimarinota bacterium | reverse complement strand
GGATATTCAGCATTCACTATAAATGCAATATCCTCCTTAGTAAAAATTACATTTTCTTTTTGCAAAATTTCTAATAATCTTTTCGCTACTTGTGCTTTACTTGGAGGAAATATTTCAAATAACTGACATCTACTCTTAATTGGTTCAATTATTTTTTCTAAATAATTACAAGTTAAGATAAATCTAGAATGTTTACTAAATGTTTCTTGCAAATTTCTAAGTGCCGATTGAAAATTTACAGTTGTTCCATCTGCTTCATCAAGAATAACTATTTTCAAATCTTTAAATCCAACTGAACTTACGAAGCTTTTAATTTTATTTCTCAGAACATCAATAGAATTTTCATCAGAAGCATTAATATAAATATAATCACACTCTAATGAATTCACGATAATTTTAGCGCAGGTTGTTTTCCCAACTCCGGCTGGACCGGTAAAAAGTAAATGATTTATATCATTACCATCAATAAATGATTTAATTTTTGCTTTAACTGTATCATTACCGATAAAATCATTTAATGTTGTTGGACGATATTTTTCTACCCACAATGTATTTTCTGATCTTTGATTTAACATTTTAAACTAATTTAACTAAAAAATATTCTGAACTAAAATCTCCTTCTTTAAATTGAAACTTCAATAATCCTTGTTGACTAATAGATAATTTTCCAGCTGAACAATCTTTATTAGCTACTAATATCTGTTTAAAATATTCAGAACTAAATGAAATTGGACTAAATGTTTTTTTGATAGTTCCCGGAGATTTAAATGAAATTCTATTAGTATTAATATCACTAAATCCAATAATAAATGTAACATCAGTATTATCTGCTTTAATAGCTACATTATTAGCTTGAATAGCCGAGAATGATTTTAAATATGTTGTAATAAATGTCGAATCAATTTTCAATTCAGCATCAAATTCTGGAAGTTGTTTTATTGAACCTGCTTTTGTAGATATAATTTCGGGGTCGGCTAATACAAAAATAGTTTTTAAAATGCTATCTTCTATTTTTAAATTAACTGGTTTATCATCAACCTTATTTATCCCCATCGAAATTTCAGATTCCAATGCGCCTAAAATTTTTGATAATTCAGATGTCGCAAAAATTCCAAATTCACTATCTTCGAATTTAAAATCTTTAACAACTACTTTTCCAATTAAAGTTCTATCTTCGGTTGAAAATCCTGTTTTTAAACTGTTGTCTTTTATTTCTATTTTAATAGATTCGACATTACCACCAAGATGATATTTATCAATAAATTTTGTTAACTTTGTTTTATCCATGTTTAGTGAATTTAATATGTATATAATATAAAAAATTTTTTTCTAAAATTCAAAAAATGTATTAATATGAGTGTCATCAGATGAATCAAATAACTTACTTGCATTAACATAAGCTGGTTTATATTTTTCAAATACTTTCATTGAATTATCATTTTTTACCATTTCATCAATTGATTTTAATACAATAAAAAGATTCGGGTCTGTAACCTCTTGTAGTAAATATGGATCATTATAAATGAATTCATTAATCGCCGTAATTGTATCTTTAAGAACGAAAAAATTATGTAACGTCATTACACAAATACATTTTTCTTTATAGTCAAATATATCTTGTGGAGTTAATACATTATTAAATAAAGCATCAAAATAATGTGTCTTTGGTAAAAACATATTATTGTCAATTGAATGTTGTTTTTGTTTTGGGACATTGACAGTAGAATATACACATTTTTTCAAATTAGCTGCGGTATAATATGTTCCAAATGCAACTGAAAAAGATGGGGATGAACTATCAGTCATTACTTGTAAACTGCTTCCAATATCGTTTAATGATTTTTGTAGCTGAGCTAGAATAAAAAATTCGCTTAAACTGGAAGATCCTAACATATGTAAGTATTTATTAGATGTTTTTAAATGTTCTTTTCCATCTAATAATACTGCGATAGAACTAATTAAACGATATAATATTCCTCCTGCCCCACCTATTGCCCACCCAGAAAATTCAAATTTTTTCATTCTATCATACCAAATCTTATAAGATGTTTCATTGGTTCCTTGTAAAACATTTAGAAACTCTGTTTTTCCTGTTTGTTTCTCATAAAAATATTTAAAATTTTCTTCGCTTTGAGCTATACATTCATCCCATTTTCCAATATTATTCATTCTGGGTGGAATGTCTAGATTCATTGCTACTGTCGAATTATTTTCCAACCAATTAAAAATTTTATATCTTAAATCATTCGACCAAGTTAGAGCACCAGATGCAATTTGATATCCCCCGGAATCCCCCAATACTAAATGTTTCTTTCGATCAAATCCAAAACTGTCAAACGTATTCATTTTTTTATAAAAATGCCCGGCAGTTAATAAAAAAGAATTATGTCTGAATAATTTGGGGAAATCGTCTGCATAAAATCTGGCTGGTAAGTTGTTAGTTAAGTAATAATTTTTAGCTAATAATGTCGCAAAATATCCAACTGAAAAGGAAGGAATATACAAGAATGATTTTTTTTCCATGTTAATTTTTTAAATTTTTTACCATGACTATATTATTAATTAATTTAGCATCGAATAGATGCTGATTTTTTAATGCGTATTGCATAAAGAATGGTAAAATTTCTTGTATAGATTCCTGATTATAATATGGGTTATCACCTCCAAGTTTACATCTTATCATCTCTTCGAACATTAATAATCCTTGTTTTGTAGTAGCTGGATTAACATTATATTTTTCTGTAAATCCATTTTGGCCAAAAATTGACCATCTTTTAATACACTGTACACATTCTCCACAAGGAATATCTTTTCCAGAATGACATGAATATGTTGAGATTAATTCTTCTTTTGTTATTCCATTATTTAATGCCCAGTTTACACAATCTAATTTATTCATTCCAGCATCAGCTAATGGGAATTTACATTCAATTTTCTTTTCACCCAAAAATGGTCCAAGTACATAATTTAATGTGGCATTCATATTCCAAAGAAATTGATAATTTTTATCAGTTCCTTTGTTATGTGTTTCTCCAGCCAATGTCCCCAACCAAATTTCATCTGGTAGGTCTTCACAAGCACATAATACAGCAAATACTAAATTTCTACCAGGGATGAAGATTGGACCTTCATTTCTTCCGGGGCATTCTATTGATGTTTTTCCTTTTAGATTCATCCAATCTAAATTTCTAATTTCGACAAAGTTTGGAAGTTTTGATATTTCTATCTTTGCAACATCTTGATAATAATTCCAATAAATTGCTTTAATATTATCATTGGGATAATTCTTTTTTGCATATTGATAAAGAATATAACTGTCTAAACCACCTGAATAAAGAATAATTATGTTTTTCATACTATTTCGTTTTTTGAATTTCGTCTAACATTTTCTTTTGGCTCTAAATTATGTTTGATATATATTATTTCTAGATCCGGGTTAATTTTTAATATTTCTTTTATTTGAACTGGGTCATCTTCAAAAAATCTAGTTATGCCAAGTTCTTTGATCTTTTT
>JALNXF010000038.1 GCA_023230505.1 Candidatus Altimarinota bacterium | reverse complement strand
TACCTATTAAACAGTTACTAAAAAAATATAATGCTCAATCTATAAATATATTTTTTGAACTCCATCAAAAAGAAATAGGTGAAAAATTAGTATTTCAACACAGGAAAGAAATCATTAAAGGTTTGTGGTGTGATAACTCTGATTATATTTTATATGTTGAAGATGATATATTAATTCCAGAAATTGCTATATTAACTGCAATAGATTATACTGAAAATGTATTTGGGGAAAATCAAATTTGCGGATTTTTACGTTATGAAGAAAAAGATAATAAAAAATATCTAATTGAATTAAACAAATCATTTCCAACAATTAACAAAATAAAAGATGATTATTTTACAATTCATAATATCCATCAGGGTTGCTGGTTATTAAGTTTACAAAATGTTAAAAAAAGTATTGAATTTTTCAATAAAAATTTTTATATTTATAAAAATCATCCAAGATATGGATGTTTAGAGCAAGGAGCAACAGGTTTATTTTGTGAAAATAATGAAGGCGTAAAATTATTTGAAAAAATTTATCCAAAAAAAGATTTAGATAATTTATTGATACATCATTTGTCAAATAAATATATTAATAAAGGTGGGGTTTGGGATAACCCAGGGGCTTTTACCATTAATGAATTAAAAGAAAAAATTAAATAAAAAATATGGAAAATCAAAAAAATATTATCATAGCCACCCAACAAAAAATTCAACAGTACATCAAAAATGGCAGCAACGGAGATCTCGATCTCTACAACACACCAATAACATCACTTCCCGACAATCTAACAAGAGTCGGCGGAAGTTTGAATCTCAACAACACCAAAATAACATCACTACCAGATAACTTAACAGTCAACGGATATTTAGATCTCCGCAACACACCAATAACAACTCTACCAGATAACTTAACAGTCAACGGATATTTGATTCTCAGCAACACACCAATAACAACTCTACCAGATAACTTAACAGTCAACGGATATTTGGATCTCTACAACACATCAATAACAAAACTACCAGATAACTTAACAGTCGGCGGATGGCTGGATCTCGGCTACACTAAAATAACATCACTACCAGATAACTTGAAAGTCGGCGGAAGTTTGTGGCTCGACAACAACAAAATAACAACTCTACCAGATAACTTGAAAGTCGGCGGAAGTTTGTGGCTCGACAACAACAAAATAACAACTCTACCAGATAACTTAACAGTCGGCGGAAGTTTGTCTCTCAGCGACACCAAAATAACATCACTACCAGATAACTTAACAGTCAACGGGTATTTAAATCTCAGAAACACCAAAATAACAACAATCCCACAATCAGTAAAAATAGAGGGAAATATATATGGGCTTAAAAAAGAAATCACTAACGAAGTAATAAAAATTCAATGTGAATGTAGTCTATTTTCGGGAGGCAAATCAGAAAAATGTTGTAATGTTTTTTTTGGATGTCCGCTACAAGGGTTAAAAAACATTCATTATACAAATACGCCTACATTTTATTGGAATACTAAAAATCTAAGATTGAGTACAAAAAATGATCTATCAAATAATCTTCAACTTATGATGACTCTCAACCAACGATTTAAATCATATGATGAATTTAAAGAATTTTTACAACATAATCAAAACTCCCATATTATATTTTATCTCAATTCGAGTAATAACACAATATGGTGGGAAGATAATGCAATAAAATATATAAGATATGCGATTTATGAAGAAAAACAAAATATAGAAAAATCATATGAAATAACTCAGTATAAATATATCATAAATAATCAAATTTATCCTGCAGATATATCTTATCACCCCAAACCATTTCACGAAATTTATCAAGTAAAACGACTTTCCGATGGTCAATTATTTACTGTTGGAGATCGAGTAAAATCCGAACAATACTATAATAAATCAATAGTTATTGAGAGTTTCGTTGAAGATAATGGCACTTTACTTTTTCAATCACAAGATGAATTATTAAGAAGTCTAGATTATTTTACAATTGTAACGTCATCTTTTCCGAAATGGATGCTGGTATCTAATGATAATATTCATTGGGAAACAAGATATGTTATAGCTGATTTGGGTGAATTATTCAAAGGGGGTGGATATCAAGTGATGAGTCAAGGATATGAAAAATCTTACTTTTCAAATCTGGGTGGGATAATGGAGTCATTTCGATTTGCAAAAGATATAACAGAAGAAAAAATAACTGAACTCACTTTGGATCAAATAGCAGAAAAATTTAATATCCCCATATCACAATTAAAAATAAAGAAGTAACATGAAGGTTAGAAAATATGATATTTATCGATCTAATACTAAATTATTAAATCCCGCTGTAAAAGTAAATGAGTTTGCTCCCCAAACATCATGTAAAGACTCAATAGATATTCTCGAGGAGTTTTTACTGACAACTGGGGGGAGAAATTATCATCCAGCAAATATAAGCTGGATGGAAAGAGAAGTTATATTTGATAAAATAAATAATCAGGCAATATATCGAGATAATTTGTTTTTTGTAAAAAAACATAATAAAAATATTCCAATCGGCATGACAATTGAAAAAGCACAAGATAATTTTATGCTTAGAAGAAATGACACGAAAAATAAGCAATTAGAAAATACTTAATAGTTTTTAACATGACGATAATTACAAATTGTCCAATATGTGGCAACGATTTTATGCATGATCCAACTTGGGATTCATATCTTTATTTTCCAAAAAAAATATTAAAAAAAATAAAGAAACAACTGAGCAATGATCTACATGGAAATAAGAAATTTCCTATATGTCAAAAATGTTATGAAAAATATAATATAAATTCAAAATGATAGAACTCAAAATGAAAGCAATTAAAATTTATTCTACAGCAGATCACAAAGAATTTGTGAATTCAACAACATATTTTAACGAAGAATTAAGAGAAACATTAATGAGGATTTGGATGAATAGGGATTTTCTTAACAAGCATGATTTAGAAAGTCTTAAAACATTCATGAATAAATCATTTTATGAAAATATTGATATAATTTATCCTTGCTAAAAATAATCTTATGAAAAAGTTTAAATTAATAGGTCAAAATTTTTTACACACTCATCCTTTTATGGAACAATTCCATAATATTGATGATGGACACATAATTGTTGATAAAGATGAATATCAATTTGTAATAGAATATTTATGTAAAAATATGGAGTTCGCTCAGCTTATAAATCCAGAAATAAAATCATATAAAAGCAATGAACTTAGATCGAGTTTTGAATTTGATATTTACTATTCCAGATCATGTGGATATCCTTGGCGGTTTCCTTATTATGGATATTTACTACAAGAAGATATTTTAATCGATGATAAATTAATTCCGAAAGGATATATGCTTTTTTATTTTGATGGGGTATCCTATCTCGAAATATTATCCCCCGAACAATGGGGAGATCGCTATCATGTGGAATGTTACAAAGTAAATAAAAAAGACCATCAAAGAAATTTATCAGATAATTATTTTTCTAAAAAGAAATTCTACTAAGCCAATATGAAAATTTTATTTATATCTAATGGTGATTTTCCAGATTTACAATCTGATATGATTTTACATGGGTTAAAATCTTTATT
>JALNXF010000037.1 GCA_023230505.1 Candidatus Altimarinota bacterium | reverse complement strand
TGGCCATAATCCTTCAGACTGATTAACCAAATCTTGCCATTTTTGTTCAGGAGTAGTCTTCATTAAATAAGTTTCTTCATCTTGATCTAAATAAAAATTAGTCCACTTTTTATATGTTTCATTTGTTGAAAGACTTTCTCTTAAATCATCCAAGTGAACAACCTTAGCCCCAATTTTTTCAGAAAGTTTTTTTGCTAAATAAGATTTACCAGAAGTTGGAATACCTGTTATGAAAATGTTTTTGGGGCTTAAATTCATAATTTTATATATTCTTTAATTACCATTTTTATAAAATTTTCGATATCTTTCAAAAACTCTTTTTGTTTATCAGTAACCTTACCTTCAACGGCTTGAATGTATTTATACAAAGTTTTAAAATCATAATTATTTTCAATTTCAGGTAAATCAATAAGGTCATAATCAGTCTTTAATTTTTTATATACATCAGAAAACATATCTAAATATTTTTTATCATTTCGATAAGTTTTTTTAACAGCCACAAAAGCTAAGAACAAGAAAAAATCTAATCGATATGTTTCAGATAAAATTCTTTTTTCTGTATTATTTTCTGGAAATCCTTCGGGAATATTTACTTCGCCAAATAAGACTTTTGCATTTTTAATAAACTTAGCCACCTTATCTGAACAAATATAATAATCAACCTCAGTTAAAATACCATCTGTATTATAAATAACAGAGCTAGCCATACCATTTATTGGACTGTGGTGTGGTGGTTCACAAAAATGAACAACCTCTCCAATTTCGTTGTAATGATCAAACCTTTTTTCAATTAGATGGTTTATTTTTTCTTCATCTGCTACCAACCAAACATCAATATCACTTAGAGCGTCTGAATGATCACCCGACAACGAACCAGTTAAAAAACTTAATTGGTACATGTCCTGATAGACATTTTTAATGTTTTCAATTAATTGATTTCTGGTTTGAATTAGTTTTTCTTTCATTAACGATAATAATACCAGAAAAACTATACAACCTTAATTTCAATAGCGTAAATACCATATTTTTTGATTCTCTCTTCGTAACCTTCTAAATTATTGTAACTTTGAATTCCACCCTCAATATCAAGTCCGCTAGATAAAACATTTTTAGTACCTTCGGCTTCTAACATTAATCTCGTATTAAGATATTTATTTACGAACAAAACTTCGCAAACCATTTTCTCACTAGTGATTTTATTAGTAAAAGTCAAAGTATCTCCACTTTTCATTTCGTCATATCTTTTATCATTTTCATCATTAGGGGTTCTTCCCTCAATCTTCTTAGTTCCGGCCTTAATAGCTTGAAAAGGTCGGTCGTTTAAATTTAAATCATAATTCATATTAAGAAATTTTAGTTAAGATGTAATCTGCGGTTTCTTCAGGAGTTTGTTCTGAGTTATCAATTATTTCGCCAAAAGTAGGGTTGGCAATTCCAATATCATAATGATGTTGAATTCTTGCTCTTTCCCAATCATCTAATTCTCTGGTGCCTCTATTGGTTAAAGTTTTTTCAATTTTAGGGGCTAAAGTAAAAAAATAAATTTTTGTTTCAAGTTCCTTTAAATTTTCAGTCACGTAATCATAATTTTTCTGAGACACAGGATAAGGCACAATGACATTCAAATTTCTTTTAGAAAAGTTTTTAATCACTGAAATGGCGTTTTCCAAATTAATAGGCACAGCTTGATCAATTGGCATCCATTCGATCATATTTCTCAAAGCATCAATTTCTAATAGAGCCACATCAGAAAGTTTCTTGGCTAGAATTTTAGCTACTGTGGATTTTCCAGCATTAATTGAGCCATTTAAAAAAATAATCATAAAAAAATTATTGCATTAACTTTTGAATCTGACTTTTATATTTCATCATCACTTCCATTGAGGCGAATTGTTCGTTTTGACCGTTCTTAGTTTTTTGTTTTATTTCTTCGGCAATTTTTTTGAATAAAGCAGGATCTTTTTCAAAAGCCGACAAAATCACCTCTTGCTGTGCTTCTGGCAAGCCTTTCATCTGACTCTTTAACATTTTTCGCATGACAAAATTAAACATAGTGTGGAAATATTAACCCTTTTTCTCTTTATAGTCCATACCTTCTGAACCAAGACCATCTGACTCATATTGTATAGTTTCGTTTTTAAGTTTTTCTTTTAATTTAACTATTTCTAGTTTTAAATCTCTAATTTCACTCATTTTAATAAGCAAGATTGGTAAAAGTATAGTTGTGCTTAAAACTAGACCCAGAAAAACTGAAGCCAGAATAATAATTCCAGAAAAAACTTGAGTGTTGTACGCCAAGAATTTCAAAACTACAATATCAGTATTTTGAAAAACAAAAATTAAAATAAAAAGCACTAATAAAGTTAGAATGATGGTTAGAAAATATTTCATACAATTATATTATCATAAAAATTTGGGACGCCACATCTTTTCTATAAATATCTTTTAATATTTGATAAATGGCCTTTATAATCAGAAGCACAGTGAATATTCCCCCGTTTATCATGCAAATAAAATAAACAGGAAGTTTGAATTGGATTCATAGCAGCTTCAATAGCAGCCATGCCCGGATTAGAAATTGGAGTTGGAGGCAAACCTTTATTTTGATACAAATTATAAGGAGAATCTAAAAATTTATCTTCTGATTTTGGCACTGGCCACCAATTATTTTCATCTCCTTTGACATACTGAAGTGTGGCATCAATTTGCAACGGCATCTCTTTTAAAATTCTATTCCAAATCACTCCAGAAATTAAACGCATGTCACTTTTTCCCGCCGCCTCTCGTTGAATTAAAGAAGCAATTTTAATTACTTGATCCTCATCAAAAATATTAACGGAATTTTTAACTTTGGCTAAATTAGAAAATTTTTCAGAAAAACGATCTTCCATCTTTATTAAGATAGTCTGAGTATTCGCGTTTTTAGGAATTAAATATTCACCTGGAGCCAAATATCCTTCCCGACCAGCCACAGGACATGCTGGATAATTTGAAGCAAATTCTTTTTCTTTGGTCTCGTCCCAATTCAAAGCCTTGGCATAAGCCGCGGCAATTTGTTCTTTGCGCCAACCTTCTTGAATAGCCACATATTTATAATCAGGGTCTCTGAATTTATTATTAATAGCCAAAGCACTCATGCCATTTCTAAAATAATACGCGCCAGCTTCTGGTTCTCCAGAAATCTTGGTCATAATATAAGCCAAGCCGTAAGTAATTCTATTTTTAATGACACCCTGCTCCTGAAGCTTTTCCAAAATAGTTTTTGTATCTGAACCTTTTTCAATAAAAATAATAGCTTGATTTTTATCTGTCCCAGTAATATTTAAAGTATAGATAATAGCTCCTATAGAAAGCACTAAAGCAAATCCATTATTTGCGGTAAAAATCTTTTTTAAGAGGCCCAAAAATTTCATACTTATATTATATTAGAAAAAGTCAAGATAATGAAGGGGAAAATAAAAGACGCGCATTTCCCAGAAGGTAGTGCGCGCTTTGTTAAGTGTTATTTTTTGGGTTTATGATCGTCAACTTGAATTTGAATCAAGGTGTCAATCAACCTATCTAGATCATCTTCTGTGAAGATAATATTTTCATCGAAAGTCTGGTGGATTTTCTCACCAAACTCTTTGATAACTCGTCTCGTCTGAACATGCCCATAATCGAACATGACCAGTTGATTATTCTTA
>JALNXF010000036.1 GCA_023230505.1 Candidatus Altimarinota bacterium | reverse complement strand
TTATGAGTCTGTTCATCCTCTTGATTGGTATTATCGCTCAGTAGATAAGGGTTATCCCATTCGCAACAAAAACACAAAGACTACTGTTAAGCGTCGTGATAAGAAGAGGAATCGAATGGTTGACAAGAGTGAGACTAAGTTTGCTCTAGTTGATATGATTGAAGCACTTGCTGAGGAAAAGAAAGAACAGGCTGCACTAGATCGTGAATATATGGAAGATATGGCTTATTTTGAGTATTCAGATTATCTGTATCAAATGGATAAAGAAGATTCCATTGATTTTCATGGAGAATACCCTGAAGATTGGTATGAAATTTGTATGGAAGCAGATACAGGTGACTCTTATGAAAATTCCTGAAAAGATTACACTTGAAAATATGTTTGTTAAAAAAGAAGACTTTGAAGATACTTCAGAAAATGTTGAAACTATTGGAATTTTGAATTCTAATTCAAAAGTATTATTTCATCCAACTGAATCTGAACTAGACGATCAGTGTTTTAATCTTAATATGACTTTGGATGCTTTTATTCTTCCACGTCTAATTTATTATCGAGATAATTGTCCAAGTCAACTTATTTGCATTAATAACACTATTAATAAATATACAGAACAAGTAGAAAAACAAGAAAATACTATTTTTAATGAAATTATTCTTGGGTTTTGGCTTGCTGTAAATGCGGAAGAAAGAACCGAAGAAATTACTCTAACAATCAAAAGAGCTAGGGAATTGTTGGCACAGTATTGGAATTTTCTTTGGTGTTAAACCTTGATTCCAAATGAATTAAACCTATAAATGCACAATAAACCTTAGCTGGTTTACCGTGCAAAAATGGTTTACAACATGAAAAGGAAACTAATATGATTGGATATAAAGCAACCTATAAAGGTATCTGTTTAAACCAACTATATGAAGTTGGTGAAATATATACTTTAGATGGTGAATTAGTAATGTGTGAAAATGGATTTCATTTCTGTCAAGATTTATATGATGTCTTTAATTATTATCTCCCAAATAAAAATATTAAAGTTTTTAAGGTAGAAGCTTTAGGTAATATTAAAACAAAAGGTGATAAATCAGTTACTGATAAAATTAAGATTTTGGAAGAAGTTGATTTGTCTAATATGATTGTAGAAAAAAATGGTTATAAGAAATATTTTGATAATAACAAAAATTATGTTAAAGAAAAACTTCCTGATGATTCTTTTTATAAATATGAGTATGATAAAAGGGGTAATTTAATTAAATATGAACATTCTGATGGTTATTGTATGAAATATGAATATGATGAAAATGACAATGTGATTAAATGTGAAAACGCCTATGGTAATTATGTAAAAAATTATTACGATGGAAACAATAAATGTATTAAAGTAGAACGGGGATAACTAATATGATTGGATATAAAGCAACCTATAATGGTAAATGTTTAAAAAAAACATACAAACTTGGTGAAACCTATACATTAAGAGGTAAATTAATAATGTGTGAAAAGGGTTTCCATTTTTGTCAAGACTTATATGACGTATTTTATTATTATCCAGAAAATAAAAATCCCAAAATCTTTAAAGTAGAAGCTTTAGGAAATATTATTACAAAAGATAACAAATCAGTAACTAATAAAATTAAGATTTTAGAAGAAATAAATTTATCTAATATGATTGTAGAAAAATATGGTTATAAAAAACATTTTAATAATAAAGGAAATTATATTAAAATAGAATATCCAGATGGTTTTTGGATTAAACATGAATGTGATTCAAAGAACAGAAGAATCAAAGAAGAATATTCTGATGGATCTTGGACAAAATTTAAATTTGATAAAAACAATAATATTATTAAAAGAAATCATTCCGATGGTTCTTGGGAAAAATTTGAATACAATGAAAAAAATGAATGTATTAACATAGGATATAATATATAGTAAAGGAAAATTAATATGATCGGATATAAAGCAACTACTAATGGTAAATGTAAAAGAAAAACATATAAAGTTGGGGAAACTTACACATTAAAAGGTGAAATGAAAATGTGTAAAAAAGGTTTTCATTTTTGTCAAGATTTATATGATGTCTTTAATTATTATCTCCCAAGTAAAGATACTAAAGTCTTTAAAGTAGAAGCTTTAGGTAATATTGAAACAATTGCTGATAAAACGGTTACTGATAATATTAAGATTTTGGAAGAAGTTAATTTAAGTAATATGATTTTAGAAAAATATGGTAATAAAATGTATTTTGATAATAAAGGCAATTGTATTAAAACAGAATATCCAGATGGTTTTTGGTGGAAATATGAATATGATTTTAATAACAATTTAATTAAAGAAGAAAAGTCTGATGGTTCTTGGACAAAATTTGAATATAATGAAAAAAATAAATGGATTAAAACGGAATATGGTAGAGGACAATCAATATGATTGGATATAAAGCAACTTATAACGGTAAATGTTTAGACCAACTATATGAAGTTGGTCAAACATATACTTTAGATGGTGAATTATTAATGTGTGAAAGAGGATTTCATTTCTGTGAAGATTTATTTGATGTTTTTGATTATTATCCCCCAAATAAAAATATTAAAGTTTTTAAGGTAGAAGCTTTAGGTAATATTAAAACAAAAAGTGATAAATCAGTTACAAATAAAATTAAGATTTTGGAAGAAGTTAATTTAAGCAATATGATTGTAGAAAAAAATGACATTAAGAAATATTTTGATTGTGACAAGAATTATGTTAAAGAAAAATTTCTTGATGGTTCTTATTATGAATATAAATATGATAAAAATGGTAATTTAATTAAATATGAACATTCTACTGGTTATTGTATGGAATATGAATATGATGAAAATGATAATTGTATTAAATCGAATCTAAAACAACATATAATGGTATTTTAATTAAAAGAGAATATGGTAAAGGATAATAAATATGATTGGATATAAGGCAACAGAAAATGGTAGATGTTTAAATCAACTATATGAAGTTGGAAAAACATATACACTTGATTGTGAAATGAAAATGTGTGAAAATGGTTTTCATTTCTGTCAAACACTAAATGATGTATTTAATTATTACAGTCTAAATAAAGATGTTAAAGTCTTTAAGATAGAAGCTTTAGGTAATATTGAAACAAAAGGTGACAAATCAGTTACTGATAAAATTAAGATTTTGGAAGAAGTAAAATTAAATAATATGGTTTTAGAAAAAAATGGTTATAAGAAATATTTTGATAATAAAGGCAATTGTATTAAAATAGAATATCCTGATGGTTATTTTTCAAAGTTTGAATATGATTCTAATAACAATAGAATTAAATATGAAGTTTCTACTGGTTATTGGTTAAAGTTGGAATATGATTCTAATAACAATATAATTAAATATGAAAACTCTTATGGTAATTGTGTAAAATATTATTATGATGAAAACAATAAATGTATTAAAGTAGAGTAAGGAGAGCTAATATGATTATTGGTTATAAAGCAACCTATAATGGTAAATGTTTGAATCAACTTTATGAGGTGGGTCAAACCTATACATTAAAAGGTGAATTAGTAATGTGTGCAAAAGGGTTTCACTTTTGTAAACATTTATATGATGTATTTACTTACTATCCTCCAAATCAAGAGATTAAAGTTTTTAAGGTAGAAGCTTTAGGTAATATTGAAACTGAAGATGATAAATCAGTAACAGACAAAATTAAGATTTTGGAAGAAGTAGATTTAAACAATATAATTGTAGAAAGATATGGTTATAAGAAATATTTTAATAATAAAGGCATTTTTATTAAGCTAGAATATCCAGATGATTCTTGGATTAAATATGAATATAATGAAAATAATGATATAATTAAAGAAGAATGTTCTAATGGTTCTTGGTGGAAATATGAATAT
>JALNXF010000035.1 GCA_023230505.1 Candidatus Altimarinota bacterium | reverse complement strand
AATTCTTTAACTGTTTTTATCTGCTTCCCGAGTTCGGGTTTAATTGGTTTCTTAATAGTAATCTTGCCTTTTTTATTCGGATTAAAAGTAAAAGTAATTAATTCGGCTCCTACTAACTTGCTGTTTTTTTTAGTTACTTTTTTATCTGTTTTTTTAATTGCTTTTTTCATTGTTTTGGGTTTAAATATTTTATATTTTTATTGCAAATCTAATTCGTAATCTTGTTTTATTGTACCATTAGGCACATATATTATATATTCTTTTTCTTTATCTTCAATAAAAGGCATAGAGAAATAATTTATAATTGCGGTTTTTACTCTTTCTTTAGTAAATAATTCAACTTTTGTATTCCCTTCAGAATATTTAATTTTTGCATTATCACAATCAATCTGCTTAATACTATAAGCACCATTATTTTCATAATAAAATACATATTTCATCTTCCCTTCAATATTTCCGCTACCCAAATAAAAAGAGCCTTCGAAGCCATCTTTGTCTTTTAGTGCTACTATATTGTAAGTTGTTTTTACAATTTCTGTTTTTACTGGTAAAATTGATGAAATAATTAATCCTATAATCCCTCCCATTAAAGCTCCGATTATTGCATACATAATACACATAAAAATTTTATCTGATTTACAATATAATTCATCCTTATAGGCTTGAATAATAAAATATATAGCACATAAGATTCCTAAAATAATAATTGTTATCATAATTTTAATTATTAAGTTATTTAACTTTTTTTCTATAAATTTTTACGCCTTTATGTTCTATCGGCATCTTTTTTTTCGAAAGAGTGCTATACTTCCACCCTTTCTCATTACAAGCCTTTAGGAAGTTGCTCCATAATTCAGGCTCGATTCCCTCTTGTGTTATTACTATTATATTTCCCATTTCTTTTAAATTTTAAGCAAAGATATATTAAATTTTTACAAAAAACAAATTTTTATGCAATTATTTTTATTTTATTTTCACAAATATTTTTCATATTTCATTATTTCCTCTAACATTTCATCGGTTACTTCGTTTGGCTTCGGGATATAGCAATTAAATTCTAACTGTGAATAAGTCCGGCAAGATTCCATGAACGCCTCTAATTCCGTTGTACTTAACTTGCTTGTTTCTTTTACGAATTTAGTTTTGTTTTTTTCGTATGATAAGAATTTTTGTTTTAATAACTGCTTAACCTCATCAATCGTCAACCCTAATTCTATTGCCAAAACAGAAAATACAACACCATGCAAGTATCTATTCTGCGGAAGGCTTCTAATTGGTCTAACCGCATCAATCTTTACTTTTAAGTCTTTAGAAAACCAAAAATCTAATTGCTCTATCGCCTTGTCTCTATTTTGTTTAGTGAATATCATTTTATTATTTAAAATTATAATTACGGTCTCATTCCATTTTTATAGCAAAAAAATATTGTTATACAATAGTTACCAACAATGCCAAAAGACACCGCACTCCGATTTGAAAATTTCGTAAAAATCATAATTGCAACTTGACAATTCTATGTATGATTTAATTTCTTCGGGGAAAGTATGTACTGCAAAATGACTTTCTGAAAGAAGCCACAACCCAGTATATCCAATTGGTTTAAATTGATGGCTTTGGTAGTTTAAAATTGTAAATCCTGATTTTTCTAAAAGTTCATCAAAGTAACTTTTAATTACTAATTCATCAACTGAATTAATCCATCCACTTATATTATAGATTTCTGCTTTCATATATATTTTTATCCATTATAATGTTTGTAATTTTCCCTTCTCGTTTCCCTACTTGTAAAAAATTATTTCGTTCATAAAACGATATAGCTTTACTATTAAAATCTACTACTGAAAGCCTTATTATTTCGTGTTTTGAATGTAATTCAGCAAACTTTAAAAGTTTGTAACCACCTTTAGAGATACTACATATTTCCTCAATTTTACAAAATGGTTTCCTAACTAAGTTTATAAACCAAACATAGCCAGTTAATTTTTCGTTTTCAAAATCTCCAAATATTTGATTTTTAGATATAGCTTCTTCAAGTATCTTATAGTTTAGATACATGATATATTTTTCTTTGATAAACTGCTTTCTAAAATCAATTAGCAAATGGAGTTCTATTAATTCAAGTTTTCTCATCTTAATTTTTTAAATATTTCTTTAATTCTTCTTTCATCTCCTTTATAAAAAACCAGTACATTCTGGTGCGTTTTTGGATTTTTTCTTGTAATGAAATTTCTATTTGCAGTTAATGCTTTCCTTCCTATCATCTCAAACATTATAATTTCATTATATAACTTCATTCCGTTTGCTTCAAAAATGTCGCAAATATGGTGTGGCAATCTTCTATAATATCCTTTCTTATCTCTTACGTCTCCAATTACAATACAAGCAAAACGATTTTCTTTTAAACAATTAATTGCGTTTGAAAAAGCTACATTTAATATTTGCAAAAAGTCTTTATACTCTTTTTGATTTGAAGCATCATTTGGCAGTTGAGAATACTTTTCCAAATTAAAGTAAGGAGGGCAACTAAAAAGAAAGTCTTGTGTGTTTTCTTTAATATGGTTTAAAACATTTACAGCATCATCACAAATGTATTTTGTATTTAATCCTTTTGTCTTTTCTTTATTAAAATCCACCTGTTCTTGCCTTAACTCAATACCTGTAAATTCATTACCTAAAAAACTGCTCACATATCCAAAAACGGTATCACCTGCAAACGGGTCAAATGTTTTACAATTTTCAAAAGCAAACCATTTTAAAAGAACCTCGCTTAATACAGGGTCTAAAATTGATACATCAAATTTTGAAATGATTTCGTAAGTATCACTTTCTTCATTCCAATTTTCGGTGCGTTTTGCAAGTTTGCCAGCTCTTGTTGACCCATCATCAAGTATTAAATTTTTCCATACTTTTTTCCTTTTCTGCCAGTATGGTTGTTTTGTGTCCAAAACTGAAAAAGGAGGAACTAAAAAACTTTCAGTAAAAGTTTCTTTTTTAATTTTAGTATCGCCAAATAAATCAACACAAGGCACATGCTTGTAACACTGGTTTTGCGTCATTGGGGCTTTTGTATTTCTATCAATCATTTGTGCTTAAATTAAAATTTGTACTACTATTGAGCTTTAGTGCTGGAAAACCCAACGAACGCAAAGCCCGAAAGCTGTCCGCTGTCCGTTTTAGCGGTAATATAAATATTCCAGCAATTCAACCGCTTCGTTAACTTGAACCCACATCCCATTTTTTGAACCATAAAATCCATTGTGAAAATCATCCATTATGTATTTTGCTCTTTGTTCTCCTACTTCATTATTCCATGACTTATACTTGCTATATTCAACTACTTGTCTAATTCTTTTTGTAGCAACTTCTAATGAAATTCTGCCACTAACAACAGGTTTACGTAATGCATCATTTACCTCTTTAACTATTTCTACTGTTTTGTTAAATCCTAAAGATTCTGATACTTTCCCTATTAATAATTGAATATATAATTCATCTCTATTTTCCATATTTTAATGTTTTAAGTTTAAGTATTAATAATTTTTTTATATTTTTAAAGTTAATTAACTATTTTTTTACGGTCTCATTCCTACTGCATCAAAAGGCGTTTCAATATAATCTAATTCTGTTCTTACTTCGCTCTTAATCTTGTGCCTCTTATCGTAAGTCTTTCCTCTTAATTCAGGATGCTTTCTTTCAACTAACCTGCGACAACGTGAGATATACTGAATATCGGGAAGTCTGCCATTAGTAATTGAATCCACTATTTCTTCAAAAGAATAAATTTTTGGTGAATAACAAAATTTATTAAGCAAATTTGAATACAAGATTAAATCATTATCCCTTGCAATCTGATTCTCTTGCATTATTTCTAATACAAGTTTTTTGTAGATAATTATTCTTTTTTTCATAGGTTTATTTTTTTAAATTAAAATATTCATTTGTAAGTTT
>JALNXF010000034.1 GCA_023230505.1 Candidatus Altimarinota bacterium | reverse complement strand
CTCTTTGTTTTGAGCCTATCGAAAAATCCGATAAATTGATAAAGAAGAAGTCAGATACTAAATCAATTGAAATTGTCAAAATAAGACAAGCTTTTGCTGATTATGTTGCGACGGAAGGATGCAGTTGTTGTCGAGATATTGACGGGCATGAAAAAGCGTTAAAACAAATTGCTACTTTACTCAAAATGAAAAAATATAAAGATGGTAGCGGATATGATTACAGTAGATATAAAAGTAAGGAATTGAAATAATAAACCTATGTCAGAAAACAAAAGAGAACAGTTAAAGCAAAAGATTTGTGATTTAATAGAAAAGTCGTTGAATAGTGCAAGACTTAAAAATTATAAAACAGACAATGAAGATGAATTACCATTGGTGGACCGGCTATCAATAGGAGAAACAATTGTCGAAGGAAAAGAAGAAATTAAGAATATTGTTGAGCAAATCTATTTTGATATGGACGATTGGGATTTTTTAGTTGAATTAACCCCCATATCCGTTGAACCAATTAAGGACCCCAATTCAGAATCATCATTACAATTGGCAATTGAGGCACTAAATAAAATTATAAAACCAATCTTGTATCTCGAGCTAGAAGCAGAAAAAAACGGTGGAAAATTGAATGGGATTGAAGTGATGCAACTTATAAAAAGCCTATCATTCTTTCAAGATATAGCCATAAATGCGTTAAGAGAAATTGAATCAATTTCTCCAGACTCCCCAAAGAGTTAACAAGGGAAGAACTTGTTAAACAAGCATATAAAACCTGCTTAAATATAGCAGTAGGTTGTCATGATTATCAGGGTGGGTATCATGATAAAAATAAAAATGAAATATTCCATCATGGAATACAAACAGTTGTAAATTGTTTGGAACAATTAATTAAAAATGAGCTTAGCAATTTACAACTGAAATTTGCACATGATTTAGGAAAAAAGTCTATTGAAATGAAAGGAAACAATGGCAACACAATTAGATCTTGCAGATGCCCAATTATTAGGATTTTCTTATGCAAAAGATGGTTATTCAATAACAATGTTAGTAGAAGATATGGGGCTTACAAAAAGTGAGTGGTTAACATTGAAAAAGAAATATCCGATAGTAATCTATTTATCCGAATCAGATATAGATGAAATAGATAAAAACTTTGAATAAATTGGTAGGTATATGAAATCAAAAAAATGGTTTATAAATGTAAAGAAATATTTGCATACAATTATAGAAGCAGATTCTGAAAAAGACTTCAAAATGAAAACTATTATAAAAATATTACTTGGCTTTATTCTAATAGTGGCAGTATTTGCCATTTTCATAGGAACTCTTGTTTCTTTTGGTTTTATAATGGATTTAATAAATATTGATGTTTTCCATCATGGAGAACTATCAAAAGATTCATTAAAATACTATGTACAAACATTTTTAGACGGAGCGATTTTTTTAGCAATTTTAACAATATTAACCCTTATAGGTATTTTCGGATATAGTATAGTTGACGATATTTGGGGAAGAGTTGAACGTAAATTTAGAAATAAGAAAAAAATCAAGTAAAATGGAAAAAGAAATAAAAGTAATACCGCCCGATGGATTTAGGATAGTCAGCGTTAATCTTTTTAACAACGAAATAACGGCAACCATCGAAAAGAAAAAAGAAGATGACTTTGGCAAGTATTGGAAAAGATGTTGGTTTGAAAGGTATAACATAATTAATTATAAATCATTTGATTATTACGATTGGGAGGTATTAATCAACTTCTACCGTTGGTTTGCAAAAGAACTTAACGGAGATTGGAAACCGAATTGGAAATGTGAAACTCAAAAAAAATACTGCATTTGCTATGACTATGATTTTGGAAAATATGAAATAGATTGTAAGTATAGTCATTCTATTTCTTTTGGTATTACCTTTTCAAAAGAAACAGCAGAAAAAGCACTTGAAATCTGTCCAAAAGAATTTCTTGATAAACTCTTCCAGATATAAATCAAATACTATTCAATAGATGATATGAATATAGGATATGCAATACGTAAAGTCCGTAAACGGAAAAAAAATGAAATAGATAATAAATGTGACCTACACCAGCATTGGAAAAATGAGGAAGCTGAAATGGAATATGATAGTAAATCTATTGATGGATTTGGGAAATAATATAAAGAATATGAAGAAAAATAGAAATTGGAAATCTGGTGATAGGTCATTTAATTGGTCTCCGGAATACAAAGAAACTCCTCTTTGTCTGCAATCAAGGGAATATAATCGGGACATGAAGGGTGTTACGTGGGTTTATTATTCGGAAAAAGATGCAAAAAGATTATTGAAATTTCTTAAAAAAGTATTTAAATGAAAAATCAGATTGGCACAACAAGGTCATTAAACTTGAAAAAAGAATATGATAATAAAATATGGCTGTTCAAGATTTGTTATCTTAACTAAAAAATACGCTTTTAAATTTCCGCAATTTCAATATGGGTGACGAAATTTTTTACTTGGATTACTACACAATATGCAAGAATCTAAATGGAATAAATTAAAAGATGAAAGGCTATGCCCTATTGTTTTTTATTTACCTGGTGGTTGGCTTACAGTCATGATAAAATGTAGGGAATTAACCAGAAAAGAGTTTTTAACTTTTGATAGAAATATTTTTTATCCTTATCCAGAAGATATATCCAGATTTAACATCCCAGTCGAAGATAAAGAAGATAGTTTTGGATGGTATAGAAACAAAATAGTTGCAGTTGATTATGGATCTTGGCATGATTTATTCAAAGCGAAATGAAAAATAATAAACAAAAATGTTCTTGTAAAAATATTATTCCACAAAGCAAAAAAAGTTATAAACAAATGATCATCATTGATATTCCGACACATATGTCAAAATATAAAGAATCCAGAATCAAAAATGGATTAAGTGATAAAGTTTCTATTGATCCTTGTATCATCGAAGAAATTAAAGAATTATGGAATAAAGGAATAATTACATATGGTTCTTGTTGTGGACATAATTTATATGAATCATTTGTAAATGTCGATGAAAGTAATATAGAACAAATGTTGTCAATGGGATATGTTATGAATCACAAAGATAAGTCACGAAAAGATACATTTAGATTAAAAATGATTAATTAGCTAAAAATAGTAAAATTATGAGAACAGGAATAGAACTTATCGCTGTCGAAAGGCAAGAACAGATCGAAAAGCATCATAGAACAATCGAAGATGATGTAAAATTTAATAATTGTTATCAATTATCAATTGGTGCAATAGATTTAATTAACATCAATCATTCTAATGATGAAGTTATACCGGAAGCCCCCTTTGGGTGGGATGATGAACTATGGGTAAAAATGTGCAATAAGCCACTGAAAAAAACGGCTGATTATTGCAGGTTCTTTAATCGCAGCCGAAATTGACAGACTCCAAAATATATAACATGGATAAAGAGCGAGCCATATTATTTCGAGTAAATATTAAAAAGTAGCCAATAAATTCAACACTTGACACAGAATCCTTGTTTGAGTTTATCATAATATTAGATTCTGTCAAAAAATCTTACAAATATGTCAGAGCAAAACTTGGAGAACGAAAGAGACCAACAGACGCGTATGGATTGTATAGATATGGCAACAAGAGTTGTAGGGAAACCATTCTTTTTACCAGACGGAACAAAACATCATGACGATGTTATAAGCGTTGCGTTACAGATATACAATTTTGTATTGGGTAAATAAGTCTCTTTGTTAGGGTAGGAGCAGAATTAAAATTATTTTCTGCTCCTACATCTAACAATTATAATAAAATATTTTTATTATGGGAACAAGATCAATAGACTTCAATATATAAAATATGGAAAATAAAATTTTGAAAACAGAATTATTACCTGACTTTGACCTAGGTCAAAAAATATGGTTTTATGGAGAAGAAAGACCATATAAAATACGTGCATGTGATAATCGATTT
>JALNXF010000033.1 GCA_023230505.1 Candidatus Altimarinota bacterium | reverse complement strand
TCTGCTCTACAATGGGTCATTGGTGAAATAGGCTATCATAGAAGCTTCGCAAACTTCAGTTATGGGTTCAATTCCCATATGTATCCACATCAAAAATAATTGAAAATAAATTTGATTTTTTCAATAAATTTTATTAATTTTATAGTATAAATTAAATAATTAAATTATGAAAACATCATCAACAAAAGTTATTACAATTACAAATAATGTCGATTATGAAAATGGTTTTGGTTGTGAATATACCATAGTAAATGGTAAATTTATGTTTGGTCATTTTTATAATGAGTTATACAATTATCTTTATTATGTTGATGAAAAAACACTTAATAAATTAAAGAATAATCATTGGTCTGAACACCATAAACTATATAAAGAGCCGAAAATAACAAAACAATGGTTGGAAAATTTTAATGAATTTGATAAATTAATTTATATCGGTGGTGGAAGGGATGGAATACTTGCATATTCGAATGGAACATTTATATCAACTCCCATTAAATTCGATGATATATTTTTCCATTGCTGGGAACATATCGAAACAACAAAAGAAGAATGTGAAAAAATTCTCAAATCAATGAACTCAAATTTTATAACATCGAGTAATATTATCGAAATTCCTTATTATAACCAATCTGAAGATGCTGAAGATCATTACACATTAACCATAACTGTAAAATTACCTGATGATATTTATTTGAATATTCTTAATGGTAATAAATATATTGATGATATTTTCAAACAGAAAGTTGTTAAATTTTTAAAACAGTAAATTTGCATCATTAGAAAACTATTCTATTTCTGTCTATGTATCCACATTAAAAAATAAATTTGATTTTTTCAATAAATTTTATTAATTTTATAGTATAAATTAAATGATATGAAACTTTCAAAAAAGCAAATAGAAGTTATAAATTTAATGAAGGACACTTATATTGTTTGGGTCTCTGGATTAAATCCTTTTTGTTTTTTACACAAATATGTGTCATATAAATTGTCAATAGCAACATTCTTTAAGTTAAAAGATTCAAAATTAATCTGCTCAAATGGACATTTAGATAATAAAGGTGATGAAGACCAATATATTTTAACAGATCTTGCAGTCGAATTACTTGATGAATTTAAACAAAGATCATGAAAGCATATAAAATCTGGCATGACACGAGATATTTTATCCATAAGAATAACATCACAGATTATTCCGTTATGTGGACTACAAACATTGAAGATGCTAAAGATGTACCTACCTTTTCTGGGGCGGTGAAATTCTTTTCTGATAAACTTGGATTTAACATCTACTCCGGATATGATAGGCTTCATTTATTATAACATTTAACATTATGAAAACTTTCGATGATTTTTACAACAAAAAATTAAAACAAGAGGCAAGATATGCAAAAAAACATAAAAAGAGTACTAAAGAATTCATAGAACATAATTATAAGTCAATGACAGAATACAAAAAGTTCATGGAACATTTGTACGTTATGAAGGAATGCCATTCATTTTGGCATAGGGATTGTGAAAATAAAAATATTGAATGCCATCGATGCAGCAAATTTTATTCATATGCTGATTTTGATAAAATGAGTGCGAAACAACAAAGAAATATTTAATTTTATACTAATTTAAAATTTAAAACCATGAAAAAATCAACAACTGAATTATTCGTTGCCTATCGAGATGGGTTTGATATTGATGAAGTTTTTACAACTTTGATTGAAGCAGAAGAAGCAGCTGAAAAATTTAATATTCAACATAAATTAATATCTAGAACAAACCCATATAAAGCAATGACATTAGATACAGCAATCTATTTGCTGAAAGTAAGTCTATCTGAATAAAGGATAAATATATAAAAAATTATGAGCTCGTTAAACAAAATACCAAAATTCAAAATCGAAAATCGTTCAGATTTTATTGAACATAATCTATCATTATTTTATCCCAAATTATCAAAAAAGGAAGCTCGAAATCTTTTAAAGGGGATTTGGAATTTGTATAATACTGCTTTGAAAGCCGGTTATAATAAAGGTAAATATTTCCCGGATTTTGAAGATTAATCTATTAAACAAATAAAGTTAATAATCATAACTAGATAAGAAATTATGAAATATTTTGAAAAAAGAAATTGGTTAACTATATTAAGCATTTAGAACATCCAAAATTACCCTATCCACAAGGTTATATTGATAATCATAAAACTGAAATTGATATGTTAAAATGGTTAATCGGTTGTTATGAAGGTAGAACAGCATCAAAACCAATAGAATATTTGGAAGCATTATTAGATAAATCCGAAAATTATCAAGATTATGTTAATGAAATGAATAACCATAATATCACACCAATGAGTGATGTTGATAGATTAAAAATGAAACTCAAAGAAATATCAGTTTTATATAATTGGGTTTATTATAAGAAAATTATAGGATTTTAATTATGAAACTAAAGTATTCACAGAATGTAAAATAAAATTAAAAATTAATCAATATAACTTGGAAAGAAGAAGATGTGTGGGTTCTCATGGAAGATACTATTACACACATTAAATATTTTCGTGAAAGTTCTTCATTTGGTATCTGGAATGGAGAAATTGTAATAAAATCCGAGTAAAAATTTTCATACTGTCGGGTATGCCAATGTAGACGGCGAAGCTTATATCTTCGAGGTTGTGGGTTCAAGTCCCACCCCGACTACAAATTTTGGATTAATCGTATAGGTGGTAATTGTACGTTGGACTAAAAATCCAAAGGCTGTCGTTTGACTTGACGTTAATCCACAAACTTTAAAATATATTTATAAATTTAAAATCAAAAACTTATGAAAAAAATTTTAATTGCCATAATGTTATTTACATTAGTTTCTTGTTCTTTAAATAGAATAGATAAAAATGGATATATTATTGTAAATAGAGTTGAAAAGACCACAAATGAGAAAATGTATAAAGTGTTTATCAATACTTATTCTTCAAATGGACTTCTTGTCGACCCCAAAAATAGTGCATTCTTAATAACCACAAAAAAGTATTTCCCCGGTGATACGATTAATAAATGAATCATGAATTGAATATCTGCTAAACTTTTATATTATGACCAGAATCGAAAAAATAGAAAAAAGAATTAAAGAACTTGACGACATTCTTGAAAAAAGACAAAAAGAATGGTGGAGTATGAAAGATAAAAATACAACATTTAGTACCTTTACAGGTAGTTGGGAGGAATATTGTAAATATCGTGAACCAGAAATTTCAGAAGTCATCGTTCTCGAAAGAGAAAAAAGAATGTTAATGACCCCACAATTATCAGAACCAATGAAATCTGACTTGGATGGAAAGGTAATTGGGGATTTATTTACGATTAAAGAATTTATCGAAAATTGTGAGGATGGTGGTTTTATTGATTATGACGGATCCGGAAATTATGCTAAAGAAGTTAATGGAAAAATGATGGAAAGTAATATCAGTATTTTTCCATCTGATATAAAAAACAAAAGCATTAGAGTAGATTTTACCCATGTGCTTTGGTATAATAGATGATTAAAAAAATTGATCTATAGTGTAATTGGTCAACACGTCAGATTTTGAATCTGAAGACTCTTTGTTCGAATCAAAGTAGATCAACAAAATTCATAGTATAAAATATTTATTAGAAAATGAAAACACGATCAAAAATTCATAAAATTAAAAATTTGTATATAAATGGAAACTGTACAATAAAAATAAACATTGAATTGTATAGTATATGGAATAATTTTATATTTAAAATATTTAAATTTTGCTATGATAATAGAATTCCTGATTTCTACTATCCAGCAATTTAAACTTACTCTCGTCGTCTAGTTGGTCCAGGACATCAGGTTTTCAACCTGAAGATCAGGAGTTCAAATCTCCTCGAGAGTACAAAATGATAAGTCTTCTCTACACACAAGTGTTAGTGGTCGACTAAATGGAGACAAATGGAAACTAGTAGCCCATAGACTTATCATTTTGTTTTTGCTCATATGTCGTAATAGGAAGCCGAGATGGACTTAAAATCCATTGGTCAATGTGATCGTGTCAGTTCGAATCTGG
>JALNXF010000032.1 GCA_023230505.1 Candidatus Altimarinota bacterium | reverse complement strand
TTGGAAAGATTAAATTAAAACTGAATTTAAAATGATTACCATAATCAAAAAACTTAGCTGATCCTCGGTTTATAAATTCAAAATAGTCACCTGAATAGTTTTTTAATAGCTCATCAATAGATGGAAACACCCCAACAACTTCATTTGAGTAAATAACTGAATCTAATGTTTCATTAATAGTTTTATCATTCTCAATATCTTTTCTTTGTTTAAGATATTTTGATATATTTATTGAATATTTTTTATTTCCAATTAACCAAGTAAACATTGGACGTCTGGTTCCTCGCGTTATCGTTTTCCATCCTTTTCCTGGAATTAATATCTTCCCATATCCTGTCCATGCAGTGAATATAGGTCCAGAATCAGATGTATTATATTTATAATCTTCGATAGTTATTTTAAAATGGTCAGGATTACTAATCACTTCATTTAATAATTCCGAATAACATTCTTTTATAATTGAAATAAGTAAAAATTTTTTCATGATTTTTTTATAATGATTAATTCGAGCTTGTCTTGCCTATCTACAATTTTCCACATATTTTTATCTAAAAGTTTATTTAATGCTATTCGATACAATCTTTGTTTAATCGTATCTGTTGGTAAAAGCACAAAAGAATCACCCATATTGATAAAATATTCTAAAAATATTTTTAGATAAGTATTAAATGTTTTTGCAGATGTATTGGGTGGATCATCATATGATGGAATCAACGTCCCATTTACATTTTTTAACCAATAAAACTTAATTTCAATTGATCCATTATTTTCCTTTGCCTTTATTAGATTTAGTCGATTTAAATCATCATAAAAAGCTTTAATATTTTTAGAACTGTTTTCTTTGTCAATTGGATGAGTATTATCAATATCTAGAATTAATTCATTTAATAATTTCCATTCGGCTTCTAATGTTTCGCTTTCATCAATATGATTATATTGATGCAAATATAATTGCATTTCATCTCTTATTATTTCAGTAATTAATTTCGTTAATTCTTCTCTATTCATGATTAGACCTTTATTTCATCGAATTTCTTTTTTAAATCTCCCCAAAGCTCAGCTTTTATTGACGGAGAAAGAAATGGTCCTGCTTGTTTAAATGCTCTTGAAATTGATTTTAGATATTTTTCAGTAAGAACAATTAATTTTTCGGCCACTTGTTTTGGATCTCCATGTTCATAATCATCATAATTACGAAATCTTGAAAGATCTTCACTAATTATGATTTCTTTTATCACTTTCTTTAATTCTGATTTTTTCATAATGTTTTCCTTTTTGAGTCCATATATTCTCCCTTTTATTTTTGCTGATTTTGGGATTGTTGTTATTTTGGTGTTGTTGAGATATAAATTCCCGCCGACTGTCAAGTTATCTGGTAGTGATGTTATTTTGGTGTTTTGGAGATCCAAATCTCCTCCGACTTTCAAGTTATCTGGTAGAGTTGTTATTGGTGTGTTGTTGAGAGACAAATCTCCTCCGACTTTCAAGTTATCTGGTAGTGATGTTATTTTGGTGTTTCTGAGAACCAAATATCCGCCGACTGTTAAGTTATCTGGTAGAGTTGTTATTTTAGTGTTGTAGAGAGACAGATAGCCGCCGACTTTCAAGTTATCTGGTAGAGTTGTTATTGGGGTGAAGCCGAGATTCAAATATCCGCCAACTGTTAAGTTATCTGGAAGTGATGTTATTTTGGTGTTGTAGAGATTCAAATATCCGCCAACTGTTAAGTTATCTGGTAGAGTTGTTATTGATGTGTTGTCGAGATCCAACCATCCGCCGACTGTTAAGTTATCTGGAAGTGATGTTATTGGTGTGTTGCTGAGATCCAAACTTCCGTCGACTGTCAAGTTGTCTGGTAGAGTTGTTATTGGGGTGTTTCTGAGAGACAACCATCCGCCGACTCTTGTTAGATTGTCGGGAAGTGACGTTATTGGAGTGTTACGGAGATCGAGATCTCCTTTGCTGCCATTTTTGATGTACTGTCGAATTTTCTGTTGTGTAGCAATGATGAAGTTTTTTCGTCGTTCTTCTGGAGTACGTCGAGGGATTAAGATTTTTTCTTCAGCGAAAGTTGTTTTGATGAGAGAGTTATTTTCTTGAAGTACTTCTTTGATGATGGAGATTAGTGTTGAGTGTTTCATATATCTTTAATTATTTAACCAACTTGAAATCGAATGTACTTGACCCTTTAAACGACGCTTTTTATACACCCCATCGCCTTCACGACTTCCTTCTTCATTAGTATTACCTTCCACAGTTATATAAAAATCTGATGTTTCTGAATCATAAAAGCCTATGTGAGCCAATCTCTTTTTTTCTTTAAAATAAATTCCAATTAAATCACCGGATCTTGGATGTTCTTTATTAATTTTTCCTCTAACATAAATAAGTTTTTTTGAAGGAAACCAAGAAGGAACCCATCCAGCTGATTTTATTTTTAATCCCGAATCACATTGTAAATAAGACCATTGAACAAATGAAGCACACCAAGGATTTCCTTTACTTAATCCTGCAGAAGCGAGGTACATTTCAACTTCTTTTCCACTATTTATACCTTTTTCTCTAATTCCAATTTGTGATTCATAAATTGATTTCACATAATCTCTTTGAGAAATAGATTCTAATATTACAATATTATTTTCTTCTATAATAACTGGAATATTAAAAGTATATTGATTTTTAAAATCATTTTCATAAAACCAGATAACTGAATTATTGATTTTTTGTGAAAAAGAATTTAATAAGATAAAAAGAAAAATAATATTCAATAAAATTATTTTCATCATTATCCAATTACCCTCGATAATAATATCGTTGCCATAAAATATATAGTAAAAATCCAAAGAACCATTTTACATTTTTCCCATTCTGATATACTCCCGTTTGCTAAGGCTTTTTCTTCTAATGATGAATCAAGAAATTTATACATTCCTGGCCATGTCAATTTAATTAATATCCATGCTAACCCATTATAAAATAAAATTTGAATAGTTGTAAAAAGAATGATTTGAAATATCCCGGCATCATAAGTTGCAGCTGTCGGATCTATCCAATGAAGAAGCATGGGGCTCAAATACCATAAAAGTAAAGCTAATGGGATTGTTATATACTCATTCCATTTAACAATATGTTTCCAAAGATGATTTAATCTGTTTTTCATAAAGTTTGTTATAGTTGGTTAATAATTTGATTAGTTAAATCAATTTTCTTTTTAAATACTTTACCCCAAGATTTAAATTTGTTTAAAAATGATTTAACATTAGTCCAGATATCAGAAAATTTAAATTCATTAAGTACTTCTTTTAAAATACTTTCTTCTTTAACTCCTCTTCTTAATTTTCTTTTAGCTCCTGGTTTAGTATATGTTTCTCCTATAACTGTAAATTGGTTTAAAACTTCTTTCATTTGATCAACTAAACCAATATTAGTTTCAGTAAACAATTGAGTTACAGCTTCCCAAGCTTTTTTATAATCGACTGATAAAGGAGTTATTTGTGAAGGTTCATTTTTTTCAGTTTTTTTAGCAAGAGTTAATAAACTACCTGCTGCATCAACATATAGAGTATTAGCCAATTCTTCAGCATTAAATAATCCTAATACCATTTGACGAAGCTGTTCATCTTTTTCTTCATATTTTTCATCTTGTTCTTTAGATTGTTCAGCAATTTCTTTCTTTTTAATATCGATTTGCTGTTGTAATAATTCTATTTCGTCAAGAGATTTTATAAGCTTAGTAAAATTTTCAGCTTTTTTCTTTTTAAGATAAACCACAATACCTTTTTTGTTTATTTCATAATCAGCTTCTTCTGGATTAAGGCGATCTTCTTTAATTATTTTATCATGAGTTATGCTTTCCTTTTTCAACCAAATACCTTCTATTCTAGCATTAATATCATTTTCATCAAATAAATCAGTTAATTGTTTTTCTAATTCATCATAAGTGTCTTCATCTTCTGGAAAAAACCAATAACCTTCCCCAACATCCCATTCAGCATAAAAATCTGAATTAGCTATCAAAGTTTTAATTCTGTTATTATCAATTTGAGTTTTACCTATCACAATAAGTCCTGTTTTTTCTTTTTCTTCATTTAAGATTTTAATAACTAATTTTTTGATTTCTTCTTTAAGTTGAGTTACTTTTTC
>JALNXF010000031.1 GCA_023230505.1 Candidatus Altimarinota bacterium | reverse complement strand
TTTATTACGCATGGGGTACACCTGTTCTCATTCCGAACACAGAAGTTAAGACATGTCGTGCTGATGGTAGTGCCTCTCAGAGGTGCAAGAGTAGGTAAATGCCAAGATAATGGGAAGAAGAAATTTAAAAAAAGCTCACAAATGTGAGCTTTTTTAATTAATTTAATTAAATTAATTAACTTGAATTTTTCATGTTCTTCTATCAAATTCAATTATTTTATATTCAGGCTTATATCACAATTTAATTTTAAATTTAACAAGATTATTTAAATATGAAGTATTATCTATTGTATTTCAGCTTAGATATATATTATCTGGAGCTAAAAATATATCAAGCATTTTTCATGAAGATGTTGTATTTAATAATGAATCAGATGAACTATAAAAATCTATAGAATTTATATCATATAATTTTTCTCAAAGAAATGGGAATTTTATTTCACTTCATGTTCAAATAAAATTAAGTGATGTAATACTACTTCAGGTGTAGTATTTTATATTTACGCTTCAACTTGATATAGAAATTTTTGTAAAATCTGGATTTATTATGTTTGTTCAAGTTTTAATTCATCTTCAAATTTTAATATTTATTTTTTCTGTATCAATTGTAGAAATTATTTTATTTATAAGTCAATCTCTTTTTTCTCTTGAACTTTTTTTATTAAAATCAAAATTTGTAGCCATTAAAGATAGTATTGACATTATTGTTATAACAATCATAATTTCAGCTAAAGTGAATCATTTTTTAAAGTTTTTTATCATATGAAAGTTTTTTATAAAAAAATTTTGCAAAAAATATAAATTTATGCTATACTGTTTTTCGTATATTACATTATATTATATTTATATTTGCTAATGTACAAAATTTAATTTAATTTTTTACATTATTTAATTTTTAACTTAATTTTTTTATGAAAAATATAAAAAAGATTATTGCTCTAGCTTCTGTTGCATTGTTTATCCAAACAGTTTCAGCTGCTACTTGAGATACTGCTACCCCAACTGCTACTTCAGCTACTGTTACTACAACATCTGCTGATACGTCTTTGGAATTACCAACTCCACCAAGATTGGTAAATAAAACTTCTACTTGAGTTACTCTTGAGTGGGATAAAGTAAGCGCTGCTTCTGGATATATTGTTCTATATTCTAAGACATCAGTTGCTACTTCTACAGATCCAAATGCTTTATATGATAACGAAACAGACCAAGTTACTGAAACTTGAGCTACTATTTCAGATTTAGAAGCAAATACAAAATATTATTTTGCTGTTGTTCCTGTTGATAAAGAAGGAAATCAAGGAAGTACTTTTTCTAGTGAATTAAGTGTTTCTACAGATGCTTCTACTTCTACTGCAACTGGTGCAACTACTACTACAGTTCCTACATCTAGTCTTGCTTTATCTGGAGTTACAGTTATTGATAATAAAACATTAGCTGTTCAATTTAACGCGCTTCTTGGTACAGAGCCAGTTACAGTAAAAATTACTAAAACTTCTGATAATTCAGATATTGCTGTTTCTGAAATTGTACCAGATGCTACTTTAAAAGATACAGTTGCTATTAAATTAAATACTGTACTAGACCCTTCATCTAGTTATTCTCTAACTGTAATTTCAGCTAAAGATGAAGCTGGAAATAATATTTCTGAAGGCGTTAATGGAATTAAAGAATTTACAACTTTAGCTACTCTAGCTTCTGCTCCTGAATTAAATTCAGCGTCTTGAGCTACTATGTCTGGTGCTACTTTACCAGATGCTAAAGCTCTACCTGCTACTTGAACTAAAGAAAATTTAATAGTACTAGCTGCTCTAATTCTTTCTTTTGGAATAGTTTTTATTTACAGAAGAAAACTTGTTAAATAATTGAATCTTATAAAACAAAAAAGACCGAGAAATCGGTCTTTTTTTATTTTTCATCTATATCTCATTAATTATATCATAACTGAGATTTAAATTTCAAACAAAGGCAAATCCATCAACTTTTTTGACTCAGAGTTGTTTTAATTTTTTAGCAGTTTCATTGAGAGTAGAACCTGATCATACGAAATCATCAATCAATAATACTGTATCATAATTTCCGATATTTTTCTCATCTACGAAAATAGTATTTCGTGCATTTTGTATCCTCTGTTCTCTTGTTTTAAGAGACTTTTGAGGTATTGATATCCCATTTGGATAATATTTTATAATATTTACAAAAGGTACTCAAATATATTTTAGTTTATTTTTCAAAATCTTTAGAAGCTGGTTTTTTCTATCAATACTCCAAGGAACAATAGCAATTGATGAATATTTTTCTTTTCATATAAGACACTCAAGTTTTCCTATTATTTCATCAATACTTTGCGAAATTAATGCTTTGTTTTGTGATTGTTTTCAATAAAAAGTAATTTCAGCAAGTTTTCATCTTCAAAAATCCATCCGCTTGTACTGGTCTGCATAATATATCTCATCAAGATATGATTTTTCTACATCTTTTTTGAAAGCTTGAGTAGCATCAATTAATCAACAACCATTTTGAATTTTTATAATATGATTATAAATATCAAGATATGATTGAACTTTTTGCTCTACATCCAAATTTCTCTCATAACACCACTTTTTTATTCAATCCAATCACTTTAAAATCTCTCAACTTGGACTAAATTTTAAAAAAATCTCATCAATAATTTTTTTATCTGAAAAATTTAGATGTAATTTATCTAGCTTTATTTCTTTTATCTTACTTATAGCTTCTTCTTCAATAATAGTTTTTATATATTTTGTCTTTGGTCATACTCATACTTTTTTGAGCTTTCATTGCTCTATTAATTCTTTGAGATATTTATGAATAATAACCGTACTTTTCCCAGTAATCTCAGAAATCTCGGTTGCTCATAATTCCTTTTTCAAATCAAAAACATCCAATATTTTCTGTAAAGATGCAAATAAATATGTCATAATAAGAAAGTGATATAGTAAAGTATCTACTATAAACAGTTTATAGTAAAGTGTTTATAGTATATAAGAAATATTTCTAAAATCAAACTTTTTTAAAGAAATTCTATTTTTAGTGGCTAAAACATCATTCCCCCTTTGTCAATAGCGATTTTTTTGCAATTTTTATAAAAAAATTATACTGAAAATATCTTTTAAATATTTTTATTTGGAAAGATATTATTTTATTTATTTTTTAAGATTTAATATCTATGAAAAAAATACTCTATAAATTAAGTTCTCTGTTACTTATATCAATACTAATACTTAATAATCAAATAATATTCTGAAAAGAAGAAATTAAAACATTTTGACCTTATGATTTTGTTAATCATATACAATATTCTCCAGACTGAAAAAGTTTTGTTTATATGGCAGAAAGGGATTGAAAAAGTTTTGTAGTAAAAAATTGAATTGAATGAAATTGATATTTTCAAGTAAGTACAGATTTTGCTTCCCCAATAGTCCCAATATCTTGATATGGATTAATTAATGGGTGAAATGATTTTTTATGAGCTTTTACTCCTGATTCTAAGAGTTTTTTTTATGTAGCAGGCACGGAAGATTGAAAATTTTTTGTAGTGAAAGATTGAGTTGAGTGAGCTAAATATGACAGAATTACAGGAACCTCAATTTCTTTTTCTCCTAATTCTAATAGTTTTACTTATGAAGCAAAAAAAGTTTGAAAAAATCTTATAATCAAAGATTGAAAGGAATTATGAGAATGAATGCAAGCAGTATATTCTCCAGATTGAAAAAGTTTTGCTTATGTTAAACTTTCAGAATGATCTTTAGGAAATTCATGGGCACCTATTTCCGAACAGGAATTATCATATAAAAAATCTATTATAATCAAAGATTGAAAGGAATTATGAGAATGAATGCAAGCAATATATTCCTCAGATTGAAAAAGTTTTGCTTATCTTGCAAAAAAAGATTGAAAAGTTTTTGTAGTAAAAGATTGAAAGGAATTATGAGAATGAATGCAAGCAATATATTCCTCAGATTGAAAAAGTTTTGCTTATGTAACAAGAAAAGATTGAAAACATCTTATAATCAAAAACTGAAAAGAATTATGAGAATTAAAAGATTATTCATGATCAGATTATAATTATTCATGATCACAATATTTTGATCTTAGATATTCTTCTAATTTAGAAAGCTTTGCATATTTAATAAAAAAAGATTGAAAAATTTTTGTAGTTAAAGATTGAGTTGAATGAACTAAATATGATGAGATAAGTGACATAATATATTCACCAGATTGAAAAAGCTTTGCCTATGTTGCAAAAAAAGATTGAAAAAGGTTTATGGTTAAAGATTGA
>JALNXF010000030.1 GCA_023230505.1 Candidatus Altimarinota bacterium | reverse complement strand
TCGACAATATTTTCGTATTTACAACATTCGTTGGGGTTTGATAAATATCAAATTCAATTAATTCAAGAAGATGAAAAAATTAAATCAAAATATTTTGAAATTCTAATATTACAAAGAAATTTAAATAATGTTGAAAAGTTGATGAAATTTATGGAAAATATTTGTGGGTGGGCTCCAGGTATTTTTATTTCTACATTTGGAACTAATTTGGGAAAATTCACTTATTCTACTTTTGAAAAATTATATGATGAGTTAATAGAAAATGAAAGATCGACGTTTATAATTCGGTTTGAGGCAAAATTTAATATTTCATTAGACAATAAATATTTACCAGATTATTTATATCATGTTTCTTTAAATTCAAATGTAAAGAAAATCTTAAAAATAGGAATTAAACCAACTTCAAAATCGAAAATATCATCTCATCTAGATAGAATATATCTTACATTAACATTAGATGATGCATATACATTAAAATCATTATTTTTAAAAAATTATCCCCAAAAAGAATTTGCAATTTTAAAGATCGACACTAAATCATTAGCTAATAATGTTATTTTTTTCGAAGATCCAATGTTTCAAAAGTTTGAAAAAATAGGAATATACACGTTAAGTAATATACCTCCTACGGTAATACAATTAGTAAAAACAACATAAAATCAAGTTTTAGGCTGTTTCTTGAAAAAACAGTGATAATTAACAAATTAACAATTTAAATATTAAAAAAGGAGTTATTATGAGTATTAATTTAGATGTAATCAGACAAAAATTAAATGCATTACAATCACAACAAGCCGGGAATAAAAATATTTGGAAGCCCGAACCAGGAGATAATTTAATTAGAATTATTCCATATCAACATAACAAAGAAAATCCATTTGTTGAAATTTATTTTCATTATAATATTGGAAAAAAAGCTTTGGTATCACCATTTACAGTAGGAGAATCAGATCCAATTGTTGAATTTAGCGATAAACTAAAGAATACAGGAAGTAAAGATGATTGGGTTCTTGGTAAAAGAATGGAACCAAAAATGAGAGCATTCGCCCCAATTATTGTTCGCGGTAAAGAAAAAGAAGGCGTTAAATTTTGGGGATTTGGCCAAGAGATTTACCAAGAACTTTTAAATATCATGGTCGATCCCGATTATGGTGATATTGCTGATCTTACTTCTGGTCGTGATATCACTGTGACATATTTAACACCAAAAGAAGCTGGTAATAAATATGGTAAAGTATCAATAAGAGTAAAACCAAATGCTTCGATTGCAACCAACAATAAAGAAATTGCACAAAAAATTGTCAAAGAGCAACCGAATCTTTCTGAAATTTATCCTTGTAATACTTATGAAGAATTAAAATCAGCTTTAAATAAATGGTTAAACCCAGAAGATGCTGGTGATGTATCTAATGATGAAATCAATAAAGCACGAACAGCCGCGATTGAATCAGGTATTATCAAAGATACAGTAAGTGAAGATAAAGAAGAAGTTGATGGAGAGGTCGAGGAAAAACAGCAAGAAAAACCACCGTTAACTAAACCAAAGACCGAATCTTCCTCATCTAAAACAAAGACAGAAAAATCAACAACTAAAACTGATCCAAAGGTTGACGACCTATTATCATCTTTTGATGAGTTACTTAACTCTTAAATAAAATAAATATGGCAAAAAAGAAACAAGAAGCAATAGAAGTAAATGATATAAATGACAGAGAAGAACTTGTTGGTCTATTGGCTGATTCTTTAAATGCATCTGTCAAAGGTGGTAAAATTGCATATATATTAGATAGAGACCGTAGTGTTCCAGCCGACATAACCGGCTGGATTTCTACTGGTTCTGATATGCTTGATATAGCAGTTTCAAATATCCCCAACGGTGGATTACCGCTGGGTAGGGCTGTGGAAATTTTAGGGTTCGAATCAGCAGGAAAAAGTCTCCTTGCTCTTCATGCTTGTAAAGACACACAAGCCCAAGGGGGTATTGCTGTTTATCTTGATACTGAATCTTCAATGAATCGACAGTTTGCTCAGGCAATTGGAGTTGATATTTCTGTAATGATTTATTCTCAACCCGATTATCTTGAACAAGTTTATGAGTCTGTTGAAAAAATAGTTGAAAAAGTAAGAGAATTGGGGTCTAATAAACCGATAACTATTATTGTTGACACAATTATGGGTACCCCAACTAAAACAGAGCTCGATGGGACATTTGATAAAGCGGGATGGAATACCGAAAAAGCAATTATAAACTCGTTGGCAATGAGGAAATTAACAAATCTTATAGCAAAGAATAAGATTTTATTAATTTTTGTAAATCAGTTGAGGGACCGGCTCGGAATTAGCTTCGGAGATAATTCTTCTACATCGGGGGGTCATGCTATAAAATTTCATTCTTCAATTAGAATCAGACTTAAAAAACAAGGGCAAATAAAAGCTAAAGTAAATGGAGTTGAACAAGTAATTGGAATTAAAACTCAAGCTCAAGTTATTAAAAGTAAAATTGGCCCGCCTTTAAGAACAGCGACATTTAATATATATTTCGATTCAGGAATAGATAATATTGGTAGTTGGCTTGAAACTTCTGTTAATTATGACTTAATTAAACAGGGTGGAGCCTGGTATACTTATACCACAGATTCAGGGGAAGATATTAAGTTTCAAGAAAAAACTTTTCAAGAAAAAGTATTAGATAACCCAAAATTAAAAGATGAAATCTATAAAAAGATTTGCGATAAATTAATTATGAGTTATAAGACGAAAAATCTTAATCCTGAAGATGTAGTTCACGAAGAATCTGAATCAGAAGAGGCAGATTAAATATTATAATATGTGAAGAAATAATGGATATAATTATTTCTTCATATTTTTTACATTTTTTTAAGTTATCAAATGCTCAATAAAAAAACACTTTCTCGATATTCAGAATTAGCAAGAACTATAGAAAAATCTCCAGAGGTCGATTCATCAAAAACACGAATATTGTTTTGCGATGGAACGAATACATTCATGAGAAGTATAGCCGCTAATAATATGATTGGTGAAAACGGAATGCATATAGGTGGTGTATCTGGATTTTTATTATCACTTGGATTTGCAATTAAAACTGTTCGCCCAAATAAAGTTATAATCGTGTTTGACGGAAAAGGTGGGTCGTTAAGAAGAAAAAAATTATTTCCAGAATATAAAGCTCAACGTAATGAAAGAAAACGAATAATATCATCTTTATTTAAATCTAAAAAAGAAGAGCAAGAAGCTATTTGTTTTGAAATAAACAGGTTGACATTATATTTAAAATCACTACCAGTAAATATAGTAGTTGCAGAAAATATAGAAGCTGACGATGCTATTGCGTATTTTTGTACAGATGTATTTAAAAACGATGATAAAATAATTATGTCATCAGATAAAGATTTTTTACAATTAGTTAATGAAAATACAAAAGTTTGGAGTCCAACAAAAAAAATTCTTTATGATGAAGAAAAAATAAAAGAAGAATTTTTATTTTTATCACAAAATTTTATTATATTCAAAGTATTAACTGGGGATATTTCAGATAATATTTCTGGAATTAAAGGATTAGGATTAAAGACTCTTCAAAAACATATTCCCTTTTTATTTGAAAGTAGAAAAGTAGAACTTCAAGAAGTTATCAATTTCAGTGAAAAATATTCTACTTTATCTAAAACAATAAAAAAAATATTTGAACAAAAAGAAAAATTATATTTAAATTATAAATTAATGCAATTATCAGATGTTAATATATCTGATCATACTAAAATAATCTTAACTAATGACATCAAACGTCCAGCAAACAGATTAAATAAGTTTAATTTATCCAAATTATTTTTAGAAGATAGTATGAATAATCAGATAAAAGATTTAAATGGGTGGATAAGAGACATTTGGTGGGCATTAGAAATGCACAATCTAAAACAATAGATTTAAAATTAGTTAATGGATACTTTAATCGAATACGGACATAACTTTCAACAAAAATTTATCGCTTCATTAATCTCTGATAAAGATTATCTTCATCAAATTATTGATATTTTAGATGAAACACAATTTGATTCTGAGGCCAATATATTTATAGTAAAAATTATTAAAGACTATTTTCTTCAATATAATAATATCCCAACCCTCGAAGTTTTTTCAACAGAAATTAAAAAATTAAATAATGAATTATTAAAAGCATCATCTATTGAAAATTTAAAGGGGGTTCTAAAACACATCCAGGGAGCCACAGACTTAGATTATATTAAAGAAGAAGCTTTAAATTTTTTTAAAAATCAAAACTTAAAAGGAGCATTACTTGAATCAGCTGATTTATTAGAATTAAATAAATTTGATGAAATTAGAAATCGATTAGAACTTGCATTTAGAGCCGGTGAAAGTAAAAAATCGGGTCATAATTATAAAAAAGATATTGAACAAAGATATGCGGAGAATAAAAGAAATCCATTATCAACTGGACATGATTTAATAGACGAAATTACAGATGGTGGATTGGGTGCAGGTGACTTGGGGGTATTAATTGGGGGGAAGGGAAGCGGAAAATCGTGGAATTTAGTGAATATCGCAGCTGCTGCATTAAAGCAAGGAAAATTTGTAGTATATTATACTTTAGAATTATTAGATACTTATGTTGCACTGAGATTTGATACATTATTAACTGGTATTACTCCTTCGAGTTTA
>JALNXF010000029.1 GCA_023230505.1 Candidatus Altimarinota bacterium | reverse complement strand
TTTTAAAATTTATATTTATAAAAACTGATACACTATAGACTAGCACTATATTAGACATGCTTTTACCAATCTTACTTAATGATGATTGTGTTAGATATGATTTTTTTATTTATTTGCATATTTAAAAAAAATATACTAAAATTTTCATATTAATTCAAAGGAGAAAATATTTTTATGGAAGATTTATATTTTTGGAGTGCTAATTTAATATTGCAAAATAATCCTATCAAACAACAAATAAGATGTATAAATGGTTTTGTTGTTTATAAAATGAATATGCTTGCTAACTTATTAGCTGAGGGCGAAAATTTATTTGATTTAATTATGGATACAATTAAAAATGATAATGATATAAGTGATTATAATGTTATTATTACCTGTATATCTAAGCTTACAAAAACTTATTAATTCAAAGGAGAAAATATTTTTATGGATTATTTGCATGGAATAAGATTAATAAGTGTTGAACCTTTAAAAGTTCAAGTCAAAAAGCATAAGAAAAAACGAATTAATAAAAAATATATATCTAGATATGGTTATAAATTTATAGATAAATTGGGCGATAAAATTATGCATGATACAATTAATAATGTTTTATATTGCAGCTCTGTTATGTACCAACTTATAAAACAAGAAATTAGAGGTAATGATTATGGAGATGGATAAATTGCTAAAGGAGTCAGAAAGTATTTTTAATGATTTAAATTTAATTTTGAAGCATTTAGATAAGCATGACGGAAAATATTTATGTTTTCTCAAGGCTTCTGTTGTTGTGCATGGAGAGCGTAAAGTCGATGGTTATATTGATATAAATAATTTGGATGCTTTTGAATTGCATGAGTGTTTTAGTGTTTTTATCAGTCTTTTAAAAAAATCTTTGGCATCTTCTGAAAAATGCAAATGTGAAAAATGCCTTGAAGCTGCTGAGAAATTTAAAATAGTATTAAATAAATTAGAAAGCAAGGAGTAATTTATGTATGAAGTATACACTAGATAATTTTGGGAAAGATAAAATACAAATAGACTATAGCAATCCAGATTGTATTGATTGCAATGAGTGCTGCATGATGATGGTTGCATTGACTAGATATGAATTTGAATCGATTCTATATAGAATTAAGTATGATAGAGAATTAAAGTCAAAATTAATTCATAAAATTATAGAGTACAAAAATAAATTAATATATCAAAATACTGTGATCTGGAATTGTATATTTTCAGATCGCAGTAAAAAATGTTTGATATATGATATTCGCCCTCTAATATGTAAAAATTATCATTGTTCTAAAAAAAATGATGTTGATGTTTCTAGGTATCCAGAACATTTATTGATAATGGATATTTTTAATGAGATTGCAGATGAGTTTTTAAATGAAAGTGGCTTGTATGTAAATGAGTATTTAAAGATGATGATCGCTTACAAATATTCGTTTACAGTTTATATGGATAATCAATTAAAATGAACTACCTAATATTTCGGTAGTTCATTTTTATACTTTTTTTTGCATACTATCACCCAATCCCCTTTAGTATGCCCTAGTTTGGTCGAACCTTGCAAGCTATCCCACAATTAATTATTTAACACTGGCAATATTTTTTACATTGTTTTTTCTTCTGCCGTATACTTTTTGCATGTATCCATCTATTATGAATTTTTCTTAATTTCTTGGTGAACATAACTTTGTAAAAGGCTTTCTTATCAAAGTAACATGATTCTAGTTCTAATTCTATTGAATCTATTCCAAGCAAATTTTTATATGATTCTAAATTATCAACACAGCTATTTAATGCTTCAATCGTTCCTTTTCCTAATTCAGCCCCATTGATATAAAAAGTTCCTTCTAATATTTCCATGATCGCTCCTCCAGATAATAAAAACATTGCTATCGATTATTTGTTTATAATCTCCGTCCCCTGACGAGGAATAGCAATGTCTTATTAATAAGTATATTATAATAAATAAAACGTTTCAATCCTTATTTTCATGGATAATGTCCTTTGAGCCATGCACCTTTTCCGTTTTGGCTCTCAGGACATTTATATATTATAATAGCATTTTTATTTTGTCAATAAATTTAATTTTCGACATTTATTATTCTAAAGTAGCATATACATATATGTAATTTTTTTATATAATATTTGACATATTATTTTAATTTACAGGAGGATTTTTAAAAATGAAAAACTATAAAATTATAATTATTTTTGCGTGCTTAATATGGGTTATAATAATGGCATTTGCAATTGGTTCATCAACACCAGAACCTACAAAACAGGTTAAAAAAGAAGTTGAATCAACAACTATAATAAAGCCTTCTCCAAGTCCTAAAACATCAGCCCAAATTGAAGCAGAAAAAAAGAAGAAAGAAGAAGATAAAAAAAAGAAAAAAGAGCAAGAAAGATTAAATAAAATAAAAGCACAATTTTCTGTGTGGGATGGTAGTCATACAAAATTTAAAGAATTTATAAAAAATAACATGAATGACCCTGATTCCTTTGAACATGTTGAAACAAGATATTCTGATAATAAAACTTTTATACTAGTTTCGACAAAATTCAAAGGTACTAATACATTTGGTGGAGTTGTAACAAATACAATGATGGCTAAATATAGTATAGATGGTGATTTCATTGAAATTATAGAATAGAGGTATTAATGCTGGAAACTATAAATATTATTGTTCAGATATTATCAAATATAATATTTGTTATTTTGGGAATTAAAGGACTTAAAAAGGTTTCAGAATACTTGAAAAAAGATGATTTTAACAAATATACTGAATTGCAAAATTTAAAATCTCTTCTGGATGATGAACTAAAAAGCCCTCTTCCAGATAAAGAAAAAATAGAAGAATTAATTTCTAAAATAAAAGAATTGCAGACATGACAAAGAAGCCTTGGCGGGCTTCTTTTATTTTTATGTAATTATTTAATAGCTATCAAATCCGAGTCTTTCTCTTTTTTCCTTAATTTTTCTTGCCTCTTCCAGCATTTTATCGTATAGAATACACGCTTCATCAAATTCTATGTCATTTTCTCGCATGAATTTGAATGCATGTGCCATCATGTTGCATTGATTCGATAGTGCCAACAAATCATTCTTTCCTTTTGCACAGTATGTTATTTTCCAGTTGTACTCAAGACCTTTTCCAGACTCTTTAATTAATGCAAGCCCTGTTATTTTGTCAATATCGAATTCCGTCCCATCCGCAAGCACAATCTTTTTAATTTCATATGCTTTAGCTCCCATGTCTTTTATGTAATTCATCCTTCATCTCCCATTTTTTTATTTATCCCTCTCTACAAATTTATACAGACATTCTCCAACTGCATTTTTTCAGCAGCCATGAAGTAAATTTTATATCTAGTCAATATTTTCTTTCTAAGTCTTTCAAGCTGCTTTTCATACTCAGACAAATCATAATGATTTTTATCAACTTTTCCAAATCGTATCCCATACATGGAAAAGAATGTAATATCTGAGTTTTTAATCAGCTCTTTTATGTTTCCTGATTTTTCCTTTATTTCCAGTACGAAAACAATTCTATATTTTAAATTTTGCAAAGCGTAGCAATTATTTTTATGCTCAATTACATATTTAAAATTGTCTGCGTTCTGGATCACCTTTTCAATCTCATTAGTTTTCTGAATTTCTCTCATTTGTTATCCCCTTTTTAATTTTTTCTATTTTTTCTTTGAGTAAATTTTTGCATTTACTTGTATGTCTACTTACGAATGTTTCGCCAATCTTATAGCCACTGAATATGTAAAATTCTTCTTTCGGTCTCCATGCACTCAATCTTAAATCAATCAAGTTAGTCATCTCCCCTAAATTTTATCTTTTGCCATCTATGTCAAATCAACGCAGTAAAGTAAACCGCATTGATAATAGTTGTCATTTTCCGAATTGCGTTTTTTACACGCTTCTTGATTGTTTGTTCCGTTAGGCAATATCTAAAGTGGGCTTTGTAGTTCGTTTCTATGTCCTTGTACTTCATCCTGTGAAAGAATTTGCATTTGATAATATATCTATCTTCTGCATTTAGTGCGTTTAATGCAGAATCTATATTATCAATCTGATTCTGTTTAAACAAAAGCTTTGTTTTTTCTTTCTCTAACAGTTCTTTTACAATTTTGTGATTCAAATTGTGGGCTGTTTCTTTTCTTGTAACTTCTTTTTCAACAACGCTAAATATTGTCGAGATGTATTTAATGCCTAGATACTGTATTTTTTTACAATATTCTAGTTCTGATAGGTCTTCTTGCTGTAACAACATTGTGTAATATTCTATATTATTTTTTATTACACAAATTTCTGCCTTTATATCCTGATATAAATATAATTCTTTCACTTTTCAGCCCTCCCATGTTATAATATTCTAAATTATTCGACACATAACATAGAAGAACTAAAAAATCCTCAGTATATTGAGCCTATAATGGCTCATTTTTTTTTATTCAATTTTAGATAAGATAAACATTTTCTCAAGCTTCATGATTCTTTCTTCTAAAAACGCTTGATTCTTAATAAGTTGACTATTTATTTGCTTTTGCACTCCTAATTCTACCGTCAAATTGTGTACTTTTGTTCTTATGTCAATTGGTATCATTTTACTTTTATTAAATATAAATTCAAACATTATTTTATCCCTCCGTATATTTTTTCATTTCCAAGCTTGTCAATTACTGTAAATTGGTTAAACTCTGGATCATATTTTACAGTCACATTTTTATATGTCTCTATGTGATTTGCTGAATAATCTACATTTATCGTAGTGCAGTAAAAAGATACTGCATATCCTGCGAAAAATATAATTGTCGCTATTATGACTATTAAAATATTGTAATATGTTATTTTGTATGTTCTTGTTTTCATTTGTTTCACTCTCCATTTTTTTCTTAAATTTTTTGAAAATTCCTGAAATTATTTTCTATCGAACATCCGACACAATATTCGCTGTCATACTGATTGCGACATTTTCCGCATTTGATTTCATTTATGTCGCCTTCGACAATATTGTGATTTAATAAATCG
>JALNXF010000028.1 GCA_023230505.1 Candidatus Altimarinota bacterium | reverse complement strand
ATTTAGCAATACTTTTTAATTTTTCTAACCCATAGTTACTTTTATAAATAGAGCCAGGCGAAAATCCTTTTTCATATAACCACCCAAATAAACTCTTATCAAATTCTTTACCTTTTTTGTATTCAATAAAATTAGGAACATCGTCTAATGGAAGTTCAAAAATCGATGCTATAACAGCTTGTTCACAATTTCCATGATTTACATCAATTATTGTCTGAAATACTTTTTGCATATTTAATTATTTGAAATATCCCATTAAAAATTTCAAGATGTCAAAATTATAATATTGAATAGAATCCGAAAAATGCTAAAATGGCAACCGGTTCAAACTAAATCCCGCAGCTCCGCGGTGACCCCCGCCCCCATATTTTTTAGCAATTTCGGAACAATCTATTTTTCCATTTTCGTTATATATACTAAATTTCCAAATTTTATCTTGAAATCTAAAACAAGCTTGCCCATCATATCCATCTGTGTGATAATCTATACCAAATGTTTTAAAATTTAATCTGTCAGCATTTATAGCAATAAATTTCTTACCACCTATCATCATCGGAAATGATAATTTTTCATAAGCATTTCTTGCTTCGATTTTTAAATAATTGAAAATTATTTTACCGTCATTCATTATATCATGTATATCATCCTTAAAAATTACATCATAACAAGATTCGGGTGAATTAGCTTTTGATCTAGCTCCATACTGATAATTCATTGTTTCATCCTCAGTAAATTTTTGATTTGCTTCTTTATGTCTAAAACTATCATATGATCCCAGTAATTCTATTGAATCTAGTTTTTCTGTATCGGGGTATAAATATCTCCATGTTAATTCACAAGCCGAAACTAATTCATTAGTTTTTGGAAATTCGGTTATAAATTCATCAGCTTCCTCTTTAGTAAAAGTTTTTTGAAATTCTTTAATTGCGCTTATATGATGATCAATCCAAATAACCTTTTTAAACTTAGATTTTAATTTTTTCATTTCTTCCATTGGAAAAGAAATATCTGTTAAAATTATTTCAGTATCCTCGGGAATATTAGGAATTTTTTGTCCATAATCATACCCAAATAATTTAACTTCAGGATATTTTTTTAGAACAATTGCCGCACTAGCCCAACCATCTAAATCTATTGAATGATAAATACAAATCATGATTTTATTTTTATAATGAGAATTTTACAATTAAAGCTAAACAAAGTATTACCAACCAAAATACTGAAAATCCCAAAGCTATTTTTATTAAAAGGGGTATTTTTTCTTCTTCATTTTTCATAATAAATAATTTTTTTTGATAATGAATCAACATATTCCTTGCTCGATTAATGTCTGATAGATATTGGTTTCATTTAAAGGATCAACGTTATATTCATTATTAGATAACCTTTTGACTTCAGTAGTTCCACGAAAAAATAACATAGTTTCGTCTTCTTCCACCACTATTTGAAGATCAGAATTGTCATCAAACCAAACTTGATCCTTGCCATCTGGACTAAACATAAATCTTATGTGATTGTCGGTAAGTATTCGATCAATCATTTCATTTATTTTTTTTGTTTCTCATATTAAAAATAATTAACAATTTTTTATAAATATAAAAAAATTTCGTTAATAATTCAAAACTATTATCCACATTTACTAAAACTACAACTTACACATCTAACACATCCCTCAATATATACTAATTTTTCTCCACATGTTGGGCAAAGTTCACCTTTAACTTCTGTTGAGTCATCAATATATTTTTTTAATGCCCTCATAATAGCTTTACTAAACGATGCAACAGTTCCTTCAGCTTTATTTAATTGTTCTACAATAAACTTAACATCACATCCATGTCTTAAATTCAAAGAAATTTGCCTTGTTAATGCTTCTTCTTCATCCTGTTCAAATAATTCAGTAATATTTTCTAATGTAATGACACCTTCGATTTCTAAATTATAATAGCCTGATTTTTTTCTATGTAATATTCCTTTATCAATTTTTGGACCAATTGCAATATTTTTCTTTTTAAATGCAAATACTTCATATGGTGTAGGTTTACTATCACCCCCATTCATCATTCCAACTAAAACAATCCACTCTTGTCCTTTAGCTGTAATTTGATGTATGTTACATTTTAGTTTTACTGGTCTTTTGGGAGCATTATTTTTTGTAATAGTATTTAATTCTCTTGGTTTTATTTCATTAGATATTAATACACCTTGCCTCGATCCTTCTCTATAAACAGTATGACCTTTACATCCTGATCTCCACGCCGTCTCATAAACTTGAGAAACCAATTCTTCAGTTGCTGAATTTGGGAGATTTGTAGTCGCTGAAATGCTATGATCTGTCCACTTTTGCAACTTCCCCTGCATTTTTACTTTTTCTACCCAATTTACATCTCGAGTTGTTGCTTTGAAATATGGAGATTTTTCTATAATAAGATTTAACTCATCATTTGAATAGGATTTTACTTCTTCTACATTATACCCGTTTACTTCAAGCCATTTCTCAAATTTATGATGAAACACATTATATTCTTCCCATCGAACTCCTTCTTTATCAGTATAACTAACTGTAGAATTTTTATCAGTTGGATTGGTTTTTCTTCTTCTTTTATATGATATCAAAAAAGCTGGTTCAATACCAGACGTGGTTTGAGTTAATGTACTTACAGAACCAGTTGGAGAAATAGTAAGACATGCAATATTTCTTCGGCCATATTTTTTTATAGATTCTTTTAATTTATTAGATTCATTAAATATTCTTTTCAAAAATAAATTTTCTTTTTCTAATTCAAAATTATAAATTGGAAATGGCCCGCGTTCTTTAGCAAGAATACTATCTGATAAATATGCTGAAATAGTAAATTCTTTTTGAACTTGAACTGCAAATTCAGTAGCTTCTTTAGTACCATATATTAACCCCATAGCAGCGAGCATATCACCTTCAGCTGTTATACCTAACCCAGTTCGCCGACCTTGAATTATTTTTTCTTTTATTTTGTTCCAAAGATTCAATTCAATTATTTTTACTTCTTTTGGTTCGGGGTCATTTTTTATTTTTAGTAAAATTTTATCAACTTTTTCAAGTTCTAAATCCACAAGATCATCAATTAACCTTTGAGCCTTCATGATATTTGATTTAAATCGGTCAAAATCAAAACTTGCATTTTTAGTAAAAGGATTTATAACATATGAATATAAATTATTTGTTATTAAAATGCACGTTCCATAAAAACAAATCGAAATTTCTGAACAAGGGTTTGTGCTAATTGATTCGAATCCGAAATCTTTATAACAATCTGGTAATGACTCTTTAATAATATTATCCCAAAATAAAATTCCTGGCTCGGCTGAGCTCCATGCATTATGAACTATTTTTTTCCAAAGTTGTATAGAGTCAATTTCCTTTTTAATACTTGGATTACTAGAATCAATTGGAAATTGTTGAATAAACTTTCCGTCGGAAAAAGCCGAGTTCATAAATTCATCTGATAATTTAACAGATATATTCGCCCCAGTTACTTTTCCTTCTGTTAACTTGGCATCAATAAAACTTTCTGCATCGGGATGCTTCACGTCAATAGACAATAACAAAGCCCCCCTTCTTCCTTCTTGTGCTACTTCTTTAGTTGAATTAGAATATCTTTCCATGAAAGGGACTATTCCAGTTGATGTTAATGCTGAATTATTTACTTTAGTACCTTTCGGTCGTAAATAGGATAAATCATGACCGACTCCACCTCTACGTTTCATTAATTGAACCTGCTCTTGATCGGTTTGAAATATTGCACCATATGAATCTAATTTATTTCCAATAACAAAACAATTAGATAATGAATTAACTTGAAAATCATTACCTATTCCTGATAATGGTCCCCCTTGTGGTATAACATATTTAAAATCTTTTAATAATTCAAATATTTCATCTTCTGATAATGGGTTAGGATATTTCTTTTCTATTCTTGCGAATTCTTTAGAAAGCCTATGAAACATATCATTGGGAGTTTTTTCATAATAAATTATTTGATTTGTTTCATTATTAACTTCCTTTAATGAATATTTATTCACCCAAACATCTGTTGCAAATGTGTCTCCTTTAAAATAATCCAATGTTGCATTATATACTTCTTCTCTTGTATAAGTATCCATTTATTTCTCCAAATTTTGTTGTTTCAAAAATATTTCAAAATTATCTCCATTAGTTCTAACATCTTCAACTTTATCAGGAAATTGATTTACTATATTCATAAATAATCTTTTTCTTGCATTGTAAAATTGATCACTTGATTCGGGAGAAAAATCTATTTTTATTAATTTTAATTCATCGATTAATTTAATGATGTTCGATATATGAGTATTAAGAATTTTTTCATCATTTGTTGAATTTATTTTACGTGTTAAAATAACAGGGTTATCATTAGTTGTTTTAACTAATACTCCTATTTTTATTGTTCCTGTTTTTTGTATTGCTGACACATGCTCCTTATCAGTTGAATCTTTAAATACATAACCAGTTCCAAATTGAGGAAACACAATTTTTTTAGATTCATAAATGTTGTTTAAATTTACTCTATATTCTTTTAATAAATGCAGAAAACTAGATTGAATAAATCCAAAATTATTTGTTTTTAACCAATCATAATTTTCTATAAGTTTATCGAAGAAAAAATCATTTATTTCTTCTTTAATTATTTTTTTTAATTTTGATTTGTCCATTATTTTCTTCTAATGAATTCCTAATTCATCTAATTTATTTTTCAAATATTTTCTAGTTCCTTCACCACCATTTTCCATATCTTTTTTAAGTTCTTTACCAGATTCAGATTCGGGAGCATATAATGATACTTTTCCTGTTGCAAAATTTATTTTACTTGGAAATGTTATTCCGTCCGGACCATATCTATTATGTAGAGCTGTCATTCTACCCGTTCCAGATATTTTATCATTTAATAATCGAGAGAATGATAAAACTAAATCAGCTATGAAAATTTTACTAAATGCATCAGATATATCAAACCCCTCAATTATTTCTTTTTGGCTCCCACTCCGATTGGTCTGACTAACGGTGTACATTGGACATTCAAATTTTCCAGCTATCCCCTTTAATTCAGTATAAATATTACTTAAATTTTCATCAGTTCTTAATCTTCGATCGATATAAGATGGTTTTAATAAATCAGCATAATCAACCAAAATTAAATCTGGCTTTCTTCGGTGCATTAATTTAATTAACTGTAAATTTGATTCGATTGTTAATGATGACGCACTACTTGGTGGATAATATTGTGTCAATAACTCTCCATCTGGATGAATGTTTTTTACACTTTCCCTGACGTCGTCAATGTGATATTTTAAACTCGAAGGAGTAATACCAGTTAATAATGTATCAAATCTCAGTGCAACATAAGTATCTAATAATTCTAAAGTATAATATACTACAAATTTTCCTTGCTTTAATGCAGCAGCTGCGATATT
>JALNXF010000027.1 GCA_023230505.1 Candidatus Altimarinota bacterium | reverse complement strand
CTTGTTTATCATGCTGTAGGTGCTACAAGTAGAGGGGCTACTGGGGGAGAACTTAATGAATCTAGATATAAAGAAAAATGGGGTAATTCACAATTCGATATATTGAAGAAACAACAAATTAGGGGCAAAAAAACAGCAAGACATTTTAATTAATTCCTATGAAAGATATGTAAAATAAGGAGATACACATGAAGTTTCATGTAAGACAAAATGAAATACAGCAAGCTTTGAATATTATAAAAACATCAAAGGCTTTGGGAAAACAAGATGAAGAGTTATTTTCTATAATAAAAATAGAATCGTTTCAGGAAAATGGTAAAAATAGAGTTAGGTTTACTTCTGCAAATACAATTGCTTGGTCATCATCTACTTTGAATGATGAATATTTTGAAGAGTTATTTGGAAATGATGACTACAAGGAATTTTTTAATGTAGAAGAATGTAGTACTGTTTTCGTTGATGGGCATACCCTTATTAATGTTATATCTGGATATCCAGACAACACAATAATAAATTTTGATATAAAGAAAAAGAAAAAGGGTGATGATGAGGTAAGTAATCTTGTTTGCGAATGTTCTAGAAACAATAAAAAAGAAAAAAAGAAATCTACATTTCTAGTAAAAATCCCATCTTTTTTTCAAGAAACTCCTCCTAATGAAAAAAGAGAATCAATAACAATTCCTGCAAGAGAGTTTGTTGAGGCTGTTTCTGCCGTTGAATTTGCGTCATCAACAGACGATAAACAAAGAGAATTTTGGGGTGTTTTTATAGAAATTAGAAATGGTGAAGTTTGTTCTTGTGCTACAGACAAACTAAGAATTTGTTGGTATGATAAGAAAGGATTATCAAGGGATATTTCTGGAGAATGTTTTAAGCTTGTGCCAATAAAAGCAACCTTAGTTGCTGCCTTAAAGGGAATTGATTTAAAAAAAGATATGACAATTGAGTGTGGTGAAAAGTTTACAATTCTTCGCCAAAATGATAGGTGGCACGCCATTCCAAATATTGTTAAGTCTACGCAATCAGATGGATCTAGTTTTGATTGGAGAACTATTGCAAAGGGTATACATGATGCAATGTGTGCTTCAATTAGAATTCCAAGAAAAACCTTAAGGGAATGTGCAAAATTAGCATCATCTGCTGGTGGTGAGTTTGGTGTCAGAATTCATTTTGATACTAAAAACAAAAAAACTTCTTTTATAGTAGAAAAGATAGAGGGTGGTGGGGGTATCTCTTGCTCACATGAAGAGGAGATATTACTTGAAGATAATCAGTTTGATGGAGAGGTTGATGAAATAATAATATTAACAATAGACTCTATTTCAGAGATATCTTCAAGATATAATTGTGATCAAGTTACTTTTAGAATAAAAAATAATGATATTCCAATTGAAATGTTAAGTGAAAAGGACAACTTTAGATTTATTACAGGAACGGTAGATCCTCCCGGTACTGGAAATGATTAAAAATGAGTTCTAATATATATGCTTTTATTGGAGATAGATTCTTATGTAAAAGGGAGGTTGAAAATACAATTTCATCCCTTCAAATAAAAGATAATTGGGAAGTCAAATATATTGAAGAATACCTAAGCTTCAATGATTTGTATTGGAATATTAACAGTAAAGATATTTTTGGACCCAAAAACAAGATATATGTTTTAGATGGATTTATACCAGAACCATCTGAAGATTTTGTAGGGTTTTTAGAAAATCTTTCAAAAAATAAATGTATTATTTTTATTTTTGATGAAAAACAAACACCTGACAAGAGAACTGTTTTTGGAAAATTTATTGCTGGATTTACTCACGAATATCCTTCTATGTTTACAGATAAAGGGTTTCTTGATCAAAGGGTAATTTCTAAAGCAAAGAATTTGATAAGAGAAATTTCTGGATGGAATGGATCTGATGAGTGTCTTGATTTTATTATGGAGAAATCCGACTATGAGTATGGGTCAATTTTGAGTGAAATAGAAAAAATTGATACATTTTTGGGGGAACATCCAAATAAAATTGAAGAAATAAAATCAATAGTATGTCAAAATGATTTAATTAGAATGGAAGATATTTTTGATAAAATTCAATCAAGGGATATTGTTGGATCATTAGAGTCTATAATGGAATTGATAGATAATAATCTATTTAAAGAATACTATATGATGTTTTTTCTTGGTCTTTTAGATAAATTTACATTTATGATGTATTTTTCTATGGCAAAAGAAATGGGTAACAAAGATATTGAAAGTATGTGTAGCTTTGTTTCTGATAACTATCAAAAAAATAAAAAGCAAATTCCAATTCAATTAGTTCGTGGAAGATTTTTCTTCATAAAAGATTATTTGCCAAAATGGAATACCTCAGACATTCAACTTGTAATAAAAGCAATAGAGGAATCAATAAACGCCTGCCTTTTAAATAAAAGATCTGATAGATTTATTGTTGAAAATTTTCTAGCACAAACAATGTAATTTTACAGTTTTAATATTTTAAAAAGCGTATACATCAGTTAAGATGTATACGTTTTTTATTTTAGGAGAACTTAATGGCTAGAATAAATTCTAAGAAGAAGGGAAACCGTGGAGAGCTTATAATTTGCAAGATTCTTTCTGATCATTTCGGGGAAACTTTTAATAGAGTTCCAGCCTCTGGCGCAATTTCTACAATACACAAACTATCAACATCCTCTGCAAAAACATTGGCCGGAGATATTATATGTCCAGATTTATTTAAATTTACTATAGAAAATAAATTTGGATATGAAATAGATTTGTATAATTTATTTCAAAAAGATAATGGAGACAAAAAAAAGATAGGGGAGTTTTTAAGTCAATCAATCGTTGATTGTGGAAAAACAGTTTCAATGAGTCCCATGGTAATATATACAAGGACAAGAAAAAAGCCACTAGTTTTTTTACTAGAAGAAAGCTTTTCTTCACACAAAGATATTATAAGGCAGCTAGATCAGTATATGGTTTTTAACCACAATAATGTGTCGTGGATAGTTGCTGATTTTGTGGAGGTTCTTGTTAAATTTCCTAAAGATTTCTTTTTCGAGAAAGCAAATGGGTGAATTTAAAAGATATAAGGAAGTAATTCAAAATTCTAAAGATTTAATTTTCTGGATAAAAAGAAATGGAGATATTTCTTTTTATAATAAATCTTTTTTTAATTTTTTTAAAACAAAAAACATTAACATAAAAGATATAGATAAATTTTTTAAAGAAAAGGGTAAATGGGAAATTTTTTATGACAAATTTACCACAAACCCAGAACTATATGAAACTGTTTATAGCAATGGAACGGAAAATATTCCGGTTGAATTTTATGCATCAAAGGAGGAATCCTCATTCTATGCAGTAATTGTGGCGAAAGATATAACTGAAAGAAAAAGATTTGAATTCAAAATAAAACAAGTAACAGAAGAGCTTATAAGAAGCAATAAAGATCTACAAGAATTTGCATATATTGCATCGCATGATCTAAAAGAGCCATTAAGAAAAATATCAATGTTTTGTAATAAAATAGTTTCTTTGGAAAAAAACATAAGTAATGAAGGTAAAGAATATTTAGAAAAGATATCACTAGCCTCACTTAGAATGCAGGATATGATTGACTCTATTCTAGAATATTCTAGAGTTGGAATAAAAGAAGAAAATTTTAAAAGCTGCGACACACTTTTATTAATCGAACAGGCAATAGATAATTGTGAGGCTTCATTAAATTTTTGTAATTCAAATGTTTCTTTGCCAGATAAAAAAATTCCAAAAATTTATGGGGACGGTAATCAAATTTCACAATTGTTTCAAAATTTAATATCAAATTCTATAAAATTTAAGAAAGTTGATGTTGCACTTAAAATTAAAATAGATTTTGAAGAAGACTATAAAGGTAATAGAGTTAGATTTTTTGTAGAAGATAATGGGATTGGAATTAAAGAAGGATTTTGTGAACAAATTTTTACGCCATTTGCAAAGCTTCATAGTCAAAGTAAATATAGCGGACATGGAATGGGGCTATCTATTTGCAAAAAAATAGTAGAAAAACATGGTGGAAAAATATTAGCACAAAGCACTGAAGGTGAATGGACAAAAATAATATTTGATTTACAAGGCTGTAAATGTTAAGGTTAATAAAATGCATTCTAATCAAAAAGAAACTTATAAAATTTTATATATAGAAGATGATGAAGACGATTTTTTATATCTAAAAACAGGTTTAAGCATAAGTAAGAGAGCAAACTTTATAGTTGATTGGGCTCCCGGGGAGGAAGAAGCTTTTAAGAAAATAAAAAATGAATATGATTTATTTATAATAGATTATAGATTGCCTACAGTTGATGGAATTACTCTAATGAGTAAAATGAAAGTTCAGTTACAAAACAATAAGCCTTTTATTATATTTACAGGAATGAAAAGTCAAGATATTGATGAAAAGGCATTGCTCCGTGGTGCAGAAGACTATCTAGTTAAGGGTGGAATGGAAACAGAAACCATAGAAAGAACCATAGTTTATTGTATAGAGAGATTTAAAATAAACAATAAACTAAACGATAAAAATATTTTATTAGAAATGGTTATTGACTCAATACCGTCAGCAGTTTTTCTTTTAAATAAAGATGGAAGTATTGTTATGGAAAATAAAAAAGCAATTTCTTTATTTTCAAATTTTACTGATAAAAATTTTTATAAACTTTTTTCATTTAGTCCGTATTCTGAAAATGTATTTGATTCAAAGGTTAATAATGAAATTAATTTTTTTGAAATAGAAGAATTTCCAAAAACTTTTGAAGGTGTTATTGAATTAAAAGATGAAATAAAGCTATCTTGTATTCTTACCGTAAATGTTATAGATAAATATGGGAAGGGATATAGAATGATTAGTATTTTAGATAATACAGAATCTTATAAAGAAAAGGAAATTCTAAGAGAAACAAACAGATCTTTGGAAACAAATCTAAAAAAATATGGACTTTCAAAGAAAAATCCAAAAGCAATAATGAGTTTGGTTGAGACTGAAATTGAAAAAATAATGAGTATTGAGGGAAAATAAAGTGGAACCTTTAGATTCTTTAATTAAAAACTTTTCTGGAGGACCCGAAGCAATTGCTGTCATTATCCTGTCATTGGGAGCACTTTGGATATTTTTACATTACGCCATGCTTTTTTTCAAATTTATTTGGAAAGAAATTTCTCCAAAATTTAAAAAAGAAAACCAAAATGCATTTACTACAATAGATTATAATAAAATATTTGAAGAAAACTTTAAAGAAAAAATAATTTCAATAATAGAAGATAAATTAAAAGAATTAAAAAACTATAATAAAATATATAAAGATAATTATGAAGACTCTGTTGTAAACTCAATAAATAAATTTTCAAGAGAATCTGATCATGAAATGATGGATCAGGTTTTTGGAATTTATGAAAAAATAACAGAGTTACGTGAAAATTATGCCGGAAAAATGGCAACAAGAGAAGATATTGACAGACTAAGGGGTGAAATTAGAAATTTAGAAAGAGAAATTTCATCACTAAAAGAAAATAGTCGGTAATATAAAATGAATGGTGATAGGTATATTCATCAACTAATAATAAACACAAAAATAGGAAATGAAAAAGATTTTAAAATTCTTTGGAATGCATACTCATTTCTAATAGATCAAATATATTGGGAATTTTGTAAATTATACCCACATATAAAGAACAATAGAATTGAAACCTATAATTTTATTTATTTATGGTTTTGGGAAGCCATAGATTCTTATGACTTTAAAGATAATGATTTTTTTTCATATAAAGTTAAAAATACCATAATAAACAATTTTTTAGTTTACCTAAATAAAGAGTATGGCATCCATGAAGAATTGTTAATAAATAAGAATGTTTTTAAAAAAAGACTAAAGAAGGAAATTTGGCATAGAAACAAGAAACTATATTATGGATTAAGAAACTTGACAACAAAGCAATTACAAGTTATTTGGATAAATATGTATGAAGGAATAATTATAGAAAACTGCATTAAAATTTTAAAAACAAATCATTCATGTTTTTATGATAGACTTAGAAG
>JALNXF010000026.1 GCA_023230505.1 Candidatus Altimarinota bacterium | reverse complement strand
CAGTGATACTCTCCGAAAAATTCTATATTATTTCCTGTTTCAGTATAATGACCACCAACAACAACTTCCATATTTTCGTGATTTCTCACTATTGCTTTTCTGAAGTGTCCATATTCTTGCCAGCCTCTCTCTGGAAACGGATAGAAAAATTTTGTTGTGTCTATAGGATTAACTGGTGCACATCTATAATCAGACATAGTTAGATCGAAAAGCGCATTAGCCCAACCGATAGTTGCATAAGGAATATTTTCTCCTTCTAACCCATCAACAAAAGAATGTATATCTCCATCCTTAAGAGATAAAAACTCATCAACATCCAGGAAAGTAAACCAATCTATTTTATAATTATCTTTTGCATATTTAAGTAATTTATTGGTAATTTTGGCATGATCAAATATTGGATCATCTTCTTTTATCACAATAACCCTAAAATCATCTTTGTACTTGAGTAATTTTTCTGAAGTTCCATCTTCTGAACAGTGGTCTGCAATAAAAATATAATCGAACCCTAAATCCAAATGATATTCAATATTTAAATCAATATAAGATTCCTCATTTCTAACAGACATCAAAATAGCTATGGTATTTTTTTTATTCATATAAAATATTATCTAAAAATTTCTTGAATTTATAAAAAGCTGGATGTTCAGGATATACAGCATGGAACAATACGATATTTTCTAAATTTTCAATATTATTATTTTCATTCGGCCCAATTAACATATATTTATTTTTGGGTAAAACATATAATGAATTATTTACTTTATATTTATTTAGTGACACAGCCAAAGCTCCCTGCTCATCATGATGTTTAACCTCTTCCTGTTTAATATTTTCTTTCCACCAATTAAATTCTTTTAGTAAGTCTGCAGTAATATCTTGTCCTGCTTTTTGTATAAACAAACCAGCATTAACAAAAGGAGTGTTTTCATTGGCTTTTGTGCTCATTGCACCATGTTGCCAACTCTGTCCTTTAAACTCATCTAAAATAGCAAATTTATATTTTTTATCATTTAAAAAATCAAAAATTTCTTCTGGTTTATTAACCAAAAATACATCCGAATCTACATAGAACTCATGTTCATTAATATCAATACGAGCAGTGGGACACCATTTCTTCCAAGTGGCCACAGAATCAACATTAAATAGGTCTTCTTCTTTAAATTCAATTACTTCAACCATTTCATTAAGGTCATATAAATTAATTTTATTATCAGTAAAGACAATGTAGCGATTATTTTCACCAAAAAATTTTTTAAAGCTTAAAATACTGTACTTTAACAATTCTTTACTTTTTTCCTTATTACCCCAAATTGTCCACCTGAAAATCATATAACAAAGATTATATCATTTCGTCCTATGATTTTGTATAATATTTATCGTGTTTTCACTAAACAAATACAATATTAATAAGTCATCAAAAAAAATCATTCTCCCATTCCAAATACTAGTTGGTACACACCACAAAACTGGTACCATTTGGCTATTCACCATATTTCAGAAAATTGCCGATCTTTACGGACTTAATATTCACCACAATCTAGACCCAAGAGACTCGAACTCATTTGATATATTATTTAATGATCAGGGTGCATTTAATCTAGAGTTAATAAAAAAACCCTATAAGGGTATCCATATCATTCGTGACCCTAGAGATATTATTGTATCGAGTGCATTCTACCATCAAAAATCTGACGAAGCTTGGCTCCACATACCGCGAGCAGAATTTAATGGTATGACTTATCAAGAAAAAATTAAAAGTTTGGGTTCACTTGATGAACAAATATTATTTGAAATGGAAAATAGTTCAAAAAAAACTATATTTAATATTCTCAATTGGAATTACAATAATGAAAATTTTTTTGAAGTAAAATATGAAAACTTAATTGAAGATACATCAATGAACATATTCAGAGAAATTTTTTGTTTTCTTGGTTTTCCGCAGATAATAATATCTGAGGTTATAGATATTGCTTATAGTAATAGTCTTTTTTCTGGACAAGTATCTAACACAGAACACGTTAGATCTGGAAAAACAAAACAATACAAAAAATATTTTAAAAAAATTCACAAAGAAAAATTCCAAAATATCTTTGGTGATGCACTTATTAAACTAGGTTTTGAAAAAAGTCCAACTAAAGCAACCTAAAAAATTGTGTTATATTTTTAGAAAAAACAAACTTAATCCTTAATTAAGTTTTCCAATCCTGATTTATTAAAGAGACAATCTTCTATTTGATAATTGATTTTGATGTCAGTTGCATACTTAAAATCTTCAAAGTTAATTTCGTTAGTATCTAATAGTAATTGGTCATTATTCATTTTATGAGTTCCTATAAAACCTATATTACTAATCATATTACATTTAGGAAGTATGCAAAAACCATCATTTATAAGACAAGTGTAGGTCCACTGAACACCCCATACAGATGATTTTTTTTCATATATTCTGTCAAACATCTGTTTTATTAGTTTCCTGTTCTTATCATTTTTAGGAAATTTACTTTTCAAAAAATCACCATCTCTAAAATTGGGCCAATCTGATATTTTTATATCAAACTTATTCCAAGCTCTTTTCCATGTTGCCCAGCCCCAAATATGGAAAAAATAGGAAAAAAAATAACTACTACTAATGTTGACCTCTGTTGCCGGATTAGAACCAGACATCATCATAATTTTTTCTTCGTGTCTATATTTTTCTAATAACTTTTCACAAAAAATAAAAAAAGATTTATTTGGAAGACAATCATCCTCAAGAATTATGCCCTCCTCAACATTTTCAAAAAACCAACTTATCCCTCCACTCATACCCAATTTACAACCAAGGTTAGTTTCTCTAAAAAGAGTTTTGACTTCACACTCCCAGTCTATTTTCTTAACTATATCTCTAGTATCACTACACAATTTTATATCTTCTAAATCTTCTGCTTTTGGACCATCTGCATGTATAAAAATTTTTTGTGGTTTTATATTCCTAATAGCATCAAAAACTTTCTGTGTATATTCAGGACGATTATATATTAAAAATAAGACTGGTGTTTTCATTATCATTTTAAATTATTTTTAATAAATTTTTTAATAATATTATGGAAATTGAAATTTTCAACTGTCTTATTATTTTTATCTATAATACTCCTTCTTTGTTGTTTATCCATAAAAATAGAATTCAAAAGTTTTTCTGAAAATTCTTCAATGTTTCTCGGGTCAACATATACTGCCTCATCCTCTGAAAAAGCATCTACTGCACCATCAACATCACTAATAAAAGTGATATAGTTCATGTCTCTACTGAATATTTTTGCCTCTATTGAAGTATGAGGAAATGGATCCATTAAGGATGGAATACACACTATTTCAGTATTTTCATTTCGCAGCACAGTTTTCCATATATTTGGATTAAAATCATCCAAAATAATACATCTCTCTGTTTTTTTCAATATCTCATTAATCTCAGCAAAATAATTTGGCTCTCCAGAATTATTTGGTATCTGTAATATTAAATAATGTTTCGGTAATTCTTTATATATTTTTGACCAAGACAAAGCAAGCTCTTTGAATCCTTTGGCAATGGAGCATCTTCCCCAAGAAAAAATTATTTTATCGTCCTCTTTTAGGCTTATTCCGAATTTGAGTAAATCTTCATTTTTGAATTTTTTATTAAGAAAATTATTATATTTATCAAAACATAAGCCATTTTGTAAGAAATCATTTTTTCCAAAACTCAAACCGTAATCCTCTTCCATTCTTTCTGCAAATTTTTTACCCAAAGATATAACTTTTGCATTTTTATCTTTTTTAATTAAATTAAAACATTCCTGCTCTGCCCTTATCCTATTTTTTCTCCAACCCTCATCTCCAAAATTATGATTTTTGCCAGTACTTAGTGGAAAATAAAAATATTTTACTTTTTTATCACTTATCAAATGTTGATGTTTAGCAAAAAATAAAAATGGTGTATCAGATAAAATAACAAAACTATCTTCTTCTTTTTTTAATATGGTATTTAATACTTTTACCAACGAAGAACATCCTAGATTCCACTCATCGAAACTTCGCCACATATCCCACTCACTTTCTCCTTTAGTTCCATTATAGAGAGGTGCTAATACGCCTCCAGATTTCTCGATTAATTCTTTCGAAGCATTGAAGCATTCAGAATTAAATACTTTAGAATTTTTATCAACATTTACGTAAGCAATACTCACTTTTAAATTATCAAACGACTTAAAATCTCTTAGTGAATTAATTATGTTTTTTGATATAGTTCCAACGCCAGAATAATGAGTAGCGACTCCATCATAAGTAACAAAGACCAGGTGTTTTCTTTTCTTTTTTAAATTGAAAAATGACATTATTATTTAATTCCGGACCATTCATCTAAGAATTGTTGTATTCATTGACAATGATCCTAACAAACAAAGTATGTTACATAAACACCACCTAGTCAATATTAGAAATCAAAAAACTTCGAAATCTGATATATAGTGTCTGATATTGATATCAAGAGTTATGTAAAGCACGTATTAACCAAAGGAAGTATTGATGAAAAAAGAGAGTTGTTGGGTGAGATTAGAAATAAATTAATACTTAAAGATAGAAAGATTATTTTAAAGGAAAGTTAATAACTATTAATTTATTTCTTCTTATTAATTAAATTCGCTTGTTTACTTTCTGGAAAAACAGAATCTATTCTATCTACAAATAATTTAACGGCAAATTTGGTATACAGCAAAAGTGGTATCAGTGCTATTGATGGGTATGCTTCTCCTGTTTTTTCATCTTTGAAACCATCATTATCACAAAAAGGTCTTTCTAATGGATCATCAATTACAATCAAATGGTTTTTTGCAATAACAGCATTATGGGTTAAAAGAGATCTAAAATTATCATAGATTCTTTTTATAAAATCCTCACTCAGTCCGAGATTATAATATTCACTATTTAATATATAAAAATGTTGAAATGAGCCACTGTTTATAATTTTTTCTTTTCCGTCTATATTGATCTTATAATTTTTATTCCCTTCATAATATGAACCAATCGTATCTATTATAGACATAAGGAGAACAGTTGCAGGATAACCCAAACATCCACCGTTTTCTTTTTTAAAGTCTATACACAAAACAGAAGCATCGAGCATCTCTTGAATAGAATCTTTTAACATCTCTTCTACCTTAGAATGTATTGCCATAATGTCTAAAATTCTTTGGGAGTGTATCGTGTAACCCTCCCCTTGTTTGAAACTGAAAAAATAGTAAGCCTGTTTCTAGTAGCAAAACCTTTTGGAATTCTCTTTCGTGCAATCTCTGCTGATTTGGTAGGAAGTGCTAATCCATAATAAACACCTAGTGGCATTCGATTCATTCTTGTAATAATTTGACCTAGCGAATAAACAAAGTTTACTTCGTGGTGAGAACCGCCCTTACATTCAATAAAATATTTATGTTTGGTTTTTTCATTAGTTAATTCAAGATCAACACCTTGTTTATGACCATGTTTAATTTTAGGTTTTAATCCCCAACCATTTTTATAAGCCCAATCAATCATAAAATCCATCACCTTTGATTCAGGAATAGTATATTCTTTAGTTTTTTTCTTAACTAAATCCATACACAAAAGATATGACAAAAAACACTATTTGTAAAGAAATAATAAATATTAGTCTAATCCGAAATTTCTTTCTTTAAAAATATCATTCACTTTTAATTTGTATTCGTTACCTAAATTATCTGTTGTAAGTAAATGGTATTTAAGTAATGTAGGATTTTTTTGGATTTCGTTTATGAAATCTAATTTCTCATCAGTATTAATATTAAATTCATATTCTAATTCTATTCTATTTGATTCTCCCCCTTGTAAAAATATTGCACTTCCATGGTTAATAGTTCTAGTGTCATAACTACTCATGTACCCATTATTTTTATGATTATATATTTCATAATCTTTTGTTTTTGGATTAATAATAAAATCTATTTTATGTTCTAATAAAGAAATAACTATACTGGGTTTATAAATGCTTCCAGAGGCATTTCCTTCATTTCTAACATCAAAAATCATCTTGAAGGTTAAAGAGCTGTTTTTATTATTTTTTTCTTTTAAAAAATATTCCTCCAAAACCGAAGTCCCTATCGAAATCTTTTCAATTAAGATTTTTGAAGTAATTTGTGACTTCATTAAATCAGACATTCTCTTTGTTGAAAAAGCATACCAAATAGTAACGATAACCAAGATAACAGTAGAAATACCCTGAATAGCTCCGGCATTTTGATTTAGAAAATTAATAATTTCATTCATATAAATAAGCTCTCCGGTCACGTCCGATAACGTGTTGACTCGTGCTG
>JALNXF010000025.1 GCA_023230505.1 Candidatus Altimarinota bacterium | reverse complement strand
ACTCAATGGAACTATTCCGTTCTGCATATATAATTTTTTAGCTGCCTCATCAGTTAGTTCGGGATAACCTAACATCTTTGAAGCATCGTAAGGAGTTATCAGTCCGCATTTAATTTCATTCTGCAAACGTAAAGATAAGGCGTTCATATCCTCTTGCAATTCAGGTATAACATCAGTATCGATATCTAGATAATAATTCTTTTTATCTTTCACAGAAAATGCAGGGATAACGAATTTATTCAATCCCTCTGTTATCATATACATCAAAGGCAAGATTCTATTCTGTAAAAAATCTTTTCTTGCTTCTGCCATATTGCTAAACGTAGACCCCTTAACATACCCCATTATCCTACTATCTACGTTGAATACTCGACATAATGTTAAGAAGTCTTGTTCCTGTCCTTGTATTAAGTCTAAGTCAATAATTGATTGTGCTAAGTTTTGCCACTCCATTTTGTGACCTACCATCCAAACCTTGCCTCTATTTTTCGCACCACCGAATCTTTCTAAATATTTCTGCTCCATTTTCTCCGTTGTAACGGGGTCTATCGTGTCATCATTACCACTCGATAATATTCCGATAGCACCTAAATTCTGAATTAAAGAACATGATGCTTCGTAGCTGTCATTAGATTTCGTTAACGTAGGATAAATTGATGGAGGAGCTCCATATAAGAACTGTCCTCGTTCACAACCTGGATTAAATGTTTTAAAATGATAAACGTTTTCAGGCGGTATATTAAAACTTTTATCATAAAAATTTTCAATCGTATATGATTTTATAGGATTGATTGAATCGCCTAATATTATTTTTACCATATGTGCAGGTAGGACTTCCAATGATGCCGCACATGCATCAGCGTTCCCTGTTATTGTTAATTTATTTAAATACGAGTTTCCTAATAAACAATAATAACCTAGTATTGATTGAATGAATAATGTGTGTGTAGTTAATTTATTAGGGGCTTCTAATAAATTAAATATTTCTGGATTTTCTATTGGCTCAAAGGCTTTCGTTCTTAACGAATAAGTTCTATCTAAATTTAAAGATTTAATATTTTTATATTCTTTAAACCTTTTTTCGTCTTTAACTTCATAAAGTTTAAACTGAATGGAAGAGGCTGTTTGAATTATTTTATTAATAATAGAATAAGTATCTGGATTGAATAAGTAACCAGATTCTACTATATATTTTAAATCATTCTTATTCCATATTACTTGCCCCTTACCAAGATAGCGAGTAAGCGAATCATATAATCTATTGAATCTTTCTGTATTTATTTGCTTTGAAATTTCTTTGTTGTTGTTTGATTTTATAAAAAAAGAAAATGGATTTTTCATACTTAAATATTTTTTTACCTTTTACAAAGATACATATGAATTTAATTCAACAAGTTAAATATTTTTAAAACTCTTTTAACTTTTTTTGATAAAAATTTTTATTAACACATTTTTTTGAACAATATTTCCGTCTTCTTTTTTCTGTAATATCAAAATAATTTCCGCAAATTATACATCTGCAATAAATTTTTATTTCGCTTTTAAGTTCTCTAGCCACCGCCTTACATCTTAATTTCTAAAATCCGAATTCTTGTTTTAATTCAAAATACATTCTCATTAATAACATATCTAAGTAATCAGGTGAGCGTTGTATTATTTCTTTCATCTTTTCTTTTTTTATAATACATATTTTCGACGTATCATTATCAATATTATCTTTCTTTAAACAACCCAACTCCTCTATTATATGTTCCTTTTGCTCATCATTACATATAATTTTTATCATTCTCTTATTAATCAATTCAGCTAATTTAAATGCACATTCAGACTTTAGATTATTATATTCGAATAGTTTGAAATTATCTTTAACTTTATTAATCGGTTTACTTCCTCCATGAAATGTTTTAATATTATTCAAATATGATTCAAGATAAGCACCCAATCCATCACTGTCAACTATTGTATGCGAATGGCTTATATGATTATTTATCATTAAATTTTTTATATCATTTTCAATACTTTTGCCTGTTGATATTGATTGGTCTATTTTTATATTACATATTAACCCATCCCAACAACCTGCAATAAACTTATCTCTTCCTTGCATTGCTAAATCTGCACTTATATATTTTTCACCTGTCGGCTTAATGTGGTCGTTTGTGAAGCAATCTAATATGGCATCATATTCACATAATACAGATGGGTCAGAATCATAATCCCAATTGCCATACAATAAACGCTCTATGCTGTTTTTGTCAAGCGTCAAAAGATTTTCTCTATAATAATTTGAGATAAAAGGATTATCATTTACTAATGCTTGTATAAACTTCCTGTTTTCTTCAAGTTTATTTTCCTTATTTGGTTTGAAAAATTCGGAATATACCCAATTCTTTGCAGGGTTACACGTGTAGAGTATTTTAGGAATTATATTATTTTCATCTAACCGAAATCTTATGCGTGACTTAACAATATTCTTTGCCTTTGTGCTGACTTGGTTTGCTTCATCAATAAAAGCATCTGTTATTTCTAACGAACCTAATTCATCAAAATTTGGGTCGCTTGGATATGTAGCCAAATCCTTTAGTAAAATTATCGACCCATTAAAGAATTCTATTTGATTGGATTGACCATTATATTTATAATGAATCCCTGATTTTAAATCTTGCAGTTTACATATTTGAAAAAAAGAAACAAGTGTCGTTTCTTTTAATGTTTTTAATACAGTTCTTCCTATCAATCCCCTTGTATTTTTATATTTTAATCGGCGTTTTAATTGCCAATAGCACCCGAGTGCTGTCTTTCCTCCGCCTGCTCCACCACCAAACAATAACTCATTTGTAATATTATTTTCAAGAATATCTAAAGCTAATGTTTGTTTTTTTGTAAGTTTCATTCATATGTTTTTTCTTCACTCCAAACAATATCTATTTTACCTGCAATATCAGTAGCCTGTTTTGGCTTCCCATGTAACCTGTCATTTATCATTTCCGCACCTTGAACCCTGCGAAATTCTTTTGCATCGCCCGATAATAACAAACGACCGTATGCCTGCACAATTACGGGTATAGATGTATCTTTAATAAACTCTGTTAAGTCTTTTACTGGCAAACATTCAATATACTCCAACAACGAAAGCACCTCTCCTTTTGGTGGTCGTTTACCGTAGGTTTTTTCAATGTAATCGGTTAAGGTTGTTAGTATTTTCTTATTATTTCCTGACCGATTGATATTCTGCGGATTTTTTTGAAACCCATTTGTGTTATCTTTACCGCTTAATAGTCTCTTTCCCATTCGTTTGCTGTTCGTTTGCTTTTAATTTGTTAATTAAAGTTTTTGTTTAATATATTTTCTCTATTAATTTTTTATATCTATTTCTATTTATATTTTTATAATCCAAAATTCCAGCACTCCAATCTACTCTGTCAAACCAATAATTTTTTTCTATGTCAATTTCTGCTAACAAGTCAGATATTTTTATTTTCTTTAGATTTAAATATTTTATAAACAAGGTATATAATTTTTCATTATATTTTGATGTTCTATAATTATTTTTAAAACAAAAATATATAAATTCGCTTAAATTGTCAAGTCTGTGCAATAAAACACTACATAAATAATTTTTATATCCTTGCAATCCTTCCATTTTAAATAAAGGTATTATTTTTTTATTATCAAAATAATCTTTTTTTATTGAATTATAAATTTGTTCTAATTTTGGATTTATTTCTCTATTTATAGATAAAAATTGAAGTGGAACATAATATTCAGGAACAAATGGAGTTGGCGCTATTTGTATCATTGTTTGAGCTTTCGCTTCAATTCTTAAATCAATTAATTTACGCCAAAATACTTCCAACTCTTTATAATCTTCATCTGTTTCAAATGAATAATTAAATACATAATTCAATTTTAATAATGCATAATTTTGTTTAAAAATTAAAGGAGCTATTTCTTCTGTTAATTTATTTAACTTTATTGACTTATCTGTTAGGTCAATTATTCTTTGGCTTATTCCGTCAATTCCTAAAACTATTTGATTAGATACATTTCTTTTTAAGATGTCATTTTTCGTTATTGTATTAAGGCGAAAATTATATCTAAAATATTTAAAATTTTTAAAGCTACAATAATCTTCTAACTCTTCATGTTTTGAAAAACTACTTTCATCAGGAGCAAATGGATAAATATGTTCGCCCTCTTTAAATGTATCTATAACATCTCTTATATTATCATATTTATTTTCTCTGAACGGATACATTCTTTTTGATAACGAACAAAATCCGCAATTATATTTACAACCTCTTGCAATTTCAATTACTTTTCTTGTAGTCTTACTGTCAATGCAATTTTTATCAAGTAATGATTTATGTAGATTTTCTTTTTCAATTATTCTTTTTGTAATTATATTATCTTTGTGAATTATAGGCACATACGCACCTTTTATCTTTGATGCTTCAATTAATATCTTTTCTCTATTCGATTTATATTTTTTAATAATATTTAATATTTCAATAATAAACTCCTCTCCCTCCCCTATACAAGCTATATCAATAAATTTATCATATCCATTTGTGAAATAATAAGATTGTCCTCCTAATAATATAATTGGGTCTTCGTTTTTTCTATATTTAGATATTGGATTAATTTTATTATCAAATAAAAATGCTGGGATTCCAAATAATTGATAATACATATAACAATTAATGCCAATTACATCAAATTTATTTATTTCTTTTTTAGTAACCCATTCCATCGATTCTTTGCCTGTCTCCCAAATAGCCCTACCGCAATTATATTCAGAATTATTAACTATCTTGTCTATTATATTTATACCGAAATTAAAAGGCTTATATTCTGATGGGCTGATGTCAGCTAATGCAATACTTATATTATTACTATCCCAATTCTTCCTTGTATCAATAAATTTTTGATAATTATACCATTTTTCGTTTTGTAATAATTTATTTTCTATATTTATCATATAAATATCTACTTACGTCTGCTACTATTTCTTCGTAACCTATCCCAAATTCTTTGATAAAATTTGTTTTTAAAGGAATAACTACTGAGAAGCGTTTACCTCGTCTTTTACAGTAAGTTATATAATTATTGCAATATATTAATAAATTTATTGTTTCATCATTTAACTCATCTTCTTTTAATTTGCTCTTTATTTCTTTATGAATTAAATCATAATATTGTTTTGAAAAATTATATAAAACTTCTTTCGTTTCTAAATCTGAATTATCAAAAATTATTTCTTCTTCTTTAAATTCTTTCGTTCTATATTCTATCCCCCACTCTTCAATTTCTTCAATTTTAAAATCTTCACCCAATAACTCCATATCAAAATCAGATAAATCAGAAGTGGAGTTATCTGCAACCGCTAATTTCTTGCGTTTTTCATCGGAGGTCTTTAGGTCGTTGCGTTTCACTACTATCAATTCAGTTCCATCTGTTTCAATGATTTTTTCTTTTAAACCTAATTTCTTTGCCTGTTCGTAAACACCATTTCCTGCAATGATTTCGTTTTCAGAATCAATTACTATTGAACGACCAGCACCGAGTTCTTTTAAAGACTTATTAATTAATTCTTTGTTCTTATCGGAGTGTTTCCGATAATTTCTTTTATCTTGTTTTATTTCTTGTTTCATTTTCTAAAAAGGTAAGTCGTCTGATTCGTACTGGGTACTTATATTTTCTTGTTTTGTTGACTTGTCATTTTCCGACTTGTCATTTTTTGCCAAGAATTGAATTGTATCGGCAAATATTTCAGTAATATATTTTTTTGTTCCGCTCTTATCCTCCCATGTTCTCGTTTTTATTTTACCATCTAAATATATCTGACTTCCTTTTTTTAGGTATTTCTCGCAAATATCCGCTAATGTACCCCATACGACTATATTATGCCATTCAGTCGTGGTTACTGTTTCTCCAGCTTTGTTCTTAAATTTTTCTGTTGTTGCTAAAGAGAATGAAGCACTTTTTTTACCACTCTCAAAAGTCTTTATTTCGGGGTCTTTACCCAAATTGCCAACTAATATTACTTTGTTTACTGATGCCATATTGTTTGTTTGTTTCGTTGTTTCATAAAAAAAGGCGTGGATTAAATTATTTTCCTGTATGAATGTAAAGAACGATTTACCCACGCCTTAAAAATCTAAACCTATGATGAACAAATATACTAATTATTTTTTTATTATGTGAAATATTTTATTATTTTTTTTCACTGATTACTTAATATTTTAGCATATTTTTTGAAATTCTCTGGACTCATTTCCACGATGTAGTTCTCGTTTTTCGTTTTTATAAGCCTGTTGTATTCACCAAGGATTCCACTTATTGCAAGTTTATCGTCTTCGTTAATTCCTTGCTCTGAATTTAGTTTTAAAATTAAAATATCTATTGTTTCCATTAATTTGTTTTTAAAAAGGTAAAATTACTATATTTTTCTTTTCGTATTCTTTTCTTATTTCAGGAACATCATTTTGTAGTTTTTCCATTATAGCATTTCTGACGAAACGATTAACTT
>JALNXF010000024.1 GCA_023230505.1 Candidatus Altimarinota bacterium | reverse complement strand
GATTTTCCATATTGAAAAAATGAAACAATTGGAAATCCTATTCTTGGTGGATTTTCTCCAATAATATCTAATCCTGTTTCGTTATCTAAAGTTGCCAAAAGAATAATATCTTCTAAATCATTATAGTCAATTACAATTCTGTTTTCTTTATAAATCACTTCAAACAAATATGTAACACCAAGTTTAAATGGATTTACTCCTTTATCAATATATTTCTTTTGAAGAATTTCTCTTCCCATCATTGCTTGGTCAGAATCAAAGGATCCTCGAGTAGCAGTAATTATAAACTGTTTGTAACGTCCGACAATAAAAAGAGATCCATCTAACTTCTCAGTTGCTATCCATTCTTCATTAGGGACATTATAATTTAATTCTTCAAAATTAAAAAATTTCTGAAATGGTCTCGCAACTATATTAAAATCCCCATCTAAAATTAGCCCCCGACAGGCCATTGTAATAAAATTCCAATGTGAATTAAATTGAGTTTTCTGAGAATAATTGTATATGTACAAATCATACTTTTTATGTTTTTGGACATTTACATATCCCAAATCAATTTCTTGTTGAAGTTCTTCTTTAGTAAATGGTAGCATTTGTGTCATCTGGGACAGAAATATTTTATGATTTTTCGGTTTTTAAATCATCGATTAATAAATTTTCAAGCTCATTAACCTTTGTTTTAAGCTTGGTGTAATCAGCATATGTTTTTTTATTTACTTCGATTTTATATGTAAATGATTTTATCTCTTCAATTCTATTTAGCAAATTCTTTGCAGTATTTTTAGAAATTTTAGTATCTTCAAGAATTAATTTTTGTTTTTCGAATTGTTTATCTAATATTGATTTTAGATGATTTAATTTAGTTAAACATTCTTCATGAGTTCCTTTTAGTTGAAAATTTTCATTTTTTTCGTTTTCATTCCATTTAGCATAGGTATCATTTATTTTTAAATATTCCCATCCAGAATGTCTTGGAACAGACCAATGAAATCCTTTTGTATTATTACTGAAGGACTGATCTTCTACTTTTGTAAACCCATATTTTGTAGACGATTCAGTGATTAATTCAAGTAAATCAACCCTCAATAAACATAAAGGATTAGTTATTTCATCCCCCAAAAATCTCATAGGCAAAATAAATTTATCTTCAACTTGTAAAATTTTTACTTCTTCAAATTCAATTTTTTCTATTGGCTCAATTCTAATTTCATATTCTGGTTGCCAGTCTCTTATAAATTTTTTATATTTATATTCGTTGTCTATATCAGAAAAATATAATCCCTCTTCACCAACTTGACCCAGGGCTTTTAACGTACTTAATTGTTCATGATAACAGTCAACTGATAATAAGTCACCAGATATATTTTTATACTTGGTTGGTATTTTATTTTCTCGAATTGTATATGCTTCAGTTGGAAGTTTTTCGAAAACTACTTCTTCATTGTTTTTAACAGCAATAATTTCATTATCAACTTTAATGGGATAATAAATATCTGCGAATTTTACAATAAATTTATTATTTAATCTAGAATATTTTAGGATTTTCATAACTTTGGTTTTTAAATTATAGTATAAAATTAAGAAATATTTCTGAATAATTCAAAACTATTTTACGTTACTAAGATTCATTAACTAATGATTGTCTAATTTTTTCGAGTTCTTTCGGTGTTTCAAGTAGTTTTATTATTGCCAATAATCTATTTGATTTATTATATTGATTTTTAAATAGAAAATAGCAAATTGTACTAACAACTGATAATAATAAAATTATGGTTGAAAAACTAAATGAACAGAAAATTAAAGATAAAAATAATAAAATAAATGATAAAGATCCAAATAATCTTTTCCAGGACAATAAAATATGAATATATTCTTCCATATACAGTCTATGATGATTGATAAAAACATCAACACCTTCTGTTAATGAATTATTAAAATAATCATTAACTTCTGCTTTATTAGAAAAAATAAAATCTTTTCGAAAAAATTTCAGTGTTTTAAATTTTTTGACAGTCATAACTTTATTTTTTAGATTTATCCACTTTGGCCACCACCAAACCCATGAATATTAAATGAAAGATCCTTACTTAATCCTTTTAAATAAAAAGCATCATTACCTACTTTATAAACGAATATTTGCTTTTCTTTTGGTAACTTTTCAAAATCATTTTTTGAAATATTGATCAATACATAATCATCGGGTGGAAGTTCATTTAAAATTTTATTGATAATTCTGATTTTATCATTTTTATCAAATTTATTAGAAATTAACTTTTGAAATATAATAATATAGGCTCCAAGGCCGGTAGCGTGTTTACTAGTTGGATTAACTAAATCATTAAAGAATTTATCAATGATTTTATCAGATATTTTATCTTCTCCACCTGCTTTTTTAATGGCTTCTTTCCATCTACCTTTTTTTGTAAATGCAATTTCTCTTAATTCATCTTCTTTATATAAAGTAAGAGAATTCTTTGAATCTTCATTGATGACTTCTTTTATTAAATTTTTGAGTTCACTCTTTTTTATTTTCATGTTATTTTTATAGTTTTATTGAAATTGATTAACTCTTTTAAATTATAAATATTCAATAAAAATTTTTTTTAAAATATTATTTTTTCTTAAATTCTTATTCTAACAAATGTCTATAATAAAATAAAACTAAAAAGACATATCAATCCCGCACTCAGGGCAATATTTTTCAAAAAAATCATCTTTAGAAAACCATTTATTACATTCTTCACAATGATAATTATGCATAATAAAATATATTTCGTTAGCTATTTCTCGAGCTTTTTCTCGGTCATAAGAACATCTACTTGTATAACATTTATTTTCACGAACATCATCGCTATCCTCCCATTCTTTTCGTAATGGATAAATCGGACAATCTAAACATGGACATATAGAATATTCCCATTTTCTTTTATGACCTTCAAATGTTATTATATTTTCCATTTCATACTATCCTTATGAATGAATGATCTCTCAAAACAATTAGGACATTCAAAAACTGTTGCTAATCCTCCAATATTATGCCCGATTCGAACCACATCATATTCTGTCTCACCAATAATATTATTAGAAGTTAAATTCTCATAACAATATGGGCATTGTAATACTTCATCTTGTTCTCGTAAATCTATTAAATCAATAAACATCCTTTCAGAAATTTAAAATATTATTATTTTTTTACTTGGTTATATATATCTTTGGCGAATCTCCACCCAGCAGCAGAAAATACACATCCCACAAAAAATGAGACACCTAAAGCAATCCAAGATTTATAATTCATTTCTTGTGGGGATAGAATTAAAAATGGAATAAAAGGAATACAAACCCAAAAATATATGCAAATATTTGCCCAAATCCAATAAATTATTTTATACTTTGTTTCCATAAATTGTCGGTTTTAATTTATTAAATTCATTTTTAAAATCATTAAACAAATCATCAAATTTTTCTTGGCTAGATTCAATAAGTTCGAGCTCTGTTTTTGTTGATATTTTATATCTTAGATTTTCAATCTTTTTACGATGAATAACTTCTTTTGTATTTCGAATAACGACGCCAAATTCAATTGATAACTGAATAGAATTTAGTACAACTGTAATTTGATATTTTGGATCATATTGATCAATCCATAAAAACTTTCTACTGCATTGAAATATTTCTTCATTTTTTGTTTCAAATTCTTTCCCTTTTAGCAATCCTTTAGATTTAACATATCCTATGAATTCACCAAAAAGTTGCGATATCAATTTTTCTTTACAGATGGGATCATCCGGTCCTCTCTCAAAATTTTCCATTTTATATTTTATATTTTATTATTTGTCAGTAATATTTATACAATGTTTGCAATAATAAACAATAATTTTTTCATCGTTTCTTTCAATTATTTTCTCTTCAACATCTTTATAGGAATTAAATTCTTCAAGACATTTAAAACAAATAATTGTTGTCTTTTTTTTCTTTTGTGGTAAATTCATTATTTCCTAATATGAAATGGATTACTTCTTTACAAATTCAATAACCGTTCCACAACCATTTCTGTCCGGAAATGTTTTTACTTCATAATCGCCACTAATCCATAATGCACGGCCAAGTAATTCTGACCTGTCGTCGGGGGTTGCATTATTAAGTATCATTATTCGATGTTTATAAGCAAACGCCCTTTGACAGAATCCTGCAAGATCATCATCATAACCGATTTCAAACTTCCTCATTGGGTTCTTGTCCTCATCTTCCAAGATTATTAAGATCCCATTTTCAACATTTTTGGTTTGCTTTATAATTTTATCTTCTGGTATTTCTATTGTTGTTTCATTGGTTTGATTTTTAAGATTTCTTAGACTTGTCGGATTCCGATCACCCGGTTACGGATTCGAGGGTTATTTTATTGCTCTTGATGCTTCCATAATTGGTATATTCGCCTCTGTTGGAACATACACAATGGTTTGCTCTCCGGCGCGTTCATTAAGTGCGTTTATCCACAGGTAATGTAAATATTCCTGATTTCCTTTTAAACTACTTCCAATTATTTCATTGGCTTTTGCAACTCCATGCGCTCTTGTAATTTCTGCCTCTGCTTCATACTTTGCTGCATCTGCTTTTGCTTGGCTTTCCTGAATCTTGATTTGTCTGTTCTGGGTTGCCCTCGCAAGTTCAGCTCGACCTTCGAGTCCTTGTTGCCACACATTATATCGCGGGCAACCAATCATACCCAAAAGGATAAAAAATAGGACTACAAAGACAGATAGTGTTAATATTTTTGTCCACTTCCAACCTATTTTTAAATCCTCCGCATACTGTTTTTTTTCATCGTTATCCATAATATTTGATTTTAATTATTGTTTGGCAATATTGCCTATTCAAACTTCTGATTTTATAACTTTATACTTCTCTGATTTTTGCCTATAAATATTTGGTTTAAATTTATTGAAATTGTGACAGTTAGCACATGGTATAAAGTTATCATAATAACGACAGTTTTTACAAGCTTGATCGAGATGTGTTACTTTAACTGGAATACCCGAATTCGTGACGATCGGATTATTAAAAAATTCCTCAACATCTTCACCTAATATAAGTAATTGAGAAATCCTAAATTCGCCATCCCCATTTTCTTTCATCAAAGAAATAATTTTCAAACAAGTATTCGTTAATTTATCACAATTTTCTTTTGTAAACGTGTCCATAATAACTATAAATTTAAAAGCTCATTGAATTTAAAAGCTCATTAATATCAATAGAAAATCTTTTTTCAAATTCCTCAATAGGAAGTTCATCGGTGACATCATATCCATTCTGCCAAACAGTAAAAATTATTGTGGCATCATCTGTTAAATGAAACATCAATAATTCACTACCATCCAAACCACTGACCCAAGAACCAAACCAACTTTGTTTAATTTGCTTTATTTTTTTCTGATTTTTCATAACTTTACTTTATTTATGATATGAAATTAATAAACTTTTTTGAATATTTCAAAAATATTTTCAATCATATACTATTTTACTATAACCATGTTCTAATTCAAGTGATAATGTTGAATCGACAAAATCTTTTAATTCTTGTATATGTGATATAGCTAAAACCCAATCAAATTGACTTTTTATAAAATCAAAAAAGTGTTCAAGTTGAATAAGATTATCAGAATCCAACGCGGACCAACCTTCATCAATAATCAATGCACTTAGTCTTGGTATATTACAAATTCTCATTAGTGCTATTCTAATAGCTAAACTGGAGATAAATAACTCCATTCCACATGATAATTCAAGACTCCAATATGTATCACTGTATACGATATAGAAATTAATATGTGATAAATCACATTCAACTGCTATCTCAAAATCAGATACACTTCTTAAAACCGAGTTTATTTCAAATTCAAATATTGGAATAACTTGTTTTATTAATTCATATGGAATGGCATTTCTATGAACAGCAGTAAGATAAAAATTATACAATCTATATTCATTTTCATAATCATGTATCTTAGATATTGTTTTTAAAATCTCATCTTTTTGACTTTGTAATAATTTTATCTCACTATTACAAGTTTTATCTTGTAAATTCAATGAATCAAGTTTATTTTTTAATATCAATAAATCATTTTGAATAAGATTAATTTTCTTTTGTGTTTTCTTATTGGTTTCAATTGCATTTTGATTTTTATGATAAAATTCTATATCCCTTTCAACATCGGATAAAAGTTTATTTTGAAAATTTTGCTTTTCAATTAATATACTTTGCTCAAGAACCAATTTGTTATATAATATTTTTAAATTTTCTTTACCTTTTTTAATCTCTTCGAATTTATCTAAATTCGTTCTAAATTTTAATTTCTTATTTATATTATTATCAAGCTTTATGATATCTTTATTTAAATCTTTTAAAACACTTAAATTATCGGCATATATTTGTTTTGTTTGAATAGCATCTTTTACAAATATATTATTCATACAATAAGAACAATCGGGATTATATTCTAAAGAGTTTAATTTTTCTAATTTTTCTTCTTGATGTTTAATATCTAAATTCAAATCATTAATTGAATTTGAAAGGGTTTCTTTTTGTTTTTCTAATTCTTCTAATTTACTTATTTC
>JALNXF010000023.1 GCA_023230505.1 Candidatus Altimarinota bacterium | reverse complement strand
TAATTGTTAATAAATTTTTACTTCTCCAATCAAGCATACAATTACTTGACGCAATGCGCTTCACTGTATGCTTTGTTGAAAAAATAAATCAATATATTTTCAAGTTAGTTATGATTACTTTGAATCCTAGGAAGTTTACTTTAGTACATTTTCAACTATGTTGTTTCTTGTTTTATTTTAAGACATGCCCATTTATATACAACTAATTATAATTACTTGAACCGCAAAGTTTTCATTATAAAAAGCCTTATAATATAGTTTAGCTAATTAACCCGCAAAGGCTTCACTAAAAAATACTGTATAATGTTTCATATCCTAAAACTATTTTAAGAATGCTTCATTTTATCATAACCCTTTTTTTATTTCCTTAAGTTCCCTTGGTTCCAAATTATAAAATGTGTCTATCTTATAACTCCCAACAAGGTCTTGATTGAAATCTCATATTTAATTGTCAAAGAATTTCTAAATGCGTTATTTATTACTTAATAAATATAGCTTCATTATATAGATTAAAAAAATAATGTAAAGAAAAAAATGATATAAAATACCGATTTTTATAATTATTTTTAACCTTTAAAAAAATATAGTAATTTCAATAGGTTATAAACCCATATTTTAGTCAAAAACCCTAAAAATACGGTTATTTTCAATATTTTAGGGTTTTTATGTCATTTTAAGAGCATTAAAAACAGCTATAAATTATGTATAAATTTAAGCTGTTTTTTACCGAATAAATCAGGGTCTTTTGCATGATCTTTTTTCTCAATCTCAATAAATAAAACTTCGTTTGAAAAGAATATAGATTTTATTTCTGATGCTAATTGTTCTGCATTTCTTTTTGCATCGATATCTAATAGAACAATGATTTTACAGGTGGATTTTATAACAGATTTTATTTTTAAAAGTAAACTTGTACTGCATTTATTTGTAAGTAAAGCAATGGCATTTTTACCAACTCTCCACTTATCAGTTACTCCTTCAACAATATAAATTTTATCTGCATTTTTAATCTCATCAAAGCCATAAACAAGATCACTTTTATTTACTAATGCAATTTCATTTGGACAAAAAACATATTTTAATTTTGAGGTTCCTAATAAGTCAACAGCAATAAATGATACGAGTTTTTTATACATAAATATAGGTAGGATCATATGGTAGGCATACTTTCCCATCCTGCAATATCCTGCTTGATATTTCTGAGCATATTGCAGTGGGAATTTTCTTCTTTTAAAATACTTTTTAACTGATAAAGGCTCCTCTCCTTTTATTATTTTTTTAAATTCTCTTGGTAAAATATTATCATTTTTTTCTATTTCAATAATTGGATCTTTTTCTTCATCTTCATAAAAGAAAGTATCTTTTTGAAATAAAGGAAGTATCTCTTTTGCTTTTTTAAAGTCAATACCATCAACTTCTTTTATTAAGGAAAGGACGGAACCAGATGTCTTACATTTGAAACAACTAAAAGTATTTTCTTTTAATCTAATCCCTAAGTGATTTCCACTATCAGGACAAAACATACATTGAATTCCAATCCATCCTTTCCCTACATTTTTACCTGATTCAGTTACTGCAATATTTCTACTTTCTAAATAACTGATAACATCAAAATTTCTCATTAACTTTTTTATATTTTCCATGATATTCCTTTATTAATTACCAAGCCATTTTTTATCGTAGTAATAACAAATTCTTTTCATTGAATGACGCATAAAATCATTATGCGTTTCTGCATCAATTACATCAATAAGAGTTACCTCCTTTTTATCTTCTGTAGTTCTCATACCTCTACCAAACTTTTGAATTACAGCTTTTTCTGATTGTCCTCCTACAGCATTAATTATACAGTTAACACTTTTAACATTAACACCTTCAACCCAAACTCTTGTAGCTATAACAAAAGGCAATTCTCTTTTCTCAAATTTTTGTCTCATACTTTCAATAAAGTTTTCTTTTGCTGATTCACTCAGCCCTTCAAATTTATCTTTTACTTTTCTTACTTTTTCATTAAATTTTTTCTTATCAAAAGTAGGAGTAAGATCAAGAGTGACTTCAGACTTTTCTTCCTCTAACCGCAACCATTTCTTTTTTGTTTTTCTTAATTGTTCTTTTATTTCTTTATTGCTTTTGCCGTGTAGAAAGATACCTCTATTTTTACCAATAAGAATATTTGCAAATTTCATTAACTCTTTACCATGCTCAATTCTTTCAACCAATATCAATACTGTATTACCTTTATTAATTTGATTTAATGTTTCCTGCATGATTAAAGCATTTCTACCCTTAAATTTTACTATGCCTAAATCATATCGTTCAAGGTATGTTCCTCTCATAGTTTTTATTTTTTTATTTTCAGGAGCCATTATTAATTTTAATTTTGGCTTTGCTAATATTCCAGCTTCAATATGATCTTCAAATTCTATTTTGTTTATTACTTTACCAATCAGCCCTTCAAGAATAAGTTTTTGCCCTTCTTCTGTTGGAGGTGTAGCTGTTAATCCAAATCTATAAGGGGCGTGAATTTTATCAAATACTTTTGCATATATTCCATTTAAGTTTGCACTATGGTGGCATTCGTCGCAAATAATCATACCAAATTGATTCTTATCTAATTTAACATTTTTTAATGTTTGTATCATTGCAACATTATATTGTTTTATATCCTTTATTCCCGCACCTATTCTTCCTACTTTATTTTTTCCAAAGAAATTGCAAAACTCTTTATACGTCTGATCAAATAAAGCAGTAGTATGTACAATGAATAATGAAGGTTCTTTTATTGAGCTTATTAACCCACCACCTAATACTGTTTTACCACCACCAGTAGGTTCAACATGAAGTCCTCTTTTATTCTCTAATAACTTTTTAATATTTTCTTTTTGATTATCCCTTAAAATAATTCCTTTTAATTTTGGTTCTATAATTTTTATCTTGTCTTCATGTATTCCTGTTGTTTTATATTTGATTTTTTTATAATCTAAATATTCTTTGACCCTTGGGATAAGCCCTGTAAGGAACATTCCAGTTTTGCTTATTAAATATTTTTTATTTACCTTTCTTATTTTAACAGTATGTCCTTTCATAAATTTTGGAATAAATATTTCTTCATTATAAGACAATATTGGTTTTAATATTTCTGGATCACCAGAAAACTGACTAACAACAGGATTTAATATTTTAATTATTATTTCTTTCATTTTATTTTGTCCTTATGCGTATGGAAAGTCATCATCACCCTCCATATCTAAATATTCTGAATTATCAGAATTAGTTTCTAATTCAGGAGCCTTTATTTTCTTTGAATCTAATACAACCTGACCAACATCTAATTGTTGTAATACTTTCGCTTGCATTGATGTAGCATACTTTTTATGTCTATGTATTAATGCACTATATCTAATTATCCCCGCTTTTCTTTCTTCTTCCGTTTGATTAATGCCACAAAGAATATCAACATGACCAAGTAATCTTATATCCTCTGGCATATCTGTCGCATTCATATTTAACTTCTCTAATGTTTCCCTTCTTCCTTGATGCCCAGAAACAACAATCATCTTTCTTTCTTGTGCTAATGCTTTTAATTCCATGCCTGTTATATTATATCTTTCACGAATATCTTTTATTTGTTGATTCATAATTCCAACATAATCAAAGAACGCTGCATGAGGATAAAAATTATGATATGCTCCCATAGCATCTAAATGTGCCTTTGCATCTCTTACACCAGCACTTCCCATAGGATAATTCTTTACTATTAAATTACCTTTTGCAAATTTATTAAATTTTGAAATACTTTGTTTAATATTTCTTGGAGTCATAACAGGTCTTGTTTTCTTTTTATACTTTACTACATTTCCTTTATCATCTGCAAAATAAGGAAACTCAAGTTTCTGAGCTTCGCCATCAATAAGAAATGCAGTTATCATTGACCACGCTCTCATTGTCCAATCTTCATCTTCACCTTCAAAAGAATAAAAGACAACATCTAATCCTTGCATAACCATTTGTAGTGCAGCCCATATTAATGCCCATGTCTTACCTCTTTTTTGTGGTCCCATGAATAAAATAAACCAACTACTTTTAATTGGTCCAATTATTTCATCAAGAGCTTCAATACCAAGTTCTGCTTTTACTCTTATTTCTTCCCGCTTAAAAACTTCATCAACCCATGCCTCTGTAAATGGATTAAAACCAAGATCAAACATTGTTGGAATTGTTCTATTCTCTAACCATAACTTTTCTGCTTCTTCTACTTTCCCTTTGTCTAAAAGTTTTTCAATTTTAATAATCCCCTTTTTCATTTTTTGAGTTTTGAAAAATCTTAAACTATTTTCAAAAACAAATTCTTCATTAAATCCTTTCTTCTCATATTCTTGACTTAATCCTTCAAGAAATATTGTTACCCATTCTCTGTCTTCAGTTGATAATGATTTTTTATTTTCTTCATAAATATCTTGAATCATCGCCTTTGGTGCTCTACCAAATTTTTCAAAATAAGTAAAAACCCAATTAGCAATTGTTGCAGATATTCTTGTTTCAAAATAATTATAGTCAATAATGGGATGAATTTTTTTAAGAAAAGATGAAGACATGATAATTGCAATAAGTAATTGCCTTTCAGCATTAGCTTCAATTTTTTTAACTTTCATCTTTTAATCCTTTTAAAATTATTTTTCTTTTTTGATATTGACTCTTCCTTAAATTCAGATAAATTTTTTGGTTTGAATGAAGGGCATCTTTTTAAATCATCCATAAACGAATGCATTCCTAATGAATTAGTATCATATACTGATACACATTTTAGATTAGTTAATTTGCAAATAATATTTATTCCATCCTTGTTTACTATTTCCATATTTTTACAAGGCATATCAGAATTTTTCATATTGGTTTTATATCTCATTATTTTCTCCCAAATGCCGTTTGAATATTATAACTAGTTATTTCTTTTCTACCAATAATTTTTATCCTTCTTACATCTTTCTTAAATCTTCCTCTTTTTACATATTCCATTTTTTCAATAGAATATCCTTCCGTTAATAATCTTAATTGAATATCATCTTTTTCTTTTGAATCTGCATTAATTATTATCTTTTCATAGTATCTTCTTTTCTCAACTTTATTTCCCACTTTCTCTCCTTATTATATGAGTTATTGATGTATGTTTAAAACTGATTTGAAGCTATCAAACTAAGCTGTGGCTGCGTTTTTATACTAAAAACATATATTCATAGGGGTTTTAAAATAGAGCTAATAAATAAACTTCAAATATTAGCTCTATTTTTTATAATTTATCTAATCAAAACTTGGTTAAATCTTGCTTTTCTTTTTCACATAATTCACATGGTGAAGGTTTTGGTTTCTTCTCAATATATATTTTCTTTTCCACTATTTTTACTGGGGGAGTTACAAGTTCAAATCCATTACATATTTCCCATAATTCATTTGACCCATTAATCTGTTTTACTGTCTCCTTTATTCCTTTACATAATACTGCCATTTCTGCTTGATGCTTTTCTGTTATCTGTTTCCGATCAGCAACATATGCGTTTTGTATATTATTTATCTCCATTGTGTGTATGCTTTGTTTACGTTCATTTTCCGCACTAAGAGAAAGTATCTGAGCATCCAAATAATTCTTTTCAGAAACTAATTTATTTGTTTCATACTCAATAGCTTTATCTGTAACCCCTGTAAATAATGGAATAGTCACCCTTACTCCAAATTCCCAAGAATCTCTATAATTATATCTATTCATTCCAGCATAGCCTGAAATATTAGGAACTGATTTTCTTACTGAACCAACTTGAATTGAGGTATCATATGAATCCAATTTTTCTGAATTAAAATAAGAACTGGAAAAAGAATTGCCTGCATTAATATCACCCATAGATACATCAGAAATTGAATCACCCACAGAATTATTATTTTCATTATTACTAGTTGAGGATGAAAGTGTATCACCAATTGAACTTACTGAATCACCAGAAGTGGCAGAAACATCTCCTACTGAAGCTTCACTAATATTATCTCCTATTTCAACATTGTTTACAGCTGCACTAAGAGAATCTCCGGTATAAGAATTAATTGTAGGACTAACATTAATAGCATTAACATTTGCATTAGAAATATCATTTTTTGTGTAGGCTGATCCCCCTTGCCCTCCAGAACCCCCAAATGCTGTATTAATATTTGCATTATTATTTTCAGAATTTACTCCCACACCAACAATCGCATTAGCATTTGATTCTGAATTAGATAATGACATTGAATTTGAATCAGCATTGGCAATACCAGTGCCTATACCAATACCAATTCCTGTTGCTTCCTGCTGTTGTCCCTGAATCTGTCCTTGCTCCTGTGTCTGTTCTTGTGTTTGTTCTTGTTTGCATTCTTTTGGATCAGGACTGGCACATGCCCATATTTGATAACTCATAAAAAACATTACTATTACAAAAAAATAAATACTTTTTTTCATTTTTAATCTCCTTAATAAATTGTTAAATTGTTAGTTAATAAAATAATAAATTCTTTTAAATGAATTAAGAAAAACCTCCCTTTTAAATATTTTTTGTTGCTTAAAGTATTTTTTTAAATCAGATACTTTTTTTGTCATTAAAGGTTTATAATACTTTTCAAATTCCGGTTTATAAATAAGGTAAGGAAAAACTGAATAATATTTATCTCCTTCTTGTTCAATAATAATAATAGAAACTTTGTTTCCTAAATCTTGTTGAAGCCTAACAATTGTTCCTTTTCCTGTACCAATCATTTGCATGTAGTACATAATTACCTCGGTTTATTTAAGTTAATATATTTTGGCAAAATTTCGTTGAAAGTGTAATTACTACATAAATGACCAATACCAAATCCAAAATTTTTATAATGCTTTTTTAACGAAGTTATTAATGCACGAATGAAATCATCAATAGTTGCTCCTGACTTAAAATCAAGATAATTTAATTTTCGATTTCCTATAAAAAATCTTGTTAATCTTTTTGCTGCCAAGTCCAATTGATCTTCTTGAATCTTCGTAAATCGTACTCTTTTTTCTCCTAAAACATGCTCTTTATATGCCTCTGTAAGCTTCTTTTTTACTATCAAAAATTGTTTAGAATTTCCTCTTTTTTTCTTAAAAGATTTTAATTTTTCAGGGTCTTTTATAATCTTAAAATAATTAATTTTTGTTTTAAAATCTCCC
>JALNXF010000022.1 GCA_023230505.1 Candidatus Altimarinota bacterium | reverse complement strand
TAGGCGCTATAAGGGGCATGAGCAAAAAGAATTCCTCTAAATTAAAGCGTAAGCGTTTTAAAATTCATCACCCAATCTTGTTTTCGAATTGTAAGAACGATACAATACATTAAATATGGATATAAAAGGGCACATTCAAAAAAAGCTCGGGGAAATTGACTAAGACATCTTGAAGTTAAACCTGATTATAAAAACAATATCGCAGTTAATCCTCTCTATACATTTTGATAACATTGTTTTCAATTATATATTGGTAATTGCAATGTCTGCAGTAAAAATTTGTTGATAAGAAAATTAGATTTTTAGAGCACAACGGACAGATTAAGTTTTTTTCAAGAAAGGCATAAACTTCATCTATTTTTCTCTTTTTAAATGTTTTTTTGTTGTTTATATGCTTATTCTTTTGAGTAATTTCATTTAAAATCTTTTTGTCATATAAATTAAAAAAAGTATCAGGAGAATTTGGAATGATCTCAAAATTTATTGTATCTTTCCAATTAATTTCTACAAAGAACAGTTTTCTTCTACTCCAATAAAAAGAATTTTCAAATTCTTTTTCGTTTTCACACAAATAATCAAATAATGCTCCTAGTTTTGAGGTGTTTTCCTTAGTTTTTTCCTTTATTAAAATTTTATTTTTGCTTTTGAAAATTATCCACTTGTGTTTGTCATATGGAGTAAAAATAAGTTCAGCTATTTCTGAAGGCGTTTCGATGTATCCAGCTTCCGAAATCCTTTCAATTTCTTTGAGAAATATATCTGGATTATCAACGTGTTCTAAGACATGTCTACATATGGAAGAAGTAAAAGATTTATCTTTGAAAGGAAAGATGTGGCCATTATATAAAACTGTCGGTCTATCAGTAACAAGGTTTTGATGCCAACGCTCTTCATTGCTCCCGCCTTTATACTCTAAAAGCACATCTGCTTTTTGGTGAGGTTTATGACCAGAACCTATGTCAATTATCATATTGGTAATTTAAGAATAAAGAAATTATAGCATAATATAGTATGATATCCTTACAAAGATATTTTTAGATGATTTTTAATTCATTAAAAAAATATATCTTTCTAATATTTGTGAAGAATATTCAACATTATGAAGCTTAATGGAAAAAAAACCCAAGAAATAATAGCTCAATTTAAGCAACAAATAGAAAATGTTCCAAATGTATGCTTTGCTTATATTGGTGGGAGTGTTGCAAGAAAAGAGGCATCGACTACTAGCGATATTGACTTTTTTGTATGTATTGAGGGAGAAATTAGTAAGCAAGATGTGGAATTATTCAAAGAATGGTATTTTTCAATTCATGCAGAATTTCATTTATCTCCAGACAAAGAATATCCAGGTGAAATAATGAGTATTTCAGTATTGGATAGCGCTCTTGAACGGTCAGCGTCATCTAAACTTCGTCGCACGGTCCGTAAAGGTGTTCTATTTGATGGAGTAGTTTGGTCTGGAATGTTATCGGGCGCAAAAGTCGGATTCGTTGGAAATATTAACAAATATGAAAAAAGAAGAAAAATTTCAAAATTAATCTTACACAAATGGAGAGATTCCATTAAAGTTACAGATGATCTATATTTAAAACATTTCATTAAGATATTAAAATAGAATGGAGAAAATAAAAAGAATAACACACTCTCTTATAAAGATTATGAAAAAAAATAGAGGAAAGATAATATCCGAATTATTGATATATGAAAGTTATGAAGCAGCGGAAGATGAATTTTTGAGGGCGGTAGATTGTTTGGAAAATATAGAAATAGAAAAAAATTATTTAATCGAAAGCAATGTTAGTAGCGTTTCTGCATTTACTCCAATTAATCTGCCACTTTATTCTTTGATTTTGTTCGCTATTGTTCCAAGTCTATTATCAAAAAAAGTTTATGTAAGACCACCAGTTGCGTTAAGGGAAATATATAATAAATTATTTAATATAATAAACTTAAATCAAGATTTATTAAATATAAAAATATCGACATTAGATAGGGCGTTATTTATTGAGGCATATGTGTCTTTTTCAGACGTAGTTTTATTTACGGGAAAATATGAAAATGCTTTAAAAATAATAAATCATATAAGTCCCAACTCATTATTTATTTATAATGGAGCGGGAATTAATCCTATAATTATTAATAAAGATGCAGATTTGAAAATTGCTGTTTCAAGTGTTATACGCGCACGCTTATTTAATAGTGGTCAGGATTGTGCTGGTCCAGATTGTATCTTGGTACATCATTCAATATTTCCAGCGTTCATTAAGCTCTTAAAGAAGAAAATTGCCAAAGAGATGATTGGAGATTACAATAATAAAAAAATAAGAATTGGAAAATTGTTAAATTTAAATTACGGAAAATTAAAAAAATATTTAGATGACAATAAAGAAAATCTTGTTTACGGAGGGAAAATAGATAAAAAATCTTCTGTAGTTTTACCAACTATTTTATGTTCCAATATAGCTGATAAGCAGAGTTATTTTGAGCCATTTAGTCCTGTATTTAATATTTCTATTTTTAATTCAGAATCAGAGATGTCTTTTTACTTTCAAAATAATCATTATATGAACTACGCTATGTATGTAAGTATATTTGGGACAAGTACTTATTACAAAAAAATCAAAAACTCAGTTTTCCTATTTAACGAAATAATATTAGATGTAGAGAGGGGAAATTTACCATATGGAGGATATGGACCAAGGGCTAATTTTGTTTATCAAAATGGAGAATATCAATCTGAGCCAATATTAATATCAGAGCAAGTATATAAGTGGAAGAGTAGAGAGAAATTTACATAATGTAATATTTGAGGTATTATATATATTCCAGAAAGGGTTTCTATGAATATTTATAGTGACTATGTTTTTGAGCTTGAACAAAAAGTTCAGACCATAAAGAAACAAATACAAATAAAAAAAAATAAAAAAATAGAGGCAGATTTTAATAAGTATCCTGCGGTTAAACTAGCTGCAAGAATTACCTCTAGTATTGATGGATCTATTTTGAAAAATTCTAGTGGTTCATTCAATGCCGTAATTGAATTGACTCCGTCTTATATTGATGCTGATTTTACCATATCCATTTTTAATCTAGCAAAGGTACTTAAGATCAGTCCTGAAGTTATTACTGAACATATTAAAGAGCAAGTGCTTAGTAAGCATGATACACAAATAGAAGAGTTAAATGTAGCTTTTGGATACTTAAATATTAAGTTGCATAAGAGCGCATTTTATAACAGTGTTTTACAGTCTATAATTCATTACGGGAATCATTATGGGTGGAGTGACCTTCACAAAGGAGAAGTCTCCTTATTTGATTATTCGTCACCAAATATTGCCAAGCCGATTGGGATAGGCCATTTAAGGTCAAGCGTAATAGGGCAAGCATTATCGAACATTTATGAGGCGCTTGGCTATTCAGTAATAAGAATTAACCATTTGGGTGATTGGGGGACACAATTTGGTGCATTAATCTATGCTTACATGCATTGGGTTAACGAAGTTAACTTTAAAAAGAATTCATTAGAAGAACTTAAAAACTTGTATGTACGTTTTAATAGTGAGTCAGAAAGCGATCCAGATCTTAAAACGCAAGCGCGAGAAATCTTCAATAAATTAGAAAACAAAGATGAATTTGAATTAAAATTGTGGAAAAAATTCTATGATATTAGCATTGAAGATTTTAGGAAAATCTATGAGGAGCTAAATATTGATTTTGATTTATTTATGGGTGAGAGTTTTTATGATCAATTTGTTAATAACATAGTTAAAGATCTTATTAAATTAGGAATAGCTTCTAAGGAAGGCGATAATGTTGTTTTCGTCGACTCTTTAGATAATCTTCCGTCTTTTCTTTTAAAGAAAAATGATGGATCAAGCCTATATATAACTAGAGATGTTGCCGCGTTAAAATATAGGGTGAAAACTTTTCATCCAGACAAGATTCTTTATGTGGTCGGATCAGAACAAGAATTAAGCTTTAAGCAGTTATTTGCTGTTGCTAAAAAAGCAAATTATATTGGTTCTAAGACGAAGCCTATGCATTTAGCGTTTGGTTTAATAACAATAGAAGGTAAAAAAATGTCAACAAGGAAAGGAAGCACGATTGCATTAAAAGATGTCTTAGAAGAAGCTTCTTTAAGAGTTGAAAAAATTTTGTTAGATAAGAGAAAATCTGAGAATGGAAATAATTATGAGCTAAATTTTCTATCAAGAAAATTGGGTATTGGAGCAGTTATCTATAATGACCTAAGTCATTCAAGATTATCTAATATAGATTTTAATTGGGATAAGATGCTCAATCTTGAAGGGAGCAGTTCGATTTATCTTTTATACACGTATGCAAGAGCAAAATCTATTCTTCGTAAGTCTAATGACATTTCAGATAATTTTCCCAGCATAACAGGACGGTTTATTTTTGAGGAGTCAATAGAGTATGAGATAGCTAAGAAGATGAGTATGTTTCCTTTAGTTATAAAAAGCAGTCACGATGACAATTCGACTAATAAATTATGTATGTATTTAGAGGAGTTAGCTTCTATGTATAATTCTTTATATGCGTCTGTCCCCATACTATCTATTGAAAATTTAGAATTAAAACACTCTAGATTAATTCTAACTGAATCGGTGGCGACAGTACTTAGAAATGGGTTAATGTTATTAAACATACCTATTGTAGAAAAAATTTAGATAGTTTTATGTGTAGCTAAATATCTTTTAGTATTCAACAGTCTGCTGTTATCTGTTTTATTAATTTATCAAATATCTTTTTATCCTTATAATAATTTGACATCATAAGATTGATATTTTCAGTTGATTGAGAAAAATTAGATTTAATTTCTTCATAACTATTTATAAAATCTGAACAAATTTTTTTGACGAGAATTGTTGAGCTAAAATTAAATTCATCAGCATACCAAGCATTTTTATTGTTAAGAAGGTGTATAATTTGATTGCTATAGTGGTTAGCTTCGTAAAGCCACTTGTCCATCAAGTCAATAAAATCTTTCTGAAAATTCAAGAGTTTGTAATTGTTGTTGTTTTTTGCAATTAAATATTTAAAAACTGAGTAGGTGATAGCTGTTTGATGTTTATATGAGGAGTCTTTTAAATCATTAACTATGGAAACTCTTTGTGTTTGGGATTTTATGTGTCCAATATACCCATCTGTTAGAAGCATCTTCCCATCTATAATTTCAATTAGCTCCCATAGTAAATCTTGATTTCCAAAATTTGGAGTTAATGTTGGAAAATTTTTATAAATAAATGATACACAGCCACCTGGAAAGAATTTATTAAATCCATTTCGATTTTCTTTATTATCGTTAATTATAACCCTTGAATCTCCACTCTCTATAAGTTTAGCGTATTTCTCAAATGCATTAACTGCCTCTTTATATGTAAAGTCTTGATCTATTGGTAATATATCTAAAGTTTTAAAAGGATCATATATCTTTTTTACGCTCGCTGGAGATATTTTTAATATATCCTTACCAATTTTTGAATCGATGTATTTATTTTTTGCAATTTTGTAGAAATTAAACAAAAATTCAACGAAATCAATATAGTTTACAAGAGGGCTCGGAGAGTCGATTGTGTAGTTATTGCCGCTAATAATCTTTACATCGTTATTGATTGATGCTTCTTTTTTCTTAAAGAAATCATGTTTTATTACGATTTCTATAGTGTTAGTGTGTCGATGGGCTTCATAGGGGAAAATGTCGTCATCCAGCCTGTGGACTATGCTTTCAATATCTTTATTTTTTGAATAAAAAATAAAGATTGATTTATTTTGGATACTTCTAATACCTCGTAGTTTCCCATTTTCTTTAAAACAGTTAATGATTATTTCCTTGTTAACGCCAAGAATCTTAGAGTATTTTGAGGCTATGTCTTTAATTATTTTTATTTGTTTTTCGATGTTAAAATAAAAAATGTTTGCGTGGGGAATAAGCTTGAGTTTATTTATTTCAATCATAAATTCGTTATTCCTAGACTCGTCATCGTTAAATACATAAAAGCCTAATTTGCGACCTTCTCTTATGTTTAAAAAAGAAGTTATCTGTTTAGAAAGCAACTCTGGACGCGTAGATGAAATTATAAAGTTATGTTTTTTCATTTTTTTATAATATAAAAAGTTCTATAAGCCGGCTTGCTGTTGATGTCATCAATTTTTTAGATCAATATTGAAAGCAAATATATCACCAAGAAGAATTCCTATCCAGTATCGAAGATTGAAGTTTTCAATTGTTGTATAATTATATTTACTAAGATATGAGAGCATCTCTTTCCTAGAGGGTACGCCAAACTTTTCGTGTTCGTTAAAAAATCTAATGTAATGTTCTCCTTTACCACTCGCTTTCAATAGTCTAACTAAAATTTTTTCATATTTTTGTCCTTCGGGATTAGGCGTTCCTACTATAACTATATTTTTGGTGACCCTAAACATTTCATCTATAAATTTTTGTCTACTAATTTTTTTTATATGCTCAATGGTATCAGTAGATATTGAGTGTGAAAAAGAATTATCCTCAAAATTATTCGAAAGAAAATTCATTTTTTTAATTCTATATTTATGGTTGGAATAATTTTTATTAATTCCTAAATAATTAAAATCTTTACCCAAATAATTAGACAAGCAGGCAGGGAAAAGAGCACCGACTTCTAGAATATTGCTATTATTTTTAATTTTAAGCAATTTTATAATCTGTTCGTATCGTATATTAAAGTCTAAGTTCATGTGCGTTCTGTTTTATTTTAATTTAATGATATAAATTTATCCTAAAAATAGAATTTTTACAAGTCAGATTGAGTAAATTACATAAGTTGTAGATATGAGCATGGTGCTACCTAATAAGATAGGACATTTTTGAAATTGCTGTGGCAGCAATCAAGTATACGCTTCTCAAAACAAATATTGGTCATGATGTTACATTTAATTTTGAAGAATCAATAAGTCTTTCTGGTAACTCTGGTCCGTATTTGCAATATGCATATGTGAGAACACAGAGTGTTTTGAAAAAAGCAGGAAATATAAACCTTACGAATGCAAAAATCTCTTTAAATAGTGAGGAGATAAGTGTTCTACGATTGTTATCAAAATTTACTGAAATTGCTTTGGAATCAAGCAAAAGATACTCACCTAATTTGCTCACTTCTTACCTTTTTGAGCTATCTCAGGCTTTCAATTTATTCTATCAAAAACACTCTATTTTGGAAGCAAAAGAAG
>JALNXF010000021.1 GCA_023230505.1 Candidatus Altimarinota bacterium | reverse complement strand
TTTATTGGTTTTTCTAGAACTATATTATAGACTACCTGCATTGTTGCACCTCTTTTCTATTTCTTCATTGACAATTTTTTCGATTTCCTGCCACGGAAGAAATGAAGAGTCTGGATTACAATGAATGTATGCTTTTCCCATTGCATTCTCAATATTGTGCTTTTCTATTGCTTTATTTTTGGAATCTACTAAATCAAGCAATTTCTTCAAAAAATAAATTTTCATGTGAATATCTTCATTCTTTTTTCGAATAATTGCTTTTTTCTTATAAATTTTTATGCCAGTATCAAAAATTTCGTTGCCTAATTTTTTTGTTTTTGTTGTGGCAGGATATTCAATATTTCTTTTAAAAGTTCTTTCAACCTCTTCAATATCCCTTATCTGATTATTAATTTTAAATAAATCAATATAGAGATCTTCCCCAGTTCCACCAGCTGAAATATTTGTTGTTAACTGGCTTGCAATTTCGGATTTAGTTTTCTTTAATTTTTCAATTTTTTTAGAAAAGTTGTCAATTTCTTTTTTTACCTTTTCTTTGCCTTTTCCAACTTCACTTGAAAGAGCTGCCACCAAATTATTAAAATTTTGGAGTTCTTCTTTGAGAGAATTATTCTCTTTAGAATATAGAATTTCATCTAATTCTATACTGGAGAAAATTTTTCTAATAAAAGATTCTTCTTTACTGGTCAATTTAGTTAAGTCTGATAAATATGGTTCAAAATTTTTCATTATTTCACGTCCTTAATAATTTTATTAAACGCCTGTATAGGGTTTAAATAACCATAACATAATATTGAATCTACATCAATATTATGGTTATAACCTAATATGTTACTACATAATTCTTGAAATAGTCTATATTGCTATAATAAGTAATAACAAACAAATCAAACTTTTGAAATAATCAAAATAAACACCATCATCTTTAGAGAGTAAACCTTTTTTTTCCCCATCACTATCCCTCTTTTATCATACCCTTATGCTGTTTTGTATTATTTTTAACATTTATGCTTGTTTTATTGGCAATTCCTGTTATAATATCTTTTACACCATTTTTGAATGCATTTCATATAGGGGAATCACACTAAAAAAGGAGATTTTTGAAATGTATAAAAAAGATTATTTTATTAAATTTTTAGGAAAATTTACTATCTCAGAAAGGAGAAAATTACAAATATTACAGGAAATACAATTTTTCTTTAACAAAATTAAAATTACTAAAAAACCTAATCAAACTCACTTCTTACAATACAAAGATTATGTTTTGAAGTCCTTCGCTTTTTCAAGTTATTGTTTTAAACTCTCATGTTTAAATAAATATCTGGAGTTCTTGAAAATGGAAAAATTCAAGTATAAATATAAAAAAAATTATGCTTTCAATGAGGAGTTTTTAACTTTTAATGATTATAAAAAATTATTGAAAAATACTACTGAAAAAGAAAATTTAATTATTCAAACTTTTTTTTTAACTGGAATAAGATTCTCAGAGCTTAAAAAATTGACTAAAGAATCTTTAATCAATAAATTTAGCTTTTTTAATAAATCATCTTATCGGGAGATACCACTTCATAGCAATTTGAAAAAAGATTTAAAATTTTATTGTATTAAAAATAATATTACATCTGGTCCTATCTTCTTATCAAATTATAAAAAGCCCATTTCTTATACTGCACTTCGAAATTTATTAAAAAAAATTGCTAAAAAATCAAAGGTTAAAATGTCTAAAGTTGCTAAAACTCATAATTTTAGAAGATTATTTATTTTATATGCTTCTGAACATTTGGATATTGAAGAAATTCAAGCAATAGTTGGTCATTCCAATATTAACACCACCTTTGGTTATATCCCAGTGGATAAGAAAATTGTACTAAAAAAAATTAATAAAAAATTTATGTATAATAAAAAGGCTACTACTGATTAGTAGCCTTAAAATAATTCAATTATTTTATTCTTCTTATTTACATTAAAAAACGTTCCAAACTTCTCCATTCTCCTATCAATAGCATATTGTTTTCTAGATTCTAAATTATTTAGATTAATTATTTTAAACTCTTTTTCTATCTCTTTTAGTCTTTTATATACCTTATATGGCTTAATTGGTTCTTTTCCATTCTCAGAAAATAAGTATTTACCTTTAACTGATACTATATATTTATCTAATTTTTTCTTGATATCAGTAGGTATATTAGTTGTTTTATTGTTTCTAACCATTATCACATTTCTTAATACATTTTCTTTGGTCATTTGTACTAATCTGGTTATTGGTACAAATGGATAGTTTACATAGAGATATAGTATCATGTAATATTTTTTATCCGTTTTTTCTAATTCCCTGAGTGCTTTATCAAGTGATTTTTCATTAATCATGTATCTTTCGTCCTTTACTATATTTTTTATCTTACTTATATATTACTAAATATAATATATATAATATATTCATCATACTTGTATAATATATATGCTTCTACTCCGCTTTTAAGTAGGATAAATAGTAATATATAAGTAAGATGTATTTTGTAAAAAAAATATCTATACATTTTCTAAAGCTTTTTTTATAAGATTTTCAATAACTTGACTATAGTTCAAATTGCTTTTATTACTCAATTCTAATATTTTTTTGTGTATTGTTTCGCTTATAGAGATACTTTTCTTTGTCTTTATATCTTCTATTTTGCTTAATTCAAGCTTATTATTTACTATTGCCATAATATCATTATGATTGTTTATCAAACTTTTTAGTATTAAAATTTCTGAATCACTAAACAAATCAAGCATACTTTTTCCCACTGGCTTTATTATTTCATATTCTGTATTAGATTCATTTTTTACTAAATTTTTGGTCTTTTTTACTTTGGTTTTGTTGCTCTGGATATTAAAGCAAGTCTTACAAACGTTTCTATAAGCATAATTCCCATTTCTATCTTTATATTTTGGATATTCTTCTATAATCTTTTTAGCATTGCATTTTATACATACTTTTGTTTCCAAACTATTCACCTCCACAAATGGTTATATATACACTAAAAGCACTCTTTTGAGTGCTCGTGTTATGGTTCAAGGTAATAAATGAATACAATATTGTGGTTCATTTATCTAGAATAGATATATTTTATATTTTTGCCTATAAAAAGTAAAGTTACAAATTTTATAAGAATGTTTTTTGTATTTATATTATATCAAATTGGTAATTGATTTCAATGATTTCATTTTATGATCCACCACATGACCATCATAATAAAAATAATTAAATGTGATTATTAGCGACTTTAAAAATTTTATACCCAGATTTATTTTAATTTTTATACTGTAAATAAATATATACATGCGTTTTGTTTTCCCGACCTTGCTATATAATAAAAAAAGCCTGTAAAGGCTTTATAATATTACATACTCTAATATCTTAATATCTGCTATCTTATTATTTATATAATAGTTTAATACAGTTATATCCTCGCTATCAATTTTATTTACTGAATAATAACAGTAATTACTTAATTGTGGCATATGTTGCCTTTTCCCCTGTAGCTGTTTTACTACAAAATTACTTACTCTATCATAATTTTTTATGTTAAATACATTTATTCCAATATACATATTAATCCCCCCTATATATCAAATCTTGTATTACTTAAGTCAATTTCAATATCTGCATTATCTATATATCTTTTGTATGTTCTATTTCTTTTATCAGGTTCATGACCTAAAAATTTTTGTATTAATTCCCGTCGTTCATCTTCATTTTTAGCACAATATTTTAAATTTATATACTTTGCGGGTACTTTTCTTAATTTGTGGGTTTTAAATCCTAGTTTCCAAGCTTTACGCCTTAATGTAGATTCTTTATAAAATAATTTACCGTTTCTCTCTCCAAGCTCTGGAAGTTCTTTATATAAATACTTATCTTTTATTGTTGCTATCCTTCTACTTTTACCGCCTTTTCCAGCTCCTACAGTTACATATATCTTATTATTTATAAATTCTATATCATTTTTAGTTAAATTACTTATTTCATTTATCCGTAAACCGCTTATTTCCTGTAGTCTATAAGCTATTTTTTTACGCTTATCTTTTAAGGCATTAATTTTTTTATTAGTTATACTTAGCTTAAAGTTAGTTTTTACAGGCTTTTTATGTTTCATATTATCATGTAATTTAGTTAAATTAATTATTTCATCATTGTAATATATATCATTCATTCTATACAAGTACTTTATAGCCTGTTTAGTTTGATTAATATAGTTTTTACTTTTTCCGTCCAGTGCTTCATTTTTATTATAATACGTCAATCTATTTAAATAAGTTTTTGCTGTTGATTCTGATAAATTCAAATTTTCTATTAAATATTTTTCAAATTCATCAAAATTTATTTTAATTTCCACCTGAAAAAATCCCCTTTTCAAAATATTTTTCTCAGATTTTTGGCGAAAAAATCACCAAAATCATTATCGGATATTTTACAAATATCCTCTCATACTTCCAATACTTCCTATCGTCGTATTGTCGTATTCGCTCGCCTCGCTCGTTACATATATATATCTATATATGTAATTACCGTGATTTTATTAATTACCTTCAAATTATCTTATATAGGAGCTTTAAAGCATATATTTTAATACTTAGTATAATATTTTTGCTGTATCTTCAAAGCTCCTATTTGTAAGATTTTAATTTCAATCTCGAAAATTTTTATGTCAATTACTTTGATTTATTAAAATCTCTTAATCTATATCTATATCTATGGTTTCAATCTCTTTTTCATCAAAAGTATTTTCTTTTTCAGCTCCAACGATTTTTAAATCATTTTTGGTTAATTTCTTATTTTTTAAGTTTTTTAACATATCATCATTAAATAAAAATACTTGTACTTCTTTGTAATCAGCTCCAATTTTTATATAAGCTCTTCCTTTATCATCTGAATTTAAATTACTTGCAATATCACTTTCTAAAACAATATTACTTGTGTTTTTAACAGCCTTAAAGCATATTCTTCCTATAAACTGGTCACGTGTTTGACCTTCTATAACCCTTACATCTGGTCTTTGTGTGCCAAAAACAAAATGTATTCCAAAAGCACTATATAACCTCGCTCCACTTTTACATAATTCTGCAATATCTTTTTCAATGTTATCCTTTGTTTTTTTATCTAAATCAGGGTTTACTATTTCCATTGCTTCGCCTAATTCATCTATCAATAAGTAATATCTTTTTAAATTGCTTCCAGTCTTTTGGTTATAATCATCTATGTTTTCAGCTCCAACATTTCTAAAAAGTTTTTTCCTTTTTTCCATTTCTTTTCTTAAATCCTTCAAGGCTTTTAATAGTTCTTGGTGATCATTAATTACTTGACATTTATTTTCAAATTTTTGATAGTCTACACCCTTAAATTCTGCAATTATAAGTTTTCCACCAGTTTTTAAAATCTGATAACTTAATAATTGAAATAGTTTTGTTTTCCCACCTCTAGGAGCTCCACCAACTAGAATATTAGCTATATATATAAATTCAAATTTAACTATGTTCCCAAAAATGTCTTTACCTATTGGGAAAATACCATCATTTATTAAATAATCATCATCCCAATTAAGCAATTTTGGTAATTTATTTTTAGTTGTATCTAAATCAACTATCTGTTTATTTTCCCCTTGTCTTACGCTTACTATATTTGTATTTAATACTGTTTCTAATTGTTCCTTTTTGCTTATCCATTCAGTTAATGACAAATTACTCTTAAAACTTATTGTTTCTCTATCGCCTATTATTTCAAGCCCATTAAACACAGGATATTTATTTAATTTATCCTTAAATCCTATGTTTTTAAAAGCTTCTATAAATTCAAGCTCTTTTAATACATTGCTGTTTCTTGCCCTTTCTTTTGAATCATTTAAGCGTTTTAACCTTGCTATTTCCTTTTGTTGTGCTTCTCTAGTGCTTTTAAACGTTATTTTACTTATTATAGTTTTAGGGAGCTTATACCCTAAAATATAAGGTAATTTGATAATAGTCATAATAGTATTAAAAGTAGCTGTGTTTTCTTTGTGGCGTTTTTCTGCATATGATAAATTTTCTTTATCTTTTTTATCCAGATAAATCTTTTCTTTTTCAATTTCGAATAAATCATTCTTATTTCTTATTTCCTCGCTTTTATTTTTGCTAGACATAATTACACCCCCAATTTAATCAACTTAATTATTTGTCTATCCTCGGTCTTTTTTAGTGCTATTTTTGCATTAAAAGCACTTTCCAATAAATCATTATTTTTATTCCACTCAGAAAATGGAATCATGGATTTTATAATAAAAATCTCTCTAATTTTTTTATCTTTTTTGGATTTTACTTTTTTGATTATCTTTGGAAATTGCCCACTTTTATCTTTAAAGTTAATGCTTTCAAAGATTTTAGAATACTCGTTGAGGTATGCATTCAGGATCTTATTTATTATTCCAGTAGCAAATAAAAATGATGGAATAGGCAATAAACATAGTGCTTGCCTAGAATCATTAGTATCATATTTCAAAATAAAATATATTGTTGCACCTATAATTATACTCAATAATGCCACCATCAACCGACTCTTTTTATTTCTCCAAATGAATTTACATCCAGACCAAAATATTTTACACAATAATTTACTTGTAAATACTAAGCATACAAATATAAATCCTGTAAGAATGCCATACCAATCTTTATCATTTTTCATAGTTATTTCCCCCTTCAATCCTGTCATATACAGACTTTTTTATTTTGTATTCTTTATCATTCATCAGCTTTTTTGCTTCCCCAGCTGTAATTGTTTTACCGCCAATTTTAAACGAAATTGATTTAATGTACTTATCTGTTTTCATTTTGCTTACCTCCTAGATAATACGCTTTTATCTTTTCAACAGCTTCAACGCTTGTTATATTACCCTGTAAATAGTCTTTATTTATCTTTTTTGCTGTATCACTTGGTTTTATACCTTCTATTTTTAAACTTCCTTCTACACTTTTTTGAATTACTTTATAATCATTCATCCTCAGACCTCCAAATTTATTTATTTTTGCCCTCAGAGGATGTATAATTATAATTAATTAATACAATCCTCTTTGTGGGCTTGTGTGGTTAAATGATGGCTTTAGCTCTGGAAGGTTGAGCCATCATTTTTATTGTGTCAATTTTCTTTAGTGTGGTAATCTGTCTTTTTAATTGTGTTCTGAATCTTTTTTTCTCTAGTTCATCTTTTGAAGTTGCTATTTTATGAGCCAATTGATGTATTTTAAGTTTTTTCTTATAAGTGTTCGCTCTGGTTCCCATGTCACCGCCTCCAATCATCAGGTTTATTTGTCCAGATTAAAAAATTATCCATTCTTCCAGTTTCAATGCTTCTATTTTCTAATTCTTCCTGAATTGCTCCAACATTATCTAAATTAGAAATATCAACTTTTCCATCTTCAATTATCTTTTCAATTATTAAATTCAAATCCATCACATTCACCCCTAATTTTAATTTTTATAAAGTATCACCTAGGTATAACTTAAGTAGTATTTTTAAGTAAATAGTATTACCTGAGTATTACTTAAATGTTACTTTCT
>JALNXF010000020.1 GCA_023230505.1 Candidatus Altimarinota bacterium | reverse complement strand
TCGCTTTATAATGGCGGAGCCAACGAGACTCGAACTCGCGACCTCCCGCGTGACAGGCGGGCGCTCTAACCAACTGAGCTATGGCTCCAAAAAGGACGCGGGAGGAAGTATATATTTTTTTGTAAAATTTGCAAATTTTTTTTCAAGAATTTTATTTAATTAATTCTAAAACCATTTCAGGAACTCTCAAACTATCATAATTACTTGCTATAACTATATCAAAACTATCCATAAATTTATCTTTTGAGTGGTTTTTCATTTCTGCCAAAAATCATATTTTAAGAGCTCATTCTCTTAGTTCTTCATCAATCATCTTTGTATCAGTTAGGCTATCTCAAAGTAGTATAATATCCGTTTTTCATTTCACCATTTCTTGAATATGAGCTGGCATATCGTGCTCATCTTTATTTTCAGAGTGAATAATAATATCCTTATTTATCCCAACACAAAATCAATCATTATCAAATTTAAGTTCATTTGAAACGATGTGAATGTTATCAAATTGAGCTTCTTTATAACTAAGAAATTCATTTATAGTATTAGTTATTCAAGCTGAAAGTATTATAAAAGGAATATTTAGAGTAGCAGAGATATCCATAAATTCCTTCATTCAATGCCTAAAATCAACAAAAGAATCTTTTTGAATAATTTTATCTATTATATTAATATTAAGCTTGTATTTTATAAAAAGTTCCAGATGTTTTGTCCACCATTCTCTCATTAAAAAATCCTTTTTTTCAAAAGAAAGAGTGGCATCAATCTCAAATGGATAATAATATTTAAAATAATCATCCCTTTCTTTTATATACTCATCTGGCATTAATCATGATTTTGAAAAAAGTGACCAAGAAGTATGACCATTATCCTGCGTAATTGTAGAATCAAAATCACTAACAATCTGCAATTTATCAAGACTAAACTTACTGATTTTCCTTTTAACAGTATCCTTATCTTTGATATGTATTAATGGATCTGTAAATAATGAGTTCATTTTAGATGGGTAAAATATAAATAATGTCATTATTTATATGACATTATTAGAGAAAGTCAAATTTTTGTTTAGGATTTAATTAATCTTCCCTTTTATGAACTTCTGGGATGATAAAAATCAACTTATAGCTCAGATAAACATTAGTAATATCATCTGATAAAAGAAGAAAGGAGAATTCTTTAGTAGAAATAAATTTATAAATTTTGGGAAATCGTCAATAAGGTAGATATTTACAGTCTTGATAATATATACGAATAATACTATACTTATAAATGATGCTAGAAAAGTATAAATAATTCATTGTATACTAAATGGTCCATAAATAAAGAAATTATCTCATCAAACTAGCTTTGTTATCTTAATTTCATCCTTATAGAAAAATACAAAATTTCATATTGTATTGTAGATAATTATAAAGACTGAAAACATAAAAAATACTATAATTGAGTAGATTCAAATTTTGATTGATTGTAAGACTTTTATTAGAGAATTAATTTTTTCAAATTGATTTTTGTAGTCCGTAATTGCCTTCTTTGACTTATTTTCATCGTAGAAAATAATGTTTTTATATTTAGAAATTATTTTATCTAATCATTCATATTCACTAAGTCAAATATTTTTAATTAGAATTGATGACGGAAGAGGATTATCCCTTTCTGACTCAATAACCTTGGCTAATTCTGGATCTCTTTTTTTAAGAACAGAAAATGCATCATCCTGTGAAATATAGGTAACATTTAGAGCTTTATTAAATAATTTAATATTTGTAATAAGCTCAACTACTTCCGAATTTTCATTCGTGTAAGAACTCTTTAAATTAAGAGAAATTGTAAGTCTATCATTTACATTGTTTGTTATGCTATCAACTGTAAAATTAACTAAAAGTAGTATATTTATAAAAAATATTATAAGTGATAATACCAAAACAGAAGAAAACGACAAAAAAGCATTTCTTTTTATATTTTTAAGGGCATATTTAAGTATTCTCATTTTAAGATGGTTTTAATAATAACTATCTAATTAATATGGATTTTTTCAATAAATGCAAGTTTTTTTCTTTAGAAACAAAAAACACTAATGCTTTTAGCATTAGTGTTTGTTTTAATTTCTGTTTAAATATTTAAATTATTTTACACTTACATAAATATCTCTGTAGATACTTCCGTCAAATCTTACTCTTCTTTTTTCTTCAAAAGATACTAAACCTTCTTTGGTTGCAAATAAAGTGAAATCAACTCCTTGGGATACGTTTTCACCTCCCCAGAATTTATTTCATTTTTGTCTTACAATAATTCATCCAGCTTTTACCGGTTGTCCTCCAAAAACTTTTACACCAAGTCTTTGGGCTTGCGAATCACGACCATTATTGGTGGTTCACTGCGCTTTCTTATGAGCCATAGTTTATTCTATTAAAAATTAATTTATTTTTTGTTATGTGTAGCAAATCTTGCAAATGCTTTATTTGCTTCTGCCATTTTATAAACATCTAGTTTTTTCTTAAAAGCTACTCAAGTTTCTTCAGACGCTTCTATTAATTCTTGGCTAAGATATTTAGAAAATACAGTTCATTTTTTACTTCTAGCTGAAGCTAAAATCCATCTAGCAGCAAGAGCTAATTGTCTTTTTGGTTTTACTTCTTGAGGAACTTGATAAATAGAACCTCAAACGCGTTTTGGTCTTACTTCAATTTTTGGCATTATATTTTCTAATGCTCTTTCAAAAATTTCTTCAGGATTTTTATGACCTTTTGCTTTGATTTGTTCAAAAACATCGCTCATAATCTTTAATGCTAAAGATTTTTTTCCTTCTTTCATCACATAATTAATGAATTTCACTAGTCTTTCATTTTTCATGATATTTGAATCGATTTTACCTTTTGTACTCATAATTTAATTAATTAGATTATTATTTTTTAACTTTTGGTTTTTTAGCACCATATAAACTTCTTGATTGCATTCTTTTATCAACTCATTGAGTATCTAAAACTCATCTTAGAATATGATATCTTACTCATGGAATATCTTTTACTCTTCATCCTCTAATAAGTACAACAGAATGCTCTTGTAGATTATGCCCAATTCATGGAATATAAGCAATAACTTCTTGACCGTTTGTAAGTCTTACTTTAGCAATTTTACGTAACGCCGAATTTGGTTTTTTCGGAGTAGTAGTATAAACTTTAGTACAAACTCATCTTTTTTGAGGACAAGCAAGTTCAGATGTAGCTCTTTTTATAGAATTTCTAATAACTTGTAAAGCTGGAGATTTACTTTTCACAGTTTTATCTTTTCTAGATTTTCTAATTAGTTGATTAATAGTAGGCATAATAAATTTTAATTATATATTAGGTTTTAGATCCCTCGACTACGCTCGGGATGACAGGGGGGGTTTTTAACGTTTTGACCATTGAGTAGCTTTGCGGGCTTTATGTAATCATGGTTTCTTTCTTTCAACTTTTCTTGAATCACGGGTAATAAAAGTAGCTTTTCTAAGTGTGCTTTTAGAAGCAGGATCAAGTGATGCTAGAGCTCTAGAAATTCCAAGTCTAATTGCACCAACTTGAGAAGCCTCTCAAGATCATTGTACTTTTACAACAAAATAATATTTATCAAGTGAACTTAAAAGTTTTAAAGGAGCCAAAAGTACAGAGAAAAGATCTGGTCTTTTAATGTATTCTTGGTATTTAACTCAATTAATCATTGATTCTCATTCTCATTCAAAAAGTCTAACTGAAGCTATAGCAGTTTTTCTTTTTCCAAGAGCATATGTATATTTTTTTAAAGCCATATAAATAAATATTATTTAGTAATTAAAGTTCAATTGTAACTGGTTGTTGTGCCTCATATTTATGAGTAGAACCAAGTTCTAATTTTAATCTAGAAAGCATTCCATCTCTTAATTTATTTTTCGGAAGCATTCAACTTATTGCAAGTTTTAAAGCTTCTGTTGGTTTTTTTTCTTTTAATGTATTAAAATTCACTTCTTTAATTCATCCAATAAATCAAGAATGAGTGTGATATAATTTATCCTCAGCTTTATTTCAAGTTACAGCAACTTTTCAAGCATTTAAAACTACAACATAATCTCAATTATCAAGATGTGGAGCAAAATCAACTTTACTTTTTCATTTTAATAAAACTGCCACTTTTGTAGCTAATCTTCATAAGTTTTTGCCTTCTGCATCGATTAAATACCATTTTCTTGAAGTATTTACTAATTGTGTTGGGTTAATTGTTTTCATAAAAAATCTAAATAAATAAAATTAAACTAATTCAACTTTTACAAGGCGTGCACTATCTCAAACTCTTAATTTTATAGGAGTTATTCTAGTAATTCAAGATTTTCTTTCACTATATTTTGGAGCAATATTTGAGAATAATTCTTGAGATGATTCTTTTGTAAAAACATATCTAGCTACTTCTCTAATAGCATTCATTTTATCCTTAGTATTAACTAAGTTAACTAACTTGTCAGTAATAATAGCAACATTTTTTGCTCTTTTCGCAGTTGTTGTAATAGATTTGTGTACAAAAAAACTAGTCATCAAATTGCGTAGAACAGCATCTCTATGATCTGGATCTTTGTGATTTAATCTGCGTATTTGCTTTACTCTATGTCTCATAATTAAATTTATTAAAATTATTAAAATACTAGTCGTCTCCTAAAAGTTTTAATCATCTGTCTTTTAGGGCTGATCTTACTTCTGTCATAGCCTTCTTTCAGAATCATTTTATAGAAGAAAGTTTTGCTTCAGTACATCTTACTAAATGTTCAACTGAAAGAATATCTCAATTAATTAAAGCATTTAGAGATCTTGGAGATAGTCACATAATTTCTACTGGAGTATATGTTTCTTTCTCAAGTTCAGTTTTAATTTCAGCCTTTTCTCTTTCTATAAGTTTTTTAAAATCTCCTATAAATTCTCACTCTACTTGCATTCCCTCTTCATTAAATAGTGCAAAATATGATTTTAACATATCTGAAGAAAATACTAGCACATCTTGTGGAGCTATAACTCAATTTGTTTTAATTGTAATTTCAAGTGAATCAAGAGATGAAATATCTAGCTCACGAACATTTTGTATATCATATTTAACATTTAGAACTGGAGAGAAATTAGCGTCTATTAATAAAACATTAACATCTTCTTCTCTTTTTTTAAGTTCTTCAATACCTAAATATCAAGCTTGTTTTTCAATTCTAATATCAATATTTAATTCAAGTCCGTCTTTATCAATTTCAGTTATGTACATTTCTGGGTTTAGAATTTTAATGTTTGATGGAACTTTAATATCTCAAGCTGTTACTACTCATGCTTTATTTTTATTTAAATAAATCCATTCAGCTCAAGCATCAACTTTATCAATTATAAGTCCTTTTAAATTTAACATTATATCTAAAATACTATCCTTAACTCAAGGAAGAGTTGAATATTCATGACTAACTCATTTTACCTTAATTCAAGTAACGCGCGCTCCAGGAATAGAAGAAAGCATAATTCTTCTTAATGAATTACCAATTGTCACACCAAATCCACTTGGAAGAGGTGAAATAATGAATTTTGATTCAAAATCACTTATTTTTTCATGAGTTATTTTTGGAACTCAGATAATATTATGAATAATATGCATATTTTATAAGTTTAAGTTATTACTATTTAGAGTAGAATTCTATAATTTTTTGAATATCGATTGTACTATCAAAATCATCTTTTCCAGGAAGTCTTGTTATTGTAATAGTTAATTTATCAGGATTTACATCTAACCATTTAGAAGAACTTATTGTAGTTGATTTATTTTTTTGAGCAAATTCTTTAAAATCTTCAATTAATGATTTATAAATTGGTGATTCTTTAAGTTTTTCTCTTAGCGAGATAACATCTCAAACTTTTAATGAATAAGAAGGAATATTTACCTTAGCACCATTAATTGTAAAATGAGCATGACCTACAAATTGTCTTGCTTGCATTATTGTTCTAGCAAAATTTGATTTAAAAATAACATTATCAAATCTTATTTCAACTAATCTAAGCATATTTTCTCATAATACTCAGCTTAATTTTAATGCTTTTTTGTAATAATTAGCAAATTGTTTTTCTGTAACACCATACATTCTTTTAGCTGCTTGTTTTTTTCTTAATTGAAGACTGAAATCAGACATTTTACCCATTCCCCCTTTTCAAAGAGGTTTTCTTTTACATTTAGATAAATCATATTTTTCTGTTCAAAAAAGATTTATTCATTCTCTTCTGCAAAGTTTTAGTTTTGGTCAATTATACTTCATAATTTTAAATTAAGGTTTTAAATAAATAATTAAGGTTTTCTAATTTTTTTCTTTCTGCATCAATTATGAGGAACTGGAGTAATATCGAAAATTGAAATTAATTCAATTCAAGAATTAATAATTCATCTAATTGCTTGTTCACGTCATGCTCATATTCATTTTACAAACACTCTCGCTTTTTCCATTCCGTGCATAGTTTTTGCTTTACCACATGCATTTTCAGAAGTAATTTGAGCTGCATAAGGTGTAGCTTCTCTTGCCCCTTTAAATCAAGAACTTCAACCCGTAGCCCAAGTTAGAACTTTTCATTCATTATCACTTACAACTATATGAGTATTATTAAATGAAGCGTTAACTGAAACAATCCCTTCTGCAACATTTCTTCTTGTTTTTTTAGATCTTTTTAAATTAGCTTTTGCCATATTATATATTAGTAATTATTATTAACTCCCTCTACCTCTGGGAGAGGGTTGGGGTGAGGGCCTATTTTTTCTTATTTGCAATAGAAACTGCTTTTCATTTACGAGTTCTTGAATTTGTTTTAGTTCTTTGTCATCTTACAGGTAAATGTTTTTTATGTCTTATTCCTCTGTAAGAATTAATTTCTTGTAATCTTTTGATATTCTGAGAAACTTCTCTTCTTAAATCTCATTCAATAATATGTTTTTTTAATTCATCTCTTATTTGATCTAATTCTTCTTCAGATAAAGTCTCTATTTTTTTATTTTTTGGAATTTTTACTTCGTCTAAAACTTTATTAGATAAAGATCTACCAACTCAATAAACATATGTAAGAGCTATCTCTACATGTTTTCAATTTGGAAGTGTTACTCAAGCAATTCTTGCCATAATATAAATTTAAAATAAAATATAAAATATTAAAGGGTTTTTTAATTACCCTTGTCTTTGTTTATGTTTAGGATTTTTTTTACAAATAACTCTAACTATTCTATCTCTTCTAATAATCATGCATTTTTCACACATTTTTTTTACAGATGGTCTTACTTTCATAATTTGTTATAATTAACTAAATATTATTTTTTTCTAAAAACAATTCTTCATTTTGATAAATCGTAAGGAGTCAATTCTACTAAAACAGAATCTCACTCAATAAGAGTTATAAAATTTTTTCTCATTTTTCAAGAAATATACGCTCTAATTATTATTCATCCTCATCCAAAATTATCAGGCAATTTAACCTCAAAAACTCCTCAAGGAAGAGTCTTAACAACCGTACCTTCTATTTCAATTTTATCCTCTTTTGACATAGAAATTATTAATCTATATAAATCTCCTACCTAT
>JALNXF010000019.1 GCA_023230505.1 Candidatus Altimarinota bacterium | reverse complement strand
CTGGCAAGAATATGGACACTTCAGAAAAGCAATAGTGAGAAATCACGAAAATATGGAAGTTGTTGTTGGTGGTCATTATACTGAAACAGGAAATAATATAGAATTTTTCGGAGAGTATCACTGGAATCCGTTTATTGTACCAAGCAAACAGGCCAAACTACTTCATTTTGAATTTAGAGGAAAGGCAGAATATATTTATAGAAAATGGGAAAAGCTAGCACTGTTTGAAAATGATTCAACTTCAAGAAAAGACGCACCCTGGCTAGAAAGAATAGAAACAATTAAAAAATATGTAAAGGATTTTAAAAATAATATCGAAGAAATTAATACTAGATGGTTTTCAGGGCACAGAACTTTTTGGGGAACGTTAATTTCAGAAGGTGTGGTTGTTTATGATAATACGCTATTAATTTGGTACAGAAAATATTTTAGAAGAAAACTTGAGAGAAGGGAAATAAAATCAGTGTGTTTGGTTCGCGAGGGTAATTTGGGTGATTTAATAATGACAGAACCAGTTGCTAGGTTTTTATTAAATTATGTTGATGATGTTTATTTGGCAACTAGAAATACTGAGATTAAAAAAGTATTACCAACCTATAAAGACATTTGTTCTTATGAAAGAATAAATGAAAACAATTGCGGAGCTGACATAAACATTAGATTAGTTTATGAACTTAGTGGTAATGATAAAACATATATACAGGGATATATGGAATCAGTAGGTTTCGGTGATGTTGAATTAAAAGATATTCCAAAAATTAGAAATGATTGGGATAGGATAATTATTGAAAAATATTTTTTAATTTCTCCTTATACGAGTAAATGGGAAGAGAAGAAAAGAAGCTGGGGCTATGAAAAATATTTAGACCTAAAAGAAAAAATCGAAAAAGAATTAAATATTAAGGGAATCATTTTAGAAAAAGAGTATTCATTTGATGAGATGTTTTCTTTAATAAAAAATTGTGAATTTGTTGTAGGAAATGATTCTGGACCCTTGATAATAGCTCAAAGTTTCAATAAAAAAAGCTTTATCATTTTCGGCGCAACAGATCCAAAATATTTACATTTATGTAATAATGTGGTATCATTTTATGATAAAGGCAGGCATGATTTATGCAGACACAATAGCAGGTTTGAAGAAATACAATGTTGTGAAGAGTCTTGTATGGATATAATTAGTGTTAAAGATGTATTTGATACAATTATAAAAAATATATGAATAATATAGAAAAAGAAATAAAAATACACTTTGTTAATGGATTAATTGAAATTGTTTTAGATGAAATTTCTAAATATCCAGAAATTATTGTTACTGAAAAAGGAACCGACTTTTTATATATCAAATTTTTTGAAAATTTCGGAATAATGAAAAATTTTAGAAGTATTTTAAAAGTTGTTTTGGTTGTTCGCGATCCAAAATTTAACCCTTTATATATATCAAATCACAAATCAATTTTAGGTGATTTAATAAAAGATGTTATCGATAATAGTAACAAGAGTTATTTTAAAAATTTTAAAATAACATGCGCAGGTTCTGATTCAAAAGAAATTTCTGAAATCAATGAATATGTTAAGGAAACTTTTAAATTAACAAAATCAGAAGAAGCAGATGCTAAAATTCATATTATTAAAATTGATGAAGTTTGGGAAATTGGTTTGCAAATCACGGCTAGACCACTATCAGTTCGAGATTATAAAGTTAGAAACATGAGTGGGGCAATGGATCCAACTGTTGCTTTTGCAATGAATTATTTATGTAATTTAGAAAATGCCAAAAACTATCTTAATGCTTTTTCTGGTAGTGGTACATTATTAATTGAGGCGGGGCAGCGCTTTTCTAACTTAGAAAAACTAATTGGTTTTGATAATGAGAAAGAACACTTATCCTTATCAATACAAAATATTAAAAAAGCAGGGTTGATTGAAAAAATACAGGTTAAAGAGTTTGATATTTTTGATAATCCAGAATTGGGTAGTTTTGATGTTATTGTTGCTGATCTTCCTTTTGGTATGGTTATTTCAAAAGATAAAGATTTAGAAAATCTTTACAAGACTTTTGTTCAATATTCTGAAAATCACTTGAATTCCGATGGAACCTTGGCTGTATATACTACTGAATTTGATACTTTTGAAAATGCTTTAACTGATTCAAGATTTAAAATAATTAAAAAGCTAAAATTAAAAATAGTTACAACACAAGAGCTATATCTAAATACATGTATATTTATCTGTAAGATGTAATTAAATATACGTTTCTAATTCTCCCCATATTATTTTATTAGAAACATTTCCATTCCAAGGTTTACCTGAGCCAACATAATGCAATATGAAATCATCGTGTGTTTTTAATAGATGATCATCTTGGTCATTGAAAATATTATATTCAGCAGGAATTTCTTCATATTCTCCCTCAAGATATAGGTTTATAATAACCTGATCAATGTATGGGTGTTCTTTGACAATATTTAAAAATTTCTCAGTGAAATTATTTTTTCTAAGTATTTCTAAGTCCATTAGTAAGACACCTGCATTAAGTGTCTTATATTCTGTATTGAGTGTTTTAAATGACATATTATATAGGACATTTTTGTTAAGAGATGACTTTCCAGATATTCCCCGAGATCCTATTTTTAAATTAAATATTTTATTTAGATCAGCATTTACAACGATGTCTAAATCTAAATAGAGTATTTTACCACTAGTTTTAATGATGTCTGGAATAAACAACCTTAACATTGTTGCTTCGGTGACATGACTTAAGCAATTTTTGAAACTAATTTTTTCGTTAATAAAATATGTTGATAGTTTAGTTGTATATTTTTTACTGACATATTCTTCATAAGTATTAAGCAGTTCTCGATCCTCAATATTATGTAATAAGTGAAATTCAATATCACTCATATTGTTCTTTTGAGATATAGAATTTAATAATGTAGGTAAAAATTTTATATATTCTTTGTCAGTACAAAATACGATGTTCATAATGTATAATGGTACTAATTAATATGTAATTATGAAAGAGATAGATTTAAAAGGTTATTTAGAAAAATACAGGGGCTTAAGTGTTGATTTTTATCGTTTTCCTGGAAATTACGGTGATTCTTTAATTTGGCATGGCACAAAACATTTATTTTCAGATTTAAATATTGAAATTAGGGCGGTAGATGTTTCTTTTCCTGTTTATAATAAAATTCTAGTAATTGACGGAGGTGGTAACTTCAATGATTATTATTCCGATGTTAGAAATTTTTTAATTAAAAAAGCAAATCTCTATGAAGAGATAATCATTTTACCCCACACTATTTTTGGCAAAAGACAAGTTCATCTTTTAAATAATCTAAAAAATAAGGTGACAGTTTTTTGTCGAGAAAGACTTAGTGCAGATTTTATATCAAAGAATACTGAAAATTTGTCAGTTTATTTATCTGTCGATTGTGCTTTTTATAATAATTTTAAATCAAAAAAAGAAGGTGAGGGTATACTAAATGTTTTTCGAACAGACAGAGAATCAATATTAAGTAAAATACCAGAGCTTAATAATGATTTATCTTATTCTGGTTACGCCCAAAAACCAATTGATGAATTAATAGATCATCTTGATGAGTATGAGGAAATAAGGACTGACAGATTACATATAGCAATTGCATCAGCAATTTTAGGAAAAAAAGTTAAATTACATTCAAATTCCTATTTTAAAAATGAGGCAGTTTACGAATATTCTTTAAAAAAATATCCAAATGTTGAGTTTATTAAAGAAAAAACAGAATATGTATACAGAATAACATCCTCTTTGATTTCACAAATGTTTAATACTTTTCTATTGAACGATAATGAAGAAATTATTTATGAAAGGAATTTTGATGTATTAGTAAATAATTTAATAAAGACCAATAGGATTATTTGGAATTTAGAAGATGAAGCCCGGATGCATGATTTGGGAAGTGAACATGTCGCTAATGCTAAAAAAGAAATTGATAAAAATAATCAAATCAGAAATAATTTAATTAACGATATTGATAGAGACATAACAGAAAATCTTAATATTGAAACAGATTATAATATAAAGCTCTACAGTGAAAGCCCTGGAATGATTATTGATCGTCTATCAATAATATTTATTAAAAAAATTGAAATACAAAAAATACTGGAGTTTGTAGAAAATGTTGATTTAAAAAGTGAATATATGATGAAAGAAAATATTGTTTCAAACCAAATTGAAACACTTAAAGAATTTCTAGATACATATTTTATTGAATTAGAGAATAAAGAAGTCTATTTCAAGATTCAAGATTCTGTAAAAATTTACAATGATAATAGAATTAGGGAATATATTAAAAAGATAAGAGAAAAATAGTCATGAAGATAATTACTTTAAATACTTGGGGCGGCAGAGCTGGTTCTGATAAGGTTATAAACTTCTTTAAAAAATATAAAGATGATATTGATATATTTTGTCTACAAGAAATTTGGTCTGCGCCTCATACTGATTTAGACGGACACAATGCTGGTGGTTTACCAATTGATCACAGTAATATTATGGTTAATGGCAAACAAGACATTTCTAGCTTATTAGATAGTTACAATTTATTTTTTTGTCCACATTTCGGAGATAATTACGGATTACTTATGTTGATTAAAAAAGATTTAAAGATTGTTGATAGGGGTGAAGTTTTCGTTCATAAAGAAAAGGGATATGTTCCGGATGGAGATTTGGGTAATCATGCCAGAAATATCCAATATGTAACTTTAGAAAAAGGTGGTAAATTAGTCACTGTAATTAATTTTCATGGATTATGGAACGGACAAGGTAAAACAGATAGTGTAGATAGAATTGTACAATCTGAGAATATTGTTAAATTTATTAATTCATTGGACAGGGAAGTTATATTTTGTGGTGATTTCAATTTATTACCAACGACTAAAAGCATAACAATGTTTGAGGATTTTGGACTTATAAATTTAATAAAGGAATATAATATTAACTCTACTCGAACTTCTTATTATAGTAAACCAGAAAAATTTGCAGATTATATTTTAGTCTCAAAAGGACTAAGTGTCAAAAGTTTTGAAGTTTTACCAGATGAAGTATCTGATCACTCACCACTATATTTAGAAGTTTTAATTTAACTCATGAACAACACAGAACAAGCCAAAGAATTTGCCACTAAAAAATTTGCAGAAGTTAATGTCCAAAATCATTTTCTGGAAGTCTATGGTTTTTTAAAAAATGATTTTAAGATTCAAGATGAAAGAGTTTTAATTGCAGGTCTTTTGCATGATGTTCTAGAAGATACAAATACTTCCAACTTAAATTATCGAAATTTCCTGAGGTTGTGAAGATGATAAAGGGGAATGTTTTGCTATAATAAACCCATGAAATTAATAATTCTAAATGGAGCTCCTGGTGTTGGTAAGTCTACAGTTGCAGAGAAGTTGCATGCTGAACTGCCACTATCTTTTCTTATTGTAATTGATGCTTGGTGGAAGCAGATTTCGAATTGGAGAGAGAGTAGGAAAGAAAGTCAGAGATTGGTTTACAAAATTGCCTCAGTTTCAATTGATGCATATCTTGAAGAAGGAAAAGATGTCATTGTAGACAAAGCAATTCTTAATGATATTAAAACGCTGGATGAATTGGTGGGAGTTGGTGAAAAACATGGAGCTGAAGTGTATGAGCTTGTTTTAATGGCAAGCAAAGAAGTTGTCTTAGAAAGAGCAACACAAAGAGGTTTTAATAAACAAGGACTTTTAACTCCTGAAGAGGCTGAAAAATTATGGGAGCTGTCTCAGGACCTTAAAGAAACAAGACCGAATGCAGTTGTTATCGATACAACATTTCTTAGTCCGGAGGAGGTTTATGAAAAGGTTAGAGGAGTTGTATTGTAAAAAATTTTAAATTTTCCTGAGATTGTGAAGATGATAAAAAAGGATATTATATAAAGTATGTTTAATAATTTAAAAGTGTTTTCAACTAAAAATAAAATGAATAAAGAAGAGTATGAGATAAAGAAAGAAATAGAAAAGCGGTTAAAATGCTCTAATAAATCCTTGTGGAATAGCTTGTCTAAAGAAAAACAAGATTTTGTTGTTAATAAATACTATGACGCAAATAGTATTGAAAATGTGGGTATACTTAAAGTTCTTGAGGATAATAGGGGTTTGAGAATGAATCTCATAAGCATTTTTATTGGTCTGTCGCTTGGATTGTTTGGAAATGCGGCGTACGATGTAGTTCTTAAATATTTACCAAATGGTGTATTTGATGCTCCTATCTTAATGGGTTTTGTGGTTATTTTATTTTTATCTATTCGTGAAATAAATAAAATTGCCGCTGAGCATCTTGGAAATAATAAAGTATTAGAATATTTATTGAAATCCTCCCCAATAATTTTGTATAAAAATATGAAAATTCTTAAAATAATTAAAGACTCAGATATCGGTAGCACTTTTATGGAACCAGAAAACTTTAGAGAGCGAAAAGCTGCTCGAGCTGTTGTCTTTGATGAAAACAATAAAGTTGCACTCGTATATTCAACAAAAAATAATTATCATAAATTACCTGGAGGTGGAGTAGAAGAGGGAGAAGATTTTGAGATAGCTGTCCAAAGGGAATTAATAGAAGAAATTGGCTGTACAGTAGAAAATATTAAAGAATTAGGTATGGTCGAGGAATATAGGAATAAAGTTGGATTGCACCAGACTTCATATTGTTATACTGCTCGGGTTATAGAAAAAGGTACTCCTGAATTAGAAGCTAATGAAATAATGGAGGGCTATGTCACACAATGGCTTGCTTTAGATGAAGCGATTGAAATATTAGAAAAAGAAAAAAACGTTGATCATTATGACGGAAAGTTTATGTGGCTGAGAGATATAACATTTCTTAAAGAGGTAAAATAGCTACTAAATTTCCTGAGATTGTGAAGATGATTAAGAGAGATTTGGTATAATAAACTAGTATAAATTATGTATAGAAAAGGAATTTCAGCTTTAATTGTAAACGCAAAAAATGATTTTTTACTTGTTAATTTAATTTCTTTTGAAGAAAAATATTATGCCATTCCTGGAGGTGGGGTAGAAGCAAATGAAACATTAGAAGATGCATCCTACCGAGAAATAAAGGAAGAGTTGGGTATTAATTCTTCATCTTTAGAACTAATCGGTACAAGCCCCAACCCACTGCAGTTTATATTTAAAGTTCCAAAAATAAACAAAGAGGGAAAAGAATATATCGGATCAGAACGATACTTTTTCGCTTTTCGTTTTATAGGTTCTGATGATGAGATACAGCTTGCTAAGGATGAGGTTCGAGCTTACAAATGGGTTCCTTTTTCAGCTTTAAACCAATATTTATTGTTTGATAATCAATTGGCAGATACGATCGAAAAAATTAAAGAAATATTTGGATAAAATCTATTATTTCAAAAAAGTAAAAACGGCCACTTTAAAGTGTCGAAATTTCCTGAGGTTGTGAAGATGATAAAAAAGGATGTTCTGATATAATTTACAAGTTAACAAATTAATTTAAATACATATGGCAAAATACGTTGATGGGTTTGTGCTTGTTGTTCCAAAAGACAAGAGGGCGGCTTATAAAAAAATGGCTAAGGAAGGAGCTGAAATTTGGAAAAAATTCGGAGCGGTCGATTACAAAGAATGTCGAGCCGATGACATGACTCCTCAAAATATAACTTTTACTTTTCCAAAAATGGCCAAAGCTAAAGAAGACGAGGAAGTTTGGTTTTCTTACATCGTTTTCAAATCAAAAGCTGAACGTAAGACTATTAATAAAAAAGTTATGGCTTACATGGAAAAGAAATACGCCGATAGTAAAGATATGTCTATGCCATTTGATATGAAGCGTATGTCATACGGAGGTTTTACTGTGGAGGTTGAATAAAATATATGACTCAATTCCACGAAACAAAAAACTTCATAGTTGAATCTCATGAGCAACCTTTTTTACCTCGTTCTGATGGTGGTCATATTAGGATTAGAATAAAAGATAAAGATATTACTGACAGAACAAAACTTGAGCCTGGTGTGGCGATTGAACTTATGCGATTAACCATGGTGATTGGAGAAGCTTTTGAAATCGCTATGAACAATAGAGGTGTTCCTGTGATAAAAATAAATTATCAAGATATGGGAAACTGGGCGTATAAAACCGGGCAAAAACCTTTTCTGCATGTTCATGTTTTTGGCAGAGCCACGAATGCTATAAAACAGCCTTGGCCAGAAAGTATGTATTTACCAGATAGAGACACTGGTTTTTATGAAGGTTTTGAACCGCTGAACGATGATGACTTGGAAGAAATTAAGAAACAAATTACTGTTATTGAAAGTAAGGAAAAGTATCAATTGGAGAAGTGGAATTTAAGTATCTAATATGGAAGATTACATGGAAAACCAACCGAGTTTT
>JALNXF010000018.1 GCA_023230505.1 Candidatus Altimarinota bacterium | reverse complement strand
TGAAAAAATCAAATTTATTTTCAATTATTTTTGATGTGGATACATATGGGAATTGAACCCATAACTGAAGTTTGCGAAGCTTCTATGATAGCCTATTTCACCAATGACCCATTGTAGAGCAGACAGGATTCGAACCTGCGAATACCGCGCCCCAAACGCGGCCCGTATAGCCATCTGCTGGAACTGCTCTATTTTGTAGTGATACTTGGACTCGGACCAAGAACCTTTTGAATATCAGTCAAAAACTCTACCAGTTGAGCTATACCACTGTTACATATTAAGTTATAAAAAAAGCCCCCTGCTGGATTCAAACCAACGCGAACCAAAAAGGTTTCCTGCTTACAAGGCAGGCCGTATCGATCACTAACGGAAGGAGGCATTGCGCACACATAGAAGGAATCGAACCAACGAACTTACGACCGGTTTTGGAGACCGGCGCCTTTGACCTCTCGGCAACACCTACATTTAGCACCAACTGAGAGGTTCGAACTCGCGACCTCCACCATGCCGGGGCGGCATACTCACCATTATACGACAATCGGTATTTTTAATAATATTTAGCTTAAAAACTTAAACGACAACAAATTAAATGATGTCATATAACTTTTCATATTTTGTTATTGTTTCATTAAACCACACTTCAAGCTTGAATCCTAAATTTCTAACAGATTCCCATTTATATTTATCGGCGTCCTTTTCATATCCTTTTACTTCAATATAATATAATTTTTCATTAAAATTCATATAAATATATAAAATAAGTTTTATAATATCCAAACTATTTTATCTAATCAAATTAAAAATAATAATATTTTATAAAACATTTTGAAAAATTTTTTATTTTAATACTTATTTAAAAGAGTAAATATGAAAGCAAAAGAAGTATTAAGAGTATTAAGAATATCACGACAAACATTATATAATTATAAAAAATCTGGTAAGATTAAAGCATATCAAACATATAATAGTCTGTTTAATTATGATAAAGACGATGTTTTTAACTTATTAAACTCTAATATAGAACGTAAAAATGTAATTTATTGTCGGGTCTCAACTAAAAATCAAAGAAAAGATCTACAAAATCAAAAGGAAATCATTGAGGGATTTTGTAATAAAAATGGAATATTAATTCATAATGTATACTTAGACATAGCCAGTGGATTAAATTTTGACAGAGATAATTTTCAAGCATTATTAAACGAAGTAATTAATTATAAAATTGATAGAATTTTTATAACATATAGAGATAGGTTAAGCAGAATCTCATTTAATATGTTTAAACAATTATTTAGTACGTTTGGAACCGAAATAATTATTTTAAATGATATAGATAATGAAAAACTCATAGAAAAGGAAATATTCCAAGAAATTATTGATTTAATTCATTGTTTTACAATGAAAATATATTCACAAAGAAGAAAAGAAAAACTTAAATTAATTGAAAAACAATTAGTTATTGAAAAACAAGAAATTGATGAAGAAATAAAATGATAACAATTAAACTCCCATATACTTCTGAAAATTTTGATATCTTAACATACCAAAAACAATATTCTATTCTAATTAGATATTGTTATAATAGATTATGTGAGGGTAAAACTCAAGAGGAAATTAAGAAACTTTGCTATACATTAAATAATATTGAATTAGTTAATAATTCATGGTTTGTACAAAATGCATTTAATGAAGCAAAAACTGTTTATAAACGAGATCCATCAGGTAAAGTAATATTTGGAGGTAAAAAGAATTTTTATGATCGATTAAAAGGTAAAAAAGATAAATTGCCTTTTATTGAAAAACGATTATATCCAGTTATAATTCAAGGTGAGACACGATTAAAAGGTAATAGATTTTTTACATTAAATATAATTGATAATAATCAAATAATCTTTAAACCAAATTGGAAAACAAAAATTATATTAGATTTACCAAAAATAAATAAAAATTATCTCAAGAAACTTTCCTATATTGAAGAAAAATCAAAAAATAAAGAACTACCATTTTGTGTTAAATTAGATTCAAGATTTATCTATATTTCATTTGAAGAAGAAAATGACTATGATGACGGGTTAAAACAAAATAGATATATAGGAATTGATTCAAATCCCGAATTCATAGGAATTACAGTATTTGAAAATGATAAACTAATTGATACTAAATTATTTAGTTTAACTAAAATTATTAGCAAAATTAAAATTCTAAATAAAGCATCAAATTCCAAACAATCAAAATATTTACAAAATAAGTTAAATTTCGAAATATTGCAAATTTCAAAAAATATATCTAAATTAGCAATTTATCATAAGTGTAAGTTTATATTCGTAGAAGATTTTAGTAAAAAAATAAGTTCTAATAATCATCATAAAGGTAGACCATTTAATAGATTAATTAATAATCTTTGGAAAAAAGAAATTTTATTTAAGAATCTAGAAAAAAGAATAAATATAGTAGGTGGAAGATTATTTAGAATTAACCCAGCTTATACTAGTTATATAGGTAATTTAAAATTTGATTATCCTGACCCAATTAATGCGTCAATGGAAATTGCAAGAAGAGGATATGATGTAATCATATTAAAAAATAAGAAATTTTATCCAAGTTTAACAATTACTGTCTTGAAAGACCAATGGAAGGAATATTTCAATGAAGGAGTTAAAGATTGGAAAGAGTTATGTCAGCTTATAAAAAAATCGAAAGTTAAATATCGAGTTTCTTTAGACGAATGTAATCATTCATTTAAAGTTTTTAGTGCTTTTCATAAAAAATCTTATATAGATTTATATGAATTTAGATAGAAAAGTATATTTAATAGAAATCTTCATTATTTTCATATACTTTAAAATCAATCAAATAAGTATGCTGTTCTTCATTATAGGTATAAACAAATCTATCATTTGTATAATCCCAATCTTTTATTAATTTTTGTTCTTTAAAATAATCTAGTATTTTACAAGTTCTTAACTCATATGTTCCTTGAACTTTAATGTTTTTATATTGATACCATTTTGTTGTTCCACCGCCTACATGTTGTTTACCAGTTCTATATAATTCTTTTTGAAGAGATGAAAACCATCCTGGGTTCTCTTTTAATTTTTTCTTAAAAGCTTCGCACATTTGTTTTATATTTTTATTTCCTATTTTTTTATGTTTACTTGCACAAGACATAGAACAAAATTTTCTATTTCTTGTCTTAGTAAGAAATGAATTTTCACAAAATTTGCATTTTTTTGATAAAATACTAGAAGATGATTTTGATTCACAATTAGCGCAAAAAACATATTTTGCTGATGTTCTTTTATTGACTAATGTTTTATTTCCACAATATATACATGATTTAAGCTTTTTTTGCTTACTATCGTCATTGTATGTACTAAATACATGTGCACATCTTCTACTACAAAATCTTCCACTTCCAAAAGTGCCGGTATGTTCTTTATTACACTTTTTATTTTCGCATATTTTCATAATCAAACCCCTTATATTAGCTTTTAATATAAGTATATAAGGTTTGATTTTTTTAAAACAAAAAGTGATTTATTTCTACGTCCCGCACGTCCAGTCGGGCTCAAGAGGGTATTTTTAATTGTGACACCGGAAGGACTCAAACCTTCGACCTCTCGATTAAAAGTCGAGCTCTCTATTCAACTGAGATACGATGTCAATAAAAACAACTTTGGTCAACCACACGCTACCCATCATCTGTCTTATACACTTTATCAGTTGTATAAAACTTTAGCCAAAGCCTTGTCCGTTGTGAGTTGTTTAAAAATAATTGAATTACGGTCGTCACCTAATAGACGAGTTATCCTCCATGACTCTAATATTGAGAAATTTTATGATTATGATTCATTATCTATCATTCAATTATTTTTGTGCCGTTGGGTGGATTCGAACCACCGAACTCCGAAGAGAGCAGATTTACAGTCTGCCGCAATTGACCAGCTATGCGACAATGGCAATATTGCGTTTGGTGAAGGATTCAAACCTCCGCGGAACAATTAAGTTCATCAGGTTAACAGCCTGCTGTCGTCGATCACTTGACTAACCAAACATTTCATTTCAGCGAAGGGGGGTATCTCGTATCACCATTTACGGAACCCCCTAAGCCAGAATTTACATAAGTGTTCTATATTCCAAGATCGTTATATATAGATAGCTTATGTATTTTGTGCGCCGGGAAAAGATTCGAACTTTTTAGTCTCCGTTTCTCATCGTTTAAGTTTAAAGACAACCAACTCATTACTTAAGATTATAGTTGATTTGAGAAACCCCTCGCCATATCTGAGCGTTAAGAGATAATCAAAATCTCATCTTCTGCGTGGAAGGCAGACATAATAATCATTATACGACTAACGCTTATAATTTCACAAATAAACCAAGTTACCAGATATTGCATCGCGACTCTTTTCTACGTCTGGTGGTCATGGATAAATTTTGGACATTTATCGACTTAGTTTGGCCATCGCCTTTTTAGATGTGAAATTTATATTTTAAAATAACAGTATGTCAATGAACTTTTAATTTAGCGTGCTTGGATAGATTCGAACTATCGTATTGTAGGCAATTTACTTTCTACATGTTAAGGTTGTAAGCCCACATAGTATACCAATTTCAATTGCAACCTATCGATGTAATTTTACTATTACATCTCCGCTCAGCCACAAGCACATTTTTTAAGAACAAAAAACCCCCGAATTTTTAATATCCGGGGGTCATTCTGAAACAGTTATCTGGTAGAGTTGTTATTAATGTGTTGCTGTGTTTAAATGATTCATGACCCCCGGACACATTTTTTATATATTGGATTAATGCTTGTTTTTGCATCAAACCATATATGTAATTGATAATGTCTATTAAACGAGTTCATGATAAGTTTTTCTTTAAAATTCGTTATAAATATAAAAACTTTTTCTTAATAATTCAAATTTATTTTAAAATAATTATTTAAAAAATAAAAAATTAAAAAAGTTTTTTAAAAAAAATTAATTTTTACTTCAACTTTGTTTTTTAAGTCCATATATTTCACCTTTTATTTCTGCTGAAGTTGGGATTGAAGTTATTTTGGTGTTGCCAAGCCACAAATTTCCGTTGACTGTTAAGTTATCTGGTAATGATGTTATTGGTGTGTAGCTGAGATCCAAATATCCACCAACTGTTAAGTTATCTGGTAGTTTTGTTATTTTGGTGTTGTTGAGAGACACATTTCCTCTCACTGTTAAGTTATCTGGTAGTTTTGTTATTTTGGTGTTGTTGAGATCCAACCATCCGCCGACTTTCAAGTTATCTGGTAGTGATGTTATTGGTGTGTTGCTGAGATCCAACCACCCGCCAACTGTCAAGTTATCTGGTAGTGATGTTATTTTGGTGTTGTGGAGATCCAAATATCCGCCGACTGTTAAGTTATCTGGAAGTGATGTTATTGGTGTGTTGTAAAGATTCAAACTTCCGCCGACTCTTGTTAGATTGTCGGGAAGTGATGTTATTGGTGTGTTGCTGAGATTTAAATTTCCGCCGACTTGTTTTAAATTGTCGGGAAGTGATGTTATTGGTGTGTTGCTGAGATTGAGGTTACCTTTGCTACCATTTTTAATATATTGCCGAATTTTTCGTTGTTCATCTGAGTCAAAATTTATCAATTTCACCTTTATTCCTGAATTACGAATAAATGGGATCCGACATGATTTAATAGAAGAGATAGATATTCCTTTATGGGTAAATGAGGCCCAATATGCACTCAATTGCTTAGTACAAATGGATATGTCATCAAATAATTTAATTGTGACTGAACTTTTATTAATCTTCGTAACTTCAGCTTTATTTTTTTCGTGTAATTTTGAATAAAATGGTTTAGAATAAACAGTAGATAATCCAAGTATAATTCCTGGTTTTAATTTTATTACATCACCAACTTGTAATTTTGTAATTTTTGTTTTCATAATGTTATTTATTTAAATTTGAAATATAACTTTTTTTTCATTTATAGCATATTTATACCAACATATGCTTCATAGTCATATAAGTTAGGGCCGTAATGAGAATACCCATCAGTTACTAAATAATCAATAATCCTCCCAGTTGATATTTGTTCTGCTTGCCAAGACCATTGATCTTCATTTTTCACTGGAAGAGAAATAACTCGTACTTTCACTCCCATACCACAGTCATACTCATAATGGATATCGCCAATTTTAATTTCCTCAATAACAATATTTCCTTTAGTATATGTTTTTGACATGATAATAAATTTTTAATTATTTGTATTTATGATATTGTTTATTTCCTATCATTTGATAAGCATTAATTAAATGAGTTCGTGCTTTTTTAACTTGTTTTTTAATTTTTTTATGCTTGTGAATTACTGGGTGAGTTAACAAAATTGTCTGGATAATGTCAACAATGCACCATGATCTATCAAGAGATTCATGATAATGAAATGTATCTAGTTTGCTCATTTTTAATTTAAATTACTTTCACTTATTTCGTAATATGATCTCAGTTTAGGTCGAAGTTTATCAATTTTTTTATTAACAACATTAGATATAATTAGGGCAAATGGAAATCTAGTTGAAAACACATCGGCACATCTTTCTGCTACCTCAATATGTTCAGAATATTTACATGAATCAATAACTTTAAATAGTTTTTCTAGATTATCACCAACCATTACAAGATCATTTTCAGTAATAGTATATTTTTCTGATGATAGAGTTTTCACCCCTTCTCCAATTTTATAAATTATCTTTTTTCCAAGAAATCTCCAATATACTTTGATATACCAAATTAATAATTGCTGTTTTGTCATAAGTAACTATTATTTAATTAAAATTTTTGTTTTATTGGACCAACTTTTTTCTAAACTCAATCCCCATCTTTTATCAAACCATTTATTGAATATGTATTTACCTCTTTCAATAATTTCTTCAATAGTATTAAATCGAGTGGTAACACTATAATATAAAAACGAATAAAATTCATAATTGCTTACAAAACTTATCATTTCTATTCATTTTCTTGATATCACACCAAGAAAATCTTTCTGAAATTGATAAAGTATCAAAATCAAGTGGCAGATTATAATTGCCCAAGTGTTGTTTTAAAATGTTGATAGCACCATTAATATCTCGATTAATATTATTACCGCATTCACAAATATATTGTCGATCTGCTAATGTTTGAGAGTAATCAATTGTACCACATTTACAACAAGTTTTTGAAGTCCAGGCTTCATTTACTTTTATTACTGCATTACCTTTTAACCATACTTTATAAGTTAAAAGACGAATAAAAGTTGATAAATTCCAATTATTTTGCATCTGTCGATTTAATTTATGTTTATTTTTAGATACAATATTTTGTTTTAAATTAGTAAGTTCACCGATTAATACATCAGTATTTAAATTTGATAAATCTTTACTTAATTTTTGTAATGTTAAATTAGTTTGTGTTTTCTTTTTTCTATTGACGTTCTTTACTTTCTTGTTAATTCGTTTCCATTTTCTGGAGTATTTAACTTTTTTGTCTCTAATTGATTTCAATTCATCTACTCTTTTATCTAAGAATTTTTGATTTTTAGTTAAATACTTAGAATTATAAACCACTCCAATATTCTTTAAGAAATTATAATAAGAAACTAAATTCTTTTTACCAAGATCTATAGAAATTATATTTTCTAAAATATTAGTTGATTTTTGTTCTTGTTTTTCATAAATTATCGAAGCATAATAATTGTTATCCTTTTTGAATATCTTTAGTTGCTTGATATCACTACTTTCATTTTTATGTCTATTACATGAACAATTAATAATAGGTAAATTATATTCTAAATTTAAAATTAATCGTTTTCTGTTAGGTAAAGAAATTACAATTTTATTATCTTTTATAATGAAATCTTGTACAAATGATAAAGTAAAAAAATATTTATATCCTCTAAATTTTGGAGTCTTTGGATTTTTATCTTTGTTAGTTTTAATTAGTTCAAAAAATGATTTATAGTTGTTATCTAATGTTCTTAATATTTCTTTTTTAGAATCAAATGTAAGAAATTCCGATGTAATGCCTTTCAGTTCTTTTTGTTGAATATAATATGATAAATATTTTTTAGTTTCTTCATAATATTTGATTTTTTCTTCAAGTAATTTGTTATATAATAATCTAGCATTATCAGATGTTTTCTCTAATACTTCAATTTGTTCTTTACTTAATTTAAGTTTTATTTTTAACGTTAATAACATCTTTTTTTTCTTTATTATAAGTATATAAGAAAAGATTTTTTAAAAATATTTTTTAATTATTTTTGAATTTAATTTATTAATTTTATGAAAAATTATTGTTTACTTATATTTAATCCGGATGAACTTACACGCTGGTTGTCATCTTTACTTATTTCAAACTCAACTCCTGGAGATGTCAATACACCATAAAAATGAACAGCATCTATAGATAATACCCGCCACGAACTAATTTTTAACTTAATTGTCTTTAAATAGTTTTTATCTCTTCCGCCAAATTCGCGAGTTGATGTCCAAATCTTATCGTCACGTTTCATTTGAACACCGGTGCCAATATCGATTGGGATTTTTACTCTTAAATCGATATCTCTTCCTATAAGGATCCCACCGGCAGCAACCCATAAATCCCATTTTTTGGTGTTTAAATAATTATTCATAGACTCTTATTTTTCAAGAAAATAATAGCGTTTACCATGTCTGAGTTACCCGCCCATTATATTTATGTGACACAAGTTTTTCTAATGTGTTTATAAACTCGTCTAAGTATTTATCTGGAATCGATTTCATACATTTGAAGAAGCGCTTTTTTTTCATTCCATCTTCATGTTCGACATGAGAGAAAATACACTCAATTTTTTCTCTACGTTCTCTATCCTGCCAATGTTCTTCCCACATGCAAAAAAATTCATCACATTTGTCACATTGATATGCTTCGTCGTTATTACCATGTTTACAACTTTCACAATTTTTTTTCATAATATTTGATTTTTATAAATTTTTAATTATGTCATACTTTTTAAATCTTGAATAAGATCTATTTATAATTTTATTTTTTTCCATGTTTAGTATTTTTATTTTAATACCCCAAAAGATCAAAGACATAATCAGGTTCTAATCCCACCATATCTAATAACACCTCTTCTGGATCTTCTCCTTCTTCAAATACACAATGGCGCATCTCTTCAATAAGATCGTCTGCTTCTTGTTCTGTTAAATTATCTCGACTCATTAAGACCTTTTTTAATTCTGTCATTTTGTTTAATGTTTAAAATATGATATAAAATTAATAAAAATTAATGAATAATTCAAATTTATTTTACTAAATCGAATAAGATATTTTTTTTCATAATTATTTATTTTTATCATTAAATATCAATGTAAGACCGAATTCATCAACTTTAAATCCAATAAGCTTCTTATCTCCAGAAATATGTTTAAAATATGGTAGAAGGACATTCCAAGGAACAAATGAACTTTCCAAAGATTTTTTAATATCCATTATTGTATGATTTTCTAGAGGAATTATGATACTTTTCATAATTTTTAATGGGTTTGTTAGTATTAAAGTATTGCTGTTTTTATCACATCTTCTCCAAGTATCTCAAAAGCCTGTTCAGCTAATTCCTTTGTATTAAAATAGACACTTCCATGCTTAAGATAATTCCAAGATTCTACTCTTATCGTTCTAAGTTCATTATCGAAGGTGAAAGCATAATGGGAATTTTTAAAGTATTTTATGTCCCAAGGAAGTTCTTCTCCTTTGTTTAAATACCATGCAGTATTAATTAACGTTATTATTGCCTGTACCTTCTTTGCAAGTTGTTTAGTTGGAAGAGAAGTAGCACAGAAGCCTGTATGTGTATTTCGATCTTCCTTTGTAATGTCTCCTGTGTATCTAATACAATGACTATCGGAAGATGCCATTACTTCTTTTAACACGTCTTCATAAGTTATCTTTTTCTTTTCGACAACCTCTTTAATAACTTCAACAAGGTATTTCTTCCCTGTTTTGTCATCGGTAACTGTAAATTTTTCCTTTGGGTTCATAATGTTTTTGTTTTATATTTTTACTTTCTTGTTGGAACTAAACATATTGCTCCTTCGTTATCTTTTTGTAGAGACCAGTTATATTTATAGCTTAAATAAAAAGACCTCTCTCTTAAGGAACCAGAAGACCTTGGAGAAATCATACCAAATCCTCCAAATAACTTCTTATCGTCTGCCTTCTCTCCATACTTAATAACAATATTCTCAGTCTCCTTTAAAAACGGAAAGCATATTTCTAATTTAGTTTTCCATCCTGTACAATTAAGTCTTTCATAGAAGGCTTGTAAATGTTTTTTACTTACCTCTCCTGTAAAGCTGTTTACATACCTTTCTATCTCTAGTCTTTGATCTACATTGGCTGATTTATATCCTTCTCTTAGAAGGTCTGTCGGAATAATAACTATTTCATCTTCTTGATTGTTCATATTTGTATTGTTTTGATTGTTCTTTTGTTCCGAGACATCTTTATGAAGCTTAACCTGATCTACATGAGTAAGATAATCATTAGTAATCAATCTATAACTATGTGGAACATCATTGAAGTCTTGTCTTTCTACATCTTTAAGTACCGTAGCAATATATTCCTCCCGTGAAGCACTAGAGCCTAAAAGCTTTACCTTATCACCTTTCTCAAATTGAGATACAAGAAACAGAAATTCTTTTGTTGAGTAAGCAGTCTCCATGCTATCCAATGCAGTTCCTATAAGGCCAAATGTATTGGTGAAAATAAAATGAAAACAGGAAGTATGAAGAGAGGGACTATATACTTGATAGCCATGATTGTAAGCTATACATAGAAGTCTTCTAACTTCTGCACTAGACTGACAGACTACTCCATCACCTGCTTTAAAAATATGTCTTTTCATTATTATAAGTTTTTAGTTATCCATTCATTAAAATCATCTGCTAGAACCATTGATTTTATTATATTATTCGCTTGCATTTTACCAATAAAAGATAATATCTCTTCTCTTGTCCAACTTTCTTTAACTGGATGAATGATTACCTCATTATCTTTATTCACTTCAACTTTAAGTATTTCATTCCAATAAGGTTCTCCGGTATAATCATCTCCCATCCATTCTTCTCCTCCTACATCAATTAGATTAATCATCAACTCATTAATCTTTCCTTGTTTTTCTACATACTCCTCAATAAATGATTGATGAATTAATGGGAGATTTAAGGATGGATCCGTTGTGGCAATTACTTTATGACAGTTAAAAGTACAATGACGATTAATTTGCGGATCATCATTTTTTGGAAATTGAAGTGTGCCTTTAAAATTAAATGCACTACCAATATGAGATACCTTGCCAATGATATTGTTTTCGATATCAACAACAATATCATCTAATTGTATCTCTTGATTTCCCAATTCATCATAGTTTATCCTTTCATCAGATACAAGGTAGAGATGTTGAGGAAACAGATTGATAGTTAATAAAAATAAATCTCCACTTATGTTACTTCCGATTGGTGCTAATCCTTCTGTTACAGGAAGCATAATCACTTTACACTTGAGCTTTTCCATTGTTTTGAGGGTTTTAAATATGAATATTATTATTGTGGAGTAGCAGAGACTCGAACTCTGGTGCAACAGTATTTCTTATTATGATTTTTTAATAATTAGTTCTTTCAATTT
>JALNXF010000017.1 GCA_023230505.1 Candidatus Altimarinota bacterium | reverse complement strand
ATCTTCGGGTAAAATTTCTGAAAATAATGATAGTAATAATATTATTCCAATTCCATTAATTTGTTCTAAAATTCCTAAACCGAATAAAAATAAAAAAAGAGATATTTTTTGTTCGTTTATCGGGGCAAATACGCATGAGATAAGAACGAAATTATATGACCAATTAAAGAATGATGAAAAATATTATATTGAAATGGATAAATGGAAGTTAAATATCTCCGAAACCAAGACGGCTAATTTTAAAAATATTATGGAGCGATCATTGTTTTCTCTTTGTCCAAGAGGTAATGGCCCAACTAGTTTTCGTTTATATGAGGCTATGCAACTTGGCTCAATTCCTGTATATGTTTATAATAAAAAATGGCTTCCGTATGAAGAAGAATTAAATTGGTTAAATTTATGCATTCTTATTCACGAAAATGAAATATCACATATTAAAGATATTCTCGAAAATATTTCCCAGGAGAGAATAGATTTTATGAAAAATTTTATAGCTGAAGTTTATGATGACTGGTTCACTTTAGAAAAAGTATGTGAAAAAATAACCACATATATAAAAAATGAAAAAATGAGGTTACTTACTTTTTATTCTACTTCACATGAAATATTATTAAAAAACTATTTTTTACCGTCATTAAAAAAAATTAATGAATTTGATATTATTGCTGAAAAATTTAATCAAATCGGAGCAGCCGGTTCTTATTTTGAAAATGGCTGGAGAGAATCTATGTTACAAAAATTAAAATTTTTAGTTAAAACGGTAAATGAACGTTGGGGAGAATATTTCGTCTTTTCAGATGTAGATGTTATTTTTATTGATAAAATTAAAAACTTTTTACTAAATGAAATAAAAAAAGAAAACTCTGATGTTGTATTTCAACGTGATTGCAATAATTTATGTGCTGGATTTTTTATGATGAAAAGTAATGAAGCGACGTTACAATTTTTAAATAAATGTATCGACACCTATCAGTCATATCCTCAATATGATGATCAAGATGTAATGAGAGTCCATGCAAAAACAATGTTGAATTATAAATTACTTCCAGATGAAATATTTAATATTTCTATGATTAATAATGGTAAAGTATGGGATGGGGAATATTATGAAATTCCCCGTAATATTTTAGCTTTTCATGCAAATTGGACCATTGGTGTTAAAGCTAAAATTGATTTATTTAAGCATGCAATAAATAGTTTAAAAAGTTTAGCATTTCTTAAGCAAAAAAACTTAGATTTATATTTTCATACTTTTAAAGATGGGTCTGTATTTGTTGGTGATATTCAAAGTGGAAGAATGATTGAAGGTCATTATTTAAAAGAAGAAAATAAAATAATATTATCAGATAATAAAAATAGTAATAAAAAATTAAAAGTTAATGTGTATTTTAATTATTTTGAGGCAAAATCAGAACAAAGAAATAAAGAAATAATATATTGTTTAGATCAATTAATTTTGAATAAAAAAATTGATAAAATATACTTAATTTGTTCGGATGAATATAAAAATAAATTAAATAAAAAAATTACAAAAATTAACATGTTTAATATTCAACCAACATTTAATGATATGTTTAATATTATTAATTTTAATACAAAAGCTGATGATTTAAATATTTTATTAAATTCCGATTGCTATATTGATGAAGAAAATATTGATATTATTTTAGAAAATATAACATCAAATACAGTTTACTGTCTTTCAAGGTGGAATATTGAAAAAATTCAGCCATTTAAAACTAAACATTATGATATAGATTGTAGTCAAGATGCATGGATTTTTAAAGGTGGGGTACACAATGTAAATGCTGATTTTCAAATGGGTGTAGTTGGTTGTGACAATGCTATAGCATTTGAATTTGAAAAGGCTAATTTTTATGTATCTAATCCATCGAAGGATATAAAAATTTATCATTATCATTTTTCAGAAATTAGAACTCATGGAGTATTACATGAGGAAAAAGAAAAAAATAGAATAAAAAGGCAATATAAATTTATTCCAAGTTCATTTTTAAAAGGATTAACTCCCCCCACACATATGATCAAAGAATCTAATTTAAAAGAATTAAATCCCCCCACACATATGATCAAAGAATCTAATTTAAAAGAAACTATAATACCCGAAATAAAATCTCAAGTAAATAAAGAAAAAATCAAAAATAAAAGAATTAAAGTTAATATATATTTTAATTATTATAAATCAACTTTACCAGAAAGAACAAAGGAAATAAAATTTTGTTTATCGAAATTAATAAATAATAAAGAAATATCTCGATTATTTTTATTATGTAATGATAATATCAATATTAAAAATAATAAAGTTTTTAAGACATTAATATCTGATAAAAAACCAACATATAAAGAAATTTTTAATTTAATTAATATTAATTCTGGAATTAATGATATTAATATTATTGTTAATTCCGATTGTTATATCGATGAAAAAAATATTAAACTTATCAAAGAAAACATTTCAAATAATCAGGTTTATTGTTTATCAAGATGGAATATTACAAATTTAAAAACTCTAACCTCCGAGCATTTTAATAAAGAATCAAGTCAAGATGCTTGGGTTTTTAGGGGGATGATTTCTGATAAAATTAATGGTAATTATATGATGGGAATACCCGGATGTGATAATGCCATAGCGTTTGAATTTAATGATTTAAAATACGAAGTTCTCAACCCATCATTAGATATTAAAGTATTTCATGTCCACCTTTCGGGGTATAGAACTTATAAAGAAAAAGATAGACTTAGAATGCAATATAAATTTGTTGAACCAAGTAAATTGAAACTAAAAATTAATGATCAATTGAAAACAAAAGAAACCGAAGTTGATGAATCCCCATCAACTAGATATGGAGTAAAAATACATTCTGCTGGTTCTGGGGTTATTTTAGAATTACCCCCCGAAATGTCTGGAGCTGAATTAAAACAATTTAAGCAAGATCAACAATCTCAACTTTCTGAATTAAGGCCCAAGGAGATACCCCCAAATCAAAAAACTGCAGCGCAACTTTGGGAAGAAGAAGTTAAACAAGCTGAAAAAGAATGTAGGGAACCAAGAAAACGAAATATGCAGTCGGATGGAGGGATAATACCATGAAAACAGCATTAATAACAGGAGCAACAGGATATTTGGGATCGTATTTATTGCCAGCTTTAGAAAATTTTGAAATAAATTGTTATATCTCAAATCAAAAAAATGCAAATTTGAGTAACTATGAAAACTTATATCAATTTAATAATATTGAATTTGATTATATATTTCATTTAGCGGCTTGGACAAAAGCCGGTGATTTTTGTTTATATTATCCTTATTCTCAATGGGATATAAATAATAAAATGAATCATAATATTATAAAATATTGGAAAAATTTTCAACCACAAGCAAAGTTTATTGGTATAGGTACTAGTTGTTCTTATGATCCAGACTTACCATTTGAAGAAAATTTTTATTTAGATGGTAAATTGGATAAAGATTTATTTGCTTATGCAATGACAAAAAGAATGATGTTAATTGGATTACAATCAGCACGAAAGCAATATGGGTTAGATTATTTATATTTTATTCCTTCGACAATTTATGGACCAAATTTTTCAGATAAAGATGATCATTTTATTTATGATATAGTAAGAAAAATAAAATTTGCTAAAAAAACTAATTTAGATGCTACACTTTGGGGTACTGGATATCAAATTAGAGATTTAATTTATATTGATAATCTAATTGGGGCGATTATACAAGCTACAATTATAGATAATTTTAAAAATGAAATATTTAATATAAGTTCAGGAGAAGCATTCAGTATTAGAGAATATGCAAAAAAGATTTGTGATAAATTAGAATATGATTTTGAAAAAATTAAATTCGATAAAACAGCATTTTCTGGTGTATACTGTAAAAAACTTGATATAACAAAAGCTGAACAAGCTGGGCTTTTGAATTATATAACTAAATTTGATGATGGTATTTTAAAATTACTTTAATGTTAGTATCGGTACTAATTCCTTCCAGAGATCGGGTTGATATTTTAAAAAATTCGATTTCATCATTATTAGATAATGCTAAAAATTCAGATAGGATTGAGATTTTAGTAAAATTTGATTTTGATGATGTTCAAACTATAACAAGGTTTAATAGTTTAACATTTAGAAAACAAGATAAAGTCTTATTTGGCGAAAGATTTCGTGGATATAAGGATCATTATTTGTTTCTAAATGATTTAGCAAAATTATCTACTGGGGAATTTCTATTTACCTGGAATGATGATACTACTATGATGAGTAAAGATTGGGACGAAGAAATTTCTAATTATTCAAGTCAATTTGTCGTTCTTAAACCTCAACATAATATGTCAACATTACAATGGTTCAACGGAAATCCGATTTATCCAAAAAAATGGGTTGAAATTTGTGGTCATGTTGCAATGAATTGTCACACAGATAATTGGATTCATGACATAGCTACTGAATTAGGAATTCAAAAAGAAGCAAAAATGATTATTAGAAATGATGCTAAACATTGGGGTGGATTTGTAGATGATCAAACTTATAGGCAAGGAAGTATTTTTCAATATGATCATCAAGATTATTATGGTTTAGAAAAAACTCGATTAAGAGAATATGATAAAGAACAAATTAAAAACTATTTAAACACATGCAAAAAATAGTATCGGTATTAATACCAACTCGTGGACGGGTCAAGAGGCTTGAAAAATGTATTAAAAGTTTTGAAACCAATACAGAAGACTTATCTAAAGTCGAATTAATTTGTAAAGTAGATGATGATGACGAAGATACAATGAAATTTATTATGAATTATAAAACAAACATTTCATTAAATTTTATAATTTCACCAAGAAAAGATGGATATGGGAGTTTACATGAATTCTATAATAAAATGGCTGAAATATCAACAGGAAAATTTTTATATATTTTCAATGATGATATTTATATGAATACTTTCGGCTGGGAAAAAATAATTGAGGAACATTCTAATCAATTTTGCGTTTTAGCTCATAATACTTATGTGGAAAATAATGCTCCAAAAATTCAAGCAACAAAAACTAATATATTCACTCCTAATTATAATGGCAACCCCATATTTCCAAGAAAACTGGTTGAAATTTGTGGGTTTGTATCCCCGCATCAATTAGTAGATCATTGGTTTGTTGTATTGCTACGCGAATTAAAATGTAAAAGAATTGATATTGAAAAATGGGTGGATATCAGTTGTATAACTGATCGACCCGACGGAAATTATGCTAGTACTGACTTAGATAATACTTACTCAGAAGGAAGAGAGCATATAAATTGGGATCAACCAATTGATTTACGAAAAAATTGTGTATATAAAATAATAGAATACTTAAACAATGCAGGATATAAATTAGATTAGCAAATCTTTTTGAATTAATTAAATGAAAATATTATTCACCGGTCCTAACGGATTTATTGCCAAAAATTTAATAAATTATTATTCTAAATTTCCTTTTATAAAAATAATTGGTGTAAATAAAGAGGATCGATTAAATGAAATTTTGTATAAAGAAAAACCAGAAATAATTATACATACTGGTGCTGAAATATATAATGACGATAAAATGTTTGAATATAATGTATTATCATCAAAAGTTATTTTAGACTACTGTAAAAATAATACAATTGACAAATTAATTATTTTTGGAAGTTCTTCTGAATATGGAAGAAAGGAAAAATATATTAGTGAACAAGATTTTCTTGATCCGACAACATTATATGAGGCAACAAAAGGAATGGTTAGTTTACTCTCACAAGGATATGCAAATACATATAATATACCAATTACAGTAATACGGCCATTCACTATCGTAGGAAGATATGAAAAGCCGCATAAATTGTTTCCAACATTATATCGAGCTTATAAAAAGAATGAAGAAATTCAAATTACGCAGGCCATGCATGATTATGTTTTTATTGACGACTTTATTCAAGTATTTGATATAATCTTAAATTACAAAGAAAAAGAATTTTCGATTATAAATATTGGTTCTGGAAAGCAGACTTCTAATTTTGATATAGTAAGATCTTTTGAAAAAGTATTAGATTATAAATTTGATAAATTATATAAGTTGCAGTTAAGAAAGTTTGATTCAATGAATTGGGTTTGTAATACAATTAAATTAAAAACAAAATATAATATAGAAATTAATACAAGTATTGAAGTTGGAATAAAAAGATTTTGCGAAGATTGCGATCAATTAAATTTATACAGATGAGCTTAACAAGAGAAATATGTAGTGTCTGTGGCAATGTTGTTCGAATAGGATTTTATGTCCCGGATGATATATGGTCTAATATTATCCCATACAAAAAAAGAAATGATAACTATTGTTTGGATTGTTTTACAAAAATAGCCGACGAAACGTTGATAGAATGGGATAAAAGTATAAAATTTTTTCCAGTTAGTCTTAAAACACATTTAAGTAAAATTGAATGAAAATGAAAACAGTTGAATTAAATAGAATAGATGGGTCGGTTATTAGTATTCCATTAATTGGTAAAATAAAAGATCATTTTGGTGATGAAATTAAATATATGCAAGATTCTCCAAACTATGCATATACTATCGTGCAGCAAATAAATAATGGCATGTATAAAAAAATATTGAATAATTTACAAAATTTATTTATATTAGATATTGGAGCCAATATTGGTCTGGTTGCCCTCCATTTACTACCAAATTGTGAAAGATTAATATGCATTGAACCAACACCATCTCATTTTGAATTATTAACAGATCTTACAAATAAAACAAAAATCGAAAATATTAACATAGCTTTATCAGATATTGATGGGGAAATAGATTTTTATTTCAGTAAAACAAATACAACAACTAATTCATTAATTAAACAGTTTAATCATGACGAATATAAAACAATAAAAACAAAAACTCTAAGCACATTAATTAAAGATTTAAATCTTGATCATGTCGATTTTATTAAAGTTGATATAGAGGGATCCGAAATGATCGCATTAAATGAAAAGGAACTTAAAACTGTTTTTGATAAAGTTAGTTCGTATTATGTTGAAGGTCACACAATTCAAAAAATTAGTTCAGAAGAAAATGCCAAAGAATTAGTATCCAGATTTACTAATGTTGGATACAAAGTAATGTATTTAACTTATGATTCATTCTATGCTTTTAAGTAAACTCGAAAAAAGAATAATTGAAATTAGTTATAAAAATAAATTATCTCATTTAAGTAGCTGTCTAACCACGTTACCAATTCTTTTAGATATTTATGAAAATAAAAAAATAGATGAAAAACTTGTGTTATCATCTGGCCATGCAGGATTAGCTTTATATGTGGTATTAGAACATTATTATCAAATTGATGCCGAACAACTATTAAATGATTTTGGTATTCATCCATATAAGGATATTTCGAGATATTGTTATGTTAGTTCAGGATCATTAGGATTGGGGATATTAATTGCCACAGGAATGGCTTTAGCAAATAAAAATAAAAATATTTATTGCATTATTAGTGATGGAGAATGTGCGGAAGGAAGTGTTTGGGAAGCATTAAGATTTGCAAATGAAAAAAAATTAAATAATTTAAAAATATATGTAAACATAAATGGATTTAGTGCATATGATAAAATTGATAAGAGTTATCTAATTAATAGATTAACTATATTTCTTCCGGAAATAAATATATATATAACAAATTCTTATCGATTTGATTTTTTAAAAGGTTTGGATGCACATTATCACATAATTACAGAACCTGAATTTAATTCTATTAAATTTTGAATTTATTAAAAAATCTTAATGACACAAATGGTTCTGCAGAATTAATTTTAAATTGTGCAGAAAATTGTTTAACAGAATTTGATGAAAGTCTATTTGGATGTGAAATGGGGATTGCGTATGGAGGAGGAATTGAATCAATTGGAAAGATTTGGAAAAATAGAGGTACAATCTATGGGGTCGATACATTTGAGGGGCATCCAAAATATTTAGCTGAAACTTGCAGTTATTCTAAAAAAATTGGGGGTATTAATTCATTTGCTGCGAAATGTATGGATTACTGGTATTATGTGAGGAAAGATGATTATGGAATTGAAAAAATTAAACAAGAATACATTCAATCTCAATTAGATAAACAAAAACTTGATAATGTAATTTTAATTAAAGAATTAATTACTAACCAAACAAAAATTGATTTTATACAAAAACTTCATTATGTTCTTATTGATTTAGATATACCAACATCAATATGGGATGCATACAATTTAGTAAAAGATAAAATCGTTTCAAAAGGTTATCTATGCTTACACGATTGCCTACCAGAAAATCATATATTTGGTTGTTATGACATTTATCAAAATATTTTAAAAGAAAATTTATTTAATATCATTAAAGAATATCCAAAAAATTTTTTAGTAATCTTAAGAAAAAAATGAGACCAACTTTCGCAAAATTACTTTATGACGAGATGCAAAAAGATAAATTACTTTATTGTTTAACAGCTGATCTTGGGTATAAAATGTTTGATAAAATAAGAGATAATTTTCCTAATAATTTTTTTAACGTTGGGGCGGCTGAACAATTAATGATTGGACTTGCTATAGGTTTATCATATGAAGGGTATATTCCAATATGCTATTCTATAACTCCATTCCTGCTTGCAAGACCATTTGAAATAATAAGAAATTATATTAATTTAGAAAAAATTCCGATAAAACTAGTTGGATCAGGCAGGAATAAAGAATATAAATTAGATGGGTTTTCACATTGGGCTGAAGATGATAAAATAATTTTAAATTGCTTTCCGAATATCAAATCATATTTTCCAAAAGCAAAAGAAGATTTAAAAAATATATTGGGTGAGTTTTTGTATTCTAACTCTCCAGCATTTTTAAGTTTAAGTAAAAATGGATGAATAAAATTGCATGCTCATTTTTCTATACTGATGATAGATATGAATTACTCGCAAATATAGCTATTTCTAGTTTTAAGACATTTCATCCTGATATTGATGTTTTTATTTTTAATAAAGCAATCATCGACCAGGAACTAGTTTTAGATTATACAGCTGGTTATTGTAAATTTTTTTATGCAAGAACATTATTTGATAAGGGATATGATAAAGTAATTAGTCTCGGTGTAGATACGATAACTTGTGGAAAACTCGACGAATTTTTAAATAATAATGAAGATGTATTAACAAGTTTGGATTTTAATTATGCTATTACATTTAATGGAATTCATATTCCGGCTGATAAACATATAAATGCTGATGTTGTTTGCTTTAATAATAAAGAGATTATTGATGAATGTCTTTTATTAATGAAAGAATATCCAAATGAGTATTTTGAACAAGGAGCATTAAATCAAATTTTAGTTTTTGATAATATTAAATATACATCAAAAATAGTTGATAAAAATGCAGAGGTGGTATATAATAATCGATTATATGAAATTGATCCATTAAAATCGATTTGGGGATATCATAAAACATATCCTTATAATTTTAAAATAGAAAATAATAATTTAATATCACCAACAAATAAAATTATTAAAATAATTCATTTGGTAAGAGGGTTTGGGTGTTTAAATAAAGATCAATTCATCCGCGAAGTTAATCTTTGCAAAACAACTATTTTTAATGAGCAAACAAAAAATTTTCTTATTTCAATATGTGGAATCAACGAAAATTGGTTTACAGAAAAAATGAAACCAGAAGATTGGCCAAATGATTTAATATTAAACTTAAAAAAAGTTCCATCCGGATTTCCATCAGGAAGAAAATTAAATTTTAATAAACATTTAGATATTTCATCATATTTAAACGAAAAACTAAAAAAATGAATATACTAATTACTGGGGGTGCAGGGTATATTGGAAGTGTTTTAGTCAATAAACTTATTACCCTTTCGAATGAAACAAATTATTCAGAAAAAAAATCTGGGAGAATTTCTAGTTTTGATGAAGCAAGCCATTTTGTAGAATCAGGTGATATTGTCGTTTTCGATAATTTAATGTATCATCAGACAACTCTTACTGAACATTGTTATAGATCAAATTTTAAATTTATTTATGGAGATATAAGAGATAAGGAATCATTGAAAAAACAGGTCGAACAAGCCGATATAATTATTCCTTTAGCCGCTCTTGTTGGATTCCCAATATGTGAAAAACTTCCGCAACAAGCAGTAGAAATAAATTATAAACAAATAGAAGATATAATTTCTTTTTGTAATAATAATCAGAAAATTATTTTTCCAAACACAAATAGTGGGTATGGAATAGGTCAAAATGATTTATTTTGTACTGAAGAAACTCCATTGGCTCCAATTAGCACATATGGAATTACTAAATGTCATGCTGAAGATTTAATATTAAAATATGGGGGAATCGTTTTACGACTTGCTACAGTTTTTGGTGTTTCAACTAGAATGAGATTAGATCTACTTGTAAATGATTTTGTTTATAAATCTTTAACTGATGGGTATCTTGTATTATTCGAAAAAGATTTTAAACGAAATTATATTCATATTCAAGATGTTGCGTTAACATTTATTTATATGATAAATAAATATTCCGATTTTTCTGGCGAAGTATTTAATGTTGGATTATCAAATGCAAATCTAAGTAAATATGAATTAGCTTTAAAAATAAAAGAATATATTCCTGACTTAGTTATTAAAATAGAGGATTTCAAAAAAGACCCAGATCAAAGAAACTATATCGTGTCTAATGAAAAATTGGAAAAAACTGGTTGGAGACCGTATTATTCTTTGGATGATGGAATAAACGAATTAATTAAGGCATATAAAATTATTGTTCCGAATAATAGAAAATTTTCAAATTTGTAAAATAAATTTGAATTGTTCAAGAAATTTATTTATCTTTAAAAAAAATAAAAATGAAATTTACTTTTATAAGTGACACACATTGTAAACATAAGCAATTACCAAAACTAGATGGTGGTGATATTCTCATTCATTGTGGTGACATATCAAGTAGAGGATATGAGCATGAAATTTATAATTTTTTAAAATGGTTTAACAATATTGAAAATTATAAAACAAAAATATTTATAGCTGGAAATCATGACTGGTTTTTTCAAGATAATCCTAATAAATCAAAATTAATATTATCAGAGTATCCCAATATATCATATTTGCAAGATAGTTTTATAATTGTCGATAATATAAAAATATATGGTTCTCCATGGCAACCGGAATTTTGTAATTGGGCTTTTAATGTACAAAGAGGCGATAAAATCAAAGAATATTGGGATAAAATTCCAACTGATACAGATGTGTTAATAACACATGGTCCTCCTTTTGGAATTTTAGATAAAGTTATTGGAAAAAATATTAGTCTTGGCTGTGAGGAATTGTTAAAAAAAGTAAAAGAAATAAAACCAAAAGTTCATGCTTTCGGTCATATACATAGTGGGTATGGAATTTTTTATGACGGCAATACACAATTTATTAATGCAAGCAATTTAAGTGAATCTTATTTTGTTACATATAATCCAGTAAATTATGAATTATAAGCAACTTCCTAAACCAAATGATTCGGAATTTGATCGAAAATCTCTTTTTAATTATTTGCCGATTTTTTTATCAATATTAATTAATAATGTGCTAAGACTCATTAGATGGTCTCCAATAATTTGGCATGATAGAGATTGAGGGTATTAGCATCTTCTTGAAATACTAAAAAAGAAATTAGAATTTCAAAGAGAACATATGGAAAAATTATCAGACTATCAGATTGATATGGAGTATCTTTTGGGTCAACTTAAACTATGTAAAAGCAAAAATCCAGAAAAAATGTGTGATGAATGCGATTGCTGGAAACATACTAGAGAAATATGTTCATGAAAAATTTATCAGTTTTCGTTTCCCATTTTGGTAATAAAAATCAACAATATCTACTTAAAATAATTGATAATTTTTCGACATATATGAATTTTAATGTCGATTTATTTATTAATTATGCGAATGATATATTACCTATTAAACAGTTACTAAAAAAATATAATGCTCAATCTATAAATATATTTTTTGAACTCCATCAAAAAGAAATAGGTGAAAAATTAGTATTTCAACACAGGAAAGAAATCATTAAAGGTT
>JALNXF010000016.1 GCA_023230505.1 Candidatus Altimarinota bacterium | reverse complement strand
CTTATTTATACTCGAATAGACCAAGTTATGATTCAAAATATGATAGATACAAAATCAGTTGGTATCTATGATGCGGCTGTTAGACTAACTGAGGTTTGGTACATGATTCCAAATATTCTAATGGCCTCACTCTTCCCCGCCATGATTAACTCTAAAAATAACGAACAAAAATATTTTAAGAGAATAAAGCTGGTCTTTATTCTTATGTTAACAATTTCAATTGTATTAAGTATTGGTAATGTTTTATTCTCAAAACTAATCATCTACACCTTATATGGAAAAGAATTTTCTGGCTCAGTTATTATTTTAAGCATTTACAGTTTTTCATTAATTGGTACTTTCTTAGGTCTCTTAATGAACAACTATCTATTAAGTGAAAATAACAAGGTTTTAATTTTCTTAAACTCCTTTATTGCCATGGCCTTAAATATTATTTTAAACATTATTTTAATACCTAGAATGGGTATGGCTGGCGCAGCAATTGCTACAGCCATTTCATATTCCATGGTATGTTTAATTCCTTTTGTTTCTAAAAAAGTTAGATCGGATTTCAAAAAAACCTTACGGAGTTAAAATATAAAAATAGTTAAAACCGGGACAAGTTCTAAGATATATTTTTGTGTTTTAGATAATAAAAAATATCTCTTAGGTTTTACAAAATAAATTAAAAAAGCTATCCTATAATAATTAACATGAAAAGATTCGATAAAACAAAAATGAGTATTCATTCTCAAGAATACAATGATCTCCTTACAGAAGAAATAAATGTTTGGAGTAGGTATCATAATTCTGAGGGAGATATAAGCAGTTTTGATAAATTAAAAGAAACACATATATATCAAACTTACCGTAAAGGAACTGTTGAATTAGAATTAAATTACATTAAAAATCTAGGTGAAAACATTTCAGTATTAGAACTTGGAAGTGCAGATGGCTGGCTATCTAATGAAATATTATCTTTAGGAAAAATAAAAAACATAACTTCCATAGATATATCCTTAGAAAAAAATATAGAGGAGTACGATAAAAAAATAATTACTATAAAGGGAGATTTAAATAAAATAGATGAAATATCATTTCCACAAAATTTTGATTGTATTATAACTCACGGAACACTACATCATTTAGTTTATCCTAGAAAAGTCTTAGAGTACTGTTTAGATAATTTATTAAACAAAGATGGTTTGTTAATCATAAATGACACCTGGATTTTAAAATCACTACAATTAAAAACTAATGCCTTATTCTATCTTATACTTAATAGATTACCTCACTCAATCATAGAGTTAGATATAAAAGAATTTATGAATTTGTTATTTATAAAAATACCTAAAACCGCATTCAGTAAAAGTTTTGCAGCATCAATAGCTCATTCCCATAAAACATCTCCCTTTGAATCAATTTCGTCTGCAGATGATTATAAGGATCTTTATGAAAGATCTGACTTAAAGATACTGCATTTTCAAACCGTTGCTGCTTTACCCGGATTACAGAATAGTTGGATGAAGTCTCCAAAAATCATTAAGAATATTATCCAAAAAATGGACAGTTTCCTGATTAAAAATAAAATATTTCCAGGAGATTTACATATTTGTGTTATAAAAAAAATAAAATGATTATTGTTAAAATATCAGGAGGATTAGGAAATCAGCTGTTTCAATATGCTTTTGGTCTATTCCTAGAAAACTCTAGTAAAGAAAAAGTACTATTCGACGTTAGCTTCTACAAAAAAAATAAAGAAAGAAAATTAGAGATAGAAATTTTAATAACGGATAGGAAAATAGAGGTCGGTATTTTTAGAAAGATATTTTTCAAGATTCTAAATCTTTATTATCAACAAGAAAATGCTTTTACTTTTGTAGATTATGAAAAAGTAAAAAGTAAAAAATATCTTGATGGTTATTGGCAAAATATTAATTATATTAATCCAATTGAAACTGACTTATTGAAAAAAATAAGTATTTTAAATTTAAATAATTCTGAAATATATAGTGAGAAAAACTCAACTTCTGTCCACATAAGAAAGGCTGACTACGTTGGAAATGAGGATGTTAATATTTGTGATCGAACCTATTTTTCAAAAGCCATGGACTTAATTAAATCAAAAACTGGCTGTAAGACTTTTTTAATTTTTTCAGATGATATTTCTGAAGCCAAGGAAATGTTTCTTAAAAATGAACTTAAAGGTTGTGAAATTATCTTTATCGAACCACAAAAAGAAAATCCAGCAAGAGATATGTTTTCAATGAGTCTGTGTCAAAATAACATTATCTCTAATAGTACCTTTAGTTGGTGGTCGGCTTTTTTAAATAATAACGATAAAAAAATTGTTATTTCACCAAAAGTATGGAACAGAAAAGCTCTCAATGAAATAAATTTAATACCAAAAAAATATATAACCTTATAAATCTACGTAAATATCATTAGCAACATCGTGCCATGATATACCCAATTTATCTACATGTTCAAATTTAATATTATTTTCAGTCAAAAACTTATATATATCATCTTCTATACTGATTCTATTTCGAACCATTTTATCTAAATCAACACTATTACAATATTTTTCAAGATCATTTCTATTGAGTGCAATCATCCCTGTTAATATTTGACTTAATGTAATTGGAATTACTTTAAACTTTTTAGCTTTAGGAAACCAAGAACGAGCGTAATTTTGTGGATTTGCTACAAATCTTTCAAAGAAAGAGAAGTCTGTTAGTCTTTGTCTTGGTTCAAAATGGATAACATAATCATATTGATCACCAATTTTAGATAAAGCATATTTCCATTGAACAATAAGACCCGCACCCTTATTAATCTTTCCATATTCATTATTTATAAAATAAAACTTTCCTTTTAGATTTTTAATTGAGTTAATAGATTGATTCAAAAGTGGATCTATAGAATCTTCATTCTCTACTGTACTATCCACAACATAAACATCTAAATTTAATTCTGGATGTTTGCTTATAAACTCTGATATTTTATTAAAACCATTGATATATTGAGATATTCTTGTGTCTCTGTCTGGTCGATCTGAACTTGTTGTAACGAAAGCGGTTGGTAACAATATCGCTGTTTTCATATGTAGACAATAATATCATTATTACATATAATGACAACCTGTATGCGTAAAACACCTAAAATCTTGATAACCGGCGGATTAGGTTTTATCTTTTCTTATGTAACAGAGTATTTTGTTAATAAAGGGTGGGCCGTAGTAGTACTAGATAACGAATCCTCTGGTTCTCATCCCGAAATTATTAATGGTTCTTTTAAGTATTATAAAATAAACGTATCTTCACCTGAAGTTATAGATCTGATTATTGAAGAAAATCCAGAATATATCATACACGCAGCAGCAATATCAGATGTTGATTTTTCAATTAAATACTCTTACGAAACAATGGTAGATAACATATTAGGAAATATTAATATCTTCGAGGCATGTAAACAGATACCGAATTTTAAAAAACTTATTTACATATCTACAGATGAAGTGTACGGTGAATGTGAACATCCTAAAAAAGAAACCGAGATCATTTTTCCAAAAAATCCATATTCTTGTTCAAAAGCTACTGGTTCTCTAATGAGATTAGCATATGATAACAGTTTTAAAGAACTGAGAGATAAGACTGCTGAAACAAGATTTTGTAATGTTTTTGGACACAGACAAGATAGACGTAAAATTATGCCTGCTATAAAAGACAGTCTTAACGGAGAATATTCTATCCCCTTACACAACAAAGGAAAAGGATACAGAGAATATATTTATGTTAAAAACATACCACCGGTTATTGATTTAATTTTGGAAAAAGGAGATCGTACATATAATGTAACTTTAAATGACGGTTATACAGTCGAGGAGATAATCGAAATAGCAGAAAAAGTAACAGGAAAAAAATGCTCTACTCACCCTAGTCATCGTGAAGGCATGGATTCAAAATATCAGATGGATGGAACACGTTTAAAAGAAGAGTTGGGATGGAAACCTTTGTATTCGTTTGAAGAAGGATTAAAAGAATATTTATGTCAAGAAAAAAAATAAAATTATTTAAACCATACGTTAATTTTTATGCAATCCTAAATGTTATTAAAACACTTAGGAGTGGTCAGTTGGCAGAAGGTCCACGCGTTAAAGAGTTTGAAAAGCTCTTCTCTGAAAAATTTCAATTAGAAAATGTGTGTGCATTAAATTCTGGAACAACAGCTCTAGAATTGGCTTATGAACTTGCCGATATCCAAGAAGGTGACGAGGTTATTACACCGATTTTGACTTGTACTGCTACGAACCTTCCCTTAATTAGGAGAAAAGCTACTATTGTTTTTGCCGATATTGATAAAGATTTAAATATTTCAATTGAAGACGTTAAAGCAAAGATAACAACCAAAACTAAGGCCATAATCTTTGTTCATTTTGGAGGCAATAATAGAGGATTAAAAGAATTACTGGAAATTGCAAAAGAAAAAAACATTAAATTAATTGAAGATGCTGCTCAAGTTATTGGATCTAATTTTTGGGGTAAAGCAGATTTTACTTGTGTTTCTTTGCAAGCAATTAAAACATTAACCTCTGGTGATGGTGGAATGTTGATAGTTAAAGACACTAACCTTTTTAACAAAGCTAAAAGACTACGCTGGTTTGGTTACGATCGAGATTTAAAACAAAAACAAGGTGATACAGATCTTTTAGAAGCTGGGTATAAATATCATATGAATGATATTACCGCGGCTATTGGTTTGGGTAATATGAAATCAATAGATAAGTTAATAAATCACCGCCGATCTCTTATTAATGAATACGAAAGGAATGGTATTGAAGCCCATATTTGGTTTGCTACTTATTTTTCAGATAAACGAGAAGAGCTGATGAACTTCTTAAAAGAAAACGGTGTTGAAACTGGTATCTACCATTATAGAAATGATAAATATACAGTATTCGGAGGTCGAAAAAATTTCAAAAATATGGATGAGTTAGAAAATAAATATATGATACTTCCCTTACACCACGATGTTTCTGTAGATGACGTTACAACAATCTGCAATCTAATAAAAACTTTTGAAAATAAATAAAATGACTTACGGAGAAGAAGAATATGACAGAAAAATAGAACCATATCAAATATATTTAGCAGCACTAGAAAGTGTCTTCGATCTTAATTTAATAAATTCTTTTGCTGATTTTGGTTGTAGTAATGGTAAATTACTGGAATCCCTAAAGGAAAAATACCCATCTACAAAAATTATTGGTCTTGAATATTTTGAATGGGCTAAAAAATATGCCAGTGAAAAAATTGTTGAGTTCATTAAAATTGAAGACTTATCAAAAAACTTAGACCTAGGGAAGAAATACAATATTGTTAACTGTTCGGAGGTTGGAGAACATTTAGATAAAAAATATGAGGAAATTTTAATTAAAAATATTACTAAACATTCAGACGACATAGTTATATTAACTTGGTCAAACGATAGAATAGATCCTAAAGGACAACATATCAATCCTCAGAAAAAATCTTACATTATAAAAAAAGTCGAGGCCGAGGGTTTTTATTATTGGTCAGAAGCCACTCAAAAAATATCCGATTATCTAAAGATAAATCTTGAGAGTGTCGGCAACAGTTGGTGGTCAAAAAATATTATGGTTTTTAAAAAAATCTCATTCTTAAAAACTAAATCTAGATATTTTATACAAGGAATCGAAACAGATAATGATAAAAGTTGTTCACCTTTAAAAACAAATGTTGCGAGAAAATTTGGAAAAAGTTTTCTGCAAGATGATTTTAGAAAGATAACTAGATTAATAAACGCTAGTTATCTTGAAAATAAGGGCTTAAGCATTTTAAGAGCTAGTGACGGTGATTATTTATTTTTAAGACAAATCCCGATAGGAAGTGCTAAGCCTGGCAATAGAGCTTTGACCAAAAAATACTCTCAATTAAACATGAATCTTTATAAATCCATGTTTTGGCACAATGATCTAATTACAATTAATCTTGGATCATCTTCGATTAAAGAATGGAGAAATTTTATAGTTACTGAAACAATTGAAAGATTCTCAGAAAAGATATTTAAAAATAATAATCGAGTTCTTATTTTTATAAAAGATAATAAATATTTTAATTACAGCCTAGACAAAATATTAAATTTTATAAATATATTTGGTGTTTTGTCTTATATAGTTTCATATTTAATCTCACTTAAAAGAGGCTCTCTTTATCTAGAAAATACTAAAAAATTAATATCGGGAAAATCTCTGTCTTGTGAATCTGTCTATTCTATTATTTCTAACAAATGGATTTTCAAAAATTTTCCAACAGAAATAGGTATCATTGCACCTAAAGAAAAAATAGAACTAATAAAGGAATTACAGAAGAATGATGATTATAAAAAATATCTTGGTATTCAAGAATTTTCTGACTTCATTGAAATCCCACAAATAGGTGCAGCTGATGACGTAGAAAAACTTTATGAAAATATTAGAGACTTAGTTAAAAATAGTCGAGCTAAAATTTTCCTAGTTGGTAGTGGTAGCAGCAAACTAGCTTTAATTCCCCTATTAAAAATATATTCAAATAAAATTTTTATTGATGCTGGTGCTGGAATAGATGCTATTGCTGGTATTATTTGCCAAGAAAGACCTTATTTTGCAAATTGGACTAATTATAGATTAAAGAACTATAATTATGATCAAGTAGATTTTATGGATAAAAATAATCCTGCCTGGAAAAATGAGACTTACAAAACTATTTACTTGTAATTATTAGAAATGATTATCATACTAACAAAAAAACCGAAAGAAAGTTTTTTTGATTTAAGTTTCTATAAATCAGAAATTAAGTATTTTCTTAAAAAGAAAATACAGGGCGTTCGAGGTCCTGGTGCTGTAATACAAAATCTAGTTTCTGGACTTAGAAAAAATAATACTGATTTTTTAATTGATCCCTCAATCAAAAAAATCCCTTTGGGATCTAAATTGTGTGTTATCCGAGACGTACAAGCTCTTAATGTGGCAATAAAATTAAAGCAACATGATCCTACTAAAAAAATATTCGCTGGACCTAATATAGTAGTCACTCCTGACGAAAATAACTTTATACTTTTTAGTCCATTAATAGACAGAATTATTGTACCTTCTAAGTGGGTAAAAGATTTTTATAGCACATTTGAATATCAAGGTAACAAACTGGAAGATAAAATTAAAATTTGGCCTGTTGGAGTTTGTGTTCCTATTGATAAATTTATCAATAGAGAAATTTGTCTTATTTATAAGAAAAATTGTCCGGAAAAACTTTTTGAAGAAATAGTGGAATTTCTAAAAAAAGAAAAAATCAAAACTGAGATTTTAGAATATGGAAAATTCAATCAAAAAACATATCTGGAACTATTAAAAAAATCTTATTTTATGATTTATTTACAAGAAATAGAAAGTCAGGGTTTGGCACTACTAGAATCTTGGAGTTACGATGTGCCAACATTAGTTTGGAATAACCACAGATATTTTTATCCAAATAAAAAATATTCTGTTTCTGGGAATATTTCTGCCCCATACTTAACAAACCAGTCTGGTTTGTATTTTGAAGACAGTATAGATTTCAAGAACAAACTTTATACTTTTATCAAAGATATAAATAATTTTTCAGCTAAAGATTATGTCTTTAATAATTTATCTCAAGAAAAAAGTGCTGAAAATTTTTTAAAGTTAATTAAAAACAATGGATAGAGAAAAGATCATAAAAAAAATATTGGAAATTGAAAAATTTCGCACAATGTCCAAAAAAGAAAGATTATTTAAAAAATTCCTTAAAACTTTTCCCTATTATATTCTAGCTACTGCTGCCAAAATAAAACCTTTTACAATTAAATTTAAAACATTATGGGGAGATAATATGTATGGAGATTTACCAAACGCAAACACCTTTATATATTACGGGTGTGCTGAAGCCAATCTAACAAACTTTATAATTAGAAACTTGAAAGAAAATGAGATTTTTATTGATGGCGGAGCTAATATAGGGTTTTATTCTTTACTATCTTCAGCCCTTGTTGGCGAAAAAGGAAGTGTGCACAGTTTTGAACCAACACCAAAAACTTTTAAACTTTTAAAAAAAAATTCTTTACAAAAAAAAAATATTAAAATAAATCAATTAGCTATTCTAGATAAAGAAACTGAGATTGATTTTATTGATTACGGCATTGGATATAATGCTTTTAATTCTATAAACAAGAGATTAAATATTAAGGAAATTGAAGGTTTAGAGCAAAAAATAAGAGTACAAACTACGACAATTGATACGTACTGCGAAGTAGAAAATATTAAACCAAATTTTATTAAATTAGATCTTGAGGGTAGTGAATATTTAGCTCTTGAAGGCTCTGTTAAAGTACTAAAAGAAATTAGACCTATTCTAAGTATAGAGGTTGCAGGAGATAAAGAATGGATCAATAATATTAAAATTGTTAACAATACTCTTCAAAAAAATAATTATCTACCTTTTTTAATTAAAAATAATGGGTATTTGGAAAAACACACCGTGGAGAATTCATATAAATATGATAATTTAATATATATACCTAAGGAAAAAATAAACAAATATTATGATAATCACTAAACTTAAGGGCGGGCTTGGAAACCAGATGTTCCAATATGCAACAGGTTTTGCTCTGGCTTTAAAAAATAAAACTCAGCAAAAAATAGATATCTCAAATTATGATCATGTTACCAGAGTCACTCCCAGAAAATTTGCTTTAAATGTTTTTAATATCTCCTCTCCTATTGCCCTTTCCGAAGAAATTTCAGGAATAAACAATGGCGGATTTTTATCAAAGTTAGGTAATTTTATTAATCAAAAAATTTTGAGAAATTACTATTTAGATTTTCATCCAGATTTCTTAAATAAAATCGGAAATAAAATTACTCTAGGCAAAAATATTTATTTAGAAGGAATTTTTCAATCTGAAAAAAACTTTGCAGAATTTACTCCACAAATTCGTCAAGAATTTACTTTTAAAAAAGAATTATTTGATGAAAAAGTAAAACAACTTTCAGAAGTACTCCAAAAGGAAAATTCAGTCTCAATTCATATTCGTCGAGGTGATTATGTTCATGATAAAAAAACCAATAAATACCACGGGGTTTGTTCAATTGAATATTATCAAGAAGCTATTAAGCTAATCAAAGAAAAAATTAATCAGCAAAAAACTTCTTCAAATAACACCAGCAACATCAATATCATCGCGCCAACCTTTTATATTTTCACAGATGATGAAAAATGGGTCACCGAAACTTTTGCCAAAAAAGAATTTAATGAGATTATTCCAACTCATACAAATATCTCAAAAAATCACTTCAAAGATTACGAGGAGCTTTACCTAATGAGTCAGTGTCAGCACCAAATTATTGCCAATTCTTCATTTTCCTGGTGGGGTGCTTGGCTTAATAAAAATTCTGATAAAATAATCATTACCCCCAAAAAATGGGTTAATAAAAAACCAAATCCCCACCCTAATATAATTCCAGAAACATGGATAAAGATATAAAAAAAGAAAAAAATGAAAATAAAGTTAAAGTTTCAACTTTACATAAAAAAGACCCTATAGAAAAAATAGCGCCTAAAATTAGCGTCCAAATTATTACTAAAAACCGAGTCAAACTTTTACCTTTAGCTATTGAAAGTGCCCTTAGTCAAACTTACAAAAACTTAGAAATTATTATTGTCGACAATAATTCAACCGATAGAACAGAAGAATTAGTCAAAAGATATATCTCGATCGACAATCGTATAAAATATTTTAGGCTAGTAGAAAATTTAGGGATTACTAAAACTAGAAATTTTGCTTTATCAAAATCTGTCGGTTCATATGTTGCAGTTTTGGATAGTGATGATTTTTGGTTAACTGAAGACAAATTAGAGAAGCAAATTGATTTTTTATTAAAAAATCCTGATTATGCAGCAGTTGGAACTAATACTATTATCGTTGACTCTCAAAATCAAAAAATTGGAGAAATAGTCAATCAGACAGAATGGTTAAAAATTCGAGAAATGTTTTTAATCAAGAATCAAATCACTCATTCAAGTGTTTTAATTAAGAAAGATTATTTGATGATGATTGGTGGCTATGATGAAAAATATGAAATCTGGGAAGACTACGCTACCTTACTAAAAATGGCTCATGAAAATAAAATTGCCAATCTGCCAGAATTTTTAACAGCTTACAAAAAACACGATCAAAACGTTTCAAATTTTAATAAAATAAAAAATCTTGGTGTTTTAGCTCAAATTATTTTTGATAATAGAAAATTCTACCCTAAGTTTTTAACGGCAATGTTTTTAGTTTTATTAAGAATTGTTGCAGCTTTATTTAAAAAATATTAGTCTTATCGAAAGTTTTTTTAAAGCTCTAACAATTTTCGCAATTCAGATTCAGCAATTTCATTATGTTGACGACGTGGAGATTCCTCTTTAGGTTTTCTTGGAATATCAATATGAGGTTTTTTAGGCTCGGGACGAGCTTCAGTAGCCTTTAAATCGCCCAAAATGCCCGCCAAAGCCTCTTTTAGGCTATTCTTATTATCTTCACTTGGACCCTTCTTATCTGGCTTATTTGGGGTAGTTTTAGCCGTTAAATCACGTAATGAAATTGTCTCCAAAGAACTATGATCTTCTGGCAACCTTCTTGTCTCTTTTCTAGGTTCTCTTTCTTCCCTCCTTGTTTCAAAATGTTTTTCAATTTTAACGGCGTTAGTTTTACTAATAACAGGACGACTTTTACCAACCTCTTCAATCTTCTTAACAAAACTTTTATTTTCAACAACTAAACTCGGACCCTTATCATTAAAAGTTCTAAAATCACCTCCACTATTTTTATTACTGTTTTTATTTTCAACACCGCCATTATTTCCCCCACCAGAAGACTGATGTAATTTTTTGATAACCTCCTCAACTTCTTCTCTTGGTCTAGTATATTTTTGACGAGAGGCAGTAATAATTTCATCTAGAAAAGCCGCTTCTTGTTTTTGGAGGGGTGGTAAAGTGGTAGCAGAAAAAGGTTGAGAACCAATACCGTCAATCATCAACCTTAGATAAACCTGAGCAAAACCTAAATTTACAATGTCTTCAGAAATAAAATTTGGGGCAAATTCTTTTTCAAAGACCTCGGCATCAGTTGAACCAATTCTAAAAGTAATCATGGTTCCCACATTTCCAAAAACCGCAGCTCGCACCTCGTCAGACATTTGTTCAATATATTGGTGAGCGATAGTTAAATTTAATTTATATTTTCGAGCTTCTGATAAAATATCAGCAAAAGAATCATTGGCGAAAGACTGAAACTCATCAACATACAAATAGAAATTTGGAAGTTTTTCTAGATTAGCCTTATTTGAGTCGGCTCGTGACAAAGCAGCTAAATAAATTTTAGTAATCAACATGGAACCCAGCAAGTTAGCATTTGACTCTCCTACTCGTCCTTTAGATAAGTTAATGAAAATTATTTTCTTCTGATCCATGATTTCTCGTAAATCAAAAGAAGATTTTGGTTGACCGATAATATTTCTAATCAAAGGATTGGCTGTAAATTGACCAATTTTATTTTGAATGGCGGGAGTCGCCTCAGCAGCAAATTTATCAGTATATTTTGCAAACTCATCTACCCAAAAAGATTTCACCGCAGGATCAGTCACATTAGCTACAACCTTATTTCTAAATTCTTTGTCGGCTAACATTTTGTTCACCTCCAATAAAGTTGCGTCGGGATATTCCAAAAGCGCCAACAAAGTGTTACCTAAAATATATTCCATTCTAGCTGACCAAGCGTCTTGCCAAATCTTTTTAAAAGTCGACATTAAACCAGAAACGACCAGGTGGCGTTTATCGTAACCAACATCCTCCATCACATTAAAAGAAATAGGATGACCCATATCGAAAGGAGCAAAATAAACCACATCGTTTATTCTTTCTTTGGGAATATATTCTAGAAGTGTGTCGATAGCACTGCCGTGTGGATCAATAAAAGCAAAACCGTTTCCGTTACGAATATCCTGAACAGCCATATTTTCAAGTAGAGTAGATTTACCCATACCAGTTTTTCCAATCACGTAGACGTGTTTAGTTCTGTCTTTAGCTTTGATACCAAATGTCAAACGACGATTTCTCGCATCAGTTTGTCCAAAATATGTAATTTGTTCTGGATTATCCATAAAAAGTTCTTATCAAAATTATAGCACGACAATTATTTTTTTGGCGAAAAAAGTGGATATGTTTTTAAAAGTCGATTTTTATTCCACAATTGTCAGGGCGAGCATATTAGAGACTCTTGAAACATCTCCAGCGCCAACTGTCACAATAATCCAATCAGTATTAATATTTTTATCTAGAGAAAGTTTTGTTGCTTCAAAAAAATTATCAGCGTGTTCGGCTTTATCTTCGTAAATTTTTTCCACCAACATCATCGAATCAATAGTGCCATCTGCTTTTTCTCGAGCAGCATAAATTGGCAAAACAATCACTCTATCGCAAAACTGGCGCAAAACCTCTGCGAAACCTTCGAGAAAAGATTTAGTGCGAGAATAAAGATGAGGTTGAAAAATTACCAAGATTTTTTTATCTGAATATTTTTCTTTCAAAGCCAAAAGTGAAGATTTTATTTCACTTGGATGATGAGCGTAATCGTCATAAACCAGAGCGCCGTTAATAGTTTCACCCTTGAATTCTAGACGACGCCAAGTACCTTTAAAACTTTTCAAAGATTCTTTTGCGAAATCAATATTAATTTCGTCACTATTATTTTCACCGGCGATTTTGCCTGCATTTT
>JALNXF010000015.1 GCA_023230505.1 Candidatus Altimarinota bacterium | reverse complement strand
ATAGGCGGGTGCTTATGTATAGCAACCTGTAAGATCGAACAGGTCAAGCTCTCAAAGCATCACCGCCGTTGCACAATAAAACGAAAGGAGAACCAAAATGAGTAATGGATTTATTGATTTTGCGCCCATAAAGAACTGCAAATCACCAGAACTGACTTACGGTGAAATTTGTGTTAAGTGTAACAAATGCGGACGGTTCAACCAAAAATGTTTGATTTGTAACAGGGTCATCAAGCCGGGTGATGATGTAATTAAAGTTGAACTTTATGATGTGTTCAGTGCGGTTGCTTGTACGGGTCATGAAGAGTTGATTAAGAAATACGGAGTGTATCACCCGGCTTATAAAAAGTATTTTATCGACATGACAAAAAGGGAATTCAAAAATAAAACGAAAGGAGAAAAATAATGAACGTAATTGATTTACAAAGCGAATTTAATCACATCCCAAACGAAACAGAAACAGCTATTGATCCCGTAACGGGAACATATAGCGACAGATACACGGAATGGTTGGAATCCAAAGCAATTGCATTACAAGAGATTATTAACAGCCATGATGATAGAAATGGTCCTGTTCAGCGAATGAGAAGTGAAAGAGATGATGGGCTTTGTGGATAAAACTTTCGCAGAAGCCGGGGAATGGGTTAAACAGTTTTTAAACGCAACAAAATGAATAAAACAAACATCGATTGGCCCGGGTTAGGATATTCCCGGAACCCGGTGAATTGCTAATGCTTATGGAAAATTTTTAGAAACTGTTAATACTGAACTATTAAATAGAGTTAAGAAATGGGAAACCAAACTTGAAAAACTTTAAAATCTATAATTCCTGAACTAATGGGGATGATATATTTATTTATATATTTAATATTAGCTTTCACATGGGGAATGTATGCTACTTATAAACAATATATAATATCAAAAAATCTTTACGGAATATGGTTAAATTGTTTAATTGCTTTTTTTGTGAATTTTTTATTATTTCCATACACTATTTTTATTGCAATTAAAAATAAAAAATTATAATTAAAATGAATCAAAACACAAGAATTGAATTAATGGACACAATGATAGAGGCCATTAAAAAAATATCGGAAAATAATCCAGGTGCGCTAACTGCTTGTATGGATCTTTTAAAATATGGTGACCAAATAGATCCAGACAATTTATTAGGGGGATTTGGTAATTTACTTACTTTAGATGCAATGGGTATATATGGAACAGATATATACGTCTTATGGTCTGATATCTGCGATAGAAATGTTGCTAAAATGATTACTATTCTTCGTGCATTCCAATTAGGATTTATATCTGATGAGATAGTGGTAAATGCATCACATCGTCAAGATTATTCTGGAAAATATATGATCAATATAAGTGAGTTATACAACAAAGTTAAAGAAACACTTCCAAATTTTGATCCTAAAAATAAATCGGGGTTTACATTTGTTCAAAAACTAAATTAAAAAAAAATTGAATTTTTAAAAAAAAATTTTTATATTATATTTATTTAAACTAAAATTCATTGAAACACTAGAAAGGAGGGTAAATTAATGAAAAGACTTATTTTAATTTTTTTCGTAATGGCATTTATTTCACTTGCATTTATTAGCACACCAAGCTGTACTAATTCAAATTCATCAATAGATTCAATTTCATCTGATTCTATTGTTAAAGATACTTCCATTATGAATGTTGATTCGATTAAAATTATCGACTCAATTACAAAGAAATAACATTCTTTGGTTGTCTAACAGTTAAAGCTCATTTAACAGCGCGCTGAGCAGGGAACAGAAAAGTACATTTTCTGAGGTTCGATTCCTCTGTAGACAGCAATTAGTTTTTTTAGTTATTTAATTTATTTAACTATGTTATCATCTAAAAGAAAAATTGAATATCAACGAGCCAAACGAAAAGTACAAAAATTATTTCCAAATGCAAAAATAAAACGAGATAGATTTAAGAATTTTTATGTAGTTGATAAAAATGGATTTAAAATATTACAAGATGAATTTTCTATAAATAATCAGTTAACTATATTTGACACTTGGAAAAAAACAGCTGAAATGATTTGGTTTAAACATATTATAGAAGTGAATAATCAACGGTTTAATGATGATAAAATTTTTAAGTCATTAAATAGGCATAAAGATAAAGAGTTTTATTATAAAGATTAAAATATTGCGCGGTAGAGTAGTGGCCTAACTCATTGGTCTCATAAACCAAAATAACGAAAGTTATCATCCGTTCGAATCGGATCTGCGCTACTAAAATATTTTTTGATAGCCAATTCAACTCTGGTTCTCATTACAAAGAAAAATTCTTAATGAAATTTGGAATGACAATTCTGGTTGTGATGTACACATAGATCAGTCAAATCATTCGCACAGAAATGTGAAATCGTGAACATAACCAAGATAAGAGACGGGATTAAGAATTTTTAAAAATATTTTTGAATTATTCATAAAAATTTTTTATATTATATTCATAAGTCGAATTAAATTTTTAGAAATATGAAATCAATTGCAATTAATTTAGTCAAAGCTCTTACAGATAATTCAGGAAGAGTGGTATTTACTACAGAAGAAGTAAAAAAACTCATTAAAATAGCAGTATTAGAAGTTAAGGGAGATAAAATTGGTAAAATTAACTTACCCAAATTAGATAAAAAAATACGAGACTTCAAAAATGAATATACACTCTTAGAAGCCGAGTGGCCAACAAATACCATAATTTAAAATATATTTTCATATGGGAGGAATCCTGTAGACCAATTAGGGAGAAATAACCCAAAACCTTATTGTGCATAACAGCACAAACCCAATGTCAGTTTCAAATAAAAACAAAGTTACTGAAGTGCTTTTCAAGCACTTGGCCAAGTATAAAAAAATAAACAAAGTTGGAATTTATCACTCACTATATAATTGTAATGTGAAAATGATAAAAAGCCAAGAAGGAGAAGTATGCCCTTAGCGTTGAAAAGCAGAAAAAAAAACGAAAAGTAGCAACTGTTAAGTTGCTTAAAATAATATTATTAAATAATATAAATATATTTCTTTTTTAAATATAACAATTATTTAATTCTTTCCGAAGGAAAGAAAGTTCTAACTAAAAGAAAAAAAAATTAAATAATGAAACAAATTCCTCTTGAACTTTCTGGAAATAATGATTATTTTATAAACTTATTTGAATGGGAATTTAAAGATCTTTTTGAAGAATCATTTCATGATTTTTTAAATTCAATTATCGATGAAGCAACAGAATATATAGATGAAACCATTTCAACTGAAAATCCATCATTATCTAGAAAACAAATTGAAAAAACAAATAATGAATATGTTCTTTTTTTATGGAAAATGACTCAAAATAAAATAAAATATTATTTTTTATTTAATTTTAAATCATTCAAATCATTTATTTCATTATTACATGATCAAGAATATGAATATTTCAGAAAATTAATAATTTCTTTTCAGACTGAAAATATAATTACCTTTTTATTAAATGATGTAGTTTACAGACAAGTTTCACCAACATTTCAATATGAATAACTTTCCATCTATAGTAAAATATCAAGATAATGCATATCTTGTTATAAACAGCTTTCAAGAACCTGATATTGAAACATTAGACCAAATTAAACAACAATATTCATATGATATTATTTTAAGAAAGAATAACGTCATTTATTTATGTCAGAAGATTGATGATGCTGAAATTATTTCACAAATTATTACAGATAAAAAGTCTATTGAAATAATTATAGATGAATTTCTTAGTAAAAAAGAAAATAAAAAAATTGAAGAAGTAGATAATTATTTATTAGAAATTAATTCTGATGAAAAAATACAATATGATTCAGAAATAAGTAAAGAACTTTTAACTATAAAATTATCAACGGAGAAAACTAATGTTGATGCAGGATAATAAAGTTTTGAGATTTCTTGTAGGATTTACAGCTATTGCTATTGCTATATGTTCAGCTTCTTTTTCTATATATGGACTTTCATTAATATTTTCTGGAATTTCAGCAGCTGTAATTGTTATGGCATCTGTAATAGAATTAGGTAAAATAGTATCAGTAGCATTTTTATACCAACGTTGGAAAACAATAAACTGGGCTTTTAGATCTATATTAGGGGTAATGATTATTACTTGTATGATAATTACAAGTGCTGGTATTTTTGGAATTCTAAGTTCAGGGTATGAAATATCTTCTGTTGAATTAAATACTCAAGAAAATAAAATTTCATTATTGAATAATAAGAAAACTTATTATTTATCTCAGATTAAAAATCTTGAATCACAGAAATTATTTTATGAACAGAGAGCTATCCAATTAGCTTCTCAAAGATCTTCTCAGGAAAGAAGACTCGATTCATTAAATGCTAGAAACAGGAGCGAAAAATCAACTTTAGATTTAATTAATAAAGCAAATATTGATATTGATTCAGCCAATAAAAAAATAGATAGAATAATTTTAAAAACGACATCATTAAACGATTCTATTCAAAAAACAGATGAAATAATACAAACAGTAATAATAGATAATAATAAAGCAAGATTAGATCCTCTAAAATATTTATCAAGAATAACATCAAATTCAATGGATAATATTATTAAATGGCTTATAGCTTTATTTATAAGTATATTTGATCCAGCTGCAGTTGTTCTTCTAATGGCATTTAGCCAAATGACTCTTGATAAAAGTAGAATAAATAAAAACATTCCAGAAAAAAAAGAATCATCATCGACGAAACAAAGAAAAAAGAAAGATGTTAAAATAAATAATGATATATCTACAATAGATCTAAAAGAAGATATAAATATTGATGAAAATAATTTTGAATCTCTTAAAAAAAATGCTTATATTTATACTATTAAAGAAAAGGATTTAGAACAATTAAATTCTGAAAAACCGGATAACAAATCTGAATTGGACTCTCCTAAAAACATATCGACCCCGGATTTTATAGAAATTAACAATCATACACCATATGATCCTCCTGCAGAAGTTAATCTTTCAGAAAAATTAATAAAGGAAACTGAAATGAACACTACAAATAATATGGAAAATAATCAAGAAATTCCAGTAGAAAAAATCCAAGAAAATACTGCTGAAAAGGAAGTTATTGAAATTTTAAAAACCTTTGATCCTCCAAGACCAGCGACAACTCATATGAATCCGGATGGTGGAATGGTTCCAAATTAAAAAATAAAATATTAATTTTTAAAACTAAAGTTATGAAAGTCAGAAGAAAAGGTACAAACATTAAATCAAGAGGAAAAGATATAAGTCATAATCATGGAGAACTTATTACTTTACCTTGTAAAATATGTGAAGATCCAGTAAACAATTGTACGGCTGGCACTGTAAAGGTAACATGTTGGAGATGTGTTCAAAAAATAATAGAACCACCGAAAGCTTTTGGACAAAAAAAATCTTCAATAGTAAAACCAAGGGGCTGGAAATTTATGAAGATTTATGTAGATTCAGAAAAAAATGTTTATTATAAAGGAACTGAACAAGTTGATTTAAAAGGAACATTAGAACCAACAGTCGTTGTCCCGAAACCAAAAAAGAAGAAATTAACACCCAGAGAGAAAGAAAAAATAGAAGTAGAAAAAAATCATTTGTTTTCTGAAATAACCCAATTAAAAAAGGAACTTATGAAAATAGAATTACTACCAAGACAAAGAAAAAAAATAGAAAAGGAGATTAAACAAAAAGATAAAAAAATAAAAGTTTTATCAAAAAAGAAATAATGGGAAACTTAACAGAAACTGAAATATTAGATAATTTTAATAATTTACTCTCAATAATTGAAAAAACATTCTCAGGGGAAAGAAAAGAAAAATTATTAAAACTATTTAATGATTTAGGTGATAGAATAGCTATAAGTCCAGCGTCAGGAACAAATTACTTTCATTTGGCTTCGCCTGGGGGATTAGTTATACATACATTAAATGTAATTCAAAATTCATTAAAAATTTATAAAATTTGGCAGGAAATGAGTTCGGATCTTTCTGGATATACAAAGGAGGATCTTGTTTTTTGTGCTTTAGTTCATGATATTGGAAAAGTGGGGAATCTTATAGAAGATAACTATATACCCAATGATTCAAAATGGCATATAGAAAATAGAGGAGAAATATATAAACAAAATCCTAATATTCCGTATTTTGATCACTCTGATAGATCGCTTTGGATATTAAATCAATATGGGATAAAAATGTCCGAATATGAATTTATTGCTATCTATGCTCACGATGGAATGTATAAAGAAAAAAATAAAATATATTTAACCCAATTTGCTGAAGATAAAATCCCCCAGTGTAATTTAGTTTTTATTTTACAACAAGCTGATTATATGTCATATAGAATAGAATATGAACAATATAGAAAAAATAAAAATAAAAAAGTTACAAAAGAAGAAAAGAAAGATAAAATAAAGGAATTAGAAAATAAATTTGACGATATATTTAATAATAAATGACATGTTAACTTGGATAATTATTTCAGCTATATGTTTTATAATAATATGTATTCTTATATTTATGATAAGAAATTTATATAAAACTCAAAAAATAATTATTAAAAATAATGAAGCTTTAAAAGCAGAAGTTAGTAAAGCTTTAGTAGTTTTTGGCAGTATTGAAGAAAAAATTATCTGGTCGCAAACGATTTTAAATGATATAGATAAAAAAGGAATATTTGCATCTGATGATGAAATCGGGTGGTTTTTTAAAAATATTCAATTAATCCAAGATGAACTAAATGGATTCCAGTTTAGAATTAACCCAGAATCTAAAAAAGAAACATAAAGCCTTTTTTGTTTGCTTCGAGTTAGGGATAGCTTTTGAATTGTTTCGGCAATAAAGAAGTTAGCAAAATTTTAATTAAAATAGGAGGTCATAATGACAAACTTAACAATTAGCTCGAAAGAGCCGACAGCGAAAATTGCTATTAACAAAAGTGTTTTACCAGAATATCAAAATGGTAACTTTTTTCTAAAAAATGAAACAGAGTTTCAAATTGAACTATTTAATCCTACATCAAACACAATTGCTGCAAAGGTTTTTATAAATGATGTACAAATTTCAAGTTCATTATTGGTAATTAAACCCGGAGAGAGGATTTGGCTTGAACGGTTTATTGATAGTAACCAGAAATTCAAGTTTAATACTTATTCCATTGATAATTCAGCGGAAGCTCTTGAAGCAATTAAATCAAATGGAAAAGTAAAAGTTGAATTTTATAATGAACAATTATATACTAATACTATTACAACTTATTATACTGGGTGGGTAGATAATTCAAATTATAAAAAATGGAATGAAATTTATAACGGTAATATCTCATCGGATATGAATCTTTGTTCAGGAAAAAGTTTTAATTGTAGCCTTGATGTATTAAGCCCCAATGAAACAGAAAAAGTAGAAACGGGGAGAATCGAGCAAGGGTCGAAATCAAATCAACAATTTTCTAATTATTATGGTGATTTCAACTTTTGGCCATTTAAAACTATTAATTTACAAATTTTACCATTTTCAGCAAAATTAATTGATAAGAGAGATCTTAAGAATATATTTTGTCCTAATTGTGGAAAAGCTGTAAAACAAAAGGATAACTTCTGCAAATATTGCGGATCTAAGCTCTAAATTAAAAATTAGAGAATAGTCTACTAAAAATTTTAATTCTTAATGGTAGTTATGATGCTGGGAAACCGGTTCATAACTACCATTTTTTTTCTTATTTAAAACATGATTGTGAAAGAACTAAAAAATTATTATTTTAACAAAGAAACTGAACAAGCTATTGTTGATTATAACAATACTGATGATCAAATTAAAAAAAATTATCTTTTTAATAATTATATTAATGAAGCATTTAATAAATTAGCTGAATATTGGATAAATGATTTACGATTTTATTTTCCAGGTATAACAGTCCAGGAAACGCAGAATAAAACAGTTTCTCATTTATTAGAAAAAATGCCACATTATGATCGAAATTCTGGTAGGGCTTTTTCATATTTTACTGTTATATCAAAAAACTTTTTAATAAATATGAGTAGAGAACATTATTCTTATTTGAAACTACATGAAAGTTTAAATGATGCTGATTTTTTATATGAAGAAGATAATCCTTTAGCTGTAGAAGAAAAGGTAATATTTTTTGAAAAAATTATTGATTATTTAGAAAATAATCTTGATTTTTTCTTTATAAAAACAAGACCAGAATATAGGATCGCTTTAACATTATTAGATATATTAAGAAATAGAGATAGATTAACAATTTTAAATAAAAAAGCAATTTATTTGACAATAAGAGAAATTTTACCAACTATTGAATCAATTCAAATCACACATGTTGTTGCTAAGTTTAAATCTATTTATAAAACAATTGCATCAAATTACTTAGAAACTGGACTTGTACAATTTCATCCCTACAAAATAAAAGAAAGGAAAACTGAAGAATGTCAGATTTTGATCAAATAATTTTTAAAGAAAAGACATTTGCAAATATTATAGAAGATATTTATACATCTAAGCAAAAAAGATCAAAAAAAATTGAAGAGTTAGTTGATCATTTAAATTCGTTGATAAATAATATAACCGAAGCAACAATTATTGTACCTGTATTAAAAGAATGTCTAGAAATAGAAGTGGATAATGATGAATTATTGGTTAAAATAGCTGCTGTAATTCAAAGATCAATTGCAAAAGAAAAATCTTTAGGAGAAGTAGATGGGTTAGGGGGGATATCATTTTCTGAATCTGAGATGAAGGAACTCGAATTATTAAGAACAAAAATGATAGAATCATCTGGGACGAAGCAAATAAGTGAAAAATGTTCGGATATTATAACTGAATTAACAGGAAATTTTTCAAATCCTATCGAACTTTCGGAAACAGATAATTTATTAAATGAAATAAAAGAAATGTCCCAATCAGATGATATATTTGCCGAATTAAAAAGGGATATTGATAATTTATTAGAGAAAAAAGATGATTAACTCTATATCAAATCTAAAACCTCCCGATAAATTCAATTCCGAATTTAAAGATAAAATTGATAGCAAACAATTTCAAATTTTTACTGCTGAAGTTATTGATATTATTCTTGATAAAGATCACCCATTATATAATTCAATTAATGATATAGGTATAATTCAATTTTATTCTTATTATGGCCCGGCTGGTTTTGCAAAACCTATAAGCAGTTATATACAAAAAGTACCATTAAAACATGAATCTGTTTTAATAATTAGTTCGGCAACTTCAACTACAAATGAAGTTCCCGGAATGGGTAGTTATTATTATTCGGAATTAGTTAATGTTTGGAATATCGTGAACTTTAATCCTACTCCATATTCTACAGCGGTTCAACCCCAAAAAGAATCAAATTCATCTGCTTATTCTACATTTTCTGGAAACACTAGTGGCCAAACGGATCCTGAATTTGGAAAATATTTTGAATCAAAAGCAAATATTCCATCATTACTTCCATATGAGGGAGACATTATATTTCAGGGAAGATGGGGGAATACTATGAGGTTTGGAAGTGTGTCTAAAAACAAAAATCCCTGGTCGAAATCTGGAAATAATGGTAATCCATTTATAGCTATTACAATTAATGGGAAAGAAGATTCGTCAAGAAATCAAAGAATTGAGGATATAAATAAAGATTCATCTTCAATCTATATTTGTGAAAACCAAAAAATAAGAATAACACAATCTTCAGATGAGGAAGGATCTTATTTTATAACAAAAAATAGACCAAAACCACAATCTAGTTATATTGGGAATCAAATACTTTTAAATTCAGATAGATTATTTTTTCAATCAAAAACAGATAGTATTTTATTTAATTCAAAAAAAACTATTCATTTATCATCAAAAGAATCAGTAAATATAGATACAAAAAATGATATTGCATTAAATTCAAGTAAAAGTATTAGTTTGAATAGTAAAAAAATAACAATAAGTGGGGAATCGTTATTTTTTCAAGGGAAAATAAAGGGAATTCCGCAATTCGAAGTTGGAGCTACCGGTGCATTTACAACATTTGATGGACAGTTAGTAAAAGTTACAAATGGTTTAATTGTTGATATAAGTTAGTTAAAGAGATGTCCGTAGAAAAATCAAAGCAAAAAATTGAATCAATCAAACAAGAAATAGATTCTTATAATGATATTGAAAAATTAAAATCTTTTGCTTTAGCAAAAGCAGATGAATATAAAGAAGCCGCTCTCTCTGAAGTAAAGTCAAAGGCGGGGTTGATTATAGCGGCTCTTCCACAAGGTGCTGGGGCTGTTGCAACGGCTGCAAGTTTACAAGTAAAAGCTGCAGCTTCTGCTATTCTTTCAATAGCAGAAAAAGCAACTATTTTGACATTACTTGCCCAAAAAATCCAACAATTAACCAAGGAACAAGAAGAATATGCGTCAAAAAAAGCACAGCAATTGCGTGATTTAGAAAATGAAGTTTAAAAAAATTAAAAAATAAATAATTATTTAATAAATGTATTTTTATGAAAACAAGTGATTTAATTAATATTATTAAAAAATATATTGATGACGAAGTTCGTCTTATAATAAGATCAGAAATAAAATTGGCATTTAAAGAATTAGCTGCATCTGGGATTAATCCTTCTCAAACTATAAAGCATATCAAATCACAAGCCGGGACACAACCACAAATAAAATCTTCATTTAAAGAAAATACAATTACTAAAAAAATAATAAAACAGCAACCTCCTATAAAACCACCAATAAAAACAGGAAATTCAATTATAGATAATATTTTGATTGAGACAAAAATTGATATGATTAATAATCCTATACAAGACGAAGGGCCAGAAGTTTCAGAAAATATTATCAATTCTTTGATGGTTGGGAAAAACATTCCAATGGAAAAACCTATTTCTATGACAATGGGTAATACTGAAATATCGAATAATGATATGTTTATGGGGCAGATAGTAGAAGAACAAAATCAAGAGCTACAATTAGAAAATATGGAATCAATACCTTCTGTTGATGATTTTATCAATATGAAACGGGAATAAAAATGCAATCATCATTTAAAATAAATATATTAGACGTCCAAAAAAAACCAATTGGGATTTCGATCCCATTGACTGAAAATTCTACTACATTTTTTTCTCAAACATTTACCACGTTAGACCAATATAAAACGAATATTATAAATTTAATTATGACCGCCAAAGGTGAAAGGCGAATGTTTCCAACTTATGGATCAAATTTAAAAAAAAGGATATTTGAACAAGGAGTAAATTTAGAAGAAACATTAAAAAATGATATAGTTTCAGCAATATCAGAATGGATGCCAGAAGTAACTATTGTATCAATAGAGGTTTATCAAGATGGTAGTAATGAACATGCATTTTTAATTAAAGTATTTTTTACAGTACCTTATTCTGAAGAATTACAAAATGTTGAAGTAGAAGTAAAGTAATGGAGTGATTAGATGGCAATTGATAAAAATATAAACATTAATTATTTAAATAAAGATTTTTCAAGTTTAAGATCTTTTTTAATTTCTTTATGCCGAACATATTATAAAGATACTATTTCAGATTTTTCTCCAAATGATCCTGCTACTGCATTTATAGATATGACATCTGCAGTTGGTGACATATTATCATATTATGAAGATGTAAATATAAAAGAAAATTTATTTTTATTAGCCGAAGAACGGAAGAATATTATTCCTATGGCTCAAGCATTTGGTTATAAACCAAGAGCAATTTTTCCAGCTATTACTAATTTAGATGTTTATCAACTAATTCCATCAATTGGAACTGGGGCAGCAATAAGACCCGATTATAATTATGCTTTAAAAATTGCTTCGGGTATGAAAGTAGGGTCAGATACAGGAGTAATTTTTAGAACAAATACAGAATTGGATTTTTCATTTTCTAGTTCTTTTGATTCTACAACCGCGACAATATATCAAGTTGACAGTACTGGGGCTCCAACATATTATTTATTAAAAAAACAAATAAAAATCGAATCGGGGGATCAAAAAACAGTTACTGTAACATTTAATGAACCAGTTAGATATTCAAAAATACTATTAAATGACACAAATATAATTTCGGTCGATAGTGTTGTTGATTCTGATGGAAATAATTGGTATGAAGTTCCTTATTTGGCTCAAGATAGTATATTTACAGCTGCAGAAAATACAATCGATAATTCACAAACATTATATAACTTAAGAGATCAAACTCCTTATTTATTAAAAAATCAAAGGGTTCCAAAAAGATTTATTACTAGATATAGAACAGATGGAAAAATAGAAATGCAATTTGGTTCGGGAGTGGAAACGGCTACAGATGAAGAAATTATTCCTAATCCGGATAATGTCGGGATGATGACTCCAACAGGAATGTCTAAATTAAATTATTCTTGGGCATTATCTAATTTTTTATTTTCCAATGCTTATGGTCAAGTTCCGCATAATACTACATTAACAATTAAGTACACAATAGGAGGTGGAATTTCGGCAAATGTTTTACCGAAATCAATAACAAATATAATTGAAGTACAATATAATATTGATGAAACCTCATTAGATCAAACGTTACTTTCAACAGTAAAAAACTCATTAGCTTGCAGTAATCCTGATCCAGCAACGGGGGGAAGAGATGCTGAAACTATAGAAGAAATCAAATATAATGCTTTAGCATATTTTGCTGCACAAGATAGAGCCGTGTCAGAGACTGATTATATTTTAAGATCACTATCAATGCCAGCTAAATTTGGGTCTATAGCAAAATCATATATAACTCAAGATGATCAATTGGTTCCATTGACAGATGAAAAAAAGAGAAATCCTTTAGCTTTAAATTTGTATATATTATCATATGATGCAAACAAAAAATTAGTAAAAGCTAATGCTGCAATAAAAGAGAATTTAAAAACTTATATTGATAAATATAGGATAATCACGGATTCAATTTCAATTAGAGATGCCTATATTATAAATATTGGAGTAGATTTTGAAATAACGGCGTTATCTTATTTTTCAGCAAAAGAAGTTCTTTTAAATTGTATGACGAAACTTAAAGAGTTTTTTAATATTGATCGCTGGCAGATACGACAACCGATTGTAATATCGGACATATTCAGATTATTGGCTGGAACTGAAGGAGTTCAAAATATTATTGATGTTACTGTGAAAAATTTATTTGATACAACATTAGGATATTCAGGAAATATTTATAATATAAACGCAGCAACTTATGATGGTATTATTTATCCATCATTAGATCCCTCAATTTGGGAAATCAGATTTCCAGATGGTGATATAAGAGGACGTGTCAAAGCATATTAAAAAATTATTTTTTATTTATAAAATGGTGAAATAACATGGTTTATTCGATATACGCGGCTGAGGATGCAACTTTATATGAAAGGTATTATCAGCAAAATACCTCAAAGGATGCAATTATTGAAATAATGCGATATGCTCCTT
>JALNXF010000014.1 GCA_023230505.1 Candidatus Altimarinota bacterium | reverse complement strand
TAAATATGATGAGATAAGTGACATAATATATTCACCAGATTGAAAAAGCTTTGCCTATGTTGCAAAAAAAGATTGAAAAAGGTTTATGGTTAAAGATTGAGTTGAATGAACTAAATATGATGATATTATTTGTATAATATTTCCAAAAAATTGAAAGAGCTTTTCCTATGAAGCAAAAAAAGATTGAAAAAGGTTTATAATAAAAGATTGAAAGGAACTATGAGAATGAGCAGATTGAGTATATTCCTCAGATTGAAAAAGCTTTGCATATGTAACAATAAAAAATTGAAATTGATTTATAATAAAAGATTGAAAGGAACTATGAAAATGATCTAGACCAGTATATTCTCCAGATTGAAGAAGTTTTGCTTATAGAACTGTAAAAGATTGAAAATATTTTGTAATTCAAATAACAAATGATCAAAATGTTTTAAGTAATAATGAAATAAATTCTAATACAACTAGTTCAAATAATCCAAATAACTCAAATCCAACCAATCAATTTAAAGTAATTACCGATTCTCAAAAAGAATTCGTAAACAAAAAAATTGCAAATTATAATGAGAGTAGAATTAATACTGTTTTAAGTAAAATTGATATCTTATTATGAAAAAATTTATCTGAAAAGAATAAAAATCTATTAAATGACTTAAAAATTATTCTTGAAGAGAGATTAAATAGTTTGAAATAGATTATCTATAATCCTCAAGTTTCTTCGAGATTTGAGGATTTATTTTATTTTTTAATGTTTAGGAATTATGAAAAAAATTATATTTTTAGTTGCTGATTCTGACTGTTGAAAAAGTACGATATTAAGTTTATTGAAAACCAATTTATGACTGAAGCCAAAATGAAGATTTTTCTTAATTAAATGAGAAAAATGGTTTATCCCTCAAATGTCTAAAGATGAATTATTTCTAGATTTAGATTGAAAAATAGATGAATTAAATTTAAAATGATATGAATGAATATTAATTTGAGCTTATCAAGATTCTATAGAAAAAGCTATTGATATATGATTAAAAAAATGACTTAATGTATCTGTTTTATATTTAACATCTAGCCTAAGAAAAACTTATATTCTAGACAATATAATTTTTAATAAAGTTAAAAAAACAAAAGTTAATTTTATTGAATCTGATAGTAAGAATATTAAAAATAATGATAATGCAAAAATTTTAGAAAAATTATTAAAATAAATAATCAATCTTCAAACCCGCACAAATAATACCTGGAGAAAAATAAAAATTTGCATTTAATACAAAATTGTTATCATATTTAGGACTTAACTCCTAAAATTTATAGAAACAAACTTGAATTTACACTAAAAATAATTACCATTTATACAACTTTGCCTAATAACCCAATTCCTTATGAAAAAACTAATATTTACACTTACACTAATTCTTCTATCATTTAATCTAGCCAATGCTAATGAATTATATGAAACGACTATTGATGGGTACAAAATCAAAGCCTTAAAAGTTGTAAAGAATTCTGGGTATAAGATAATTGTGTGAGTAAGCGAAAAATGAGAATCGCTAGAGAGTATGGTAAATAGATATGGTTGAGTTAGTTGAGTTAATGGGGCTTATTTTTGTCCGGCTGATTATAAGGAGTGTGGTGGGGTTAATAAATCTTGGGCTGATAGAATAAGTAATTGATATAATTGGAGTACAACTCCTGATGATACAGGTCCAGAGAGAGTAATTTTTGCTTTTGACAAGGCACAAACTCCTTTTTTGTTTCGTAAGGCTCACGATTATTCTCGCTGAAGCAATGAAGATTTTGTGGCTTGAAAGACTTTAAATAATGATAAGCAAACAGAAATATTTAATTGAATCGGAAATCATCCGCTTTTACTTCAAGATTGAATTAGTAAAATCGGAGAAAGTGGGGCTATTGATAATAAGATGAAAGCAAAAAGCCTTAAGAATTTTATTTGTTCGACTAAAGATGGAAATACTATTTATATGTGAGGAGTAGAAAATATTACTATTTATGGAATTCCAGATATTCTAATCAAATTAGGCTGTTACAATGCAATAAACCTAGATTGAGGTGGCTCGACAGCTATGATTTACAATAATAAATATATTCGCGGACCAGGGAGAAATATAATGGATGCTTGGATTATAATTCCTGATACAAATCATTCAGCGAAAGCTGTAGATAATGCAGAAAAAACTACAAATTTAGTTAAAAATACTATAAATCCAGTTGATTCAAAAATTCAAAAAACTCTAGATGCTTTTAGAAAAATTTTAGATAAAAAATTTGGTATATTTGATAATACTGTTCGCAAATCAAAACTATCTGTATTAAGCCAGAAATTAGAAGTCCTTATTACAAAAACATCTAATTTAAGTTCTAAAAAACCGATTTATATTGCACTTAAAAAAGAGGTGGATTTGAGAATTGAATGAACAAAATAGAATTTTAAATCTATTTTTGCTATAAAACAAAAAAGACCGAGAAATCGGTCTTTTTTTATTTTGACTTGATAATTTTATCTTAAGTAATATATTTAATAAAGTTTATATATTTAAAAAAATAAAATGTTAATAATTGATTATATACTTCTTGTTGTTTTAATTTTTCTTAATCTTATTGAGTGGGTTATAATTATAGATATAATTTTATCTTGGGCTCAATTACTTTGAATTAGAATCCAAATTAAATTTATTAGATCTATAACAACTCCGATTTATACAAAAGTTAGAAAATACTTACCCACTACTTTTTGACCAATAGATTTCTCTCCTATTGTAATATTTTTTATTATTCAAATTATTAGCAGTGTTATACTTAACTTAAGACCTTCTTTATTAACCTTTTTTTAAAAAATGAAGACCAAAACAATTGATTATACATTATTTTTTATTTTCTTTTCATTAGTAGTTTTTTGAATGATTATGATAAGTTCAGTGAGCGTTTATCCATCATTTAAAGTAACTTCTTTAATGCCAAAGGATTCGATGTTTGTAAAATATTTCCCTAATGCCTTTTATTTTTTCAAAAGTTTGGCTCATACTATTATAAGTATAATTTTATTTATAGTAATAACTAAGGTTCCATATAAAATTTTTGAAAAATATGCTAGAGAAATTTTTGGTTGAGTATTGATTTTTCTTGTTATAGTACTTCTTGTTTGAGTTACTTATAATTGAGCAAAATGATGGATAAATGTCCCATTTGTACCATTTTCTCTGCAGCCTGCTGAATTCTTGAAATTAGGTCTTATAATTTATTTGGCATATTTTTTAAAAAGAAAAAAGAATGAAATAGCAGATCTTTACAATGGATTTTACCCATTTATGGCGATAGTTTGAATTGTGGTTTTACTTTTATGATTACAACCTGATTTTTGAACAATACTTATCGTAGTGCCAATAGCTGTAATATTATATTTTATTTGATGATGAAATATAAGGCACTTATTAGCTGTTGCCTTAATTTTTTCTATATTTACGGTATTTGTGTATTTTGTATGAAAAGTAAGCTCAGGTGGGCAGAGAAATACTTTTTCTTATATAACAGAAAGATTTGATAATTTCTTGACTAGTAATCAAACATCAATTCAAAATAAGACTATTAATTTTCAGACAAAACAATGACTAATCGCTATTTGAAGTTGATGATTTTTTTGACTTGGATTTTGAAAATCTATTCAAAAATTTTGATATTTACCAGAAGTCCAGTGAGATTTTATATTTTCTGTAATTGCAGAAGAGTTATGATTTTTATGAATATTATTTTTAGTCGGACTTTATCTAGTTATTGCATACAGATGATTTTATATTTCCTCCAATGTATCCGAGCCATTTTGAAAATATTTAGCTGCTGGAATTACAACTTGGATCATGATTCAAACATTTGTAAATATATGAGTTAATTTAAATATTATACCACTAACCGGAGTAACTCTTCCTTTTATAAGCTATGGATGATCTTCGCTTATGTCGCTTATGATATGAGTTTGAATTCTGCTTAGTATCTCACGCGATGTAAATTACGAAAATACTACACCGTCAAATTCTAAATTTTTTAGAAGAAAAAAAGTTGTTTAAATTTAAACAACTTTTTAATATTGAATTTTAATTATATCCAGCTTATAGCATCCACTGGACAAACACTTATTGCGTTATTTACATCTTGTTCATTATAAGTTTCACATTTTTTAGCTTCTGATAAATATTCTTTATTATAGTCAAAATAATTTGGAGCTACTTGTATGCAGGCTCCACACCCAATACAATTATTGTTTACAAAAGGTCTTTTTACTACTTTATCACTCATAATTCTAATTATTAATTTTTAAAAAGTGTGAGTATTTTATATATTTTATTTATTTTATCAAGCAGAAATTATCTAAAAAATTTGTTTTTAGAGAATATTTAAATATAATTTAAAAATAATAATTTTTAATATAAAAAATATGTGAAAAGTAATAGAGACTACAGATGCAAATTTTGCAAATGATATAGCAACAGGGGTTAGTATTGTAGATTTTTGGGCAATCTGGTGTGGTCCTTGTCAAGTTATGATTCCTCGTCTTGATGAACTTGCTACAAAAATGTGAGATAAAGCAAAAATTATGAAAATGAATGTAGATGAGAACGGACAAGTTCCTCAAACATTTTGAATAAGAAGTATCCCAACTATGATAATCTTTAAGGACGGAAAGGCTGTAGAACAATTAGTTTGAATTCAGTCTGTAGATTTACTAGCTTCAAAACTAGAATCTCATATTTAAAAAAATTTTTAAATAAAAAAATGCCCGAATTTTCGGGCATTTTTTTATTTCTTTCTCTCCTCTTCATTCTTCTTTTTTTGTTCATCTTTCTTTTTTTGTTTGTATTCCTCGGCTTGAATCTTGAATTTCTTTTCCTCTTCTATTACTTTTTTATTAAATTCAATTATTTTCTTTTCTACAAATTCAACTGGCTTTGTATATTTCTCACGACTTACTTTTACAACAACTTCTTTTCTTTGTTCATCCAGGTCTGATTTTGTCTTGATTGGTGGGAAAGTAGTGGCACTAAATACGCGAGAAGGCATACCATCTATTAGAAGTTTTGTATAAATGTCATATTTTCTAAGATTAAGTAAATCTGTAGTTGTTATCGTTTTATTATCTCAAATGGCTTCTACAAGCTTAGAGGCATCCTCAGGTCAAACTTGAAAACTCAAAATACTTCATACGTTTCAAAATATTGCTCATCTTACTTGCTCGCTCATTTGTGCTATATATTGATTTGCCATTATAAGATTTAGTTTATATTTTCTGGCTTCTGCTAGAATTGTCGCGAAACTATCAGTTGCAAAATTCTGGAATTCATCAACATATAAGTAAAAATCCTTTCTTTTTTCTTCTGGAATATCAGCTCTTCACATCGCATCAATTTGGAATTTTGTTACCATCATAGATCCAAGAAGTCACATAGAATCTTCTCAGATTTTTCACTTTGATAAATTTACAATTAGTATTTTTTTATTATCCATAATCCAACGAAGAGAAAATGGATTTTTTGGCTGACCAAGTACATTTCTAAGAATTGGATTTGATAAAAATTGTCATACTTTATTTAGTATTGGACTCACTGCTTCAGTCATTTGCTTTTGGTCTAGAGCCTCAAATTCTTGCTCCCAAAATCTTTTAATTATTGGGTCTTCTATTTTTGAAACTATTTTTAATCTAAATGATTTATTAGTAAGCATTAGCGGAATTGACATAATTGTAGAATCTGGAATTTCAAGCAAAGTTAAAATTGCATTTCTCAAAATATATTCAAGCCTTGGTCCCCAGCTATCAGCCCACATTCTCTTAAATATCCCAATAAGCCCAGATGCAACAAGAGGCCTTAGTTCTCTTGATACATTTTCAAACATATTAAAGGCAATTGGGTGTTTGTAATCACTTGGATCAAAATAAATTACATCATTTGTACGAGATTTTGGAATATTAGAAACTAACGTATCAGCTAAATCTCCGTGTGGATCAATTAAAGCAACTCATCTTCACTTCAAGATATCATCATAAATCATATTTTCCAAAATGGTAGATTTTCCCATTCAGGTTTTTCAAATTATGTAAATATGTCTTTTTCTATCACTCACTGTAATCCCAAAATCAAGCTTTTCTCATCTAAAATTAGTCCTTCAAATTGGAGAAATATTTTTATCATCTTTGTCAAGAATAGGAACATTATTTGGTGGTTCGAGTGTTTTTGTTGTAATCCATTTAATTCCTGGAGTCTGCACATAAAGAGTTGGTAAATGCACAATTCAAGCCAACTCAGCACTGTTTAGTATAATATTTTTAGTGTTTTTTCTTTGAACTAAAACATTATCAATATCTTCTTTAATAGATTTTAAAACAATTCAATTCTGGTTTGGAATTGAGAAAAAATTCAGAGCCACAGCAATTTCTTTTATTCAAACTTTGGCTTCTATTTCACTATTAGTCTCAATTCAGGCATTTATTCCAACTGCAAATCAAAACCCAGATAATTTTTTTTCTAAAGTTGGATTTCCATCTTTTGCTACGTCAGCCGCACCTCTATTTGGATTAAAAATAAAAACAAGAGCCTTAAGAAGATAGTAGATAGGAGAAAAAACAATTTTCAAATATTTATAATGCTTTGATAATAAAAATTTCTTAAAAAATTTCGGATATTTAGATAAAAATATACTAACTCTGTATTTATCTTTCCGCTCAAAATCTCATATTGGAGAGAAATTAACTTGAATAAATGATGTATTTTTTGAAGATGATTTATGTAGTGCACTGGTAATTGAAGAAAAAGGGTCGATATCTTCTTTGAATTCGGTATATGTTTTTATTGGCAGAAAATAGGGCTTAAGAAGTCAAAAATTTCAAATAAATCTTTTTTTATCTTCACTTAAATAATCTTTGATTTCTCTAATTTCAATATTTGGATAATGAGCATATATCTGGTTTTCAAATAAATCTCTGTAATCTTTTTCAATTACAAAAATAAAATGGATATTTCATTTAATATTCACGATCTCAAAGCTAAAAACAGGGGATTTTATTACTTTCTCTTTTAAAATAACCCTTTTAACAATTTCTAGGGTATTGTGAAAAATATTGAGGACCTGTTCTGCAATATAGACTCATTTGTCATTATTTCTATCAACACTGATTTCGAGAATTACTTTTTCCATTTTTGTTTTTTTTAATCTATTATGGTATTTATATCTATTTTTTTCTTTTTATCAAAATTTTTATCTATTTATCATATTTTCTCTCAGACTCTTTTTGATTATTATCTATGACTCAGGCTATTAGTGGAGATAAATTATTTCAAATTCTAATCTCATTATCAGTTATTACTCATTTTTCTTTTCCTACAAGAAAAAATCATTTCAATGTTGGTCACATTTTGAGAGGAATTGCTAGAATATTATCTTCTTTTTTGGCTCAAAAAATATTGTCTGAGTTTATAATTCAACTTGAATTTGGAGTCAATTCTCATTCAACTTTCTTGTTTATTACACCAACATTTTTAAATCTTGTGTCATATTTATAGAATAATAATCCGCTTAAAACCTGATGATTCTCCACATATATTATATATCTCGCACCAAATAATTTTTTTGAATAATCCATAATATCAATAAATCATTTCTCTCAAGTCTTAGATAACTCAATAATTTTATTAGTAGCTTCATAAATATTAGCCAATTCTTTACCTGATTCAAGAAGTCTTTTATTTGAAACCTCAATTATATATTTGTACATTAAAATTGCTTCTTTTGGTAAATCTGCTTCAAATTTAGCCAAATCATCTATATTTAAAGCTATAACCTCAGCTTCCTGCGCACATATTACTTCTACATCTTTTTGATTTCTTCCAAAAATTATTCCTTCTCAGATAAAACTTCATTTATCTGCTTTTCAAATTTCCTTTTTTTCTCAAGTTGGCGTGATATTTATTATCGTTAAAATACCTGAAACTATAATATAAAAATTATTATCTATTCCTGGTGAAAACAGTATCTGTCATACCTCAAGACGCTTTTTTTTCTTTTTAAAATACTCATCAAATTTATCAAGATACGCAATAATTGGATTAACTTTTTGTATATTAATATCTTTTTTAAATGTAGTTAAATCCTCTTTGATATTTATCTCTCAAAGTTTCTCATTTTTTTTGTTCTCTACCATCTTGGTAGCATTAAATCAATCTTCCCTAAACATAAAATTTAATTATATTATTTATTATTTTACTAAATCTTTATCTCTAATTCTTGAGTTAAATATTTCTCTGGTTATAAATCATTTCATAAATAACATTTCAAGATACTTATCCATTAAAATCATTCCCTCACTTCCAGATAGCTCTATAATAGAATAAATTTGATGAATATTTCCTGAAACTATAAGGCTTCTAACAGCATCGTTATTTATAAGAATTTCTCTAGCAACAACTCTTGTGGTGGCCTCTTTTTTTGGTAATAAAATCTGACTTACAATACCAATAAGACTCATAGCAAGCTGTGTTCTTATTTGGTTTTGATTTCAAACTGGAAAAGAATCAATAATACGATCTATACTCTGAACCGTATCATTTGTATGTAGAGTAGAAAGCACTAAATGCCCAGTTTCAGCTAAAGTAAGTGCAGCCTGAATTGTCTCTGGATCTCTCATTTCTCAAACCATTATTACATCTGGATCCTCGCGCAGTGCTGATTTTATAGCTCTACCAAATGATTCTGAGTGAGTTCAAATTTCTCTTTGATTAATTAGACATTTATTATTTTTTAAATTAAATTCTATCGGATCCTCAATTGTGATAATATGTTTTTTAAAATTTTGATTAATATAATCTATCATTGAAGCCAAAGTTGTAGATTTTCAACTTCAGGTTGGACCTGTCATCAGGATTAGTCATTTTCATTTATGAAGCAGATTTTTTACTTCTTTTGATATATTTAGAGTCTCTAGAGATGGAATTTCAACAGGAATATATCTAATTGCAATAGAATATCATCTGGCATCATTGTAAATATTTACTCTGAATTTTGCTTCTCCGAAAGTATATGAAAAATCTTTTTCCAAATTTTCTATAAAATATTTAAATCCATCTTCTCAAGCCATTTCTTTGATAATTTCACCCACATCATCCTTATTTAATTCTCAAAATTCCTCGATATATTCAATATCTCAATCGTGTTTTCTGATAAGTGGAACACTACTAGACGTGATATGAATATCTGGAATTTGAGTTTTAATCATATTTTCAAGAAGAGAATGGAATTTTCCAATCAATTCACTTTTATTGATGCTCATTTTTTAAATTAATTAAAAATAACAATTTAATTGTATCATATAAATTTTATTTTTGCAATTATTTAAAATATATGATAAGATATTTAAAATAATAAATAATTTTATGGCAGAAACACAATCTAAATCCTTTATAGAATCAAAAAATCCCAATGTTAGGATAATTATTCCTGACCATATAAAATTATCTTCAAAAGAAATAAATGAGGCTAAAGAGAGAAGCGAAAAAGAAAAAAAAATCCAAATTTTATTTAATAGAGCACTTACTAGAGAAAAAATAGCATGATTGAAAATTACAATTCAGGATACAACAGATGAAAAATTTAAAAAATTAAATGAAGATAGAGAAAATTTTCAAAATAAATATGAAAAGTTTAATGTGCAAATTTGTGATTGGTTAAAAATGGATAAAAACCTGTCTGTAAGTGTAATTGAAAGAGAGTCTGGATTTGATGAAAAGGCAAAATCTCCAACTTGAGCAGATTCTTTTATGCAACTCACGAGTGATCCATTTGATGATATGAAAATTGGGGGAAAATGAAGATGAGAACTGTATATTGATTTTTTTAAAAATATTCCAGATAAAGTAATTTCACAAATAAAAAATTCAAATAAAAATTCAAATAAAAGCCTAGATATTAAAACACATTTATCTAAACTAAAAAGTGATTTAAACAATCCAAATTTAGATAAAAATAAAATAAAATCATCTTTAAATAAAACAATAAATTTTTTATGAAAAAATAGAAAAGAGCCTGAAATTAATTTATTAATTTGAAATATATATTTAGATTCATTAAAAAATGAAGCTACAGATGAGAAAATAGATTCAGAAATAAAGAAATTAGATTGAGTAATAAATAGTGAAAAAGCAGTTAATAGATTTAAATTTTTATTAAAAGAAAAGGGAATAAATTTAGAAGGCGAAGATCATGCAAAAATGGCCTTAAAAAATCTACAAAAAAAATTAGAAGATAAAAGTAATATTGAGCTAAGAACAAATTTTTATGTTTTATCTAGATATAATTGAGATAATACTCGTGATAAATGAGTTGCTCATAAAACACTATATGCTGCCGCAACAGCTACAGCATATGATTTAAGAGATAATAAAAAGATAGTTTAACTATTTCCTCACTATGAGCTTATAACACACTGGCACGATGAACATCTTCAAAATATCTGTTTAGAAGATGATATTTAGATTCATATAGGTTTTTTTTCTTTGATAAAAACATAATATAAAGTTGGCAAGACTATGAGCGTGAAGAATGTTGAAACCGTTAGACCGAATATTATTGATAAACCTAGAGAAGTCCAAGTTGGATTGGATAGAGTAAGTGGAATCATTCATAATACCGTACATATTGAAGTCAGAAATACTGGTTCTAAACGAGTTTTTACAGCGTCAATTATACTTTCTTTGAATTCGATATTCTCTTTTATATTAGCGTTTATTTTATCAAATAAGATAATTCAATTACGCACAACTATTCAGAACAATGCTACAAGTCATATAAGACCAGGAAAAGATAATGGCTGACCAAATAAAACAAGTCAGACAAATACTCAAATAAGCGAAAGCGGAATTGTAGTTAGAACCAGAATAGATTGTTTATAAGAGTCAAATAATATAACAAGTGTTATTATTATAAAGAATATTCCAAAAATCATTGAAGTCATTAGACTTGTTACGGATTTTGCACTTTCTTCATTTGATCATCATACAATTCCCTCATATCAGACTGGCATTTTATAGCTAGCAGTTTTTTTATTGAATTCAGCTAATATATTTTTTCAAGTTGTAGTTTTTCAGGCAGAAGCTGTTACAGAAATAACTCTTTTTTGACCTATTCTTGTTATAGAATTAGTAGAAGGACTTAGTTTGTTTTCTAATATATCACGAAGAAAAACGTCAACTCATTTTTGATTTTTGATTTTTAAATCTTTGATTTTATCTAGATTATTGGAGCTTTCATTATTATAAATAGTTCTTACAATAATTTCATCTGTTCATTTAAGGATTTTGGTTGCTTCTGTTCCATCAACTACATTCCTTATGAATAATCATACTTGAGCGAGTGATAAATCATACAATGCAAGTTTTTTGGAGTCAAAACTGAATCTGAATTCAAGTGGAACTGGTTTTCTTGAAGATTCTATATTTATTGCTCAAGGAACCTTTGACAATACTTTTTTATAATCATCTGCAATTTTTTGCATAATATTAAAGTTTTCTCAATATATTTTTATTTCAAAGTCAGCTCATGTAGCTGGTCAAGAAGCTGCTTCGGCAATTGTAATTTTTATTCAATTTATTTTTTCGAATTCTTTTCTTAGTCTATCAGCCATATTTATTGAAGTTTCTTTTCTTCAATATTCTTTTTTTATAAGATTGATTGTGACTGACGCGTAGTTATCTCATGAAGAACTTCATCATAGTTTTGATCATCAAGCAGAAGATCAGATTGTAGTAGCAAAACTAGTTACTTCTTTTTCTTTTAATAATAAAGTTTCTACAGGTTTAACAAGTTCAGCTGTTATGTCTAATCTTGTTCCTGGTTCAGCTTCAAAATTAATTGCAAAAGTATCAGCATCAGTTTTTGGGAAGAAATCACTTTTTAATATTCATAGTGCAGGAAGAGATAATGAAAGGAAAAACAAAAATAATATTCAAAATAAAAATGTTATTGCTCTTTTTCTTTTCTTAAGAATATATTCAATTATATTTTCATAAAATTTTTCAATTTTTGTAAGTTTGATAAATCAAGAACCCATGAATTTTGATAATCTTGATTCTTTTTCTCATTTTTTTAAAGCAACCCTATCAAATGCTACTGCTAGAGCTGGATTAATTGTAAGCGCTACTACAAGAGACGAAAGAAGAGTTACAGTTATTATAAATGGAATTGAGAATAAGAATTTACCCATTATTCATGTCATAAATAGCATTGCAGAGAATATATATACTACAGTAAGAGTAGTTGATATCAAAACATTCCTATAATCACGAAGTACAAGAAGCGCAGATTCTCTTGTTGTGAATTTGCCGGTTCATTTGTATTGATTAATTGCAGATATTACAACTATAGCATCGTCTACTAATAGTCAAAGTGACAATATCAAAGCAAACATTGTCAAAAAATTGAGTGTCTGTCCAAATAGTGCCATTACTGTAAAAGTCATAAGAAATACTAGTGGAGCAGAGATTCATGCTACAAGAGCTTCTTTTATTCATATAATTGCAAATAGACTTAAAAATACTAGAAGTACAGTTATAAGTCAGTCTCTTACAAGATGTTCTAGATCAAGTTTAATTCTTTCTCAATTATCAAGTATTGTAGTAATTTTTAGGTCTTTTGGGATATTTCCAAGACTTTGCATTTCTTCAAGTTTGGCCACTCATTCATCAATAAGATTAACTATTGATCAACCACTTTTTTTCACTATTCAAAGGGTTACAGCATTAGAGGGTTCTGTAAGTTTTCAGTCTGTTCATTTGTATGATAATCTTGATAGAGTTGTTCTTTTTTTAGGTGCTTCAATAATATTTGCAACATCTTTAAGGTATATAATTCAACTATTTCATGTTTTTGAAATCACCAAGTTTTTCAGAGATTGTATATCAAAGAATCTTTCATCAAGAGTTACGGTATGTTTATATTTACCTACGCTCAAATCTCAAATTGGAATAGTAAAATTGAGTCAAGCAATTGCAGAATTAACTGCCCCAGCAGTCAAATTAAGTTCATCTAATTTTTTTGGATCATATTCAACTCTGAATTCTACCTGGTCTCAACCTGATAATCTTGCTTCTGATACTAATGGATTTTTTTCTAGTTCATCTCTAATTTTTTTAGCGTAATCATAAAGCTCGAATCAATTATATTTACCTGATATAGTAAAAGTCCAAATTGGTGAATCATCAAGTGAGATTTCAGTTACAACTGGATCTTTTGCATCTGCTGGTAAATCATTTTTTGCTAGATCAGCTTTATCTTTTAATTCCCTCATTGCAGTTGGAATATCTTTATTAGATGTGAATTGTACTATAATCATCGATACACTGTTTTTTGAAGTGGATGTCATTGTATCGATTCATTTGATTTTGTTGATTTGTTTTTCTAATTTTTTGGTAACTAGGTCTTCTACGATTTCTGGACTAGCTCAAGGAAGCATTGTTACAACTGTACCAATTCATATTTTTACTTCTGGATTAGACTCAAGAGGCAGAGTTCTTGCGGATAATAATCAAGCTATGACTATTATTACAACAAGAAGAATAATGAATCTTGTTCTTGTTAAAAAGAAATTAGACCAGCTATCATTTAATTTAGGATCGAATTTTAATTGATCAAGATATTTTGATTTAATTTTGTGATTATTTTCTGACATAATAATTAGTTAAAAAATTTTAAAATATATAATTTAGTTATTTTTTTACCTTTTCTTTCGCTACAAGTATTTTTTATATTACTAACATTTCTGTCATTCCCTTGAAAAAGGGAATCTAGGATTAATGTATTCTTCAATTGATTTTAATAAGGTATTATTTTTTTATTCTGGATTCCCGATTTCTCGGGAATGACAATACTGGAAGTTATTTTAGATTATCTATTTTCAATAAATATAAGTTCCTTTTAATTCAGGAAATGACTGATAAGGTTGAAAAAAATTAGCTTGTACTTACCAGATTAATCTTTACTTAGTTACTTTTCTTCTTCTATCTTATCTCAATCTTGTAAATCTAGAGTTCATGAAATAACAACTTTTTCTCATTCTTTTACTCATGATAGAATTTGAACCTGAGTACTATTTTGTGAACCTATTTTTACTTGACGAGTCTTAGCTATTCAATCTTTTACAACAAAAATACTATAATCTCATTGTCCGAGACTTATTATTGAAGAGAATGGTACTAATAGCATTTTTTCAGTACTATTAACTTTATTAATAACTACATCTACATAATCTCATAAATT
>JALNXF010000013.1 GCA_023230505.1 Candidatus Altimarinota bacterium | reverse complement strand
TTTTACAACAAAAATACTATAATCTCATTGTCCGAGACTTATTATTGAAGAGAATGGTACTAATAGCATTTTTTCAGTACTATTAACTTTATTAATAACTACATCTACATAATCTCATAAATTCATTCACATTGGTTTTTTACCAAAACTCACTTCTGCTTTAAACATTTTCGTTACAGGATCAGAAGCGGGAGAGAGGAGCGTAATAATTCCAGTAAATGTATTATTTCATTTTGATGTTTGGGCTTCTTGACCGAGCTTCAAATAGGTGATATTGTCACTATTGACATCGAGTTTCACTTTGAGATTATCGTCGGTTCCGATCGTGAAGGCAGGGGCTCCGGGATTGATGAGAGACCCGATTTCGATATTCTTCGCGGTAATTACTCCGTCAAAAGGTGCGATAATAGAGGTGTTGTTGAGCTGAACGGCTGCGAGATCTTTTCCTCACTTGGCGCTATCTACTTGCGATTTTGTCTGGATCCTCTGAGAATTCAATTTCGCATTGATAGAATCATAGTTTGCCTGGGCAATTTTCACGGCATTATCGACCCCGTCTCGCGCCTGTTTCACGGTCGCGATCGTGTTTTCGAGTTGTGTCTGGGTGAGGGTCTCATTTCCACTCAAGCTATCGAGTTGAGAGGCATTCCCGGCTTTGATATTATTCAGCTGAGTATTGGCAATATCGAGGGCGTTCTCGAGAGACGTCCTGTTGGTTTCGATGGATGTTTGGGTGGTTGAGAGAGTATTTTTCAGGGTTGTCATCTGACTCTGGGACTGGAGGATGAGGCCTTGGTATTTTGATACATTCAGACCGAGTCCATCAAGTTGAGTTTGTGTAAATGAAGAGGAGGTGATAGAGTTATTAAGAACAGACACAAGCTCTTCGTAGAGAGCGATATCTTTTGCGAGGACATTCAAAACATCATTTGTTTTTGGTTCAATGGAATTATGGTCCGTACCATACGTCCGAGATCCGATAGCATCGAAATCATTTTTTGCCTCGCGGAAACTATTCTCGGCTGTAGTCTTGAGGCTTGAATTCTTGGCACTGAGGTATATCTCATAAGAATCATTGGCGCTCTTGTTTTTGTCGGTCACTCCGAGGATCATATCCGCTTGAGTGAGAGAGGCATCGAGATTCACTAGAGCGCTTGTGAGTCAGACTTTGAGATTTTCATAGATGGAACTCAGACTGTTTTTCGAATTCTTCTCGAAATTATTGAGGTTGGTCTGAGCGTTATTGACGAGGAGGACCGCATTTTTGAGGCTCTCGGATGTCGTACTCTGAGTATTGGCACGACTCGTCTTGATATTTGCGAGTTGTGTCTGGGCGATCTCGAGTTGTTTCGTAGTGGTGAGGTAGGTATTGTCTCTGCTGACTTTCGCGTTTACGAGTTGGACGCGCGCCGCCTCGAGGTCGTTTTTGATGGACTGTTCGGTATAATTGAGGACGCCAAGCGAATTATTATAGGCGATATTCGCATTGTTGAAGCTCGTAGAGTAGGCAGAGGAACTGAGATCGATGCTCGCGAGAATATCTCCGGCGCGCACTTTCTGACCGACATCCGCATTGATCTTCTTGATAATTCCGCTTACTTGAGCAGAAACTGGAGTTTCCATTACAGGAGCAATCTTCCCAACAAGACGGATTTTTTCTCCAAAAACTTCTTTTTTAATAATTTCGGTACTTACTGGTTTTTTAATAATTTCCTTTTTTACTTCTACAACCGGAGTTCCACACGAGGTGAGGAGGAGAGTTGAAATTATTGCTAGAGAAATAATTTTATTTGTCATATAAATATTTAGTTATTTGTTAAATTTAGCCCTCACCCCAACCCTCTCCCAAAGGGAGAGGGAGAATAAGGATTTCTTAATTCATTTGTTCTTTTTTAATATATTCCATCAGCTCATCAACATTATCAAGTTTTACCATTCCAACAGCTTTTCAATGTTTTGTTACAACCATAAGGGTATCACCCGGTTTAATGTTCAACATTTCTCTGACCTCCTGAGGGATAACCACCTGTCATTTTGTCCCAACAGTCACTGTCGTATGCATTTTAACACCACATTTTTTGTTCAATGCATGGCATTCTTTTTGATCTATCATAAGTGTATGATTAAGTATAATAAGTATGAATGAGTATACTCACTTATTTTTATAAGTCAAAAGATTTTTTAAGATTTATCAAAGCCCAAAAAAAATCCGACTGCAGTCGGATTTTTTCAAATGTACATTTGAAATACTATTTTCAGTTTTTCTTCTTCCATTCCTCAATAACCGGAACAAGTTGAGGGTATTTTTTAGCAAAAAGATCTGAGCTATAAAATTGTAATCCTTCTTCTATAATTGCTTGTCATGAGTGTTTATTATTTATTTTAAAAATCATATTATTCATTCTTTGTTTTATGTTATCATCCATTTTTGCCAATTGAGACCTAGTTATATCATTTAGTGCCAAGGCTACTATATTAAGCAAATAAACATTTCCTGATAACTTATTAGTTGTATAAAATTCTTTTGCTGCTCTTAATTCAAGACTTTCGTATAAATCCATTAAATTTTCAATAGTGTTTTTTAAAGATTCATCAAAATCTTTTGTTTCAGTTAAGGGTTGTATTTTTGTAATTTCCTCGTCTCTATCTTTCTGAGTTTTACATCAAGTTAATCATGCTCATAATATACCCATTGCACCAAGAGCCACTCATCATGTAAGAGATTGTTTGAGGAAGTCTCTTCTTCCCGCGTTTACTTTAGGAGCTCATTCATCTCCACCCTTAGTTATATTAACCATAAAATTAGTTATTAATTAATAAAATATAAGTTTATTGTAACATATTTTGGGGGATTTTGCAAAGAATTGGGTGGGGGGTTTGTGATTTTTGGTGAAAAATATTGAAATTAAGTTGTGTTCTGGTTTTAAATAAGCCAAAATAACTTTTTTTTGACTTTTGTGAAAAAAACATATAATAGGCTGGCTTTTTCTTATTTTGGGAATTAGCCAAGTGGTAAGGCAGGGGACTTTGACTCCTCCACCGGGGGTTCGAATCCCTCATTCCCAGCCATTTTGACTACCAGGTAGTCGGTTTTTTTAAAAAAAAGCAGAAATTGGATAAAATAATTATACAGTTATCTGGCTTATTTAAGAGAAAGTTAAGTGTTTTCTATAAAAAAAGATTTGATTTTATAAAAAATATGATATAATAACATTACAAATTAATAATATAATATATGATAGCTGTTTTAGAGTTAGGTTGAAATCAATTCACAGTAAAAGTTTGAGATGTAATTGATGTAGATAATCAAGATCAAGAAGTTTGATCTACAATAAAAGTAAATCCCCTTTTAGTTTCTGATGAAAATGGAAAAAGTACTAAAATAGGGTCTCCAATATTGACAGATATGAATGTGGAGCTTAAAGTGTTAGAAAATTTTAGAGATGACAAAGTTAAGGTTTTTAAAATGAAATCTAAAAAAAGATATGCTAGAACTAAATGATTTAGAGCTGCTCTTAGCAAGCTTGAAGTTTTGACTATAGCCTAATACATTTTTTAAAAATACAGGAAGAATCCTTCCGGGTATTTTTGAAGAATGTTTTTATTATTAAAAAAATTAAATGAATTTTAAAATTAATATTAAAGCCCGTCTACTAAGACATTCTCGTAATTCCCATTTCTTAAAAAGAAAAAGTATATTCAATATATTAAAAAAATTTAAAATACTTTCTCTTATCATAGTTATTATTCTTCCAATTTATCCATCATTCTGAGCTATTTGAGTAGATAAAGAACTCGTAGTTTGAAATTATGATGAATCTACAATTATTTCTTCTTATGAATGAGATGCAGATTCTATTGCTAATATTTCTTCTCAAGTAACTTGATTTGTAAAGCCAAATGCTATATTAAATGACTCAAGAGATACAACTTGAATTAATGATCTCCTGTATTATACAATTCAAAATTGAGACAGTCTATGATATATAGCTGATAAATTTGGAGTTTCTGTTAATTCAATTATTTGGTCTAATGATTTTTCTAAAAATAAAGTCTTAAAACCAGGTGATACAATTAAAATACCTCCAGTTTCATGAATTGTATATAATGTTACATCTTGAGATAATCTTGATTCTATTGCATCAAAATATAAAATTGATAAATTAGCTATTTTGGAACAAAATCAATTGGATGCATCTTGAGAATTAAAAATAGGACAACAATTAATATTGCCTTGAGCAGTTAAACCAGAACCACCAAAACCTATTATTGTAAAATCTACTGAACCAGTTAAAAAACTTTTAGTCAAAAAAGATACTAAAAAACAAACTCCAAAAACTCAATTAAAAAGCTGATATAGTATAAAATATACTGGAAAATGAAATAAATTTGCTTGGTGAAATTGTACATACTTTGTAGCTAATCATAAAAATGTAACATGGAGAGGAAATGCGGGTCAATGGATACAAAATGCTAAAGCTGCTGGAGTTCCTACTTGATCTGAAGCTGCACCATGAGCTATAATCTCTTTTAGAGGATCTGGATATAATCCATATTACGGTCATGTTTGACTTGTAGTTTGAGTTGAATGAAATGATGTAATAGTTAAAGATATGAATTATAGAAGACTAAATGAGGTAACTGTAAGAAGAATCAACAAAAACGATTCAAGTATTAAATGATATATTTACGCAAATTAAAAGATTTATAAAAAATGTAGGGAACGATTGCAATCGTTCCCTACATTTTTTATTTTAGAATAATTCCGCTTTTAGTTAGGGCTTTATCATTCACAGAAATTTCTATTTTATCGGATGAAATAAAATCAAGCTTATTATCAATCTTTTTAATATTTAATTTATGGATCTTATTTTTTTCTTTGTTTATTTCAGCCTCGGCAATCTTTCATTTAAAGTAAAATCCAACAAAAAAGGAACATACTAAAAGAAATGCAATTAATAAGGTTTTTAATAAATAGTTCATTTTAATTTCTTAAAAATGCTAAATAAGTATTTTCTATAAGCATTGCAACTGTCATTGGTCAGACTCCACCTGGAACTGGCGTAATGTAGTTTTCTCCTTGAAGGCTCTCAAAATCACAATCTCACATTATTTTTCAGTTGATTTTGTTAAATCATACATCAATTATAATGCTTCATGGATTTATCATATCTTTTGTTACTATATTTGGCTTTCCAACTGCTGATACTACGATATCAGCTATTATTGTATATTCTTTAATATTTCTCGTTTTTGAATTACAAACTGTCACTGTAGCTCACTCATTTATGAAAAGCATAGATAAAGGCTTTCCTACTATATTACTTCTTCAGATTATTACTACATTTTTTCATACTAGTGAAATATTATACTGCTCAAGAAGTCTTTTGATTCATTTTGGAGTACATGAAATAAGTCCTGAATTATCTCATAAAAACAATTTTCAAATATTTTCTTTTGTAAATCAATCTACATCTTTTGCAGGATTTATCAGATTAATTATTTTTTGCTCGTTAATATGCTTAGGAAGTGGTAATTGCACTATAAATCAACTTATTTTTTTATCTTCATTGAATTTAATAATTTCTTTTTCAAGCTTGTCTTGAGATATATCTTCATTTAATTTGGTTAAATAAAAATTTAAACCAACATATTTCGCCCATTTCTCCTTTTGGCTTATATACGACAAACTAGCGGGACTATTTCATACTAAAATAACTCAAAGTCACGGTTTTTTCTCAAGAGTATTTATTTTATTTTTAATGTCCTCATAAATTTTTCCAGCAACTTCTTTTCAATCTAAAATCATATTTTTGTTTTCTTAAATAATTAAAAAAATAATATTTAAAATTAACTTTAAATCAATTTTAAATATTATTTAGTTTTAAATTGTTTAGTTTTAGCTCTTAGCTGGTTCTCCTGGGAATATTTCTTTTATTCATTCTTTTAAGGCTTCTGGTGCTTGTTTTTTTCCATGCACCTCTTTTTCTTGATTATTTTGGTGAATATCCACTCTTTTTTTTGTTGAATTATCTTGATTTATTTTAACTAATCACTCTAAAAATTTAGTTAAATCTTTTTTATAATCTGTTATATCTGCAGTTGTTTTCTCTCAAAATTCTTTATTTTGCTTTGCTTGACTTGCTTCAGTTGTTCAAATTACAGCATTAACATCCTCTGTAAATTTTTCATACGTTTCTTGAAGTTGCTTTTCTTTTTCTTCTGAAGTTATTTTTCAAGATTGAAAATCTTTATTTATTTCTCACACTTCTTCATTTAATACTAAAGAAACAAGATTTAATTTTCATTTACTCTCGGGACTTATTTTTTCAGCATTATTGAGTATTTCAAGACTTACTTTATCTAATTTATCCTGTTCATTTTTTTCTTTTATCTCTTTATTTTCAGGATTATTTATTGATTTATCTGGATTATCGCGAGCTTCTTGATATTTTTCTGCTTCAGACATATTGTTTAAATTAAAAAATAATATTGAGCTTATCATAACACAATATTATCTATTCGTCAAAAAAACTGTATTTTTTAGAAAACTATCACAAATTCTCATTTTAGGCCTTGTTTTTTGAAGTGGGTTGTACATTCTTCAATTGTTCATCTAAAAAATTCTTCGAATTTTTTGGTTAGTTCTCTTCAGACAGCTATTTTATGGTCTTTTCAGAAGTATTTTTCAAGGTCTGAGAGAGTTTTTAGAAAACGATGAACTGATTCATAAATTACAACTGAATAATCTTTATTTTGCAAAGAAAGCAAAAGAGTTTGTCTTCATTTTTTTATCGGCAAAAACCCAATAAATCTAAAATCGTGAGTATGAAGTCCAGAACAAACTAGGGCTGAAAGTATAGCTGAAGCTCCGGGAATAGGGGATAATATAATATTTTCCTCAATTGCACGCCTCACAAGATTATAAGCTGGATCTGAAATCCCAGGCGTTCAAGCATCACTTATTAGGGCGATATTTTTTCATTCCTTAAGTAAATCTATGATTTTTTCTAGTTTATAATTATCAGAATGCGAATGAAAACTGATTAAATTGTTTTTTATCTCATAATGCTTTAAAAGAACCCCAGAGGTGCGCGTATCCTCACAAGCTATATAATCAACCTCTTTAAGAGTTCTAACAGCCCTATAGGTCATATCTTCAAGATTTCCAATAGGTGTTGAGACGATGTAGAGCATAATTTAGTTATAAAAAATATATTGAAGATTCCTGCCGGAGTTTATACTCCCTTGTGGGGTGCAGGAATGACAGAGCTGGTGGGAATGACAGAGGTTTTTTTAAATTCCTAATTTATCTCTGAGTACATTGATTTCGTAGAAAAGGTTTTGGTTTTTCTTGAGGATTGATTCGAGTTTTTTGCATGAGTAGAGGACTGCTGAGTGGTTACGACCTGAGAAAATATTTCAGATTCTTTCAAAAGTGTAATTCATATTATTTTTAAGTAGATACATCGCAACTTGGCGGGGAATCATATTTTCTTTTCTTCTATCTTCTCCAAGTAAATCTTTTTTGTTAATTCAAAAATGGTTACTTACCGCTTCTACAAGCTCTTCATAAGTCTTGATTTTTTGTTTCATTTTCTTATTTCCAAGTATTGAATCAGTAATACAAAGACTTTTCATACGGGTAGCTACATTATCTATTGTTGGCGGAGTATTATGAAGCTCATATTCAGCTATTATTTGGTTTAGAATTCATTCTAATTCGCGTACATTTGAACCTGTATTATATGCGATAAATTCTCAAACTTCTTGTGGTAAAATAAATTCCTTAGCGCGAGCTTTTTCTTGTAGGATTGCAAGGCGTGTTTCATAATCTGGTGCTCCGATATCTACAATTATTCACCATTCAAATCTAGAGCGAAGTCTAGGCTCTAATTCGCTTAATTCTCTTGCTGGTCTATCTCAGCTTAATATTATTTGTTTATTTGATTCATACATTACATTAAAAATGTTATATAATTCCTCTTGAGTTTGTTTTTTCCCAGTCAAAAATTGTACATCGTCAATAATTAGAACATCAATAGTTCTGTATTTTTCTCTTAATTTATCAGTAGTTTTCTTTTTAATGCTTGTCACATAATCTGTTGTGAATTTATCAGCAGTTGTATAAATTACTTTTTTATTTTTAAATCTTGTCTTAATTGCATTTCCTGTGGCCTGAAGCAGGTGAGTTTTTCCAAGTCATACATTTCAATAAATATATAGCGGATTATATGCTGAACCTGGCTTTCTAGATACAGCTTCAGCGGCCGCGAATGGAAGTTGATTTGAAGGTCCTACTATAAAATTATCAAATTTATACTTATCATTCACTATTTTTATCTCAGTTCAGCTAGAACTATTAATTTCCTCTATTTCTTCCTTTTTCTTTTTTGAAAAAATTTCTTTGTATTCCTTGATGCAATCTATTACTCTATGATTTGATGGGTTATCTATATTATTATCTACACTATATTTGATTTTCTTGATTTCTGGCAATACTTTCAATACAGCCTCTTCTATTTCAAGTTTAAATTTATGGCTTATATTATCTTTTGCGAAGCTAGAAACAAATCAGAGATTAATTGAAGTCTCAGTTATTTCTATTATTGATACTTTTTTGAAATAAGTTAAAAAGTCTTGCTTTCTGATTTTTTCAGCAACCTCCTTGATTATACTTTTCAAAATTACTAGCTCAGATATTTTTTCCATTTATTTTTTAACCATTAGTTATAAAAATTTACACATTTTTAATCATTTTTTTTCTAATGTCAAAATAAAAAAAACATTTGACAATGGCTTCTGTATAACTTTTTTGTACACTTTCTTCAGTAGGTTTTATTTGGTCGCTAAAATTAAAAAAATCTCTTATATTTTTCTAAGAGATTTATTTTTATTTTAATATATTTTTTATTTTTTTACTTCCTTAAGTCTTGCAGCTTTTCCACTTAACTTTTTAATAAAGTTAATATTAGATCTTCTAACTTTAAATTGTCTTAATACTTCAATTTTTGAAGTAGTAGCAGCATGAACAGGAATAATTTTTTCAATTGAAAATCAATCTGTAGTTTTTCTAACAGTTATTGTTTTTTCCAAAGGAGATTTTCATTTAGTTTTAATAACTAACCCTCTAAATTTTTGAGTTCTTTCTTTTCCTCATTCTTTAATTGTTTGAGAAACCTCTACTTCCATTCAAGTTCTAACTTGTGGCATTTCATTTTTAATGAATTCGCTTTGAATTTCATTTATTAATTTTGCATCCATCTTAATTTTAAGTTACAAATTATAAATCATCTTTTAGGTTTTTTATGGCTCCCCGAGTAGGATTCGAACCTACGACCAATTGGTTAACAGCCAACTGCTCTACCACTGAGCTATCGAGGAATATATAGTTTTTATTAAAAATTTAACAAAAACAAAAAACAAACTCCTAAAAAATTAGTGCGCATATATTATAAAAAAAATACTTATTGTCAAAATTTTTTAATATTTTTATAAAATACTAAAAAATTAATATTATTTTTTAGTATTATTTAATGCTATTTTTTGTCAAAATTTTCTATTTTTTAAGGTTTTTGCCTTATTTAAGCTATATTTTAAAAAAATATGTTATTTGGCTTATTTAAGCTATTTAACTTGTTATTAATAATGATAAAATCATTTGTCAATGCTAAAAAATATAAAAAAAATTTGCATTATGTTTTTTTTTGTTATAATTGGGGGTGTAAATTTATTTTTATAATTAATATAATTTATGAAGAAACAAGATTTAATTAAAGCTATAGCTACTAAGGCAAGTCTTAGTCAAGATGCTACAGCAAAAGTTTTAAACTCTATGATATCTGTTGTTACTGCTGAGTTAAAAAAAGGTGGAGAAGTTAATATTACTGGTTTTGGTGCTTTTAAAGTATCAAACAGAGCTGCAAGACAAGGAGTTAATCCAAGAACTGGAGCAAAAATTAAAATCCCAGCTATGAAATCTCCAGTATTTAGATCTGGTAAAACTTTTAAAGAATCTATTAGATAATTTAAAAATTTTTAAAGAAAAACACTACAATTGAATAATTGTAGTGTTTTTTTTGACTTTTCTAGGAATATTTGATATAATTAAATATATTTTAATATTTATAGCTATAAAATGCTAAATTTTGATATTTCAAACATAGAATACCAAGATCTCATAGATTTTGTGGATAAAAATATAGTCGATTTTACTAATTTTGAAATATCAATTTCTTTCAAAGCTGATTATAATCAATCAAAAATGATTAGATTATTAATTTCTTATTTTTTTGATAAAATCAATATTAATGGCCCACGGAAGTGAAGATTTTCTTTACTTTCAGATGAATTAATGAATAATTCAATTGAACATGGAAGTTCACCTCTTGATAAAAATTTATTTATACTTAAATTTCTTGTAAAAGATAATTTTTTATATATTAATATAGAAGTAGCTGATACTGGAAGATGAGTTTGAGCTAAAACAAGTGTTCAAATGTTAGAAATTAAACAACAAAAAGAAATTGAATGATTTGAAGGATTTTTAGGCAAAAGATGAAGATGATTATTTCAATTAATTAATAATATCGTAGATGATATTTATTTCAAGGATAGACCAGAATGATGATTAATAGTGTGAGTTACTAAAAAAATAGACCTAACTGCAACTAGTTAATTATTATTTCCTAAAAATATTTTATCAAGTAAAAATACTCTTCCTGATATAGTTATTTTTGGCATCATCTCAACCTCTTTATCATTTTCAAATAAATAATTTTCCAATTCTAGAGCATATTTTGTTCTAATAATTGAATTTACTTTTCTTAGAATTCACATTTTATCGAGTACATCATAAACCCTCATTGTTGCTTCATAATTTGACATATCTGTCATTCTTACAATTTGCTCAATTCTTTCTCACAATACCTCAAATTCCAAATTTCACTTATCAATTATTTTAAATCTTTCACTAATTTCTTTCAAATCATATATTTTTAAATCTTTTTTAATTTCTGTCTTTTCTTTTGGCGTATCTACGGCATAATTGTCTATTAAAAAATCTTTTAATTCTTCGATTCACAAATTGCTAGGAGCAGAAATTACAAATATTTTTTTAACTTTTGTAATTTTTTTGAATTCTTTTTTAATATAATCAATCATTTCCTTATCAAATAAATCTGCTTTAGAAAAAACTACTATTTCTTCTTTTTTGGCTAATTCTTTAGAAAAGCTTTTTAATTCTCATCTTATATCTTTATAGTTTTGGACTATTTTATCTAATTCTTGTAAGTCAAGTAAATGCAAAATAACTGTTGTTCTCTCGATATGTTTTAAGAAAGTGTGACCAAGTCATTTTCCATCGCTCGCTCATTTAATAAGACCTGGTACATCTTCTAGTACTAAATTTTTTCATTTCCACTCCATTACTCATAAATTTGGAATAATAGTTGTAAATGGATAGTCTGCAATTTTTGGTTTAACATTAGTAATAGTTTTAATTAGAGTTGATTTTCCAGCATTTGGAAGTCATATTATTCAAATATCAGCCACAAGTTTTAATTCTAGAATTACTTCTTTTTCTTCTCAAACATCTCAAAGTTCAGCAAAATCTGGAGCTTGTCTTGTTGAAGATACAAAGTGAGAATTTCAAAAACCTCATTTTCATCATCTACACATAAGATACTGGTCTCAGTTTTCTTTTAAATCATAAATAATTCTTTGAGTTTCCGGATCTCTCACTAGAGTTCAAACCGGCACATTTATAATAAGATCTTTTCATCATGCTCCTGTCATCTCTTGAGTATCTCAGCTTATTCAAATGGCAGATCTAATTACTTTTTTATGTCTGAATTCACTCAGTGTATTTAAATTTGCATCTGCTTGCAAAATAATATCACCTCATTTTCCTCAATTTCCGCCATACGGTCATCATTTTGGAATATATTTTTCCCTTCTCCATGAAACAATTCCGTCTCATCACTTTCAGGCTATGAACTTCACTTTTACTTCATCAATAAACATTAGTTTTTTCAATTAATAATACAAATTTTTCTTTAGTATATAGAAAAAGATGAATTTTCAAAAAAGATTTGTAAAAATAAAAAAATTCATATAATTACTCCACTTTTTAAATCAAAAAATTTATTCGTAAATCAATAATTATGGCAAAAGGAAAGAGAACATATATGTCTTGCTTATCTACAGAAAGTAAAATAATGGGATATATTACAAATGTGCAAAAGAAAAATTTTGCAGCAGGAGAAAAACTTGAACTAAGAAAATATGACAAAAAACTTAGAAAACATGTTATTTTCAAATTAAAAGAAACTAAGCACTAGAATTTTTTCTAATATTTTTTAGAATATAAAAAAATCGCTTCTGAACTCAGAAGCGATTTTTTCGGTCAAAGCTTTAGGCCGCAAGCTTTTCTTGCTGCATATATTTTTCTGGATTATGATATCATTCGAGAATATTATGAATTCTTTTTCTATGTTCTCATTCTGCTCTCATTGTATTTAGTTCTAATGCCAATAAATTCTTATCAATTATTGCTCTTTCAGTTGGACTTAAAACTCTTTGAGTTAATCTCTCTACTCTTATTCAGAATTTTTTAGATAACTCATCTATTTCTGGACTTAATTTTACTGTATCTGGTTGTTCTCAGAAAATTTGAGAATCTCTTTCTAGACTTGCGTTCATATTTGTTTTTGTTTAAATAATAAATTTTAAATATTTTTTAGTATGTCTATGTCTTTTTTTGTTTTCTTTTTTACTTGATTTTTATTGTATTCCTCTAAATCTTTTTCGATATCAGAGATTGCTTGAATTAGTAGAATTTCCTTTTCTTTCTCGAGTTGCTCACGACTTGCCTGTATTCTACGTGCAATATTTTCCCAGTCGTCTATGATTTCTACTTTTCTGTCATCAGTCATTACCTCAAAAATTCTCGTTATTTCAATAGAATCCTGCTCACAAATATTATATTCTTTTATAAGTTTTAATAATTGGGAATTAGTCATATTTATTTTTTAATTATTACTTACAAAAGTATATTTATTTTTTTTAAAAGAGCAATTTTTGATTTTGTAAGTATAGTTTATCATATTATTTATTTTATTGCAATTTTTTTTAAAAAATCCTTCGACAGGTTTAGGATGACACGGTGGAGGCTAATTTCATAAAATATTGAAAACCTCTTCTAAACTTATCTCTCAAAGCGCAACTTTAAGTAGAGCATCATCTTTTATGTTCACCATTCCATCTCAAATTGCTTGAATTTCAAGCTGAGTATTAGAGGCTCAAGCTAAAATTAATTTTTCTAATCCGTCTGTCATTTCAAGAATTTCATAAATTCAAGTTCTTCATTTATATCATTTGTGATTACATTTTTCACACCCAGTCTCATTTACTTTATAGAAAAATAGTTCTTCATTTGGATTTATATATTTTCAAATTCTTTTAATAACTTTTTCTTTTACAATTTCTTCTGGTTTGTATTTTATTTTACAATGTGGACAAAGTTTTCTTGCGAGTCTTTGGGAAATTATCATTCTAAGACTTGATACAATTAAAAGTGGGTCTATTCAGAGATTTACTAGTCTTTGAATAGTTGAAACTGAAGAGTTTGCATGAATTGTAGAAAATACAATATGACCTGTAATAGATGCTTCTACTGATAATTTTGCGGTTTCTGAGTCTCTTATTTCTCATACCATTATAATATCTGGATCTTGACGAAGTAAACTTCTTAATCCATCTGCAAAATTAAAATTAATTGCTGGATTTATTTGAGTGTGATTTACTCATTTTATTCTGTATTCTACTGGATCTTCGAGAGTCGAAATATTTTTATCAACTGTATCAAATGTAGAAAGCATCGCATAAAGCGTTGTTGATTTACCAGATCAAGTTGGCCCTACAACAAGACAAAGTCCAAAATTATCAGCTAAATGTTTTTTAATTCTCACCATATTCATTGGAAGAATTCAAATAGTTCTTAAATCCACCCACTCATTTTCTTTTTTCAAAAGTCTTATTGCGATTTTTTCTCAATAAATAGTTGGAATTACATTTATTCTTAAATCTATTGAAGTATTAGTTTTTTTCTCATTAAAACTTGCCTTACCATCCTGAGGAAGTCTCCTTTCGTCTATTTTAAGTCATCCAAGTACTTTTATTCTAGCTATTAGAGATGATTTATAACTCTCATCCAGTGTCTTATAATTCACCAAAGTTCCATCAACTCTAAATCTAATATTTAAATTTGTCTCATCTGGCTCTATATGAATGTCACTCGCTCATCTTGAGAGTGCGTCCTGAAATATTTCCTCTACATCAAAATCCTTTTCTAAAATTTTATTTTCAGTTTTAATTTCATTTCAAATTGAATTTTCACCTCAAAATAGCTCATTTAAAGCTGAGTTATTTGTATCTTCTTTTTTATCTTGATTCTTAAATATATTTTTTAAATCCATATATTTTATATTAACAAATTCATAATATCATATTATTAAAAATAAATCAAAAAATAAAATTTGCATTTTATATAAAAAAATTTATAATCTCTTACGAACTTGAAAAAGAGTTCATTTTATTTTATATCTTCTTTAGGTAAAATAGCCTAAAGATATTAATCCATAGATATTATGAAAAAATATGAATTAATGTTTATCTTAAATCCTGAATTGCAGGAGGACGATAAAAATAGTTTAATTTCTGAAATTAAAAAGGAATTAAAACAAGCTTGAGTAAAAGTTACTCAGGAAGACGACTGGTGAGTAAAAGATCTTGCTTACAAAATTAGAAATTCTAGTACAGGTCATTATATATTATATAGTATAGAATCTGATTGAAAATCATTTTTTGATCTTACAAAACTATTTAATATCAAAAAAGATATTTGGAGACATATTTTTATTAAATTAGAAGATTAATTTATTACTTTAATATAATTTTTATGAGAACTGTTAACAAAGTTATTTTAATTTGAAATGTAACAAA
>JALNXF010000012.1 GCA_023230505.1 Candidatus Altimarinota bacterium | reverse complement strand
TACTATCATAAGGACCAACTTTGAAGTATTGTTTGAATTACTGATGGAAGTGGAAATCTTGTTTCGGAATATAGTTATGATTCATTTTGAAACTTTACTTTAAGTTGAGTTGATATATGAAATGATAGATTATTTACTGGAAGAGAATATGACAAGGAGATTGGATTGTATTACTATAGAGCAAGATACTATTCGGCTGATCTGGGAAGATTCATAAGTAGAGATCCGATTGATGTAGAGGATGATATGAATCTTTACTCTTACGTAAAAAATAATCCTGTTAATTATGTTGATCCAGATTGAAGGAAAGCTAAACAAGCTATTATAAATGGTGGTCAATTTACTTTATCTGCCTCGTATAGATTTTTAGACAATCAATCATTTTGACTTCTTGATAAAGGTTTATTAAGAACAGTATGAGCACCAAGATGTGATTCTAGCGCTTGTATTTCTTGACAAAATATTGCAGATGATTTATCAAGAGCTGTAGATATGGGATTAATGAAAATATGATCAACTATGACAGTTTGATGAGGATCAATTTCTGCATGATGATGGGCAAGTTGTTTATTGACAGAATGAGCTTGATGTGTAGCGTGAACAGCCTGAGAAGCTATTACAGTTTGATGAGTTGTTACTGGAGCTTATGGAGGTTGAAATTTGTTGTTTATGCAGTCGAGGGGAAGTAGTACTCCGTCAAAAGATAATTCTGATTTTACAAAATTAAAATGAAATCAGTGATATAAAGATTCTAATTGAAATATCTGGAAAAAAGATATGAAACATAAAGATCATTGGGATATAAGTGATAGTAAATGAAGAAAAGTAAAAGAAATTGATTTTGAATGAAATCAAATACGGCCAGATTGACCAAAAAATAAGAATAAGAAATTTTAATTATTTAATAATAAAAAATATGATAATTACGCCATATGATAAGTATAAATGATCATTAATATGGAAAACAACTGAAAAAGCCATTAATGAGCTAAAAAAAAATAAAGATATAGAAATTACTACTCATCCGGATTATGTAATATGATATTTGACGAAGATTATTTCTAATATTAATAATAAATAGGATTTTTAAAGCTACTTAAGTAATTTTTAATTAAAAAAAATCCATGAAACAAAAATCAATTAATTTTTGAAAAGGAGAAATTAAATATTGGGAATTATCTGATATAAAAGAATATCAACCAATTGAATTACAAATAGATTTATTAAAGGAGGATTTAGTACAGGTTTATTATTCAAAAGAAAATATGTATATAGATATATGATGGTATCCATCTTTTAATAAAGATGGATATTTTATTTTATTTTTAATAAAAGATAATGATTGGGATAACCCTATAGAGAAAAAAAGTTTTCAAACTATATATGAATTAAAAAACTGAATTTCCAATATAATTACTAAATATTGATTATAATAATCCAAGAAACTGAAACCAAAGATTGAGTTGAAAAAACAATAAAATTCATATACTGAAATGGAGGAGTGGATGATTTAGTGGCTGTAATAATTGATAGTAATACTTATTACTATCATAAATACCAGTTAGGAAGTATAGTTTGAATAAGTGATAGTAGCTGATCTTTAATAAGCAAATACGAATATGATGTATTTTGAAAGGCTAGTCTAGTTGAATGAATTGATATATGAAATATTTACTTAGAGAATGAGAAAGGGATGAAAAAAGAGAAGTTTTGAGTTATATAAAAAGTGATATATTTATAAAAGATAAAAAGGTGAAACTTATTTAATTTATTAATATTTATTATATGCCAAGAATAATAAAAACTCCAATACAAAAATTGGAAACTAAAATAAGAAATTTGATTGATGAAGATAGTTTAATATCTATGTTAAATAATGAAGTAAAAGCACAAAATTTTATATTATTTAACTATGACAATGATATAATTAGTTATAGTAGATATAGATATTATCCAACAAAGGTAGAAAATATAATAGAAGAAAATTTTGAAGTTAAATTTCTACTATCACATGATAATTTATCTCTTTTAAGTAGTAATATATGTAATCCTCCAAAATGAGCAAAAATAATTATTGATTTGTTTCGTAAAGCAAGTAATCCAAATATTAATTCACTTTTTATAGGTTATACGGAAAATAAAATTGAAAACAATAATTTATATGTTACAAAAGACTTCTATGATATTATATTACAAATAAATAAAGAGGAGAGCAAAAGTAAAGTTTTAAGATTTAATAATAGGGTAAAACCATTTTTAGAATCTTCTTTTAATATAGATATGGATGAACAAGATAATGATACTAATTATTCTTTACTACTCCAAGAGATTATAGCTAGCTGACAAATTTCTCAAGATGATATTATTTCCTTATCAAATCAACTTAAACAATGAAATGAAATCAATGTAGTTATAGAAAAACAAATTATAAAACAATCAGAATGGTTGATTAATAAATTACAAGAAATACTTGATGCATGAAAATTGAATAAACTTAAGGCAAAAGAATTGTGACATACACACTTTGGTTTTTCTAAAAATAATATAAAATGACCAGAACATTTAATGGAAAAAATATTAACAAAATATTGAAAATATACATTATTTTGAGTACCTGTGTTATTAAATACAGATAAATATGTTATAAATAGCTGATGATTATCTCGTTCACAGTTTGATATAATATTAATTAATCATTTATCAGATATTGAAGTTGTAGAATTAAAAAGACCTGATGTAAATATACTTGAATTTGATATATGAAGATGTAAATTTTATGCATCTAAAGAATTATCAATGGCTATCTCACAAGCTGAAAGATATATTTCAGCAGTATATAAAGATAATGATGATGATTATCTTATTAATTGACAAAAAATAAAAGATTTTCTTAATGATCAAATATGATGAACTATGACAGTTGAAATATGTAGACCTAAAGCACTAATTATTATGTGAACATATAGTACAATCGCACCAAGTTATGATTTATTAGATACAAGAACAAAATCAAAAATATCTGACACTGATTATAATAAAAATTATTTACAAGCATATAAAGAACTAAAAGAGGCATACAAAAATATACATATATTATCTTATTCTGAATTAGTTGAAAATGCCAGAACAAGAATATTAAATGATGAAAATATTTAAAAAACTCTCTAAGTTAAAACTTAGAGAGTTTTTTATTAAGAGTTTTAATTATCACTGTATCCAATTCCCCATATTAACAGGATTTCAATCTAAATCAAAGTAAGCTTTTATATTTTCAACAACAAATCCTCAAAAAGAATTCTTCGCTCTATAACTCATAAATACTACTACACTATAAGAATTATCTTTGTTTTTTACAGTTGAGTATTTAGTATTAATGTGTTCATAGCTATCTGGATCTTTTAAGAGTCATTTTACGTACTTAGTTAAATTTATATGACTTCAATCCCAGGCGCTAAATTGAGTTTGAACTTTTTTATCTCTTTCTTCTTTTTGAGTTCTTTCTTGTTCTTGTTTGGCTAATTCCTCTTGTTTTATTCTTTCTTCTTCAATTTTTTTATTATTTTCCGCTTCTAATTTTTTAAATTCATCATTTGAAACTCTTGTTATTATTTTATTAGTTTCTTTCTTAATATCTCAGTTAAATCCAATAATTGAAATCTTATTTTCTCACATAGATAAAGGTAAAATGTAATTAACTATATTTCAACTTCAAATACGAATTTCATTGTTATTTATAGTGAGTTTATTGATATTTTGTAACTCAATTTTTATTCATATACTCTCTTTATCAGTAGAATCTGATTTAATATCAAAAGTAGTATTTATACTTGTATTTTTAACCAACTCTTGTCTTTTAATTTCTTCAGCTTTTTTATTGTTTTCTTTAATATTTGATGAAAATATAGAGAATCAAATTATTAAAACAAATATTGATAATACAATTCTTCATTTAAAATTTTTAAAATCTTTTATCCTATTTTTAAGTATTTCCTTCTCATCTTTCTTTGGATATAACCAAACAGTTATTAATAAAGCAGGTGGAAATATAAAAAGCAGAAATAATGAAATTATTAACAGAATCTTTATATTACCATTTCTTTCTTTAATAAAGATATCTTGTAATATTCAATTATTATCCAAATTTCTTAATTTTTCTAAATTTTTCTTATTATTTATAATATTCTTTCTTAATTTTTCAGGATATAAAACAATCTTATCTTTTAATTCTTCATTTAGTTTTTGTATTTCTATTTTTTCTATTTGTAAATTAATATTTTTTCTTGGTTCAGAGGTACTTATTTTTTTCTGACAATGTTTACAAATATTTGCTTCAGAGTTTATTTCTTCAGCACAAAATGGACATTTAATAGTGTAGTTCATAAAAATAAAGGTAATAAAATAAATTATTACCAAAAAATACAAATTAAGATATGCATTTAGCGAACAAAAAAGGGCAACTTAGTACACTCAATGTTCGCCAAAACATTCTCAATTTGTTACAATTACAAAAAGGGATAGAGCAACTAAGTTGCCCTTTATTATAATTGTAACTATTGAATATTTTGGCACTAGAAGTATAGTTAAATTAGTAGTTTTGTAAAGTTTAGTTATTTTTTTGTTTATTTTAATAGGCTTTGTTAGATTCACTTCTTAAGCTATCAATTCTTTGCAAATATATGAGGTTTTTATTAAATTAAGGGTAAGTAAGAGGTAAATCATTATTAAACAGAATCTAAACAATTTAAAAAGAGAATAATCTTGATATTCAAGATTATTCTCTTTTTTGCAGGTACTTAGGTCTATGAAACTTTTTTTATATGGCAAGGAGTATTGGAATTGCACCAATGTCTCTTGGCTTCGGAAGCCGAGCACTCTTCTAATTAAGCTAACTCCTTAAGTAAAGCTTTATAATAACTTTTTCATTATATGAAAAATAAAAAATTTTCAATAATTTATTAAAAAAAATAAATCTATTTGCGGAAAATAGATTTATTTTAAATTGTTATTAATTATTTGAGAGGTTAGGGTTATAATAAATATTACTTAAAATATTTGTGATAATTTTTTGAAATTTAAGTTCCTGATTTTGAGTAAGGGCTACTTTTACATAATATCAATTTTGAAAATGTTCAACTTTTTCTATATTTACATAAGATATTTTTTTTGATGTATTTGATGGATCATAAAAAGATTTTAGTTGTAATACTCAATAACTTCAAACTATATGATAACTTCTTCATAAATAACTTAATTTCATAGAAAATCTATCCTTTAAGATAGAACTTGATTCCTTATGGAAAACTGGATCTTTGTTAAAATCCCCTGTTTTCCTTTCTATGTCGGTAGATTTCCTACCAAAATTTATAGCTAATTGCATAATTTTATATTTATTTTTAAAATCAGGCATACTTTAAACTAAATAATTACGTTTGTCAAGTTTATTTTTTGACTTTTTTGGGAAAATATGGTTTAATGAAAATATAATTAATTAAAAAATATGTTAGAAGAGAAAAGAAATAGTATTCATAAAATAATAGATACTCTGTTAAGTATAAAAATAGAAGAGCAGAAATTACTAAATCAAGACCAAATAAATTATTTTATTGAATTTAAAAAAATTATAGATAATATAGCTGATGAAAATAGTTTAGATTTAATAATTGAGAATTTAGTAATAACTATAAGTGATTTATTAAATAAAGCAGATGCTTTATCTAAAAATATTTCTCTACAAAATAGAACTTTTTTAGAAAATATAGATAAATACGAGGAAACCAAAGATATTAATAATTTATTTTTTAATTTATAAAATTATGTCAGAATATTTACAAGTAGAAAAAAAGACTGTTTGATTAAATGAAATTAAAACAGGAAAAAGTATTGCAGATTGACTAGATGTTTCTGCTATAATGAAATCAGAACAACTTAATTGAAAAGTACAAGAAATAGCAAAGGCACTAAGCAAAAAATCAGAAACTGAATCTTGAATTGCATGAAGATATTTTGGTATTTGAGAAAAAGGAAATCCTAATGTAGAAAAAATTGCAAATGAATATAATGGAAAAATAAAAGTTGCGGTAAATCAATATATAAAATGATGACAAAAGGACGTTAATGAGTTAATAAATTCTCTAGATCAAATATTAGATTCAGCAAGATTAGCTAAAGGAAGCTGAGTAGTTGGTGTAACATTAGCAAATTTACATAACAGAAACGAAACTCTAAAAGCTGCAATGAACGAAAAATAAAAATAAAAAAATGGATAATAAGACAATTAATATAAATAATGAAACACTGTTTTTAGGTAAAGCCAGTGAAAATAACCCTTATAAAGGTTATTTAAGCGATTTATATGATATGCAACATTTAAGTAATGAGCGTAATAGAAAATATATATCATCCAAAGATCTTACAAAATTAAAAGGTGATTTAAGAAGAAGCGAGTTAAAAAAAGAATTCGATGAATTTATACTTAATAAATCTTTATCTGAGAAATTACTTATTCTTAATTTTATAAAAAATTGATTAATAGATCCAGAAAAAAAATCCCAAACTTTATATTTTGAATTTAATACAGAAACAGGTGAAATGTTTAATCTTGATGATGACAATTTTTGAAGAATAGAATCTCTTATTTGATGAGCTCCTTATTTCAGTGAACAAATAGGTGAATTAGTGAAAAATAAGTTAAGAACCTGATATTTAAAAATAACCATCAAAAAAAATCCTGAAAATAATGAGTTATATATTGAAGGTATAGATGCTGTAAAAGATAAGAATTCTTAAAAAAACATTTTCTTTTGTTCTAATAAAATCCATGATTTATTCTTGTATTCTCAGAACCAATCCCATTTCATAATGTCTAGGTTAGACAAGTTAGATCCTCATGATAGAGGATTTATTTGTATTTCAAAATGAAGATGATAATCTTTATATTCCTTATCTGGAACTCAGGTTTTATCAATTTTTCATAAAAAAGTTTTTGCTTTTACAAATTGTCATTCGTTTAAATATTCGGGAATATAATTTAGGTGCGAATAAAAAACTATATTTCAGTCCATTGTCTTGAGCCAAACTTGATTTCATCTATAAATATCAAGATTTTGAAGTTTGTCTTCAAAAGATATAAATCACTTTTTTATTTTATCAAAATTTCACCAAGAAAAATCTCTCACAATTCTCACTATAACACCATTTCAAAGAGCCTGAACTGGAGTTCATCTTGGAGCTAAAATATCATATCCATGATGAACTCAATCAGTTGTATCTTTTCTATATCACCTTGAGGCATTTGGAATAAGAGTTTTACTGGTTGGAAGAGATTTTCCGGCAACAGGAGTAATATATTTAAGATTACTTCTTTCATTTACTATTTGTTTTAAAATATTATTTTCAAATTCCTTATAATTCATACTATAAATTTTATTTATTGTCTTTAGCTTTGATTCTAGGTTATTTTCTTTTTTTAAAACAAAAATCTCATTATCAAGAGAATGAATTAATTTATTATTTATTTCTATTTTTTCTTTTAATTTCTCACTTTTAAAATTTAAAAAATTATTTAATAAATCTGAGTAATTAACTAAATTAATTTCATATAAAGTGTTTGTATAAATAATTTCTCAACTTTTTAAGTAAATTTTATTATCACTACATTTTTCTTGATTAAATACAGCTTTAATTATAAAAATATTTCATTTTGTAGTTTTTGATTCAGATATAATTTTTTGGTTAATTTGACATGAAGAATAAAGAAATGGCTTAGTAATTTTTTTTCAAGCTTGAATAATAAAAAATGTGGAATTAAGATTTCCTTCTCAATTTATAATATTTGCATTTAAAGATGTAATTATTTTACTCGCATCATTTATCTCTTCATAAATATCAGCAGAATTAAGATAAGCTGGGAATAATCAAAAAACTATGATAATTGGAATAATAAAAACTGAGTATAGTTTCATTTAAGCTTTAGTGAAATTCTAATAAATTTAATTTAGTGAAAACTCTAAAAAAATCAATTTTAAATTTATAAAAATCCTAATTTTATTTAATTGACTTTTTTCTAAATTTGAATATAAGGGAATAATGCCTTAAAAAAAATAAAGCAGTGATCTTTAACATAAAAAAATATAAAAATATAAATAAAAATTATCATTTTTTTCTTCTTATAACAATTTTTGGAGGATACAGTCATGGCAGTAGCAGAGAAAAAAGTTGGGTCAGGTGAGAGTAATAAGTACCTTACCTTCATCTTAAAAAAGGATGGAGCAACCAAAAACGATGAGGAGTATGGTGTTCCAGTCACAGAAGTGAGAGAAATTATAGGAATAATGCCAATAACAGCAATTCCTCAATCTCCCCCTTCTATGAAAGGTGTAATCAATCTTCGCGGAAAAGTGATTCCAATCACTGATTTGCGGACAAAGTTTGATATGCCCGAAAGAAATCATGATGAACACACCTGTATAATCGTTGTTGAAGTAAATGAAAAACAGGTAGGAATGATTGTCGATGTGGTTTCCGAGGTTGCAAATATTAACTCCTCTGAAATCCAAAATCCACAAGGATTTGGAAACAATACATCTAATTTCGTCTCCGGACTGGCTAAACAGCCACAATCAGAAAAGGTTATTATCTTACTCAACATTAACGAGATATTTCCCATATCTCAACTGGAGGAAGCGATATGAATTTCATAAAAAAATTGGGAATACAAGGAAAGACGTTACTGGTAGTCTCTTTATTTTGCATTATCATAGCTGTGCTTGGATCAGTTTCCTGGTATGGGCTTAATTCCATAGATAATGCTCTTATGTTTTTCAGTACAGATACACTCCCAAGGCAAAAATATCTCGACGATATTATGGAGAATATCGCTAAAATCCAAAGAAGTGAAAGAACACTTCTTATTCAGGAATATTCTAGTGATGTTGATGAGCGAAAAAATCAACAAAAACTTCTGGATGAATCCTGGAACAAAATTGGTGAAGTTTACCAAAAATATGAAAAGTTAACTCAAAGCGAAAAAGGAAAAGAGCTTTGGGCAACATTTTCTGAAGAGCTAGGAAAATGGAAAAAAGAACATCAAAAGGTTATTGAATTTATTAATAATAATAACCGTGATGAGGCCCTGGAACAATCTGAGGATCAAGCAAGAACTGCAGCAATTATGACAAAAAAAGCTGTTTCAGCTGTTGTCGAATTCAATGAAGAGTTAATTCATTCAACTCAACAAAGGGCTGAAAATGCAGCCGACAAAACTAAGCTGATTATTGCAATAGCTGCAGTATTGGCTGATATTCTTTGTCTGGTTATTGGTATACTTGCAAGTATTTATATCATAAAAAGTATACGTAAACCTGTTGATGCTCTTTCTGAGGGATTCGACAAGATATCGGCCGCTGTTGCAGAGGTTTCTGCCTCCAGTAATCAAGTGGCCGATGGTGCCTCTAATCAGGCAGCATCATTAGAAGAAGTATCTTCATCTCTTGAAGAAACTTCAGCAATGACAAAAAATAATGCAGAAAATGCATCTCAAGCAGATGCATTAATGCATGACATCCGGAAAAATATTTCAGAGACAGGCAGTGATATGAAATCTCTGAAAAAATCCATGGAGGAGATTACCGACGCTAGTACTCAAACCCAAAAAATAATCAAAACCATTGATGAGATTGCATTTCAGACCAATCTTCTAGCTCTCAATGCTGCTGTTGAAGCAGCAAGAGCTGGTGAAGCTGGTGCTGGATTTGCAGTTGTCGCTGACGAAGTCCGCAATCTTGCCAAAAGATCTGCGGAAGCTGCCAAGAATACAGCAGAGCTTATCGAAGGCACTGTTGAAAAAGTTAAGGTTGGAAGTGGTATTGTTGTAAATACAACCGAAAACTTTGAGAAAATCCACACTGACTCTGAAAAAATTGCCAGCCTTGTATCTGAAATCTCAGGAGCATCTGCAGAACAAGACAAGGGAATATCAGAAATTACAAAGGCGGTAAGCGAAATTGATCAAGTCACTCAAGGCAATGCAGCTAACGCTGAAGAGTCTGCAGCAGCGGCACAGGATGTTGAAACACAAGTCAGAGATATGTTGGAACTCAGAGATGACTTGATTGACTTTATTAATGGGAAATAAACCAAAAACCCTCACCCCAACCCTCTCCCAGAGGGAGAGGGAGTAAAAATAAAAAAATTTTACAAATAGTTCCTAAAGGAGGAATAAAAAAAGCCCAGGAGATTTTCTCTTCTGGGCTTTTTGCATTTTATTACCTTAAATCAAGATAATTTAATTCGAAATAATTAAGATATTCATACATATTTTTAATTGATTGTTTTTGAGTGAGTGTTATATTTGGAGCTTTGTATTTAATTAATAAGCTCTTTTTTATAATTTCAGCCTGCTCCCAAATTCCCCAGTTTGAAAGTTTTATATCGCTAAAATCCACTTTCTTTTTTAGAAGTTCAAATACTTTCTTTTTGTCATTTAACCCAATAAAATCTTTTGTTGTAGTACATTTTATTTTACTGAATTTTGACGAAACAAATCCACAAAATACAGGATCATTTGTTATTTTTTTCTCTAAATATTTTTGAAATTTTGCAAATTTAAGAGGGTCTAAATATTTTTCATTTATTAAAATGTTTCATTCTTGAAAAACTATATATTTACTGACTAAATCCTCAATATTATACATATCATCATTTGTAATCCAATCTTTTGAAGCCAATTCTTTATTTGACAAATCAAAATACAGCGTCGGGTCCCTAAGCATTTTTGAATCATTTAATAACTTAATAATATTTGGATATGCAAAATATTTATCTGGGTCAATAGCAGTCCAATCAAGCTCTCCAATTTTACTTCTGTCTGTAAAACCAAAAGTTACATCTGCATTAAAATAAGCTCATCCAAGAATTTTGGGGTCATTATATAAATTTTTCAACTCTCAAATCCAATCATTTTTTACTTTAATTCATGTGGCAATATCTCAAGGGGCTCAGGTGTGATTTTGTTTATAAGAAACTATATTTCTATCATTATCAAAACTAGTTTCTTTAATGGAGGTAGTTCCGGCTTCATCTATAAAAATAGGTTTTCAGAATTTTTTCATTCTATCAAGTGTCCAATATCCAGATTCATTTATCACTCAAAGTGGATTTCTCCAATGTGCCCAATCATCCATTCTTGCTCATTCTCACCAATTATAAATAGTAACTCCAAGTAAATCTACAAACTCATCTCCTGGATAATAATCCTCAAAAGTAAAACAACCTGTTTTGGCTTTCATTTGCTGATTACAAGTAATAACTGGAGTTGATTGTCCAATTACAGCTCAAGGAATAGCAGGCAAATCTTGGCTATTAATAGAAAAATCAAATAAAATATTAGACCTATCAAGCCCCTCTTCCCTACTCCAATTCCACACCATTTTCCAGAAAGTTGGAAATCTATAAGGATCAGAAGCCCGACTATACCAACCTCAATTCATTTCATGCAAAAAACGAAAAATCACTTTTGAATTAGTTTTTTTGATAATTTTAAAAAGATTTCTATATTTTTTCTCCCATCACATATGAGTCTTATCATTAATTAAATCCTTGAGATTATGTCAAAATGGATTAATACTAATATGATATACTCTATCATTTCATAAAGTTTTGAAAGTGCTATATAATTTTAATGCTTCTCATTTCTCAAAATCATCATAAATAAGAGAGATAAGAGGAATTTTTACTTTAAACCTATCCTCAATTCTTTTCGCAATATCATAATCATTTTCCTGCAATCTAAGCCCAAAAATGAAATAATTTTCAAAAGCAAAAACTTGAGTTGAAAACATAAAAAAAAGAATAACCGCGGAAATGATTTTTTTCATAATAAAAAGTTAATTTTTTGAATTCTATTAATTATTGGATTTAATGCAAAAAAATGTTTGAAATAATATAGTTTTCAATAAATAACTAAAGTTAAATAACAGTAACTTTCGATAAATCAACATATATGCCCTTAAGTGCAGCATAAGTCAGTTTATCCATCATTGCACCGTCAAAGCAGATAGTTTTCATAGCAAGGTAAGATTTGTTTGTAAAGGAAAAGGGTAGAACAAATGAAACATTCTTAAGTGTTGCTCCCTTAAAAGAAACGTCATTTAGTGTGCATTTTTCAAACTTGACACCAACAAAGGTTTGCCCATCAAATCAAACACCTCTCAAATCGGCATATTTGAAATCAACACCATTAAAGATACAGTTCTCAAAGATTGTCTTCCTAAGGTCAGTCATAATTAGTTTTGCATCAACCAATTTTACATCGGTGAATTTTGCCCCGTTCAGCTCTGATATATTGAATTCTGTGCGCACAAGAATAGTTTTATTGAAGGTCACATCCGTAAGGTCGAGTGTAGAGAAAATGCAGTCTGTCAGATTTGCTCTGTCGAAGTTGGTTTCACGCAAATCACTGACTGTGAATAAGCTACCAGTTAAGTCTGCACCAGAAAAATCAGAGCCACATAAATCGCTTGCCTCAAATTTCCCTTTATGTAAAATAACCCCAGCAAAGTCACCCTCCTTCAGATCGATTGCACTTAGATTTATGGGTACTTGGCGTTCTAGTGAATGCGAAATATTGGCAACTTCCTTTACTGTTTGTTCAATATCTCCGATACTGTCAATAGTCATCTCAAAAGCTTTTTCATCATCTTTGCCTTCAGCTTTAAGTTCATTGAATCGTTCCTGTAAATCAGAAAGAAGGTCAGCTTTAAGTTCTTCTACACTCTTCACTCCATCATAAGGTGCAAAAATGCTATCTAAATAGTTTGTTAATTTTTCATTCATAATATCAAATTTAAAAAAATAAGTTATCAAGTATACGCTTTGCGTAGTCCCAATTGCTTTTATTATATGTATAAGTAGTTTTACCCTTTTCTGTAATTCTAAAATACTTACGTCTTCCACCCTGTGACTCATCGCCCCAATACCATTCAATATCACCATCCGCTTCGAGCCTCCTAACACTAGAGTACATGGTAGCTTCCTTTAATTCATATTCCCCACCCGAACGCTCGGCAATCAGTTTTACAATCTCATAACCGTAGCGGTCAGCTTCAGATAAAAGTCGTAATATCATCGTATCTGTATGACCGCGCAATAGGTCGGATGTAATTTTATTATCACTCATATTATCAGGTATAATTTTGTTATTGTTTATATAATCATCTCCACATTTGAATTGTGTGAAAAATTACTATTACTGTCAAAGTAATATCTCGATTATATATATTTTTTTATAATTGCAAAACTTTTTTCCAAAAAGCCCTAATTCGCGGAAGAATGTTGGAAAATAAATTTGACATTTTAATATAAATGTTTATATATTAGTTATTAAGTGTTTAATTTTTAACAAAAATATATGATTAATTCTAAATCGTCATACTGGAAATCAGCTTTAATTGGCTCAGCTATGACTTTAATACCACACGGCGCTATGGCAGCAAATAAACCACTTCCATGTCCATCTGATTCTTATCTACAAGATAAGGCTTGAGTTATACAAGAATTAACAAAACAAAAAGTAGAAAATCGCCTAAGAGCCATAGATTCACAAAAACATCATCAAGTTGTAGTAGTTACTGTAGATAATATACAGGAATATGGATATAATACTATTGCTCAAATGGCAGATGCTATATGAACTGAATGTAAGATATGATATAGATGAGAAGATACTGGAGTGGTAGTCTTGTATACAAAAACACCCTCTCGTTATAAGATTAGTACTGCCTGAACTCAGCAATATGCTACAGATATTTTTACAGGTAGACTTATTGATAATTCTAGATTAAATTGAGTTTGTGAAATAACAGATGTAAATTGTCGTCTAGATAATATAACTGATTGAATTGATAAAATAATACGCAAAAATTTTCCTGATCAGCAATCTGTACAACGCCTTAAAGATTCTACACAGAAATCTGATAGCCAAAAAGCAGATAGAGAACTTTCAGAATTTTTAAGTTATCTCTGAATGTGAATTGTTGTAATATCTGTAATCTGAGGTAGTGTTTTATGATGAAATGCACTTGTTAGAAGAAATCGTAGAAAAGCATTGAAAAGACAAATATTTGAATTAAGTATAAAATTTAAAACTGAAAAATCAAAATATCCAGAATGGTTTAATTCTTATATGTATGAAACTGAAAGAAATTTAGAAGAGCTTGAAAATTCATCTGATAATGATTTAGATTTAATTATTAAATGATGATATAACAAAATAGAATTTGATGAAAATATAAATTCTATAACAGATAGTATTGATTGATTTGAGGTAAAATATCAAGAAATTATTCAAAAGGTAAAAATTGAAGAAAAAGAAGTTAAAAAGAAAATTCAAGAATTATGACAATTACAAGTAAATTTAAAAAATGAATGATTTAGATTTTGAGTTATTCAAATTCCCGAAGTAAAAGAACAATCTAATCCAAGTGAAACTCTGTCTTTATTAGAAAAAATTTCTTCAGAATTAGACCAATCAATAGCTAAATTAAAATCAGTTCCAGATTTCTATAAATCTATGGAATGACTTGATGCGAAAGTTCAAGAAGAATATAGTTCAAAAGAAGAAGAATTTAAAAAACTTTCAATAGAATTTAAAGATATTTTTAATCAAACTAGTATATTAGAAAAGGTTGGTAATAAGACTTTAGTTGATAGTTTTATTAAAGAATTTCAAATTGCTTATTCTGAAAAAGATATAAATAGGCTTAGAAAACTTGCAAAACAAGAAGAATCTCTACTTTCTCTAATTGATGATAGTATTAATTTAATGAAAGAAAAAATTAATTGGTACAATAAAATACCTTCTCAAGTTGCATTAAGACAAAGGGAAATGTGATGATTAACAGTAAAACAAGAATACAGGGAAGAAGCAAAAAAATATTCACAAAAGACAGGAAATAAAAAATATGATGATTATGAATTATGAGCTAATTTAGCTTTACTACAAGAATTACTCAAAACTATTTCATTAAATTATTCTCAAAAAAAGAATTTATGAGAAATTAATAATTCTTTCAAAGAATTTGATGAAAAATATAGCGAAGCAAAAAGCTATATCTGACTCGGAGCAACTCTTGCTATAATTATTGGAAAAGAAATCGCCGAAGCACAAAGAAAAATAGAGGAAGAAAGGCGTAGAGAGGAAGAAGAGGAAAGAAGTAGGCGTAGGAGAGAGGAGGAAGATGAAGATAGAAGACGTAGACAAAGAGATGACGATGACGATGGAATTTTAGGTGGATGAGGATTAGGAGGATGATGAGGTTGAGAAGTATTTGAAGCAGGATGAGGTTGAGGATTTGACTGAGGTGGTGCAGAAGGTGAGTAAAATATAAGAAATCTCTCGGAAATTTCCGAGAGATTTCTGTTTTAGTTTTCTATGGTTGCCCAAAGGTCATCAATCTCTAACCAAAACTTTGGCTTATGAATGCGATATGGAAATTCCTGATGAATTCTTTGACCTCAATCCAGAGTTTGGTAGAGAAGATTTTGAGAATGGATTATTGAAAAGGTTTGATAATCTGTAAAAAAGAATATATTTAAGTAGATTTAAAAAAATTTAAAATGAAAATATATATTTTCTGAAAATCTTGAAGTGGCAAAACAACAATTTGAAAAGAGCTTTCAAATGTTTTAAAGATTGATTTTTTTGAATTGGATAAGATGTTTTGGGATTTTAAGAAAGATATATCCATCTCAAATAAAGTTGAAAGAGCCAATATAATTAATAATCTTTTAAAGAATAATAATTGGATTATTGAATGATTGTATAGACAAGATTGGCTTGATAAAGTTATATCTGATTCAGATTATATTTTTTATATTAACAGAAATGATCTCATTATTGATATTCAAATAATAAAAAGATTTATCAAAAGAATTGTATGACTTGAAAAATCTGAAAGAAAGTCTTCATTTAAGCTAATTTATGAATTTTTAAAAGATAACCATAGTTGAAGATTTGAAAAAAATCACTTGAAGGAATTTAATTCAAGACTGATAAAGCTGAATAAAAATTTAATAGAAGTTAAAAGTATTTCAGAATTAAAAAGAAGTGTACTCTAACCAAACTAAAAATCCATCACTCTAACCAAAAAATAGCTTCTCAGCAATGAGAAGCTATTTTTTATAGTTTTGATTTCTATGGTTGCGGAGGTACGAATCGAACGTACGACCTCAAGGTTATGAGCCTTGCGAGCTACCACTGCTCTACTCCGCGATATATAAAGTGGTCCTATTGTATGTATTAATTCAAAAAGTCAAATTA
>JALNXF010000011.1 GCA_023230505.1 Candidatus Altimarinota bacterium | reverse complement strand
TTTCTTAGTCCTCTATCAACTGAAAATGTTAAATGTCGAGGAGTCGTTGTTATTTTCTTTTCTCTCCATTTTTTATCATTTGGAATTTCAGATGATCCTGGAGTTAAAATAATCATATTTTCATCGATACTAATTGCCTTAACAATATTTCTTAATAATAATTTATGAAGAACTCCTTTATATCCTGATTTAATATCATTCCAATTAGCGCTATGAGCAAATTTAGCGAAATCATCTGGTTCACCGTTTACAAAATTTACAGCTTCAAAATCAATCTGAAAATAATATTCGTCATTATATTTAAATAATGAATTGATTTGATTATACATACATGATTTTCTATTTTGACCAATATATCTTATATTGGGTGTTATTATGGATAATTCATAAGAAGTTAGAAAATCAAATAGATTAGAAATCAAATCTTTTGGAACCATTATATCTAAATCACCAACAGTTGGCTTGTATTTTATAAATTCTTCATCTGAAATTGTTATGTCAAAAAAGAATTTTGTTGAACCACTAAATATCGATCCAGTCATTGATTTTAAATTCGACCAAAGAAATACTTTATATTGTTGATTAAATAAAGAATTTAATTTGATAAGTAATTTTCCTATGTCGGATATGAATTGTCGACGATCTATAACAGATAAATCAATTTTTTCAGCTAATGCTAATACTTCTCCCGTTTGTCTATTGATTGCTTTTGTATTACCACCCATAACTATTTTTTATTAAATGAATAAAATATAATATTTTTTATTCGATTATTCAAAGATTTTTTTCATCATAACTATCAGCTATAATCACAATTTTTTTTATTTTTTAAGTAATTCTTTTTTTAAATCATCAATATTAAAAAATACATCATTTGCAAAACGATACATAATGTCCCATCTTTCAGGCTCTTTATCAAATAACACATAACAAGGATTTCCTTTTCCAATCATATAACCCAATTCAAGATGACAGGATTTTCCGGCTGGCATAATTAAAATTGCTATATCACATCTATCTAAATGAGATTTATCAAATTCAAAAATATGTTTTGCTGCATAACCTTTAAGAGCATCTTTATATGAAATACCCTTTGTTTTTTCATATTTCCTCCAAAAATCGTCAGCATCTGGGCCAGGTGAGAACCAATCGTCGAATACATCAAATCCTATTTTTCGTAGTTCATTTCCGATGATCGGTACTTTTTCATTTTTAAGAGAGCCTATTAAATAAATACTCGTTTTTTTCATAATCTAATTCTATTGGTTTTGTTATTCATATTAAAAATACTTAAAAATTCAAAGTTACTTTTACTATTTTTGGTTTTAAACTCATCTGTTTTTTAGCGAAATCGACAGCATCTTTATGAGCAATATTATGTTTAGAATCCGCTGCCATTTTCTTAATACGTTCGAAAACTTGTTTAATTATTTTTTCATCTTCAAATATTGCTCCTCTTATGGTCATTGGTAATACGTCATAAATTACCCCATGATCAATTATCTTTTTCTGATCACTTGACATTAATAGATAATATTCAAATTTTTTCATATTTTCACTTCATGTATTATTGTTTCATATCTATCCACATATGGAATTGTGTTTAAACAAATCTTAAATGCTTTTTCAAATGATAAACAACCACCGTGACCGGCCCAGTCATCGGTCAAATTAGCCCAAGATGGATCATCAGAACCTGCCGGAAATGATTTTATATTATAATTATTCCAATCGACTGACTCACGTTTAACTTGGGGATAAAATTTATGATATTCATGATTTTTATAGAAATGGACTACTTCCTTAATCCTAAATACTAATTTTTGTTCTACACTTTTCATAACCATTTTACTTTTAAATATTTGTTTTCTTTCTGCGTTTTTCATAACCATTTTACTTTTAAATATTTGTTTTCTTTTTGTTTGTTTAAAAATTCTTCTTTACTATAAAAGAAGCCAGATATAATTTTTTCTTTTTCTTCCAATAAATCACCCGCTAATTCAGCTTCTTCTTCAGAATTAAATATGTAAATAATCTCATACCAACCATATGAAATTCCAATAGGATTAAATCCTTTACTTCTTATGATTTCGATATCAGCAAAAACATGAAAATCATTAAGTAATTGTTCAAATCTTTTTGTGTTCATTATTTAAAATTTCATTTAACATTTCAACTAATACTTTAGCTTCATCTATTCTAAGATCTAAATCACCCATAAAATCCCACGGACCTTTGTCCCAATGATCCACTGTCGTAATCGATATTTTTTATCGCCCGATGAAAAATCATCGAAAATCCGGGCAGTTAATAAACAATATCCGTCTTTATTCATTATTTTATTTTCCATTTGCTTTATTTATTTTATCAATTTATAAAATTTTATTCCTTCTGAATCTATTTCTTCACTAAATTTTTGATCTCGCACAGCCATTTTACAAATCATCTTTGCGGTAAATGTATTGCAATGTGCAAGAATTTTTACATCGGATATATATAATTTATCTGGGTTTATTTTCAAGATCTCATTAATTCTTGATTCGATTCGTTTAGATTTTCTTTTTACTACACTCGTTATTAATAATAAAAAGAAAGGAACACAAATAATGGTTCCAAAAAATATCACTAAACCAAATATAAAAACAATTATAAAAGCAAAAAGCTTTGATAAGCCATATTTTATCTTTTTCATATTTTTAAATTAATCAGAAATCCATTTAACTTTTTTATTTAATTTTTTAGCTACATATTCAATAATTGAATTTACACTATAGCCACCAAATAATTCGTAAAATTCACTATTTGGATTCATTATACATGAATTGCCACCATCAGTTAATTTTATGATATCTTTTGTATAATCTACTCTAAAATAATCAAGCACCTCTAAACATTTTTGTAAATATTCCTCTTCTGATATTTTTTCTGTCTTCATTTCCAATTTAATTCAATTATTTTTTCTTTTAAATTTATAGGATAAAAATTATTCATATCAACCCCAACATTATAATAATTTGCTGGATAATCTTTAATTGGAGTATTATGTGAGTGTCCATGAAATATATACTTACATTTAGATAATTCAAATGCTTCTTTAAGTAATATAATCATTTCTCTTTGTTTGGGTGTTTGTGCTGGATGAAATAATAATGGATAATGACAAAAGAAATAATCACCCAAAATCAAAAAATCTTGAACAGTTTCAAAACCATATCGATCTCTCCAAACCCCATCTGATTTTCTATCATGATTTCCTCTTATCAAATGTTTTTTACCATTTAATTGGTTTGACACCCATGAATAACCAGATGGTTTATATCCACAAAACATATCACCTAAATGTATTACTTCATCATTGGGTTTAATTTTTTCATTCCATCTCTGGATCATTATTTTATTCATTTCATTTATTCCTGAGAATGGTCTATTACAGTATTTAATTATAATATTATGAAAAAAATGATGATCCGCAGTAATCCAAATAGATGAAGTATGATCCGGTTCTAAAATTAACATAATTTTTTTTTCTTGATATGATATTTTTATTTTAAAATTTTTTCAATCAAAATTAAAAGATAAAATACTAAATTTAATGACTATTGAATTATCATTCAAACAACAGCCCATAGCTTTTATTGCTGTAAGTAATGTTCGCCTTATCTCTGTAGGCTGAAAGAGGGGGTGAGATTTGTCGTTCGATTTTCCAACTACTCTTACTGCTGCTTTCTCCGGATTCTGATGTCAAACCTTCTAATAATGATCCCTTAACAAACGAGAGAAACATGATAAGTCTTAATAGGACTGAATCCTCGATTTCATCCCTATTGTATAAGGATAAATCATAAACCGGAAACTGTTCTAAATTTTTGATTAATCGTAGTTTCTGACTTTTATTCGTATGTAAAGCCATTATCTTGTCAAGAACAAAATGCTCTGTTTTAGATTCAAAACTTGTTGAGCCAGCATTATCATTCACAAAACTAACTATCTCCAATATAATCGGAGGAACTTCAATTATGACTGTTAGTTTGTTCATAATATTACTTATTAATTGAGTCGATATCTTTTTTTGTGATTTTTAATGTTTCCATATTAGTTATTATTTTATTTCTAAAATTAACAGTTTTTTGCTATTAAATAAAGTTGTTCTATTTTTTAATCTTAATTTGATTAGCCGGAACATTAAATTTTTCGGCTATTTGATCAATAGTAAGTTCTAAAATTTTTGGTTCTATAATTTCTTTAGCATATCTCCATGAATAAAAATTCCCTTGATTGTCATCAATATTTTCTTTAAAGGCCTCAGCAACAGCAATAAATCGATATTTCTTATTATCGCCTAAATCCGCCACAACGAGTCTTTTCGCCCAACAATGGTCATCATTGGATACTGACATCCATTTGGGAAATATATCATTAATAAGAGTTATCCCGGCTTGTAAAATAGTACTAAGATTCCAATAACCAAAGAAACCATATTGATATCCATTTTCAATAGCTTTATAATTATAAGATCCAGACCAAAATTTGTCGTTGGTGCATAAAATTGATCCATCAAGATGAGGTACAAAAATCGCATCAAATCCGTTTTTTGTTTTATACTTTTTCATAATTTTTATTTTTTAAGTTTATACCAAATTTTTTCTTTTATTTCATCATTAACTGGAGGTAAATATTTTATAAATGACTGCTTTATATCACTTTCAAGAAATTGTCTCATCAATGTCCCCGAAATATCTACTGTTGATAATCTGTTAATTCCTTTAAAATGAACAAAACTAAACGCAAGTTTTTCATTACTCTTTAATTGAATAATGTCGAAATCATCTGCATATATTGTAAACTCACTTAAATATAAGTATTTTCTTTGAGAATTTGAAAAATCAATTATATGTATCAATTCATGCATCGGGGAATCTGAAAAAATACAATGAACATTTTGTGGTAAAATTGGAATTAAATAATCTACCCAAATATCAAACATATCTTTTCCACTAATATTATCTCTATTAGATGTAGAAATAAATAACATAACATCTTTATGTTCTTTAGATATTTTTTCTATAACTCTCCAATGACCAAGATGCACTGGTTTTCCAGCAATGACATAAAATGCTGGATTTTTTGTTAAATATTTTTGTTGAAGAAATGATAATTTTGTTGTGAGATATAAATCATCCCGAAAATTAATATTTGTTTTATTCTTATTATATTTTTTTAATTCGGTTATAATAATATTTAAACTATTTGAATTATAACATTTTTTTGAAATAAGAGATAAAAATTCAGTAGTGATTTTATTTTTATAAGCGGGGTGATTGATAATAATTTTTATAATTACAGTGGAAACTTCTTTTATTTTTTCCCAATATTTTTTTTCTAATTCATCATTTTCTGCTTGATATCTTTGTTTTTTTCTTAATCGTTTCTTTTTATTATACTGGTCGGATTGGACAACTTTATAGATTTTATTATCTTGATGAATAACTATACCTTCAATAACTCCGCCCAGAATCGAATTTTCAGAATGTAAAAAATCATCAAATATCTGTTCTAAATTATGTAAGTTTTGATGATATTGATATAAATGATTAATTACTTTTATTGCTAATTTTCCATTAAAAATTAATGGCGGAAAATTTATTTTTAACATTTCTGCCATCTGTATTACATTGAATGGAATGAATACCGATAACCCCATGGAGTAATATTTTCCATTATCAATATGGATTTTAACATCAGTACTATATCCTATCAAAAATAATAAATGATATTTTTCATAATCTCTTGTCAATGTGGGTTTTCTCTGGGCGAATTCAATGAATAATTCAGTGTTAATCGGAAGTTCTTTTGAATTTGGGTGAATTTTTTCTTCGAGAAATTTATGTACAAAATAATATTGGCTTATACCAATTGATTCATTTTTTACTTCATTTATTTCTTCTTCATCTAATCCAAAAAAATCTTCTTTATATATAATATTCGATTTATATGAAACAATCCAATTTTTAGTATAATCATTTATATCATACTCAACATTGTTTCGATATAATGTTAATTTTGTTCCATCGATTTTTTCAAAAATTTCTACATAAGAATCAAGAAAAAGTTTTGCTTGATTTTCTGTTTTTATTTCTGAAAATAATTGCTTAATTTTTAAATCTATCATGACTAACTCCTCATCTTTATTTTATAATCTATTCTAAAAGAAAATTTGAAATCTGTTCAGGAAAACATGTGCTACCAATTATCGCAAATAGCAACATTAATACACCAAAGAATACAGCAAACAAAAATATATTTCTTCCAAAATTATCTTGTTGGGTTGGTGATAAAATATATTTATTCCGCTCACTTAAACCAAAATATGCTAATATTTTTCTCATCATTATACTGTTTTTTTATATCAAATTAATTTAGATTATATATTTTGGTTGCCAATTTGATTTATCCATACATGAGATACAGGGCATTTTTTCCGGGTTATAACAAGTATTGCAACTTTTAAATTCTATAGGAATATCATAAGTTGAAAACGGATAATATTTTTCTGCAAGCCAAGTAACAAAATCTGGACTGGTAATTGTCATCTTACTATAATTTATAGTAAGAATCGGATCTTTATTTGTTTCGCTAGTAAATATCTCCATTAATTCTTCTAAATGTGTCATATGTTAAACAGTTTTTAATTCGTTATAATTTTTACCTTCTTTCACTTTTGCATGAAATCCTCTATTATTAAAAATAATTTGTAATTCCATTTTTAATTTATCCCATTCTTCATTATAAACATCAAATAAAAATCCATCATAAGTATACAAAATTAATTTCGATTTTTTATCTTTTAATGCTTTTAAAATTTGATAAATTACTATAATTGAATTTTCAGTTTCTAATAATTGAATAAAATAATTCCAAGCGGTATATTTATTAAATCCATCAATAGTATTTTTTAATAATTTTCTTTTAAATATTGGTGATATAAATTCCCCATTATTATTTAATTCACCCCAAAATTTATTAATATATTGATTAACTAATCCAAAAAAATCAATTTTTTCAAAATCTTTATCAATTCCCCCATATAACAATCTAAATGATATTTCTTTACTTTGTTGATATTCTTCTTCTGAAATATTATCTTTTCCAAAAAATTGCCTGCCCAAATAAGTATGGGGGTTAACATCTGTTGGAAATTTATATTTGATTTCATTGGCTATTAACTGTAAATGATATGCATCAAAATCAAATTCTACTAATTTTCCTTCGTCTTTAAATCTACTAATAAATATTTTTCTTAATCCTGTTTTTTTATTTAATGCAGCAAAATTTATACCACCGAATTTATTAGATGGTCTTCCTGTTGCTGTAAATATATTATATTGTGAATAAAGATAATCATATTTTAATTGATTTGTTTTATTTGGATAAAATTCTTTAAACAATTCTTTATCATAAAATAATCCCGATGTTTCTATTTGTTGTAATAAAGATATAACTACATCATTATAATATCTAAAACACTCTGATTCATAATTAGAAACATATTTAAGAATAGAATCTTTTATTTTTTGACAATACTCTATATGCTTTGTAATTGGAATTAAAAAATTTATTTTATTTAATCTCCCATAACTTCTTTCATAAAATTGAGATACTAAATCAGATAATGGGGTAACATTAATTTGCTTTGAGGTAATTAAATATAAGCTTAAATTTAAATCAATTAAATTTTTATTATTCTCGAGCAAATATAATAAATTTTTTTTAAAAATACAAAAAATATTTTTTTGAAATGTTGAAAAATACGATTTGATTTCTTTTAATGATATTTCTGATAAAATTTTATCATGATGATCAATAGGTAAAATAAATTCATCTTGAGTATTCAAACAACATACATAAAGTGATGAAATCTCATTAACCATTGGGTGGTTATAATCATCTAAAAATATGGGAATGATAAATAAATCAGATTTATCACAACTATTATAAAACAGAGTTAACTGTTCTTGAAAATCAATGATTATCATGTAACAAAATTAACTAGATACTAAAAATTTCTATAAATATAAAAAAATTTTCTGAATAATTCAGTTTATTCTTGCAAATTCTTGTAAATTTTTTAATTTATCTTGAATTCCAGGCATTTGTGTATTTTTATTTATCAGAGTTCGTTCATTTGTATTCTTAACACCATACACAACAATCATATTGTTATTAATAATATCATTTTCTGGACCAGTTAGCTTCCATTCTACTTCTATGCCATAATATATATTTTTGTCTATTCCGTTCTTAGAAGAATTCATTCGTTTATATTGTTTTTCATCTAATTCTATAATAGGTGCGAATTCATCATTTCTTTTTTTAATAAAATATCTAATAAAATTTCCTTTTTTATAATCTGATTCTTTGGGATATACTATTGAATTTTTTGGTGTTTCGAATGATCTAAGAAAGTTTTGTTTTAAAATATAATATTCATACACATCATCATCCCTTAATAATTCTAATCCTGTTGGTTCTTCCTGGGGGTTTGAATCAACATTAATTAAATTTTTATTTTTCTTATCAAAAGGAGAAAATTTCATAATTTCATTTTTAAAGTGAGGTGACTCCAGTATAATCAAAATGCCAATACTCATCGCCGTGCTGGGCTAGTGGTTTCCAATAATATGTTTTCGAATTAGTAAGTAACCAAGTATGTAATTCACTTCCATCACTAAATGTTCCCCCTGTAGAAAAATCAACAGATTTTGCAAATCCATGATTTGATTTTCCGGGTTCAGCAGCATTTTGGCATTTTTCTTTTCTCATCCAATGTTCTTTGCATTCGATTTGTTCTTGGAATGCTCTATATCCGGATGAGATTGGTAGATTTTTTCTTCCACCCCCCTGAGCTAAGTATGCCTTATTCATTTTTTCCAAATAATATGCAGCCGTTGGATCTAATAATATTTTAGAATTAAATGACAATGGGGTTAATTCATTAACTGGTAAAAATCCATTTTTATAACCTTTCTTTGAAGTTTTTGATCTATCCGGAAAATATAGTCGTTTCTTACTTTCGCCCGTGAGAACTCGTTCTCCATTTTGAGGAGTTTTAGGATTAATTTTTTTCCAACATTCATCCATTATAGGATTAGATGATGTTGATATTTGCTGTGATGAAGTTATAGATTTTATTTCCGATGGTTGAATTATTCTCCAAATTGTTTCAATAGTAGTTGTCCAATCGTTTATTGAAACATCTTGTTTTACATTAGTAACTTGGAACTTACTATTATCTATATATCTTTTCGGCAAATAATCTATCATTATCTTATTTCCCCAAGTTATACCTGCGATTCCATCTATTTTTAAAGTTAATGATAATGGAAATAAAACAAAGTTTTTATGTGGCAATGGAGCTTTATCACTACCTATTGTCATTTGTGCCAAATAAGTTTTTAATATTTGTTTTGCTCTTTCTACAATTTCACTTGTTCTTCCTTTTTCAAGTTTCTTATATATTTCATATAGCTGCACACTTATAGGCTCTGTAGATTTTGAATCTTCTTCTGCTTTTTTTGGAGAATTAACTAAATTTTCACCTGCTTGAATTGGTCTGAATTTATCTTCTTTTAAAAGACTTTTTACAGCTTGATCATATAAGTGCCTGAATCCTACTTGCTCATAATCTTTTGGATTTGTTTGATCATACTCAAGAAAAGCATCTAACATAATACTATTTTTCATATTTGCCGGAACATTAGTATTTAAAGTTGCTTCTCTAACTGAACTATCTTTATTATATAATTTAAAATATTTAAATATCTCTGGATCCGACATTGAATTTTCAGAGACAGTTTTTGTGTCAACAATAGTAATTTCACTGCTTTTTTCTTCGTCGATCATAATTTGAAAATCCCATAAATTTCCACAAGCATTTGATATACCATTTAATAGACCCATTAATAATTCAGATAATGTATTGGTATTTTTATAAACTTCATAAAAAAATCCAAGATTAACTAAAATATCTTTCAAATATATTCTATTTCCGTTAACAGGTGATATTTTAAATGATCCAAAATCACCTGATCTAATTGGAGAAATATTATCAAAACTTAATTCATATCCTCCTGTTATTAAAATTTTATTAGAGACAACTGGCAAAATACAAACAGCTGGATCAACCGAGTAAACACCCGTAACATAATTGATTAATAAATCGTCATTTTTGAATATAGGAAATTTTGGTAAATTATAATTAAAATAATTATCGGGGGATTTTTGTAAAGATAAATTCTGTTTTTGATTATATACTAATTCTTTTTGTTTTTGCTCATTTATATATTCGGGAGAATATGGTCCAACTTGCGTAGATAATGGAATCGATGAAACTTGTTGTGGAGTAACATATGAAGAAAATGTTTGCTGTCCATAAGGAACTTCTTGATTTTCTTTTTCACATGTTTCAATGCTGCTATTATTAGTAATATTTGTATATCCAATATTTCCAATAATTTGTTCTTCTACCGCATGCCAGGTGATAAAATAATTATAGGGAACATTTGGCACCCCATTAGATATTTTTTCATTTTCTTCTTGATATCCATTATAATTAATAACTATTCCGACTCCTTTAATTTCTGCCATACTAACTTATCTTTTATCCATATAATCCAACATTTGCTGGCCCAATATCATTTTGTTTTTTAAGATCCTCACCGACAAGATAATTAAAATCTTTTACAAAATTAAATATAGCTGATTCTAAATTTTCAGATGCAGTATATGTGCCTGTATTATCATCTTTCTTGTAAATTTGTTTACTTGTGGTTCTTGTACCCATTGATAAATACATATCACCGGGTGATATAATAGTAGAAGAACATTCAAATCCCCCATCTGATGTCAATGACCAACTAAAATCAGTAACTAATCCTATCATTGCATCATAATGACCTTTCCATTTATTTACAAGTTTTTTTATTTTTTTATCTATACAATAAAAAGAAATTTCTCTTGGATCTTCTAAGGCAAGATTTTCAGTTATTGGAATACCATTTAAATCGGTGCCCCACCCCCATTCAGTTAAAATCGGCATACCTAAAGACATATATAACTTTTCAAGCATTTCTAATTGGTCTAACGTCCAACATGAAAAAGATATAGTTGCCTCTCTAACAGATCCATATGATGATTTATTTTCTATATGTAAATTAGTTATACCCGGAAATGGTCGTTGATATTGATTATTATTAAATTTATAAATATCTTGAAATTTTTCTTTAATAACTAGTTTATTATCAGAATTTACTGAGCTTGTTCCAGAAAATAGTATCCATTGTTTTCTAATATCAGTATCACCGCCAACGCTTACCAATGATGACATTCTAATCCAGGGAGTTCTATCTTTAAACCATACAGATTTGCTTCTAAATGAGCTATCTTGTCTGGTAGCCAATGTTTCTTGAATTTCTGGTCTTATATTTGTTAAGAATGCATTTTTATCAGCCATTTTTATTAACTATTGTTAATATTTTTAAAATCTTGTGTTATTTGTTGAATTGATGTTTTTGTTGGTATTCTTATCTGTAACCCGGGGGGGATTGCTAAAGTTCCTTTTCCGAGATGATTTGCTTGGGCAATAACATACCATAATGTAGCATCACCTAAATATTGATGAGCAAATATATCTAATCTATCACCCCTTGTCGAAATAATATATAAATCTTCTTCAGTCGTTATAATTTCTGGATAAATTACTTGATCTAAAAATCTTTTACCATCTTCATCATTTTGAATTTTGGTATCATTATATCGTTTATACATTTAATTTGTGGTTTTATAATACTGTGCTGTACTAGATGGTAACTTATCCATCATAGATTGGAATGTCATTGTAATAGAAGCGATCATTGGTTTTACAGATGGTTCATATTTATCACTTTCTGGAATTTGCTTGGGATTTAAATCCCAAGGATAATCTTTTTCAATTCCAATCATTAAACTATCAATATATCCAACTTCTTTAAATAAATCTAAAACAGTTAATTCTAAAACAGGTGAAATCATTTTATCATCAAAAAATCGTGGGCTACAAAACTGAGCTATTTGATTCGTTTTATTCCAAATTTTTTCCATCCCATTAAAATCAACTAGCAAAAATGTTAAACTTATTGATCTTGTTATACCAGTATATATTCTAAATGTATCTGGTCTTCCAATATAAGCTATATCATTCCATTTGGGTGTAAATGAATCACCAATATTTTCAATAAATGCTTTAAAGTAAAGAACATTATCTGGTTCATCTAGTCTCTTTATTTTTATTCCTTTATAATCTTCTGCAGTGATTTCTTGATCCGCATTTAATGGATCGGTATACTTAATATATTTTTCATAATATGATCGATCTTTATTTCCATTTTTATTTTCATTGCCTTGGAATAATGTATATAAATAAGTTCCATTAACTGATTTATAAGAATTCATTCTATTTGATGAAGCAATAACAGTCCCAGAAATTTTATTTAATTGATTATAAGTTTTAATTATATAATTGGTAACTTTTTTATTAGGTTCATTTGATTGAGTATTTCCTTCTATTTTATCTAATTGTTTTTTTAAATCTGTTTCATTTAATTTTAGAATAGCATTAGATTCAGTATTAACTGGAAATGTTACAGGATCTTTTTCTTTAACTTGATTTTTATTTCCTTCTTTGTATATTTTTATAAGCCTATTAGTATTAAAATCTAAATTAGCTCCTATATCATTTCTTTCACTTGAAATATCAATATAAGTATATTCCGGTAAACTAACTTGATTTTTAAAATCATTATCATTAAATGGACCATAGCTTTGCTTAACTGATCTTATAGATGTATATCCGACACCAAAAATTGAACTAGGTCCACCAATTCCAGATAATGTTGTAAATATTCTACCCGGATGATAACCAAATAATTTTCCTCTTTTGTTTATAGTTGTTTTAGCATTTTTTTCTGACTGTTCTTTAATAATAGTTGTGTTTGTAATATTTATTTCTTTTCCTAACTGTATTAATCTATTTCCAGTTTTATATTGATCATCTAAAAGAAATTGATTGTTTTTAATTTCATTTTCATAACTATATTCTAATTCAAATAATCCTGATCTTTGAAATCGTATCCCAGTTCCAGCTGTACCAATACTTGCTAATGATTTAGCTGGAATATAAACTCTATTTTGACTTAATGGAAGAATTGATTCGACATTTGGATTTGACATTTGTAACCCAGCTTGTTCACCAACCCATTTAGCTCCTCGACCTGTTGCGAACATCCATTGACTTATTCTGGCAACGTCTACTTGTGCACTATTAATTAATATTTCAATATCATTACTACCGATTGGATTTCCAATTTGCCTATACATAGGTGCGGAAGGAATATTTTCTTTATTATAATCATTATAACTAAATGACATCAGAGTTTTGGTCATAATATTATAGGGAAATCCTTTTGGTGGATTAAAAATTGCCGATTGATCATTTGAAGAAAATCTGGTGCTTATAAATTCTGCCATTATTTTGATCCTCGATTTTCTAATGCTATGATATTTGATTGTAATTTACCCATCCAGCTACCAACTTTTCTTCCATCAATATAAATATTTGCCCCACCATTTAACATAAAATCTTTAATTCTAGATATATCATCAGCTATTATTTGTAATTCAGTTCTTTCAGAAGAAGTTGTTTTTGTTTCTTCTTTTTCGTTTTTATTAAATATAGTAGAAGATAAATTTGATAAAGTAGATAATATAGGAACAAGAGGAGTTATCATCGCTAAGCCAATAGCTAATGGAATTAATCCAGCTCCTATTGAAGCAAATCCAGCTCCAATCAATGGAAGTGCCCAAACCATTACTGACAATTCCTTTATTGCCGGAGTTAATTTTGAAAACCCATCTGCAAATATTGGTATTGATTTGGCAACTTCTTGTAATGCCTTTCCAAAAATCCACAACGCACCAGATAAGATTGCCATTGCTGCTGCTCCACCAATAAGTGCTAATGCACCCTGAGGTGATGTTATTATAGTTCCAATTGCATATAACCCCCCGGCAAGTGTCAACATTCCACCAGCTGCAACAGCCATTTCTTTTATTCCAACTCCCTTAAATTCTTGCAATGCTTTTCCAAATATAAATAATGATCCAGCCATAATTGCAATAGCTCCAGCACCTTTTAATAATGAGGTAGTATTAATTTTTCCTAATCCATCAAACATTTTACTTAACCCAGCACTTGTTCCTCCCGTTGATTTAAATGAAAGTTTACTAGCAACATCTCTTAATTTTGTTCCAGTTTTCCCTATTAATCCAGTTATTGCACCAAATGAAATAGACAATGCACCAAATAACATTTTACCTCCGGCTAAAACCATCGTTACATTTTGTGGTGTTGCCCAACCGACTAACGCATCCCAAAATTTTTCTTTTGTTCCTTCTAATTTAGATGCATTCTTTATCATATCCATTGTTATCTCGCCGTTTATTCCCTTTATTTTATCAGCGTTTTTTATAACATTTTGTAACTCTTCGGTAGTTAAACCAAATAACTGGGAGATTTGTTGTTTTTCGATCATTGATAATTTAGAAAGATCTATATTTTTTAATTCAGAAGTTAATGAATCTATAAATCCCCTCATATCATTTGCATTATACTTTGCTGCAGCTTTTGTTAAGTTAATATTAGTTCCTAATAATGCGTTAGTAGTCATTGTATCTTCAATTAATCCCTGTACATCTAGAAACTTGTTTCCTACTTCAAGTAATTTAGTATATTCAACATTTAATTTTGTTGCTTGAACAGTAGCGGCCATTATATTTTCTACACCCTTTTTAGACATCCCAGCAAATCGTTCTGTATTATTTGCTAATTCGTTCATAAATTTTTGGGGAGCAATATTATTCATTCTGGCAATATTTATAGCTGTGTTTGTTAAATTATCAGCAATTTTCTGTGAGTCACCCCCCGTATGTTTAAATACAACATTTAATTTTGCTGCTGTATCAGCACTTATTCCTGTTAACTTAGTCATTTTAACGACATTTGCTGCGGCATTACCAGTCGCCATACTTAAATCGCCTGAATAGTTTGCTAGGGCGGTTAATGCTTCAGCTGCTTCTTTTGCATTTCCACCGATAGCTTTAGTTTTCCAAACAGTTTCAGTCATTTTAAGAGACATTTCAGTCGTTTGAATTACACTTAGTCCTAATTCTTTTCTCATTTCAAGAGCAGCTTTTCCAGCACTTATTATTTTACTAGTAAGTATAGTGAAAAATGTAACTGTAGCAACGGTATTACTTGTTATTATGTTCTTAATTTTATTATATACATTTAATATTGGTTCAAGTAATGAATTCCATTCTTCATTTTTCTTTTTTATTTTTTCTAATGAGGCCTGTATTCCTTGTAGTTTTGTTTCCCCCGTGGCTTTGTCTATCATCATTGCTGCTTCAGCAGCATCTTGCATTCCTTTTGCCATCTCTAAAACAAGAGTATTATCTTTTGTAATATTATATCCAGCTGCACGAAATTGATCCGCAAATTTTTCTGCTAATGTAGTTATCGACTCAAATTCTGGATTTAATCGTTTAAATTCTGTAAATGAATTTGCTGTTGATTCTGATAATGATTCTGTACTTAAACTAATTAATTTTGCTGCTAATAAATTTTTTGTTTTAACATCTGCTGCATTTTGTCCTGGAATTTTTTGTAAAGTCATTGCTTTTTCAATTAATTTATTATAAAGTGTTCCAGTTCCAAATGTTGCTGAAACTGTTTTACCGACGGCAGACATTTTTGAATTTAATTCTGTTACTATACTTGATAATTGTTTAACAGATTCTTTAGTAGCTTTTGTTGCTTTAACTATAGGATCGGGTCCTTCTTTTTTTGGTGTTTTGTTTCTTGATTTTTTGGCTAAAGTATCAGAAAGCAATTCTGCATCTTTTGGAGAAAGATTTTTTAATAAATTTTTAATTTCTTCTGGTCTAAAATCTGTTATGTTTTTTGCCATTGGCTATACCTTATTTTAAATATATATCTAAATAAGATTTTCTTCTAAAATACATTCTTTTATTAACTGTTTCAATTCTGATTTTTTCATAATACTTTCATTTTTAAGTCCATATATTCTCCCTTTTATTTTTGCTGATTTTGGGATTGATGTTATTTTGGTGTTGTAGAGATATAAATCTCCGCCGACTTTCAAGTTATCTGGTAGTTTTGTTATTTTGGTGTTGTTGAGATTCAGCCATCCGACGACTGTCAAGTTATCTGGTAGAGTTGTTATTTTGGTGTAGTCGAGAGACAAACTTCCACCGACTTTCAAGTTATCTGGTAGTTTTGTTATTGGTGTGTTGCTGAGATTCAAACTTCCTCCGACTGTTAAGTTATCTGGTAGTTTTGTTATTGGTGTGTTGTAGAGAATCAACCATCCGCCGACTGTTAAGTTATCTGGTAGAGTTGTTATTTTGGTGTTGTTGAGAGACA
>JALNXF010000010.1 GCA_023230505.1 Candidatus Altimarinota bacterium | reverse complement strand
TTTGAAATACTTATGGAAGCAATTAAAGCTCCATTTAGGTTAATAATTGAAAATTCAGGAAAAAATGCTGAAGCTATTTTTGAAACTATTAAATTTGAAAGGAAAATGCAAGATAGTCAAAATATTGGATTTGACGCCAAAAGATTAATCATATGTAATCTTATTAAAGAAGGAATTATTGATCCAACTAAAGTAACTATTACAGCATTACAAAAAGCAGCAAGTGTAGCAGGAATGATTTTAACCACCGAATCAGTGATTTGTAACGAAGAAGAAAAAGAAAAACAATTTATTCCACAGCAATATGAAAATCAGGGGTATTGAAACTAAATATGGATTAAGAAAAACGTTCCTCATAATAACAGAAAAGAATACGGAAGAAGATATCGTATTCAAAGAATTAAATTTTATGATGACCTCGGAAGATTATATACCGAGAAGATAATATATCATGAAACAAATTAAGTTATTTCAAAAAAAATTATTATATTATGAAAAAAGAAAAGCGATTAGAGAAAGTTTATGAAATGAAAATAAATTCATTTTGTAACTTATTATTTTTTGAGTTAGTCACTATTAAAGAAAAAATAAAAAATGATTATGGTGTATTTAAACATAATAGGGCGATAAAAAGCGCGTTAAAACATATAAAAAAATGTCCAGATATTCCAGATTCTCCTGAATTTGTTTATTCTCGTGTGGCAAAGGTGTTTGATCGATATGATTGGTTAAATGAATTACCGCTTGATAGAATTTCTGAAAATTGTAAAAATCAAATTAGAGAATTAATTTTAGTTGATATTAATGAACAACTCGAAGAACAAAAGAATCTTGTTTTACAAACAGAATTAAATGATCATATTTTAGAATCAAAATAATAACTCCCCCATCAAAATGAAACATAAAGAAAAAAAAATTACATTTAATGATTTAGCTGATGATCTAATGTTTGAAGTATTTCAAAAAATGACATTTAAAAATACTCTTACAGAAGAAGTAGCGATGAAAAAAATATTTAAAAAATATTTTAAAAAAGCAATTAAAATTAATAATCCTGATATAAACAAAGAAAATGGATCCGACTCAACAACGAATTAAAATAGATTTAAAAGACTCTGAACAAATAGTTTGTAAAGAATGTGGAAATAAAACATTTAAACAAGTTGTATTTTTACATAAGTTAAGTGCTTTGTTATCACCCTATGGGCAAGATTCTATCATACCTGTCGCAGTATTTCAATGTACTAAATGTGGTGCATTACCTGAAGAAACCCTACCCCAATTAGATGAGTAATAGAGATAATTCGATTTATAAAGAAGCTAATTCAAGAGGATTAAAAACTGTTTCATATAGCCAATTTAATTTATTTTCTTCATGTCCTTATTCTTGGTATAAACAATATGTTGAAAAAATAAGAATAGACAGTAAAGGAATAGATATGCTATTTGGTTCGGCATTTCATGATACTTTTCAAACTTATTTGCAAATATATTTTACAAAAACTATAAGAGAAGCAGACGCTTTAGATCTTAACAAAATTTTGAATGAAAATATGCTGAAAAGATTTAAAGAAATGGCGAAAGATGGAGATACTTCTTTTACTACTAAAGATGAATTATCCAGTTACTTTCTTGATGGAGTAGATATATTAGCTTATTTGAAACGTAATAAACAAAAATATTTTGATAAATCTAAATATGAATTAGTTGGAACCGAAGTTCCATTATTGGTACCAATAGATGAAGGAATTAATAAACTTGCCATAGTTTCATTTCTTGATGTAGTATTAAAAGAAAAATCCGGTCCGAATCATTTGATAATTGATTTAAAAACATCATATATGGGCTGGAAGAAAAATAAAAAAAATGATTTTATAACAAAAAGTCAACTTTTATTTTATAAAAAATATTATGCGAAATTATTTAATATTTCAGAAAAAAATATTACAACAAAATTTTTTGTAGTTAAAAGAAAAGTGTTTATCAATGAATCCATGACATTTAAACCAGGCAGAGTCCAGCAAATAGAACCTGCGTCTGGTACAACAACTATGAAAAAATTTGATGAGTTATTTGGTAAGTTCCTGAAAATTTTTGATGAAAATGGACAAATAAAATCCGGTTTAATTTTCAATAAAGCTTCATCAAAGAAAGCATGTACATATTGTAATTATAAAAATACAATTCATTGTGATAGAAAAAACAAATAAAAAAAACAATTATGAAAAAATTTAGAGAAATACCAAGAGAAGTCGAAGCAATTCAATTTAAAATTACTAATGATTCTGCTATGGATCCTTATGTAAATTTTTGGGATCATGAATTTGTTTTAAGAAAAGATCAGTTGGGATTTTACGTCCAGTTATCTCATAGAGTTAATAATTTGGATTGGGTCGTCAGATACCCCGATGATTTAGACTTTTATGTGTACTCCCCAGAAGAATTTGAGGAACGTTTCGAAGAAATTGAATAAATGAAATTTAGAATTGGTATAACTGGATCAGACCAATATCCAACTAAAATCAAAATCAAAAATATTATCTTCAATTTAAAAAAACAATTTGGAGATGAATTAGTTATTTATTCTCGTGGATCATTGAAAGGAGTTGATTTATATGTTAAAAAATTTTCTATAGAATTTGGAATCGATTATGCTGAATTTACTCCCAGTTATCATTCAAAAACATTATATTCAGTTAATAAAAATGAATATTATTATAACAAACCATATTCAGGAAGAGATATTTATAAAAGGAGTCTTCAAATGATAAAACAGTGTCATGCTTTTATATTATTTAAATATGAGGACGATAAAGTTATAGATTATATGATTACCCAAATAACTAAATCAAACAAAAAATTTAAATTAATTGAAAAACATGAAGCAATTAGAGTTAGGTGAAATTAGAAACGGATTTCCTGTTTTAGAAAAAAAGGATAGAGAGACATTACTATTATTAGCTGATGATATACAATTTCATTCCGGAGTTGCGACAATTGCAAGACAAGTAGTATTAGGAACTTGTCATTATTTTAATTGGGTACAACTTGGTGGAGCTATGAAACACCCACATGAAGGAAAAAAAGTTAATATTGATATTGCTGTAGCAAATGAAATAGGTTTAAAAGATCCATCCGTTGAAATATTTTGTATTTCTGGTTATGGATCCCCTCATTTAGTTAGAGATATTTTACATTCTTACGACATTTCTGCGATTTTTCATATTACAGATCCAAGATTTTGGAATTGGTTATATTCAATGAGAGCCGAACTCGAAACAATATGTCCAGTAATATATCTTGATCTTTGGGATTGCCCCCCCGTTCCTGCTTGGAATGAACCCTTCTACAGGAGTTCAGATTTGCTTTTAAATATAAATAGACAAACTCATCAATTTGTAAAGACATTATTAAAAGATAATGTATTTGATTTATATAAATCAGATTATAATAATTCATTACAACAACTCCCGAAACTTATTGACTATGTTCCACATGGACAAGATGAAAATACTTTTTTCAAAATTAATAAAACTGATGAAAAAGTAGTTAACTTAAAAAAGGAAATTTTTAATGATAAAGCTGATGATATAAAATTTATTTGTTTTTATAATAACAGAAATATTCGTAGAAAAATGCTAATCGATTTAATCATTGCCTATAGAGATTTTTGTTTAGATGATGAAAAAAAGATTAATTCGACCGCATTAATTTTACATACAGATGCTAAGGATGAAAATGGAACTGATTTATCAGTTGTTATAAATGATCTTGCGAATGAATTAAATATTATAATTATTGAAAAGAAAATATCTCCACAAGAGATGAATGTATTATATAATCTTTCAGATGTAACGATTAATATTGGTTCAAATGAAGGATTTGGGTTATCATCATTAGAATCTATTATGACTGAGACAATGATAATTAATAATACAACAGGTGGACTTCAAGACCAGATGCGATTTGAAGATGAAAATGGAAGGTGGATAGAATTCACTGAGGAGTTTCCTACTAATCATAATGGAAGATACAAAAAATGTGGTGAATGGGCTATTCCCATATTCCCAAAAACAAGAAGCATACAGGGATCAATCCCTACTCCCTATATATTCGACGATCGTTGTGATTGGGAAGATGTGTCAAAAGCAATATTAAAAGTTTATGAAATGTCTCAAGAAGAAAGAGAAATTCGAGGAAAAAAAGGAAGAGAGTGGGTTCTTAGTAAAGAATCAAGAATGTCGACAACAGAAATGAGCCATCATATAATAATGGATATTAATTTATTGCTGGAAAAATGGATTCCGACTCGTACGATTGAAATGATAAATGTGAATAAAGAATTAGAAAAAAAGAAAACTATTAACATGGGGATTTTAAAATCAGAATTATAAATTAATTTAAAGTAGATCGAAAAATGACAAATAAAGAAAAAGAAGATTGGGAACGTGTTCAATATAGAATGAATAACGAAGGATTTGATTACTGCTTTACTCATTATAGTAATTGGGATGAAATCAAAGATAAAACATTTCATGAATTAAGAATCAATTATTTAAATTCTCAAAAAAAGTTAGAAGAATATATAGATAGAATGAATGAAGATGATGAATGAAGAATTAATTTAAAAGAGTTAAAAATGAAATATTTTTTAGACACCGAATTCTTTGAAACAGAATTAAGTATTCGGCAAATTGGAGTTATACCAACTATAGATTTAATTAGTATTGGAATTGTTGATGAAGATGGAAGAGAATTTTATAAGTTGAATAATGAGCATAAATTGGATTACAGTTGGGAGAATGATTGGTTAAAAAAGAATGTATTCAAACAGATTTATAACGAAATTATTCCTAACTTTGATCATGATAAAAATTTCATTTTTGATGAAGAAACTTTGAAACTTCTTTTTTCTGTATTTGGAAGTACTAGAAAAGAAATAGTTGAAGAAATTTTATCATTTGTTGGTAAGGATAAAACTCCTAAATTCTATGGATATTATGCTGATTATGACTGGGTAGTTTTCGCACAACTTTTCGGCAGAATGACAGATTTACCAAAGGGATGGCCGATGTATTGTGTTGATTTAAGACAAATGATGGATCAGAATGGATTAACCAGAAAATGGAAAGAAAAAAATTGTCCCGACCCATTGATGGAACATTCGGCTCTTGAAGATGCGAGATGGAATAGAGAGTTATACAACCAAATATGTATATTTAACGATCGCAATAATGTCAATTAAAGTATCACAATTGTTAACTACAAATGAAATTCATCTTCTTAATGAAATTGGGGAAGCTAATGCTAAACAATTTCCTTGGCAGAAAAAATTTTATCAAATTAATGATATAGGATATTTTACAATATTTTTAGCCCCAATTAATGATAAAGAAAAAATTCCTGAAGTTCAAATTGAATTCTTTCGATTACAAGAAAATGAATATTCAGTTGGTTATTCAGTAAACAACGAAGAACTTCAAGCATTTAAAGCATCAATGACGTATTATTTGCGATTAATAGCTACTATAGTAACAATCATTAAAGATTTTATTAAGAAATATAATCCAAAAGTACTTGAGATCAAAGGGGTAGATAAAAAAAACATAATTATTCCGGGTCAAAAAAACCGAATTTATTTTGCATATATTGAAAAACAAGTTTCTTCACTCGGATCAAATTGGGAATCAGCGAGGAGTGACAATAAATTAATATTGATACAAAGAAATTTTGAAAAATTAGAAAACTAAAATATGAATAAAAAAACATGCATCTTTCAAGCACCCATAGATACATTCTCGGGATATGGAAACCATTCTCGAGATTTGTGTAAATCATTATTCAAGATCCTTCCAGAATCAGAATATGAAATCGTAATAATTCCAACAATGTGGGGGAATACTGCTTGGGGAGCATTAAATAAAAATAAACCAGATGAATTACAAATATTAACTCATTTTATTAAAGAACCACAAGTTAAGCAACAACCTGATTTATTTATTCAAATAACCATCCCATCAGAATTTCAACCAATAGGAAAGTATTCGATTGGTATTACCGCTGGAACTGAAACAAGTCTTGCTTCAATTGAATTTGTTACCGGATGTGACCAAATGGATCTTAATATTGTACCATCACAATTTACTAAACAGGTATTAGGGAGTACTCGTTGGACTAAAAAAAATACGCAAACAGGTCAAATAGAGGGTGAATTATTTTGTAAAAAACCTATTGAGGTTTTATTTGAAGGATTAAATACTGAAATTTATACGAAAACAACTGAAATTAATCCTGTAATTAAATCTCTTTTAGATCCTATTCCGGAAGATTTTTTGTTTTTGACTGTGGGTCATTGGTTGAAAGGTGACCTTGGACAAGATAGAAAAGATATTGGGAATGTTATTAAAGTATTTTATGAAGTATTTAAGAATAGATCTAAACAACCTGGATTACTTTTGAAATTAGGAACAAATTGTGAAGTAGATAAAGACTTTACTTTAAAAAGAATCAAAGAAATAAAAAAATTATTTAATAAAAAAGATAATCTTCCCCAAGTATATTTATTAAATGGTAATCTTTTAGATGATGAAATGAATAGTTTATATAATCATCCAAAGATTAAATCAATGGTAAGTTTTACTCATGGTGAAGGATTCGGGCGACCATTATTAGAATTTTCTGTAACTGGGAAACCTATATTAGTTTCTGATTGGAGTGGTCAAAAAGACTTTCTTCCAAATGGAAATGCTATTTTATTAAAAGGAAAATTAGAAAAAATTCATCCCTCTGCGGTCTGGGATACAATTTTAATAAAAGAATCAAGTTGGTTTAGAGTTGATTATGAATATGCTGGGGTGAAAATGGATTATGTTTATAATAATTTAGGAAAATGTATTGAGATGGGGAGAAAGCAAACCAACAATGCTAAAAATTTTACTTTGGAAAAAATGACCGAGAAATTTGAAAATATCATAAAAAATTATTATATTAATAAACAGATAGCGGAGACTGATTTATTTATCCCACAACTACCAAAATTAACTAAGTTAAATAAAACAATGGATCAACTAATTAATGAAAATGATGAGATTAAATCAAATATCGATATAACTAAGATAGAAGGATTTGAAGATGTAAAAATATAACTCAAAAAGAAATAACTAAAAAAAATATAAAAAATGGATGAAAAAGTAATAGTCTGCCCTAATTGTGATGGTGTAAATATTGAAACAAAAAAGATTTTGACGGCAACTGGGGAGATAAATAGATATATATGTATAATGTGCGGATATTATACACAAGATGATTTTGTCTATGAAAATAAAAAAACTATTGATGAATGTCTTCCAAGATTATATAGAGATTTATGTAAATTAAGTAAAGAAACAGAATTATTTTGGTACCCAATAATAATGGATTATTCTAATTTAGTAATATTATTTCCTGATGGAACTAATGTTGATGATTGGCAATGGTGTGTAGCACCTTATGAAGTAATTCCAAAAGAAGAAAGATCAAAATATCCAATACAAGGAAAAGCCAATGAATACCATTCACATAGAGTATCATTAAAGCATTCCCAACATTATAATAAAGATAATTTTATTTCGGCGATGACATTTTTAAATTTTTTACTTAAAGACACAAATTGATATGAAAAAAGTATTTTTGGGCGGAACTTGTAATAAAAGTAATTGGAGAGATAAATTAATCCCAATGCTGAAGATAAATTATTTTAATCCAGTAGTAGATAATCGAGATGATGAAGCAGCAAAAATAGAATTACAAGAAAGAAAAAATTGTGATTATGTTCTATATGTTATAACTCCCAAAATGACTGGGGTTTATAGCATAGCAGAAGTGGTAGATGATAGTAATAAACAGCCAGAAAAAACAATTCTTTGTATTCTCGGAAAAGATAGCGAGTTAACCTTTTCCGAAAGTCAACTAAAATCTCTAAAAGCAGTAATAAAAATGGTCACTTTAAATGGTGCAAAATATTGCAGTTCATTAAAAAATGTTGCAAATTATTTAAATGCAAATTGATATGACTGACGAAATTTTCAATAAAATCCTTCTATTATTAGATGAATTTCAATTTAAAATAAGTTCATATTCTACTCCTACTGAAGTAGTTTTTCATGGACCATATGGGTATGAAGTTTATATTGATAAAGAATGGGGAATTTCAATTTTAGATGAAGTTAATGAAACCGAATCAATTTATCAATTACCTGAGTTTACTTATGATCAAATTAAAAGAAGATTAGAACAAATTCCAAAAGAAAGATTTAAATAGTTACTAAAAATATATACTTATGAAAACAATATCTTATGCAATTACTGTATGTGACGAGCACGTCGAGCTAGAAATGCTATTAGGTCAACTTAACATTTCAATAGCAAATAAGGAACAATGTGAAGTTATTATTTTAAAAGATATAGGGAAAACATCCGAACATATTACAAGAGTTATTAATAAATATGTAGATAAATTACCGATTAAAGTTTTTGAAAGAAAATTTGATAATGACTTTTCCGAACATAAAAATTTTTTATTTTCAAATTGTACAAAAGATTATATTTTTAATATCGACGCCGATGAAATTCCAAGCTCGATTTTAATTAAACAACTTCAAGCACAATTAGAATTAAATAATTATCCAGATTTAATGTTAGTTGCGAGAATTAATATAGTAAAAGGATTAACTCAACAATTATTAAAAAAATGGAATTGGCATATTGATGATAAAGGAATGATAAATTTTCCAGATTGGCAGGGGAGAATCATAAGAAATTCTCCCGATATTAAATGGATTGGAAAAGTACATGAAAGAATTGATGGGGCAAAAATTGTGAAATATCTTCCACAAGATGAAAAAATGGCTTTTCTTCATGTAAAGGAAATAGCACGACAAATTCAGCAAAATAATTTTTATGAAACTTTAATATAGTCATTATGAGAGACAGAAAAAATACAGAAATGCCTGAAGAAGCTTGTAAATCTTCAGGGGAATATCATAACATAGATGAAAATACAAATAATTTCTCAGAATATATTATTGGTGCTAATAATACATTTATCCCAACCCCCAAGATAAAAATAACAAAAAAGTTACCTCCTGGATATTATCATATTCAATATAATTCTAAATATGAGGTGTATACATTTGTTAAAGACAAAATTATCACCGATGAATTAATTTTGCTTCCAAATAATATTTTTAATGAAATTTTAAATGATATCGATTTCTTTTTCAAAAATAAACACAAATTTGACGAATATAAATATGTTTATAAAAGAGGAATTCTTTTATATGGTGAACCAGGCTGCGGAAAAACTTGTCTGACTCAACTTTTGATCCACAAAACAATAAAAAACAATGGAGTTGTTTTTGGGATTAAAAATTCAGATGATTTATCAATGTTTGGTCGGGGTATATCGGAATATTTAAAAAACATTGAACCAGAAACATTAATTTTAGTGATTATAGAAGATGTTGACGGATTAGTGGTCAATAATGAATCCGAAACTTATTTACTTAATCTTCTTGATGGGGCAAATCAAATGTCTCATTGTGTATATATTGGTTGCACGAATTATCCTGAAAAATTAAAGGAACGAGTATTAAATCGACCATCAAGATTTGATAAACGATATCATATCGGACTTCCGAATAAAGAAATTCGTTTAGCATATTTATCATATAAAATATCTGAGGAGGATAAAAGGAAACTCAATTTGAATGAATTAGCAGAAAAGACAGAAGGATTATCATTAGCACATTTAGGAGAATTTATCAAATCAGTATTTATTTTTGGTAAAGATATTCAAACAAGTATTGGGGAATTAAAAGATATGCGTGAATATCTCAGCAGTACAAAATTTTCAGACACAAATAAAATAGGATTCGGTAAAAACGAGAAATGAATTCGACATTGATACAAAATAATCATAGACTTTCTTGTAGATCTTGTTCTTCTGAAAACCTTCGTTTAATCTGGGATTTGGGATACCAACCTTGGGGAAATAATATATTAACTAATGAACAAATAAGAACAGAATCTTATTATCCATTAAGACTCTTTTATTGTAATGATTGTACTCTTTTACAACTTGATCATACAGTCCCAAAAGAAACAATGTTTTTAAATCACTGCTATTTATCAGGTACTACAGAAACATTACAAAATCATTTTTATGAATTAGCAAAAGAAAATATTAAACAATTCAATTTAAATAAAGATGATTTAATTGTTGATATTGGGGGGAATGATGGAACGCAATTATTACAATATAAAAAATTGGGATATAAAAAGGTAATAAATATTGAACCATCTTATGAAGTTGTTAAAATTGCTACAAAAAATAAAATCAATACCTATCGTCAGTTTTTCAATAAAGAATTTATAGATTGTCAAAATACTTGGAGGTTATTTCAAATAGGCAATGAATGGGAAGAAAGTTTAACAAATAATTTATTATTTTCTGAAAAAGCAAAATTAATAAATGCTTCAGGAGTATTTTTTCATTTAGAAGAACTTCATAGTGTACTACAAGGAATTAAAAAAATATTAGATAATGATGGTGTTTTAATTATTCAATTTATGTATGCTGGAATGATAATCGATAAATTATCATTTGATATGATTTATCATGAACATCTTTGTTATTATACATTAAAAAGCCTAATTAATTTATTACGACAATATGATTTAGAAATTTTCGACGCATATTTTTCTGAAATTCATAATGGTAGTATAATTGCTAAAGTATCACATTCAAATAACTCGCTAACAAATTCAAAAACCGAAAGATATCAAAAAACTTATTTAAAAGATAATGATTATGAAATATCAGAATTTGAAAAAGCATTTAAAAAGATTGATAAACATCTGACGAAATTGAACAATTTATTATATTCTTTATCAGATGAAGGTAAAACAATTTATGCTTTGGGCGCTCCTGTTAAAGGAAATACATTACTAAATACTATGAATATTGGGTCAAATGTAATTCAAAAAGCATTTGAAAAAAATAAATTAAAATGTGGGCATTTTATGCCAGAATCATATATTCCAATTGTAGAACAAAACAAAAATGATATACCTGATTATTTCTTATTATTGGCCTACAACTTTGAAAAAGAAATACTCAATGACTTTAAAGAAGAAATTAATTCAAATAAAGTTAAAATTATCATACCCTTTCCAAAAATTAGAATTCTTGACCATATCAATTAAAAAAAATAAATGAAAATAGAATTTTTTAATAATTTTAATAATGGAGATATTCATGTTTCAAGAGAATTTATAAAAGATATAATTAAAAAGACAAATTCATCTAATGTTGATTATTTTCATAAAAATTCAGAAAGAATTTTATTAGATATCCCAGAAATAAAAACTCAACCCAAAATAAATAATATTGATGACCATATTTCCTATTATAAATATTACGACAGGCATCCTGAAGTGTTTTTAATTAATACCTGGTATAATTCCCAACCAGAAAATTACAAAAAATATAGTTGTACCTTAAAAACACTTTATGAAAATTTCAAATTAATTTATTCGGAATTGAAGATATCTATAGAAACAGAAGATTTTTATATTCCGTTTATTGATTTTTCTAAATATCAATTACCACAATTATTAGAAACCAATCAATTTGAAAAAAGAATATTTATTTCTAATTGTGAAGCAATTTCTGGGCAGTCGCCACAAATTTATTGGGATGAATTAATTTTTGATTTAACTATTAAATTTCCCAATTATCTTTTCTTTATAACTAATCCAAGTTTTGTTAAAAGAAATAATTGTATACACATAAATAAAATTTTAAATGAACAATTAGATAATAACTTATGCGAAAATGCCTATATAAGTACAATATGTGATGTTATAATTGGAAATAATAGTGGTCCACATACATTTTCATTTATTAAAGAAAATATTTTGGGGGATAAAAAACAAATAAACATTATGTGCTCATATTATCCAATATTTACTGAGTTATATAATAAAGAACATAAAACATTTATTTCTCTAAAAAACATTAATAGTGTTGAAATTATGAAATTTTTATGAATGATACTATCAAATATATAGCCAGTGGATTTTTGGGTGATTTCATTTATCAGTTATCAGTAGTAAATGAAAACTATTTAACAACAGGTAAAAAAGGAGTAATTTTTCTTGCTGATAAATCGTTTTCTCCAAATATGGAAGGATGGAAATTTGGAATAGAACAAGCTTATGATGATTTAAGAAATATAATTTCGGCGCAAAATTACATAGAAGAATTTAAAATCTATAATAAAGAATGGTTTTATAGTTATATTAATTTGAGTAAATGGAGACAAAATTCTCTTTTATTTAAAATGGATTTTAGTGATCTATGTAAGAATGAATATAATGTAAACTGGGGAGAACATATTTGGTTAACATTGCCAATAAACAAAAAATATTCCGATAATATTTTTATTTCATCGGTTGATACACCAAGATTAAATCCTCTTTTTAATTATAATAGTTTAAAAAAATACAATAAAGATATTTACTTTATTTCAAATTCAAAAGGAGAATATGAAAATTTTTGTGAAGTTACTGGATGTAATTTTGAATTAATTTTCTTTGATACATTATATGAATATTGGTCAGCTATAAATAGTTGTTATCTATTTGTTTCTTCATTTGGATCATTTTTATGTGCTGCACATGCAATGCATAAAAACAATATAGCTCTCTTACCATATTCAAATGCTGATATAATGGTTAAGAAAGATTTTATTAATACATATTGGTTTAAAAATTATAATGAATGTAATCTACCAGATATTTTAAAGATATGAAAATAGTTATTATTGGAACAGGCGGATTAGCAAAAGAAATGAGATATCTTTTGAAAGAAATAATAAATTCTTGTTTTGACTCAAAGGATCAATCTTCCAACTCAGAATATTTAAAAACTATATTTAATTTTTTAGGCTATATTGATATTGACACAACAAAACAAATTCATGGAGAAAAAGTTATAGGAGATGATGATTGGTTAATATCTTCGGATTCTTCAATAGGAGTAATGTTTGGAATTGGCAATCCTTTAATTGTTAAAAGATTATCTGAAAAATATAAGCAAAATAAAAATCTATTTTTTCCAAATTTTATTCATCCGAAGGTTATAGGAAATTTTTCTAGTATTAGAATGGGTGAAGGAAATATTATTACTGCGGGGTGTATTCTTTCGACAGATATTTCAATTGGAAATTTTAACATTTTTAATGTACATTCAACAATAGGGCATGATTCTATAATAGGCAATTGTAATTTAATTAATCCAACAGTTAATATTTCTGGATATGTAACTGTGGGGGATGGATGTTTTTTTGGTGTCGGTTGCCAGATTTTAGAGAGATTACAAATAGCTAATAATACAATTATAGGAGGGGGAGCTGTTTTGACTAAATCGATCAACATCCCAAATAGTACTTATGTTGGAATTCCGGCTAAGCAAATAAAACAAGATGGATTTCGAATTAAAAATAATTAAATGACAGAGACATTAGGAAGCATAATAGATAAATTAACAACCGTTAATTTAAAAATGTGGAACGCCCAAGAGCTTCTTTATGAAATTAGAAGAATGACCTTTGAAGAATACAAAAAAAAATATTTTGAAAATGAAGAAGGTGCGAAGATTCTTTGGAGTATACTTAAAAATTCATGTGATTTAAATATTCAAAGAAATGTTTTAATTGATGGAATTGATGAACATATATTAAATTTACTTAATGAAGATTTAACTGAATTGAATTCTACATATTTACAAAAAAAACATAAAACATACTAAATCCAATGGTAAGATTACAAGTTGAAGTTAGTTCATATTGTAATATGAAGTGTCCCATTTGTTCTCATAAAATATTAACAAGACAAATGGGATTTATGCCGATTGAGTTATGGCAAAAAATAGTATTAGATGCAAAGGAAAATGGGCATTTAATAGATTATCTTCATCATATGGGTGAACCTTTGTTATGGCCACATATTATAAATGGAATTAATTTTTTAACAAAAAATGGATTAAAAACGCAAATATCTACAAATGGAATTCTTTTAACAGAAGAAATGGCAAAAAATTTGTATTACGCTGGACAAGAAGAAATAATCGTTGCTATAGATACTTTAAATCCCATTGCTTATGAAAAAATAAGAGGGTCAAAAACTATTTTAGAAAATATTAAAAAGAATATTTATACTGTATTAAGTAATACTAATTTGAAAATAAAGGCTCAATTTATGCCTACTAAATATAACTTGGATGAAACTAAAGATGATTTTTTGAAAGAATTTAAATCACCAAATTTTTTTATAGATGATTGGTTTGTTGTGAGACCGGAGGGGGCTGAAAATGCTTCTACTTTTCTTACTCATACAATAGATGAAATTGATAAATCACTTTGTGATAAACTTTATGAACGATTAGTAGTATTATGGAATGGACAGACAGTTTTATGCTGTTTAGATGTCCAGGGGGAAATGATAACCGGTGATTTAAATAAAAATTCTATAAGTGAAATATTTTATGGTGATCGGGCCGAATTTTTTAGAGAACAAATAAAATCAAAAAAATTTCCACAAACATGTAAAAAATGTTTTGCAGATCATTTAATTTTACATAACATAGTAAAATGAAAAAAAGAGTAGAAGAGCTTTTGAAACAATATAGGATGGGTAATATTCTTGATGATTGCGGGGGTGTAAATTTGTTAATAGGATTAAAGCAAATGATAGAAGAGAATCTAAATAATGATTCGATCATTTGTGAAATTGGTTCATATGAAGGAAAATCATCGGAAATGTTTGCAATATTTTGTAAAGAAATTTATTGCATTGACGTTTTTACTAACAATGCTGTCGAAGAAACATTTGATAAAATGCTGCAAAATTATGACAATATAAAAAAAATAAAAAATTCCAGTATAAATGCAGCAGAATTATTTTCTGATCATTTTTTTGATTGTGTTTATATAGATGCAAATCATGATTATAATTCCGTAAAACAAGATATTTTATTATGGAGAAATAAAGTAAAATTTGGTGGATTTTTATCCGGCCATGATTATCATTATGGTGCTGGTGGGGTATATGAAGCATTACAAGAATTATATAAATATACTGAAATAGAAATTTATCAAGATTCGAGTTGGATTTTAAAACTAAATTAATATGCTAGAAGAACTCGCTAAAAAATATCATGTTGATAAAGCAAATCTGGGTCAATCTGGTGGGCATAATTATATTCCTTTTTATGAACAAATTTTAAGAAATAAAAAAGAATCTATAAAAAATGTTCTTGAAATAGGTGTCGCCAAAGGTGTCTCGTTAAAAATGTGGCGAGATTATTTTCAAAATGCTACAATTTATGGCTGGGATATATTAGATTCCTCATTCATAAATGATGAAAGAATACAAACATTTATTGTAGATCAGTCAAATATTTCTCAAATTAATGATTTCTTTTCATATATTGGTAATATTGAATTTGATTTTATAATTGATGATGGAAGCCATCAATTCTTACATCAAATGATAAGTTTATTTAATTTATTTCCTAAACTAGTTTCAGATGGTATATATATTATAGAAGATTTATGGCATAATGTACCGGATTGTTTTTTGAAATTAGAACGAAAATCAAATTATTTTAATGTAATTGATCCTACAATAAAACAGATTATTCCTAAGTATCAAATTGAATATTTGCTTGATAATTTGATCTGTTGTCAAAAAAATAATGTCACATTTTCATCTGCAGATGATAAAACAGATCATCAGTTTTATGTATTTTATAAAAAATAAATATGATATTTTACAGTCAACAAAATGAAGATAAACTACTCTACGAAAAATACTTAAATTATAAGAATGGATTTTTCATTGAAGTTGGAGCGATGAACGGTATTTCATATTCAAATACTAAATTTTTTGAAGATGAATTAAATTGGACTGGTATTTTAATAGAACCGACAAACCAGTTTGATCAATTAATACAAAATAGACCAAAATGTCATAATTATAATTTTGCTATTTCAAAAACAGATGGCGAAATAAGTTTTATTGGGGTTGGAGCATTAAGTGGAGCCATTGATTCAATGGCATCATCATATATTGATATTTGGAAAATAAATTCCAAAAATTCATACAAAGTAAAGTCAATACCACTTCATAAAATAACTAATGAATTATTTATTGAAAAAATTGATTTGCTATCAATCGATGTCGAAGGTGGAGAATTGGAGGTATTAAATACAATTGACTGGGAAATACCAATTTTTATAATTTTGATCGAATTAGATGGGCATAATAAAGAAAAAGATGAAGAATGTAGAAAAATATTAATAATCAATGGATTCGAGTTCGATACTAGAATAGGATTAAATGATATTTGGATTAACAGGGACTTTCTATGAAAATAATTTATTTTTTAGCCTTCGATGAAAGTAAAGCACACGCTGAATATAAAGATGATGTTCTTTTAAGTTGGATTATTCCATCTATCAGGCAATGTATGTTTTTAAACCAATCATGTGAAATTCATATTATTACTAATATAGAAAATATAAAAAGTTATATTAAATCTAATAAAATCTTTTATCATTCATTTGAATCTTATTATTCTGAAGACATTGGTTGGTTTAATAAACATTATATTCATTTAAGTCCTAATCATTATCAATTTGAAAAGAATGCAATAATGCGATTATTTTATTTACGAAATTTTTGTATTATAAATAATATAGATTCTTTCCTCCACCTTGAGCCAGATGTTTTAGTTTACAGTGATGTTATCGAAGACAAGAAATTTTTTGAACCTAATTTTGATATGACCCTAGTTCATAATCTTGGATGCGGCGTTAATTTCTTAAATAATAGTATAAATGCATTACATGAAATTTGTGAAAATATATGTAATTCATATTCAATTCCACAAAAAGAACCAAGGGCATTTGATTTAACTTTTGAACAAAAAAATAAATTAGCCAGTATCTCGGATATGAATTTTTGGCAACATTATGGAACTACACATGAAAGAGTTTTTAAAGAAATGGATCAAAATTTAAACGGGATATTCTACCAAACTTATATACATACTCCAAATAATAGTGGAATATATTCAATAAATGATTGGGAAAATGTTATTGATCCCGAACTTGATGTTAGATTAAAAAAAATTGATATAAATGATAATAAATGTTTTTCTATTTATAAAGGAGAAAAAGTACAAATCAAATATTTACATTTTCATGGTAATAGAAAAAGAATAATTAAAAATTATCTATTGAATGAGAGGTGGAGAACTAGTTAATGAAAAATTTTGAAATTTTAAAAAATATATACATATGCTCTAATGGATTAATATTTGACGAAAATGGATTAATAATTAAAGTGCATAAAGATCATGAATTTATTTATAAATCAGCAAAGAAAAACTTATCGGATTATAAAATAATTAATCTTTTAGAAAATGAGTATGTAGATCTTACACATTATTATAATCATTGGCCGTTTGCCCACAGATATGACTGTTTATCAAGATTAAGACATTTAGAACAAATAAAAAATGAAAATACAAATTTTATCATTGGCATACCCCAGGGGTATATTGGGAGCCAAAGATTTGAATTAGAATGTAAACTTTTTGGAATCAATAAAAAAATTTATTATTCAAATAATTCGTTTACATTTAAAGTTAAATCTCTAATTTATCCGTTTTGGTTAATTGGGGAAAATCCCTGTCATTTCACTAATGATTCGTTTTTATTTTGTCGGTCAAAATATGAAAACTATTTTACAAATAATAATACAAAATATAAATTATTTTTATCGAGACTTAATTATAGAAAAATCTTAAATTATTCGGAAGTTCATGAGTTTTTTGAAAAAAATGGATTCATTATAATAAACGGATCTGAAGATTTAGAATCGATAATAAATTATTTCTTCAATGCTGAAATAATAATCGGGGTCCATGGGGGACTTTTTTCCAATTTAATTTTTTGTGATAATTTAAAAAAAGTAATTGAGATATTTCCCGAAAATTATTATAACGGATGTTATTATGGATGGAAAGATATTATAAAAATAAAATTATATGAAACAATAATTGTCCCATCAGAAAATATTGATATTGTTCTTTCACAGCAAATTATGAATAAATTAGTTAGTTTGTAAAAAGCTAACCATAACATCAAAATTATATTTCAATAATATTTAGTATCTAAAAAAATGAAAAAAACTTATCAAAATAAAATAATTGTGGAAACAAAGGAATTTAGACCGAAACCACAATATCCAACATATCCCCCATATCATAAAGGTTATTATCTGGAGGAGTCGTTTTTTAATTATTTTAATAAAAATAATGTTGAATTAGATCGGATTTATATTCCTATTTTTTGGACAAATTGTTATAATAATAATTGGTATAATAAAATATCTACCTCAAGTATACAAGATTATTTAAACACGTTAGATCCTGATTTAAAATATTTTACTATTTGCCAACATGAAAGAGCTCCACTTGAAAAATTACCAAAAAATACATTGATTTTCATATCTTCGGGTAAAATTTCTGAAAATAATGATAGTAATAATATTATTCCTATTCCGTTAATTTGCTCCAAAATTCCCAAGCCAAATAAAAATAAAAAACGAGATATTTTTTGTTCATTTATCGGGTCAAATACACATGAGATAAGAACGAAATTATATGACCAATTAAAGAATGATGAAAAATATTATATTGAAATGGATAAATGGGATTTAAATATCTCTGAAACCAAGACGGCTAATTTTAAAAATATTATGGAGCGATCATTGTTTTCTCTTTGTCCAAGAGGTAATGGCCCAACTAGTTTTCGTTTATATGAGGCTATGCAACTTGGCTCAATTCCTG
>JALNXF010000009.1 GCA_023230505.1 Candidatus Altimarinota bacterium | reverse complement strand
GGTAATTATGCAGATACTATTATATACACCTGATAATCCTTTAAAAGAAAATCAGTACAAACAATATAAAAGAGAAATAAACACTTGGAAGAAAGATTCCAGGTATATTGGTTGCAGGGCACTTGATGATATATTATATAATGTTTATGAAGAGGGAAAGTTTTATGGTATAGTTATTTGTGAAAATGATATCATCAAGGGAATTATAACATATCAATATAAAGATGATCAGTTCATTCATATTCTACATTTAGCATCATGTGGTGGTTATGGTAAGTTATTAATGAAAGAAATATGTAATGAAGCAGTAAACAATAACAGAGGTATTTATTTAGAATCAGCACCCAAGGCAGTTAATTTCTATACAAAGTTAAAAATGAAGTGGAAAGAAATAGATTGTTTTGATATTTTTTATTTTACTAAACAACAAGCAATGGCTTTTATTAACAGTTAACATTTAAAGACAAGGGAGAAAGTATTATGGAAATGAATGCAGTTGTAAAAATAGGAAAAGTTATCAGCATTATGTCAAAGTATGGTGTTTCATTTGTTGAAACTTCAGATAAATCTGATACAACCATTACAGGAGAATTAACATATAGTGATAGACCATTATATATTGCATTAGTTAAGGGAAAATTTTCTCTTAGTACAAAAACAGGATTTGGATATGTTAAGGGGGATTTACCTGAAATGCAAAGATGTCTTGACTTTCTTATGGAGGTTAATGCAGTTATGCCTGAGATGGTTCTTGATTTTTTTGATTAACCTTTCTTCCAAGCCTTTGACTATTATATAGTTGAGGGTTTGAATAGCTGGGTTAGTTTTTTTATTATTAACATTATTGAAAAGGAGAATTACTATGGAAATTACAAAGAAGGCATTAACGGAGATTGAAAGTCTCAAAAGTAAAAAAGAGGAGTTAGAAAAAGAAAAATTATCACTACAACAAAAAATAGATTTAGAAATATCTAAAAAAGAATGGAAGTATGTTCATTTTGTAAGAAAGGAACAAAGTAAAATATTTGATAAGATTTTTAATACAGAAAATAAAATCGAATTAATTGAAAAAAGAAAAATCTCTTCATCAGAATGGAATAAAATTAAAACAGAAGCATTAAATTCTTTTACTACAATATCAACAGAAAAATCAATAGGTATGTCTTCCGTAATAAAAATAGGATATTCAAAAACTATTTTACAATGGATTGAAGTTGATATCACAAAGTATAGTAGTTTTATGAGTAATGTTAGGGGTTGTGGTTCATTAGCCAATAAAAAAGAATTAAATTCAATTACAGTTTTAACATTAGAACAATATAATGAAAAACTTGGAGGAACAAAAGAAATGACAACCTCTTTCATGGGAACAACAACAAAACAAGCACCAATTATAGTGGGGTATTAATATGACAGATATAATTAATATTGAAGTATTAGAGGATGGTACAATTTCTGTTAATACAGAAGGGATATCAGAACAACAGCATATGTCAGCGGATCAATTCTTAACTGATCTTGCTGAATTAAGTGGTGGTAAAAGAACCACTACACAAAAGGCTGGTCATGAGCATCATACACACAAACAAGGAACTAAGCTTCACAGGCATGGTTCAATATTACATTCACATTAATCTTTAATGACAAAGGAGAAATAAAAAATGAAATATATAATGTTTATACAACCAGGCGGTCAGGAATTACCTATAATATTTCCAAGTGGATTTGAACATGCTAAAGTTGCAAGAATGATGAGTAACACATATCCAGGAATTAAAACAAGATCAGCAGGGTTTATTAAATTCATTCCTAATGTAGAACAGAACAGAGTTGATGCAATTTGTTTTGGTAAATCAGAATCATTGAAATTAAGGTATGATGAAATGGATTCTTCCATCATTGGCATGTTAACAGATATAAAGGATTAATATTATGAAAAATAAAATAATAAAATTAATTGATGGAATATTATATGTAATATTTTTTAGTGGCTTGGTTGTTTTTGTTATTCATCTTTTATTTTTAAAGGAGGGATTATAATGCCCTGTTATGAAGTAAACTTAATGACTGTAGAATTCAATGTAAAGAACATTGATATTCTAAAAGAAGCAATAAAGCGATTAGGCTTTCAAACATTAACTAATGATAGAAATTCAAATATTCTATTTTTGGATGAATCATACAATGAATATAAACTTGATGTAACAAAAAATGTTATTGAAACAAAATATGGAACAAAAGAAAATATTAATCTTTTAAAAAGAACGTACAGCATAGTAGCAATTCAGAAAGCAGCAAAGAAGAATAAATGGGCAATAAGAAATGTAGCATTGTATCAATATAAAGCTATTAAATATTAATAATTTAAGACAAGGAGAAACAAAAATGATAATTACCTATACAGCAAGAACAATAAATTCAGCATCTTTTACTGTATCAATAAAAATGATTGATACAGATGAAACAAAAAATCACAGCCTCTCTTTTAATGAAAGATTAAGTAACTTTATTAAAGCATTAAAAGAATATCAGTTAAATACTATTTCAGGAAATAATGATTATACAGTAACTGATTCTAAGCTTGTTAAATTTTATTATTCCCCAGTATTATTCAAACAAAGAATATATGATTCACTCCCTTATACATACAGAGAAACTGATATAATTTTACATGAAGCCTTTGCTTGTATGGGATGTAAATTTCATCTTGAAAATTTACAATGTTTTGTAGAAATAAAAACATGGAATGATCATATATGGGCTGAAGTTTTTTATGTAGCTAACAGTTTATTTCCTGATGTCATTATTTATGAAGGACATACTACATGGTTTTTTAATAAAGGAGAATAAAATGAAGGATAAAGAATATATGAAATTACAGTTTCAATGTCATGCATTAAGAGCACAGTGGTGGATGAACTCTGCGATAACTAAAACATGCTGTAAAAGAAAAATGTATCATGGGACTATTTCTTCAAATGGTCCTGAATTTACAGAACAAGAAAAAATTGATGATGCAATGGATGCTTCACACAGACATATTGAAATATGCCAAGAACTTATGGAAGCTTTTATAAAGGAAGAAGAAAAAATCAAAGATACAGAAGCTTCTTGGTATGAAAAGGATAGCATGTAAATAACAATTTAAATAAGGAGAAAGATTATGTTTAATTTTTGGTTTATAATTCGTATTTTAATATTGGTGATGTTTTTGACATATATACTTCCACTTAAAAAAATGAATCCTATTTTTTATCCTAAGTTTACAAAGACAACAACCATTAATAAAATTTCAAGATAAAAAATTAATAAAAATGACAATTAATGACCAGGAGAAGAATAAAAATGGAAACAACATTGATACAGTATTTAAAAGCCGGTTACTCATTGTTTTATATTCAATCGGAAGAGCAGGAAGAAACAATTGCTTTTCTTCAAAAAGAATTAACAACATGGAAAGAAAGTATTTCAATTAATGTTTGGGGTTATGGTTCAAATAATGTTGACCCTATGGAGCCTTTTCTTAAATTACAAGAATCATTTCAAGAAGCTGTATTTCCACAAGCAATAATATTAAAAAATTACAATTGGTTTTTATTTGAAGAACAGGTAAGCAAAGCTCCAAATAAAGAGATAGTTCAAATGATGCTTGATACAATGCCTTTATTTAAGACCCAAGAAAAAAGAGTGATTACTTGTATAATTAGTTCAGTATCATACAAAGAAGGATTGCCAAAAGAATTGATTAAAGATTTTGTTGAAATTACTTTTCCATTACCTACAAGAGAAGATATTGAAAAGATATTAGATGAGACAATTGAAACAGCAAAGGAAGTTAAAACAACATTTCCAATTCCAAATAAACAAGTAAAAGAAGCTTTAATTAATTCAGCGGTTGGTATGAAGCATAGTGAGATACAAAATTCAATGTTCTTATCTGTTGTAAAAAATGGTGAATTAAAAGTCAGTGATATCGTTGATAGGCGAACAGCTTATTTAAAAGGAATAGCCGGTATTAAGTACATACAGTATAAGGAAACTTTTAAATCATTAAAAGGATATGAGAATTTAAAAGAGTTTGTATCAATCACATTACCTAATCCAGAATCAAAGGGTTTATGTTTACTTGGTCCCTCCGGTACAGGTAAATCACATTTCAGTAAAGCATGTTCAGGTGAATTTGATATTCCCATGTTAACTTTGGAAATGGCAGAGTTACAAGGCGGTATAGTTGGTCAGACAGAAGAGAATGTGAGAAGGATAATTGAAGTAATAAAGAGCTTTATTGAGGTAGATAGTAAAGGAGTTGCAAGGGGTAGATTGATCATCTTCATCGATGAGTTCGAGAAGGGCCTCTCAGGTACAGGTAATAGTAATAGGTCATATTCAAGTGACAGTATGAATGACAGAGCAAATTCTCAGTTACTTAAATTTATGCAGGACAGACCAGATGGTATTTATTTTCTTGCAACATGTAACAGTATTAATTTACCTCCAGAATATTTAAGAGCAGAACGATGGGATACAGCACCATTTTTTATTGATCTTCCACAAGAAAATGAGCGTGAAGAAATTCTTGAATATTACATGGAGCAGTATCAAGTTCCTGTAAATGAAGTTAAAGCAAATACCCTTTCTTATACAGAAGGATGGTCAGGTAGTGAATTAAAAACATTATGTAGGCTATATAATATCATGAATAAAAAAGAAAGTATTAAGCTAATTGATATCATGAAGAATTATATAGTTCCTATATCAGTTACAAAGAAAGAAGAAATTTATTCATTAAAAAAATGGGCAGAGGGAAGAACAATCCCAGCATCAAAAACTATTATCAATAAATATAAACGTATAAAATAAAGGAGAAATAAAATGGCAAATAAAATTGGAAATACTGTTTTGAAAAAAGAAAAAACTCCAAAAGAAATATTGGAAAAACTTTTTAGAGATGAGTATGAAAATGATGATACGAAAACAGAAATGGATAAATTAATTTTATTAATGGAAATAGTAATTGATCAATTAAATGATCTTAGATATCATTCTCATACAATTAACTATTAACAATAAATTGAGGTAAACCAAAATGACAAGTAAAAATAAGTTTTTTATAAGTGATGAAAAGGCGCAAAAGATAATTAATAAATGTATGAAAACAAATATTCTTTTATGGGTTAAAACCGGAGCATGGGGTAACAGAAAGGCAATCAGCAAAACAATGCTTACAGAGAAATTTCAAAACAATGCTAAGGCAGTATCAGCAGCACAAAAACTGATTGATCATGAAGCAATAAAAGAGGTTACCGCTCCAATAACAAATGCTTTTACTTATATCAGAGCTAATTGTTTTCCATGGCTTACAGAAGGCGTTTATTTTGTTTCAGAAGATAAGATTGAAGGAATAGAAAAAAAGCTCAAAGAGACAAAGGAATTAGTTGAAGGCTTAAAAGAGGAATTTAAAAATAGGTATCCTTTATTAAAAGCTGAAGCAAAAAAGAATTATCCTGAATTATATAAAGAAGAATATTATCCTTCTGCAAATGCAGTAACAAGTAAATTCAAGTTTATTTGGGGATGGCAAAAAATCAGTTTGCCATTTGCTGATAATTCAGTTTCATTAGTAAGTAATGATGTAATGGAACTGGAAAATAAAAAGTTTAAAGAAATGATAAAAGGAGTAGCAGAAGAAACAATTCAAATGCTGAGAGAAAGTTTTTATGAGTTAATAATTAAACTCGGTGAGACATTAAAAACACCTGATAAGAAATTTAAGGATGCTACAGTTAAAAATCCAATTGCATTTCTTGAAAAATTAAAAGAGGTTAATATTTATAATGATAAACCTTTTATGGAATTATCAGAACAGCTTTTAGGGAAACTTAAAGGTATTCAAATTGATGATCTAAGAGATGATAAAAAGTATAGAAGGCAAATAGGAAAAGAAGTTGAAAAAATGGTATCTGCTGTTAATGAATTACCAACAGTTAAATATAAAAGGGCATTAGAGTTTTAATATGATTTTAAACAACAAAACACTTAAAATAAGCGGGTTTTAATATAAAGGGTATGAATATATGCCCTTTATAATAAAAACTCATTGTCGAGTAGATTTGAAAGGATTTTAACCTATTTTGAAAGGAGTTTATTATGGGAGTTATAAAAGAAATATTAGAAACAGAAATTAAAAGATTAAAAAATGAAAATTTTAAATTGAATCAAAAAATTAACAAATTAGAAAAAGAAAAAGAATTATTAAAATTAGAAACAAACATATTGGAAGAAATTGATAATCTAAAATTAGAACCCCTTCCTCCAGAATTTTTAAAAGAATTGCAAGACTTTTTTAATAGTGGAAAAACTACACCAACAATTATAAATTATAAAGAAGGATAATTATGGGACAGGCGAAAAGAAGAGGAACCTTTGAACAAAGAAAGGCTAAGGCCATTGAAAAAGATTATTTAACAAAAAAAGAAATAGAAAATTGTAAACAAGTTGTTAGTAGATTTCCAACAGCGATACTCCCATTTATGATACTTGGTGGAATGGGAATGGGTTCAGGAATTAGTGATGCTAAATCAATCATTTTTAATTATAAAAGAGGATAATCAATTATGGCAGAAAAATATTATTTTGTAAGAGAATTTTCACCAAACAAAGAAAATAAACCAACAACCGAAATCCATTATGAAGTAGAAGAAGTTTTTAAAAAGCTAGATGAAGCTAAAGAGAAAGATTTAAAAATATCAGTTTATGAAGCCACTTGTATTCTTGATTGGTCATAAAACAAGCTCAAAAATACCTAAAATTTACGGGTTTACACCTAAAAGGGTATGAATATATGTTTTTACAATAAAAACGCAGCCAAGACCCGATTTGATGGGTTCAAAACGGGATTAAAAGCTATTATTAACCTTATAATGTGAGGTAAATATGTCACTAATGGAAATCATTAAACAAACAGAAAAAGAACTGGAGGAATTGATCAAAGAAATAGATAAAATAAAGATACAAGTAATTGAAAAGGAAAATAGATTAAAAGAATTAAAAGCAAAAATTCCTCCTATGTGTTGCGGAGTTATTTTGCGAAATAATAAATGTTCTATTTGTGGAGATAAATATGACGATTAAAGAACAAATTATGTGTAGACTATTTTTTCATATTTGGGAAAAATGGAAAGTATATGAAGAAGAATATACTGTAACTGTAAAAGGAAAAATAGTAGGGCATATACAACAAATCAGAATGAAAAGAGTTTGTAGTAATTGTGGAATTATTAAAGATAAACCTTTTAGAGAGATTTATACAGGAGCACAAAATGAAAAAGATAAAGAATGAAACAAATTTTGTAGAAAAAGAAAAAAAGGAAACAATAAAGCAAGTTATAAAGGAAAGGCTTTCTCATTATTCAAAACAAGAAATAAAAGATTTCTTTTCTGAAATATTAAAAGAATTCCAAATTGAGGTTTTATCACATGAATCTTTATACCATCATGTTGTTGATTATGAAAAACCAAATGAAAAACCGCCAAAGCAAAAATTTTCTGTTGAATTTAAAAAGTGCGCAGCTTTATTAAAAAAGGAATTAAAGAAATTAAAAAAATTATTGGAAAGTAATAAATATATTATTCATCATTCAAAGGTTGATGAAATTTATAGTATAAGAATATATGATGATTCAGTATTTGAATTTGATTGCGAAAATGATGAAGATGAAGACTTTCAAATTGATTTAACAGAGGAGGAACAAGAAGAATTACAATCATTAAAAAATGCTCAAGAGTTTATTGATGATTTCAAAATTTATAAATTAATTGATAATAAGAAAGGAAAATAAAAATGATTAACAGAGATGATATAAAAAATAGATTAGCATTAGCTATTAACTGGTTAATACGAACCATTGATGAAAATGGTAGATTCAATTATTGTTATGACAGTGTTACAAATAAAAAAGTAGATGATTATAATATTCTTCGACATGCAGGTTGTTGTTATGCATTATGGCAATATCATAATCTAAATGAAGGAATTATTAATCCGTTTATTGAAGTAGTCAGGAGGTATGCATTAAAGGCAACAGATTATTTAATAAATACTAATCTTTTTGAAACAGAAGAAGGTCATTCAGTAATAGTAGAAAACAATTCAATTAAAACTGGAGGTATTGGATTATCAATATTAGCATTATTACACTCAGCATTTAATTTTCATAGAGATGAAGCTCATTTATTAGTTGATTACATTTTAAGTATTCAAAATAAAAATGGTAGTTTGAAATTTCATAAAAAAATAAAAGATAAAATTTCAAACTTTAAATCAGATTTTTACGATGGGGAAGTTGCTCTTGGCTTATTAACCTATATTAAAAATAGTCATATACTAACAGTAGTACTTAAAAAGAAGATTGAAAATGCAGCTATTAAATTAATTAATTATAAATATCTTCAAAGTAAGAAAACAGGATGGACAAGGGATCATTGGATGGTACAGGCAATTGAGCTTTTAGATAAGCCAACAAAAGATCAATTGAATTTTGCAGAACAATGTATTATTAAAATAATTTATGATCCGTATGATTTATATAAGTATGATGTATTCGGAAGTATTGGTTGTAGAATAGAAGCTTTATTTTCATATGCAAATATTCTTGAAAAAAGAATTAAACTACAAACAAATAAAGCTCTTCAAAAAACATGGATAGAGGAAAGGAAAAACATTATTGAGCATGCTCATAGATTTATTGAAGTAAGTAGTAAAGGACAAATACAATATGGATTATCAATGGGAGCATGGGTACAGAATTTAAACAGTCCCTTGGTAAGAATAGATTTTGCACAGCATAACATTTCAGGATTGATTAAAGCATTACAAATAAAGGAGTAACTTTTCTTATTAACTATTTAATGATGAGGTCCTTTTATGAATAAATGGATGAAAGAAAGATGCCAAAGAATAATCATACCTTGTAAAATGTACACTGCTGGTACAAAGTATAATTTTAAAAGAATGAATATATTAGCATGTATTCACCGCAGTACAAGTAAGAAAGAATATTACAAGGAATGTAATGGCTGTAGAAAATGGAAGGAGTTTTTACCTAAGAGTAAATTTAAACGAATATATTTTCCTATTCGATATTATGTCAGGAGGAAATGATGAGCGTACATCCTTATGATATAGAATATGAAGATCATATATTGACAGAATTACTTTTAGATTTGTTTGAGTATGGTTTATATATGAATCCTATGCTTGAACCAATTGTAGAAACATGGATTGAATATTGGAATACTGATTTTAGATTTAGAAATTTTATATTACATAAACAAGGAATAACAAAAGCAACAAGGTCAGCTATTATAAAAATTATAGAGGAGACAGAAGAATCAGAAGAAGGCTTTCATTTACAGCTAAGGAAAAAAAGAGAACATATATTTTATAAAATTAAAAAAAAAGGAAAATAAAATATGCCAAGATCAGAAATTAGATATTGCATGAAAGGTTCAGTTGTTGGTATTAAAGAATTTAAAAACATTCTTTTTTATGAAGAGATAAGTGAAGAAATTATAACTGAATATCATCAAAATGGAGTTTGTTATTTTGCTAATTCAACAGAAAGAAATAAAATAACAAGTATAGTTGTTTATAGGGGTGAAAAGAAATATCACATTCATATTAATGACTGTATTAACAAAGATACTTTTATTGAAATAATTAATCTAATGAAGTTAGCAGCCAACAGGTATCGAAGATTAAAACAATACCAGTACAAGGAAACATTAAAACTGAATGATAATTTTAAAACAATGATAATATAAGGAGAATAAAATGCTATTGCATAAATATGCTATAATTAATACTGATAAAAATAAAATATATAAGACATTATTTACAGATAACCTTATGGCATTAAGGTTGGAAACAAAATTAAACAAAGAGGCAAAGGCGGATAAACTATATCATGTAAAAAGAGTAGTTTCTAATAATAATAAAAACTAATGATACAAGAGGGAATAAAATGACTACTAAATTGAAGAAAATATTTGTACGAATATTTGCAAAAATTCATTATGAAAAAAAGGATGTTAAAGTTTCTGTTAAAAAAACAGAAAAGAAAGTAGTAGAAGAAGTTAAGTTACAACCGAAAGTAAGAAAACGAAATGAAGTACAATTACAGTATGAACGAATGACAGATGTTTTAAAATGTATTAAGGATAAAGTTACAGAGATATTGAAAGAAAATAATATTAGTTATAAAAAAGCTTATTACTATTCCGGAATAGAAAAAAAGTATATTAAATTTTATAATATACAAAATACAGGAGGAAAAACATTGTCAGATATTTTGGAAATCTTTCAAAAGTTACCTAATATTGTTGCTAATGAGGTTAAGATTAATGAAAATAATGAGGTATCAATTTATGTATACAATCAATTGGGTGATAAAAAAGCCCCTTTTGTTTCTGAAGAAATTCCTAAAATAGAAAAGCCAAAAAATAAAGAAATTGAAATAACAACTAAATATTATTTTACAGGGGTAGCAGAAGGAAAGTCAGAACAAGAATTAATTGATCTTTTAATTAAAGAAGATATGTCTACAATTCATAATTCTTTGATTGAAGATTATATGCCAGATGCAGTTATTCAGAAAATGTTTGATGAAGATAAAAGATATTATCCAATTGTTATTAATATAGCAGGTGAACAAAGAATTAAATGGAAAACAACTAATGAATAATAAAGGAGGTGATTTAAGTGGATGATGAGCTTAATATTGAAGGTATTGATTATTGTATTGGAAGTGGAACAAAAGATGCAATATTGGAAATGGCAAATGATCATTTAGTAGTGTTTGAAGAACAATTAGATTTTATGTCTAAAATAAAGAATCTAAGTAAACAGGCTCAATTTATTGTTAATCTTATAATCAATCCTAATAATGAACTCATCAAATCTGTTAATAAAAAGAGAAAGAAAAGACTAACAAAGAACGATTTAAAGAAAGTATTAAGAAGTGTAGGGTGGAAATATTCAGTAATATCAACCATTTTTAAAGAAATAGAAGAATTTTTTCACCTTAAGAAAAAAACTGATATAATTGATTATAAATTAAGAAATATTCCAGAAGGAATACAAACAAAAAAACTTTTAAAAGTGAAAGGAACACAGATTATGGCAAAGTCAAAGAAAGAAGAAAAGAAGGGTGGAAAGAAAGATCAGTCAAAGGTTATTGCAAAGTATGCAAAGGAATTGGGGGTTAAAGTAAAGAAGGGAGATACAGAACAGGATACACTTGATGCTCTTTTATCAGCAGTTCAGAAAAACAGCAGAGATAAGAAATGGAGAAATGATAAGAAGAATCAGGAAATGATTGACTGGTATAATGATACTCTTGAAGCCCTTGAGAATACATCATCTGGAGATAATGACAACAATGATGATGATTCTAAGGGAAAGAAGAGTAAGAAGGATAAAAAGGAAGTAAAGAAGGGTAAGAAAGAATCATCAGATAATGACGATAATGATGATAATGATGACGATAATAACAATGATGATGATAATGACGATAATGATGATAATGATGACGATAATAACAATGATGATGATAATGATGACAATAATAATGACAATAACAACGATGATAATGACAACGATGATAATGACAATAATGATGATTCCAAAGGGAAAGGAAAAAAGGGAGCTAAAAAGGAAGTAAAGAAAGTGAAGAAAGAATCATCAGACAATGACAACAATAATGATGATGACAACAACAATAATGATGACAACGATGACGATAACGACAACAACGATAATGATAATAATAATGATGACAACGATGATAACAACAATAATGATAACAACAATGATGATAACAACAATGATGATTCAAAAAACACTAAAACAAAGAAAGGAAGAAAGACCATGGAAAAGGGAGTAAAGAAGGAAGTAAAGAAAAGTAAGGAAAAGGGAGTAAAGAAGGAAGTAAAGAAGGAAGTAAAGAAGGGTAAGGAAAAAGAAGTAAAGAAAGAAACAAAGAAGGAAGTAAAGAAGGGTAAGGAAAAAGAAGGAAAAGATAAGTATGGTTCCAAACTTGGAACAAATCGTGCTAAAGTAAATGAGTTTTTTGTAGAAGGTGGTACAATTGAAGAACTTGAAAAGAAATGTAAAAAGGCAAAAATAAATATTAGTCTTAAGGAACATATTTCCTATCTCGAAGGAAGAGGAATTACTGTAATAGCTAAGGGAAAAGGAACTGAAAAAACTTATAAGCTTAAATAAATCATAACCTTTTAAAACTAAAAACTCCCATGATCTTAATTGAGAATGGGAGTTTTTATTATGAGTTAAATATGATACTTCCAATTATTCGAGAAAAAATAAAAATAAAAGTTGAAATTCCTCCATTAATCATTCATTTCTTAACTAAAGATGATTTAAATAAGTTTTCAAAATTCATTTCAACAACAAAAATAAATAATCTCAAAAATATAGTAATTGAAAAAAAGACAAATATTGTTAATCTTTTTCTTCAAAATAATATTTCAAAAAAATCAGAAAAAATTAATGAATTAATAAATTCTGGAAATAATAAAAAATGGAAAAAACTTTGGAAAGAAATGCCTAAATTTTTCCAACAAAATATTCAAAATTACAAATCTATTTTAGTATTATTTAAAACTAAAAAAGCAAAAAGATTATTTTCTAAAATTATTGATGAAAAAATAACAGATAAAACAAGATTTATTTATTTTCCTAAAATAGAAGTTCTACGTTGGACAAACTGCATTTGTAAAAAAATATTAAATCCTATTTATCCAATTTATATTATTAGTAAGGGTAGGTGGGAGAGTAGACTAACAAGTAAAACATTAGAGTATATGAAAGTTCCTTATCATATAGTAGTTGAACCACAAGAATATGATAACTATGCAGCAGTAATTAATCCTAAAAAAATAAAAGTTCTACCTTTTAGTAATTTAAATCAAGGAGGAATACCAGCAAGGAATTGGGTCTGGGAAGATTCTCTTAAAAATGGATATAAAAGACATTGGATTCTTGATGATAATATAAGAGGATTCTATCGATTATATAATAATAAAAAATACTATATGACTAATGGAAATAATTTTTATGTAGTTGAACAATTTGTAGATAGATTTAAAAATATTGGAATGGCTGGAATGCATTATCAATATTTTATTGCTAGAAAAGGAAATTACCCTCCATTTTATCTTAATACTAGAATTTACTCTTGTATTTTACTTGATAATTCATTACCATTTAGATGGAGAGGAAAATATAATGAAGATACTGATTTATCATTAAGAATTTTAAAATCAGGATTATGTACTATTCTATTTAATGCACTTTTATGTGGTAAGATTACAACAATGGTGATGAAAGGAGGGAACACTGAAGAAGTCTATAAAAAAACAAATAATCGTTCTGAATTTGCTGAATCATTAGTTGAACAGCATCCAGATGTTACTAAAAAGATATGGAGATATGGAAGATGGCATCATCAAGTAGACTATTCTTCATTTAAAAATAATAAACTAATTTATAATGATGGAGTAAAATTAAAAAATAAAAATAAAGAATATGGGATGGTATTATATGATTAAATTAATTAATTCAAAAAATGAAATATTATTAGATAATTTATTGTTATTATGTAAAAAATATAAATCTAAAATTAATATAAAAAATTTAAAGAATATTGCACTAACAACGATAAAATACTTATCATCAAGTAATTCTAAAAGAAAAAACTTATATTATAATCAAGAATTAGAAACTTTATGGTATAAAAAAATAGAAAAGAATATTATTGATTATAGTATCTATAATGATGATAGATATATTTCAGAATTATGGGCTTGTTTTATTGTTTATTCAAAAAAATATTTAAAAAGTTTACTTAATATTAAAAGTTTTCCACCAAATGGATTTTTGTCTGAATTTAAAAATGTAAAAATTATTTTAGACCTTGGTTGTGGATTTGGATTAACAACAGGAATACTAAAGGAAATATTTCCTAAAGCAGTAGTATATGGAACAAATATTAAAAATACTTTACAATATTCCATAGCAAAGTATTTTTCAAAAAACTACAATTTTAAAATACTAACAAATATAGATAATTTAAAAGAAATTGATTTGATTTTTGCTAGTGAGTATTTTGAACACTTAGAAAATCCAATTGATGAACTTTCTTTAATTTTAAAAAAACTAAAACCAAAATATTTATTAGTCGCTAATTCATTTGGTACAAGAGGAATTGGTCATTTTAATATTTATAATTATAATGGAAATAAATATGCTGGAAAAGAAATATCAAAAATATTTATTGATAAATTAAAAGAAAATAATTATGAAAAAGTTAAAACAAAATTATGGAATAATAGGCCAGCATATTATAGATTAAAAAATTTACAAATAAAGGAGATACTGCATGTTGATAAATAGATTAGAATTAATAAAAGCACTTGAAGAAGTTCGTCCTGGATTAGCAAGTAAAGAAATAGTTGAACAGTCAACTTCATTTACATTTAAAGATAATAAGGTAATTACTTATAATCATGAAATGAGTATTTCTCATCCAGTAAGTAATTTGAATATTTCTGGAGCTATAAAAGCTGAAGAGTTATATAATATTTTAAAAAAGATAAAAGATGAAAATATTAAAATTGAAAAAAATAAAAATGAAATATTAATTACAGCAAATAAATTAAAAACTGGATTAATAATTCAATCTGAAATAAAAATTCCTTTAAAAAATATAGAAAAAGAAAAAAACTGGAAATCTCTTCCTTCAAATTTCTTAGATGGTTTAAAATTTTGTAAATTATCTTGCGGTAAAAATATTAGTTCTTCAGTATTATCCTATATTAATATAAATAAGAATGGAATAATTGAATCTTCAAATGGCTTTAAAGTTGCATCGTATAATTTATCTAAAAATATAAGTAAAGATTCAATTCTTATCGCCATTTCTGTAATTTCTGAATTAGTAAATTATAATATTAAAAAATATTGTGTATCTAAAAATTGGATTCATTTTAAAACAAAAGAAAATACAATTTTTTCTTGTAGAATATATGGAGAAACTTTTCCTAATATAGCTGATATAATTAATTTTAAAGGAAATAAGATTTATATTTCAAAAGAATTAATTGAAGTACTGGATAAAGCACAAATATTTAGTAAATCTCCATTATCAGATGAAGAAGTAGTTGAATTTTTTATTACGGATAATAAGATAAGAATTTATGCAAAAACTGAAATTGGTTGGTTTGAAGAAACAGTAAAAACTAAACAAATAAATAAGTTTAATATATCTTTTAAAATAAATCCAAAATATTTACAAATGGCTATTGAAACAGCAAATGAGTTATTCTTTATATATAAAGAAAATAAGATAAAATTTTCAAGTGATAATTGGACACTAGTCTTACCTATAGCCAAGATCAAATAGTTTAACCAAGAGCTTATTTGATAGCTTTTTCATATCAATTTAAATAGGTTTTAAATACTATATTAGATAAATAAAAAAGGATTATTATGCAAGGGTTTTTTTCTACTGAAAATATATTAGAATTATCAAAAAATCTTAAAAGCAGTCCTAATCAAAATAATAAAAAAATACTTAATAAAGATCAAAATGTTAATTTTCCAAAAGGTGATATTGCCTGTAATCAATGTAAATTATATAAGGGTAAAATAAATCCAAAATTAAAAGCATATGGATTATTCAAAAAGAAAATATTAGTTATTGGTTCAATGCCAAGTCAATCAGATGATGAAGTTGGTAAGCCATTTAATCCCGCATCAGAAACAGGCAAATTTCTTCATAATGCATTTAAAGAAGTGGGTCTTGATCTTTATAAAGACTGTTTAATAATCAATGCATGTGATTGTTATAAAGAAAAGGCATTAACAGAAAAGGATATTCGTTGTTGTTTATATAGAAAGGAAAGAATAGTACAAAAATATAAACCAAGATATATTCTTTTACTAGGAGCAGAAGCTAAAAAATCCTTTTATTCATTTGACCCACAAAGAAAAAAATATGCAGCATTACCTTTAACATCATTAAGAGGTTTTTGTGTACCTGATAAGAATAGTAATGCTTATATCTTTCACAGTGAGCATCCTTCTTTTGTAAGTCATTATAATAAAGATATGCAAAGTATTTTTAAACTTGATCTTTTAACCTTTGCATCAATAGTTAAGAAAAAGAAAAGACCTAAGTTTACAAATTTTGAAGAAAATATAATTCCATTTAGAAAATATAAAGATGTTAAATCTTTATTTCAAAATATACTTCAAAAAAAACCCACAATGATATTTGACTATGAATCAAGTAGTTATCGGTATCATGAAAATAAACATAAAGTTTATTTAGTTTCAATTCAAACAACAGATAGTAATACAACTTATGTTATTCCTTTAGACTTTCCTAGAAATGCTAATAGTGATAGCTGGTGGGATAATAGTAAAAGAAAAAAAGTTTTTGGATTATTTAAAAAAATATTAGAAGATGAAAAGATAAAAAAAGTAGCTCAAAATATTAAACATGAAATTCAGTGTAGTCATTATCTATTAAATGCAGAAGTTAAAAATGTTTATCATGATACAATGATTGCTGCTCATGTTATTAATACAGAGGATAAATTAACAAATTTAAAGACACAAGGATATTTAAGATTTGGTCAATATCATTATGGGATATCAGATAATATTATTGGTAGTGATCCTCAAGAATTAAATAAATTTGCTACACTCCCTTTTGATGTAGCTACAAAATATTGTGCTATTGATTCCAAAATTACAAACAAATTAATTGAACCACAAATAAATACAATACATAAAAGAAAATTAACAAGGGGGTATAAATTATTTTTAGAAGGAGTTCAAGCATTTTCAGTTATTGAAAGAAACGGTATCAAAATAAATCTTCCTTTAGCAAAAAGATTATATAATATATGGGGAGAACAAATAGAAGAATTTAAAACTGAAATATTAACTTGCAGAGAAGCAAAAAAATTTAATAAAGTCAAAGGCAGACAATTAAAGTTTGAGAAGAAATTATCTGATGATGATTTAAGAACTCTTTTATTTGACATACATGGAATAAAATCAATCAAGCAAACAAAGACAGGGGCATCTGAATCAGTAGACAATGAAGCATTATTACAATATGCAGACAAGAGTGAATTAGTATCATTAGAAATGCAAAGAAGAAAATTAGATAAAATGAGAAATACTTATTTATCACAATTTTTACTTTTACAAGTTGATGGATTTTTATATCCTTCATTTAATTTACATCTTGCTCGCTCACTGCGTTCTTCATCAGACAGTCCCAACTTCCAAAATATTCCCAAGAGAACTGAAGAAGCAAAAGAGATAAGACAAATATTTATTAGTCGATGGGGAAATAAAGGAAAATTAGCTGAGGTTGATTATGGTTCAATGGAAGTAAGGATTATTGCTTGTGTAACTAAAGATGGAGCCTTAATAGCATATCTAGTACAAGGTGGTGATATGCATGGAGATTGGGCAGAGATTCTTTTCAAATGTAAAAAGAAAGATATTGATGCAGGTATATTTGCTAAGCTAAGATACATTGCAAAGAATCATTGGGTATTCCCATTGTTTTATGGTTCATTTTATAAATCAGTTGCAAAGTCAACAGACATATTTAAAATATTTGAAGAATACGGATTAGATTGTTGGTGTAAATCTCAAACAGAATGGGAGAATCATTTAAAAGAATGTGAAGCTAAATTTTGGAAACAGTTTAAAGGTGTAAGAGAGTGGCAAAACAAATATATTGATTCATATAAAAGAAATGGTTTTATAAAAGATTTTGCATGGGGTTTTGAAAGACACGGTTATTTAACAAGAAATAAGATATATAACTTCCCCATACAAGGGACAGCGTATCATTGCTTACAATATACAATTAATAATTTATGGAGAAATAATTTTTATAATTTTCAAAGTCCTTTATGTGGACAAATACATGATGCATTATTTTGGGACTGTCTTAAAACAGAATTTAACACAATAAAAAATAAAGTTCATTATCTTATGACAGAAAAAATAAGAGAAGATAATCCATGGATTATTGTACCTTTAATTGATGAGTGGAGTAAAGGTGATAATTGGGCAAATATGGAAGATTGTAATTATGAGAAAATAATTAAGGAGTATTAAAATGCCAGCTTTCAACGTATGTTTTAAATGCAAAGAAAAAGAAAATTGTCTATGTAGTAGTTGTAGAGGAGATGCAAAAAAATTTAGAACATTTTGTATAGGTAAATGTGGATTTAATGAAGAGGATACTAGTAAATGTATATCATTTATAAATTTATCTATCAAACAAACTAAGGAGTAAATATATGGCAGATGATATGTATCGTAATAAATTCCGTCCCAAAAAATGGGAACAGTTTTTAGGAAATGAAGGAGTAATAAAATCAGTAAAAAAAGATTTAGGAAAAATTCAATCTTATTTACTTCATGGAGAAAGAGGAACAGGCAAAACAACTCTTGCACGATTGATATGTAAGTATAATGATATTGATGATATGGATATCCATGAAATAGATGCTGCATCAAATACTGGTGTAGATGATGCAAGAAGAATTAAAAATGAAGCATATTATCTACCAACTAATAGTAAGAAAAAAGCATACATAATAGATGAGGCACACAGAATGACGGGAAATGCCTCAGATGCTTTACTTAAAGTATTTGAAGAACCTCCTGCTCATGTTATATTTATTTTTTGTACTACTGAAATTAATAAGATAAGTAAAACAATAAGAAGTAGAGCATATGAGTATCAATTAAAGCCATTACCTACTGTTGATATTATCACTCTTTTAAAATATGTTTGTAAGAAAGAAAATTTAAAGATTAAAAAGGAAGTATTAAAAGAGATAATAAAAGCAAGTGAAGGTATTGCAAGAAATGCATTAAAGATATTACAAACAATAACAGGTTTAAAAAGTAAAGAAGCTTTACGATTAATAAGAGGTAATTTAATATCTGAAGATGAAGAGATTATTTCTATTTGTAGAGAATTAATTAAAGGAGGTTCATTTACTTCATTACAACCAAAATTAAAAGCATTATCACAACAGAAAGAAAATCCAGAAAGTATAAGAAAGATAATGTTAGCATATATGAATAGTGTTTTACTTAGTGCAAAGAATTTAAAATCAGCACAAAGAGCAGCATATATTATTGAATGTTTTTTAGAACCCACTTATGATACTGATTTTCCGGGTATTACATATGCAGTATTTTTAGCTTGTAAGGGTCGATTTTAGTTAAATCTATATATTCATACCCTTTTACAATAAAAACGTAGCCACAAGCCAATTTGATAGCTTAAAAACGGGATTAAAAGCTATTATTAACCTTAAAATATAAAGGAGAGATATTATGGGAAAATTATGGGAAGTATATGATGATTCACCAGAAAGAATATTATCTAAAATTAATCCTGCACCCAAGGCATTAATCGATGATGAAAAGAAAACAATTCGTCATTTAGAAGAATTAATATCTATTACAAATAAGGTTAGTTTACCTTGTTATGGAGAAGAAATTGGATATTGAAAATATAAATTTAAAAGTAGATAAAAATAGACTAGATGAGGAAGCAGAAGAATTTACAGAACAACTTTATGAAGCTACAAAAAATTTACATAAATTTTATGAAAAAAAGAAAAGACTTAATAATGATTTAAATGTTTTAGAAAGCCAGTTATTTCTAAAGATAAAAAGTAATCCTGAAAAATATTTTGATTCAATAGAAAAAGCTCCCACTGATGCTGCTATTAATAGATTAATTTGTACTTTACCAAAAATTATAAAGCTTAAAAAGAAATTACTTGATGCAGAAACATTACATTTGAAGAAACAGAATTTTGCAAATGTTATTGAAGCAAAGAAATCTATGATTAAGTATTTACAGGAATTATATTTATCAGATTATTTTAATACAAATAAAGTAACAGACGATGATGCCAATACAGCAACATTTAGAAAAGCGAAAAGGAGATTAAAAATAAAAAATAAAGAGAAGGAGAAAAATGACTAGACCTAATTATCTAAAAGATAATAATTTAGATGAAAAGATTATTAAGTTAAAAAAAGAAGGATTAACAAATAAAGAAATAGCATCAAGATTAGGTTATGCTGAATCAACAATTAATATGCATATAAGACAAATAAAAGATAAGGAGAAAAAGAAATGAAACAAACAGAAATATATTATAGAAAAATAAAAGATATAATTAAAATAACAAAGATTGAGAATGTTCTTTCATTAAAAGAAATAAGAGAACGGTTTGGTAATACTGTTGCAGAGAAATATAAAGAAGGAGCTAAATATTATTGGTATGCAACAACAGAAAAACCCTATATTGTTTTTGTCAAAAAATACAACTTTACAAAAAGCATTACATTTAATTCTGTTATGACTAAACAGGAATTTGCGGAAATTATAAATATCATGAAGGAAGCTGGTGAAAGATTACGAAAAATAATTGCAGAAAACGGAATAAAATTTAAAAGAGCTGAATCAACAAGTGAAGACATCACTAATGAAAATAAAAAAATTAATATTCCAATTAAAAAAATAGAAGGTGATAATGATTTTTTTAAAATAGTAGTAAATCTTAATATAAATGAAATGATAAAGATAATGCCTGTTCCTGCATTAAATGATTTAAGAAAAAAGATTGCTGATGAAATAATAAGAAGAACTGGAATGGGTTTTTCTATAAAAGAAGGCTTTATGTCAGCAGCAAGTAATAGTCTTTCAAAAACAATTGATAATTATCTAAGTAAACATGAAGTAAAAAAAGAAGAAGTAAAAACAATTAAAATTTAAAAGGAGAATTAGTTTATGGGAAAAAGAAGAGGACCGTCAGCAGAATCAATGGGAGATAGTATAGATCATGCATACGATCATCAAGGAGATACTGGTAAATTTGGAGATTTTTTTGAAGATGGTATTCCTAAGTGGAAAGTACCAGAAGGAGAACATCAGTTAATGGTTGTTCCTTACCATATTAAGAATGCCCAAAAAAGTAAGTTTAGAAAGAATGAATCACTTAATAAACCTTTTACTGAAAAAGACATAAAGAATGATAATTGTTGGGACTGGAAATTATCAGTATTAGTTCATTCAGGAATAGGCTATGGACAGGACAGGGTTATTTGTTTGAGAACAGTAAAGAAGAGATGCCCCATATGTGAATATGTAGATAGTTTAGACTGGAGTGAAAATGAAGAATCAATAAAAGCATTAAGAAGTTATAAACGAGGGCTGGTTAACATTCTTATTCATAGCGATTCTAAAGAAAAGAAAAAAGGTATCCAAATATGGGAGGCAGCCCATTCTACAATTATTGATGCTATATCAAGACTTGCCAGAAAAGGTTCAGACAAAGGTAAAAAGTTATTTAATATTCCTTCTGAAAACTGGGACATTAATTTTGAAAGACAGGGTTCTGGAAAGACAGATACAAGATATCTTGATTTATCAATTGTTAAAAGAGATAAAGAACATCAATTATCAGAAGCAAAATATGAGAAACTTGAGGATGAAGCTTTTAATCTTGAAAAGATTATTGAACTAAAGTCGGAAGAAGAACTTGAAACATTATTAAAAGAAACATTAGATGGTTCTGATGGTGATGATTCTTCAAAAGATAAAAAGAAAAAGAAGGATAAAAAGAAAAGTAAAAAAGATTCATCAGATAACAATGATGATGACGATAACAATAATGATGATGACGATAACAATAATGATGATGACGATAACAATAACAACAACGATGACAATAATAATGACGATGATAATGACAATGACAATAATGATAATGACGATAATAACAATAATGATAATGACAACAATAACAACAACGATGACAATAATAATGACGATGATAATGACAATGACAATGACAATGATAATGATGATTCAAAGGGAAAGAAGAATAAAAAAAATAAGAAAGACAAACAGCCAAAATGTTTTGGCTTAAATTGTAATAGTGAAGAAGAATGCGATGATTGTAAGCACTGGAAAGCTTGTTATAAAGTATGGAAAAAGAGAAAAAAGAAATAAAGAGGTAATATGAGTAATTTTAAAAGAATAGTAACAAATTATTCGCATGTAGTTGAACCAGATTATAATAAGTTTTTACCTACTGGTTCAACTATGCTTAATCTTCTTTTATCAAATAATGTTCATGGTGGTTATCCTAGAAGAAAGATGGTAAATTTAATAGGAGATTCTTTTACTGGGAAAACCTTTTTATTTTGGACATTATTAGCGGAAGTACAAAAACTTAAAATACCAATTAATTGTTTTTTTGATGAACCAGAATTAGCATTTGAAATGAATGCACCAAAATTATTTGGTAAAAATATTTTGGATAATGTTATATGGGAAGATAATCCAAAAAATAAAAAGATGATAATACCTGGAACTAAAGATGTAATGAAATCATCTCCTACTATAGAAGCATTTGGTAGACAGGTATTAAAATCAGTTAGTTCAGGTGAATCTTGTATTTATGGATTAGATTCTTTTGATTCTTTATTTTCTGAAAAAGAAAAAGAAGATGAAGATGCAGGGTACATTGCAGCAAGAAGAGTTAGAGTTTTAAATGAAAGAATGAGAAAGTCTTTTCCTGCTATTAAAAAAACTAATTCTTTATTGATTATTATAAGTCAAGTACGAACAAACATGGATGCTATGTTTGGTAGTAAGAAAACAAGATCAGGAGGGAAGGCGTTAAAGCATTGGGCAACTCATGAAATATGGTTAGCACTAAGAAAGCCCATGATTGCTACAGTAAGAGGAAAGAAACATATTATTGGTGGTGAAGTAATAGCAAAGACAACCAAGAATAGAATTACAGGAACTAAGGGTGAAATATCTTTTCCTTTAAACATGTACTACGGAATAGATGACACTAAATCAATAATAGATTGGTTGATTGAAGAAAAGTTCTGGACTAAATCTGGATCAACTATTAAATCACCTTTTGGTGATATGAGTTCTGATAAATTAATTAAGCATGTAGAAGAGAATGAAAAGAGAGAAGAGAAACTTAAACAAATTGTTCAAGAGGCATGGAATTGTTTACAGGATGAAATAGCAGATATTAAATCAGAACGTAAACCGAGGTATTAAAAAATGAAAAAAGTAAAAACACTTATTGAAGAATTAGAAATAAGAAAACAATTTCATTTAAAAGAATTATCATTAATAAATGTTGCTTTATCTGCTATTAATAAAAATAAAGAAAGAAAAACAACTATCAAATGGACGAAAGAAATATTGAAAGTATTTTCTTCACATAATGGACTTTTAATGAATGATATTTGTTTATTTCTTTTTAGCAACGGTGTTATTGAAGCAACAGATAAAACGAATAGAAACACTATCCAAGCAATTGTGCATAGATTAGTTAAAAAAAGAATACTTTTAAAAAATGATAATGGAGTATTCAATGCTAATAATCTTTGACAGTAACCAATTATGTTATTCTGCATTTTATTCATTAAGTGATTTAACTAATAAAGAGGAAGCAACCGGTATCATATTTGGTTTTTTAAAACAAGTATATTCTGTAACTAAACTTTTCTATGAGAAAAAACCTACATTAATATTTGCATGGGATTCTAAACTTAGTTACAGAAGAAATTTTTATAAAAATTATAAAAGGAAAAGGAGGGAAAAGAAATATCAAAAAGAATATACTGGGCCATCTGATATCCACTACGAACAATTTGATATAATACGAAAAGAATTATTACCTCAAATTGGATTTAATAATGTGTTTATTCAACCTGGATTTGAAGCGGATGATATAATTGCTAATATTTGTAATAATTATCAAGGAGAACAAAAGATTATTGTTTCCTCCGATGAAGATTTGTATCAGTTATTGGATATAAATACATCAATGTATAAAATAAAAGCAAAAAGATTATATACTGATTCAGATTGGTTCAGTGAACATGGAGAAGGAAATGTAACTACAGCAGATTGGGCAAAGGTAAAAGCATTAGCAGGATGTTCCACTGATGAAGTTGCAGGGATTAGGGGAGTAGGAGCAAAGACGGCGGTTAAATATCTTGCAGGTAATTTAAAAGAAACAACCAAAGCTTATAAAGCTATTGAACAAAAAAGAAATAAATTATTATATGAAAGAAATTTACCACTTGTTACTATTCCCTACCCATGGGAAAAAATGGATAAATTAAAAGTAAGAAAAAATAAATTAGATTTTGATAACTTTCATTCTATTTGTACTGAGTATAATTTTAAAAGTATAATAGCAGAAATATCCCAATGGAGAAAAATTTTAAAACTTAAACTTAAATAAAGGAGTATTTTATGCCCGAAATACAACTAGGACATGAATTAGGTGAAAAAGTTTTTTATATAAAAGATGAACAAAAGAAAGAAGGAATTATTACATTTAGAGGACAAAGAAAAGAGGATCAAAAAATTCTATACTTTGTTCAGAAACCTGAAGAAGATGGAAATTCATCACATGGTGATTGGATTGAAGAAGAATATATTAATTCATTACATAATCATTAAATAAAAAGGAGTATTAATTTATGGGAAAAGAAAGAGATGAAATTAAAAAGAAAAAGAAGATTGAAAAAATTGCCGAACGAATGATTGCCACTATTGAAGAATCAAAAGAAAATATTGAAAAGTTTTTAAATGGTAATAATTCAGCAGGAACAAGAATTCGTAAAGCAAGTATGGAGATTCAAAAAGCAAATAAAGAGTTCAGAGATGAAGTAACAAGAATT
>JALNXF010000008.1 GCA_023230505.1 Candidatus Altimarinota bacterium | reverse complement strand
TTTATTACGCATGGGGTACACCTGTTCTCATTCCGAACACAGAAGTTAAGACATGTCGTGCTGATGGTAGTGCCTCTCAGAGGTGCAAGAGTAGGTAAATGCCAAGATAATGGGAAGAAGAAAAAAGAATATAGAATTTGCCCGAGTAGCTCAGCCTGGATAGAGCAGCAGCCTTCTAAGCTGAAGGTCACAGGTTCGAATCCTGTCTCGGGTACCATAATTTTGGGTGATTAGCTCAGTTGGTGAGAGCATCTGCCTTACAAGCAGGGGGTCGTTGGTTCGAATCCAACATTACCCACCATATTTGAATAAAATAAAAGACATTAGAATTTTTTCTAATGTCTTTTTTAGTCTCTATTGATTAATCAATTATCCCGCTTCAAACTAGCTCATCTTGGATGTATAGTGCGATTGTTTGGCCTGATGTTATTGCTCTTTGTTTTTCGGTAAAATTTGCTTGTATTCTAGAATTTCATAGGTCTATAATTTCTACTTCTTGGTCAGTTTGTCTGTAGCGAATTTTTGCAGTTGCTTTTATTGGAAAGCTTAGTTTTTCTCATATCCAGTGCCAATTTGAGGCTGTTAATGAATTTGAATAAAGTTCTAGCTCATTTTCTGTTCAAACTACTATTTCATTTTTCTCTATATCCTTTTTTATTACAAATAGAGCTGGTCAACCTCATATTTCTATTCATTTTCTTTGTCCAATTGTAAAAAATTGTGCTCAATTATGTTGTCATAAAATCTTTCATTCAGTGTTTACTATATTTCAAATTTTAGTTGGAATTTTCTTTTCTAGAAATTTGTGCATATCTACTTTTCATACAAAACAAATTCATTGACTATCTTTTCTTTTTGCATTTGGAAGTCATATTTTCTCAGCTATTTTTCTCACTTCAGATTTTTCTAAATTTCAAATAGGGAATAGAGATTTTGTGAGTTGGAACTGGTTAAGTCCTGAAAGGAAGTATGATTGATCTTTATTTGGGTCAATTCATTTCAAGAGCTTATATGAGACCGGTCTCGTTTTTTCGAGACCAGTCTCTATTCTCGCATAATGCCCAGTCGCAATATAATCAAAATTTAGATTTATTGCTTTTTCTAGAAATAGTTTGAATTTAATTTCTGAATTACATAAAATATCTGGATTTGGTGTAATTCATTTTTTGTATCCTTCATAAATATATTCTACAATTTTTTTGTTATATTCCTCTCTAAAATCAAAAATTATAAATTCCTTTATCCTAAGAAATTCCGCGACTTTTATAGCCTCATCTCTATCGACGCGCGTTGAACATTCTTCCTCCTCACTCACATAATTTTTCATAAATCCAGCCACAACCTCATAACCCTCCTTTATAAGAAGGTGAGCCGTAACCGCACTATCGACTCCTCCAGAAAGTCAGACTAATACTCTTTTTTTCATAAGTTTTAATTATTTTCTTCATTTTCTTCTTCTAATTCTCTCTCGTTTGCTTCATTTATTTTTTCTATAAATAAATCTTCGAGATGTTTTTTGAGATTTTTAACTTTGTTCTCTTCGATTATCTTTCATTTGTGGATTATGGCAAATCTATCACAAATTGACTCTACATCTGATAGGATGTGGGTATTAAAAAACACTGTTGTTCAATTTTTTTTAAGTTCTAGGATTAGATCTTTTACCATTTTTCTTCAGATTGGATCTAATCAGCTCATTGGTTCGTCTAAAAAAACTAGTTTTGGATTGTTAATAATGGCTTGTGCGAGCCCAATTCTTTGAAGCATTCATTTTGAATATTTTGCGAGAAGCTTATCTTTAGCTTCTTTGAGTCACACTTTTTCTAGGAGATTGTTTATTTTTTCTTCTAGTTCATTTTTTTCAATATTATAAAATTTTCAGTTAAATTTTAGGAATTCATATCAAGTTAAATATTTGTATAAATAGGTATTTTCTGGCATAAAACCTATTTGGGATTTGATTTCATTTGTTAGCTCATTTTCTCACAAAATTATAATTTCTCAGCTTTCTGGTTTAATTAAATTTAAAATACATTTCATAGTTGTAGTTTTTCAAGCTCAATTTGGTCATAAAAATCAGAAAACCTCTCACTCTTTTATTTCAAGATTTACATCAAATAAAATCTGTTTTCCATCAAGATATTTATTTACAGAAATTGTTTGTAATACATTTGCTTTTGCCATAAAAAAATTTAGTTATTATAAATAATAGATCCTTCGACACCACCCAGGTGGTCCCTCTCTTGAAAAAATTTCAATTCACCTTGAAGCTCAGGATGACACTGAGGAGGCTCAGGATGACACAGGGTTATGTACTTTTTTTACCGGATCTAGATAATCTAATTTGATTAGATATATTTTCTTTTGTTTCATCTTTCAGTGAATCTATACTATGATAGGTTCATTTAACTTTTGTAATATAATTATTGAAATCTTTTAATAAGTCAATAATTATATAAAAAATTGGCATTCAAATAAGAAGTCCCGCCATTCACATTATTTGCTCTGATACTATCAAAATCAAAAAAGTAAGTGAAATTGGTAATTCCATATATGAAGAAACTATTTTTGGATTAAGATAATATGCCTCAATCATATGTATAAAAGTTACCATCAATAATATTTCAATTACAACCGTTATTCAACCATATGAAAATCATATCGCGATAATTGGTACAGAAGATAAAAATGTTCACATAACTGGTATAAAACCAAAGATAAATACAATTATTGCAAGTGTGAAAATAAATGGAAATTGTTCTCATCAATGCGCGAAACTTATTATATATAGCGATGCGATTGTTAATACAGTGTTGGCTAGTGAAATTATACTTTGAGCTTTAAAAATCATTCAAAATCAATTAGCAATTTTAGTAAAAAGTATTTCGTATTCTTTATATAAAAATGCAAAATTTCATTTTTTTATATCCTCTAAATAAGTTTTAATTTTTACTCTATCAATAATAAATACATAACTTAAAATTAGCGAAATTACAAATTCTATTAAAACTAATCAGACACTTTTTAGATTTCATAAAAAATTCATTATTATTTCATAATTACTTTCTTTTAATAAATCAGCAATTGTTCATTGAATATTTTGTTTGAAACTCATTAATTCTTGTAATTTTTGTAAAACTTCTTTTACTTGAACAGCTAAAAATGGCATAGTTCTAGGTAAATCAGTTAATTCTTGAATTATTTTTGGTAGTAAATCTGATATAGCAAAAATTATTAGTCATATAAATAAAATATATAATGAAAGTACAATTGCATTAATTCAAAAAACTGCTTTTAGAAAATTTTTAATTCTTCTTTCTTTTATTTTTTCGATATATTTATCTAAAAATCTATTTAAAAATTCTCATAAATTAAGGAATAAATAAGCAAAAAGGAATGTAATTAAAAATACTGCAAAAAACCCTTTTAAATAAAATCCGACAAAAATCAAAAGTCATATTGCAAAGATTTTTTGAAAAAAATATCTATTAAATACTAATTTTAAAATATAAGGTATTTTCATATTTTCTATGTTAAAAAATTATTAAATTTTAATTTTTAAAAAACATCTAATGCTTCTCAAATTAGATTACTATCTTCGCCAAATTCAATTAAAATATTTAAATTTTGTCAGAATAATTCCTCTATTTTTGAATTTAAATAATGTCTTAATTCTGGCGTATTTAATTTATCATAATTAAATTTTGTACTTGTGTGGATTATACAATTTTTTTCATCAATATCAAATTTTGAAGCCTTTAATGTCATTGCTACAAATCATTTTCAAGGCTCTTTCTTGATTTTTTCTATTAATTCTGCTATATTAAGAGGTTTGGAATTTTCACTTTTCTTAATTTCACTTTTTGGTATTTTCTCTTCTTTTTCTGATTTTATCTCGGAATGATTACCATCGTTCCCTACATTTTCTTTTTTCTCCTCTTTTTTGAGCGTTTTTTGTTCTTGTTTCTGTCATTCCTGGTTCTTCTTTCATTCCTGCCCTTTCTGTCATTCCTGCGAAGGCAGGAATCTTCCACTTATAATTTTAAGAATTCAAATTTCTAGTGAACTAAAAGTGTCTGGTACAAATCTTAGCTTAGAATAGATATCTTGTAGGGCTTCAAAAATTTCAATATATGATGAAAATTCACTTTTTCAAAAATTAGCAATTAATTTATTTCTAAGATAAAAAACCATTTCTTCAATAAAAATTTTAACATCAATTCATTTTCATTTTAAAAATTCTAGATTTTTTATTACCCTATCTTTGTCTTTATTTATGATATTTTCACTAAATTCTACTAAAAATTCATCTCAAACTAATTGTAAATTGTGTTTTAAATATTCTAGTTTTAAATATCATCAAATTGAATATTGCTCAAATAGAGATATCGCATCCCTTAGTCATCATTTTGATAATCTTGAAATAAGACTTAAAGCAGCTTCATCGGCTATAATATCTTCACTTTTTGATATATGTCTTAATCTCTCAGAAATATCATCTTCAGTAATTTTTTTAAAATCATATCTTTGAGTTCTAGAAATTATTGTCTCTGGAATTTTATGAATTTCAGTTGTTGCAAGAATAAATTTTACATGAGATGGTGGCTCTTCAAGAATTTTTAAAAGCGCATTAAATGCTCATTTAGAAAGCATATGTACCTCATCAATAATATATACTTTGTATTTTGCTTGATTTGGTTGAAATTGTGCTCTTTCAATTAACTCACGAATATTATCAACTCCAGTGTTACTTGCTGCATCTATTTCTACAACATCTATAAATTCTCCATCATTAAAAGATTCACAATTATCACATTTATGACATGGATTTCACTCTTTTGTTAAGTTAAGACAATTAAATCATCTAGCCAAAATTCTGGCCACACTTGTCTTACCTGTACCACGAGATCAATAAAAAAGATATGCTCAAACTGTTTTATCTTGAATCAAAGCATTTTGAAGTGATATTTTTACGAATTCCTGCCCAATTAAAGAGTCAAAGTCTTTCGGTCTGTATTTCTGGTATAATGACATTAGCTAATTTAAAATTAAATATTTGTATTTGCGTTAATTTTATGATTTTTTTCAAAAAATGCAAAATTTTATTAACAAAAGAAAAAGGCGAGCTTCTAGGCTCGCCTTTCTTTTATACATCAGGCTGAAAATCAGCCCCAGAACACACCTCTTCCTTCTGCGAGCTTTTGGGCTCTGGGTGCCAAGGGCATACCAGAAGCCTTGAGCTCTTCGATGCCTCCGGGTTTCCGCATGGCGTTCGAGAGCTGAATGGAAGTAATGTGGGTTTGTTCTTTGGGGGTTTGACGACCTTCCTTCATAATGCACTTCTCCTTTTTGTAAAAATGTTCTTAAAAAACATAGTGACATCATCACTGCGATAATGTCTAAGACATAATATATTAATTTTCAAAAAAAGTCAAAAAATTTGACATATAAAATGTTTTTAATAAACTATATGCAATTAAATTCTAACCAACCCTTGATATGGTCGCATGACTTGTTACGATAAGCAGAGCTAATACTTCCACAAAGTAGGGTTTTTTTGATGCAACAAACAAAAACTCCCACTGAAAGTGGGAGTTTTTTAAAGCCAATATTTAATAATTTAATAATTTTATGAACTACCCAATTACTACAATTCGCCATAGTTTGGCTCATATTATGGCTCAGGCTGTGAAATCTATTTATCCGGATGTTAAGCTTGCTATCGGACCAGATATTGAAAATTGATTTTATTATGATTTTGATTTTTGAGGAATTGAATTCAAAGAGGAAAATCTTAAGGAAATTGAGAAGAAAATGAAAAATATTATTAAACAAAATCAGCTTTTTGAGGAATATAAACTTCCAATTGATAAGGCAATTAAAACTATTAAATCAAGCTGAGAAATCTATAAGCTAGAAATGGCTGAGGATTTGAAAAAATCAGGAGAAACTGAGCTAACTTTTTATAAAAATCTAACTCAGCAATGAACAGAGACTTTCATGGATATGTGTCGTGGTCCTCATGTAGGTAAATCAATCGAGATTAATGAGAATTCTTTTAAATTAGATAAAATTGCCGGAGCTTATTGGAAATGAGATTCTAGCAATATTATGCTTACTCGTATTTATGGTTTTGCCTTTGAGAGTAGAGAAAAACTAGATGAATACCTAAAATTTTTAGAAGAAGCAAAAAAGAGAGATCATAGAGTACTTGGTAAAAAATTAAAATTATTTACATTTTCTGATAAAGTCGGTCTCGGTCTTCCATTATGGCTTCCTGCTGGGGCTATGCTTTGGAAACAAGTGGAGGATTTTTGGAAAGAGGCTCATGAAAAAAATGGTTATGATTTTGTTAGAACTCCACATATTTGAAATAAAACACTTTGGGAAACTTCTGGACACTGGGGATTTTATGCGGATAGTATGTATCCACCTATGGAAGTTGGGCAGTCTTTAGAGGAAATGCAAGCCTGAGTAAAAGCAAAAGAAAGCGAAACTTTCTTACTTAAGCCTATGAATTGCCCATTTCATGTAGAAATCTTTAAAAGTGAGCCAAAAAGTTATAGAGAATTTCCTCTTCGCTGGTGTGAGACTGGTACTGTGTACAGATTCGAGAAAAAATGACAACTATCTGGACTTACTCGCGTAAGATGATTTACACAGGATGATGCACATATTATCTGTAGAAAAGACCAAGTAGAGGATGAACTAAAAAGAGTAGTAAATTTTATACTTTATATTTTTGAGAGTTTTGGATTTGATAAAAATACTATAAAAGTATATCTATCTCTTCGTGATCCAAATAATAAAAGCAAGTATGCAGGAAATGATGAATGATGGGATTTAACTCAAAATGTACTTGAAAAAGTAGCAAAGGAAATGAAGTTAGATTACGTAGCTGAAGAATGAGAAGCAGCATTTTACTGACCAAAACTTGATTTTAAATTAAAAGATGTATTGGGGCGCGAATGGCAATGTTCAACACTTCAATTTGATTTTAACTTACCAGAAAGATTTGATATGACTTTCGTAAATGATAAGTGAGAACAAGAAAAAACATTTATGCTTCATAGAGCACTTTTTGGCTCTTTTGAGAGATTTTTAGGATTATTAATCGAACATTATGCAGGAAGTTTTCCTCTTTGGTTAGCTCCTGAACAAGTAAAAATAGTGCCAGTTTCAGATGTATTTATCTCTTATGCCGACAAGGTTTACGCTAAACTAAGAGAATCCGGAATAAGAGTAAAAATTGATGACAGTTCAGATTCTTTAAATAAAAAAGTAAGAAATGCTGAACTTCAAAAAGTTCCATATATCCTAATTATTTGAGAAAAAGAAGAAAAAGAAAATTCAGTTTCAGTTAGAAATTACAAAACAAAAGAGCAAAGTGAAGCAAGTACAGATGAATTTATTGCAAGTATTTTAAAAGAAATTAAAGATAGAGTAAATTAATATTTCACTTTTATGATCTGATTATTTGATTCTTGATTTTGAGGACTTTCGACACTTCTAGAATTCCAGAAAATAATGCCAGAATATGATTATATCTATTTCTGAGATTCTTTAAATGTGCCATATTGAGATAAGTCTTTGGATGAAATTCTTAAATTAACCGAAGATTGAGTGAGATTTCTTTTTGAATCCGGAGCTAAAATAGTAATTATTGCTTGTAATACAGCAACCGCTTGTGCTATTAGAATTTTACAACAAAAAGTATTTCCAGATAAAAAAATACTTTGAGTTACTATTCCTGGTGTTGAAAAAATTGCAGAATTAAAATTAAAAAAAGTATGAGTTTTAGCTACACCAACTACTGTGAAGTTAAGGGCTTATAAAAAAAGAGTTCAATCTTTAAATGATAAAATTGTAGTTCAAGAAATCTGAGCTCCAGAACTCGTTCCATTAATTGAAAAATGAGAATTTAAGGATTCTAGTTTTGAAAATATTTTAAAGAATTATTTAGATAAATTTGATTCTGATATTGAAGCAATTGTACTTGGATGTACACATTATTCTCTTATTAAAGACCAGATTAAAAATATTTCAAATAAACAAATTATAGATCCATCATATGACTCGGCAATAAAATTTAGAGAATATCTAAAAAGACATTTAAAAATTAAAAATAGTTTGTCTCTCTGATGAAAAACTATTTTCTATACCACCTGAGATATCACGAATTTCCTTAAAACCTGAAAAATGTTTATCAAAAATCTCAATCTATCACAAATAAAAAAGGCCCAGATTTAACCGGGTCCTTTTCCAAGTCCTCCTTTTTGGACTTATTTAAAAACCTATAATGTAATATCCATTTCTTCTTTTGAAATTCGTTGGATTTACTTCTCCTGGCAATGTGGCCTCCTGCCATCCACATTTTATACATCGAGGAGGTCCACCAATCATTATATTGAATTTTATATTGTTACATTTAGGGCATCTTGTGCGGGTAAATCTCCAATGTATTAGCTTCAGCAAGATTATTAAAGCTATTGCTATCAGAATTACACCGAAGATGTTTCCTATAATATGAGTGTAAAAATTCCAATATTTTTCCATCGTTTTTTCTCCTTCCGAATTTTTTAGTTTGTCCTGATTGTCGCACCTTTGAATGGCCAACCAGTACAGACGAAAATTTCTGTTTGTTTACCTGCAGGATTTGTTGCATTTGTTGTGATTTTCGCTGCATCACCCATATCACAGCCACGAAAACCAACAAAGAACCAATCCATATTTGTTACCTCAACATTACTGTAGCCTTGTTTTTCAAGGGATTTAATTGCCAAGTTTATATCGGCAAATATTCCTCTGGAAAATTCTACTAACAAAATAAATACCACTAGAAATAGATAAAATGCAAGTTTTTTTTCATTTGAATTAAATATCTTTGAAATCATAGCATATCTCCGTAGTATATTTATTTTGATTTTAGTTTCTATTTTTGTTTACTTCTTGATAATAGAAAAAAATCCGGAAATGTCAAGAAAAAAATATCCCGCATTGTTGCGGGATATTTTTCGGGTATTTGTTTATTCTCCTGTTCAGACTATAACTTTTGCGTGTCTAATTACTTTGTCGTGGAGTTTGTATCATTTCTCGAATTCCTGAATTATAATTCATTCTTTTCCTGGGAGCTGGCTCATAACCTCGTGAAGGTCTGTATCTACTTCTTGGAGTAGAGAATCAAACGATTTAACTCACATAGTTTCGAGAGTTTTTATAATTCCTGAATGAGTTGATTTAATTCATTCAAAAAGGGGAGTTTGTTTTTGGTCTTCTGGAGTAGCTGAAATAAGGCGCTCTAAATTGTCAACGAAAGTTAGCAATCTCACTACAACATTACCTGTAATGTAAGATCACATATCTGCCTTATCTCTTTCAACTCTTTTTACAAGATTATGATAATCGGCTTGAGCTCTAGCGAGAGAATCCTTTAAAATATTTATTTCGGTTGATATTTTTGAAATGTCACCCTCTAATTCTTTTTCTTCTTCCTCAATATTTTCTAGCTCAGATTCTAATTCTTGCTCAAGAGTTTCGAATTCATTTTCTTTATTTTCTTCCTCTTTTTTTGTCATTTTTACTCTAAAATTAGTATTATTTTAATTTAGCCTTAGCTTCTTTGTAAGTCTCTTTTAATTTATCTTTTGAATCTTTAACAAATTCTAAAACAGCGTCTTTAACTTCTTCATATAAATCTTCTCATTGCACTTTGATTTCATCAATATATTCACTTCTTTTTTTGTAAATTTCTTTTAATTCTTTTTCTATTTCATCTTTTTTAGTTATTCATTTTGCTTTTAAATCTATCGCCATATCTTTGGCTTCTTTTTTGAATAATTCAATTTGAGCTAAAACCTTATCTTTGTATTCATTAAGCAATTTCTTATTCTCATCTGTTAGTGTAGATTCATTAATAAATGAGAAAAAATCTTTGTGAATTTGAACAAGATTATCTCCAAATTCTTCAAGTTTACTATCATACTTCTTAGTTTTATTTTTCTTAAAAAATTTAGAAGCAACAGCTATTCAAGCTAAATATCAAAGTCATAGAGTAAACAAATTTTTATTTTTCATACAAAATTTATTAAATGATAATTATTTCATTATATGAATTTTAAAAAAATATCAATATTTTTGCAATTATTTTCATAATATGATATATTGTACAAAAGTTAGTTTTAATTTTTAAATAAAAATAAATATGGGTGCAGAAACTCCAGAGCTAAAAAAAGAATGAGAACCACAAGTTACAGCTCAAACTCCTGAAGCTATGAGACTTGCAGGAATTAACCAAGTTAAATGAGAAACAAGTGAAAAAACTGAAAAATTAAATAAAGAAATTATGGTTTATGATAATGTCTTTAAAGAAGTCGATTCTAAATTAATTTTATGAGCGAAAGACAAAATTTCTGGAGTAATTGATACTAAATTCAAGGATTTAAATTTAAAACCAGAACAGATAGAAAACATAAAACTTTGAATTTTGTGAAAGATTATAAATTCTGGAATTGCCGATTTATTAATTGGTGGATTTAATAAAAAAATGGAAAGTTATAATAACATATCGACAGGCGATGTTCTTTCTAAGGTTTTTAATGAAGATGAAAAAGAAATAAAAAATAATAAAGAAGAATCTACAGATAAATTTTTGAAATTTTTTGAAACAGAAACTGATAATTTAAAATCTTTTATAACTAAAAATAAAGAAAATCCAGTGCTGGAAAGTTTCTTGAGAAGTCCAAAAAATATAAGTGAATTTAATGATAAAACTGATTTATCAAATTATACACAAGCTTCTTCTGAGGAAGAAAGGAAGTTTTTTCAATTAGTTAAAAATAAAATTGATGGGTATGATATTAGTTTAATTTCAGCAGAAAAGACAAAAGAATATGTCTTTGATTTAGTGACAAAATTACCAGAATGAAAATTAATGGATGGAATTTCAAAATTTATAGCCTTCTTATGTACACTTCCTTTTTTAAAAGATGTTTTAAAACCATTTTTATGACTTAAATGAGAGAGTGAAGATGATATGGTGTCTGAATTAAAAGAACAAATTCGTCTTAGAAAATCTGTAAATGCTCTAAAAACTTATTGAAGAAAAATGAATTCTAAATGAGAAATTGAACAATCTAAAAATGATCCAGCAATCTCACTTTTTAAAGATAAAGATTTATCAAAAATATCTTATGAAAATATGTGATGATTTTTTAAATCTTGTGATAAAAATAAAATTAATATTAATGCAAAAGATTTTTGGTATAATGTTTTTGAAAATAAATTTTTAAAAATAGAAACAAAAGATGAGAGCTGAAATAAAATTGAAAAAACAGTAAAATTAAATTTTAATATAGATGATCCAGGCGATTTCTATGAGTCGACCAAATGACCTAGAGAGAAATTTTTTGAAAAATTGAATAATTCTATAGAAAATCAACCTGTAACTATACAAAAAGCCCAAGAAGCTCCACAAAATCGAACTCCTGAAGTTCTAACTACAACTCAAGCAATGACTTGATTAGATAAATCTGATTCTTTAATAAATTCATATAAGAAAAGAGATGCTCAAATAATTGATGCAATAAGTAAGGCCACAGTTTTTCCTATCTGAATTAAATATTCACAAAAAGATAAAAATTTAAGTTATCCTGAAACTATTGATTTTGATAAAAATTCAAAACAAATAATAATTTGAAAAGATAAATTTAAAGTAAATATTCCAGATGAACAATGAGATGCTTGAATTAAAAATTGAAAATTAGAAAATATCGCTTTAAATTGAGAAATTGTAGATTTTACTTTCAGTTGACAACAATCATGATTTTCTTGAACTAGAGTAAAACAAAAATCCAAAGAAGAGTTAGCTAACATTGTGACAATATTAGCTACTAATTGAAGACATACTATAATAGATTGAGATTCAAAAGCAGAAATAACAAAAACTGCATAATTTTGCAAAAAACCAGAAAGTATGATAAATTTAATATAGACCAAAAAACAAAAACAAATTTAATTTTTAATATATATAAATATATGGGTGCAGAAGTAAAAAATAATGAATCTCAGGATTCAAAAATAAAAGGAATGTTAGCAGATAATAAGTTAACAAAGGCAGAAAGAAAGTGAATTATCGAAATGTTAGATGCTAAAAAAGAAGTAGAAAAACAACAAATTAAAGCTGAAACTTTAAACGATTTAAAGATTTTTTTAAGTAAAGCTAAATGATGAACTGATTTAGAGGATTTTAAAAAAATTGTATTACCAAAAATTGAAGAAAAACTAATCGCATTAGATAAAACTCCTCCAGCTATGACTATAAATAATGCTAGAGATTTTTCAGGAAACAATTTTTCAAGAAAAGTTGAAGTAAATCTGGGTTCAATGTCAGAATCAGAAGAAAGAAAATCAGAAAATAAAAAAACTATGTCTGAAGAAGAAATAAATGCAGACATACAAAAAGAAGTGAATAATAAAGTAAGAGAAGATATGGAGAGTATGAAACCAAAAATAATAAGTGAAAAAGAATATAGAGATAATAAAAAAAAATTAAACAAAAAACCAATAAAAAAAACAGAAGAAATTAAGCAGGAAGATATAGTTGAGTGAACTCTTACTAAAGAGGAATTTAAAAGATTAAGTAGTATGGATTTTAATAAAAAAGATATTTCTGAACTAAGAAAAATAAAGAAATTTCTAATAGAAAAAAGAGAAAAATTAACCGGTGTTTCTTATGGCTGAAAAAGAGAACTAAAACGTGCGGAATCTCTAATTTTTATAACAAAAATTCTGCAAAAACAAGAGTTACAAAAAGTAAGTGTTGCCGGATTAACATTTGATGAAAAAAAATTACCGCTTAAACCAAACAAAAATTATCCTCTAGCAACAGAATGACTTTCAAGCTCAGTTAGAGATGTTACATTGATAAGAAAAGATGTTACGTGAATATATAGAATATACCAAGGATCAACCATTTGAGGATGAATTAATCGTGTTCCTCATTGATTATGAACTGAAATATGGGCTGATTGAGAGAAATATATATGAGAATATGAAGAATGAAAATTTGATTGAAAATGAGTTTTGATTTCTTGAAAAGAAAAATTTGAATGATGGTTTTATGGATGATCTCCTGCATGAGAAATGAAAGTAACTTTAGCTAATTGAGATAAGATAATATGAATTATGGAAAGTTATAATTTAGATTTAGGAATAATAAAATGAATTAAAATAAATAAAAAATGAGAATTAATTGGTTTATGGGATGACCATAAATATAGAGAAGCCACGCAACAAGACAAAAAAGAATACAAAAAACAAAAACAAATTTAATTTTTAATATTAACATTTTAAATTTATGGCAACTAATGCACAAGAACTACATTCTCAAAACAAGCTATCTACAAATAATTCTGCAGTTTCAGATAGTTCTGATAGACTAATTTCACTTCTTGAATGAGGAGAAGGGAATATTAGATCTAGAATTCTAATTAATAAACAGTTAGAAACTTTATTAAATCCAGAACAAATTATTTGATTAAATAAAAGAAAAACTATAAAAGATAAAATTGCATATATAGTTTCAGTTTCAGGATTGAGTTTTGGTGAATTAGAGAAAGAAATCAATAATTGAATAGAAGCTTTAGAGCATGATATACTTAATTCATCAGATTTTTCTGAGAGTTTTATTATTAGAAATGCAGCATTAAATAGATTTGAATGTAAACTAAGTTCAAATGAAGTTTTTGAATTGAGAAAAACAATGAATGTGATAAAAAGATTTTGTGATGAAAAATGACTTACAGATTTAAGCAATGCTCTAGGTTATCATGATGAAACTCATGCTCAATCTCTTATGAAAATGAAAGAAATTGTAGAAATCCTTCAAAAAAAATGAGTAGAAATGGTTTGATTAGAAAATAATCCCAAATATCAAAACCTAATAAGCAAACTTAATTTACTAGATAAATTAGATGATAGCTATAAAACTATGATGCTATCACTTAATCAAGTTCACGAAATTGCTAGACATAATTTCTCTTGAATTTTTGGTATTAATTCAGCTCTATCACTTAGTGAAACAAATAAATTAAAAGTCTCACTTGGTGGTGTTAGTCCAAAAAAGATAATAGACTGATATTTTAAACAATTAGAAGTAAATAAAGATAAAGAAAATGAGCATAATTATTTACAGGAATATCTTAACGATAATTTTTCAAGTGTAGATCCTGCAGTATTAAAAGCAAATAAACTTTCTCAAGCTGAATTTGAAAAATATTTCTTAATTTATTTTGCTAAAGAAATTCTAGAAGAGTCAAAACTAAGATTTGATAAAAATAAACTAAAAGCATTTTGACATAGATCTAAATTATTTGATCAAGATATAAATATTTGGAGAGGGATAGCTCGCGATAGAGTAATTGAACTGTGAAATTCACCAATTTCTAATGAGAGAAATGCGATGCTTGATAGTTATTTTGAGAAATTTCAATCACTTTTTTATGGAGATAGAGATAGTGTTTGATTTATGGGATCTTTTTATAGATGAATTACAGACCAAATTACTTGATATAGTTCACCAAACGAGGCAAATCAAATGAGAGAAACTTTAAACTCTATTTTAGAAAGAAGGTATGCTAATATATGAGGTAATTTGCCTTGAATAAATGTAATTTGAAGAACTGCAGATTTGATTATGAATCAAAATTGGACTTTAAATCAAATGTTTTACAATGATAAAAATCCATTTGTAGAAGAAGAATGATTCGGGCAAAGAATAATGAAAGTTATCTGAAGAACTGAAGAATACAGAAAAGATATAATGGAAGTTGTTTGACCAATTGCAAATAAGGCACTAACTTTTTCTGAAGAAATTATTAAATGAGCTTTAAAAATAACTGCTTGGTCTGGTAAAACAATTTCAAAAGCCATATCTACTCCTACTTGAGCATTTAATGCCTTTATAGAAAAAAAGGCTGAGTGATGATTTATTAAGAAAAACCTTATAAGACTTGCAAAAGTAAGCGGAGTATTATGGCCTATAACAAAATCTCTAGAATTAGCAACAAAATGAACTCATTCTTTAATTGAATGAACTGAAAATGTCGCAAAAAAATCATATGAAGGCGCAATTAATGTAATAAGGAAAACAGCTTGAGATAATGAAATTAAATATATGTATCAATGATTTTCTCATTTACTTGATTGAATTGCTGGACTTGCTTGAAGAAGTATTTCTTGAATATCTAATTTCGCTTATGATAAACTTAATACATCCCAAAAAAGAGAAGTTCTAGCTAAATTATATGAGGCAGCAGGAAGCGAAGAAGAACTTAGAAGATGGGTAGAGACTGCGGATTTATGAAATGCAATAGATCTTAGATCGCATGGAATTTATTTATTTGATAAAGATGGAAGAATTGATAATATCTACGATAGCGATGAACAAGATTTAATATGAGAAAAACTAGATATAACTGGAAATAAACCACAAAAACCAGAACCACAAAAACCAGTAGAAAAAAATCCAGAAAATAATATAGAAGAACCCCAAAAACCAGAAGAAATTGCAGTAGTAAGTGAAGAAGAAAAAGCAAAAGCAGAATTACAAGATATTGAAAATAGAAAATTAAAATTAAGAGAGTTTAATTCTTCTCATGAATCTAAATCGTTAAAAAAGATTAATAAATTAAATCCTTTAAGTATTTCAATATCAATCAATAAAATTCAAGAATGAACTAAAATAGTTTTATATAAAAATCAAAAAGATAATTTAGTGATCGTAATTAAAAAATTACCAGAAAATAATAATTGAATTTTTGTTGTAGATTTTTTATATAATGAACCAGGAAAATCAGAAAAAATTGAATTAAACCAAACTATGAAAATAGAAAAAGATAGAGTAGTTTTTCCAAAAAGAGAAAAGGCGGACTTGAAATTATCTGAATATAAACCAAACAAATACCTTGTTAGTAATCTGATTTAATTAATTCTCAAAACTACAAAAAATCTCCCATTCGGGAGATTTTTTGTAGTTTTTTTTGAAAAAACTATTATTGAGTAACAGTTGAATCAGTAGCAGGAGCTTCAGCAGGCATTTCAGTAGCAGGAGCTTCAGCAGGCATTTCAGCAGCAGGAGTTTCAGTATTTTCTACTGCAGGAGTTTCAGCAGGAGTTTCAGCAGGAGTTTCAGCAGCAGGAGTTTCAGTATTTTCTACTGCAGGAGCTTCAGCAGGCATTTCAGTAGCAGGAGTTTCAGTAGTTGGAGTAACTGCAGGAGTTTCTTCAGTAGGAGCACTTGTCCCACAAGATGTAAGAGCAAATGCTCAAACAGCCAATATAGCTAATAACTTTTTCATAATAAATTTGGTTAATTAATATTTTAAAAGTAATTTGATTATATTTCTTTTGTATTTTTATCAAAAATAAAGTTATTGACTAATTTATAAATTATTTAATAAATATTTTCTTTAATAAATATATTATTTACACTAAGATTTTTATATAAAAAAAGCCCTTATTTTAAGCCATTATTTATTTAAGAAAGTTTCTTATTTTATTTTTTAAAAAAAATAAAAAAAATATAGCTTTTTTGTTGATATATACCTCTACATTTGGCCACTTTTTTATATTTTGAGATAGTTTTAATTTAAAATCAGATACTCAAGTTAGATGTGATTTCCTGTCTTCTTTGCATGCTATTCACAAAAAATCATATAAAGTGCATCATCTTTTTTTTGCCTCAACAATCATTTCCCATTGCAGGAGGTAAGTTGCCATATATTTTCTAAAATTATTATCTCCTGTAGATGCTCCGTAATAATAATAAGCTGTTTTTCCATAAAAAACAAAAATTCAAGACGCAATTACAATATTTCATTTTTTAGCAAAATAAAGTCATCCTAAATTATTTTCATACAGATAATTTAGAAAATTCTTGAAATAAGATAGAGAATTTATATTAAAATTATCTCTTAAATTTGTTTCTTTTAATAAATTGTAAAATATTTCTAGATTTTGCTTATTATTTAGAGCTTCCTCTATTTTTATATCATTTTTTTCTGCTATTTTTATATTATACCTTCATTTTTGTTTCATTAAAGCTAAAATATCTTGTTCACTTTTTTCTAAATCAATTAAAACTGTACATTTTTCAATGATTTTTTTTAATTTAATATCTTTAAATCATTCAAAAATTATATCATTTTCTAGTGGTTCTATTTGGATATAGATCACATTTTCTTCCTTTCATAATAAAATTATTTCATTTTCAAGCTCTTTAATCTTGTAATTATTTGCTGGTCAACCAAGTATGAAAAAAGCGAAAAACCCTGCTCAAATGCTTCTTTTTTCTATTATTATATAATTTTGTAGATCATTTTTTTCATAAACTCAAATAAAAAATCCTGCTTCTATATAGTCTGTTTTTTGGAGCATTAAATTCCATTTAATACTTTGCCATATCGGATTATACTCACTTTTTTCTAATAATTTACTAATATTTTTTTCTATTTTCTCTAAATTCTCGATTTTTTCTGTAATTTTAATTTTTAATATTTCCATTGATTTTTATTATAAATGTATATAATGAGTTAATATATTTTTGAAAGTTTATCTTGAAAAGCTTTTTTTGCAATTAAATTTGCAATTTTTTATAAAATATATTAAAATAAGCTTAATATTATTTAATTTAATTATTATGAACACACCAATAGACATTAAGAAAAAAAGTGTAGGTTGAGTTATTGTTTTTGAATTTAGCTGAGAACTTGATGAGACAAATGCTGATAAAACTTTTACAGCAGTATATAATGCTATTTGAGATTTTACTTCTAAAAAACTTGTTTTCAATTTTTCTTGATTAAAATATCTTAATTCAAAATCTATTTGATATATTGCTGATATTTTTTCAAATATTGAAGATGGAAATGGACAAATGTTTCTTACAAATATGACTGAAGAAGTAAAAGATACACTTGAATTAGTTGGAATTACAACTATTATTACAACTCTAGACACAGAAGAAGAAGCATTTACTGCACTATGAGTTAAATTAGAAGATCAAAAATTAGCCTAATTTAAAATTTTTCTTAAAAGCGTCGATTAATTTTGGCGCTTTTTTTGATTTATTTGGAAATATATGATAATATGAGTTTGTTAATTTTAATTTTAAAAAATATATGGCTAATTCTACTAAAGAAGTAAATAAAAAAAATATTGAGCAAAAATCAGTAAATGAGCAAATTCAAGAAATTTATCCTAATTTATCTGGTAATGAAGGAAGAAATCTTCAACAAAATACAATAAAACTTCAAGCTTTAAGAGAAAAACTTGTGCTACTTAAAAAAACTTCTCCAAAATCAACTGAAGAAATTTCTAAGCTAGAAAGTGAAATTTTTTCTTTAGAAAGAGAAAAAGTTAGATTAATTCAATTTTATGCTCTCAAATATAAATGAAATGAAAAACAAAAAACAATTATTTGAAAGAATGAACAACCAGAAACCGTAAGAGCTTCAGATATTTTATTTCTCAAAAAAACCTGAGCAGATTTAGCTAAACTATTATTGGTTAAAAAATGAGATGCCACAAAAGAAGTTTCAAAAGATAAAATAGAAGAAAAAGACGAATTTATTGTTAATTTCTGAGAAAACCAAAATGTAAACAATATTATAGGAGCTGGAGATATACTTCCGTTGACTGTGCGTCAAGTACGATTAACGACGGATAAATATCCAAATGGCATAGTGGCTGATAGAAGAGATACTCCAAGACCATGATATTATAATGATTCTTGCAAACCACCTTATATCGCTGTTTATAATGGAGATAAAATTGAAATTACAAAAATAGGGGAGGTGAATGAAAAAATGCTTGTAGAATCTGCTCTAGCAGATGAAGAGTGGGTAAATCATATTGCGGAAGAAGAAATTCGCGAAGAGACTGTTCGTAAGCTCTCCCTTGAGGAAAAGAAAGGTTTCATAGACAATGCAACAAAAGTAGCAAAAACTATCGAGGAACAATATGGTATTCCATGGCAGGTAACTGTCTGACAGGCGGCTCTCGAGTCTGGATACGGAAAAAGTAAACTTGCTACAAATGAAGGAAACTATTTTGGTATTAAATGAGAAGGAAAGACTTTCGCTACACGAGAAGTGTATAATGGACGAGAAGTTATGGAAAATGCTTCATTTAGAACTTATTCGGATATGAAAGAATCTTTTATTGATTATGCAAAATTCTTAACAAAGAATCCTCGATACCGCGAAGCATTTCAGTATGCAAAAAATATTGACCCACGCCCTTCATACTATCCAAAAGATTATACTTCAGAAAACTTCAATCCGAAAAAATTTATCGAAGCTATTAAGGATGCGGGATACGCAACCGATCCAGTATATGTCGATAAGATTGTGAGTGTCTGGAAAACAAATCAGATAGAAGTTGCTTAAAATACTTTTAATTTCACAAAAAATCCCTTCGAGTTCGGAAGGGATTTTTTATAGATTCCCGCATTCGTGGGAATGATAGGTAATATTTAAAGGAAAAAGAAAAAATCTTTTGAAAAATCAAAAAAAAATAGAATGTTTCAGAAAAAACATTCTATTTTTTTAAATTTCTTAATATGAAAAATTTTCTTAAAAAATTTTCAAATTCTTTAATTTCTGGAATTTGATTTTGATTTGGTTTTCTTATGATAATATGACTATATATAGCCTATGCAACTGGAGTTTTCAACCTTCCAAGTCAAGTATGAACTGGCTCATGATTCTTTGCTACTGAATGGAATAAGATGGTAGGAAGCTTGGATTATTTAAAAAATGAAGTTGATGGAATTAAAACAGCAGAAACTTGGAAGACATCTATATTATTAAATTGATGGGTAAATTATTGATGAGTTGCCAGTACAGCATGATATTATAAAGACTGACTTTGAATAGTACATTTAAAATGATTAGTTAAAAATTGAACAATCTTACAAAATATCTTCGTTTTACCAATCTGATATAGGCCTTTAGAACAATTAATTTATAGTACAGATTCTTCTACTTGAACTTATGTTATATGAAGAGTTGATGTTAAAACTGATTGAAGTATTTATCCATATACTGGTTGAAATAGCTGGTTTTCATTAGATTGACTTTCTTTTCGTGCGGAGCAGTAATTTTTAAAAATAAATTTGATTTTATTTTAAGTGTAGTTATAATAACTGCACTTATTATTTAAAGTTCACTTAAAATGTTAGAAGAATTATTAAAGCAAGATAGTTATATTGTATCAAAATATAATTTTAAAAAATATATAGAAAGGGATATATATTCAAGTTTTGATTCTAATTCAAAAATATACGGAATAATAGGATTACGATGAGTATGAAAGACTTCTTATTTGCTTTCAAGAAGAGTTAAAACTGATAAATCTATTTATATATCTTGTGATTTAGTGTGATTAAAAAATGTTAATTTATTTAATATATTAGATGAATTACAAAAAAATTATTGATATACTACATTTTATCTTGATGAGATTCATTTTAATCAAGACTGGCAACAGTCCCTTAAAAATATATATGATTTTTTAGATGTAAAGGTGATTTTTTCTTGAAGTAATATGATAAATTTAACCAAATGATGATATGATTTATCGAGAAGAAGTTTAAAATTTGAACTAAAAGAATTTAGTTTTAGAGAATTTATTTATCTTACGAAAAATATAAAAATAAGCGATTATAGTCTGGATGATATATTGAATAACCATGTAGAAATAGCTAAAAACAATATATCATGGTTTTCAAAAAAAATGCTTGATGATTATTTAAGATTTTGACAATTTTGATATTTTTATGAAGAAATATGAAATGAAATAGAATATAAAATAAAAATGCAAAATTCTATTAAAAAATCAATTTATGAAGATTTAACTGATTTTGTAGATATTAGCACAAATAATTTATCAAAAATTGAAGATATTATATACTATATTGCTAATGCCGGAACTTCTGATTTATCAGTATATGCAATATCCAAGAAAATAACTCTTAGCCCTCAAGTAACGGAAATTTATATTAATTTTTTATCACAAATATGACTTGTTAATTTATTACAATATTTTTGAAAAACATCCGATAGACTTAGAAAATCTAAAAAGTTTTATTTAGCAAATACAAATATATTATCTTTGTTTGATTCTTATACATGAAATTTTAGAGAAACCTTTTTTGTATCTCAAATTAAGAGATTAAATAAAGAGATATTTTTTATGACAAACACAGATTTTGTAGTAAAACATAATTTATCTAATTTATATTTTGAAATATGATGAAAAAATAAGAAAAGATCAGAAAAGGATATTTTTATAATAAAAGATGACATAGAAATAGGTATCAAGAATGAGATTCCTTTACGGCTTTTTTGACTTATAAATAAAATCTAATATTTCACTAAACTCCTCAAAAACTCTAAATCTCATTTCCAAAATTTAGTTTCTACTTTTATTTTATGGATTGTAATTAGTACAAAATTCCTGTCGTCATCAAATCTATCAAGAAATTCTTTTACCTTATCCGCCGGTGTGCTCTTATTGAATTCAAAAGTATAGTTTGTTCAGACTTTTTTAAGCGATGTAACTCAATATTGACTTAAAATTATGCGAGTTTTCAAAATTAAAAATAGGTTTTCAAATTCTTCGGGAACTTCATCATTTCACTCGATAAAAGTTTTGTGGGCAAATTCTAGATCACTTATTGTCTCGATTGATTCGATATTTCTAAAAAAGTGAAGCTTGTCAGATTCTGATGAGAAGAAATCCTCGCTAATATAGTAAGAAATTCCCAGTTCTATTTGGCAATTTATTCACTCGATTTTATTTCAAGTTTTTAGCTCTTCTATTTTATTTTCAAGTAATTTTAGATACAAACTTAATCAAGTTTCTTTGGATTTTCCTGATTGTTTAATTCCGAGAATATCGCCGGCTCATCTGATTTCTAGGTCTTTCATCGCTATTTCAAATCAGGCTCCTAGATGAGTATTATTCACGATTGTAATTAGCCTTTTTTTCGCGTCATCCGCTAGATTTTCTTTTCTGTAAATCAAATAACAATTGCTTTCTGTAGCTCATCTTCCGACTCTTCATCTGAGTTGGTGAATTTGAGAAAGTCCGAATTTGTCGGCTTCATCAATAATTATCGTATTAGCATTAAAAAAATTCACTCCATTTTCGATAACAGTGGTAGAAAGTAGGATATTATATTTTCAATTTTTGAAATCCATAATTCTATCTTCAACCTCAAGTCAATTCATTTGTCCGTGCACAATCACGATTTTTGCATTTTTTCAGATTAATTTCTCTAAATATTTTTTAGTGGTTTCAATTGTTGCAATTCTATTGTGGATAAATAAAACTTGACCATCTCTCTCAAATTCTTTTTTTATACAATTTAAAATGACATCATCACTCCATTTTGAAACTATAGTTTTAATTGGCTGTTTTTTTGGTGGGGGAGTGGAAATAATCGAGATATCTTTTATTCAATTTAGCGCAAAATTAAGACTTCTTGGAATAGGAGTGGCAGATAAAGAGAGAATATCCACAGGTACCGGTACCCTAAAAGAGGTACCGGTACCTAATTTTAAAGAATTAAGTTTTTCCTTGTCCATTACACCGAATCTATGCTCTTCATCTATTACGATTAACCCAAGATTTTTGAAATTAATATCGGGTGATAAAAGTCTATGAGTTCAGATAATTACATCAATTTCTCCTGAAGCTAAGCCAGCTAATATTTTAGTTTCTTCTTTTTTGGTCGATACTCTTGTTAGAATTTCTATTTTTAGTCAAAAGTCCGCAAATCTCTTTTTAAGGGATTCAAAATGCTCATAAGCCAGAATTACAAGAGGCGAAATAAAAGCGGATTGTTTTCCATTTAAAAAGCTTCTATAAACCGCGTTCATTGCTACTTCCGTCTTACCAAAGCCAACATCTCAAACCAGAAGTCTATCTGTTGGTTTACTTTTTTCCATATCAGACAGAATTTCTTTTATTGCAACTTCCTGGTCAAATGTGTGTTTATATGGAAAAGAATCTTTAAATATTTTCTCTTTTTCGCTAAATTCAGAAAATGAAAATCATTTTAAAATATTTCTTTTTGCATAAATCTCAAGAAGTTCAGTTGCAATTCTCTCGACTTCAACTTCTGTATTTTTCATTATTTTCTGCCACTCAGCTGAACTTAATCTAGTTAGAGCTGGATTTTCATTTCAGATATATTTACTAATTCGATGAAGCTCACTAATTGGCACAAAAAGTTTATCATTTTCTCTGTATTCTATCTCAATATATTCTCTTTTGATTCCAGATAAATCCTTCAAAATTATTCAAATAAATTTACCAATTCAATGATCAACATGAACAATAAAATCACCAGGCCTTATTTCCAGCAACAAATCAAGACTTTTTGCCAGACTTTTCTTCGACCTTTTTTTAATAAAAATATCACTTAAAATGTCATCACAAATGTAATATATTATTTGTCATTCCAACCCCTTTTTTTGTCATTTCGAGCTTGTCGAGAAATCTATTCAAATTATATTCTCCTTATAAGGTAAATTATTATTAATAGATCCTTCGACTCCGCTTCACTCCGCTATGCTCTGTTCTTCTTCGCTCAGGATGACAGAATCTGAGGAATTTATTTTAAAACTCTCCAAATAGCGCATTGATGCAGGAATTTCTATAATTTCTATATTTCTTGTTATATCATTAAATTCTAGGAATTTTGTAATAGTTTTTTCATTTTTTGTATAAATTTTTACTTGATTTTTACTTTTTAAAATATCAATAAGCTCCCCAATAGTATTTACTGAAAATGGATTAATTTCCAGATTTGTAGCAGATTCTTGAGGAGTTTCAGCTAAAATAATTGGATTTAGGTTTTTTTGTAAAATTGAAATTCAATCAAAAAAATCGAGTCAGATTATAAATGCCCTCACCCCTGATTTATCTCCAAAAATAGACCTCACCCTCTGCCCCTCTCCACTCGTAGAGAGGGGAGTTTTTGTGAAGAATTTGGCGTATTTGTTGAGATTATTGATTATTGTGTTTTTATTTTCTTCGACTGAATAAGCCGAGTTAATAATTTTAAATTCATCGAGTTTTTTGATAATTCTGGAATTACTAAAATCAAGTAATAAAATATCATCTATTTCATCTCAAAAAAAGCTTATTTTAACTCAATAATTTCACATTTTTGGATAAATATTGAGAGTATCTCATTCTTTATTATAACTCCCAGATTTTCACAAATGCGAACTGTATTTATACCCAAAATCAAGCAATTTTTTTATAATTTCCTCACTATTTTGAACCTCATTTTTTACAATTGAAATTGTGTTTTTAGATAGCTCATATTCTGAAACAAAAGGCAATTCAAATATATCCTTACACCCAAAAAATACTCACTCTCCAGAGTTCAAAAACTCCATAAAATCACCCAATTTTTCCACCACAAAATAACCCCCAAACCCCAAAAACTCCCAAATCTTCCCAAAAACCCTCAAATCTTCAGAACTATCAAAAACAACCAAATTTTTATTTTCCAGATTTTCGTGAACTAAAAAAGCTCTCGAAAATGAGTTTCAAGAATTTATATATGTGGTATTTTGGGTTAGAATTAGCATTGGGTGGATTAAGTTTTATTTAAACAAAGAGATTTTATGAAAAAAAATGAAAAAATGAAAAGATTTTTGAAATAAAATAAATACTAAAATTAATTGAAAATTGCTTTTTTGGAAAATTGAATATAATTTAAGTGCCAAAATAAGTTTTATTATACCAATTTTTATTTTTCTTAAGATTAATGATCTAAATGGGCAACTTATGTTGCTCGCCCATTCTTTATTAATCTTAAGAATTGGTAAAAACTTGTTTTGGCGAACATCTTGAGCATATAGGTTGCCCATTTTTGTTCGTCAAAACTTGAAAATATTATTTTGGTTATGAATTATTATTTTATAACCATATTTATTATGAAAAAATATGTTTTAATATTAAGTTTATTTTTAATTATTTTTATTCCTATTTCTTACTGAGCTATATTAACTCAACAAGATTTTTCAAAAATAGATTTAATTACAAATAAAATCGAGAAAATTATCTCTTCAAAATGAGAAATATATAGAGAAAAATTTATAAAAGCTCTTAATTCTTATAAAACAAGTAAATCAGATAAAATTAAGAATATAATTGAAAAGATAATTGATGAATTAAATAATAAGGTTGAATATACTATTACTGATGTTATTGATTGAGATACTGTTAAAATTATTTATAATTGAACCTGAACGACTGTAAGGATTTTAGGTCTTGATACTCCAGAAAAATACACGACTAGAACTTGATATGTAGAATGTTATTGAGAAGAGGCTAGTAATTTTGCAAAAACTACTTTGCTTTGAAAAAAAGTTAATATAATTTCTGATTATACTCAAGATAAAATTGATAAATATTGAAGATTATTAGCTCATATAAAAATGCAAGATTGAAATTTATTTCAAAACTTAGCAATAAAAAATGGTTACGGATTTTATTATTTATATAATATTCCTACAAAATTTGATAGTGAATTTAAAAAATCAGAACTTGAAGCAAAAAATAATAATTTATGAGTTTGGAAATATTGTGAATGAAAAAGAAAGTCTTTGGACACTAAAGTTAATACTTGAACAATAAATTCAAATGTTCCAGTGGTACAACCTATTATTAATAATTTTTCTTGTAATATTAAAAAAACTTATTGTAGTGAAATGAAAACCTGTGAAGAAGCAAAATTTTATTTAAATACGTGTAAAATAACAAGATTGGATGCAAATGATGATTGAGTTCCTTGTGAATCTTTATGTCAATAATTCTTTTGTATTAAATTTTCAAAGGTGTCGAATTCGACACCTTTGTTTTTTAAAAATGGCAGATTTGCCATAATTAAACTTATTTCAATCTTAAACTATTCTCTCTATTTATCACACTTTTTCAAGTTTTACTTTCAATTTCTTTTCGGGCATTTCCGGCAACTTCTCATCATTTTTTGGCAACTTTTTTGTTCTCTATGAGTCATTTGGGATTTTCCTTTTTGCTGATTTCTGTGGTTGTGGCTTCTGCAAGCATATTTAGGATTAGTTCAAGATTAGACATATTGTCTCTTAAATTCTCTTTTTTGAGTCATTTGAGATTTTTGTATTCTTTTGTAGAAATTCCAGCCCAAGCTCTTGTGATTTCATCAGTTAGAATTCCATATTCTTTATCTAAAACTCATCATTTTTTCCACTCATTTGTAAGTTGTTTTCTGATTTCTATGGTTTTTAGTCTCTGATTTATCCAGTCTTCACTATATCATTTTGCTAGATAATTATTTAAGGCTCTATTTATCCCAAGTTCTGGGTCTTCTGTTTCTTCAATTCTTTCATATCCGACACGAGCTAACCACTTCTTAAATGGTTCTGCATTTGGAGAGGGTATTGATTGAATTATACGAAACATATTTTCAGTGTCTGTAACATCTGTAAGTCTCATTTTTCAATCTGGAGCTAGTAATTTCAACCCGTGACAATTTGTCACGACTTCACTTCATTCTTGAATTAATCTTTGTTTTAATTTTCTCCAGTAAGCTCAGGGATCTTTACTTTCTGTTCAAGATAAAGCTCCAACTACATCCATAACCGAGAAATACCAGTTTGAAGTTATTTCATCCCAGATTCTTCTAATTTGTTTTCACTCAAAGAGTGCAAGATTTGATTTTGGCATAAATTATAAAGTTAATTAATATATACTAAGTATATAAATAATTATTTAAAATGCAAATTATATTTTTATTTTACAGAAAAACTCCCAAAAGTAAAAAAGCTTTTGAAATTAAACATCTTTCTCAACACCCTTCAAAAATTTAAACATTATTTTGAATAATTTCTTTTCAAAAAGTGCTAAAGTTTTGTTTTGTACGATGAAGCTTGTGAGATTATTGTAGTCTATTATGGCTATCTTATCGGCATATATAAGTTTTACGATATTATCATCAAATAAATCAAATCATTTTGGGATTGTTACGACTTCTCTTTCGGGTTTTTTTGTTTTGGTGGCATATAGTTTTTCGCTTGTTATAACCATTCTTTGGATTTGTTTTTTGTCTCTTAGTTCTTTGTAATTTTTTGGCAAATATATTAGAGAAAAATTTGCTCTAGAGCTATATCTGTAATAGGTTTCTCATCTTTTGAGTGACATCAATACATCCTCAAAAACATGCATCATTCATTTTTTTCCAACAAGTGTTTGGATATTTGGCCTGGTTTCGCTTGTATTGTAGATATCTTCTAATTCCGGAATTATATTATTAAAATTTGTAGATAATTTCTCAAATAAATTTTTTAAATATTCAGGAGATTCGGCTTTAAGTAGCTTTCTTTTTCATTTTACAATTTCTTTTATAAGATTAGATTCTATAAGATAGGGGATAGATTTGTAAATTAAAGGTCTATTTAACTTGGTCCTATTTGATATTTCCACAATATTGCTGGCTCAATTCTCAATTAAATCAAGATATATTTTACTTTCCGTTTCTGTGAGTCAGATTTTATTTAGAATTTTTTGATATTTCATAAATGTGTAAGGTTAAATTACATTTTTGATATTATATAAATCTAGCCATTTAATGCAAATAAATTTAAGATAATTTATTTAGTTTTACAAATATGTAATATTATCATTGCACTTTTTGTATTTCTTATATACTTGCGAGTGTTACTTCTTAACCTTTAAATATATGAAAACAGATTGCCATTTTCACACTAACTTATCAGATTGAAAATTTGATAATGCTCAAGTTATAGCACAAGCAAAAGAAAAAGGAGTTAAATTTGCAATTTGTACAGATCATGACATCATAAATTATGAATTTCCTCGCTTGGCTTGCGCTTCTTGAATCTTAAGTTATGAGTGAGTAGAGGTTTCTTGTTATGATGAAAAAAATGATCATCACTTACATTTCACTACCTACTCAAAAAAATTTAACTGAAAAGTGACTAAAATACTTGAAAATACTAGAAATGGCAGAAAAACAAAAATATTATCTCAAATTGATTTACTTAAAAAAAATTGATTTAAAATTGAAGAAAATGAGTTTTACAATTTTTTTGCTAAAAAAACTAATATTGATAATCTGAATGTTTCACATCTTTCTTCATATATTCTACGTTCTCCAGAAAATAATACATTAATAAAAAAATTAACTTGAGAAAATTTAAATATGGAACAATTTTTACTAAGATGTCTGAAAATTGAATGAGATTTAAAACATATTTGAGCCGTAGAATTAAAATGATATGAACCAACTATAGCTGAATTCTGACAGGTAGCTAAGCAGGAAAATTATATTTTCTCTCTAGCTCATCCAAATTTTAAAATGACACAAGAAAAATTTAGACAAAGAATAGAATATTATCTAAATTTATGAGTTAATGCGGTAGAAATTAATATTTTAGCTGACAAGGATTGGATTGAATTAATCCTCGAATTCCAGAAAAAATTTGATTTCTTGCTTACTTTCTGAAGTGATTGTCATTTTAAGACTGCCAGATGAGAAAAACACTGAGGATTTTGAGATATAAATCCCCATATAAGCCAAGAACTCGTAAATTTAAATTTGGAAAAATTAAAAAATAAATTAGAATTAAATTAAAATTATTATAATTTATAAAAATAATCCCGATTTTATCGGGATTATTTTGGTTTTTTTAAAAAACTATACTTTCATTATCTCCTCCTCTTTGTGTTTTAACATTTTATCTACTTTATCCACTTCTTCATCTACGAATTTTTGAAGTTCTTTTTCGTTTTGTTTTACTATGTCTTCGCTAATTTCTTTGTTCACCTCTGCATTTTTGATTTTTTTAAGATAATCTTGGCGAATATTTCTTATAGCAATTTTTCAGTCTTCGGCTAATTTTTTCGCGAATTTCGCTAAATCTCTTCTTCTTTCCTCAGTTAGAGTTGGGATTTTAATCATTATACTTTCTCAATTATTTTGTGGATTAAGCCCAAGGCCCGCATCACTTATTCATTTATCAATTTCGCGAATTAATCATTTATCCCAAGGCTGAATAGTAAGAGTCTGGGCATCCATTACAGAAACTGACGCAATATTTTTAAGTGGTTGTGGATTTCCATAGGCATTTATATAAATTCCCTCAACTAAGCCAGGGTTAGCTCTTCCAACTTGAAGTTTATTGAATTCATTATGTAAATGTTCCTCAGCTTTTTTTAGATCATTTTTTATATTCGATAACATATATTCTTAAATTAGTTGTAAATTAATAGACCAATTATATAGAAAATTTTTTATACGCAAATTATTCGTAATAATTTACTAAAATTTAGGTGTATTGACTTTAAGAAAGAAAAGAATAAAATGATAGCTCTTTATTTTTTAAAAAACGGTGGTCACCATCGAAAAACTGACATTATTATCTTATTTTTTAACTTTGTAATTATGTTTAAAGGTAAAGTTTACCTCTACAGAAAAGAGGGAAAAAAGGAGGAAAAAATCGAGAAAGATTTTAATAATGAAAAGGATTTCAATGCATACATCGATAAAAATCCTAATCTCAAGGAACTTTGTGAATATAAGTGGGAACCTATAAAATGGCCTGCACTATCAGGTTTTGATGATTTTTTTAAGGAGATTAAGGGAACAACTTTCTTTAAAGAAATAGAAAAAGACATAAATAAAATGGAGAAGGATATGGAATTATTATTCAATAAATCTAGAAAACTTCTTAAATAAATTAAAAATTGAGGTTTTTTATTTTCTAATTTTTTAATTATGTCATCTTTAAAGGAAAAACTTCTTGCAAATATTAAATGAAAAGATGTTTGTGAATTAATTACAGATCATGTAGAAGATGTTTCTCTTAATGAAAATGTGGCGACTCTACTGATTGATAAGCGTTATGCGATAAATATACTTCAAACAAGTAAATATATAGAATCACTTATTAATTGAGTTAAAAAAACATTTGGAGAAAATGTATCTACAACTCTTAGATTAGCTCATTCTCATCACGGACACGAGAGAGAAATGCTTGTTCCTCATGCGGTGCATTATGGATAAGAATTTTATTTCTCTCATAAATAATCTAATAGAGGAAGGAGTCCTCAAAACTCCAGATATTATAAAAGCGTTTAAAAAAATTGATCGCAAAGATTTTGTACTGGATTTTGAAAAAAATTTTACTTATCAAAATATTCCATTGCCAATAGGGCATTGACAGACTATTTCTCAGCCTTATACAGTTGCTTTTATGTTGGAATTATTAGAGCCTAGAGCGTGAGATATAATTCTTGATATTGGTAGTGGGTCTGGTTGGACCACAGCACTTCTTGGCTTTATTGTATGAGAAAAATGACATGTAACTGGACTTGAAATAATTCCAGAACTTGTGAAATTTTGAAGACAAAATTTATGAAAATATAAAAACCTAAATGCTAATATTATTCAAGCCGAAGAGGGAATTCTCTGAATTCCAGAAAATACTTTCGATAAAATATTAGTATCTGCGAGCGCTCAGACTTTTCCTAGAGAATTACTAAATCAACTTAAACCAAATTGAAGACTTGTTATCCCTGTCGAAAATTCAATTTTTCTCTACCAAAAAGATAAAAAATGACAAATTTTCCCCAAAGAATTCCCAGGTTTTGTATTTGTGCCTCTTATTTAGACTATATTTTCCCCGAAATTTGCAATAATACACAATATATGTTAAAATGTATTTGTTATTTATTATTTTAACTAAATTTTATGGCAGAAAATATGGAACACGCTCCTATAAATAAGGAAAAATCAGAAAAGGAGGTATTAAAAAGAGCTATTCATAAGTTTAATCATTTGAAAAGTCTGGTTGATAGACCAGAGATAGCTTATTTCTCTAGCAGAGAAAAATGAGTAACTTGACTAGATTTTTATTCTTATGAAAGAGATAAAAATGATGACTCAATAAGATATAGAAAAACTATGAAGATTGATAAAAATCAATCTTCTGAATTAGAAGCAAATTTACATTTTGATAAAATACAAAAGGAATTTAAATATAATTCTTGGGAAGTGGTACTTGATTCAAAATGAAATTATGCCTGAAAAACATTGGCTGAATTTCCTGGAACTAAAAATATACAAGCTTATGAATGAGTTATAATCTCACCAGAAAAAGCTATTCATATTATGAACAGAATGATAAAAGAAGTGGAAGCAGCTAAAAAATGTAAACCAATTAGAAAAAGCAGAGAATTACTTAGTGAATTAAAACAAGATGTTTGAGATATAACTCAAGAAAAAGCTGCATAATTTATTTCACAAAAATAAAAAATCCCAATTTTTCAAAATTGGGATTTTTTTTGGTTTTAATCTTCGTCTTCGAATTTAACTCATCTTTCTGCTCTAATTTTTTCTGTAATATTACTTGGAACTTGAGAGTAGTGGGCGAATTCCATAACATATGTTGCTCTTCATTGAGAAGTAGATCTAAGGTCAGTTGAATATCCGAACATTTCTGAAAGGGGAACGTATGCTTTAAGGATTTTTGCCATTCATCTTTCTCCCATTTCGATGATTTGTCATCTTTTTGAGTTAAGATTTCCAAGTACATCTCCCATATATTCTTCAGGAGTATTTACTTCAACTAGCATCACTGGTTCTAGAAGTACTGGACGAGCTTTTTTAGTTGCTTCGCGGAAACACTTACTTGCCGCTAGTTTAAATGAAAGTTCATTTGAATCCACATCATGATAAGATCCAAAAGTTAGCGTAGCTTTAACATCTACTATTGGGTAACCTGCTATAATTCATCTTGTATAAGCTTCTTTTAATCATTTTTCAACTCATGGAATATATTCTTTTGGAATAACTCAACCAACTATTTTGTTTACAAATACATTTTCTTCTTTTAGTAATTCAGGATTTGCTCTTCTTTCTTCAGGAGTAATAGGTTCGAAAGTAATAATTACATGTCAGTATTGACCACGACCTCAAGATTGTTTTGCATGTTTGAATTCTTGATCTTTAACTTGAGCTGTTATTGTTTCTCTGTAAGCTACTTGTGGAGCTCATACATTACATTCCACTTTAAATTCTCTTTTCATTCTATCAACAATAATTTCAAGATGAAGCTCTCCCATTCAGGCAATAATTGTTTGACCTGTTTCAACATTTGAACTTACTCTAAATGATGGATCTTCTTCAGCTAATTTATTTAATGCCATACCCATTCTTTCTTGATCTGCTTTTGTTTTTGGTTCTACAGATATTGAGATAACTGGTTCTGGGAATTCCATTTTTTCTAGAACTATTGGTCTCTCTGGTTCACAAAGTGTATCACCTGTTTTTGTATCTTTTAATCCGATAACAGCTCAGATATTTCCAGCTGTAATTTCTGCGATTTCCTCTCTGTGATTAGCATGCATTTGCAGTAATCTTCAGATTCTTTCTTTTTCTCCAGAAATTGAATTGTAAACATAAGATCCAGATTTTAATACTCCAGAATAAACTCTAACGAAAGTAATTCTTCATACAAATGGATCAGTTGCAATTTTAAATGCTAGAGCTGAAAGTGGTTCTTTAACATCTTGTTTTAAAGTAATTTTAGAATCAATATCATCTTCTTCAGAACCTGTAATTGTTCCATCATTTACATCCATAGGAGAAGGTAAATAATCAATAACAGCATCTAATACTAATTGAACTCATTTGTTAGTAAGAGCAGATCCACAAAGTAGAGGATATAGTTTACTAGCTACAACTCAAGCTCTAAGTCATTTTTTGATATCAGAAACAGATAAATCTTCTCAATTTAAATATTTTTCCATTAATTCGTCAGTTTGTTCTGCTGCTCTTTCTTTTAAATCTTCTCTCATTTTATTTGCAGTATCTTTTAAGTTTTCTGGTACTGGAATTTCCACAACGATTTCTCACATTTTACCATCAAATCTATATGCTTTCATTTCTACTAAATCAACAATTCCAGCAAAATCATTTTCTTCTCAAATTGGAAGTTGAATTGCAATAACTTTATTTCCAGCAAGTCTTTTTTTGATTGATTCATATGTCATAGTAAAACTCGCTCCTGTTTTATCCATTTTATTAGCAAAAGCAATTCTTGGTACTTTATATTTATCAGCTTGTTTCCATACAGTCTCTGATTGTGGTTCTACTCATTGAGACCCATCAAAAACAGCAACTCATCCATCAAGTACTCTCATAGAACGTTCTACTTCTACAGTGAAATCAACGTGACCTGGAGTATCAATAATATTTATTTGATGTTCTTTCCAAAAACATGTTGTAGCAGCTGAAGTAATTGTAATACCTCTTTCTTGTTCTTGTGCCATCCAATCCATAGTAGCAGCACCTTCATGTACTTCTCAAATTTTATGAGTTTTACCACTATAAAAAAGTATTCTTTCTGAAGTAGTAGTTTTACCAGCATCGATATGGGCAATAATACCTATATTTCTCAG
>JALNXF010000007.1 GCA_023230505.1 Candidatus Altimarinota bacterium | reverse complement strand
TATTTGGCAATACATAAAATTAACAGAATCGGAATTTACAAATGATTGTATTACTTGTCCAAAAAAATATTTAGCTGTAACACAAGTAGAAAATCAAGAATGGAGATCTTCTTTAGAATTAGAAAAAAGTTCAAATTATAAATTAAAATTGAAAATTCGTGAAGCATTTAAAGAAGCAAAAGAACAAAAAAAACAGTTAATTGTAGAAACAGATTCAGTTGAGATTCCTGTTGTTACAATTGAATTTGATGTTCCCCTTAAAGGACGCCATAAAAATGGCAAGTTGTACTTCATTCCACTTAGAAGGATAAAATCATGGACGATTCAATAAACCTTCCAGCCTTAAAGAAAGGTCTTTTAACATTTGAATTTAATGAGAACCGAAAAATCACATTAAGTTGTTTGGTCGATAAAGAATCTGGATATGTAGAGCATGACGAAATTAATTTTCTTGATTTTGAACAACCAAAAAAAGTTTATGTAAAATTACAAGACGGAACAACCTTCCCATTTTGTCTGGAATGTCATTCACATTTAATTAAACCCCGAACTATTGAACATCCAGAACTTAGCGGAAATCTTGAAAAGATTTTCGAGTGTTCAAGCCCAGTATGTTTAAACAAAATGTAATAGAATTAGACTTACCTTCTAAAGAAAAAAAACTATTTTTTGAAAAGCTAAAAAAAAGTAATTCAAAACTTGCTTTTCAAAAAGAAGAAAACAATGTAATCGTACGAGGTTATCGGGGTCTTAGTCGATTATTCTATTTGGTTTATTCTTTAGAAGATATTTCAAACATAAGGAAAAAAACTTTAGTGGATGGAATTTTTCTTATTGAAAAAAATCATCTTTTAAATTTTATTGTAGAATGTCCTATTTGTGGCTTTAAACAAATAAAAACAGGTAAAATTATTACTTGTGATTGTTGTAAGATCAAGTATCAATCTTTTTAGAGATTCGGGACCAGGGTTGAGGGAGTTGCGGGGGTACACTTTGGGGTTGTGGTAACAAAAATATACGTTAGGAGTCACAAAATGGTTTCTACAAAGCCTCTTACCCCTGAAGAAGTGAGGGCGATTATTGATGGTCGTAACAAGACTACAAAGCCAAACACTTCAAAGACGGCAAAGGATTATTCTACATACACTTTTTTCGCTCATGGAATTAATAAGAAGTGCAATTCAGTAGAAGAAGCCCTCGATACCTTTGGTATTAATTGGCTTGTTCGTACTGTTGATATTCGATCATATTGTCCAAGCGAAGTTCAGTTCGATAATATTGATTTCTTTGAACATAAGGGAGTTATTCGTATGGACAATGGAAATCCTCTAGCAACAGTTGGGGCTTCCATTTATACTCCACTTCAAAACCATGAATGTCTTGAAATGTTTAAGGAAATTGTTAATAGTGGTCAAATCGTTATTGATTCTGGTGGAGTTTTTGATGGTGGTAAACGAATTTGGATTGCTACTAGACTCCCAGAACCTATTGAAATTAAGTTTAAGGATGGAGAAAAGCAAACTATCCTCCGATATCTTCATATCTCTTGGTCTCACGATCAAACACAAGCCCTCACCGTTAGTTTTATGCCTTATATTCAAGAACGCAAGCTTTCTCTAGCTTGTTATGTTCCTTCCGGTGTTCCTTGTTCTATCTCAGTTAAGCATACAACAAATGCCAAGGATCGAATGAATCGTGGTGGAGTTATTCTAAATAAGGCTCTTGATTTCTTTCGTGATGCAGAAGAAATGCTTCAAAAGCTTGCCTCTCAAACGGCTACCCCTGATCGTTTTCGTCAAATGCTTTCTTATCTTTATCCTGATTCTGAAGATACTGAAGTTGATGAAAATGGAAATACAAAAAAGTCCACAGAAGAAAAAACTCGTGAAAAGATTTATGATCGTTGGCAAAAACTACCAGCTTCTTTGCAGTTTACAGACTTTGGTGCAATGCTAGCAATTTCAGAATATGCTGACTTTGATAGTAAGTCTATTGTAAGAGGATGTAACTCAATGGACGCTGAAACTAAATCAAACAAACAAAATGAAAAGAAGCTTGATAGCAGTCTCTTTGGCACTGCACAAAAGACAAAGCTTAAGGGAATCAAAGCCATTGTTAACTTTGATAAAATTGTAAAAGCAGGAGGAATTAGCGCATGAAAACAACAGTATATATCAATCCTGACGAAAAAGTTATTCTTACTTCAAGAACTCTGGTTGAAGTTGCACTACCAGACGATCTTCCAGATGAAGAGTTTCAAAAGGTAATCGAATACTTCGTATATCAAACAAACCCAAATATTTCTGACACAGGTTGTGTTTGCGTAAATCCAGATTGTTGTTTGTCAATTAATGAAATCGACGTTTCAATTCATAATATTGAAGGTGTGTTTTGGATTCCTCCAACACAAGAATTCCTCGAAAGTAGTTATAGTAATGCTCCTAAATGTATTCTAGACGCATTGCAAGGAGCATTTATTCACGCAAAAGAAAATAGCCTTGAAGATTATGGATATGCTTTGATTGGGTTTTTCTGACACTTCCTCCAGGGTTGGGGGAGGAGGGCTGTGGTAGTACTAAAAATATCAGCACGACAACTAAGGAGCTTTAACAATGACAACACTCGCAGAAATTACTGATCTCAAGATTGGTAACACTGAGTTTAACTCGGTGGAAGATTATCGGAAAGAAGTTCATGGGAAGATTCTAAAGAAGGCATCTTCTCTTTCAGTTATCAATCCTATTGCTCTAATGGGATTTCATAGTGGAGAACCCATTGACTTCAAGCTTTATGAAAGTTTGGGATTTAATCATCCTAAGTCCCATGATTATTACAAGCTAACATTCAATGAGAATGGTGATGCTCAAGGTGATTCACGACTTGTTGATATTTACAATGGTATTCTTCAGAAAGGGATCATTGACGATCCAATTATTGTTTATCCTCTTAATCGAGAAGGTTCTACTGATATTTTGATTCTTGATGGAGCTACTCGTACCACTTGTATTTCCTATATCATTCAAAAGAATCCAGAACTTTTTAAGAAGATTCCTATTACAGTTTTTGTCGGAACAGAAGATGAAGCAAAGGCAGAAATGGTTCGTCGCAATTTGTCTGAACGATCACGGTGTCTTTCTGATGTTGAAGTTATGTATTCCATCCGAAACTTTATTAATATGGGATGGACTAAGAATGAAATTTCAGAAAGACTTGGTAAAGATCAAATTAAGTGGCGTCCAATTCTTGATAATTATATCAAGGCTTCTGAATCTCTAATCCCAGAACTAGTCAAATCTTGGGAAGAGGGGAAACTAAATAGAAGTGCTGCATTTGAAGCTGCAAAGGCAACGGTTGAAGAGCAGGAGTCTGTTGCAGAAATTATTAATAAGGGTGACAAAGTAAAGGGCTCTGATATTCGTAAGAAGAACTCTGAAAAAAGAGAAATGCGTCCAAAGCAACGTCTTACAACTGTTGCAGAATTGTTTGACAAGGATGGAGAATTGTCCGGGTTCCTTGCCTCTAAGGGACTTAAGGAGCAGTTTGACGATAAGCTTGCCAATGTATTTAATGTGATTAATTCACTGCGTGACGAAATTGAAAGCAAGCTAAATAAGCCAGCCAGCACCTGACAACTTCCGGGGCAGCTAAAAACTGCCTCGGATTAATAAAAGAGCACAAGTATATCATGGGAAGTGGAGTCCACAACAATTATCTCCGTATAATTGTTGAAAACGACGTAGGACGGCGAATCTTTTCATGATGAAAGAAATGTGAAGATTTTGTAGCTTAAAGGTAAAGCATCCTCCACGGAGGAAAGAGTGTGAGTTCGACTCTCACCAAAATCGACTAGTAAGGACATTGTGGGATCTCGTCAATTTTGCAGTGTCCAGAAAACATTTTCTTGTGCTCTTTTATTAATATTAAAGGACTAATAATAATGATTACTCTTGTAAAATCAAATAAAGACAGTTTTTATGAATTTCATCTTAAATATGAAGAAGATTATATTAAAGGATGGATTGATCCAAATAATGGATATTGGTGGACTGACTTTAAATTTAGTAATAAAAACACTTTATTTGGGGAAAGTCTTGGAGAAATTAAAAATTCAATTGGTGGATGTAACAAAGATTCTTCACCAGAAGAAAAAGCATTAGATATTGAATCCATGGTTAAATTAATAGCACCACAATTTTTTCTTAAATTAGAACAAAAATGTGACCATGACTATAAAGAAATGAATTGGTCTCATGTTAAGTGTAGTAAATGTGGTAAGGTACAAGCAAAATCAGATTGGTCAAACAGTCAGGGTCATTTTTCTTAATTAGCTACATATAGTGTAATTTATTTATCTAAAATGAGCTATCTTAGGTAAATAAAAAATTCACTATTAAAGGGAATAAATATGATCGGGTACAAAGCAACAGAAAATGGTAAATGTTTGAACCAACTTTATGAAGTTGGTCAAACATATACTTTAGATGGCAAGCCAATAATGTGTGAAAAAGGTTTCCATTTTTGTCAAGATTTGTTTGATGTTTTTGATTATTATACTCCAAACAAAGATATTAAAGTCTTTAAAGTAGAAGCTTTAGGAGACACTATTAATAGTGAAAGTAAATCAGTTACAAATAAAATTAAGATTTTAGAAGAAGTAGATTTAAATAATTTAATTGTAGAAAAATATAATGAAAAGAGATATTTTGACAATAAAGGAAATTTTGTTAAAAAAGAATTTCCTTGTGGTTATTGGGAAAAATATGAATATGATAAAAATGGTAATAGAATTAAATATGAAAATACTGATGAACATTGGGAAAAGTATGAATATAATGAAAACAACAAATTAGTTAAAACAAAATATTCTGATGATTCTTGGAACAAATATTATTATGATGAAAATAACAAATGCATTAAAATAGAAAATTCTGATGGTTATTGTGTAGAAGGTTAAACAAGAAAATTCTAGTAGTTTTTGTATAAAATATGTTAGAGGGCAATCAATATGATTGGATATAAAGCAACATATAATGGTATGTGTTTGAACCAACTATATAAAGTTGGTCAAACATATACTTTAGAGGGTGAATTAGTAATGTGTGAAAAAGGTTTTCATTTTTGTCAAAATTTATATGATGTTTTTACTTACTATCTCCCATATAAAGATATTAAAGTCTTTAAGGTAGAAGCTTTAGGTAATATTAAAACAATTTCTGATAAATCAGTTACTGATAAGATTAAGATTTTAGAAGAAGTTAATTTAAGTAATATTGTTGTAGAAAAAAATGGTTTTAAGAAACATTTTGATGAAAAATGCAATTTAGTTAAACGTGAATATACTAGTGGTTATTGGGTAACGTTTGAATATGATTCTAATGACAATAAAATTAAAGAAGAAATTTCTGATGGTTCTTGGATAAAATATGAATATGATTCAAAAAATAATAGAGTTAAAGAAGAATTTTCTAATGGTGATTGGGTAAAATATGAATATGATTCAAACAATAATTTAATTAAATGTGAAGAGTCTGATGGTCATTGGGTAAAATATGAATATGATTCAAACAATAATTTAATTAAATGTGAAGAGTCTGATGGTCATTGGGAAAAATGGGAATATAATGAAAATAGCAATTATGTTAAAATAAAAGGTTATAATTATAGTTTGAAACCATAGGGATAAGATTAAAATAATTATTTAATAGAACATGGTAGAGGACAATTAATATGATTGGTTATAAAGCAACTAGAAATGGAAAATGTTTAGACCTACTTTATGAAGTTGGTCAAACCTATACTTTAGATGGTGAATTAATACTATGTGTAAGAGGCTTTCATTTTTGTCAAGATTTATATAGTGTCTTTGATTATTACCCTCCAAATAAAAATATTAAAGTTTTTAAAGTAGAAGCTTTAGGTAATATTAAAACTGATGGTGATAAATCAGTAACTGATAAGATTAGTATTTTAGAAGAGGTTAGTTTATCTAATTTGATTGTAGAAAAAGATGGTTATAAAAGATGTTTTGATGATAAAGGCAATTTAATTAAACAAGAATCTAGTAGTGGTTATTGGGTAAAATGGGTATATGATTTTAACAACAATAAAATTAAATATAAAAATTCTAATGGTGATTGGGAAAAAAGAGAATATAATTCCAATAACAATTTAATTAAAAAAGAATATTCTTCTGGTGATTGGGCAAAATATTATTATGATGAAAATAATAGATGCATTAAATATGAAGAGTCTGATGGTCATTGGGTAGAATATGAACATGATAAAAATGGAAATGTATTTAGAAGAGAAGGTTATAATTTAAAGATAAAAAAATAAGACCAGGGTTGAGGGGGCATCGGGTAAGGCTGTCTTAAGTCAACAAGGAGAAAAAAATGATTGACTTAACAACCTTAAAAACGGAAGTTGAAATTCAAAGTCCTTCTGTATCATACAATAATGTAACCAAACTTCGTCAATTTCATGGAGATATTATTGCTGTAATTCATTGTATTGGCTTTAATGAACACACTACTCAATTCATTTACTTTGATGGATATGTTCATGATTCTAATGGATTTAAACTTGTTGTTCCAGAAAACGATTTAGATCACCAAAAGATTGCTTGTTTTCTTCTTCTTCTTCAGTCCCTCCCTTGTTTAGGTCCACAAGCACAAGACATTCTGTTTGAATATTTATCTTCAAAGATTGAAAATGATAAAGTTCATTATTTTGTTTTTCGTGCTGGACTTCACTATATGCCAATCAATAATATTTACATGAATTGTGATGGCATGAAAACATTAGATGAAATTATCTCTTACATTTTTCAAGATGAAAATTGTATTATCACGGAAACAGAAAAATGAACATTCTTGAAAAAACAAAAAACTCAAATGGATACTTACGAATCTTTTCAGAAGAATGGAATGACGACATTAAAAATTATATTAACGAAAATTCGTTTTCACAAAAAATAGATCTTGTTGAAATTCCATTCTCTTGGGGAACATTAAGATACCTATATCAAAAAAATCATTCTTGTTCTGAAATAACAACAGTTATGTTTAAAATCCCTATGAACCTAATTCCATATGAAGAACTTTGGAGTAAATGGGGTAAAAGAAGAGCAAAACAACTAAAAGAGTTTATTCAGGCATGGGTTGTAAAGAAAAACATTAAAGATAAAGAATTAATGAATCTACATACACTCTATACATATCGTTATTCTATTATTTCTGTACCTAAATTTTTAAAATCAAGATTGTTTTCACACTTAACTGCCTTTGGAATTACTTTTAAAGAAGTATCTCCAGAATATCACAACATTAAATGTGAAAATTGTGGAACTGATTTTCGTTTTAGAACATTAGGAGCTATTAAAAAATCATCTTGTCCAAACTGTAAATCCATTTCATTTGTGAGATAAATATATGAACAATGAACCTCTAAGCAACAAAGCTATTTTCCTTACTATCTTTATCCCAGCCTCCGCCATCTGTTTATGGCTACTTATTTCAGCAACCAATAGTTATTTGGCTGGAGAATTAGATGGAGTTCAAATGTTATTCGGTTTAATTATCTATGGAACAATTCCATTTATTCTAGGAATTAGATTGGTTATCGAAATGTTTATTTTCAGAAAAGTTACTAGAAAGGTTAGTAAATTCTTCGATTAAAAGATAAGAGAAACTCCTCCAGGGTTGGGGAGAGAGAGTGGGAAAAGCATAATAACTCTAAGAGCAAATAAAAATTCACTGGAGTTTCTTTTATGTGTGAAATTACAAAAATTGAATCCTTAGTTAAATCCAAAGGATCTAGTGGAACCGTTAATATCTCCTTTAAGGAACTTGAACCTTTTATTAGTGATGATATTAACTTCCCTGATAAAAAACAAAGATTCCGAATGCAATTAAAGCCTAAGCTTGCTGAAAAGGGATTGGATTTTATATTTACTGGAGATACCGTTAGATTCATTTTTAATGATTCCGAAATTCCAAAACAAGTAAAGGAAATTAAAAAAACAGAAAAAGTAGAAATTGTTAAAGATGAAAAAGATTATCTTTCCTATGCTTGTTCTGATCCCGGTTCTGGAAGTGATTTTGGACACGAATATATCTTCCCAGAAGAATTTAAATATGTAAAAACTGCTGTTGAAACAGATGGATGTTTCCCTCTACTTGTTGGGGAGAAATCTTCTGGTAAGTCTCGTATGGCTGAAGAAATCGCTAAAAGACTTAATAGACATAGTAAGGATGGTAATGTTATTGGAAAGGGAGTTCCTTGTTTTAGAATTAACCTAGAAGAAATTGAAGAATCGGCAGATCTTGTTGGTTACTCACAACTAATTTCAGACCCATCAACACAAACCTCTAAAACAATTTTCGTTCCCGGAATCCTACTTGAAGCATGGATTAAGGGGTACATTCTTATTATGGATGAGATTGATCGTTCTTCTAAAGCTGCTAGGAAACAACTTAACATGGTTACGGAACAAGGTGGAAAGCTTATGGTTCCTAGTCATGAGGGATTCCGATTCTTTGAGAGACACCCCGACTGCCGATTTATTTTTACGGCAAATACTTGGGGGCACGGAGATTTTACCGGGATGTATGACGGGGCAGAGCCTTTGAATAGTGCTTGGCTATCTCGTATTGGTCCTAAGTTTGAAATCAAAACAGATTGGTCAGTTTATAAAGAAGTATTAAGCTATTATGAGTTGCCTAAACCTGTTATTGATTTCCTATTTGAAAAAGGTGGTGGTGCTGTTCAAAAAATGAATGACACTATTAATATTAACAAACTACAAGAAAGCATTACCCTAAGATCATTCATTCGTTTTGCAAAAGTCTATAAGGTCTTTGGATGGCATTTTGGATTGGAAACTTGTGTCATTAATGAATTTGCAGAACATAACAGACAAAAAATGCGTGATGTTATTGCTACTGTTTGTGGACTTAATTTTAAGCCAACCTCTGACTTCGAAATAATTAATAGTGAAATTTCACAAACAGCACAAAATCAACTAAAATAAAATTAGAAACAATAAATGGGTAATCCCAGGGTTGGGAAGGAGTGGGGTAGGTTATCTATATCCAGATGGAAATAAAAGGATATTAATGTGAGAACTTCAAACCAAATTAGAAGCGATATTTCAGTTGTTGGACGTGGTTTGAATAATGAAAATATTAAGTATATTTGGGGTGGTGTTCCTAGTGGGGCTCATGCTGCTTTTTCATTTGAAAAAAATGCTATTCTACTTCCCATTTTAGATCAAGAAATTTTAACTGAAGAACAAGTTAATAATCTAATGGCTTGGGATAGACATGAAAGGCTTCATGCCCTAAAATCTTGTGGGGACTACATGAAAAAGAAATATGGTTCCCTAAATAAACTAGAACAGCATTTGTTTCAAAGACTAGAAGACTCAAGAATTGAAACTGGAAATTCATCAATGAGCTTTTCAGAAATGGAAAGCCTTAGAATTCATGGTGAAAAAAATATAGTTCAAGAAGAAACTGGTAGAGATGAATGTCTTAGATCGTTTAGAATGAATGAGTTTAAAGACGTTTGCAAAGATTATATTAAGATTGCCCACAACAATCGTTGGGGTTATCTTTCAATGGCTCTTCAATTTAAAGTTGCCAACTATGGTGACTTTCCAATTCCAGAAGAACTACAAAAGTTTTTTGATATTGGATGGAAAATTCTATCTGATGGAAGATTTAAAAAAAGTAGAAAAACGGGTAGGGCTGGAACTTGGACAATTGGAGAGCTAACAAAAGAAGTTATTAAGGCTTGGGATATTGAAGATAGTAAAGAAGAAAACAATTCAAAAGACAATAATGAAAATGAAAGTAATAAAGATGGAGAAGAAAAAGAGGAAGAGGGTGAAAATGGTGAAAAGGGTGAAGAAGATGATAATGAAAGTATTTCAGAAGAATTTATTACTTCAAATAAAGATGATGATTCTTTAGATCCAAATAAACTTGGCCTAGAAGTTGGCCAAATGTCTCTTGATCAAGAAGAAAAAAAGGTTAAACCATTAAGTATGAATCTTCCTTATAATATGGAAGATGAGGATTTAATTCCAAATGAATTTCCAAATGAATTTTTTCAGATTTGTTCTCAGATAACAGATAAAGCACAGGAACTCCGTGGAATATTAACTGTGATTCTTCGTTCAAGAACCAGAACTCAAGTAAATAAAAATAGATTACACGGAAAAATTAATCATCGCTCTCTATCCTCTGTTTCTTGTGGCAATACAAAAATTATGCAAAAAACAAAAGAGGGAATTAATTTAAACACTGATATTCAAATTATTATTGACCTTAGTGGAAGTATGTGGTATTCTACCTATAAAGAAATTAAACGCTCGACTCTCGCTGCGTGTGTTGCAATTACTTTAACAGAAGCATTATCTAATGTTTATGGAATTAATGTTGAGGTTATTGGATTTAATTCTGTTACCCCAAAACATCCAGAAAATATACAACCAAAAATGCAGAGAAGTCATGATAAAATTCTTACTCATTTTTTTAAAACATTCGATGAAAATTATTATTCAGTAAAGAATCGTTTAGGAGCAATGGCAGTTACCCTAGAAAAGGGTGGAGCTGTTGGTGGAGCAAACGTAGATCATGAAGTTATTTGGCGAGGTGCTCACAGACTCCTTAAAAGAGGTAAAAAAAGAAAAATTCAATTGGTCTTATCTGATGGAATTCCTTCTGGTTGTGGTGGAACCTATAATGGTTTTTTAGAAACAGAACTAACAAGAGTAAATAATAAAATTAAAACAACAGGAATTGAACAGGTAGCCATTGGGATTCAAAATAACGGTGTAGAATTGTTTTATCCAAGAACACTCGTTCTTTATGAACTAGATAAACTAGATCAAGAAGCACTTAAACTAGTAGCAGATTTGCTATTAAAAAATTAAAATAAGTGAGAAAATATGAAACTAATTAATTTGACAAACAAAGATGTAAAATTTTCAATTAATGACGATGGGACTATTGCTATTAAGATTGGAGTAGATTACTTACTTAAAATTTCATGGGCAGAATTAAGATCCCTTGATATGATTATCTCAAAACAACAATCTGAAGCATTAGGACTCGCTAAAGACATGATAGAAAAAATAGAAAAAGCCCTTGACAACTCCATCCTACTAGAAAACAATAGCCCTACAATAACTACCGAAACATTTACTCAAGAACAAAAGAAAAGATTCTCTAAGTTCCTAAATTCAATTGAAACAGAAATGGCAGAAGTTTTCCCAACAAATGAAATAACTAAAATTATCGGAAAAGAATTCCTTATAGAAGAACTAAAAGAAAACTTTGGTAAAAACTACTCTTTTAAATCTGTTGGAAATGATGAAATATCAATATCGTTTCAACCAATTTCTATTGGAGAAAAGTAATGACCACTCTTGAAATTCTTAAAAAAGAAGAAGAAACACTAAAAACAGAAATTGAATTGCTAACCAAACAAACAGAACTATTTACCTCTCCTTTACAAAAAGAAATTCACAACAAAGCAATTAAAAGCCTACAAAGAAACCTATCCTCAATCCAATCTCGTCTTGAAAAATCTGAAATGAATTCAGATGAATTTTCATTTGTTAAAATTACAAATTCCTTAATATCAGATACTATCGAAGCCTATTTTGTTTATCATATTTGGACCCATCCAGAAATGGTTAAAGCATTACAAGACGTTGAAGAAAATATTGACAATCTTGCTAAGTATAGTTCTAAAATTCGTAAATGGCTTTCTGTTTTTCGTACAAAAAAATATATGAATGAAAAAAGACAAAGATTAGCAGAATGGATGGAACACAAATCATGGGTCTGTATTGACAATCCATCAAATCCTTTTTCATTTAAAAATACGGTCACTTTCAGGGGGAACATGGACCCTCATCGACTACAAAATATTTTAGATGGACTTTGCGAATGGTCCTTAGAAAATCTAATCGACAAACAAGCACTCTACCACTCAACAGCACAAAGACAAGAAAAAGAAAAATTGTATAAGCTTAGAAAGAAAATGGTAGAAAATGGCTTGGTCGAAGAAACAGAAGTACGGGAAACAGAAAACGAACAATTAGCAAATATGTAGAAGCCCAGCCCATGGTTAAGGAGAGGAATAGGGCAAACCATTTACTCAATACCTATACAAAACAAACTGGAGTCTTAAATGTCTGATCTTATTAAAATCAGAAACGGGATCATTAACTTTTTAAATTCCGGTTTAATTTTTTCAAACGGAAAAACTGATTTTTGTGTTGAACTAAATATTTGTCCATTAATGACAATTGAAGTTGTAAAAGATAAAGAAGTCTACAAAACCCCTCTCTGTAAGGCTTGCTATGCTGCAACAATTCTTAATATTTATAGTGGACTTAGAAAGAAAATTAGATCAATTCCTAAAGATAAAACCAACTTACTCAAAACTTTTGAAGAAGATATTAAACTTCTAAAAAATTTAACTAAATCAACAAAACTTGGTCCAATTAAAAAAATTCGCTTTTATGGAATTTCTGACTTTAAAAAAGATAATCTTCCTTTTATCTTTGCTGCATCAAAATTTCTTACAGTAGATATTATTTCAAAAACTCTTGCAATGAAAAATAATGAAGAAAGTCTCATTAAATTAATTAATCAACCAAAAATTTGGATATCTCTTTCATTTAATAAAGCATTTAAAGACAATCTTCCTAGAATTGAAAAACTCTTAATTGAACATAAAGCAAAAAATGTTCAACTTAATTACTGTCTGAATATATATGAAGAAGATCCAACAGACCTTTGGTATAATAAATTTCAAGTTATCCATCCAACAAATGATTCCAAATGGAATGCAGTTAAAGCTGGACTCAGTGAAAAAAAAGTCTGCGGTTTGTGGGATAGAGATGGAAATAAAACAGTTAATAAATCTGGACATTGTAAAACATGTAACAATTGTCATATTAGCTATCTCAGCACTATCAAGAAAACAAAAAACAATCAAGAATTGGCCTATTCCAATTGACTATGGCCTTTTGAGGTTTTACCCTTTTGTATGAAAAATAAAGCGGAGAACCAAGATGACTTTACCTTTTAAAAAAAGAAAAATAATTCAAAAACTTGAAAATCTTTTTGGAATTCCTTTTGTAAAATTAATTGGAGAAAACTTTAAGAAAGGAGATTCAAGATACTATGTACAGAAGCGTCTATTAGAAATGATTGTAGAAAAGAATTTAATTAAAAAAGCAGAAGAAATTTTCACCCATACTAAAGATTCAAAAACAAACTGGAATCCTTCAACATGGACTTATAACCAATATGGTGCTGTTGATGTATCTTGTAATCCAGCATTTGGACCTTCCGTTATTTATCATGCAATCAAAGACATTATTCAATCAGGTGAACTAAACGTTTTTGATTTCGAAATAACTAACAAGGGAAGAAAGTCTAATGAAGAAAATGAATCAAGCGAATGTAGAAAGAAACCAACAATAACAGTAGAACTTACCTGTAAAAATTGTAAAAGAGTTCATAAAAATCATGGACTTACTGATCCAACCTTTCTTGGACTTAGAGTTTATGAATGCCCTAACTGTGGTTCTTTCGGAGAATGCTCCGCAAAAATCACTGAAACCAATAAAATCAAATTTAAAGCAGTCATTAAAAGAAATGGTATTCGACAAGAAGAATTTGTAAATGAAAACCTAACCCCAATTGAGGAGGAGCCAGGGTTGACAGAGAAACAACCCTCCCCTATCAATACAGGTTAAGGAAAGGGATAACAAAGTGAATCAAGAATACAAAACATCTAACAAACCCGTCACAGTTTCAACACACAAAATTGGTTCAATCCAAACAACGTATAAAAAACTCCAAGAAATGTTTGGAAACCCACAAACAGTTGTAGATAGAAGAGTTACTTGTTGTTGGGTATTTTCAAAAGATAATCAAATCTTTATGATTCATGATTGGAAACAAGAATTTAAAGATTCAACCACCACTACAACGTTTTCTATTAGTGGAAATGTAAACTCACCACCATTCATTAAATGGTTAAATGAAACTAATGTAGGCATTGCCAAATAATAAAATTCTTCACCCTCTACTATATGGTCCAAAGTGACCCAAAGGAGCTTTACTATGTTCATTTACGCTAAGACCCATGATTCTAAGGACAAGAAGGCACGAGTTGCTTTCCTTGTGAAGAATGAAATCATCTCCGAAGAGGTTGGTAAGGTTGTTTTCCATGCCTCCTTCCCTAAGGGAGATGAAAACTACATCAATCGTAGTGAAGCCTGCCGTCAATTTATTGATTCCGAAAAGGGCGTTAATAAGTACGTTTCGGCTGGTGGACCCGCAATTGAACGCATTCTTAACCTTGAACACCATGAAGGTGTCACACGGTGGGAAACAGAAGAAGTTGAACCCGTTGCACAAGCTGCACGTCTTTCCGATGCAGATAACCTCCCTGCACGGGGACGACACCCCGGAACTAAGAATCGTGATAAGGCTGTTATTGAAGCCGAAAAGGCTCTTAAGGTTATTCGGGTTGAAGCACGTAAGTCTCTTGGACTTCCTGCACGAGGACGCCTAACCGCTGACCAACTTCTGCAACTTGAGTCTTATGTTAAGGCAAATCTTTCCACAACTACAAACCCTGCATAATTATTAAAGAGTGATAGAGCTAATAACTCTATCACTCTTTAATTATTTATACCACAAATAATAAAATTACATTTGCTTTATTTTTAAAGGATAATTAATATGATTGGATATAAAGCAACATTTAATGGTAAATGTAAAAATAAAACATATAAACTCGGTAAAACTTACACATTAAGAAGTGAAATGGAAATGTGTAAAAAGGGTTTCCATTTTTGTCAAGACTTATATGACGTATTTTTTTATTATCCAGAAAATAAAGATACGAAAGTCTTTAAAGTAGAAGCTTTAGGTAATGTTGAAACAATAGGTGACAAATCAGTTACTGATAAAATTAAGATTTTAGAAGAAGTTAATTTGTCTAATATGGTATTAGAAAAAAATGGTTTTAAAAAACATTTTGATGATAAAGGTAATTTTATTAAACTAGAATATGATAATGGTTATTGGATTAAATATGAATATGATTCAAAAAATAGAAGAATTAAAGAAGAATGTTCTAATGGTCATTGGACAAAATTTAAATATAATAAAAACAACGATTTAATTAAAAGAAATTATTCTGATGGTTCTTGGGAAAAATATAAATATGATTCCAATAATCATTTTATTAAAACAGAATATGGTAGAGGATAATTAATATGATCGGTTATAAAGCAACCTATAATGGTAAATGTAAAAATAAAACATATAAGCTCGGTAAAACTTACACATTAAGAGGTAAATTAAAAATGTGTGAAAAAGGGTTTCACTTTTGTAAAGATTTAATTGATGTATTTGAATATTATCCACCTAATAAAAATATTAAAGTCTTTAAAGTAGAAGCTGTTGGTAATGTTGAAACAGAAAATGATAAATCAGTAACAGACAAAATTAAGATTTTGGAAGAGGTTAATTTAAGCAATATGATTTTAGAAAAACATGACTATAAAAAGTTTTTTGACGATAAGGGCAATTATATTAAATTTGAAACTTCTGATGGATATTGGATAAAAAGAGAATATGATGAAAGAAATAATTTAATTAAATTTGAAAATTCTGAGGGTGCTTTGTATAAATATGAACATGATGAAAATAATAGATTAATTAAAACAGAACATAGTAAAGTAGCAGCTAAGGAGCATCGACATGATCGGTTATAAAGCAACTGCTAATGGTAAATGTAAAAGAAAAACATATAAACTTGGTAAAACTTACACATTAAAAAGTGAAATGAAAATATGTAAAAGAGGTTTTCATTTTTGTCAAGATTTATTTGATGTATTTGAATATTATCCACCTAATAAAAATACAAAAGTCTTTAAGGTAGAAGCTTTAGGTAATGTTGAAACAGAAGATAATAAATCAGTTACTGATAAAATTAAGATTTTGGAAGAAGTTAATTTAAGTAATATAATTGTAGAAAAATATGGTTATAAGAAACATTTTGACGATAAAGGTAACTGTATTAAAATAGAATATCCAGATGTTTATTGGGAAAAATTTAAATATGATTCAAAGAACAGAAGAATCAAAGAAGAAAATTCTTTTGGATCTTGGACAAAATTTAAATATGATAAAAATAACAATTTAATTAAACAAACTTATTCAGATAATTCTTGGATAAAATGGAAATACAATGAAAAAAATAAATGTATTAACATAGAGTATGGTAAAGGATAATCAATATGATCGGTTATAAAGCAACATATAATGGTAAATGTAAAGACCAACTTTATGAAGTTGGTCAAACATATACTTTAGATGGCGAATTAGTAATGTGTTTAAATGGTTTTCATTTTTGTCAAGATTTATATGATGTCTTTAATTATTATCTAGAAAATAAAAATACAAAAGTATTTAAAGTAGAAGCTTTAGGTAATATTAAAACAATTGATGATAAATCGGTTACTGATAATATTAAGATTTTGGAAGAAGTTAGTTTAAGTAATATGATTGTAGAAAAAAATGGTATTAAAAAGTATTTTGATAATAAAGGAAATTATATTAAAAAAGAATATCCAGATGGTTATTGGGAAAAATATGAATACAATGAAAGAAAGGATTTAATTAAAACAGAAAATTTTGATGGTTTTTGGATAAAATATGAATATGATGAAAATGGCAATAGAATTAAAAGAAATTATTCAGATGGTTCTTGGTTAAAATACAAATACAATGAAAACAATAAATGTATTAACGTAGAATACGGCAAAGGATAATAAATATGATTGGATATAAGGCAACTTGTGAAGGAAAATGTAAAGATCAACTATATGAGGTTGGTAAAACTTATACTTTAGATGGTAAGATGAAAATATGTGAAAGAGGGTTTCATTTCTGTCAAGATTTATATGACGTATTTTATTATTATCCAGAAAATAAAGATACCAAAGTCTTTAAAGTAGAAGCTTTAGGGGAAATTAAAACAAAAAGTGATAAATCAGTTACTAATAAAATTAAGATTTTGGAAGAAGTTAGTTTAAGTAATATGATTGTAGAAAAAAAAGGTTATAAAAAATTTTTTGATTATAAAGGTAATTTTATTAAGTTTGAAGATTCTGATGGACATTGGGTAGCATATAAATATAATAAAAACAGAAACATAATTAGAAGAGAACATTCTAATGGTAATTGGGTAAAATATAAATACAATAAAAACAATAAGGTAATTAAAAGAGAATGTTCTAATGGTGATTGGGAAAAATATTATTATGATAAAAAAACACTTTTAATTAAAACAAAATATGGTAGGACAATCAATGTAATCAAGGATAATTAATATGATCGGTTATAAAGCAACCTATAACGGTAAATGTTTAAACCAAATCTATGAAGTTGGTCAAACATATACTTTAAATGACGAAATTATAATGTGTGTAAAAGGATTTCATTTCTGTCAAGACTTATATAATGTATTTGATTATTATCCTCCAAATAAAAACCTTAAAGTATTTAAAATAGAAGCTTTAGGTAATATTGAAACAAATGATGATAAATCGGTTACTGATAATATTAAGATTTTAGAAGAAGTTAATTTAAGTAATATAATTGTAGAAAAAAATGGTATTAAAAAGTATTTTGATAATAAAGGAAACTATATTAAATTTGAATATTGCAACTCATATTATTGGGAAAAATATGAATATAATGAAAATAACAATAAAATTAAAACAGAATACTCTGGAGGTTGTTGGGAAAAATGGGAAAAATATGAATACGATTTAAATAATAATTTAATTAAAAAAGAAGATTCTTATGGTTATTGGACAAAGTATGAATATAATGAAAATAATAAATGTATTAAAGTAGAATGTTCTGATGGTTATTGGGAAAAATATGAATACGACTTAAATAACAATTTAATTAAAACAGAATATGGTAGAGGATAATCAATATGATCGGTTATAAAGCAACCTATAACGGTAAATGTAAAGATCAACTCTATGAAGTTGGGAAAACATATACCTTTTATGACGAATTAATAATATGTCAAAAAGGGTTTCATTTTTGTCAATATTTATATGATGTATTCACTTATTATTATCCAAATAAAGATATCAAAGTCTTTAAAGTAGAAGCTGTTGGTAATATTAAAACTGAAAGTGATAAGTCAGTTACAAATAAAATTAAGATTTTAGAAGAAATTAATTTAAGTAATATGATTATAGAAAAAAATGGAGGAAAATATAAGTTTGATAAAAATAAAAATCTAATTGAAAAAAAATATTCTAGAGGAATAGTTGAAAAATACGAATATGATTCTAATCACAATAGAATTAAATATGAAGATTCTTATGGTTATTGGGAAAAAAGAGAGTATAACCAAAATAACAAATTAATTAGAATAGATAGAGCTTCAGGTTATTGGATGATACTTGAATATAATGAAAATAATGAAATCACTTATAAGTCAGGAAGAAATAAATTATAAAAATACCTAACTTAAATTGTAACTCCAATCTATTTGATGAGGTTTGTTTAATATCTTTCTTAATACCCTATCCACTTGACTAACAATCTCTTTTAATGAATTAAACTTGCCCACATCTACCTTTACATAATTCCCTTTTTCTCGCATTCTCTTCTCTATCTTCCATAAATCCCTCCCCCACAAACGATATTGGGCTCTCACACTCTCAGGTAAATCTCTCTCCTCCTGAAATATATGAGATCCACATCTATCACAATATCCCTTCCTTGTTACTGGTCTTTCCTCTAAATGATAAACAGCACCACAACAAGGACACTTCCTTCTCTTATTTATCCACTCCACTGCATGAGACTCATCTACAACTAATAATATTACCGCATTAGCCCATTCCACTAAATAGGGATCTGGTATCTCACTAGATACTACAGCAAAATCCTCCATCCCTATCCCACACCTCTCCTCATCCGTTAAAAAATCATCCGGAGAATTAACATATATCTCCGCCAATTCCTTCATCTTCTTATACTCCCTAGGACCACGAACCATCTGCATACTACCACTTCCACTACTTATATCACCCATATCCACATAATTCGCAGGAATATTATCCCCAAAATAATCGTGGACATTCTCATCATCACCCTCTAATGTTATAAAATCTAAATTGTGATACTCAGATAATCTCTCCCCTAACTCCATTATAGGAGTAAACGGAGAACCTAATACCAATATCCTACATGACTCATTATCCATTAACCTACATCCTCATATATGATCTATCCAACATTGTCGTAAATGATTTAACCAACATCCTCGTATATCATATATCCAACATTGTCGTTTATGTTATGTACGACAATCTTGGTTATTACATTAATTGTTTTACAATTAGTGTAGGGTTTATTTGGTGTTTTCTAGCTAGATCTTTAATGAAGATTTTTAGCCCCTCAGTAACACCATGATTAGATAAATACTCTTTTAAATATCCAATACATTCTTCTATATCACCCGCATTATAACAACCTTCCTCTAATACTTCCATATCATAATCCTTTGATTCCATTTGACTCACCTTCATCCATTTAGAAGTCTTGGCAGTTGTTTGAGATCCTTCAACTTTACTAACCTTTGTCCATTTAAAAGCTTTAGCCATTGGTTGTGAATTACTAACCTCTTCTTCCTCAAAATCCTTTTCACCAAAACTAAAATCAGAATACTTCTCATATATCCTAACTAAAACAGGAGGAACATTCCTATTATGCATCTTTCTCCTATCTAATTCCTCACCCAAAAAAGAAAGAAGCTCACTAAAATCATTAACATCAACTTGCATCTTATCACCTACTTGAGCTTTCTTTATCTTCCTCTTCATTCCACTCTCCTTATTCTCCTTCTTAATCCTAATACCAAACTCAGGAACCTTTATATCAGGCACATCCTGTCCCAAAGAACTAGGAGACACTTCTATCACATCACTAAAATTATTTTCCTCTTCTCCTAAACCCTCACCAAAAAAATCACCCGACTCATCACCGGATAACCCCTCAGATTCCCCAAACTCATTAACATTGTTAGAAAAATTATCCGTATCTGGTCTTATAGGAGCAGCTTCTCGTATATTATCCTTTATTGGCCTTACTCCACTTGATCTTTTAAGTCCATTGTGATCAAATAATCCCATAAAGGAGTCATCCGCCTTTATACTTACTTCAGAAAGATTAAATCCTTTGCTTATCTGTATCCTATTATCCATCTACCTTTCCTCCAATATTTTCAATAATTACTTCATTGTTTATTCTTTATCACAAACAAATTATCCTTCTTTTTATTAGAGAAGCCAGGGTTGAGGGGGAAGAAAATTCTACCACTAAAAACTGAGGAAACCTAACCAATGATCATTCTAATAATATCCAAACTTAAAAATAAAAAACTAAGCCATATAACAAAACATATATAACTTAATTATAATCTTTACCCATTTGTATTTGTGGTATGTATGCTGGTGGAGCTATTTGTTTTATTACTACTCCCATAGAATTCAAACAACTCTTATCAAATTCTAAACCACTCCAGCCCCTTTTCTTTCCAACCTCACGAAATGCTTTATATATATCTAACATCTCACTATCATTACAATCACCACATTCACTTATTGCTATCTTAAATGCATTACCCGCTATTAACATATCCTCTTTCTGCTTAATCTTCTTAGGTTCTACAGTCTTAGGAATAAAACCATAATCAACAAACTCACTCTTATTCGCCAAACAAGTATAATAACTACTTACTAAATAATCAGATAACTTACCATGAAGCTTTGAATCATATGATCTTATCTTGTCAAAAAAAGGCACTACCACTTTTTTAAAATCTTCTCGTTGATTCATTTATGTCTCCTATATTATTCCAATTATCTATTCCTAAATACGATTATCATAACTCTATTCTCTACCATTATAACTCTTATAACAATTTTTATTCGGCCAAAATAAACAAACTATCCATATCCTTAATTTTATCTTTCACCGTGTACTACACAGTGTCTCACACAGTGTTTTTTACGCATTCTTTTTTATAAATTTTATAAAAATTTCTCCACATATTACGATAGTTTCCTGATTTCTACAATTTTCCCGGACAGGAAACTGAGCCCATTCAGGAAATTTCCCACCCGCATCTCTTGAGTGATCATCTAAGTAAATAATTACCCATGTATGTAAAAAATTACATACAAAATAACACAAAATACAAAGATTAGGCGAAGGTTAGACGAAGATCAAGCGAAAACTAAGCGAAATGTGTGTAAAAAATTACATAGTTGAGTGATCAATCAACAAAAATAGATAAAAAAGTGGTCCTTTTTGATCAATTTTTATTTCATTTCAATTTCATAATAATATTTTTTATTTAGTTATTTAAAATTTATTATTATTAGTGTTTTTTGTATTATTTAAGTCAAATACTATCAATAATGTATAGAATGTTTAAAATGGTATATTTCGTAGGTCATTGACATTATTGAAGTTGCTATTTTTAATGGTAATAATATGAATAATGTTTTTTGAATTTGTGTGAGTTTTTTGTATTTATTCTTGTTATTATGGTTAGTGTTATTAGGATTAAGGTAATGTGGATTATTAATGAAATTATATTTAGCTTGGTATTCTTCCATATGTTTGTTCCTTTTTCATTATGGTATTAATTTATGGTATTAATTTGTGGTGAAGAGGATATTTTGGTTTGGTTTAATGGTGATGGATTCTGACATTTTTGTTATGTTATTTTTGTATAGTAGTGTTGGGTATAGGTCTTCTTTATTTTTAAGTTCTTGTATTGTGTATTTGTGGTTATTGTGATTGAATGTAAAGAAGTTATTAAGGGAGTCTATGTTTATGTTTTGCATAATATTTTTTTATTTTTATAAAAGTTGGAGATAATTTCCTTTGTTTTAAGGATGGATAGTTCTTCTTCTTTATCAAGTTCTAGGTCTAGGTTTATAGCTATTGCATTTTCTTCTAATTTAATTAATTTTTCCAATGCTTCTTCTAGTTCGTAATTGATGTCATTGTTTAGTATTTTTTCTATGTTATCCTTTAGGGTTAGTAATGTTGTTTGTAGTTTTAGGTAATATGGGAAGACTTTGTTTGTGTATTTAATTAGGGAGAAGATATCTTCGGTTAGTGGTATTGTTCTTATTGTTTCTAGGAGTGCTCTTATTAGATTATTTTGTTTTTTGATTAGTTTTTGTTTATGTGTTTTTAGTGGGGTTATTTGGTTATTTTGGTTTATGTGTTCTGTGTTATTTAGTTCATGCATATAATCTGAGTATGATTCTTCTAGGTTATCAATGTTGCTTTGTATATCTTTTATGATATCTTCTGTTCTTTCGTCAATTATGTATAATGTGAATGTGGAGCTATAGGTTTGTAATATTTTTATTTCTTTTAGGTATTTTTTAATTGTTTCTGGTTTATTTTTTCCTGTCATTTCTAGGAATTTTATATAGGTGGAGTGATTTGTGAATGTGGGGTTTTGGAATATTTCATTAATTGTATTAAGGTCCATAGTCATTATTGTCCCATTGTTGTATGTAGTTATTGTCCCTCTCCCATTGGGCTCTGGAAGGGAGGTATTGTGTATTTACATTTACATTGATGGATCTGATAAAACTTATGTTTTCTTCTGAGTCATCTGGTTGTGGGTTTACGAATCCCATAAATCTTGATGGGACTCCACTAATAGTGGTTATGATATGTGCATTATCATATTGTGATAGTTTTTTTGTTATTTTTTCTTGTAGTTTTCCGTTATTGAGATTTCTTTCTAGATTTTCGGCTATTAAATAGAGTGTGAGGAGTTCAACTGATTGTAATTTAGTTGTGAAGGAGTCTAGTTCTTTTCTTATTCTGGAGATATCTCTTAGGTTTATTTTTTTAGTTTCTTGTTTTTCTCTAGTTATCCATTTTTCGTTTTTTTCTTGATATTTTTCTTTTAGGATATTTGAGAATGGTAGTAGTTTGTTGGTGTATTCGTTTACAAGGTATTCTTTTTGTTTTTTAGGTGTCATTCCCGGAATAGTTGTTTGTATTTCTAGGTAATTAAATGAGTGATATGAGATCATGTGTGTTTCCTTTTGTGATTTATACTTGTTTTTTCGGGCCAAGTATTTATATTTGTTAAACATTATGTACGAGGATGTTCTAAGTTATAATATTATTTAATTGTGTTTCTATATTTTCTATTAGTAAGTATATTTTAAGTAATTCTATTGATTGTGTTTTAACTATATCTGAATCTAGTTCTTTTCTCATTTCAAAGATGGCATTTATGATGGACTTTATGTTTGATTGATCTGGTTTTGTTATGAATTTTTTTATTGATTCAATTCTTTCATAGCAGTTTTGTAATAAAAATTTTTCTTTTTCTTCTATTGAAACCCATGGAAGGGGTAATGATATTTCCAGATAATCTATTGAGTTATATGTAATCATAGACATTCTTTATAATATTGGTAACATCATATACGAGGATGTTTATGGTGAGTCATTAATAAGGTCATATAGTTCTTGAACTTTGTCTTTTATGGTTGTCCTATGCTTTGGGTTATCATTTACTTTATATTTTTGAACAGGGCAATTATCGAATCTTTTTTTTATATCTTCTGCGAGTAAATATAATTGAAGTAATTTTATTGATTGTGTTTTGGTTATATATGAATCTAGTTCTTTTATTATTCCATGGATTTCTTTTATGTTTGATTGGCTTGGTTTTGTTATTTTTAAGTAAGGTTGAATTACTTCATAGAATCCTTGTGACAGGGATTCTTCTATTTTTTCTATTGGTCCAAATTGAACAAGTAATGATACTTCCAAATAATCTATTGAGTTATATGTAATCATAGGTGTTCCTTATAAAAATATTATCTATGAGGATGTTGTGGTGTTAGTTATGCATATTTTCATTTAATTTTTGAATATCAAATTTTAATAGATTTATATTATATTGTCCAAGATTTTTGTTTTTAAAAAAAATTGTTGTTAGTAACTTTCCGTTATTAAGATTTTTCTCTAGTTTTTTCTCTAATTTTTCTACTATGAGGTATAGGGACAGTAATTCGATAGATTGTAATTTTGTTGTAAAGAAATCCAATTCTCTTTTCATTCTTAAGATATCTTCTTTTATGTTAAACGAATGTTTTGTAAGTTCGAATAGTTTACTATAATATTGATCTACCAGATAATCGTCTTGTTTTTTTAGTGTCATTTTTCTTACAATAAGGTTTGTGTTTCTTTCAAGGTAATCTAATAATGGATCTTCCTTGTAGAATTTGCAATTTTTTTGAATATAATTATTTGAGTCATATGTAATCATAATTAGTAGTATTTAGGTGCTCCTTTAATATTTAGGTGCTTCTTTAATGTTTAGGTATTTTTCTGTACTTTCCAATTCTTTTAAATAATTTAAATATTTATTTAGTTTGTATTCTATTTCTTCGGCTTTATAATATGTATATAGCAATTCAACTGACTGTAATTTTATTATAAAGTAATCTATTTCTGTTTTTATTCTAACTATATTTTCTATATTTGATGCTATATTAAGACTTATTTGATGTATTTGTGTTAGGCTACATTCCATTACATTTTTTTCTTTTTCTTTCAAGTTGATACAATTGAGTATACCATCATAGTCTGCTTTTAATCTTTTTTCTTTTAATTCATTAATGTTTTTATAAAATGCCACTATTGTTTTCAATCCACTTCTTTCTTGAATATAGTTATTTAAGTTGTATGTAATCATGGTTATACAAACCTTATAAGTTTTCTTGCATTAAATTATTTCTATTTTAGAGTATTGGGTAGTAATTCAATTTATCATATAACAATTCTATTTATTATATAGTAACTCATTTCTCCATTTAATAATTTATTAAATTTTAATCTTTCATTATTTCTTTGTTCTTCTTTTGTTTTTAAATAATATTGATAGTTTGTTTCATATTCTTTTTCTAACTTTTCTGTTTTGAAATAGAGTTGTAGGCATTCGATGGATTGGAATCTAGTTGTAAGATATTCTAGTTCTATTTTTGTTTCTTTTATTTTTTGGCTCCAATCTAATTCAAAATCATACCATTTTATTTTTTCTGATATAATATTCAACAGTTCATTATATTCTTTTTTTAGACATTCATTTTGTTCTTCAAAAGATTTATCTGTGTATGTGTATACTAATACACTTCTAACTTTCTGCATAAAGTCATATATGGTATATGTAATCATAAATATCTGCTACTAGATAGTTTCTATAATTTATTTTAATAATTTTCCATTATTTATTTCTGTTTCTTTTTTTTCTGCGATTAGGTATAATTCTAATAGTTCAACTGATTGATGTACAGTAACTAAAAGATCTAATTCTTTTCTTATTTTTGATATGTCGTTTAATGGAAATATTGTTGGTACTGTGCTAAATGGGAATAGTTTATTTGTGTATAACTCTATTAGATTTTTTTTGTATTCTGTATTAAATCTATTTAGAGAAGTAAGAAGACATAGATATTCCCTGTATTCTTTTAGATTACTAAATCTTTCTATATGATTGTAAGAATTATATGTAATCATAGTTCCCAACATTATGTACGATATAGTTGATGCATATTTTAATTTTCCAATAGATATAGAGATACAATAACATGGGTAATTTTGGTTACAAGTTACTGGCCAAAATTAACTATGTTAGTATTGGTATGTGTTAGATATTTTTAGTAATTGAGTACCAGCTACAATTCAGTTTAATTAGTGTTGAATTAAAGGATGCTGTATATTGTTTATTTATGGAATTCCACAGTTCTGTTAGTCTTTGTTTCCTATAGTTTTCTTGTAGGTTTCTGTGTGTTTCTTCTTGTAGGAGTGTTTCCTTTGATTTTTTTGTTTTTCTGATCATTTGGTTTATTATTTTTTCTTGTTTGCTTATATCTAGATCATTTGACAGTTCATTTAGAAAATCAAAAGCTAGTGCTTCTTCACCATAGTCTTCTAAATGATCTGTTAGAATATTTCCATAATTATGTTCTAGATTAAGGGCTAATGAGATTGCTTCTGCTTGTAGGTGTATATTGTTTTTTGAGTCAAGTAATCTTTGTAGTCCTTCTTTGGCTAAGTCTACTATTTCATCATTACTTTTATTATTAGCTCTATTAGAATAGCTTTTATTTTCTTCTATTTGGTTAAAGAAAGAATAGTTCCCTATATCATTCCACCATTTATTTAAAGCTTGTTTTACATAATCATTTTCAAGAAAATCTTCTGAATAATAGTCTTTAGGAAAAGACTCAACCCTAAAATTTATTCTATAGTAGTCTGCAACATCTCTAATTTCAATCTCTTGCGTTTTTTCTTTATCTTCTTCTGATTCTTCTTCTTGACTAGATTCTCTATATTCTTCTATTAATGCTTCTGAACTAACTTGAAAAACATCTCCAATAAAATTTATTAGATCTTGGTCATCCATGTATTCAAGTACATCATACAATTTTAATTCATGTCTCATTCCAAAAAGATTTTCTAAAACGTAATCAACTGGTTGCCGGTCTCCCTCCACCAAGCTTATTATACGTTCATATCTTTTTTCGAAAACTACATCTGGATTTTCTTGATCATGTTCTTCTATCCAACCTCCTATGACATCTACGAATATATCTATAATGCTTTCTGCTAATGGTTCTATTGTTTGTTTAATGTTTTGATATTCTTCTTGGAATATTTGATCTAGCCCAAAGATTTCCATTTGTGACAATAGGAATTCGTTTTGATGGAACAGGATTAGTTTTTCTTCTAGGTTAAGATTTTCCATAACATTTCCATAATTTTATGAATAAGTTTCTTTAAGGCATTCATAAAGTTTATTTATTTTTCCTTTAACTCTTTATAAAGATGGAAACCTTTTTTACACAGCTTTAATTCTTCATAAAAAAGTGCTTCTACTGCCATATTCTTTTTTAATTCTATTATTATTTAAGTCATATTCATATTTTGCCCAATAACCAGTAGAGTCTTCTGATTTGATTATATTATTTTTTGAGTTATATTCATGTTTTACCCAAAAACCATAAGAGTTTTCATATTTGATACAATTGTTATTTTCATCACATTCCCATTTTTCCCAATTACCATCTGGACATTCTACTTTAATACAATTACCTTTATCATCAAAATATCTCTTATGACCATATTTTTCCAAAATCAAATTAGATAAATTCACTTCTTCTAAAATCCTAATCTTATCTGTTACTGATTTATCGTTTTCTGTTTCAACATTGCCAACAGCTTCTACTTTAAATACTTTAGTATATTTATTTGAAGGATAATAAAAAAATACATTAATTAAATCTTGACAAAAATGAAAACCATTTAAACACATTACTAATTCACCATAAAAGGTATATGTTTTTCCAACTTCATAGAATTTGTTTAAACAATATCCATTTCTAGTTGCTTTATACCCAATCATATTGATTTTCCTTAACTATATTCTTTTTTAAGAAGATTATTATTTTCATCATATTAATTCAAATGACCATTAGAATCTTCATGTTTAATTCTATTCTTATAATCATCATATTCATATTTTTCCCAATAGCCATTTAAACGTTCCACTTTAATTAAATTATTGTTTTTATCATATTCATATTTTATCCAATAACCAGTACAGTCTTCTGCTCTAATTATATTGTTATTAGAATTGTATTCGTTTTTTATCCAAAAACCTTTAGAGTTTTCATATTTAATTAAATTATTATTTTCATCATATTCATATTTTACCCAAAAATCTTTAGAATCTTCATATTTAATAAAATTACCCTTATTATCAAAATGTTTTTTAAATCCACGTTTCTCTAAAATCAAATTAGATAAATTAACTTCTTCCAGAATTTTTATCTTATTTGTAACAGACTTATCAGGATGATTAATAGTTTCACCTAAAGCTTCTACTTTAAAAACTTTAATGTCTTTTTGTGGAGAATAATAAGTAAACACATCATATAAGTCTTGACAGAAATGAAAGCCATTTTCACACATTATTAATTTACCCTCTAAAGTATAGGTTTCCCCAACTTCATAAAATTGGTCTATACATCTACCATTATAAGTTGCTTTATAACCAATCATGTTTATTGTCCTCTACCATATTCTTCTTTAATAAAATTATTATTGGAATCATATTCATATTTTCTCCAAAAGCCATTAGAAGTTTCTAATTTAATTAAATTATTATTAGAATCATATTTCCATTTTGCCCAAAAACCATCAGAATATTCTCTTCTAATTAAATTATTATTTGAATCGTATTCACATTTTATCCAAAAACCATCAGAATATTCTTTTTTAATTAAATTTCTATTGTTATCAAAATAGATTTTAGCACCATATTTTTCTAAGACCATATTAGATAAGTCTACTTCTTCCAAAATTTTTAGTTTGTTTGTAACATACTTATCATAATGATTAATAGTTTCTCCTAAAGGTTCTACTTTAAAAACTTTAATATTTTTATTATATGGATAATATTCAAATATGTCATATAAATCTTGATAGAAATGAAAACCATCTTCACACATTATTAATTTACTATCTAAAGTATAAGTTTCACCAACTTCATAAAGTTGGTTCAAACAATATCCATTAATAGTCGCTTTATATCCGATCATATTGATTGTCCTTGACCACATTTTTCTTCAATAAAATTATTGTTGGAATCATATTCATATTTTCTCCAAAAGCCATTAGAATCTACGCATTTGATTTTATTGTTATTGAAATCGTATTCATATTTCACACAATAGTCATAAGAATCTTCATATTTTATTGTATTATTGTTAGAATCATATTCGTATTTTATCCAGAAACTATTAGAATGTTCTTCTTTAATACATTTATTATTTTCATTATATTCATATTTTACCCAAGAACAATCAGAACATTCTTTTCTAATTAAATTGCTGTTTTCATCATATTTCCATTCTATTAAGAAACCATTAGCGTTTACTTCTTTGATTCTATTGTTATTTGAATCATATTCAAATTTTTCCCAATAACCACTACTACATTCTTGTTTAATTAAATTGCCTTTATCATCAAAATATTTCTTTTCACCGTTTCTTTCTACAATTAAATTACTTAAATCTACTTCTTCTAAAATCTTAATTTTATCTGTAACTGATTTATTGTATTCTGTTTCAATGTTGCCTAAAGCTTCTACTTTAAAAACTTTAATGTCTTTATTTGGAGGATAATAACGAAATACATCAATTAAATCCTGACAAAAATGAAATCCCCTTATACACATTACTAATTCGCCTTTTAATATGTAAGTTTGTCCAACTTCATAAAGTATGTTTTTACATTTACCATTATATGTTGCTTTATATCCGATCATATTAATTGTCCTTTACCAACGCCAACAACTGTTTTAATATATTTTCCGTTATCATCATATTCATATTTATACAAAGCACCATCAGAACTTTCAAATTTAATTCTATTGTTATTTAAATCATATTCATATTTTATCCAAGAACCATTAGAATATTCTAGACTAATATTATTGTTATTGGAATCATATTCCAATTTTACCCAATAACCACTAGACTCTTCTGTTTTAATTAAATCATTATTTGAATTATATTCATATTTTATCCAATAGCCACTAGTGTTTTCATCTTTAATTAAATTACCTTTATCATCAAAATACTTTTTATTATTTTGTTTTTCTAAAATCATATTGCTTAAATTAACTTCTTCTAAAATCTTAATTTTATTAGTAACTGATTTGTCACCAATTGTTTCAACATTACCTAAAGATTCTATCTTAAAGACTTTAATATTTTTATTTGGATGATAATAATAAAAAACGTCATATAAATCTTTACAAAAGTGAAAACCATTTGCACACATTACTAATTCTCCATCTAAAGTATATGTTTGACCAACTTCATATAGTTGGTCTAAACATTTACCATTATAAGTTGCTTTATATCCAATCATATTAATTATCCTTTGCCATATTTTGCATTAATAAAATTATTATTTAAATCATAATCATATTTTACACAATAACCATCGGAATTCTCACATTTAATGTGATTCCTATTTTCATCATATTCATATTTTATCCAAAAACCACTAGAACCTTCTTCTTTAATTAAATTTCCTTTACCATCAAAACACTTCTTCATATTATTTTTTTCTATGACCATATTACTTAAATCTACTTCTTCCAAAATCATAATTTTATCTGTTACAGATTTGTCATATACTGTTTCAATTTTCCCTAAAGCCTCTACTTTAAACACTTTAATATTTTTATTTTCTGGATAATAATAAAATACGTCATATAAGTCTTGACAGAAATGAAAGCCTCTTTTACATATTTTCATTTTACCATTTAAAGTATAAGTTTGACCAACTTCATAAAGTAGGTCTTTACACTTACTATTAGTAGTTGCTTTATATCCAATCATATTAATTATCCTTTACCATGTTCTTTTTTAATACAATTATTATTTTCATCATATTCTAATTTTACCCAATAACCATAAGAATCTTCTATTTTAATTAAATTATCTTTTTCATCATATTCATAGTTATACCAACAGCCATTAGAAATTTCAAATCTAATATAGCTACCTTTATCATTAAAATACTTCTTCTTATTATTTTTTTCTATGACCATATTTCTTAAATCTACTTCTTCCAAAATCTTAATTCTATCAGTAACTGATTTATTATATTCTGTAATAATATTTCCTAATGCTTCTACCTTAAAAACTTTAATATCTTTATTAGGATTGTAATACGTGAATACATCATATAAATCTTGACAGAAATGAAATCCATTTAAACACATTATTAATTCACCATAAAAGGTATGTGTTTGACCAACTTCATAAAGTTGGTTTAAACAATATCCATTATAGGTTGCTTTATAACCGATCATATTGATTGTCCTTTACCATGTTCTTCTTTAATTAAATCATTATTTGAACTATATTCATATTTTGTCCAATAACCAGTGGAATTTTCTTCTTTGATTCTATTGTTATTTTTATCATATTCATATTTCCACCAATAACCAGTACTATATTCTTCTTTAATTTTATTATTGTTTTCATCATATTCAAATTTCCCCCAAGAACCATTAGAAGTTTCTCTTTTAATTTTATTGTTATTTGAGTCATATTCATATTTTATCCAATAACCAGTAAAATTTTCTTCTTTAATTAAATCATTATTTGAATTGTATTCATATTTTGTCCAATAACCAGTAGCATCTTCATATTTAATATAGTTACACTTATCATCAAAATGTTTTTTATAACCATCTTTTTCTACAATCAAATTAGATAAATTCACCTCTTCTAAAATCTTAATTTTATCAGTAACTGATTTATCACCTTCAGTTTCAATATTTCCTAAAGTTTCTACTTTAAAAACTTTTGTATGTTTATTTGGAGAATAATACGTGAAAACATCATATAAGTCTTGACAAAAATGAAATCCCCTTATACACATTATTAATTTACCTCTTAATGTGTAAGTTTTACCGAGTTTATATGTTTTATTTTTACATTTACCATTATAAGTTGCCTTATAACCGATCATATTAATTATCCTTTTTGTCATTAAATGCAATACAAACATCTAAACAATTTTTAGAGCATATTGGATCTTCATGAGAATTATGATTCTTCATCCAAAGATCTCTTTCATTTCTCATATTATCTGAAACATTTCCAATAGGTTTACCGCCTTCTCGTAGATAAATAATGCACGGGAAATGTTTTAATCCATTTTTTCCTCCTGCTACAGCCATATCATCAAGGACCAATTTGCATTTATTGGAATTACATGGCTTCATACCTCTAACATGTTTTCCATGCTTTAAATTTTCAATTCTATAGTTTAAAATTTTATATTTTGTCAAAATTTCTTTTGGTAATTGTGATAATTTAAGTAAGGCTTGATTGTATTGTGCTGAAGGAATTACTCTAATATCAGATACCCCTAAGCTATCTGCGAACAAAACAGAATCATAACATTGGTGAATGTTATTTTCATCAAAAACCATTCCTACAGACACATATGTTAATTTAGATAATTCTTTAATATTGGCAATAATTTTGTTCCAAACTCCCGGGATATTACCAGCCATTTTATCTCCAACAGAAGAACAGCATCCATCTAAGGAGATAGAGAAGTCATTAACTCCAGCGTCAATAAGTTCTTTATAAAATTCTAATTTATTAGAGCCATTAGTAGAAACGGCTATACGAGAGACATTATTATCTTTGCATATTCTAATTAATTCAATAAGTCTTGGATATAATGTTGGTTCTCCACCAGAGAAACGTACATTTTTCAATCCTTGTTTTATCCAAAGATCAAGACATTCTTTTGCTTCTTCAAATGGTATGTTTCCTAAATATTCTTCTTTAAGCCCTCTACAATAAGGGCATTTAAAGTTACATGAAGAATTTAATATTAATTCGCATCTCCATAAAGGAGAGTTTACTGAAGAATTAATTGCTCTTTCGTCTGAAAGAGTATAGAATCCAATATCTTCTAATTTCATAATCCGAATCCATTCCTGTAGTATTTTTCAATCATTATTTGATATTGCTTTTGTGCATCAAAATTTTTTGCCTTTAAAATCAAATCTTCCCAATTTTCTTTTATTTTTTCTATTCCTTCTTTTATTTTTTCTATTGGAATAAATGGTGTTTGTGTGCAATCAAATTTAGAAACATTAGGATCTTCTATTGGAATTCCAGCCCCTACAATTTCTGATGTTCCTCCAGAATTTGCATACAAAATAGGAATACCAATAGCTGCTGCTTGACAAACCACTTTAGGTGCAGCATCTAGATACGAAAGATTGACAAGACAATCACATTCTTTTAAAACTTCTGAAATATACTGAGAACTCTTATATCCAACCTTTGTAATATTGTTAGCTTTAAGCCAATTGGGAAAACTTCCTATTACAATTAGTTCGTTTACAAAAGAAGCTACAGGAATAAGACTAGCTCCTCTTTTTTCTTCTCTTGCCCAGTCTGTTGCAATTGCAACAAATTTTTTAGGCTGTTTTTCATAATATTTTTTTCTAGGATATTCAATTGGAGAAGCTGAATTAATAGCAATTACATATTTCTTAGGAATATCACATCTTTCTTGATGTGAAAGTTGAGAGTATTTAGAAATATAGACAACAACATCTGCCTGTTTGGCGGCTTCATCAAATGGAATATTTCTTTGTAGCAATCCTTTTTGCCAAAAAGACCCATCCATTCTTTTTACTTTTAATTTATTTTTAAAGTTTATAAAATCACCAAAAACATCATTGGTGAACAAAATATCAGCCTTTTCAGGGTTATCAATCCATTTGCAATGATATTCTGAAGAATGAAGTTTTAATTGTCTTACAACATCATTTACAACTGGACCACCAAACCCTCTATGGGCTGGATAATTTGAAAGATTAGAACAGTCAAATATTTTCATATAAGGGTTCCCTATTAATTTCCCTTCAACAACATAATATTGTAGAAAATAAAGGAAAGGAAGTCAAGGACCCTTTTATTTTGGCCAAGATTCTTTGAAAAACTTTATTATTTGTAGTCTTTCTTTAAAGGAATACTTTTCTAAACAAAAACATTTTCCATTTGTTCCAATTGTTTTTGGTTTTATGTAACAGTTATGGCTTGAACATCCTTCTGTTTTTAGTAAAGATTCTATTGTTTCTTTTATATTCTCAACCATAAAATTACAGTTCTATAAATTTACTAAAATCAATTAGATATTCTTCGGAATATTTCCCATCAAAAACTAATTCTTCTACCTTTTTAATCATTTTAATTTTTTTATCTTTTGTTTCAGTTACTGAAAAATTAATATTTTCCATTTCAAGCTCAATTTGATTTCTAGTTATTTTTTTAATAATTTTATATGGTCTATTCTTTTTAGTTATATCAATCTCTTCAAGATCAAATGTTATTCTATCTTTAAAAAAACCCTCTTGTTTTAGGAAAACAGATAATGCTGCTAATCTATATTTATTTGCCTCTTTTAACGTTTTAAACTTTCTAGTTGTATTTTCGAAAAAATAAGGTAAGCCAACAAGATCTTTTGGAAAACAATATCCAAAAACCCAAAAATCTTTATTTTTATATAAATTATTTTCAATTATTTTTTTAGAAAACGAAACTTGAGCATGAATTCTATCTAATAGATAGCTGTATGCCTCATTAAATGCATGACGACCTCTTGCTTCTTCAGTAATTCTAAAATTCCAACGATCCATACAATTATCTTTATAAAAATAACTATGATGAATTTCATTATCTATAACACCATCTGTCATTATTAAATAAAAAATAAAACGTTTAGTAGTTCTATTTAGCTCTTTCTTTTCGTATGTAAGTATTTTCAATTTAATAACGTGTCCCTTATATTTTATATTCAAACTTTTTATTTATTCTACATTTACAAATAACGGATTTGTATTTTTCTAAAATTTTTTTGTTTTCTTTTAAAAATCTTTCTCTTTGTTCCATGGAATTACTTCCGTCATAAAATTCTTTTATTATTTTTTTTGGAATGGTTCCTTCTAATTTAAAATAACAGCTTTCTAAAATCCATTTCTCACCAGTTATTTTGGCATCTTTAACATCAAAAGTAGTCCAAGCTTTAATTGTTGTAGAATAAATCCTAATATCTCTTGTTGGATAAAAAACTCCAGCAGATATACAACCAGAAATTGTTGGAGCAACACAAATCCTAAAAATATTCGGTTCTTCACAAGGACGATTTTCACCAGAACCTTTAGGGTTTAGTGCTACTATTAGTGATTTAAGTTTGTTACTTTGAGTTAAATGATAGTATTTTTTAGGTCTTAAATCTAAACTAATTTTTTTCATACTTAGCATCATTCATTTTAAATAAATCTTCAAACGAAACTAAATAACCTTTTTTTGTTTTTTTAGCATTTTTAATTTCTTCTTCGTTTGTTTGTGACTCAATTTCAAATACTGTATATACTGCTTTTTCTAAATCAATATTAGTAATTATTGCCTTTTCATTATTTTTAGAAAAAGAATATTTTTTATAAAAAACTTCTTCATGTAAACTATATGGTGGAATTATTTTCCAATATTTTACCCAATTTTTAATTTCTCTTTCTAATATATTTGTCGATTCACTACAGGCATTCTCTATTTCTGCTCTTGAATTGTAAATAATTTCTTCATCCACACCAATGACATCAACCAACCATTTAGATACTTCATAATCATTTTTAAAATAGTTAAACTTTTTAAAATCTTCAGTACACTCCTCTAAGTAATAATCATATGTTTCTTCTTTTACCATTATTATATCTCTAAACAATTTAAGTATTTGAGGAAAAACTTCGCTGCTGTGCCAGTTTGGTCTTTGTATATTTTTTTGAATAATTTGTTCAATTGTTGTTGGATTATTTTCTGCGACTAAATCTAGTTCCATTTGTTCGTCTTTCATTTTAATCCTCAACTTTTACTTTTATTTTATCTTGTTCAATTGCACAATTTCTAGAGCATCTTACCGCCTCTTTAAGTGTTTCAATAATCACTTCCATATCTTTAGATGAATTTGTATAATCAAGACAATCGCATTCTATTGCTATTTTACCACCACATCTTATCACTACAACAAAATCCCTTTTTGATTCTGGAAGCAGAACATCTATACTTATTAAATGTCTTATTGAAATTGTCGATTTGTTTTTTAAATCATCTTTTTTTTCTACAGTTTTTTTATTTAATTTCATTAGCCTTTTCCTTAGATGTTTTTTCAATCCAATCAATTCCCTCTTCAAAAGATCTTACCTCTTTGAAATACGCAACATCTGAAACTTCATTTCCAATTGCAAATTCTGCTTTAAGAATATATGGATCTCTAGGAACAGTCATTTCATAAATTTTTGCGTTAATTATAAATCCTTTAATTTTATTTGATGCATAAAATAAAACTTTTTCTGATATCCTATCTCCAATTATGTTCCATTCCCATATATTTTCTGGTTCAACATTACTTTCAAACATTCTATTGAATTCTAAAACAATATTGTCATAATTTAAATCTGACAATTTTATTTTAGATGAAAAATCAATAAACTTATCAATATTATTGACTCCAATATCCTTTAGTTTGTTTAATAAGGAAGATTTTTCTTTAATAAAGTTTTCAAAAACAACTGGAAGGCTAAAACCATAACTATTAAGGATATTTTTTATTAGTTTGTTTCCTTCGTTAAGCTTACTTAGAAAATCACTAATCGTAGGATGTTGTTTTTCCTTTTCAAAAGAATCAAATATATTTTTCAGCACTTGTTTTTTTAAAAAAGAATTAAATTTTATTTTTTCAGATTCTGAAATTTCCAAGAAAGAAGACTTATATATATTACTTGTAGTGGTAATTAAAAGAATATTACCCTCATTATTAATAGAAATCAAATCGTCCCTAACAATTGTTACAGATATCTCAATATTCAGAAAATAAAATTTCCCATCTTTCTCTTCTATATACTCTGGAATAGTATTTTTTAATACATAAAAGTTATTTGCATTTATATTTAAACTAGATTTTTGTTTCAACTGTACAGCATGATCTTGAAAAAAACATCTCCAAAGAAAATAAAGCAAACCATTTCTTCCAACTTTTTCTACAATACTTTTTATCATTTAAATACCTCTATTTTAATTAAGTTATTGTTTTAATTAAGTTATTGTTTTCATCATATTCATATATTGTCCAATAACCATCTGAATCTTCCCTTTTAATTAGATTACCATTTTCATCATATTCATATTTTACACAATAGCCAGTAGAAGCCTCTTGTTTAATTTTATTGTTATTTTTATCATATTCAAATTTCACACAACAACCATCAGAATCTTCTTCTTTAATTATATTGTTATTTTTATCATATTCGTATTTCCACCAATAACCAGCACTATATTCTTCTTTAGTTCTATTGTTATTTTTATCATATTCATATTTTATACAATAACCATCAGAATATTTTTCTTTAATTTTATTACAATTTTCATCATATTCAAATTCTGTCCAAGAACCATCAGACTTTTCTTCTTTAATTAAATTTCCTTTATCGTCATTTTTATATTTCCAAAAATAACTATAAAAATTTTCTTCTTTAATTAAATTGTTGTTTCCATCATATTCATATTTTATCCAAAAACCATTAGGATCTTCTCTTTTAATATAGTTTCCCTTATTGTCAAAATGTTTTTTAAAACCATTTTTTTCTACAATAATATTTTTTAAATTAACTTCTTCTAGAATATTAATTTTATCAGTTGCAAATTTATCTCCTTCGGTTTCAATATTACCAACAGCTTCTATTTTAAAAACTTTGATATTTTTATTTGGAGGATAATAATAAAATACATCAAATAAATCTTGACAAAAATGAAAACCGTTTTCACATATTTCTAATTCACTTTTTAATGTATAGGTTTGACCAACCTCATATAGTTGTCCTAAACATTTTCCATTATAAGTTGCTTTATAACCGATCATATTGATTATCCCTTAGCAGATTTAGCTAATACATTATTTTTTAAATTCTTTTTTTGCCCATTCTAAAACTTTTAATGCTTCATTATATGGACAGTTTTTATCACTACTATAGTCACTTAAAGCTTCCAAACATCTAACTAAAAGGGGACCACTAACATCCCAACACAATTGGTTTTTTTCATAAGCATCAAGAAGTACCTGAACTTGTTCTTTGTTTAAATTTACAACAATATCTTCTAAATCAATTGTAAGAGAAACTGTTTCACTTTTCATTTTTTTCACCTTTACTATTTAGTTTTTTTAAACAATAATCTTTACATTTATATATTTTGTCAAAATTAGAAATACAAATACCATTTTCTGACAAAGCAAGTATCTGCCTAGTGTTTGCTTTAATATTTTTTATTTCACCGTTAGGAAAACAAAGAGTTATTAAATAATCATATTCGTTAGGAAAATCAGCTATCTTTTCCATGTTTAATTGGTCTTTCCATATTTATTTTTAGTTTTTCTGAAACTTTTTCATCTATGTTTATACCTAAGCATCCACACAAAGTAAACACACGAATAAGTATATCGGCCAACTCAGATTCCATGTTAAGATAATCTAATTTCCTAAGTGACTGACAAGCCTCAGCGACTTCAGTAACAACTAGCATTAACTTCTCATTCATAAGGATTCTATTTTCTCTTGTTTCTAAATGAGTAGGAGTATCAAACTGTTTAGCTTCTCCTATTTTTTTAGCAATTGTAGCAATTTCATTAAGGGATTTCCCTAAACTATTTGTATTTTCTGTAATTTCATCAGTTAAAATATCTGTTGTTTCGTTGGTTAAAAATGATTCTTTAGATAGTTTTTCTAAACTTTTTTTTGCAAACAGACAATCTATTCCTTCCATAACATTACCAATCAATATTGGATTTTTAGAAAACCATTTTTTTCCTCTTGAAATACATTCTTTTGGATGATTGTTTAAATGTATTCCAATTACTTCAAAGCAACTATCATCATCCGAAAGAACCATTCCATAATGACCTTCTTCATTTATTGCAATATCTCCATACTTTAAGTTTCCCATTGAAATATCCTTATAATCTAATTGTATTCAAAATAAAAATCTTCTAATTCTTTTTCAATACTCTTTGGACAATCGTAAATAAAAATTCTATCTACATCTATTGGGCAAGAACGATATTGACTATTGGCCGATCCTAAGAAAAATGAACTATTATGAAAGTTCTCCAAAGTACTTAGCTCTAAGAAGTTAATAAGAATAGGACTATATTTTTCTCCAAATGGCTTTATGAAAAACATAATTCTATTTTTTAAAACAATAAACATTATAGATATTTGAGTAGTTTCAATATTTTCATTTAAACTTAATTTAAAAGATCTATTTATCCAAGAAGTTCCATTAAAAATTCCACAATGATACTCTTCATTCTCAAAAGAACTTGATAAAAAGAAAAATGGATCTTTTGTGTCACGATGGCATATGTTTATTATATTCCCCTCATCAAATTTGTTTTCTAAAGTTTTTATTTTCTCAAAAAACAAGATTGTATCTTTATTTATATCTTTAATTTTTTCAAAAAAATCAAACGATAAAAAGCTTTTTTCACCAACAATTTCATCGGGATGAGTTCTTAAAATTGCTTTATATACTGGATATTTTTTTACTATAGGGAAAACGCTATCAACACTAGCATCAAAGCACAACGGTATATCTTTAAATGAAATGTTATTAAATGTATCTAATTTTATTTCTATATTGTTACTAATTTCAATAAAATAAAAACCTTCCTTTATTTCTATTGGTGTTTTTATTAAAACAGAATTATCATCTAATATACAATCAATATTTTCAATATCAACACCAAAAGAAACAACAACGATGCTATTAGCCCCATTTTTTAAATAATTTGAAATGTTTAATATTTCTGTTCCCAAATAAGCTGGTATTCTTATCCAAGGCTTTGATTCATTAAAATCTTTTCTTTCTATAAATATTTTATTTACTTTAGAATCTATTCCGTTTTTAAGTATGTTTTTTAAATGTTCTGTTTTTACAATACAAAAAACATTTAAAAGGTTTTTTGTTGTATCAAACTGTTTGTAGTATTTTTCTTTTAACCCTGTTATTTCCAATTTTATTTCCTTTTTACAATCAAAGGATTTTGAATTATATTTAGATCATCATCTACAAACTCTTCTATAACACATCCATCCTTTGTTGTAACACAAGCCTTTTTAATTTTATGTCCATTTATTTCAAATTCTACAATAGAGGTTCCCCAAGATTGACAACCATGACACCTATTTGCTCTGATACCTATTAAACAACGATGTTTTTCATATAATTTTACTTGTCTTTTTGATTTTGTATTACATTTTTGACAACTAATATTTGTAGAGATAAACTCTCCTTCTTCTTTATTAACTTGTTCCTGTTCCTCTGGAGTTTTGTGATGTCTTCTTTTTGGCAACCAAGAAACCCAAAAAGAATCGTTTTGAAACTCATTAGCCTCTTTCCCAGCTTCAATTGTTTTACAAAACGTTACTTCTCCAACTTGAATTTTATTTTTTGAGTCTTTAGCAAGTACTGCACAGGCTTCACTTGGTGTTTCACAATTTGATAATTTTTCCTTAAAAACTTCCCAAATTGATTTTTTGTAGTGATCTTCTAATGTTTCACGAAAACTAGCCTTACCCTTCTTGCCCTTACCTTCTTGTGATACCTTTATTATATCCGCAAATTCTGAAGCTGGACACTTGTTCCCGGCAATCCATCCGAGAATCATTTTAAGAACGGTTGGAGGAGTAGTTTCTATAGCATTGTTTGAACGCCTTTTCAGAACACCACAAAGCTCTTCAAGAGTTTTCGCTTTTTTAAAATCATCATCAGTTGTAAATAAAGTAAAGGCAATACGACCCATAGCTTGTAGAATTGACTCTTCCAGTGATTGTCTTGCCATTTTAATTCTCCATTAATGTCTTTTGTCGGCTTATTATAAACAAATAAAAATTGATTACCTAAAAAGTATTACTAACTAATTTTATCATTTATATATTTTATTGATTTTTCTAGTTGATTTATACATCCCTTTATATCTACATAAACTTCCTTTAAAGATAATAGCTCTATTTTAGACTCACTAGCCATTCTTTTTGTAATATCAAAATTATATTTACTATCATGACCAGTAGGAATTGGTCCATAAATTACTCTTTTAACTCCACAATTTATTATAGATCTAAAACAAACATCACAAGGAGGTGTTGTAACATAAAATGTAGAGTTTCTTAGGCTAATACCATGTCTTGCTGCATTCGCAATTGAATTAATTTCGGCGTGTGAAAAGTAATTATATTTTTCATTACCATACAATGGAATGTTGCTATCATCCATTCCTCTAGGAGGACCATTGTATCCAGTTGTTAAAATACTTTTCTCTTCGTTAATTACAACACAACCAACCTTTGTACTAGGATCAATTGATCGTTGTGCAACAACAATGGCAATAGACATAAAATAAATATTCCAATTGACTTTAATCATATTAATCCTCAGCAGTTGAAAAAATTATATAACCATCACTACTTACTTCGTATCCATCGTTTTCATGTATAAGTTTTTCAACATTAAAATCAACTTGAACAATTGCAAGTTTAGAAAGGTCTCCATTTGCTTTATTCCCAAGTTGATATATTGCTTTTATTAAGTAAGGATTATCTCTTTCTAAATCATATGATACTGCATCAGATAAAGACCATTTTCCTTCTTCGTAATATTTGTTATTTTTTTCTTTTATTTTAAAGCCAAGTTCTACCATTCTTTTTGCAGCAAGTTCGCTTATACCAAAGCCACCATAACATTGATTTATTACAAAGTTTAATTTAGCCATCTTTTATCTCATATTTCTAATAGATTTACAAACATTGAATATTCTTCTTCAACTGAAGACACCCAAATATTTTTTGATTCTATAAACTTTTCAAACTGTAACTTGTTGGCCTCTAAAAGTTTAATACAAAATGTTCCAAAAAAATCAGTTTCAGGATTTACTTTTTTTGAAACATTAAATACTATTGAATCAAAATCAGATTTACATTTTCTAATATTTATTCCGTCTACAACAAGAATAGTTCCTTTTGGAATTACAGCAATTATATAATCTCCATTAGCACCCCAAATATCTCTGAATTTTAAAGATCCCGGAGAAACCTTTATCAAAGGTTTAAATGGCAATTTTTTTATATTAAAATCTACCTTTTCAAGTTCGTAAAATAACTGTCTTTTTTTACTTCCAAGAATATTTTCTATAAACTCAAAGTTTCTTTCTTCCGCAAATAATCTAAATGACCAATCTTCTAACAGTCTAATTTTATCACCTTTAGATGGTATATAAAAATTCATCAACAGCCTCTTCTTTATTTATAGTGATCTTCATATTTAAAATAATCTTTTATTAAATTTAATCTGGAAAAATAAGGTATTATTTTTTGATCTTTAAATATATAAGTAACAACACTCGGTCCCATTATAGAACATCCCCTTATTTTATTCTCTGAGAAAGACTTTTCATACAAAGAAAAGCCATGCTGTAACATAAACTTTTCAAGAGATTGTTCTTTGTAGTGAAATAAGTGTTCTCCTGGTCTATAGTGTTTGTATTTTTTTATATCGTTTATATCTGAATAATTATTAACAAAAGGTATTGTGATTACAACCTTTTTGGCCAATCCCAACAAAACGCTAAGTTCTTTGTGAGGATTTTCTATGTGCTCAAAAGAATCGAAAAATGTAACACAATCATAAATCCTGTTAAAAAGATCTTTCCATTCTAAATTGTTATTATTGGGGATAATGTCATATCCATAGGCATCATATCCTTTTCCTAAAAGAAAATCTACAAAGTATCTACCACCACAACCATAATCTAATACAGTTTTAGAATCATCAATAAACCTTTCTCTTATTTTATTCATTTTATCATGAGGATAATTTTTATATATATCAATATACTCTTTTGTGTATACAAATCTTTCTTTTGATTTTGTCACAAAAGTTTCACAGTAACTACATTCATACTCCAATTCGTTTACTTGATTTTGTTTGCAAAAACAAACAGGACACGTAACATTACCATGATCATTGTAAGAGCTATACCATCTATCAAAATTATCTCTTATGAGTCTTTCAATCCATTTATAATAGTTAAACAACCTAACTCCATCACAGTTTATAGACTCTATTTTCATCTTACCACTTTCAATCATTTCTAAATCAGTTAATGACCAACTTAGTCCTCCGAAAAAAGAAGGTAACACTCCATATCCATTTTTATTTTTAAACCCAGCATAAATATGAAATCCACAAGCCTCTCCTGCTACATACTTGCTCTTATTTATTAATTGATATGAAGTTTCTATTGGGTTTTTATAAGAGTAATAATCTTTTAGGGAGTCTTCGTTTATTCCTATTCCGGCAAAAATTGTATTTTTTTCATACGGTAATAATAGTTTTAAAAAACTACCAAAAACATTAGACTCAAATCCATTAAAATCCAAAACATTTTCTTTACTTAGTTCCGTTGAACTAAATAAATTTTTCTTTATCTCATCAACCTCTTTTTTTGTAAAGGGAATTCCTATTTCAAGTCTAGCGTTTTGACCGCAAAAATTAATACTTATTTTATTCTCAACAAGAGAATTATAGTTCAAAAAATCAGATCCTCTAGAATAGTATCTTCTATAGCCAAACTCATCATAATATTCTTTTTCTAATTTATAATAGTTGTCTTCAACATAACCTTCATCTAAGTAGTAATTTTCGCTATAAAATAACTTTATAAACCTTTCCCCCTTTTTGGTTTTATTAAAACTTGAAATAAAATCATTATTCTTTTTATTACATAATCCCCAAATTAAATCACCAACACCCAGCAGGTATCCATAATCAAAACTATATTCTTTATAAAGAAGTTCTTTTTTGCTACACTCTAATTCAGTAAAGTCAATAGAAATTGAATCATCAAATCCCATCAACGATTCATCTCTTTTCCCAATAACAACAAAACCACCATCCAACATCTCTCTAATAAAATAATGAGATATTATCTTGTTGTTGTTAATTGAGAAACATGTTTTGTCTAAAATTTCAAAATTTATTGTGTCACTGAATTCAAAAATAAGTTTATTAAGTTGCCATCTTCCAAAAGTACCCAAAGAAAACGAAAAGGTTTGTTCTGGTTTGCAATAATAATATGCATAAGAAGCTATTGAGATATGAGCTATTAGCTCTTTGTTTTTATTATAAAAAGAAATAAAAGATCCTTCTAAATTATCTTTAATAAATTTTTCAAAATCTATTATTTTAAAAGAAAAACATGTAATGTCTAAAAGTTTCATTTTTTATAAAAAACCTTATCATAACGAAAAACTAAATTTTTATTAAAGATTTCAATATCAACATTATTTGATTCAATAATTGATCCGTACAGTATATATAAGAGATTTTTTGACAAATTAATTTCTTTAGAAGTATTATTGTATTCTAAAACACCTCTGTCAAAATCTATTGTTATGTCATTATCTTTTAATTCATCATCAATAAGTGTTTCAAAATCTATTTCTAATTTTATTTTTTCGTTTTCAATTTCTAACATCAAGTTCCTTTGGTTTAATTCTCCACAAAAATAAGCACTAGAATTATTAATATCTTTTATTTTAAATTTTATTTTGTTATAATTTTTATTTAGTGTTAAAATGTTAACTTCTTCAAAGTAACATAGTCCTTCGTTATAAATAAATTGATCTTCAGGACTTAGTATGAAATCTATCTTTTTTTCAATAAACTCTATTCTATTATCTGCTATTGTAGCTTCAAATAAATAAGCATCTTCTTTTGAAAAGAAAATATCTATCTTTCGATTAAACTCAACAGGAACCATTATTTTCTGCCAATCAAGCCCATTGTGATACCCAATTTCATAATAATCTTCTATATCATTAATCCTATAGCTAATATAAAATCTATGCTCTTTATTCTCATTCTCAATTAAAAAAATATTTTTGTCTTTAAAAGATTCGTTTAAATTAAAAATACCGAAAGATAATTTTACTTTATACTTTTCAATATCCCCCAACACATTCTCTATTCTATTCTTCCTAAAAAATTTAATCTTAGAATTTTCACTTGAAATACAATCTATATTTTTACAAATTGTTTTTACTAAGTCATTGTTGAAATTTTTAAGAAGAAATTTTTTAAATTCTGGCAATTCATCTTTTTCTATCCTTTTTTGCAAAGCCTTAAATACTACTATCTTATCATCAAAACAACTATTTTCATAAGAGAAAAACAGTTTATCTAAAAGATTTAAATATCCATTATGCCTATCTGCATCTTCTTTTGATTTAAATGATAACCCATACCTATATATATAAACCAACTCACGAATAGCCAAAGTATATGTTGAATTTATTATTCCATAATCAAGATAATCTGTTATATTTTTAATATCTCCACAAATTAAACTAAAATTTTCAAATCCATTTTCATAATATGATTCTAAATCGCAGGCATTAACTATAGAGTAGTTTTTATTTGTCACAATATCCTGAAGCCTAATAAAAAAACACCCAACATTCAACGGAGACAGCATTATATAATTTCTTTCAAATGGTGTCCTTTTAAAAAACCAATCATATTGCAATAATTTTTTGTATTGTTCTTTTGGGGCACAAAAACATTCATATTTAAATGCACCAAAACTAAAAGATATGCAGTTATTGCTCTTATACTCAGTGGCAAAATGCATAGAAATAAATTCTATAAATTTTAAATACAATTCTGAATTATCTAAACGAATATCAATATCAAAAATCTCATTGTCCTTAAAATCATTAAAAAACAGTCTTCTTGGAACCCCTCCAACAATATATATGTTTGAAAGATGATCCCATTTTAACTCTTTAAGAACCTCATAAAACAATTTTAAATTCTTAAGCATTCCATCTTTTATGTCTATATTAAGATTAATTTTCATTCTTATATCCATTTAACATTGAATGCTTAACATACATTTTATCTTTAGGCTGATAGTTAAAGTCTGACAGTATCTTATAAGGATGAGGCCAAACACTCCTAATGAAATCTCTTTTTTCTTTAGACATATCATTTTTATCTTTAATTATTACAATATGATACCTTACACCATATTCCTTTATTGTATTACATACTTCAAAGAAGTTTTTTTCATTAAAATTCTTCTCTTGAATATGTGCTGAAATTTGAAACATTAAATTTTTTTTATTTACAGCATTCTTTTCGTAAATATCTAATATTTCTTTTGTTTTTTCTAATAAAGAAGAGTTGGTGTTTATTTTCAAGTTTATTGTTTTATCTAATTCTTCACTGCAATACTTCGAAAAAGAAATTATATCACACCAAAGCAAAGGCTCTCCACCCGATAGTATGATGGATATCTTTTTGTTTTCTTTTATTTCTTTCTTTATGTTTTCTAAAAAATTAATAATTCTATCACAAGATAGAACTTTTTTAAGAGCTAATTTTTTGTCTATCTCATTAGATCCACTAATACAATAAGAACAGCTAAAATTACAGAACATTGTAGGTACTAAACAAAATTCTATTCTTTCTAATGAAATTGATCTATGACTTAAAGAGTGATATTGTTGGGCAGAAGAATCTGTATCATCAACAAAATCCGATTCAAAGTATTTTTTCTCATTTGTTTTTTTATTTACAATCCATTTCTCACAATTATTGTCACAAGGAATGTGACAACTTGGAATCAAACACCTTGATTCTTTTTGAAAATTATAAATAAATGAAATATCGTCTATGTTTCCTATAATTTCTGATAGACCAAAACACCTGTAAACTTCTCCCTGAGTATATATCAAAAACTTATTAGAACCTGCTGAACAATAAAAATCTAAGTTCTTTTCTAGTCCTAATTCTAAAAATTCTGAATGATTTTTTTGCACCATTAAGTCTTCCAATAGAATTCAGGGAAATGATTAATCATTTCCCTGAACCATTAAGATACTTCTTCTGTATCAACATAATTTTCGTCATTCTTTACAATTCCCTCTAACAATAGAAAAGTAAACGATTTTGATTTAAGGAAAACAGTTGTTCCATCTGGATTTTCTGCCCGAATAACAACACCTTCTCTAATATGTGATTTATCCAACACATCTGGACCTTCTACAAATCCTTCTACCATTTTATCAAGCTTTTCAAAATCTCCATCAAAAATAAAAGGATCAGTCATTAATGGAGGGGTTTTAAGCCCTAGCTCTTTTAATCGTCTTGTCATTTGAAAATAAGGCAATTCAAATGCAGTACCATCATCTGATGTTTGAGTGATACGATAAACATATTGTTCGCTTTGTCCGGGGACGCAGCAATATGCATATTTCATTTCCTTACCATACATCTTTACTAGTTCTTTATCGTTTGCCTTTGACGTTGGTACTGAGGGCATGATAGAAGTATTTTCAGAAACATATCCAACTAACTCGGAATAAATAATTTCACCTGAATGTAAAAGATCTTTAAATGAATTAAAAGCCTTTTCTCTAAAGGTTTCGCTTTCACCAGCTTGAGCATAAAATCCTTTTTTAGAATTTTCGGGATTTAAAATAACGTTTCTTGTACCAAGAAGGTTTTTAAATTCTTGATGTTCTTTTTGTTTAATATACCCAAAAAACTTTCCAAAAACAAAATTATATGTTCTTTGAAAAATATTAAGAGGAGAATAAACTGTGTCTAAAACTTTTCCGCCACGGGCACTTGTCCCATGAAGCTTTTCACTTATAATTACTAATGCACCGGGCTTAATACCAAACTTACTTGTTCGATATTGGCTTGTATCAATATGTTTGCGGAAATAAACATTTTCTTTACGTTGTTTTGGTTTGTTTGCATTATTCCTCATTGCTTTTTGAGTTGCAGGAGTGTAATATTTATCGCAAATTTTAAACCCATTTAATTCTGTAAACTCATATCCACATTCAACTGAATTAAAATCGAATCCAGTATAAGAAAAAGAATCAAGCAAAGCCACGTAAGCTTCAGATCTTATTCCTCTTAGCTTTGCAACCTTTACTCTTCGTGATTTTTCAAAAAAACCACCCTTCTTTTCACCTTTTTCATCAACATATCCAACAAGATTATTTTTTTCTGCATACTCTTCAGAAAGTTGACCATCAGGGGGAAATAAAACAACCTTATCACCAACCTTGGTGTCTAATCCAACAATAACATTATATCCCGAAATTAAAGATACTTTAAGTCTATCCGCATTTGGATGCGAATCAACATTTGTAATTCTAGTAACAATTGCATTGTACGCCATTTTAATTTTCCTATTTAATCTAAAATTTTCCAGCCAACAACTTCATCATCATTTATTCTCTTTGAAGAAGAACCTTGTAAAACCCATTCAGTTTTAATTGCATCAGGCAACCTTACATACGGATAAGCAACTTCTATGCGACCATCTTTTAATAATAATTCATACCAAACAATTCTTCCGTTGCTAATATATGAAGAAGGAATTCCTTGTTCATAAATATCATTCATAGGAATCGTCTCCAGTGAAATTTAACACCACCATCATTCTCCAACTATCCAATTATAAAGTCAATCGTCTTGGCCAAAAACTTTAAATGATTTTACATTTTCAGGTTTTATTTTCATATTCTCGCCTTGTGTTTTCCAAACATTTTTAATTCTATCAAATCTAGCCTTCTTTTTTGTTCCATTGATCAATTCTATTTCATAAAATACTGGAAGACCATAATCATGTACTTTAAATGGTATCATATATTTTTATAGACCTCATACATAGATTTCGCAAGTTTAAAAGTACCAATCACATCATCAAGAGCACTATGTGACTGAAGATCTCCTCTTAAACCTAATAAATTAATTATATTGGAAAGCTTATAATCAGGTAAGTGAATTAACTTTTCAGTTATTCTTTGAGTATCAAACGCAATATCAATATCAATAGGAACTCTTGACTTTCTAGAATTAGATTCAATCATTCTCTTATCAAAAGATATATTATGACCAACAAATGGACCTCCATTTTCAATAAATGATTTAAACTTAGAATATGCTTGTGTTGAAGGAATCCCATTCTTATCAAGAAATTCTTTTGTCAAGCCATGAACTTTTATAGAGTCTGGCTTTAACTTACATGTTGGAATTATAAAACACTGAAATCTATCTACAATCTCATAGTCAACCACCTTAACAGCAGCCAAATCTATAACTTGATCCCAACTTGCAAAACCTGTAGTTTCAGTATCAATAACAATAAAGTTTTTTAAATCTATACTCTTAATAAAATTGTAATCATTTTTATTTACATCTTTTAAATAATGAAAATCTGATATTTCTGCATTTAAACTAACTATTCCAACTTCGTATCCAGAAAATATTCCTGATTCTTTTAACTTGTCTTTCTGTTCTTTTGCAGATTCTTCAGTTGTTGCTCCAGTTTGGAATAAAATTCTAGGATCTTCTTTGTTATTACTTCTATACCAAACATACCAAAATTTTTGCTTTATTTTAAAATGCTCTTTCTGATTATGTTTAAAAATTCTTCCTTTTTTTATAGCTATTTCTTCTTTAGATTCCATTTGAATTCCTAGTTGTTTTAAAGTAATTAAATTTAGCTTTGTTTTACGTTGTTGTTAACAATATTCGTTTTAGCACAAACAGCACTATTTCCTTCTTTAACCTTACAGCTTTCCTCATTAGAAGCACCACAACTTAAACCAATTTCAGACTCATACCACTTTACCTTAGGAGAATCCCAGCATCTAGAAACAGGACTATAATTTAAAGGAAATCTTTTCTTACATATTTCACATTTTGTAAACAATTTACGTCTTAAGCTACACAATGGATGTATTTGAATAGACCAATGTTTAAAGTGCCAACGAGGATGTTTATACCAAGGTCTATGTAATCTTTTCCAACATCTATAACAACATCTTACAACATCTTCAATTGAACCTTCTCTATCACAAATAGTTAACTGTAAATTGTCGATGTTATTAAATGCTAGTGAAAGTACTTCCTCATGTTCTTTTCTATTTAAAGTCCTTCTCATATTTGAATAATGAAAGTTTTTTTGATCTTCATATAAAAAATTTAAAAAGATATTATATATAAATTCATACGTATAAGCACCATTTAAATACAAAGGATATGGTAAGCTATTATGTTTCAAACATTCTGGAGGTCTATATTCTTTATCTTCTTGTTTAAGACATCTTTCTTCATATTCAGTTGGTCCAATATCATATTTGCGTGGAATTTTATTCCAAAGCAATCTTAAAGAATAATCTCCAACTATTTTTTTAACAGTTGAATCATCTTCCTTTTTAAGTCTTAAAGAAAAGTTACATGAATCATCAGTACCGTCAGTTTCTGGATCTATATGCCATATTGTAATAAAATGTCTGTAACTAACATACTTATTGGTGTTCTTAATTTTCTCATAATAAAATTTCCTGAGATATTCCCAAGGATAAAATATATCAAAAATAACTGTTGATGGATCATGCATATTAGTGTTCCTCTTGTTTGTTACTTTCTCTTTTAATTAAATTGTTGCTTTTATCATACTCATATTTTAAGCAAAGACCGTTAGAAAATTCTTTTTTAATCATATTTTGATTTTCATCATACTCAAACTTTAACCAGCTACCATCTGTCCTTTCAGTTTTTATTTTATTATTATTCTCATTATATCTGTAGATTTCTCTAAAGCCATCATAATAATCTCTTGTAATCAAGTTTCCCCTATCATCAAACCCCCAGCCTTCACAAAAACCATCAGATGTTTTTTCATTATAACTAATAATATCCCTTTTTTCGTTATACTCCCAAGACCTGCAAAAACCATTAGAATATTCATGTTCAACTAAATTACAATTACTATCAAACTCATATTTTATTCCATTTTTTTCTAAAACCAAACGAGAAAGACTAACCTCTTCTAAAACTTTTAGTTTATTAGTTACAGAACTATCTTTTCTAGAAATAACCTTCCCTAAAATTTCTACTTTAAATACTTTAATTTTCTTACTTGGCAAATTATAGTGATTAAAAACATCAATTAAATTTTTACAAAAATGATAGCCACTTTCATGTATTTTAATTTTACCTTTAAAGCTATATGTTTTACCTACAACATAAAGTTGATCAAAACATTTTCCATTTTCAGTTGCTTTGTAACCTATCATATTCGCCATCCTTTAATTTTTAAAAGTTTTTTGGATTGATTCTTTTAATTTCAATATTATCTTTATTATATTTGTATTTTATAAAATAACCAGTAGAAAATTCTATCTGTATTAAACGTATCATTTTATCATAACTATATTTTTCCCAATATCCATAAGAAGTTTTGTATTTAATTAAATTATTGTTCTTGTCATATTCCCATTTTTCCCAATATCCATAAGAAGTTTTGTATTTAATTAGATTTCCATTATCATCATATTTATAAGTAAAAGTATTTGTTGATTTTTCTTTTAAAATATTTCCATTTTTATCAAAATGGTATTCAACCCCATATTTTTTAAGCTTTAAATTAGATAAATTAACTTTTTCTAAAATCTTAATCTTATTTGTAACAGACTTATCAGAGTCACTAAGAACTTCTCCTAATGCTTCTACCTTAAAAATCTTAATGTTTTTTTCTGGAGGATAATGGCTAAAGACATCTATTAGATCTTCACAAAAATGAAAACCATTATAACACATTTTTAACTTACCTTTTAGTGTGTAAGTTTTACCAATCTCATATAACTTATCTAAACAGTAGCCGTCTATTGTTGCTTTGTATCCAATCATATTAATTATCCTTTACCATATTCTATGTCAATACATTTGTTATTTATTGTATTCCCATTTTGACAAATAACCATCAGAATCTTCTCTTTTAATTAAATTGTTGTTTTCATCATATTGATATTCTATCAAATAACCTTTAGAATTTTCATATTTAACAATATTGTCCTTAGAATTATATTCCCATTTTGCCCAATAACCATCGGAATCTTCTCTTTTAATTAAATTATTATTTTCATCGTATTCATGTTTTATCCAAGAACCATAAGAATATTCTATTTTAATATAATTGCATTTATCATCAAAATACCTTTTAGTACAATTTTTTTCTAAAATCAAATTAGCCAAACTAACTTCTTCTAGAATCTTAATTTTATCTGTTACTGATTTATCTCTTTCTGTTTCAATATTACCTAAAGCTTCTACTTTAAAAACCTTAAGATATTTATCTGGAGTATAATAATAAAATACGTCAAATAAATCTTGACAAAAATGAAATCCATTTTTACACATTATTAATTCGCCTTTTAATATGTAAGTTTTCCCAACCTCATAAAGCCGTTCTTTACATTTACCATTATAAGTTGCTTTATAACCAATCATGTTTTATTCCCTTTTATTTTTCTAAAATATTTCTAATCTCTTCTAGTTTTTTTTCAGCTTCACCAACTTTAGAAATAACTTTTTCATCTAGTTTCCCAAAATGATGTTCAAGACAGTTTAGTAAAAGCGACTTTATTTTTTCTTCATCTGGACAGTTTGGAAGTGAGCTTTTTGTATAAGCCTCTTCCACCTGCTTCTCTTTCATGTTAAAATATTCTTGTACTTGTTCAAAGCTCCACTCACCACGCCTTATAGACTTTAGCTTTTCTCTTTCTCTCTGAGGATCTAAATCGCCTTCTTCAAGAATTTGTAATCCTTGATCTAAAAGTCTAATGCAATGACTCATAAACTTTAAATCATAACCATAAGTATCAACAACATCTTTTCTTTTACCTACTCTAGTTTGTGATTTTGCCTTATTAAATTGTGAATAAGAATAGCCTAAATACTTAAATTTAGACCCTTTATGCAAAAACATCTTTCTGTTTTCTCTAATCATATTTCCAACCTGTGTACAATGAAGAACACAATTTTGTGGAGCATATAATATTTCAAGTGTATTTGGATTGTTTTGCATTGCTAGATTAAAATATTTAACTATAGAATAAATAGTAAAATCATAATTAGTTTTATTGTCTTTATCTTCAACATGATGTAAAATCCATTCATTAAATCTTTGTTTTTCTTTTCCAAAACCAACGATTTCATTTTTTAAATGAGGGAAAATATCATCTTTGTTTGGAATACAAATACCAACAATATCCCTATCAGAATCTTCTGTTGTCATGCCATACAAATAAGATCCTGTTATAACTAAATAGTGAGTATTGGTTAGTATGAATTTCGGAGGACGAATTAGATTCCGGTCATACAGTTTTTCTAGTAACATTTTAATTGTGTCCTTTCTTGGACAAATTATTTTATTATATCTTTAAAGTTTTCAGTAATATCTTCAGCATCACAAGGAGGATGATTGTCTCTTAATTTGTATATCTTTTTTACTTTTACAGTTAACTTTTTTAAAAAACTAACTAGTTCATGTTTTACTGTAAATCCACCAATAAGCTTTTCTTCTTCTGACTGAACTATGTAAATAGAATGAGATCTTGCCATTTATAATTTCACCTATCTTTAACTATATTTTTATTGTTTTGCCCCATGCGGTAGACCTTCTTGAAATCCCGAAGACGTAACTTTAACCCAAGAATCTTCAAATTTTCCATACTCATGCAATTCTTTAATGTTAAAACAACCGCAATAAGAAAATCCAGATCTCATACCACCAACTAACTGATTTAATACCCTATGTATAGTTCCTTTATACTCAACCAATGTTGAAACACCTTCTGCAACTATCTCTTCTGCCTCTTTACCATAAAAAGTTACCTGAGCATCAATGCTAGACATTCCATTATAAAGTTTTACTTTTTTATTTCCGGGCAATGACAAGACATTTCCGGGACTCTCTTTTGTTCCTGAAAAAAAAGAACCACTCATCAAAAAATCTGCACCCGCAGCAAGACCTTTCACGCAATCGCCAGAAGTCTTTAGTCCTCCGTCTCCAACTAAAGTAACTCTCTTACCAGTACTAATAAAAAAATCATCTACTGCTCTTTTACATTCCATAATTGCAGATAATTGTGGAAAACCAACACCAGCAACAATTCTAGTTGTACACATAGCTCCATTCCCAATCCCTCCCTTAATTCCATCTGCACCCCATTCTGCAATATTTAATGCGGCTCTATATGTACAAACATTCCCGGCTAAAATAGGGATATTTTTTGGTATTAATTCTTTTATTTTTTTCAGAGCGTTTTTAACAAGCAAGTGATGTCCATGTGCCACATCAATAATTATATAACCTATTCTTTCCCAAAAATTATTGGCAATAACTGTTTCTAGAAATGGTTCATATTGTTCTGGATTAGCACCAACACTAATACCAAACTTTTTCCATGTTTCTTTTGGTAAAGAAAAAAGAATTTCATGTAATTTTTTTGTTGTTATATATCTATGCAAACCACTCGTAGCACCACGAGAAGTCATTTCCTCAATCATTTTACCTTCAGTAACCATATTCATATTGGCAGATATTATTGGAATATCAAATTTTAATCCAGGAAGAATTTCACTGGAAAGGTCTACCTCCTTTCTAGAAGTTACCTCAGAATAATCTGGCAACAAACAAACATCATCAAAAGTTAATGCTTCACGAATATTCATATATACAATTATCTCCAACACAAAGAGTTTTTATATCCACGCAAAAAACCACAAACAGCATCATTAGAAATAATGAGCCTTAAATGATCAAACAATTCAAGAGTTTTACATTCTTCTATAGTAACCCATTTCCATTCAGAATGTTTTTTACCATCAATTTCTTTCATGATTTCAGGATTACTATTATCTATAATATGAGAAACAAAAAACAAAGTAATATAATGTTGTTCTTTTTCTGAAACACCAAATAAATTACTTGAATAAATATAAGGAACAAGAATTTTAGGAACTTCTATTTCTATTCCAAACTCTTCTCTCGTTTCACGAATTGATGCGTTTTTTGGATCTTCCTTAAAATTTACTCCACCACCAGGAAGACACCATACATTATTACTATGATTTTTGTCATTTATTCGTTTGCCAATAAGAAACTCAACATTGTCAACACATGTTCTAATGACAAAAGTAGCCACACCTATTTTTGGTTCCATTTGAATTCCTTTACATGAATACATTAAAGTCTACACAAACAACAATTAATCACGGCAAAAACACAGGCCAAAAGAACGTGCAATTATTATTCTGTTTTATTTAGCTCTTCAATTGGAATATAATCCATCTGCTCTTCTGTACGAGCCAAACGATATTTAGTATTCTTTTTTACTAATCCGGTGTAAATAACAGTTTCTCCATTATCAGAAACTTCAATTCTACAATCAGATTCTTTTGTTACTATTTGATGTACTAATTTTTTCAAACGTTCGTAAACCGCAATTTCTTCACCCATTATAATATCTCCTAAATTTTATTTTATACTTTATATTTTTTAAATCATTTTAAACAAAATCACCAAGATATAATTAAATTATTGTTTTTATCATATTTATATTCTATAAGATTACCATTATAGTCTTCTTTAATTATATTATTGTTTTCATCATATTCATATTTACAACAAGAACCATTAGAATTTTCTTCTTTAATTTTATTGTTTTTATCGTTATATTCATATTTTATCCAAAAACCAGTAGAATGTTCTTTTTTAATCCTATTGTTGTTTTTGTCATATTCATATTTTACCCAATAACCAGTAGACTTTTCCACTTTAATTAAATTGCCTTTATCATCAAAATATTTCTTATAAGCATTTTTTTCTATGACCATATTGCTTAAATTAACTTCTTCTAAAATCTTAATTTTATCAGTAACTGATTTATCAGCAATTGTTTCAATATTACCTAAAGCTTCTACTTTAAAAACTTTAAGATATTTATTTGGAGGATAATAATAAAATACATCAATTAAATCTTTACAAAAGTGAAACCCTTTTTCACACATTTTTAATTTACCTTTTAATGTATAGGTTTTACCGAGTTTATATGTTTTATTTTTACACTTACCATTATAGGTTGCTTTATAACCAATCATATTAATTATCCTTACTTTGAAGTTTCTACTGTAACTTTATTTTGTTTTTCTATTTTTTTAAATCCACTATAGTTTTCTGTTTTTATGGTATTATTATTTTCATCATACTCAAAACGATACCAATAGCCATTAGAATTTTCTTCTAAAATAAGTTTATTGTTTTCATTATATTCCCACTTAACCCAATAGCCATTAGAACTTTCATATTTGATTTTATTATTATTTTCATCATATTCATATTTAAACAAAGAATCATCATATTTTATTTCTATTAGATTATTATTTTTATCATATTTTATTTCTTCCCAAACTCCATTAGAATCTATTTTTTCAATTAAGTTGTTGTTTTTATTATATTTGTACTTGCACCAAAAATCACCTTGAATAAGTTTTATTCTGTTATTTCTATCATCATACTTATATTTTATCGAAATTCTAAGTGGGTATTCTTGTTTAACCAAATTGCTTTTTTCATTAAATTTAAATTTCATACCATGTTTTTTTACTTTTAAATTTTTTAGACTTATTTCTTCAAGAATTTTTAGTTTGTTAGTAAGCGATTTATTACCTTCAGTATAAATATCTCCAATAGACTCTACTTTAAAGATTTTAGTATTTTTATTTGGAGGATAGTACTCAAATACATCTATTAGATCTTCACAAAAATGAAAACCTTTTTTACACATTTCCATTTCACCATAAAAAGTATAGGTTTTACCAACTTCATAAAGTTGACCCAAACATTTACCATTTTCTGTTGCCTTATAACCAATCATATTAGTTTCCCCATTAACTTAACACAATTTTAAAAGTAAAAAGTTTTTATTAAATTTTAAATTAAAAATACATAATGACGACAATAGATCGTCTTTAATTCTTAATTGTTGATTGAAAAAATCTTCAGCTATAATACAACTAAGATTATAGCCTCTATAATCTTTTAATAAAGAATAGTTTCCAAAAATTACTTTATAACCATCTGGTATTTTTGATCTAATGTCTTTTTCTGTATTTTTATTGTCGTAAGGACTAAGATATAAAATATCAGTATTAGAAGGAAATATTCTTCTACAAACTTTTATTGCGGAATAAGTATTCCCTGCCCGTCTTGTACATTTAAAATGAATTGTATGTAAATTTTCTAATTCTTCAGCTAAATTTATTATTTGTTGATTAACTTGATATTCGTTTCTAGAATCAATAACTAACATTGCTGCTTCTATTAATAACTCTATAGACTTCTCAACTATTAAATTTGGATTTTTTTTAATATTCTTTAGACATAAAGGATTTATTTTTTTATTTTCTATTTTTTCAAGTTCTTCAATCTCAATAAATGGTGCAAAAGTATCAAAATCAAAATTCATTTAAATATCTTTTCTAGGAAAATAGCATCTCCTGATGAAATTTTAACACCATTAAAATCTTCAAGATTAAAAGGTTCGAAATAAACTTCAACTTCAACCATTAAAAGTTTATCAATTTCTCTTTTAAACTCTTCCACATTATGCTTAACTTCATAAGTACCCTTTTCTTCATTTCTTTCGCCAAACTTTTTAATTAAAGATAGTCTTAGCTCGTCATAATCTTTATAATGGGTGTTTAACTGTTTAATGAATTTTGCCAATTTAAAACTTTGAACAATATCAATATCTTGGTTAACAATCTTTTCAACAGATGGTTTTATTTCCAAGAGTTCTTTTAATGTAAATTTAATTTCCATTTAATTCATCACTTTAAATTTATAAGTTTTTTATTAGAATAACGGAGGTGGGAGTCGAACCCACTAAGTCTTTCGACATGAGGTTATGGGCCTCACCAATTTTCCGATTTTGTACTCCGAATCACAAAAACACTATTACGATAACTTTCTACATATTATCATGTTTAAGAAAATTCTAATGGTTTGTCAAAAAAAGCCAATCTTTTCTCATAATAAAAAGCAAGATCATTTTTTACTATTTCTCTTGAAATTACCGGAAAATAGGGAGCATACAATTCATAAGCTCTTTTAAATGCCTGAGAAAAAAAAGAATCTGGTACACACTTTATGTCTATCTTATCAATTACACTATCAGTTTCTTTTTCTTTAACATAAAATGAAAAAGGCTTTAATTGATGTAGTTTAAAAACAGAAGACCTTAATTCAAGCCTTTCTGATTTAGAAAAAGCATTTATTTCTTCTAATTTTTCCTGAAGATTAGTGCGATCTTCAATCTTCAAAACAAATTCGTCAGAAGAAGTAAAGCAAAGTTCTCCAAATGAAATTTCCTTTGCCTTCCCAATAAGCTTTGAAATCAAATATCTTTGATATGACTGCTGCCTATTTGGACTTAAATTACCAAAAATAACTTGTCTAAATCTTTTTGCTGCCCCAACATAAAACGAATCTTTAGTATGAGTTAAAACATAACTCGCCCAATTAGTATTATTGTCAAATATTTCTGGATCAAAATGATTAAAAACTTGAAAGTTTGCCTTTACTAAGTCAAAAGAAACGAATAATTTATTATCATTCTCTGGAGTATATAAAGACTTTATCTCTTCAAATTTTAACTTTTTAGACTCGTTTTTATGCAAATCAGTTTCAATGAATTTACGATAACCTTCTTTTGATCTAACCTTTTCTATAATTTTATTTCTAATACTACTTTCAAACTCAAAATAATTTTCAGGGCTACCAAGCCTAATTAATTCTTGTTCCATCATTCCAATTGCAAAATTTATTCCATATCTCAATTTATACAAATCTACTTGGTACGAGAATATAGGATCATCGTAAATGCTGACAGGAAAATCAAAATCAGTCATTACTCTTTTTATAATCATCTTTGGTAACATTATATTCTCTCGTCACATATAAAATTTAAAATAAAAATCAGAGAAGGTGAAAGCTTCAAAGAAACAATCACCTTCTCCACGAAATGTAATATGTCATTGTTTCCCAGTACTCAGTATCAAATTCCCATTGCAAACGTATGACAGATCTTTCCAAGTTCACAGTGCTAGAAAATGAAGTATCTGTCCATTTTGAATTGAAATTTAGGATAGCCTTATAGGCTTTTTCATATTAACATTTCGTTTTGAATAAGAAAAACAACTCTTATTCAAATATTGTTACAGCATCAATTCCTTGAATAATTCCATCCATCGTATCAATAGCTTCTTGTAGCTTTTCTGAAAATGCTACCATTGCATCAAAATTAAAATTCCTATCCCTTGTTGGAATTAATCCTTCTTCCAAAATTTCATGGTCATAAACCATTGTAGGAAGAGCAACAACACTATCATTTAACTGTTTTCTTGCTTTCAAATCATCACGAATTAAAACAGCAAGAAAAATAGAAACAGACTTACCGGCTTCTGCCACAGGAATGTCTTTAGGAACAAAAACCTTTGTGTTTAAAGACTTCCATGCTGTTTTAATCTTTAAATCACGAAGATTTGTTTGTTCTTCATCAAATAACTGAATTTCTTTTACTGTATTAAAATCAATCTTTTGAGTACTTAGTGTAACTCCAAAAGTAAGAGCCCTAGTTCTAGCTAAAGCAATTTTATTAGCAATTGTTTTGCGAAGACGTAAGGCTTTTCCAAGAGTAATTCCTTTAATATCCATTTATTTTCTCCTAGCTCTATATTGCATCAATTTATGTTGGCTTACATAAGAAGGATTAAATCAGACAACGCTTATAATTGCAACTCTATTTGGCCAAATTTAATCTGTTTTAATAAAACCAAGTCCTTTACGAAACATCTTATCACACATAGAATTTAAATCTCTTAAACATTTATCAACGTCTTCTTTAGAAGAAAAAAAGCATTCTTCAGCACCATCATCAATTCCAATAATCCTTATTTTTATTGGGAACTCAATTGTTGGATGTAAATCAATATTTATCTTGTTAATTTTTTTGTAATATACAGCCTTCTCTACAGGAGTCATTGAACTAAGTGCTTTTTCTAACAAATCAGCATTCATTTTACTTTCGAAACAAACATTACCATCAACCTTAACAAGCATAGAGTCTTTAAACTCATCATAGAATCTACTAGGAAGACTGTAAATAGAATATTTCAATCTATTTTTTTCAACTTCAATTTCTTCTAAAGTTGTTCTAAGAGTATAATTAACATATTCATTTAATTTAGAAACAAAATAGACATATTCCTTTTCAGTTCCAACCTTTTCTACATTTAAAACTTTATACTTAGAATAATCAAAAATATACAACAAACCATAATTGCCCGGCCATGATCCGCCATAAACAGTTTCATCTTCGTTATACTTAAGCATTTTAAAAGAAACTTCACAACCTCTTTTTGTCTCTCTTAAAAAATAATTCCAAAGATTTTCTGAAATCAACTGATCCTTATAATCTCTAACATATTCTTCGATATCAAGTATATTCTTTTTCATTTAAATAGTCCGTTAAATTTTTTCTTTGGATTTAAATCATAAATTTTAATTTTCTTATACCTGAAAACCATTCCAGCAGGAACTTTTTCATATTTTTCTTTGAACAAAACTCTAGCATGACGAAGATTTTTAGCAAAAATAGATTCTTCCTGCAATGTTTTAGGAAAGATGCAAATAACTTCTTGCAATTCTTCAGTCATATAATTTTCTCCAATACAGTATGGACGCAAAACAAGGATACAAATTACTAAGAACTATGTCAATAGTTGGCCAAAACAAACTCTCCCACCTAGAAAGAGCGGGAGAGTAAAAGTTGGTGGAACCGAGGACATCTGAGAGTCCTGTCCATAAGTCTGTTAGTTAAGTTTCTACAAGCTTAGTTATTTTACCAAATAACAAGGTTTGTTGTCTTTCCAACTGTCATCAATTATTTTTATACCTTAACTGAAAGGTAATTAGTCTTTCCTAATGTCAAATATATTTTCCGATATATTTCTCGTACTTGTCTTTCCAAGCAGTCCTTGTTTATTCTGTTTCGAGGTTAAACAAAAACCCAGCTTTTTAAGCAGCTACTGCGAATGATTCGTCAGTTAGTTTTTACCATATCATTTTTAGGAGTGAATATGATGTTCTCCGCTTGCAACCTAACCTTCATTACCTATGTCGAATCCTTTCGGTCCCTTAATTTTTCTTTCTCTTTTTTCTTTTCAAATCCCTTTCTATTCCTAGCTGTATTCTATCCCATTCTGCTGCCAATAAAGCTCCTGCTTTTTCTAAATTTCTTTGTGGATAAACATCTGGCTTCCACCATTCATTATCCCAAGGCCAATTTTTTGGAATCTCTCTTTTAGTAGGTTCTTTTGATTCGGTCTGCAATTTTGCATAATTTGCATAACAAATTGCAGCCAAAACTAACTGTCCATTATTGTAATCTAAATCTCTCTCAGGAGAAAAATTTTCTTTATTTATTTGACGCTCTCTTTCAAGAAGAATTGATAGTGCTCCACACAGAATATTATCCTTTCTCCCTTTATCTTGTTTGATTGGTTGTTTTTTTATATTAATTATATCAGGAGAAAAACTACATTCAGCTTTATGTTTTTCTCCTTCTTCTATTGCTTCTTTTTCAGAAAGAAAATTTTCACCTTTTGCTACACAATATCCTTCATAATCAGGATGCCAACAACCATGACGACCATCATTACCAGTACAATGCCAACTATATTTATATTTCATTATTGAAATCCTCTTTCTTTACAATTTATTTTAAATTTCTATGAACACCATCTGAAAAAGAAGAAATAGAAGAGAAGGAAGTTTCTATTTTAATTCTATTATTTTCATCATATTCATATTTTTCCCAACGACCACTAGAAGTTTCATATTTAATTAAATTGTTGTTTTTGTCATATTCCCATTTAACCCAATAACCATCACTATTTTCCATTTTAATACATTTGTTATTTTCGTTATATTCCCATTTAGCCCAAAAATCATGAGAAGTTTGTTTTAGAGTTATATTTCCATTAGAATTAAACTCATATTTTATTCCATTTTTTTCTAATTTTAAATTAGCAAGACTAACTTCTTCTAGTATTTTTAACTTATTAGTTACTGATTTATCACCTTCAGTTTTAATATCTCCCAAAACTTCTATTTTAAAGACTTTAATATCTTTATTTAGATAATAATAACGGAATACATCAATTAAATCTTGACAAAAATGAAAACCATTTAAACACATTACTAATTCACCATCTAAAGTATATGTTTTACCTACTTCATAAAGTTTGTTTAAACATTTACCATTATAGGTCGCTTTATAGCCGATCATATTAATTGTCCTTTACTGTATTATATTAAATGATTTTTTTATTATATTAATATTTATAACAAGAATCATTGGAACTTTCTCTTTTGATACAGTCATTATTTTCATCATATTTAAATTTCACCCAATATCCATTAGATTCTTCTCTTTTAGTATTATTATTATTTTCATCATATTCAAATTTTGCCCAATCACCAGTAGATTTTTCTCTTCTAATTAAATTACTGTTTAAATCATATTCTCTTTTTTCCCAACAACCATTTACATCTTCTATTTTGATTGTATTATTATTTTCATCATATTCATATTTTTCCCAATAACCGC
>JALNXF010000006.1 GCA_023230505.1 Candidatus Altimarinota bacterium | reverse complement strand
TCAAAAAAGATATTTGGAGACATATTTTTATTAAATTAGAAGATTAATTTATTACTTTAATATAATTTTTATGAGAACTGTTAACAAAGTTATTTTAATTTGAAATGTAACAAAAGATCCATATATAAAAACAACTGAATCAGGTAAAAAAGTAGCATTATTTACAATAGCTACAAATAGATATTTTAAAAATGCTAAAGACGAAATGAAAAATGAAGCTGAATTTACAAGCTGTGTTGCTTGGTGAGCTCTAGCTGATAGATGCGAACAATCTCTTGTAAAAGGTAAATTAGTTTACGTAGAGTGAAGATTAAAAACAAAAATAACTGAAAAAGAAGACCAAACTAGATCATACAAAACAGAAGTTGTTATATCTAATTTAATTTTCTTAAATAAAAAATCAGATTTTGAAGGATGAGAGGATCTAGTTGAAGATGATATCGAGACTATAGACGAAGACGATAAATTTTAATATTTTAATTCATAACATAACTAAATTATGTCAAAAAAAGTTTGCCCAATAGATGAGGCTGGAATAAAGATAATAGATTACAAAGATATTGAACTACTTAAAAAATATATAACTAAGTTTAATAAAATAGTTCCTAGATACTATTCTGGAGTTTCTTTAAAAAATCAAAAGAAATTAGCTCAAGCTATTAAAGTGGCTAGATATATGGCTTTATTACCATATGTTATTGACCCAAAAGTAAGATAATAAATAAAAAAAGAGTATTTTCTACTCTTTTTTTATTGATTTATTTTCTGAAAAATATATAATAGACCTGTTTTTTATAATTAATCATAATTTTATGAACTTAATAAAGAAAGTTTGACTTTCAACTATTGCACTAGTTGCACTAGCTCAAGATACTTACGCTGCTATTGATATGTGAAAAAACAATATTAGTGGTGGAGTAAAGTGAACAGAAGAATCTGCGCCTAATGCTGTTCAAACTCTTTTAACAAATGCATTAAAATTTATTTGAGTTATAGCAGTTATTTATGCTATATACGGATGATTTTTAATTCTTACAGCCGGATGAAAAGATGATAATGTGAAAAAAGGAAAAACTATTCTTATTCAAGCTGCAATTTGAATTTTAGTTATATTTTTAGCTAATTCATTTGTACAAATGATATTTGGTCTTACTGGAGGTTCTTGAAATTAGTAAAATAATAATTTAAATTCAAAAAAATGTAAAGATGTTTTGCCAAAACGTCTTTACATTTTTTCTTTTTGCAAAAAATCATATTATTCATATAATCGAGCTCACTTATTCTTAAATGAGTGAGAATTTTTTAAATTAAAATGTAAATATGATCTGAAGAGTTACAATAATAGGAAGACCAAATGTGGGGAAATCAAGCCTTTTTAATTCGTTAGCTAAGCATAAAATTGCAATAGTTTCTGATATCGAAAATACTACAAGAGATATTTTGGAATATCAAGTTAATGATGAGGAAAACAATATTAGCTATATAATTGCTGATAGTGGAGGTATTACAAGCGGAACAAAAGATGAAATTCTTCAAGATATAAGATCTAGAGTAGATGCTTCAATTGATAAATCAAATTTAATATTATTTGTGTTGGAAGCTGATAAAATAACTGATTTAGATTTAGAAATTGTAAAGAAAATTAGAAAATTAGAAAAAGATGTTATTATCGTGTGAAATAAAGCTGATAATCAAAATAAGCTAAATGAGGCTTACGAACTTTATTCTCTTTGATTTGAGGATATTGTATTTACGAGTGTGGCACAAAAACAATGACTTACTGAATTAAAAAATAAAGTAGCAGCCAAATTAAAAGAAAAATGACTGAATATAAAAGAAGTTGATTATAGTGAAACTGATATAAAATTAGCTCTTATCGGAAGACCAAATGTGGGGAAATCTAGTTTAATTAATGCTATTACTTGAGAAAATAGAGTAATGGTAAAAGATATGCCAGGAACTACACGCGATTCAGTTGATACTATTTTTGAGCATCAAGATAGAAGATTTATATTAATTGATACAGCCTGAATTAGAAGAGCTTGAAGAATTTGATATAAAAATATAGAAGATTGGAGTGTTATAAGAAGTGAGAAAGCAATTGTAAGATCTGACATTGTAGCTCTTATTATTGATTGATTTGATGGAATTACATCAGGAGATCAACATATTATAGAAAAAGCAGTAGATGAAAGTAAATGAGTAATTTTGGTGGTTAATAAATGGGATAAAGTACTCGGGAAACCTGGAATAAATAAAGATACAATTCAAAAAGAATATATGAGTTATCTTAAATTAAAATTTGATTTCTTGTCTTATGTTACTCCTGTTTTTACTTCTGCAATAAATGGAAAAAGAGTTGACGAGATACTAGATGTCGCTGCTAAAATTAAAGATGAAAGATTAAAAAGGGTAAAAACTTGAGTGTTTAATAATTTCTTGGAGCAAGTTATGTACAAGCATCCGCCAACTTGAAATAAAAAATCTCATAAACCAAAAATATATTATTGAAGTCAAGTTGATGTAAATCCGCCAAAATTTTTAATTTCTGTAAATCATAAAGAGCATTTCCATTTTTCTTACAAAAGATATCTTGAAAATAAAATTAGAGAATTTTTCTGATTTTGGGGAACTCCTATAATAATTGAGTTAAAGTCCAGAGAAAGTATCTACAAAAAATGAAAAAAAGTTATTCCAAAGTGAGATAAATAATTATAACTCAATCTTCTCAGAAAATGGGAATAGAAGTCAAATAAGAAGGTAATTTTTGATTTTTAGGAGTTTATTATAATTTTCAATTTTAGAGCTTATCTCAGAAATTTCTTTTTCTATACCTTTTTCGTAGAAAGAAATATAATTTTTGATATACAAAAAATTTCAATCTTTGTGAATATCTTGAATTTTAGCTGATAGCTTCATTAAAAATATAAATTCCTTATTAATTCTAGAATTTAGCGAAAGTAAATCATAAATACTTGAGATATTGTAAATAATTCAAAGCTTGTGTAGATGAATTAATTCCTCAAATACATCAGGATAATTCACATATTTTTTCATTATTTCAATAAAAGCTGGAAGTTTGTTTACTTTAGAAAAAAATAAGCTAATAATCTCATTTTCCTCATTTTTTATAATTTTACCTTGTTTCCTGATTTTAATCAAAACAAAGGCATGATATAAAATTAGAAATCAAACTAGAATTAATAGAAAAAGTAATTTGTTGTTTTGCATATTTAAAATAAATTATTGCATATATAATATCCAAAAACTCTTAAAATCAAAATTTATTATTTACACTTGTTTTTATCAAATAATTTATATACTTAAAATATGAGTTAAATAAATTTAAAATGAAAAAATACGAAATAACATTTTGAGCACTTAGACTTCCTTTGGAGTTTTTTGTGGTGTTTTTTGCATTTTTTATGGCCAGATCTATTCGTCTTGTGACAGATTTAATTCCAGGAGTTCACCTTCCGATTAAGACGATAGCTACAGGAGAATTGACTAATTTTGCTATTTTAGGAAGTATTTTATTTTCACTTATTTTTATTTTTTCGGGACTATATAAAATCAAAATTTCAAACTCTAAAGTGAAGGAATTTTTTGATATTGCAAGAAGTTTTTTTATATGGTTCTTGTTTTATGTAGCCATTTTGTATCTAGCTCTTGGTTATTTATATACCACAGAAATTCCAAGGCTTATTATATTTTTTGCTTTAATAATAGCATTTTTTGCGATAATTTTCGAGAGATTTTTGCTTGATTTACTTATAAAGAAATTAATTAGATCTTGAGCTTTCTCTAAAAATAGAATTATTTTAATCATGAAATCAGAGAATAACGAAATAATTCTTGAATTCAAAAAAACCTTTTATTATGACGTCCTTGGATATATTAATTTTAGTAAAATAGAAGATGTGAATTTGGCTTATTTATGAGATATTAAGGAGCTAAAAAAGCTTATAAAAAAATGAGAAATTGATGAAATAATTCTAATAAATTCAGATTATAGTTCACTTGATTTAGAAGAAATTTTTGAATATTCTAGAATTTATTGAGTGAAATATAAATATCTTTCAAATTCTTTTGATTTAATTAAAAACAATACAGAGGTTTCTTTTCTTGGAAAAATACCAATTACAGAAATAAAAAGTATCTGACTTTCTCCTTGGTGAAGGATAATTAAAAGGATTTTTGATATAATTGTAAGTTTTATTTCTCTAATTTTTTTATCTCCATTTTTTATAATTATTTGACTTCTAATCAAACTTGAAGATCCATCTTGACCCGCAATTTACAAAAATAAAAGAGTCTGAAAAAACCAAAGTTTTTTCAATTTATATAAATTCCGCTATATGAAGCGGGAATATTGTATTAAAGATTCTTACGGAGTTGACCATAGCGAAGATGAAGCGCTAGAATATGAGAAGCAACTAATAAAAGAAAAAAGCACCAGAACCGGACCTCTCTATAAAATAGAAAATGACCCAAGAAAAACAAGAATTTGAGCCATAATTGAGAGATTTTCAATAGATGAACTCCCACAGTTATTTAATGTACTTGTTTGAAATATGAGTCTTGTCTGACCTAGGCCTCATCAACCAAGAGAGGTAAAACTCTACAAAGAATATCAAAAAAGAGTTCTTACAATAAAACCCTGAATTACCGGAATGGCTCAAGTGAATTGAAGGGAGAACAATGATTTTGATGATGAAGTAAATCTTGATATTTACTATATTGAGAACCGGAGTTTACTTCTTGATTTTAAGATACTCGTGAAGACAATTATGACAGTAATTTTTAGATAATCTATTTTAGCCCTCATAGTTCAGTGGATAGAACAAGGCACTCCTAAGGCTTAGACACACGTTCAATTCGTGTTGAGGGTACCAAATTTGAATTGAAAAAAATAACTCCGAAGGAGTTATTTTTTTGTATGATTACTTTATCTTATATATCTTCAAATAAATATAATCTAGAAAGATATGAGAAATTAGTCCAATTCAGAGAAATAAAAGCGGTCTATATAGTGTAAATGCTAGAGAGATAATAATTATACTTAACCAATTTTTGTGCAGAAAATGGGTTTTAAATCAGTTTCTTCTTGGATGATAAATTGGTCTTGAGAAAAGGTGGTCTAGGTCAATTAGTTGAACTGAAACAAGAAAAATCAAATCTAGATTATTTGTAGTAACTAATCCAGTTTCCTTGAGAATAAAGAAAATTCCTAAATCAAATGCGATGTGAATGGGGGTTATCATTTTTGGCTATTTTCTAATAAAGTTATTTCTTTTTCTATATTTAGTTTGGCTTGCTTTTCGTATTTTTCTTGGAAATATGGAGTTTGGAAAATTTGTCTTGAGAGCATTCATTTCAAGAAAGATAATCTTCAGGCTGTATAATCTTTTTCAGAATAGATTGAATATTCTCATCTTATTGATTTCGAATATTGATAATATTTATCCCAATCTTGTCATAAAATAGATAAATCAAAATCTATCATCATATATTTTTCTGAAATTTCATTTGAATCTATGGTATGAGAAGCAGTCAATTTTATTAATTCTTTAGTTCTATCTATAATATCTTGTTCTATATTTAAATCTTTTAAGATTTTTTCGGCTAGAAGAGCGCTATTATTTTCATTTTCTCATTTTTTTGCACTCGAATTATATACAGCATCATGAAAAATAATAGCAAAAACTAGCGGTATAAATTCTTCATTAAATAGATATTCTTTTACTTCATAAAGCTCATTTAAACAAGCCACAACATGGAACCAGTTGTGATATAATCTATCAGGATTATCATACATTGGTTTAATTTTTCAGTAAATTTCAAGCCATTTATCTTCCATTCCCAATTTAGCTAAAACTGATTTTATTCTTAATTCTCAGAAAACATCTACGGAAGACAACATTTGATTAAAGATTTTTTTAATTTGAGTACTATTATTTCAATTATTTTCAAATTCTATAGCATTTCAGTATCATGTTTTTTCTATTTTTTGTCATAGAACTTCTCTTTTTTTAGAAGTAGAAAATTGGCTATTTATTCTTGTTTCTATTTGTTTAGAATTATGTCATCTTCAGCTTAATCTTGTTTGTTGGACTTGTTTATCTACTCAAATTAGCACTACATTATTATTTGTTAAATCTGTAATCCCAGCTTCGGCTAGAAGTGCTCAATTTAATAAAATAATTCATTTTTTTCAAACCATTTCTTTTCTGATTTTGAGTATTATAGGAGTATATAAAATTTCATCTAATTTCTTTCTTTTTTCGTTATTATTAAATACAATTTCTCATAAAGCTTTCCTATCGATAAAACCATCTTCTTTCTTTATTTTATCTCAAAAAGCACTAATTAATTCTTGTCTTACTCTGACATATCATTCATCTGTTGCAGTTTCTAATATCCGATGTCATATTTTATCTAAATCTATATTATAAACGGGGATATTTTGTTCAAGTCATAATGCCACAAAACTATCTGTAATATATGATTTTCCGGCTCAAATAGTTCAAGTTAATCACACTAAATACTGTCACATCATTCTAGTTTCTAGAAAATGTTTTACATTTAGAGTTACATAATCTTGAATAAGTCATTGTTCTTTTAAAATAGCTTTAGTTGTACTACTGCTTACATGAGTTTGATCTTGTTTTGCTAATAAAAATACAGTATCTATTCATAATTTTTGGCTCTCTCAAACCCAATGCAATAAACTTTCTCACTCTAAGTCTCAAGCTCATCTAATTCATCTCACAATTGTATTTACTCATTTTTCAAAAGCAAAATCAACTAAAAGTCCTGAAAATGGAATTACCTCAACATTTAAGTTTTCATTTAATCATTTTTTTGTGGCTCATTTAATCATTTCAACCTTTTCTGGGATTGAGAACATATATTTTTTGTCTGGATTTTGACCCACTCATACAATTACATGAGAAAATTTTTCTCAAGTTCTCTCAAGTAAATCTTTATGTCACTTTGTAAATGGATCAAATGATCCCGGATATATTACTTTTTTCATAAATTTATAGATAAAATATTTGAATTATAAGCCATTATAATTATAATTGACAATTTTATTATATAAATTTTAAATAAAAAGCAAATTTTTTTGAGAAAGTGTAATTATTTTTTAATTTCTTTAAAACTAAATATTAACCAAATAGTAGCTAAAACTACAGGAATTAGAATTCCATATTTGAGTCCAATAAAAAAAGTTATTGTAGCAACAAGAGCCCAAGATCAAAGTCAAACTGATTCTAAAAGCATTGATGAATAGTAGGTTTGGTAATTTTTGATTTTTTCGAAATAATCAGCATTGATGCTTAATGAAAATATTGTAAAAAATAATGCCGTCAAAAAGTTTGTGAAAATCATTTGTTCAGGGAAGAAAAATCTATAAATCGAGATAAATATAATTCAAAAAATTCATGTAATTTTTGAAATTGTTCTAAATTTATTTGAAATGATTTTATTTTTTATAGTGTGTAATAATATTATATTTGTGAGTGCTTCAATCGCAGGAATAATCCCAACATATATTAGAGAAAAGCCAGAAATATATACAAAAATTGGCCATAATATAAAAGCTCAAAATTCAATTCAAGACCTAATTCCACAAGAAAATAGTTCATATCTAATATCTTTAATTTTAATTTTTGGTAAATGTGCTCAATTAATATCTTTGTTTATTATTTTTAGAAGTGGAATTACAGAAAATACCAGAAATACCACTGCAACAACAGAAAATAAATTTTTACTTATCATTAATAATAATGCCCCAACTATTGGTGTAAAAATATTTGCAAATCCTGAAGCTATTCCGAGATTTCATAGATTTTTTGATGTCTTTTCTTTTGAGGTATAATGAGCTACAATAGAATTGTATGAGATATAATAATATGAATAATAAATTCACTCGGCTAAAATTATTAATCAAAATATTAAGTAATTTATTTTTTCAGGAATTAATAATATAATTAAGAGAATTTCTGATAAAATTGCTAAAATATAAAATAATAAAACCCTTTTTTTAGATAAAAATTTAATAGAAAGTATTGAAAAAAGAACGGTTACTAAGGAGTAGCCAATTAAATAAATAAAAACTTGATCTATAGAATATCAGTTCTTTAAAAGAATAATTGGAACAAAAGTTCTATATAGCAATCTTCCTATAAAATGCAGAAACACAGAAAAATTAAAACGCTTTAGCGCAGTCATTTCTTCAGTTTTATTTGTTAACATAAGTTTTTTATTAAATTATAAATGAACAATTTTCAAATCACTTTGATACCTTTGTAATTCTTCAGCAAGTATACGACGATGACATTTTTCGGCCGTATCTTCAATACACTCGAGAGTAATTATTTCCTCTACACATCTTTTTGCAAAAGATATAACTTTATCAATTATCTCTTTACTTCGTAAAAATTCCAAATATCTTTTCTCATATTCTTCCCAAGATATTTCTTTTCTATAATAAGCTCAAACTAATTTGGCAGGAGGCGCAAATTCTACCTTCCACTCATCAAAACTAACTCCTTCTATAATTCTTTCATCTAGCGTAATTCCATCTTCTAAAGTATGCCTAGACATTACAGAAATTAGTTTATTTTCATTTGGTAGTCTTCCTTTTAGAATAGATTTTGTAAATAAAATTTTTTCCATAAATAGTTACGATAATATTAATTTAATTCTAAAGTCTCTTTTACTTTTTCTCTTAACGACAATACTGCTTTTGCATTTCATTCAACAAATCAAGAAAATTGAATAGTAGCTGTTGAAAATTGAGTGCGAAGATTTTTAGTATTTTTTAAATGAAAAATTAATGATACTCTTGTATTTTGATAAACTTCTTTTTTAAATTTAAGATTTACTTCTCGCCAAAGCGCGACAGTTCTGGAATTAAGAAAATCTTTATCTGTAAATCAAATATCTACATTACCCTTAATTATTGCATATCTAATAGCTAAATAAACTCATTCCATTACAGCTTCATGAATAAGATTACCAGATACATGTAGCAGAGGAGAAATTACTTTTTTATATTGGGTAAATTCAAAAAACACCTCAATTCCTCAATCTTCTATAAATTTAATATCTCGAGAAAAACATTTGTCTAAATGATAAAATCATCAAAGAGTTTCTCTTATAAATTCATATCAATTTTTTTGTGGAATATTTATATTTACCATATTTTTTAATTACAAATAAACTGACCAGTTTCACTCTCTTTTTGGCAATTATTCCAATCATAAATTCTTCCGTTCATCGCAATATAGACTCAATTTTTCATACAATTAACCGCACCAACCGCACAACCAACATTAAATGAGGCATCAGAACCCTTGAATTTTTCAGGTTTTGAAGATCCAACCAGAATAATCACTTTGTCTTTAATTTTACTCAATCTTTCCCCAGTTTTAACCATAGTATCGGTTCCGTGGGTGATGATTATTTTATCATTTTTAATATCTTTACATACATCAAAAATCAAATCTCTATCTTTTTCGTCCATATCCATACTATCTTTTTTCAAAATTGAAATAACCTCATACAGAAAATTTGGATTTACTTTCTCCAAAATCCTATTTATCGCCGGTTCTCCAATCTCAAAATTATAATTTCCCGCGCAAGACGCATAATCCTTATCTATCGTTCCTCAAGTTGTAACAAATGTGATTTTCATAAATGTTTTTTTAGATAATATCTACCAATCCAATCTATCCGCATATCTAACAATCGCTTCTATAGCTCTTTTTCTTTTTTCATTTGCATCTTTCAATTTTTTTATTTTTCTCTTTTCTTCTAATCTCTCAGGACCAACAATTTTTTGATTAGATGTAGGAATATTAGATGTTTTCATAAGAAATTAGATAAGGTATAAAGTATTTAAAATTAAAGGTATAATAATAAGATTACCAATCTTTTTTATCTTTTGGAAAATCAAACCATATTCTTGCGCTGATTGTATCACAGACATGAACAAAGGCTGCAAGTGGTCATTGAATCCTAGTTTTTGGGTCATAATCTTCTCATTCTCAATGAATATATTTTAATCCATTCCAATGTTCAGTAGTCAACTTAAATCAGTACTCATTAATTTTGCTTTTAATAAAATTTTTATAATCTCAAAAACTTTTTAATTCTGCTTTTTGTTCTTCGTTTCAAGCATATTTCCAAGGTTTTTCTAAGTCATGTAAATAAAGAATTAATAAAACATCTGACAAAGAAAATGGTAGTGGTCTGTGACTACCTAGATTTTTATATAATTCAATAGCAATATTCATAGTATCTCTTAAATGATCTAAATATCATCCTTCCCAAGATTGATGTTTTACGCTTGAGCCCCTTGCTTGTTCAAAAATAGTTTTATTTTCTAAATATATTTTCATACAGGCACTTTTATTTGGTTCTTCTATATTATTAATTAGTTCTTCTAAATTATAATAAATTTTATTTTCTAAAGTTGAATGAACTGAATTATTTGTTCAAATTCTAACATCAATATTTTTTTCTCACGAATTTCAATTATTTAAGCTCATATTGTAAATTTTTTAAATTTAAAACTAAATTTACTTCTATTATAATTTTTCCTCAAAATAATCAAACAAAAATAAATAATTTGAATCTTCCTAAATTATCATTTGATTTATGTCAAAAAAGCTGTATTATTTTGAAAGTTTTTTGATAATTTTGAAAAAACTTTTGACTTTTAAAATTTAGATATATACTTTGTATATAAATAGAAATTAATATTCATGAAATATGAAAAAAGATACTATTACATCACTTACGAAAAATTTTGAATCATGTAGACATGAAGAAAATTGAGTGGAATTTTGGTATGCTAGAGAGCTTCAGAAGCTTTTATGATATGATAAATGGGAAAATTTTAATCAAGTTATAGAAAAAGCAAAAATGGCTTGCTATAAATCAAAACAAAGTATTTCAGATCATTTTGCCGACGTCAGGAAAATGATCTCTCTCGGTAAAGAAGCCAAAAGAGAGATAGAAGATTATAAATTATCTAGATATTCTTGTTATCTAATTGCTCAAAATTGAGACCCTAGAAAAGAGGTTATTGCCTTTGCTATGAGCTATTTTGCTTTTCAAACTCGCAAACAAGAATTGTTAGAAAAAAGAATTGAAGAGATAGAGAGAATTGTTGATAGAGATAAGCTTACAGGTACAGAAAAAGAGTTTTCTAGATTAATTTATGAAGCTTGAGTTGATAAATTTGGATTTGCTAGAATTAGAAATAGTTGAGATACAGCATTTTTTTGATGAAATACAACAAAGACTATGAAAAAGATATTAAAAATTCCTAGTTCAAGAGTTATTGCTGATTTTTTGCCATCTATTACTATTAAAGCAAAGGATTTTGCAACTGAAATTACTAATTTTAATATCAAGAAAAATATTTTAAATAAGGAATCCAAGATAACAGATGAACATATTAAAAACAACAAAAATGTAAGAAATTTACTTCTTAAAGAAAAGATTGTACCAGAAAAACTGCCTAAAGAAGAAGATATCCAAAAAGTTAAAAGAAAATTATTTAAACAAGATAAAACGATAATAAAACAATCAAAAATTTAATATTTACAATCAAAAAATGCAAAACACTCAAAACTTTGAAAAGGCCTATAATGTTCTAAATGCTGAGCAGAAAAATGCTGTGGATAGTATTTATGGACCCGTGATGGTTGTGGCCTGACCGGGGACAGGAAAGACTCAGATTATGGCTCTGAGGGCAGCTAATATAATTCTCAAAACTTGAGTAAATCCGGGAAATATTTTGATTACGACTTTTACGGAAGCTGGGATTATTTCACTTAAAAAGAGGCTTTTTGATTTTATTGGGTCTGATAGTTATAAGATAAATGTTTCTACAATTCACTCTTTTTGTAATGATGTAATTTCGGATTTTCCTGAGAAATTTCTTTCATTTAGAGCATTTAAAACTATTGATGATATTGAGCAGATTGAGATTTTAGAAGAAATTATTGACGGAGGTAATTATGAGGCACTTAGTTCACCCTATGATAAATTTCATTATTTGACTTCTATAAAAAATAGCATTTCAAAGCTAAAACAAGAGTGAATTGATAACGAACAATTCAAAATTATTATTGAGCAACAGAGAAAAAATTATGCTGAAATTCTAGAGGCTATTGATCCAAAACTCAAAAAATATACAAGTGAAAAAGAAAAATGAGAAAAACATATTTTAAAACTCACTGAATTAAATTATATTTATGCGAAATATCTACAAGTTTTAAATGAAAGATGACTCTATGATTTTTCTGATATGATTGATTTTGTGTTGAAAAAATTAAAAGAGGACCAGAACTTAAGGCTTAATTATGCTGAAAAATACCAATTTATAATGATTGATGAATATCAAGACACAAATAACGCACAAAATGAAATTATTGATTTGATATTGAGTGAAAGTGATGATAAAAATGTAATGGTAGTGGGGGATGATGATCAGAGTATTTACAGATTTCAATGAGCAAATCTTGAAAATATGCTTTATTTTTCGAAAAAATACGAAGCTACAAAATTTGTAGTTTTAAAACAAAACTACAGGTCTACTCAGGGAATTTTAGACCTGGCTTCAAAGTCTATAAATCACAATAAATCAAGAATTTCTAATTTTATTCCAGGTCTTTCAAAAGAACTTAATTCAAATAAAAATTTTAATTCAGCGCCTGATTTATTTATTTGTAAAAATGATATTGAGGAAAAAGCTTTTATTCTAGACCAAATTAAAGCACTAGTTGAGACTTGAGAAAAATATGAAGATATTGCGATAATTGTGAGGACAAATAGCGAAGTTGAGAGTTTTTCTGATTTTTTACAAACAAACTCAATTCCAGTAGAAAGTAAACTAAAATCAAATATTCTAAAATCTAGATTTGTAAAATTATTAATTTCTCTGATTGAAATAGTCGTAGATCCCAGCAAAGATGACTCTAAACTCGCAAATATCCTTAGAAGTCCAATAGCTGATGTTAATAAACTAGATATTTTAATAATCTTGAGAAAGCTTTATAATCTCAATTACAAGCCAGAATTGAAGAAAAAATTATTTGAATTAATTTCAAATACTGAATTTTTGGCTTCTATCTCAAAACCAACTGATTTACAACAGGCTTTTTTTGAACAAGAACAAAATGGAATAGACCAAAAAATTACAGGAGCCGATAAAATTACAGAATTTGTAAGAAAAATTCTTGATTGCCAAGCGGAACTTAGTTCTAATTTTTACAATTTTTTCAAAACAATTTTAGAAAAATTTAGTTTTATAGAATTTGTGGAGAAAAATTGAAATTTCTCCGATTTAGAAGATATTTTTACACTCTTAAATTATGTGAAAAAATTAGTGGAATTAGATAGAGAAATTACTCCAGAAAAATTTCTAAAAAAAATAAGTTATTTTTATAAATATAATCTAATAATTTCTAGAAATATCTTAAAATCAAGCATTGATGGAGTTCAGATAATGACTGCTCATCAATCAAAATGACTAGAATTTGAAAATGTTTTTATTCCATCTTTATTGCTTTGAAATTGGTGATCCAAAAGAGTAATTGAAAAAATCAAGCTTCCATTTTGAATTATAGGTTCTAATATTACCGAATGATTAGCTCAAGAAGTAGAAAATGAAGAAGAAAGAAGATTGTTTTTTGTGAGCTTAACTAGAGCGAAGAAAAAACTAACTTTATCTTTTCCTACTTGAGTTGACAATAAAGCCAAGTTACAATCTGAATTTTTACAAGAAATTGAACTAGCTCCGCGTATGGTTGAAAATATAAATTTAGATAATATTGTAAAAAATGAATTTAAAATTATCTCTTTTGACTCACTTGTCGATAAGGAAGAAGAATTATATATTCAAGAATTTCTTAAAAATTATAAACTTTCCGCTTCAGACCTTAATAAATTTATAGAAGACCCTAGAATATTTTTGCGTGATGTGATTTTTAAATACCCATTTGAAGATAATGAATTTACTATTTTTGGTAAAGTTTATCACAAAACTCTCGAATATTTTTATTTAGAATTCAAAAAAACAGGAAATCCACCAGATAAAGATTTTCTTGAAAGATATTTTATTTGGCTTCTTAATAAGGAAATTTTATCTAAAGATGAATTTGAAAGGCTTAAAGAAAAATGAATTACATGACTAAATGGATGGTATGATAATAAGCGAGAATTCACACTTCCACTCGAGCTTGAATATAATTTTAGATCTAAAAATATCGTATTTGACTGAATTCCGCTAACTGGGAAAATAGATAAAATCGAGCCTGCAAATAATGATGAAGTAATTTTGGTAGATTATAAAACGGGGAAGACTAGAAGTTTAAATGATATAAAATGAGCTACTCAGTCTTGAGATTGAAAATATTTCCGTCAATTACTTTTTTATAAAATAATGTTTTCTCTTGATAATATTCTTGCTTCCAAATATAGTGTAAATTCGCTTGCAATTGAGTTTGTTGAGTGAAAAGATGGAAAATATCCTTTTGTAAATGTGGATTTTACTGAAGAAGATTTAGATAGAGTAAAAGATGAAATTAAGGAAGTTTGGTCAAAAATTAGTGATTTAAATTTTTGGAGGAGTTTGATTTAGTATTTAAATTTTTTCAAGCTATAATAGAAAATCGCTCAAAAAATAGCTCCGCTAAGATGTCCTACAAAACTTATATTAGATCATAATCAAATACTAATATTTATTATTAAAAAAAGCAAAGCTCACTTGTAATCTGGATGATTTCTTCATTTTAATTCAAGAAAATAATAAGCGAGTAATGCCATAGCAAAGCCACTTATTCAGATTGTATTTCCACTACTCAAAAATAAAAGTGAAATTCCAACAAATATTGTATTTAAAATAAAAAACAAAATATATTTATTTTTTCAAATTAAAGCCTCTATTTGGTTTCAAAATAAATAGATAAATATTGAATTTGAAAGTAAGTGTAAAAATCATCAATGAAGGAATTGGTAGAGTGAAAATTGAGCTAAAACTCAGATATAATTTCACATCATTACAAAATATAAATTCATTCAAAATTGAAGAATAGAGTTTGAAATAAAACTCAGTAAAGTTATAATTAGACTAATTAAAATTAATGAATTTGAAATTGTTTTATTTTGCATTTGCAGGGTATTTTTTAAAAAATAATCAAAAGTAAAGTCAAACTAAAATCATCGGAAAACTCATTATTTGAGCGATAGTTATCCATCAAAATATGTATCAAATTTGGGCGTCAGGTGTTCTGACAAATTCAATTAAAAATCTAAAAATTCCATAAAAAAATAAAAATCCTCATCAAATTTGCCCAAGATATTTTCTTCTTTTAAATAAAAAACTTAATATAAAATATAGAACCAATCATTCAAGCAGTGCCTCCAGAAGTGGAGAAGGAAAATATCAAATTCAGTTTTTATAAACTGCCAAAAATCCTGAATATTCAAATCATAAAAGTTCTTTATTTAAGTAATTTCCGACTCTTCAAAGTCCAAGTCAAATTGGCAAAATTGTCACAACATTATCCGCAATATCGTAAAAACTTTTTTTGTATTTTCTAGCAAAAATTATCATTGCCAAAATTACTCAAATAGCTCCACCAAAAAAACTCATTCATCAATGCCAGAATTTCAGAATTTCACTAGGATTTTGTAGATAAAAAGATAAATTATAAAACAAAATATATCAAATTCTTCAACCCAGTATTACTCCAAAAAATATATACAAGGTAAGATTATCAAGAAAGACTTCTGATAATAGTCACCTTTTTTTGATAATTAAATATCCCGCAATAAATCCAAGCCCGTACATTAATCAATAATAACTCGGAGCTATTGTAATTCAAAAAAGGTTTACGGAAAATATGTGCATAAATTAGGTTTTTTTAGAAATCAGAGAAAATAGTAGATTCAATTTTATAGAGAATATAATCTTCTGCTTTTAGTAAAGCTGGATCTAGCTCTGCTTTTTTACAAACTAGCGTAAATAAATCCTCATTTGTAGTGATAAGATTTGCTATATTTGGGAGAATTACTCAGATTTTAGAGTGAGATTGACTAATTAAAATTAATCAATTTTTCTTGATATCAACCTCATCAATTTTGTTTATAACTTCTCTTTGCGATGGAGTTATTATATCAACTCTAAAATTAACATTATTAATTTCAGCTGGGTTTTTTATGGCTTCTATAAATCTTGGATCTTTTAGGCAAAATAGAGAATTTTCTATTAATTCTGCAATTGTGTTCGGCTTTTTTAGATTAATTCTACCGCTTGACGCTATTACTTTTCCATCTTTATATAAAGTCACAAAACTCAAATTTTTAGTATTTAAGTCTGGGTGTTTTGAAATTCAAAGTTCATCCAGAGTTGGAATTTTCTTTTCATTCAAATAGATTTCTATTACTTTTTTAGCTATTTTGTGCACCCCAAGGGCACTTGTTTCACTGCGCATAATTTATTAGTTAAAAATTAAATAAATTTCTCTAATTCTTCTTGAGCTTTTTTGATTACTTCTTGCTCTTCCTCTTCGATTTTTGAGAAAATATCTCCAAGTTGATCAAAACCTGTATGTTTAAAGAGCATATAATATCAGTATTCAAATAAAGATCTAGAAATATTTACAAATAAATTTATTATTATTATTAGTCAAACTAGAATATATAAGCTCTGATTTCATTTTGAAAAACTTACAAAAACTAAAAATGAAATTAAAACTGATACAAAAAGTCCGATAAAACTTCCGTACAATCCAAGTAAAATATACCTGTAATTTGAAAGAATTTCAGAGAAAATTGAAGTTCAAAATATTGATAATATCACATGAATTGTAAAAACATAAATTATTAAATCGCTATCTAATCATGCAGAATATACATATATTGGAACTATAAAAATATATAAAAATATTGAATACAAAAATACTTGAACAAACGTAATAGATCATCTTTTGTATTTTTCTGGGCTTATTAATCTATTACTTAAAACATTTAGACTTGATGTGAAAAGTGTTGCAAAAAATCAGGTCATAGAAAATATATAAGGATAAATTCCAGAAAATCCTTGAGCTTTTCACAAAAAGAAATATATTCAAGCAAGAATAATAATTCACCCAATAAAACCATTTATTATAGCTCAAACAGCATTTAATCCAATAGTTAGCAAATCTAGCCTCGGAGGCCCTAGAAGTTCCTCATTACTTATTTTTCCTTCTTCTTGCATAAACTTAAATAATTAATTATTAAAATTATCACTCAAATATTTATAAATATATCAGCAAAATTAAAAATTGCAAAATATTTTAAATTTATAAAGTCAATTACTACAGAGTTAAATATTCTCTCAATTCAATTTCACAGTGCTCATCCGACAATTAAGCCAAATGCAATTTGATTTACTTTAGTTTTTTTCTCGTATTTAAAATAATAAAAAACAATTAAAGCAATTATCAAAACTGTAATTATTTTTAAAGCCAATCATTCAATAGGTAGGGAAAATGCAATTCCAGTATTTTTTACTAATTTTAAACTTAAAATATCTCAAATTAAACTAATTTTTTCTTCATTTAACAAAAATGACTTCATAAAAATTTTTGAAGTCAAATCTGATATTGCTGAAATTAATGTAATTAAATAGAAATACATTTTATTTATTTGTAATTATTTTATCTATTAATCCGTATTTAAGTGCATCCTCGGCTGTCATATAATTATCTCTATCACAGTCTACTTCTACTTTTTTAATATCTTGTCATGTGTGTTTTGCGATAATTTTATATAATCTATTTCCAGTTTTGATAATATGTTCAGCTGCAATTCTAATTTCTGTTGCCTGCCCCTCTGCTCAACCAAGAGGTTGGTGAATCATAATTTCACTATTTGGTAGAGAGTATCTTTTTCATTTAGCTCATCCAGCGAGTATTACAGAACCCATACTAGCAGCAAGTCCAATACACACAGTAACAACATCACAGCTTATATATTGCATAGTGTCATAAATTGCAAGTCCAGCTGTTACATGTCATCCTGGAGAATTTATATACATTGTAATTGGAGCTTTTGGGTCGATTTTTTCAAGGAATAATAATTGTGCAATTACCGTATTAGCAACAGCACTATCAATAGCATCTCCAAGAAATATTACTCTATCTTCTAGGAGTCTTGAATATATATCATAAACTCTCTCTCATCCACCCGGTGTCTTGTCTATTACAGTAGGTATTAACATAAATGTTTAGATTAGATTATATTAAAATCATTCAACTGGGTATGGAATTCTATCATTAATATCTGTAACAGACCCAGTTAAGCTACTTTCTCAATCCATTAAATTATTATTAGTTGTTCCACTTCAAATAAGGGATTTAGGACAATTAGAACAAGTATTATTGTCAAAATTTCAAACTATTTTTGCGAGATATCATTTTTGTTCATCTGTTAATGTAACTGCTATATTATATGCTTGTCATTTTCTAGATGAAGTACTGAAATCACTTTTTGCATATACTCAATAAACATATTTTCAAATTCAAAAATCTTTAAATGATTGAGTATCTCATACCTTAATATCTTTTAAGCTAGGGTCAACTAATTCTTGACTAAGATATTGTTTACTTAAAACACTAGAATCTATCACTCATTTTGATCATATTTGAGTTCATGCAGTATTATTTACTTTTCATCATCATAGACCATCTACAGCTGTAATAGGATTTCATGCTCAACCAGTAATTGCAAGTGTATTATTTATTTGAGCGAATTTAGTAGTATCATATCCCCAAACATTAGTTCCTACAACATAAGCAGATGGCATAGGATAATAATTTTTGTCTTGGTAAAATGTTTGAAGTCAAGTCTCTATACTTGTAATGTCATTAAGTTTTTTACTGTTTTTTGCTTTTCCAGTACTTCCAGAAAAGTTTGTATAAGCAACGACACTTATTATAGCGAGTATTGTAATTACAACTAATAACTCTATCAAAGAAAACCCAGATTTATTAATCTTGTTCATATAAATTTAAATATAATTAATTAAAAAGTTTTTAGTAAAAATATACTAATAAACCCAGTATATTTCTTTTAAAAAAAAATTCAATAGATTTTTAGAAATAATATAAAAAACATCTTATTATTTTCATTTCAAATTAAACTTCACTATCTGTCATTTCGAACGAAGTAAAAAATCCCTTCAGGGATTTTTATTTATAAATATCTCATCTATATCAAATTTTCTTTATTTCAATTTCTCAATTTATATTTTTTGTATAAATTATTCTTATATTTCAGATTCTACATCTAAAATAATTTTCTTTTCAAGAAAGAGGTTTAATATCTAATCAAGTTGTATCTCAATTAATAATTTTCTCAATAATTTCATAAATTTTTAATGATATATCTTTGTTTTGGCTTTTAAGAAATTTTATCCAAATGGCAACCATATTAAATTACCTTACTTTTTAATACTTTCAAAAAATCTTTTGCATTCATATTAACATCCATATCTATCCATCATTTCTCTTCATCAATATCTAATCAAGTAATTTTTTTAATAAAAAAAGAATATTTAATAACTTTAGTATCAAATTTATTTGCAATAGAATCTGGAACTTCTATACTTACAACTGCCATAATCTTAAAATTAAAGATAAAACATTTTAATTATATTAAATTCCTCTCAAAAATCAAACACAAAAATAAAAACCTCAGGTTCCCCTGAGGTTTTTAAGAATAATGTATTTAGAATTAATTAAGAATATATGGGAATATTGATGTATCTCAATCTTTAAGTGGAGCTTTAGTAGCACTATCACCAATTAATCAAGCTACTTCAGAAACTGAAAGAGCTATTGTTCCAGGAAGAACAACACCAGCATTAGTACCTAAAGTAATTGTAGTTCCATCAGCAGAAATATTAGTAATAGTAGTAGCCACTGTACCAGCTAGAACAGTATCATTAACTTTAAATTTACCAATATCAGCAGATCAAATAGTTATTGTATTATTAGATCATGTAGCTGAAATTGACGCAGTATCAGTTGTTGCTCTTGATCTGAAATTTCCTAAAACTCTTGTAGTTTTAGTTCCATTTACAGCTTCCATAGTAGCAGCAACTTCAAAAGCTCAACCAGCTAATGTAGTAGCAGCAATTTTGTAATTAGCAGCTGAACTAGGATCTACATAATCAGTAGATTTAAGACCTAAAGCAGTAGTATTCACATCTCAACCAACATATTTTGTAGTATCTGCAAAAACTGTATTTCCTAATCAAGCTATTCATTTAGTATCTGCAGTTCAGTTTAATGAAGCAGTACCATCTGTAACATAACTAGTAACACCAACACCGTTAGCTTGACCGATGGTCATGGCTTTTACGATATCGTCAAGGTTTTGAGATCTTTTAGCATCTCTGGCGCTTGATGAATATCATCCAAAAGATAAGAAAGCGATTGTACCAAGAATTGCAAGAATAGAAATTACTACGATCAATTCAACTAATGTGAATCATGATTTATTAGTAGTAACAAGTTTTTTATCTATAAACATAGAATATAAAATTAAAAAATATAAAAGTTGAAATTTAATTCAACAAAAACATTAAAACATAAATTTATTTATTTGTCAAAATTTTTTTCAACAAAAAAATATTTTTATCAAATAATTAGATATTTTAGGGAATATCTAAGGATAGATTTTTTGTCCTATCCATTTTTTATTTTACATTTAATCAAAATAATTTCAAATTTTTTTTGAATTACTTTGGTATTTTATAGTTATTTAATTTTTTTCTTCAAGCCGTATAGACATTTCTATTTCTTTTTGACATTTCATTTTTTTTTATTTATAATCTTGTATTCATTATCGTAAAAATGAATTATGTGAAATAAAAGACTATTTTATTTTTTAAATACATTTTTTTTAAAAAAATGTAAAATTTAAATAAATATCTTATTTAAAATATAAATAAGATAAAATGCAATCATTAAAACTTGCATTATATGTATATATATATTATAATTACACATGTAGTTATAATATTATTTGTTAATATAAAAATAAAATGTTTGAATATAGGACAAAAAAACAAAAAGAATTTAATAGTATGAGTGTTAATAGTGACGTTGGTGATATTACAGAATATACCACAGCTCTTTTTAATCTAGCCATTGAATTAAATGCTTCAGATATTCATATAGAGCCAACTCGTGATTATGTTCTTGTTAGACTTAGAGAAAGTGGAGATTTTATTTATGTTGATAAAATCGCAATTGATGAGTATGCGAAGCTTCTTTCTAGATTAAAAATTCTATCAAATCTTAGAATTGATGAAAAACAAAAACCTCAAGACTGAAAAATAGCGCTTAACTTACCTCAAGATAAATTTGCTGATATAAGAGTGAGTACTATTCCTGTCGTTAATTGAGAGAAGGTTGTAATGAGAGTTCTTGTTCAAGATTTTTCTTTAATTGATATTGATAAGCTTAATTTTCTAGATGTTAATTTGGCTAAAATAAAAGAAAGTCTAAAGAGTAAATATTGAATGATTCTTATAGCCGGACCAACTGGTTCTGGTAAATCTACTACTTTATTTGGAATGTTAAAATCATTTAATCCTCTTGATTTTAATATCACAACTCTTGAAGATCCAGTAGAATATAATATGCCATTTGTAAATCAAACTCAAATTAAAAAAGATATTTGATTTGGATTCGCTGAGGGTTTGAGGTCTTTAGTTAGACAAGATCCAGATATTATAATGGTTTGAGAAATAAGAGATAAAGAAACTGCAATGCTTGCCATTGAAGCAGCTTTGACAGGGCATTTAGTTCTTTCTACAATCCATACAAACAGTGCAGCCTGAACTATTCAAAGGCTTATTAACATGTGAATTGAGCCATTTTTGATTTCCTCAGCTTTAAAATTAGTAGTTTCTCAAAGACTTGTAAAGAGATTATGTGATAAATGTAAGGCTGATTACAAAATAAAAGATGAAGCAATTATTAAAAAAGTGTGAAGTTATTTGAATAGTGTAATAGATGAAAAAGTTGAAGATATAAATTTCAATAAAGGCGCTGGTTGTGAGGTTTGTGGTCATACTTGATATAAATGAAGAATTTGAATTCAAGAAGTACTTGTAATGGACGACAGTCTAGATTCTCTAATTTTAAATAAAGCTTCTGTGCATGACATAGAAGATAAAGCTAGGCAATTATGAATGATTACTATTATGCAAGATGGCTTTATTAAAGCTGCTACAAAACAAACGACAGTTGATGAAATAATGAAATTAATATAATATGTAATTTTTCTAAATTTGTGTTTAAGACCCTAAAAACATTTTTTAATATAAAGAAAAAAAAGCAACCTGAATTAATACAATGATTCAAGGAGGCCTTGGAGTGGGTCGAAACTTATGAAAAGATTAAAGATTATAAGAATGTAATCTTAGCTATTAGAGAGCTTATTTTAAAACACAAATCTCTTATAAATTATAATGAAGAATTAATAAAAAAACTGTATGTATTAGAATCCTCTAATGTAGAGGAGGTTTCTAAAAAGGCACAAGAAAAAATTAAAAAAGTTAGGGATTTATCTCATGAATTATCTCAAAGACTTACTTTATTAGAAAAAAGATTAGCTATAAATGAAGATAAAAATAGAGCAGAAACCGAAAAATATAAAAAAGAAAAACAAGAAAAAGAATATAAAATTCAGGTAAAAGATATAAAATCACTTTTAAAACAAAAAGAATATGCAAAAGCTCTATCTCTTTCAAAGAAAATAGCATTTGATTTTCCAAACAAAAGAGAGGCGATTAGGCTTTTGACTACAGTTCAAAATGCTTACAACAAGTCAAAATTAATTAGTGAAAAAAAGATAAAAAAAGCACCAAAAGTTGATAAAATTTTATCTGATATTTGAGTTGATCTAACTGTAAAAGAAAAAAATAAATGATTTTTTGCTAATATTTCAGCAAAATTCAGAGAACAAAAAGAAAAAATACAATCTAGAAATGACAAATTAAAAAGATTGAGAACTTTATCTGAATTAGATAAGTTATTAACTAATTCCTGAACCATTAATGATATTGATTGAGAAAAAATAAATAGTGATTTCTTTAACACTATAAACACCTGATTAACAAAGGATTTGGAATGATTTGAGTTACAATGATTTGATATTTTTTGAAAAATAATTTGAAAGGATAAAATAATATGAGATACTTTTTGATTTAATAGGGTAGATAATTCTAAGGTTGTTTTTTATATTTGAGACGCCACGGGTCATTGAGTACAATCTTGATTTGTTGTAGCAATGCTCTCAAAATTATTTTTTGATTATTCTAAAAAAATAAAAATTTTTAAAGATTTATTTTTAAAGCTTAATAACGAATTAAAAGAAAAAATTAAATGAAGAATGTTTGTAACATCAATTTTCTTTGAATGGGATTCTATAAAAAATACTCTAAGTACTGTTTGAGCAGGACATAATCCTATTTTTATTTATAGAAAAACTACAAATAAAGTTGAAAAATTTACAGCTTGATGACTTGCTTTGTGAGTAAGACTAATAAATAATGTATCATCAATTAAAATTAAAGAAATAGAATTAAATGATTGAGATATTGCATTAGTTTATACTGATTGAATTACAGAGACAAAAGATGCGACTGGAAATATGTATTGAATGACTAGATTTGAAGAAAGCTTTTTAAAGGCTGCTGGTACTTATACAGGTGCTAAAAAACTTCAAGAACAAATTTTAAAGGATGTAAATGATTATAAATGAAATTTATCTTTTGATGATGATGTTACATTAATTGTATTTGTGAGAGATAAGAATAAAGATTTAATATCAAATAAAGCAGAATTAGAAAAAATATTACAAGAATCAAATGTTAAAAAGGCGAATGTACAAATTAAAAATACAACTAAACAAGAAGTTATTGATAAAATTAAAAAAGAAAAATATGATAGAGAATTAAAAATAAGATTACAAAGACTTGATAGATTGTACAAGGTATGAGAATTTATAAAATTAAAACAAGATGCATTAATTTATTATAAGGAATGATTTGTACATGATAAAATGAAATTTTATCTTGAAAAAGCAATATGAAGTGAACAAAAGGTTATAATGAGAAAACAAGAAGACAAATTACAGAAAAAATATGCAGTCTTACTTGATTTATACAAAAAATGAGAGTACAATATTGTAATTAAGGAGGCAATTGATGTAATTTTTAAAAACTGAAAAATTTAATTTTTATAAAATATGGCGTTTATTAGCAAAACAAAATTTATAGATAATACTTGAAACTTTAATAATGAAAAATTCTTAAAGCTTTTAGATGATGCTAGATATGCGCTTAAAACATGAAAAAAACCAGCTTGAATCGTAAAAAAGACAACTCAGCAAATTATTATAGGCTGAATTTCAAAAAAGGAAGTTTGGCAATTTATTAATAAACTTTCTAATTTTTTAAATAGTTGAATTGATTTAAAAACTGCCTTTTGAATTCTACATAAACAAGTTAAAAATGAGAAATTAAAAAGAATAGTAAATGAAATAAGACTAAATCTAGATCATGGACTTTCTGTTTCTGATACTATGAGACAATACAGTAAATATTTTGATCCTTTTATAATATCATTAATTATTGTTTGAGAAAAAACCTGAACTCTACCGAGAGTATTGACCGAATTAGATAAAAAACTTCTGGAATCTATAGAACTTAAAGCAAAAATAAGATGAGCCTTGATTTATCCAGCTATTTTGATTTTTATCACACTAGCAATGGTTACATTTATGATGACATTTATTATACCAAAAATTACTGAATCATTTAAAAAAACAAATGTAGAAATACCAGCACTAACACAATTTATGATAGATGTTTCTGATTTTATGACTAATCATTGGATAATACTTTTATCTGCTCTTTTTTGAATAATTGCGTTTTTCTTTACGATGAAAAAAATTTATATATGACAAAAAATATTTTCTTGGATAAGTATGAGACTTCCTGTTTTTTGATTTATTGTAAGACAGTGAAACATTATTGCGTTTATTAATTCTTTTTCTCTACTTCTTGATTCTTGAGTTTTAATGCTTGAAGCTCTCGAAACTGCATCAAATGTAGTTACTAATATGTATTATAGAATGGAAATTATAAAAATTAAAAATGAAGTTGAAACCTGAATTAAGGTATCAAATGCAATGTGATTAAGCACCTGAAGTAAAGAAACAACTTTTTCAAGTAAATATTTTTCAGAAGATTTTGTTCATATGGTAAATGTATGAGAAGAAACCTGAACAATATGAAAATCTATGGAAAGAGTTTGAGTTAATTATTCTAAGGAATTAGAAAGATATATTTGAAATCTTATGACTATGCTTGAGCCTTTTATTATAGTATTTGTTTGAGCAATGGTTTGAGTTATAGTAATAGCGATAATGTTACCATTCTTTAACCTTGCCAAAGTAGCTAGTAAAATGTAGTTTGATTTAATCATATTAATAACTATAATGTTTTAATTCTTAATTAATAAAATATGTTAGAAAATGTAATGATAAAAGATTATCCCATAAGAGATGCTCTTTTGTGAGTAGTAATTGAAAATAAATGATCAGATTTTTATTATACTGTTGGTACCTACCCGGCTATAAAAATTTCTGGAGAAATTATTCTTGTGAATGAATGAATAGAAAAAGTAACATCAGAAGATACAAAAAATTTAGCAAAATCTTTAATTACAAGTGAGCAACATGAAAAATTACTTGAAACTAAAAACCTAGATTTTTCATTTTTATTTCAAGGTTCTAGATTTAGATGAAATATTTCATTCCAAATGAATTATTATATGGTAGTATTAAGATTACTATCAGATAAGATTCCATCTATAGAGGACTTAAATTTACCATTTATTTACACAGATATTACGAAAAAATGACAATGATTGGTACTTGTAACGGGTCCTACTTGATCGGGTAAATCTACAACTTTGGCAGCTATGATTAATGAAATTAATGCAAATTATGCGAAACATATTATTACAATTGAAGATCCAATTGAATATGTACATGAACATAAAATGTCAATTGTTGAACAAAAAGAAATTTGAAGAGATGTTCCAGATTATAATACAGCGCTTATTTGAGCAATGAGACAAAACCCTCAAGTAATACTTTTTTGAGAAATGAGAAATGTAGAAGAAATAGAAATGGCTTTAACACTTGCTGAAACATGACATTTAGTGTTTTCAACACTTCACACGAGAAGTGCATATCAGACAATTTCAAGAATTATAGATTCATTTCCAGCTGCACAACAAAATCAGGTAAGAATGCAACTGGCTGATACTTTGGCCTGAGTTTTTTCTCAAAGACTTTTGAGAAAAAGTGATGGAAGCTGAGTTAGAATGGTAAAAGAAATTTTAATTAAAAATACAGCTGTCTCTAATCTGATTAGAGAAAATGAGCTTCACCAAATTCCTTCAGTTATGCAAATGTACTGAGTTGAATGAATGCAAGTTCTAGAACAAGACTTATTACAGTTTATAAATGAGGGAGAAATATCACTTGAAGAATGACTTAAATATGCTAATAACCCAAGATTCTTAAAAGACAATGTTAATGTTAATTAAAATTATTTATGTGAAAAATAACTAAAAAGAAATCTATATGAAAGAAAAAAAATAACATTGATTTCTCAATATTATTTACTAATTGGGTGGGATCGCAATCGTCTTTAATTGTACATACTTTATTTTTTATTATTTGTTTCGTATCAGTTTTATTTTGAATAGAGCTTGAAGAAATGCTTTTAATACTTACTACAGTTGTATCACTTGAAGCTATTTATCTTGCTATTTTTATACAAATGACTGTAAATAGAAATACGGAAAGTCTTAAAGCAGTAGAGGAAGATATTGATGAAATCCAAGAAGATATTGATGAAATCCAAGAAGACGTGGAATTAATAGAAAAGGATATCGATGAAATCCAAGAAGATGTGGATGAAATCCAAGAAAATGTAGATGAAATAACGGAGGATAATGAGGTAGAGGAATTAGAAACCGATAAAACTATAAAATATATTGAAAAAATTGAAATTCAAATGCAGAATATTGTAAAGGAATTAGAAGAATTAAAAAAATTTAAAAAGTAATATGAATAAAAATCAACAAATAAAACAAAATAAAAGTAATTATGCTTTTATTGATGCGCAAAATCTTAATTCCTGACTTAACAAACTTGGTTGGAAAATGGATTGGAAAAAATTTCGTGACTATCTAAGAGATCAATATAATATAGAAGTAGCTTATGTTTTTATAGGATTTATTGCTTGAATGGAAGACTTGTATATCGCAATACAAAAGGCAGGATTTGTTATAGTTTTTAAAGAAGTAGTAAGTACTCCAGATTGAATTTGAGTAAAATGAAATGTGGATGCTGAGTTAATACTTCAGGCAATGATTGATTACAATAAATATGATAAAGCTCTAATTGTTAGTTGAGATTGAGATTTTTCTTGTCTACTCAGACATTTAGTAGCTAATAATAAATTTCTAATGCTTATTGCTCCTCATAGAAGATATCTTTCTTCTCTACTTCTTAAGGCATCAGATTCTAAAACAGATTATTTACAATCAATTAGAAAAAAGGTTGAATATAGACATTATACTTCAAATAAATCAAAATCTAGCAAAGAAAATATTCAAAATATTTCTAAGTCAAATATTGATAATAGACCAGTAATAAATAAGACAAATATTACTAAATCAACAATAAATAAACCAAATCCAAATAAACAAAATATCAAAAAACCCATTTCACAACCTAAACAAACAAGAAACGAAGAATATTTATTTTAATTTAAATATAATTTAACTAATATGAAAAAACTTGTAGATATTATAATGCAACAAGCAAAAGAAAAAGGTTTTGGTACAAAACCTGAAGAAATAAATGTTGCTGAAAAAATTGCTCTAATTCATTCTGAGATATCAGAAGCTTTTGAGGCCTATCGTCATAATAATATAGATTGAAAAGATGGATTTAAAGAAGAACTTGGTGATGCAGTCCAAAGAATTTTACACCTTTGTGGAATATTTGATATAAATATTGAAGAAGAAATATTGAAAAAAGTTAATTTTAATAAAAATAGAGAATGGAAATGGGACAAAATGAATGAAAATCACTCATAAAATTTCAAAATTTGATTTAAAATATATTTAATGGTAAGATGTAGTAGATTTTTTAATAAATTATTATGAATAAAAGTGATTCATATAGAGATTTTATATCAGAGCCAGAATTAAATATGACTTTGAAAGAATTTCTAAAACATTATAAAAGATTTCCAGTTATCGCTATAACTGGACCTGCATGAGTATGAAAAAGTACCTTTACTAGAATATTAGCCGATTTTCTTGGATGAATAATTTACACAGAACTACCAGATGAAAACCCATTTTTATCAATCATAAAAAATACTAAATGAAAAGTGTCTGATCTTACATTATGGCTAAATAATCAAAATTATTTTTTAGCCACAGATGTTGCTCAAGTTACAAAATGATTTATAGAATCTAAATTTTTCCCTATAATATTTGATTTTGCATTAACTCAGCCATTTATTTTCTCAGATATAAATCTTTCATGAGATAAAAGAAAGGCTTTTAATTCTATATTTACAGAACAATTTAAAACCCTGCCTAAACCAGATATAATTGTAGAAATAAAAGCTACAAACGATGTATTAGTAAAAAGGTTGATTCAAAGATGAAAATATATAGATGATTTTGTTATAAAAATGACAGAAAGAATAAATTCATATTATAATTGATGAATAGTTCAAGATTATTTTAGATGAAGCACTATAAAAAGAATAGAAAACAATGCAGATTTAAATGTAGCACAGATAAGCTGATTAATAAAATGACTAATAGAAGAAATTTCTGTTTAAGTTTTTACTATAAAACTTTTTTAAACTAAAACAAACAAGAAACGAAGAATATTTATTTTAAACAAAATCTATGATATACGCAATAATTTGAATGATACTTACTTCTTTATGAAGTGTAATAAGTAAATATATTTCTGTCAATTTTGATATTTATAAATCTCTTTTTTATCAATATCTTTTTATATCTTTCTATGCTTTTGCTTTTTTATTATTATCTTGAACTCCTTTTTTAAATTTTGATTTAAAAATTTCTTGATTGTTTATATTAATTTGATTTTTTTGATATTCTGGAATTTGGGCTTTATACAAAGCATTAAAACATTTAAATAATGCAATAGTTATGGTTATTGCTTTTACTTATGTTTTTTTGTCTTATTTTTTAAATATTTTCCTCATTTGAGATATTGAAAAATTTTCTAATTTAAAACTAGTTTTAAGTATCGTATATTTTTTATTAATTTCTCTATTTTTATTTGAAAGAAATGAGAAAAAGAAAATAAAAATAAATAAATATGCAGTTTATGCTTTTATTACTTCTGTTAGCTGGACTATTTATTATTGAATAAATAATTTCATTATAAAAAATCAGATAGCAACACCTGTTCAAATGATTTTCTATTCTGAATTTTTTATATTTATTTATTCTATAATATTTTTCTCTATTTTTCTCTTTAATAATAAAATAAATCTTAAAAATGAGCTTAAATTAAATAAATCCCAAGTTATTAGTTATTTATCTGTTGCCTTATTTTTGTTCACAGGATGACTTTTATTTTTTATTTGATACAAATATGTATCTTGAAATATTGTAAATTTTATTTGATTATTCTCGGTTATTACAACTCCTATCCTTACATTTATTTTCCTTAAAGAAAAACTAAATTCAAAACAAATTGCGACAATTTTTTTGGCTTTTATAGTTTTAGTTTTGTTTATTTTATAATTTCTTTGACTTTTTCACTTTATAAATATAATGACTCCATGTTATTAAAAGCATTTGAGTCTCGCTATCACGAGACAAGCTGGAGGAAGAAACCAAGTAGAACCTCTCGGAGACAAAACTCCGTAAATAAATATAATCAAGTAGGGAACAATTGCATTGTTCCAAAGCTTTAGGTGGTACCTTCCCAAATCCGGGACCAAAAGCACATTAGTTTTTAGTGTGTTTTTATTTTTTTAAAAGTTCTATAAATTATGAATAAAGATATAGAAATTTTTGATAATTGGAATGAAGAAAAGAAAAAAATACATAATAAAAAATCTGAAATATATTTTAAACAATGAGATATATGGCGGATAAGTTTATGAATAAATATAAAAAGTGAATCTAATTGAAAATGAGAAAATTTTAGAAGACCGGTTTTAATTTTAAAGAAATTATCTTCTGATTCTTGTATTGTTGTGCCTTTAAGCTCAAAAATTAAGATTTGAAGTTGGTTTTATCAATATAATTTACATTGAATAAAAGAAACTGCTTTATTGTATCAAATAAGAATGATTCATAAAAATAGATTTCAGAGAAAAATATGAGAATTAGATGAAAAAGATTTTAGCGAAATAAAAAAGAGACTTAAGAATCTCTTAAATCTCTAAAATTATCATCCCGAGTAAACTCGGGAATCGATGGGAGAATCCCCAAAAGTAACTACATTATATTAATAACACCTAAAAAATCAAATTTTTTACAAAATAACTTTTAATTCTTAATTTAACAAACTATGTACCCACAAGTAAATTCTCGTCAGAGCTTTCCAGAATTGGAAGCAAAAATTTTAGATTTTTGGAAGAAAAACAAGACTTTTCAGAAGTCTTTGGATATTCGCGCTGGAGCGGATGAATTTGTATTTTATGATGGACCTCCGTTTGCTACGGGACTTCCGCATTATGGTCATCTTCTTGGGTGAACGCTTAAGGATATTATTCCGAGATATCAGACTATGAAGTGAAAATATGTGGAGCGTAGGTTTGGGTGGGATTGTCATGGGCTTCCTATCGAAAATATTGTAGAGAAAAAACTTAAAATCTCGGGGAAACGCGATATAGAAGATAAAATCTGAGTATATGAATTTAATGAGCAATGCAGATCTAATGTAATGGTATATACGACTGAATGGAGAAGAATTGTAGAGAAAATGGGAAGATGGATAGATATGGACAATGATTACAAAACTATGGACCAAGATTTTATGGAGAGCGTTTGGTGGGTATTTAAATCTCTTTTTGATAAATGACATATTTATGAATCTCAAAGAGTTGTGCCTTATTGTACGAGATGTTCGACGCCTCTTTCAAATTTTGAAGTAAATCAATGATATGAAGATAGACAAGACAAATCTACCACTGTTAAATTTAAAATCAAATGAAATGATAATAAATATATCCTAGCTTGGACGACTACTCCCTGGACACTTCCAGCTAATCTCGGACTTGCTATTTGAGCAGAAATCGAATATAGCGAAGTGCTAGATAAAAAAACCGGAGAGACTTATATTCTCGCAACAGATAGACTCGCTAATTATTATAAGGATGAAGCTGATTATAAAATAGTTAGAAATTATCAATGATGTTGTCTTGCTGGAATAGAATATGAGCCACTTTTTAATGATTTTGAATTACTTCGTGATGCGGGAGACCTACCAAAATGAATGGAACTTTGAGAAAACGTCTACAGAGTTGTAATTGGTCATCATGTAACAACCGAGAGTGGAACTTGAGTAGTTCACATCGCACCAGCTTATTGAGAGGACGATTCTATTATTTGAAAAAAAGAAAATTTATGAGTTGTTTCTCATATTGATGATACAGGAAAAGTAGAGAATTTATTTGAAAATAGCGGAGATTATGTGTTTGATTTTAATGAAAAAGTAATACAAATGCTAAAAACAAGGTGAGATATAATTAATATTTCAACTATAAATCATTCATATCCTCATTGTTATAGATGTAAAACTCCGCTAATTTATCGTGGAATTAGCGCTTGGTATGTGAAGGTTGAGGAAGTAGCAAATAAATTAGTTAAAAATAATGCTGAGGTAAATTGGGTTCCTGAAAATATTAAAGATTGAAGATTTGGAAAATGGATAGCTCAAGCTCGCGATTGGAATATATCCCGTAATAGATATTGGGGTAGTGCTATGCCCATCTGGAGAAGTGAAGATAAGGAAGAGATTTATTGCGTTTGAAGTATAGAGGAATTGTACGAATTAAATAAAGATTTTGGGCAAATTGAGAAAAGACCTCACCCAACCTTTCTTTCGCAAGGAGAGGAGAATATGGAATATAAATATTTCTATGTAGAAGAGGGAATTGAAGTAGATTTACATAAACATTTTGTGGACAAAATCAAATTAAAACATCCAAAAACTGGAACAGTTTTAACTCGTATTCCAGAAGTTCTTGATTGCTGGTTTGAGTCTGGATCTATGCCTTATGCGAGTAAACATTATCCATTTAAATGAAAAGAGGATTTTAAATATCCAGGTGATTTTATCGCTGAGTGAATTGACCAAACTAGATGATGGTTTTATACTCTTATGATTTTAGGAACTTTGCTTTTTGATAGAACTCCATATTTAAATGTAATTGTAAACTGAATAGTTTTGGCTGAGGATTGACGTAAAATGAGTAAATCTTTGAATAATTATCCAGATCCAGAGAAATTAATAGATAAACACTGAGCTGACGCTATAAGATTTTATATGATGAATTCAGGTGCGGTTAAGGCTGAAGATATGAAATTTTCGGAAAGCTGAGTAGAAGAGATTATTAAAAAAGTTATTTTGCCATTTTGGAATACTTATTCATTTTTTACAACTTACGCGAATATTGATAAATTTGAGTGAAAAGAAAAAGAAGTTTATAAGTACTTAGGTGAGTCAAGTTTTAATAATTTAGATAAGTGGATATTATCTCAACTTCAAGAGTTAATAAAAAGTACAAATAATTGATTTGAAACTTATGATTTAAATGCTGTTACTCGTCCAATTTTTGATTTTATGGATAATCTTACAAATTGGTATATTCGTCGCTCTCGTCGTAGATTTTGGAAGTCAGAAAATGATTGAGATAAAATATGAGCTTATCATACGCTCTATGAGGTATTAGTGGAATTATCTAAAGTTATTGCTCCAATAATGCCATTTGTGAGTGAGGAAGTTTTTAAAAATCTTACAAATAAAGAATCAGTTCACCTAGAAAATTATCCAGAATGTAAAAGTGATTTAATTTCAGAAAGCTTAAATTCTCAAATGGAAAAAACCCAAAAAATCATAAATCTCGGGTTGGCTCTCCGCGCTAATAAAAAAATAAGAGTAAGACAACCACTTACTTCTCTAACTATTTGAGAAAAATTAGAACCTTATTACCAAGAAATTATTAAAGAAGAATTAAATATTAAAGAAATAATAATACTTTCTGATATGACTCAAATTGCCAAAAAAATCTGTCGCCCAAATGCTAAATTAATCGGTCCAAGATTTTGAAAAGACGTACAAAATATAATAATTCAAGCAAAAAACTGAAATTTCCAAGATTTATGAGAATGAAGAATTAAAATCCCTCACCCTAACCCTCTCCCAGAGGGAGAGGGGATTTCTGGTTTTATTCTAGAAGAATGAGAATATGAAATTGCTTATGAGCCATTATCTTGAGTTGAAGTAGATATCGAAGCAGGATTTGGAATGGTAATCGCAGTTGATACGAAAATAACAGAGCAGTTAAAACTTGAATGAATTGCTCGTGATTTAATTAGAACTATACAAGATGCTCGTAAAGAAGCAGAATATAATGTATCTGATAGAATTAAATTATCTATAACTTGAGATAAAATAGATCAAATTCTAAATTTATTTAGAGATTATATAGAAAGTGAAACTTTATCGAAAATTACTAATTTAAGCGATTTTGATATTTCGAAAAATCTTGAAATTGATGAAGGTAAATTTGAGTTAAAGTTGAAGAAATAAGAAAAAAGTTCACCAATTGGTGAACTTTTTTAATTTAATCTTTTTTTAAAATATTTTAACCTTCACTTACTATATCAGCAAGACTCATAATTGGTTGCATAATTCAAACAGCTATAAATCATACCACCACTGCCATTATAACTATAATTATTGGTTCTAATAATTTTTGTATATTATTTATAACTTGGTCAACTTCATCATCATAAAAATCAGCAATTTTAATAATGATTGTATCTAATTTTGCTGTTTCTTCTCATACTTTTATCATTTGCACAAGCATATCAGGAAATAAAGAATCATCTTCAAGACTTTCTCATATTTTAATTCACCTTTTTACATCTTCTCTTAAAAGAAGAATTCTTTGTTTGTAGACTTCATTTCAGACAATATCACTTACAATTCTTAATGATTCTACAATTGAAATTCAACTTGATAAAAGATTAGATAAAACACGAGCAAATTTTGATAAAATAATTTTTTGATTTATCATTCAAAAGATAGGTATTTTTAGTATAAATTTATCAAATTTATATTTTCAATATGGAGTTTTTTTCCAAAATGAAATAAATATAATAAATCAAATAATTCATATAATTAAATAAATTCAATAATTTACAAAGAAATCACTTACTGCAATTAAAAATAAGGTTATTGGTGGAAGTTTTGATTTATCTCAAAAAATTTCAACAATTTTTGGTACAACAAGGGTCATAAGAATGTATATTACAGAAAACATTACTATAATAATTGCAGCAGGATAAATTAATGCTCATTTGAATTTTTTTGAAATTCATTCTACTTTTTCAACCTGATCTGCTAATTGAATTAGCGCTGAATTTAGTTTTCAGGTTTTTTCACCTGATTCTATAATAGAACACTCTGAATCAGAAAAATTATTATTATAATCTCTTAAGCTATTACTTAAGTTTTTTCATCATTTTATTCAATCAATTATATTTGTGTAAAGTTTTTTTAATACTAGATTTTTCTCTTGTTTTTCTAGAATTGTAATAGATTTTAGAACTGAAATTCAAGCATTTACCATGGTCGCTAAAAGCCTGAAAAAAATTACTTTTGATTTTAAATTAATTTTTTGTTGTTCAATTAACCATTCATTTATTTTATCTAAACCAAAACTGGCTTGTCCTCACTCTTTTTTAGTAGAACCAGTCTCTTCTTGTTTGGAATCTAGTATTAATAATTCATCAGACATAATATTTTTTTAAATAATTAATTGTTTTCTTTTACTGCTGCATATACTTCATCTAGGGAAGTAAGTCAATTTAGAGCTTTCATAATTCAGTCTTGTTCGAGCGAGATCATTCACTCATCAATTGCTAATTCATTTATAGCAACACTGCTTTCTCATTTTATTATAAATTCTTTAATCTTTTGAGTTATTTCCATAATTTCATAAATTCAAACTCTTCAAGAATATCAACTATTTCCGCATTTTTCACATCAAGCTGGTTCATAGAATGTTGGATTTTTTAATTTTTCCATTCAAACTCTAGACATTAATTCTTCTTTTTTTGTTCTAGAAATAGCTTTTTTAACCATTTCTTGCATTTTTGGGTCTAATTTATCAGCATTAACCCCCCTTTTACAATCACAAAGTTTTCTTACTAATCTTTGAGCAATAATTGCATTAATAGAAGCAGGAAGTAAGAAAGCTTGAATTCACATATTAAGAATTCTAGTTATAGTTTCTGCTGCACTATTTGTATGTATTGTAGAAAGTACAAGATGTCAAGTTAAAGATGCTTCTATAGCAATATTTATAGTTTCTTTATCTCTTATTTCTCAAACCATTATTATATCAGGGTCTTGTCTTAATGCTGTTCTAAGACCTGATGCAAAATCATATCCAATATCAGGGAAAACTTGACTTTGATTAACTCAATCTATTGTATTTTCTACTGGATCTTCTAGTGTCATTATATTTACATCTGGGGTATTTAGTTTAGAAAGACAGGCATAAAGTGTAGTAGACTTACCAGATCAGGTAGGACCTGATGTAAGAATAACTCAATTAGGTTGTAATATTCATTTTTCCAATACAACTTTATTATGTCACTCAATTCATAATTTTTCTAATTCAGGAACCTTTTTACTTTTATCAACTATACGCATAACTATTTTTTCTCAATTAACGGTTGGCAAGGTAGATACTCTTAAATCCATTGGCTTATTGTCTATTGTAGTTGAAATTCTTCAATCTTGAGGCATTCTAGATTCATCAATTTTTAAATTAGATAAAATCTTATATCTAGCTACAATTTGAGAATGTAGAAAAACCTGATATTCTAAAATTTCTTTTAAAACTCAGTCAATTCTATATCTAAGCCTTACTACATTTGAAAGTGGCTCAATATGAATATCAGAACTTCAGAATTCCAAAGCGGCTGAAATCATTAAATCACAGATTTTTTGAGCATTATCTCATTTATATATTTCATCTTTTAAGGATTCTAATTTTGTCATATTTATTTTTTATTTATAATAGCCATATTTTTATCATATATTCATCTAATTCTTTTTAAAGAAGAATATATTTGGAATAAATTTGAAAACTCTTTGTCAATATTATCAATTTTCATATTTTTTTGTAATTCTGTAGTCTTTTCTTTTATAGAATTTATTTGACTAAGTAGAGATTTAATATTATATACTGCCTCATTTCAATCATTATTTTTACAAATTGTATTATTTCATTTATCACATGTTTTTGCTCATTCTTTAATAAGAGATAATAAATCATTAGTTTCTTTAATTAATGCATCCTTAATTAAAATATAGTCTTGTAATCAAGCTCATTTTATATAAAATTGTAAAGCTATATTTCATTTAACTGGTAAATTATTATTTGAAAAATCAGATAATTGTAAGCTATCAATAGTAATAAGTAAATTATTTAAGCTAGAAAATTCTTCATCAGTATTTTTTGTAATTCAAACTAATTTTCAGTTCTCAATTCTTATTTTTCCAGAATTTTGAAAATCTCTTATCATTGTTTTTATACTTGAAATTGTTCATTCAAAGTCTAGGTTAATTTTAAAAGTTCAAATATTTAATCATAAATCCTTATTTATACTATAATCAATATTATCTATTCAAATTGAAGTATAGCTTGTTAGAGAATATTTTTTTAAAACACCATTTTCTATATATGAAATAAAACTATCCATATTTATTTTATTTAAGATTTTTCCATTATCTTTTGTTACTTTTATTTTATCTCAAAAATCATTAAATGTAGGAATAATATTTCAAATTATTTGATTTCATTTTTTTATTTCCTTAGTAATTGTATCACTTTTTAATAATTCTTCATTTATCCAAGAAATATAATCTTTACTATAATTATCAGGTTTTTTTATAAGTTCATCTACTTTTTCTTTATCTTTAAATAAGTTTTCTACTCATTTTATTTTTGCTTGGTTAAATCAAGCTTGAACTTCATCAATGTTTAATCAGTTTGATTTAATCCTATTTATACTAGAAAATAAGTCATTTCAGGTTTTATAGTTATCAGAAATCGCAGTATAATTTGGTACTATGTATAATAAAACAATTATTAAACATATAAATAGTCATATTGAATTTAATATGATTCATCTAATAATTTTTTGTTTTTCTTTTTTTTCCATATTATTTTTTTAATGGTAAATATTTTAATTTTAAATTTATTGTTGTTTTTGTTGTAAAAACTCATTTGATACCTATATCAGAACTTGAAAATTTATTAATATCAAGTTTTTTTGGATAATCAGCTATAATAAAATTGCTTTGATTTATTTTATTTAAGAAATCTAGAGCTGTTCTTCTGGATGTAAATGATGAACCAAGTAAAGATCATCAATATATATCACAAGTTGTTTCAAAATCTCATTTTTCATTAACTGTTATATTTTTACATTCTATATCATCTCACTTGTAGATTGAAGATGATTTTAATTCATTAAAATTATCTAAAATTTCATTAATAGAAATTCTTGAATCTCAAGTTTTTTCTTTAATAAATTGAACTTCATTAGATGAGGCCATATTAAGCGCATCTAATTTTTTTGGTAAAATATTTGTAAGTATACCCAAAATATTTTTTTCTATATCTTTTTTCTGATTTTCTAGATCATTTAATATTACTGGTACAGTCTTGCATTCAGTATTATCATATCAATCAATAGAATAAGATATATAATTACAAAAAATAGGTAGGGCAGAAATTAATGAATTATCCTCTGTGCTTTTTAGGAAAATATCAAAAAATAATATTATAAGTATAACTACTGAAGCTATTAATACATTTCCAACTATTTTATATGAAAGCAATAAATAGTTTTTTTCTTGTTTTTGGGCTTGAATTTCACTATTAATTTGTCAGAAATCCAAATCCCCAAGCTCATTAAATATACTATCTTGCTTTTCTTCGGTGATATTTTTTATTTCATCCATATATAATTTTGTTTAATTTTAATATATTTCACTTTCAAGTATATCACATATTTTATATATTTGCAAAAAAATGCAATATTTTAAGTTTTTAACTTCTAATATTGCATTTCTCTACGTGTTTTTCTGCTACTTTTTTAAGTAATCTAAGCTCTTCTGGACTAAATCTTTCTCACTTAAAGAAATCATTTAGTATATTTTTATTTTCATAATTTTGTAGAAAATATTTTGAAGCTCACTCAATTAAGTGTGCCATATCTTCAATATCCTGCTCGCTGTGAACTCATTTCACAATTGTGGTTCTAAATTCATAATCAATTTTTCCTTCAAGAAGGATTGAAATTGTTTCTAAAATATTATTTTTATCAAAATCTGCATTTACAATTTTATCATATTTTTCTATTGGATTTTTTATATCCATAGCCACATAATCAATTAATTTCTCATCTATCATTTTTCTGATAAGTGCTGGATCTCGTCCGTTTGTATCGATTTTAACAAGAAATCACATATCTTTAATTTTTTTTACAAATTCGTATAAATCTTTTTGGAGTGTTGGCTCTCATCCTGAGATAACTACTCCATCAAGAAATTCTTTTCTTTGCTCCAAAAAATTAAAGAACGCATTTTCAGATATTAAATCATTTAAGAATTTTTTTGCCTTTTCTGGCAGAACAAACTCAAAATTATGACAATAGTGACACCTAAAATTACATCAAAGAGTGAAAATAATAGTGGCAACTTTGTCTGGATAATCCAGTAAAGTTGTCTTTTGAATTCAAGATATTTGCATATTACATTGTAATGATATTAGATATTTTATTAGTTTTTTCTAAAATTAATCTTTTATACTGAACTGCTTTTAAGGGATTTTTTATTTCAGTAGAAATTCTTTTAGAGAGTTCACTTAATTTTAATAAATTATCAGATTCTAATTCTAATTCCAATTCTTGAACAAATGAGTCTCTTTCAGGGCTTTGTAGTGTCATAATTTAGAATTTAATAATTAAGCACAAACTCCGCATGTATTAAATTCTTCTACAAATCTTGAGTTACAAGTTTTTCATTCTGTAAAATAAGTTCTTGAGTAATATTCAGATTTTTTACCTGTATTAAATTGACTAACTGGTCTGTGGTAACCCATTACACGAGTGTAAACCTCGCACTTTTGTCTTTTTGGCATAATGCTAAAAGTTAAAAAAATAAAAATATTATAATGTTTTCTAGGAAAATATTAAAGATTTCCTAATCTCAATTCTTCAAGTTTTTTTGGATTATCTGTATACATTTCTCTTAGTCCTATATCAAATCTATCTCATTTATATCCTAACTCAGCATCACATTTTGGACAATAATCATATTCTCATGCGATATATCCGTGTTTTGGACAAATTGAGAAAGTAGGAGAAATAGTTATGTATGGCAATTGGTAATTTTCTATAACCTTTTTTACTAGATTTTTACAGGCCTTAGCGTCAGATAATCTTTCTCACATATATAAATGAAGTACAGTTCATCCGGTATATTTACATTGTAAGTCATTTTGGAATTCAAGAGCTTCAAATGCATCATCTGTAAATCAAACTGGAAGTTGGCTTGAATTAGTGTAATATGGTGCTTCTTCAGTTCCTGCTTGGATTATATCTGGCATTTGTCTTTTGTCTTCTTTTGCAAATCTGTAAGTTGTACCTTCTGCTGGAGTTGCTTCAAGATTATATAGATTTCCAGTTTCTTCTTGGTATGCTTTTAGTGTATCTCTCATAAATTCTAGAATTTCTGTTGCTATCTTTAATCATTCTGGAGTTGATACATCTTCTTTTCAATTTGTAAAATTTAGAATTGCTTCATTAACTCAATTAATTCAAATAGTTGAGAAATGATTTCTAAAAGATTTTAAGTATCTATAAGTATATGGATAAAAACCTCTATCAAGCCATTTTGTTATTTCTTCTCTTTTTAGCTCTAACGATACTTTAGCTAAATCCATAAGATGTTTTACTCTATTTTTAAGACCTTCCATATCTCATTTGTAATTGTATCAAATACGAGCCATATTAATAGTAACTACTCAGATTGATCCAGTCATTTCAGCACTTCCAAAAAGCCCATTTCATCTTTTTAATAATTCTTTTAGATCTAGTTGTAATCTACAACACATTGATCTTACAGCTCCAGGAGTATAGGCTTCACTATTTGGAATAGTAATAGTTTTTCAGTTTTCATCTTTTACTCTTTTAAATTGAGAACCTACGAAATTTTGGAAATATGGAAGCCCATATTTTGCTGTCATTTCAAAAAGTAAGTCCGTATTTGGGTGATTCCAATCAAAATCCTCAGTAATATTGTAAGTTGGAATTGGGAATGTAAACACTCTTCCGCGGTAATCTCAGGCAGTATAAACTTCAATTAAAACCTTGTTAATTAAATCCATTTGTTTTTGAAGTTCGCCATATTTTAATTTATATTCTCATTTATCATATCATCCAATATGAAGAGCCTTATCTTTTAAATCATCTGGACAAATCCAATCAAGAGTTATATTTGTAAATGGAGTTTGAGTTCCCCAGCGAGATGGTACATTTAACCCAAATACGAAATTTTGTAAGTTTTGTAATACATATCTATAAGTTTTTTCATCAATATATTCTTGTTTTTGCTTTGGTGTGTCAAAAGCTATCCCATATTTATCGATATCATATTCTAATTCTTCTTCAAATTTATGAACAAATGGAGCTAAATAAGTATCAAAAGATGAGAATGCTTGAGCTCCAGCCCACTCATTTTGTAGAGTTCCAAAGAAATTAATCATTTGATTTACTGCTGATTGTAGATTTTTTGGTGGAGAAGATTCGATTCTATTTGGTGCTCCATTAAATCATTCTTCAAGAAGTTGACGAAGTGACCATCCGGCACAGTATCCACAAAACATATCAAGATCATGAATATGATAATCTCAATTACGATGAGCATTTCAAATGTCAGCAGGATATACATGAGACAACCAGTAATTAGCTGTAATTTTTCCGGCAATATTTAGTATTAATCAACCAAGAGAGTATCCTGAATTTGCATTTGCATTTACTCTCCAATCTGTTTGTTCTAGATATTCATCCATAGTCTTTCCAACTTCTACTACTACATCTCTATCATGCCTTACTTCTGCTCTTTTTTGTCTGTAAATGATATAGTTTTTTGCAACTGTATCATGTCAATTTTTAATTAAAACTTCCTCCACTTTATCTTGTATTGTCTCAATATCTGGTATTAATTTTCCACTAGCTTTTTCTATTTTTTCAATTATTTGATCTACTAATATTGTAACTTCTGAAAAATTAGATCCACCCGATGCTTCTATTGCTTTTTTTATTGCGTCTTCAATTCTACTTCTATCAAATGTAACAATTGCTCAATTCCTTTTTTTAACTTTATAAATAGCCATTTTTCTATTAAATTTTTTAAAAAATAAAATTTGTCAATATCTATATATAGATATATTATTTTGTAGTTGACCACTACATATTGTATTTTTTTCAAAAAAATGCAAATTTTTTTTCAAAAAAGTTTTTTTGTGGGATGTAGACCTAAATTCTGAGATTTATAAAATTAAATTAGGTATAATATTTTAATTTGACAATATTTTTTTAAAATAAAAAAACGAGTTTTTATTTTCTTGCTATTTTTCAAAAAAAGATACAATGAGAGATGCGAAAGCGAGGTTTTTAATATTTAATTTTATTATTTATGGAAGCATCTATTTTCTTGGCAAGGTTACTTTGACCTTTGTTTATGGTTATTGCATTAAGTATTGTTTTAAATGGAAACACTTTTGACCATATGGTTAAAGAATTTCCTAAAAATTCTTATGTGTTATATTTATCTGGTTTAATGGCTTATGTCATGGGTGCACTTATTGTTTTAAATTATAATTCATGGGAATTAAATTGATTTATAATTATTACAATAATGTGATATTTAGCTCTCATAAAATGAATGATGATTTTATTATTTCCAGAATGGATGATTAAATTATCAAAACAAATGAAATTTAGTTGATGACTTCTAATGTTTGCAGGAATTATATATTTCTTTTTGGGGGCTTATTTAGCATATTTAGGATTTTAGATAGAACCTAAAAAACTTTCCATATCTGGCTTTAATTTAGCTTCAAATGTTAGCCTGACTCTTTTTGTTGGGTGAATAAAAGAGACTTTATAAGAATGCAAAAATTGTCTTGAAACCCCAAAATTCCTTTTAAGAAAGCTATTTTCTCATTTGTTTCAATAAGTATTATCTCAAATAACAGGATGACCAATGTGGCTCAAATGAATGCGGATTTGGTGCATTCTTCCAGTTTCTAGTTTACATTCAAGAAGTAAGTATTTTTCGTGAATATTTTCTTTTATGACTTTATAATGAGTTATTGCCTTATCTCAGAGCTTATTATCAATTTTTATTTTATTTTCAGATTTCGCATCTTTAATTCTAAATATTTTATCTTTAATAGTTCAGGTTTTTTCGGGTAGTGTTCAGACACAAACTGCCAAATAATATTTTTCAATTTTATTGTCTTGTAATTGTTTTAACATAAAGTCGAGCGCTGGTTTGGTTTTTGCTATCATTATAATTCCTGATGTTTCTTTGTCTATTCTGTGAATTAGTGATGGCTTAAATGTGAGAGAATTTAGTTTATTTCATAAATAATCATGAACTAATTGAATTAGAGAAATTTCATTTGTTTTAAAATCCCCAGGATGAACTATAGTTCCTGGATTTTTGTTTATAATTAGTAAATCTCAATCCTCATAAATTATGTCTTTTTTATCTAGAAAATTATCTGATTTTTCCTGTTTTCTTTCTTCTTTTTTTATTGTAAGAATTTCAAATTCATCATCATTTAGAAATATTTTTATTTCATCTCAAGTTTGAATTTTATATTCATTATCCTGTCTTTTTCAATTAACTTTTACTTTGTTTTTGCGATTAATTTTGTAAATTAGCGAAAGACTTGAATTTGGAAGTAATTTTTTCAAGAATTTATCAAGTCTTTGCGCAGCATCATTTTCTTCTATTTTAAATATTTTCATTTTTGAATTAATAATCAATTAAGATTCAAATCTTACGATTTTTGCTACAAATATAATACTTATTATAATAAAAATTGCCGAAAATCCAAATATTGATATATTTTTTTCGAGTAATAATCATCCTAAAAGTGGTCCAATAAACATTGCAAGAGACTGAAGGGAAGTTAGGACTCACATTATTTCTCATCTTTTATGAACCTCAGTATATTCTATTATCTCAGATTGATATACGGGATTAAGAAGTGCTCTAAACGGCAATAGTAAAATTAAAAGTCCCACAAAAAGATAAAGAGGTTCAACTATTGTAAGAAGTAAATAAAAAATTAAAAGACTTATGTTTATGATAAAAATTAATTGATTAGAATTGAATTTTTTAAGCCAAAATCTCCCCATTAAAAGTCATTGATTTAAAGCTAATACTAAACCAGATGTTGCCATAACATATCCAGAAAACGATCCTGATACTCAATAATGTTTACTTAAATAAAGTGGAAGTACCGATTGGTAAATATAAAAAGCTGTTACAAGTAGAAAAAACGAAATCATAAAATAATTTAATCTTGGTATTTTTAAATGTTCTACTAACTGTTTAATTAAGTTAAATTTAATTTTCCTATGGTGAATATGTTCATTTGTTTCTGAGAATAAAAACCAGATAATAAATACCTCTACAAGGCTAAAAACTGCCATAAACCAATATGGCATCATTGGTCAAAAATGAAGTAATATCGCTCAAAAAAGTGGTCCGAAAATAAATCATCCACCAAAAATAGCTCAGATTATTCCCATATTTTTTGCTCTTTCTTCTTTTGATTTTGAAATATCAGAAATTATAGATTGAAGTATACTTATATTTCATCCAGTAATTCAATTAACAGCTCTTGCAATCAAAAATACTAAATATATTGGATATATAGGAATTATGAGCGAAGATATAAAAGATCAAATTACACACAAAAGAAGTATTTTTTTTCTTCAATAAATATCTGATAATTGTCATAAAATTGAGGTTGCGAGAAGTGCACAAAGGGCATATACGGCAACTCAATAAGAAATCATTTGAGGTGATACGCTGTAGAATTTTACGAGCTCTGGTAGAGTTGGAATTACGATTCACATCGATAAAACATCCAAAAATCAAACTAATATTATAATAAATTTATTTTTATCCATTTCTAAAATTTATATCTTTAACCGAGAAAGTATAATAATATTTGATAAAATTCAAGTTTAATTATTTCTTCTAGATAATGAGGCTTTTGTAACTAATTTTTTTAATTCATTTTTTGTATAATCTGTATTATTTATGTAGTCTTTAATGTTTTGAGAAAGAAGATTTAAATCCGTTCCTCATACTGAAAAATCTTTTAATTTATCAGATAAAAATCACAATGCTTCAAATATTCCTCTATAGTTGTTATCATTTCATAGATGAAAATTTATATTTGCAAAAATCTTATCTTTTTTTGTTTTATAATCTGGAGTTTTTTTATATTCACTAATTAAATTCCCCCAATTTATAGAAGTTAAATACTCTAAAAATTCTTGAGTTCACATAATTTTTCAATTTTGTTTTACAAAATTCATTATTGGTTTTATAAAATTATTTGCATATAATCATCATCCGGCTCATCAATTACTATGAGTTGTAGAAGAAGTACATTTTACAATATGTTTTAATAGAATTTCATCTATAAAATGAATTACAACTTTAATAGCTTTTTGTTTTAGGTTAATTGGACAATTTATTAAAGATAAATATCTTATCATTTCATCTGCATCCAAATCCTCTATATCGGCTTCACATTGGTCTAAAAAAGCTTCTATAGTAGAAAATTCTGTAAATCTTATTTTTAGATTTTCCATACTTTGAACCTGTCAGATTAGAGATTGATTTTGCTCTAATAATTGAGTATTTTCTTTTTTAACTTCTTGTAATTCCTGTTTAGTTTTTCCTAATTTAAACTCTGTCTTATGAGCTAATTCTTCCCAAACTAAATTATCTTCTGACGAAATGATAGAATTTTTCTGACTTTTTATGTTCTGTTCCTCAATTTCTTTTGAAGCTAATTCTTTTTCTAATTCTTCAATTTTTTTATTTAATTTTTCTTTGTCTTGCCTTAATCTTTCTGCCTCATCCTCTTTTGATTTTAGGGAAGTTTCTGTCTTTCTCTTTTCTCTATTAATGCTTTTAATTTCTTTTTCTTTCTCTTCTAATTGTAATTTTAATAATCTTATATCCATCGTTAGGTCTTCAACTTCTGATGAAAGTTTTTCTTTATAAAAATTACTTGCTCAATAAAAATCAAAAACTATATCAAGTTTATTTTTTATTTCTCTCATTATTGCTGAGATTTCAGAATTTAAAAGTAATTCTGCTCTAGTTTTTGTCTCATTTACCAAGGAATTTACATTATCTTTTTCTACAAATAAATATATAGAAATTAGCTCATTTATTATAGTATCAAAAATATTAATTTTTATATCCATATCCAAAATAGGATCGTTTTTGATAGCATCTTTTATGATTTTAGATAGTTCATTAAAGGTTTTCACTCATTTATTTTCTAATTTTTTAATCTTTTCTATAACTTTATCTGAATTTATAGCCACTTTTTTGATATCTTTTTCTACTAAATTTACTATTTTTTTATTTGCTCAAATTAATTTAGCTCATTCTCTTAATGATACTAAATTATTTGCAACTTCTTTTTTATAGAAATTAGCTATAGACCTTTTTGAATCTTTTAAAAGATTATCTAAAATAAATTGTTTTTCCTTATTTCACAGTGGAATTAATGAAACATTTCTTGAAGTTATCATCTATATTTTTTATAAGTAAGTCTATAGTTTATAGTGATAATTTTATTTAAGTCAAGCTTAATTTTACAATTGTCTCAATATGGTGAGTGTGTGGAAACATATCCACAGGAATAACATCAGCTATTTCATAGCTTGAATTTTTTACAATATAATCTAGGTCGCGAGCCAGAGTTGATGGATTACAACTCACATAAATTATGGTTTTAGCATCAAATGAAATTATATTTGGAAGTGCTTCTGGATGCATTCCATCGCGTGGCGGATCTATCACTAATAAATCTACTTTTTCATTTTTTTGGCTAAATTCTTTCAAAAAATCTTCTGTCTTTTCATTAATAAATTCCACATTTTCCACATTATTTAATTTTGCATTATTTTGTCCATCAATACTAGCTTCTTTTACGAGTTCAACTGAATAAACTTTTTTAAAATATTTTGATAAAATTATTCAAATTGTTCCTGTCCCAGCATATAAATCTAGCATTACACCTCACCCCCAACCCCTCTCCATGGAATGGAGAGGGGAGTTAAATTTGTATGAAAGAATTTTTTTGATTACTAATTCTGGATTTTTTAATAAATATTCATTCTTCATTCTTAGAATTTTATAATTTCAACTTTTTAAAAATTCATCTCTAATTTTATCATACTCTATTTGAGTTTCTTTATCATGGATATCTCAATCAAGCTCTATAACTAGTCATAATTCTGGACAATAAAAATCAGCAATATATCTTCATATTGGATGTTGTCTTCTGAATTTCAAATTTCAAACTTGTCTATTTTTTATCATTTCCCATAAGATTTTTTCCATGTTTGTTCAATCTTTTCTTAATTCTCTAGCTAATTCGTAAATGTAACCAGGAACTTTAACATATTCAATTTCTCAATCTCCCTTCTCCATTTGTGGAGAAGGGCTGGGGATGAGGTTTATAACTTTAGAATACAGTACTTCAGCTTGAGTTGAATTAGTCTGAAAAAAACTTCTAGGATTTATTTCAAAAGTAAAGTCAAGTAATTTTTCTTTTATAGTTTTTTCTCAAAAAATTAATTCATATTCTCCCTGAACTATATCAGCCTTTCAATTATTTTTTAAATAATAAACTGATTTAATATTTGGAAATTTTATAACTAATTTTTTGATAAAATCTAGAAAATTAATCATAAACTTCTCCCTCTCCCCCTGGGAGAGGGTTGGGGTGAGGGCTTTATTATTTACACTAAAAATTAACATAATCTCCCCAGTATAATGAGCTTCTCTAACGACCAAGTGTCTCCAAAATCAAATCCCATTAAATGGATCATAAGTTGGAATTTTGCTATTTCTTGAATAAGTATTTACTTCCTTAAAAATATCATTTACAATATCTGATGCTAGCACACAGTACTCACAATTTATTATTCTATCAAATTCTCCTTGTTTGTGAAAACCAAACCTAAAATCATCATGAATTTCTTCTTTTGCTGAGATATATTTTCCCCAAGAGAATTCTAATTTATTTCTATATCAATAGATTTTTTCTGAAGCCACTATGGGATGAAATTTAGTATTTTTTGTGAAATCTTTTAAGTGAAATAATGCTTCTTTTACTTGTTCTTCTTTGATTTTTAATTGCTCGCTGTAGTCTATTGGGAGCCATTTACAACCTCAGTATACTTGAAAATGAGCTGGTAGTTCTTTTTCAAGTGGAGATTTTTTTATAATATCCAGAACTTGAGCTTCAAGATATTTGCTTTTAGATTTCAAAATTCTTAAATTAACAAAACTTCCTGGAATAGCACCCCCTGTAATAATAATTTTTTTTCAATCTGGACCAATTGCTAATCATTTTCCACCAAAAATTAATTTTTCAACCTTAATATTCTCAAGAATTTCTCATTTCTTCATAATTTTTCTATTTTTAAATTTTATTAAATTAATATAGAGTAATTAGATAATAAATCAAGTGAAAAATTTTTAAAAAATAAATTTGCAATTCCTAAAAAGATATAATACCATATGTCAGCTTTTTATTTTTTAAAAAATATAAATATGGAACCACATAAGGAAGTTTTTTTAAGAAGATATAATTTAACTCCAGAAGAATTTGATAAGTTAAGATTAGAAATGAGTAAGGAATGTTCACGTAGAAATAAATGTAATTTAAAAGACATACCTGAATGTTGTGTTTATTTTAGAAATAAAGTTGAAGATACAATCACTTCTACAGAAGAAAATTAAAACCAATAATAAAGACCACCTGCGCAGGTGGTCTTTATTATTTTGTTGGTTTATTATTCTTTAATAATTATTTCTTTTTCTTCAGTTTGGACTGTTCAATCATTATATACTGCAGTTAATTTTATTTTATAGGTTCATGTATTGCTATATGCATGAGATGGATTTATTTCGGATGATGATGAGCCATCTCAAAAATCCCAACTATAACTTTCTATTACTCATGTTGAACCAACTGTATCAAAATCAATTGAATTACCAACCGTTCAAGATGATAGACTCGAATTTATAATTAATTTTTTAGAAATTCATTTCAAAATTATTTTCTTTTCTAAAGATTCTTTTGTTCAATCATCTTTTGTTACTGTAAGCTTTACTGTAAATTCTCCAGGAAAATTATATTTATAATCTATCTTAGCATCTGAATCAATACTTGGTTTTCAATCACCAAAATCATAGGTATATTTTGCAATACTTCATTCTCTTACTTCACTTGCGGATCAATCAAAATGAACGATTGTAGGCGCATAAGAAGAATCTGAAGTTATTTTTAATTTAGTATCTATTTCTTTTTTAATTCAATTTATTATTATAGTTTCAGTTAATTTTTCAGTATTATTTTTTAATTTTGATTCAAAAGTATATTGAACAGTTATTGTATATTTTTTACTCTCAATTAAATCCTTTTCTACCACTTCTCAAATTTTTTCAAATTTTTTATCTCAATTAAAATCCCATTCAACATTTTTAAGATCATATGTTGGATCATTTACGGCTATAAGATTTGCATTAAAAGTTAATTTAGCAGGAATTCAAATTTCAATGTAATATGCTTTTATTTCTCTTTTATATGTGTTATCAATTACAGATGTCTTATCTTCTTTTTGAATTTTTAACATTGAATTATTATCATTAACTTCTCAAGTTTGAATTGGTCTAATTAATGTTAAAGGTTTTCTTAAGATTATAGAGCTTTTTATTTCAGAAGTTCCTCATAAATTATCTGTTAAAATCACTTTTACAGTGTGAGCTCAAAAATTACTAAATGTATATTCTGGATTCTCTTCTTCTCAGATTAAATTAGAATCATCTGCTGTCCATTTGTAACTTGCTATTTTATCTTTATTTCTTATTTCTCATATCATAAATTTCAAAATAAGCGGATTTTCTGGGTCTTGTTCATAATTAATAACTCAACTAATATTTTCAGAATTATTTTCTCAGTTTACTATAAAAACTCTATCACAAATTTCTCAGCTTTTCTTGCTATTAATAATACTTAGACATACTAATTCTTGCTCTCAAGTCTTACTTATAACTTCAAATTTATATGATTCTTTTGCTGGTTTTCATTCATTTTCAGAAGTTTGGGTATACCATTTTATTCTTCAAATATTTTTTAGACTAGTTGCATCAAATGTAGAAATATATCAACCTAATCTTTGTTGTTTAAATACTATATCAACTGTTCATATAATATTTATTTCAGATAAAACCATATTTATTTCTTTTTCTTTTCCTGTTAAAACATCTATTCATCTATATACTCATTTTGGTTTATAATTCCCAGCCTTATCATATTTAAAAATAATTGCTTCTTCATCACGAGGATTTGTTCAAGATTTATCAATTTTATTATCTCAATCAAAATCTATATCAAAAGACTCAATTTTTAATTCCTTGCTTATATGATCTGCATTTGATTTAAAATCAAATCTTAGAGTAATTGGTCAAATTAAATTTGTTAAATCATAAACTTCTGAGTTATCTTTAAATTTATCAGAAATAAATTTATCATTGTCATATACAATAATTCATCAATTTGGATTTGCATAATCAGTATATCAAATTTGCTGAATTAAAAATATCCAAAGAGTAATACCTGAAAATAAAATTATTCATGTAAAAGCTGAGGCAATAATGGCTATAGTTTTCTTTTTTTTGTATTCTTTCTTTGTTAGAATTGCTTTAAATAAGAATATTATCCAAATAATAGAAAATGCGAATGTAAAAGCCCCAAATGAAATATTTACTAATTTTTCAAGTAGAGATTTTATATCTTGAGGACTTATTCAGAGAGATAAAAAGAATTGAGCTTGTCCTGGATTAAATACAATATAAGCGAGAAATGTTCAGAAAAATATAACACTTACAAGAAAAATGGCTCAAAAAATCTTAGCAAAATCTTGTTTTTTAGCAGTCTGTTTTTTAGTCTTTTGATTATTGTCTGGAGGCAGGGGACTTGTTACTGTTTCGCTTCCAGAATTATTTATATTGTTTTCAATATTTTGATTTGTATTATCAGGAGCACTATCTGTGCTTGATAAAATCTGAGATAGAAGACTATCTTCTTGTCATTTATTTTCCTCGTTTTCTGTCATATTTTTTTAAGTAAATAATTAATTATGATTTTAACCAATCAGGTAAATCATCATCGTTTTTAATATTAATATCTTCTTTTTTTGTTTTTAAGTTTTTTACAGGGATTTCTTTTTCCTCTTCTATTTTTATTTCTTGATCAAGAGGTAAATTTTTCGGAGTATCTTTTTTAGTGGGTTTATTATTATTTTCTTTCACCTTTTCCTTTGTTGGTTTTTTCGGAGTATCTTTTTTAACTTCTTCTTTTTTTGCCTTTATTTCTTTTTTTACAACCTCTTTTTCTTCAACTACTTCTTCGGTTACCTCTTCCTTATTTATTAGGCTTCATTTTAACCAATCTGGAAGTTCATCACTAGCATCCTCTACTTTCTTTTCTTCCACTTTTTCTTTCTCTTTAATTTCTGGAATTTCTACAACTTCACTAGATAATTCCTCTTTAATTTCTTCTTCTAATTCCTCCTTATTTATTCATTTTAACCAATCATACATTTCCTCTTCTTGTTTTATTTCATCTGTAATATCTTCTTTATTTTCTTCAATAGTTTCCTCTTGTTTTTCTTCTACTATTTCTGGAATTTCTTCTGACTTAATTTCCTCCTCTATTTCAGGAATTTCTTCTTTTTCTTCTATTGCTGGAACTTCTACAGCTTCAGAAATTCCTTCTTGACTGGTCATGGTTTTTAACCAATCTGGTATTTTACCTTCTTCTTTAATCTCAGTATTTTGAATTTCTTCATTTATTTCAGTAGTTTCTTGAATTTTTTCTTCTGGAGATTCTATTGCTTCTTCATGTAAAGAGGGAAGTGGCTCAGAAATTTTTTCCTCCAACTTAGGCTCTGGAGAGATTATTGAAGATAAAATATCTTCTTTTTTTTCTGGACTAAAGGGATTATCTATTGTTAATTTCTTTTCTTTACTTTTTTCATTTAAAAATCTTTCAATTAAAAAATCTTGAAATGATAAATTTTCATTTTTGTTAACAACTTTAAAATACACGAATAATCAAATTATAAGAGAAATAACTCATAAAATTAAGTATCAGAATAATTTAACAAATCACATTAAAAATCACATAATTCCACCACTTTGATTATTATCAGCTTGAGTAACTTGTTGAGGTACATTTGCTTGTCCTCAATAGATGATTACCTCTAATTGCGATTTAATTATTAATTTATCTTTATCACTAATTGTAGTATTATTTTTAATATATTCTAAAATTTCTGTTCAAAGTTTTTTATTCATCTCTGTATTAACTGGATGAGAAAGAATTTCATCTATATTTTTCATTATCTTATCATAAGATGAGATAGTTTTTGGAATAAGAGATTTTAAAACTTTTGCAGCTAATTTGATATCATCTTTGGTCTGATCTTGCTTAACAAGTAGATTTTCTGCAAGATTATAGAATTCATCTTTTGTTTTTTGATCCATAGAAGCTATGGAATTTATATATGTTTCAAAATCAATAATTGCCTTTGTTTTCTCTCTATCATCAAACCAGTTTTCTTGAATCATTGACAAAAATTGCATAAGCTTAACTCTTTCTTCTTCAGGAGCTTTTTTAATAAGATTTTTAATTTCTTCTATTAATATTTTATCTTCTTCTCAGATATCTTTATTATCTTTTAATTCCACATTTTCTTGTAAATTTGAAGAATTTAGTTTTAAAATTATATCTTTACTTTCTTTTTTTCAGGCCTCATTAATTATTGATAATCTCATAGTCTTTTCATTTTTTGTAAAATTAAGACCTGAAACAACAAAAGGTGTTCATTTATTGTATGATTCACTATTTTTATTATCACAATCATCATCTTTTGTTCCATTTAAATCAGAATCAACTAAAATATCAGTATCCACACAATATTTTGATATACTTCATTTTGATTCACCTAAATATACAAATAATTTATCTTGAGTGCTATCTATCTTTATTGTATTTTTTTCTATAGCTGGATATGTAAAATATACTAAATTATCTTTTCATTTTTTAATTCTTAATTTATTTACAATATCACGTCTCACATCACTTTTAATTTCTTTTGATTCATTATTATCAAAAACTTTTAAAGCGACAGAAGTAGGGAAGGTATCATCTCAAAAATCATATACAAAATAATCTAAATTTGAACTAGTTACTCAGTTTCATAAATTCCACAGTGCTCCATTATAAGTTCATTTTGATGTATTAAATAAAATTAATTTACCTCAAATTGCATAATATTCAAAATTAGGCTTAAGTACATTTTTAACTGTAATAATTTGATATTTTGTATTTGAAATTCATTTATAAGATACTTTTACTTTAAAATTAAAGCTTCAAGGTGCTGTATAAATATGGCTTATTTGAGGCGAAGTGCTTGTTTCCTCGTAAAATCAATTTCAATCAAAATCCCATTTGTACTCTACTTTTCCTGAAATATCTTTTCATAAAATATCTTTTACAGATACTTTAAATTTAATTTCATCATTTGTAGATATATTTGTTTTGTCAGCTTCTAGTGTAATTAGTGGAGTATTTATATTATCTCAAGAAAGAGATATTGAGTATCTTTGATCTGACATTTCATCCGTATTAACTTTTGCTCAATTTGAATCTTCAGCTATTAATACAAAATAATATTTTCAAGTTATTTTTGGTAATACAAATGTAGTAAAACTTCATTTTGTAATTCTAAAGTCTTGTGGTTCAGGGTCTGAGTCTGTATAATAATACCAAAGATAAGATACAATTACTCAATCTTCATCAATTGGATTATTTGCCGATACTTTAACTACCACTGGATCTGTTTCTGTATTAGTGGTTCCAATAGATAATCAAGCAATTTTAGGTGGTAAATTTTCTACTTTTACATAAATAGTATTTTTATGAAGTTTTCATGTTTTTTGACTTTTTACAGTTAGATTTATAGGAAAACAACCAAGTTCATCAAATTTATACGTTAAACTTCTTTGATTAGAATTTTTATTCATATATCTCCATGAATAATCAAGTCCAGAAGTATTTCAGTCTGTATTTATACTATTTTCTCCAGATAGAGTAATTATTTTAGATCTATCTATAATATATGCTTCATTTCAAGAACAAACACCTGCAGTTGGTAAATAATCCTGATTATCACTTTTTACATTTATTAAGGCAAATGGACTATCTCAATAAGTAACATAAATAGTTCTTGTAATTGTGTTTGTTTTATTATCTCCTCATCTTACATTTAGGGTAACACTATAATTTCAAGATTTTTTATAAGTATGGCTTATTTTTGGATTATTTGTTACATTAGTATTATCATCTCAAAAATTCCACTCAAAACTATTTGCTTCTTTTGAATCAGCAATAAACATTACAGGATTTCAAATTTTTACTATTTTTGGTACAAAATTTAATTTAACTGAAAGTAGTGAATCAACTGTTAAGTCCTTTTTTACAGATACAGTTTTTCATTCTTGATTAGCAACTTCAAGAACTATTTTATGGGTTCCGAGAGTATCAAATGTATAATATCATCTTGCTCAACTTCTTGCTGAATCTTCTAAATCAACTTTTTGTCAATCAATAAACCAACTAAATTTTAATTTTGAATTATCAAAAGTATCTGGATCATAACTTTGAGTACCATCAAATAGGAAATAATTAGGAGTTTCAGAACTTATCTGTCTGGTTTCAAAAGAACCAACTGGATCTCTTGTTTCAATTGTAATTACTCTAGTATCTGTATCTTCTCTTCCTGATGCTGATCTTGATTTTAGTCTTACACTAAATTTTCCAGTTTTTCTAAATTTAAAAGATAGATTTTCAAGTGTTGATGAAAATACTACTTGATCATTTGATAAATCAACTATTTTCCATTCATAATCTAATTTTGTTGTATTAAATACTGAAAATGTAGAAAATTTGAAATCATCTCACACAAATCAATTTAGCTTATCAACTCTTATTGAAGCTATTGGATCTCTTACCTCAATATCCATTTCTTTATTTATTTCTTTACCTTCATTTGTAAGAAGTTTTAATTTTAGTCTATAAATTCATTCATTTGAGAAATATTGTTTTTCAATTCTAGGATATAAATTGTTTGAATAACTAACTCAATTCCCAAAATCCCAAAAAGTCTTCGTAAAAGAAGATCATCAAGTAGCTTGAGATGCTGTAGCATCAATTATTATTCAGGCCCTTCAGAGCGCTGGTGTAATTTTAAATCTATCAAGATCTGATACATTAACTCAATTAATATACAAATATATATTTCATATTTTTGGTAATACATTTACATTTACACTTGAAGAATATGGAAGAGTATCAATTTTTCAGTTTTGATTATGACTTGCTGAAACTATTGTAAGATTAACTATATATGTTTTTTCTTCTTTAAATGTATGTACAATAGATGGTCATGTTCATAAAACTTTTCTAGATCAGTCTCCATTATTTATCCACCAAGTATAATTTCAATTTGGAATAGTAACTCCAGATGGGTCCACAACATTTTCAGATCTAAGACTTACTGTAAGAGGAGCATTTCAAGAATTTGGACTAGCTGAAATTTTAGCAACAATTCTACCGATTTTTGCCTTAGTTAAAAAATCATTAATACTTTTAGCGAGTTCTGTTATTCTTGTTTCTGATTCTGGATTTTTGGCTACAACATCTATTGCAATAAGTAGATTTTTACCTAAATTATTATTTGAAATATAGTCATTATTATTTGCAAAAGTCAAAATAGCTGAATTAACCAAACTTTTTAATTGTGATAAATTAGCACTACTTAATTTTGAATTTACTCTATAATCTCTCTCTAATTGACTAGTTAGAAGCTCTATTCATTTTTTATATTCATCAAAAGTATTTTTATCATTATCTGTGTAAGCTGTAGCTTCTTGTACTATACCAGGAAGCTTAAATCCAGTAGGATTACTGCCTCAATTTACAATATTAATTATAAAACTAATTATTGAATAAGCCATAAACATAAGTACTATTCAAACTAGAACATGCACAATTGTAGTTTTTGATTTTTTCATTTTTTCATCAGAACCTCCGGCAATAAGAATATTAAATCAAGCATATATTATATATAATACACCAATTATACCAACAAAATATAGTACATATTTCACTATATCTTGTACTTTTTGAGAGAACTTTTTTTCTGTTTCAACATCATTAAGTCCAGTTTTTACTGTATTAACTCAACTTTCTATACTACAATTATCTCAACTTTTACAATAAATAATTTGATTATCACCTCATCCTGCGTCAAATACTCAAGCATAAGTTATTCAAATATTTAAGCATACCAAAAGGCTTAATAAGAGTTTTGCAAAAATCTTTTTATTCATTTTCATATTTATTTTTCTAAAATTTAATTAAATCTACCTTTTAATCTTACCATATTTTTTCTATAAATGCAAAAAATTAAGCACTAATTTTTTATAACAGATTTTTATTTGTTTTTCAAAAAAATTATATTGCCCTATATTGTATTTACTTCATTAATAAAATCAATAAAAAGTTATGTTGATTAATGTATTTTTTAAATTATAATTTGCAAAAAATAGTTTTTTTATATTATGGGTGGGTATTATTAAAACTATAAAATATGTTTGAGGCATTAATTTTGAATTGAATAGGGACTTTATTTTGAGAGAAATCAGCGATAGAAATCAAGTCTATTTGAAATACTCTAAAAGTTCATGAGAAAATCCATATTTCCAATATGTTCCAGATGATAATTTCGCTTTTAATACTCTCTTTCACAAGAAATTTTAAATTTGTTTTTGATTTAAGACTAGTTTTCTTGTTTTTAGTTTTAATTATTTCAAGTATACTATTTAATATATTTGTAATTAAGGCAATAGAAAAGGCTGATAGATCGACAAATGGTTTACTTAGTATTTTGGCAATTCCGCTACTTTTGGTGTCAGATATTTTCTTGAAATATGATATTACAACTTATCATATTATCTGAATTATTTTTATAGTTACAACACTTCTTACAATTAGCCTTAAATGAACTATTAACCTAAAATGAGCTCAATTTACGCTACTTACTCAAGTTTTTGCATTTATAAATATAATGATTTTCAAATTTATTATAACTAATTATGCTTCAACAGAAATATTAAATATTATAATGAGTTTTGTTTTATATATTTGAAGTTTTGCTTTAATATTCAAAAAAAGTGATAGATTTGAAGTTTTAAGTAAAGTTTATGACAGAAAATATATAAAATTTTGAGTGTTTTGATGACTTGGATGAGCCTTTAATAGTATGTGATTTATGTTTGGACCAGCTTCAGTTATTACCGCATTAAAAAGAATTTTATCTATGTTTTGGTGAGTTGTGATGTGAAAAATATATTTTCATGAAGAAAGATTTTTTCAGAAAATGGCAAGTGTCTGAGTTATCGCAATGTGAGTTGTAATAATGAATTTCCCAATAATTGTTACAAATAAAGCCCTGCTAACCAGTGTTAATACAGCACTTTTAATAAAATGAGATGTGAAATGATATTCTCAAGCCTTAAAAGAATCAAATATAGATTTATCCAAAAATTTCAGAGAAAATGCCGCAAGAGCCGAGCAATTGTATAGTATAAATTAGTTACATTGCTGTTCAAATCAGCTTCAATCAATTAAATGATTTTTATTACAATCAATATACTGAATTCATTTTTCTAAAACTGTACTATCTTCTTTTTTTGAACTAAAATTATTATTGAAATAATTATCAAATTTTAAGTTAAGTCATTTTGCAAAACTTTTTAATTCTACGGCTGGATCCATAAAACTTTCGTAAGTTACATATTCATAATCCTTTGAGATATTTTCTTTTTTTCTCTGGTCTTCTAGGGCTCTTACTGCTGTTAAATATGCAGGAAAGGCTTTTAGATATTTTTCTTGAGCTTCTTGTCTAGATAAATAATTCATAAAATCATATCACATGGCTAAATTCTTTGTCTTTCTAGATAAAGCAAAATAATTATAATTAATTAAATTTACACTATCATTCTTTTCTTTATCTGAACTTATTTGAGGTAGTGGCGATGAGCGTAAGAATTTTTTATTAATATTTACAGTTCAAGAAGTTCTTTTTATTGCAAGTTCAATTTCTTTAATTAAAGAAGGATATCCAATAATCATTCATATTTTTCATCTTACAAACATATCGACAGTTGTAAGACCGAGTGAATCCATTTCATCTTGAAATGAAGTTAAGTCATTATTTGGATCTGTGGCGTATGATTTATAAGCCTTCATTGCAAGAAGTGCGTTATTTGATTTTAATTCTTTATAAGTATTTATTCCATTTTGAAGTAAAAACATAGAGAAAATATCTGGAGCCTTAAAAATATACTTTTCTCAAAGTCAAAGAGCAATAGTGAGATAATTTTCATTTTGTTCAGAATTTTTAATTTCCTCATCAAGTTCAGACCATGTTAGAGGAATATTTCTTACTAACTTCCAATTATAAAAAACTCAAAGAGTTTCATATCAGAGCGGAATTCATTTTATATAAGTTTTAATTATTGAGTTAGCATCATCCGGATTTTCTTTCGCTTTTAAAATTAACTCATCAAAAGCCTTATTAAACCTTTTTGAAAAATCCAGAGAATCAATAACTTCATTTGGAATTGCCTGAATTTTTGTTTCAAGTAGATCTCATCAATTATTATTTACCACAAAAACATCTGGAGAATTATCATCATCCATTACCATCAGTAGATTTTCTTGATATTCCTCATATGAACTAAATTTCGTAAATTTTATATCAGTATTAGCATATGCTGGAAATCTTTCTTTAAATCATTCTTTTATATCACTAAAACCTGCACTCTCATCTCCAACTACCCACACATTAAACTCCTTTGGACCAGAGACTTTCTTTTTATTACTAGATGAATTAAGTAGAGAAAATCAATATATTAAAATCATAAGCAATACTGCTCACAACGCTCAAAATATCATTTTGTTTTTTGACATAATTTAAATTATTAATTAGCTAAAAAATGTAGGTGTATATGCATTATTTCCTGTCATCCGCCCTTTCAGACATTAAAAGTTAATTGGTATCATTCTATATTTCTTTCCTTTGCTAAATTCCTCGCCACCAGAAACATCCCACCAACAATATCTCTATCATCATCAGTCATATCTGTAATTGTACTTATATGGTGTTTTGGAATTATCAACATATGAGTTTTTGCTTTTGGATATAAATCATTTATTACTATATAATTCTCATCTTCATAAAGAAATTCCGAAGGAATTTCTTTATTTATTATTTTACAAAAAAGACAGTCCATAAGTTTTAAAAATTAGTTATTTTTCATTTTATTTTCTTCCAATATTTCCAGTATATCTAAAAAAAATAAAATTCAAATTCTACAAATAATTTTTCCTTGCATTTAATTTTAAATAAATTATAATATCCATGTTTTTTACAACTTAACTATTTAACTATGAAACTTTTACCAAAAAATTTATATTCCCGCCTAACCCTAATAACTGTAGCCACAGTTATTACTTGATATGCTATAATTTATGCATATACAAATTTACCAACTCAGGAATCTTGAAATCCTCTTACAAAAACTATTTGGAATGATGTAGTAAATAAAATAAATGATATCTGAACAAGAACTGACTGAATTACTAGTAGTGTTTGAGGAAAAGTATGAGTTTGAACTACAAATCCATATGCTAAAATACATTCAATATGACAAACATTTATGATGTGATCTACATCCGACTTAAATTGGTGATCAGTTTGAAGTGTATTCCAATGAGAATTCTGAGCGGCAAGCGGAAATACCTATACAAAATTAGAATCATTTGTTGGATGATGATCTGGATATGGTAATTTAGTTTTAAATCCAGGTTGAGGTGATGTTAATATTGGTCCTATTGACTTAGCATCAGGATCAGATAAATTAAAAGTTATTCAACCTACAGATAATCACCGGGCAGCTTTTATAAAAACAACTAGTCCAACAACTTGATTAAATTACTGATTAACTATTAGAGCCTGAACAAATTCATCTGATGCAGGTTTTTTAGTTATGAACAAAAATGAGGATGTTTATCAATTTTATGTTAGATGAGATGGTAATGTTTGAATTTGAACAAATAATCCTTGAACAGATAAACTTTATGTTAACTGAACTGCTAGAGGAACTTCATGGACTAATATTTCAGATCAAAGATATAAAAAAAATATTACTCCAATAAATAATTCTCTAGATAAAGTATTAAAACTCAATTGAGTAACTTTTGATTGGAGAGCTGATGAATTTGGGAATAAGAATTTTCCAGAATGAAAACAAGTTGGATTTATAGCTCAAGAGGTAGAAAAAGTTGTTCCAGAAGTTGTAACAACTGATGGAGAATGATATAAATGAGTCGAATATGCTAATATTACAGCATTGCTCGTAAATGCAATAAAAGAACAACAAAAGCAAATTGAGGAATTAAAGAGTGAGATAAGGGAACTTAAGAGTAAATAATAATTTAAAAAACTTTTCTGATTTAAAAATTCCCTGCAACGCAAGGAATTTTTAAAAATAAACTTGTATTTTTTATTAAAATTATTATCATATTTAGGACTTAACTCCTAAAATTTATAAAATATGTATAAGAGAATTCTTGAGGAAAAAATTAAAAATGATTTTTTTTCTGGGAAAATTATTATGTTACTTGGGGCAAGACAGATAGGTAAAACTACTCTGGTGGAAGAAATTTTAAAAAAGAATTATCATGAAAATGATATTGTATTTTTTAACTGAGATTATAATGATGACAGAGAACTTTTAAGTGAAAATAGCTTAAAAAAACTGGGGCTTTATATAGAAGATAAAAAAATTATTTTTATAGATGAGGCTCAAAAAATACAAAATATTGGAAATACTCTCAAAATTATATTTGATAAATATAAAGATCAAAAACAGCTTATTGTGACCTGATCTTCAAGTATAAATTTACTTGATCTCACAAGTGAACCATTAACTTGAAGAAAAATAGTTTATATGATGTATCCTATCTCAATTTGAGAGATAAAAAATACTTATGATGTTAAAGATATATATTCTTCTTTAGAAAATTTACTTATTTTCTGAAGTTATCCAGCTGTTTTAAATAAGACAAATATAACTGACAAAATAAAAACTCTCAAAGAACTATCAAGCTCTAGTTTGTATAGAGATATATTGGAATTTCAACAAATAAAAAATAGTTATGTTATTATGAAACTTCTAAAACTTTTGGCTCTCCAGATATGAAAAGAAGTTTCTATAAATGAGCTTGCCACAAATCTTTGAGTTGATACAAAAACTGTAGATAGATACATAGACTTACTTGAAAAAAGTTTTATAATCTTTCGTTTACCGCCATATTTTACAAATAAAAGAAAGGAATTAAATAAATCAAATAAAATATATTTTTATGATTTAGGTATTAGAAATTCTATTTTGTGAGATTATAATTTTTTAGAAAATAGAAATGATATCTGAGAGCTTTGGGAGAATTTTCTTATAACAGAGAGAATCAAAAAAAATGAATATGCTGAAAAATATTTAAGTAAGTATTTTTGGAGAACATATAATCAATCTGAAATTGATTATATAGAAGAGTATGACTGAAAACTTCATGCTTATGAATTTAAATGGTGAAATAAATTGGTTAAAGTTCCAAAGAGTTTTATAGAAGCTTATCCGGATAGTAGCTTTGAGGTTATAAATAAAGATAATTTTCTAGATTTTGTTTTATAAAAATAATTTTCTTAGTTTAAAAAAATGAATTACTACATAGAGACTTTTGGTTGTCAGATGAATTATGCTGACTCAGAAAAAATAAATATGATTTTGTTGCGGAGTTGACTTAAAAAAGTGAACTCTTTTGAGCAAGCTCAAATTGTAATATTAAATACTTGTAGTGTAAGAAAAAAATGAGAAGATAAAGTTTATTCAATCGTAAATAGTATCAAGAAATATAATACGAAAAAAAATACTAATATTTTAGTTGGAATTACTGGTTGTATGGCCAGAAAAACAGGAATTAATCAGAAATTCTATACACAAATTAGAAAAAGAAATGCGAGTAAAAATATAGAATTTTTGGAAGATAAAAATTCACTTTTTAATAGCGATGACAAAATTTTTGGAAAAACAGACAAGGTAGATTTTGTTTTTAGAATTGAGGAATTAGGGTATATAACTAAAATTTTGTCGATTTTATTAAATTCTGATATTTGAAATGATGAGAAATATAACGATTATCTTAAAATAAAACAATTGAGCGAAAATAAAGCTTTTGCAAATGTAGTAATCCAGACTGGATGCGATAATTTTTGTAGCTATTGTATAGTACCCTTCACTAGATGAAGAGAAAAATCTAGAGATAAGGATGAAATAATCTCTGAAATCAAAGAAGTAGTTAAATTGGGGGCTTGTGAAATCACACTTTTATGACAAAATGTAAATAGCTACGGAAAAGAACTCAAAGCCAAATTATGGGATGAGGAAGAAATGAAGTGGGCCCTCACCCCAGCCCTCTCCCAGAGGGAGAGGGAGAATGTCCCATTTCGTGAGCTACTCGAAGAAATAGATAAAATTGAGTGAATTGATAGAATTCGCTTTACTTCGTCAAATCCTCATGATATGACAGCTGATATTCTGGAAGCTCATTTTGAATTAGATAAGACTTGTAATTATTTACATTTTGCACTCCAAAGTGGAGATGATGGGGTCCTTAAAAATATGAATAGAAAACATACATACACTGATTTTAAAAAACAAGTAGAATATTTAAGAGGCAAAGATCCATATTTTTGAATTTCAACCGATATTATAGTAGGATTTCCAGGTGAGACTGAGGCTCAATTTCAAAATACAGTTAAGGCTATGAAAGAGCTAGAATTTGATTTTGCCTATATCGCAAGATATAGTGAGAGGTCTGGAACTACAGCATCTAAGCTTTTAAAAGATAATGTTGCAAGTAGTGAAAAAGCTAGAAGATGGCATATTTTAAATAATATTTTAAAAGAGACTTTCCAGAAAAGAGCGAATTTAATGATTTGAAAAACAGAAGAGGTTATTATTTCTTGAATTTCAAAAAATTCAAATTTTTATTGAAGAACTCGCAATTTTAAAGAAATTACAATGCCAATTAAAAATTGAGTAAATATCTGAGATATTGTAAAAGTGAAAATAAACAAAGTCAACGGCCGGATAATCGAGGGAGAAATAATTTAAATAACAGAATAATAATCACATAAATTATTTATTGCACATCATTCACATTTTGGTTTTATGGCTGGACAATTATATCTTCAAAACAAAACTAGAGCGTGATGCATTTTTCTTTTTTGAGACAGAGTTAATTTCTTTTCTAGTACTTTATCAGTTTGTTCGGGGGTTTTTGTTTTTACAAAACCGATTCTATTTGAGATTCTATGAATATGAGTATCTACTCAAATATAAGGCGCATCATAGAGGACTCAGAGTATTACTTTAGCGGTTTTTATTCAAATTCCGGGCAGGGTTTTAAGTATTTCTAGGTTATTTGGAATTTCAGAATTATATTTTTTGTAAAGAATTTCTCAGAGATTTTTAATATATTTTGATTTATTTTTGTAGTAATTGAGACTTTTTAGATATTTTTCAATTTCATCAAGAGATAACTTAGCTAAATCATCTGGATTTTCCACTTTTTCAAAAAATTCTTTATTTATTTTATTGACTTGTTTATCAGTTGCTTGAGCTGACATAACGACGGCCAAAACCAATTGAAAATCGGTTTTATAATAAAGCTCAGTTTTAAAATTTGGATAAAGATTGTATATTTTATCAAAAATTTCAGATATTTCTTTTTTTGATTTCATTTTTCTAAAATTAATTCTCAAAATATAATATCTTCTTTTATAAAAAAACAAATTTAATTGCTTTTAAAAAAAATTGGATATTATATAATTTTAGTAGTTTAATAAAAATTTATGAGAAAAATAATTGGATTTGTAGGAGAAATTGGCTGTGGTAAATGAACAGCTATTGATTATTTGGCTGCAAAATATGGTGCAGTTAGTTTTAGATATTCTGCAATTTTAAGAACAATACTTAGTTCACTTTTTATTCCAATTAATAGAGAAAATATACAAAAACTATCAACTAATTTAAGGCAAAATTTCGGACAAGATTTATTTGCGAAAGTTATAGCAGAAAATATTAAAAAAACAAGTTCAGAAATAATTGTTGTTGATTGAATAAGAAGAATTGAGGATATTGAGCATATAAAAGATTTAGATTGATTTGTTCTTATTTATGTGGAATCAGATGTTAATATTAGATTTGACAGAACAAAAAATAGATGAGAGAATTTAGATGAAAAAAATTTAACCCTAGAGCAATTTATGGAGAATGCTAAAGCTGAAACAGAGACAAGAATAAAGGAATTAAAAAATATTTCACATTTTGTGATAAACAATGATTGAAAAATCGAAAACCTTTATAAAGAAATTGATAAGATAATGAATGAGTTGTAATTATTTCTCAATTTTTTCTCAAGAATCCATCCAATCAGCAATTCATCACTCGAGGTCTGCAATATCGCTAAATCACTGGGCCGTCATAAAATTCAGAAGACTAAAACTTCTATTTCCGTAAGCACAATAGATAAGGTATTTTTTTGATTTATCCAATTTTAAAATTTCGTTTACGAAATTTGGACCATAAAAATCCAGAACCAAACAATCTTTTTTTATCTTTCAATATCTAATCTCACCGGGAGTTCTTATGTCAATGAGAACTGAATTTTTATCTTCCATTTGAGATTTAAATTCTTTAACTCAATATCTTTTCATAATTTTAAAAGTTAAAAATAGTTATTATTTTGAATAGAATCTATTCAAAATAATAACTATTTTTTGAAATTATACAAGATATTCTTTAATTATTTCAGGAGTTAATTCAATTATTTCAATTCATTCTGCGTCTTTTTTTGGTGCAGAGAAGCCAATAATTAATTTTAAATAAAAGAAATTTGGATCTTCAATATGAGAAATATCAAAATATCTTCAACCATGCTCAATTAATTCATATTCTTTTCAGTAAAATTTGATTTTTATATGATTTCATTCTTGTTTTAATTTTTCTACCATTGCTACTTTAAGTGCTCTTGCTTCTTCTAAAGCATTAGCAGATTTTAACATTCTTGCTAATCTTTTTGCAACCCAAAAATTATATCACACAAAAAGTTCGTGAATAGATTTTTGTTTTTTATCTCCATTAACTCCGATAAAAGATTTTGCCTCATACACAATTGCCTTTTGTGAATTTGGACAAGTTGCATTTAGAGGATGATCCCTTGTAATTTCATTTATTTTTCTTAAATATGGATCTGATATAAAAGGAGAAGTATTAGGATTGGTTTTTATAAAATCAGTATATTCTTCCGTCATTTCAACTAAACCATCAATTATTTTTTCTGGGCTCAAAGAAGATAAATAAAACATTATTCCTAAAGATTTTAATGTTATTTTTTTTGGTTTTATAGAAGAAATATAATTAACCCTTTCCTTAACTGTTTTAATAGTATTAATTACATTTGTTGGCGAGACATTAGTTAAGGTCTCTTTTGAAAATAATTTTTGTATTCAATTTTTAAATCTCATATATTTTAGGTTTTAATGATATTTTTTAATTTCCTAATTCTTTCTTAATTTCACTAAGAGATTTTATATTTACTTTTGTTTTTTCAGATTCTGGAAGTCTTTCCACGGTTTTCATTATTTTATAAAATCTTTCTAGTGTTCAGCTTTTATTTAGTGCAGAATGTAGTAAATATCTTGATTGTAGCTCTTTCTTTTTATTTAAAACAATTCACACAAGCTCTCTTATTTCAGAGTTAATATTTTCTATATTTTTAGATGATTTTTTTGGTTTAGAATGTGCGTTTTCGTGAGCTTCAGTTTGGCTTCTACTTACTTTTTCTCAACAAAGATTACACCTAAGATATTTACCACCCAATTGAGTGAAGCTAGCCTGTTTTCACCCATCTCTTTTTGTACTTCTAGCCGTATTTGAATTTTTCACCCCAAGGGCACTTGTTTTACTGCACATAAAGTTGTTTATAATGATAAGATATAACTATGATATTAAATATTTTTCCAAAATGTCAAATTTATTTTTTGGAAATTTTATTTATCTTGATTTTGAGCCTTTTTTATAATTTCACCCAAAGTTGCTTTCATAAACTTTTTTTCTGGACACCAATCTACCAATATTAAAACTTTTCAATCAGGAGTTATTGTCGCTAATTGAAGTTTATCTCATTTTATATTTATTCTCAAATCTTCTATAAATGGTATAGTATTATCACATTCTTCAAGTTTATCTGTTTCTACTAGAGTTCAATCACGATTTAATTTTATAATCCAAGTTTCTTCCTTTTTTTTGTGGAAAAGTCAAAAACTTTCTTTTTCTATAGTACCTAACCCATTTTTATCAAATCACTGAATTTCTCAATATTTAAGGAAATCTTTATAAGAGGGTAATATAACTTTATTAGATAATTCACGGAATACGAACATATAAGACCACATTCTTCATAAATTCAAACCATTTTCTTTTAATAAAGATTTGAATTCATTTATTTTTTCTACATCTCATCTAAAAATAGCTTGTAAGAAAACATTATAATCAACATCATAATGATGAATTATGGTTATAAATCTTTTAATTAAATCAAATTCATTCTCGCTAAGAACATTTTTTCAATTTACAAATAAATCTCTAAGAGAATTAGATATTTCTTGGTATTTGTCTAATTCTTCTACACTTCCAAAGCTATTTTGAATATCAAGTATAATTTTAGCTCTTTCTCTTATTGAGAAAACATTAGGTAATTTATCTCACCATCATGTTTCTCATTTCCAATTTCTAACTTCATAATTTAAAGAATTTTTTCAAGACATATTAATTTGGTTTAAAGAATAATTTTTAAAATAATACTATTACATAACTGAAACTAACTCACTCCAATTTGCTTTTGGATTTTCTTCTACTTTTCCTTTTTTAGGGAATGGCAGAATTCAATCTTTCTCGAATTTATCAAAGACTTTATTTGTTATTTTTATAAGTTCATTTCTATCAAAATCATCCTTAATTTTTTTAAAAATTTTGAGTAAATTTTCTTTGATTGTGATGTCATCTTTCTTATATCAAGATATATTTTCTGGAATTTTCCACATTACTTCTCCTGTAAATTCTTCATCAAATCTATCCCTTAAGATTTCTTCAAAATTTTTTCTTACACTTGTGTCATCATAATACATTCAAAATTTCTCTGGGATATAACAAGTATAGATTGGTATTCAATTATAATTATCTTTTCCGCTTCTGTTTACTACGCAAGTTATTGCTGTTACTTTTCATCAACGTTTTTCTACTAATTCTATCATTTTGGCCAGAGTTGACCCTTTTGTAATCACATCTTCAGATAAAATAACATTTTTTCATTTAAGGTTTATATCGTGTCTTTTTAGAATTAAATTTTCTCAATCCTTTTCTGCATAAATACTTTCATTTACATTAAGCGCTTTACCTAAGAATGAAGATATTCTCACAGATCACATTTGAGCTCACATAATTACATCTATTTTCCCAATTTTTTCTTTTTGTTTAATTATCTGTCCAGCTAGCTCATTTGAAGCTCTTTCTAATACTCTAAAATCCCTCTCTGTTGCTCAGAAATTAACGTATCAATCACTTATTAATCCACTTGTAAGCCTCGCGTATTTTCCTCTTCACTCTGGTTTTCTATAAATTGCCTTTAGGTGTTTTATTAATTCTGCCCAACTTCAAGTATATAATATTTTCTCAAATTCTCATATTTTATCTGTTTGAGAGTTCATATTATATCCAGAAACAGTCAGATAATCTGAGAATTCTTTTATCGAATTTATTCATAAATCCGCCAAAATTTCATTTATTCTTTGTGTAGCCTTAGCCATTACTAGCTCATTTTTAGAGATTGAACCCCTTAATCATCATCTTCATTTACTTGGAGTATTTGAATTTCCCATAAAATTATTTTTAAATAATATATATTTATTTCATACGCATTTTTTCCAAAAAGTCAAAAGATTTTTTGGAAAAGAGAATTGAAATAATTATTTCACTTGACTTTAATTTAAAAATCATTATAAATCTCAAGTCATTTCTAATGACATCTGCTAATTAACATAACCAAACAAAAATATAACCAAAACAAATATAAGGTGATGCCATGTCTAATACTTTTGAAAAAATTGATAATTTCCTGTTGGATGATATTCATGAACCCATTCAACAAAAATTTCAGCGATTAACTGGAAAGAATTGTTTTTTCCTTGCAAGAATTTTTTTGGAAACACAAGGAATTTTATGGATTTTAATTGTTGTTTTATTTTTTGAATATGGCGGAGTCAAGATTCAGCCTCAATCATTTTTTCTTGAAATGATGTTAAATCTTGCATTTAGTTTCATATTTTTTCGTGAAATAGAAATTATTTCAATAAAAATGAGTATTTTAAGAATTTATGAAACAGATTTTAATAAAATTCTAAAAAAGGATTTATATAATCCACTAAGACTGACTCTGTTTAAGCCAAGAATTAAGAAGATATTTTATCTCTTTTTAAAAACTACAATTTGTTTAATTCTTTTCGGGCAACAATTCATCTTTTCAAAAGCTGGAGTGTGTTATATACTTATTCTTTTTTTTCGAATTATTGAAATATATTTCACCTCCTGTACTCCGCTTCCGCCAGGGACTTCGAAGGTGAGACAATGGATCAAAAACATGAAGGAATCTCTTTCGAATGTTTTTGTGCCGGAACCCGCTCTTGCTCCTGTGAAGAATTGTACAAATACAAATAAATACTGATTTTCTGGGTGAAGTTTTTATCCTGGGAGACAGCTCTATTTTTGAAAATCCCCTAATTATCGAAAGATAAGAAGGGGATTTTTTCATTTTAACTTGAAAAACTAAATAAACTAAATAAACTCCAGTCAATTTAAAATTATAAACTTTAAAAAATGTCTATTAGAAATTTTTGTATTATTGCGCATATTGACCATGGGAAATCAACTTTGGCTGATAGGATGCTTGAGATCACGGGGACAATCTCGAAGCGTGATATGAAATCTCAGACTCTTGATACTATGGAGTTAGAGCAAGAAAGATGAATTACAATCAAACTTACTCCGGTTCGTATGAATTGGAAATGAGTGGAGCTTAATCTTATCGATACTCCGGGACACGTGGATTTTCAATATGAGGTTTCTCGTAGTCTTGCAAGTGTTGAGGGAGCCATTTTAGTGGTGGATGCGACTCAGTGAATTGAGGCTCAGACTCTTTCAAATGTGTATCTCGCACTTGATAATGACCTCACAATTATCCCAGTTTTAAATAAAATTGATTTGCCATCAGCAGATGTCGAGAGAGTGAGTAATGAAGTAATTTCACTTCTTGGTTGTAAAAGGGAAGATATTATTTCAGTATCCGCTAAAACTGGAGAAAATGTAGAAACTCTTCTTGATGAGATAGTCGAGAAAATTCCACTTCCAAGAAAACTTGATAAAGAGAGTAATATTATTTCCGTCCCTCACCCCAACCCTCTCCCGGAGGGAGAGGGAGAATATTGAAATAATAATTTAAAACCCCCCTCTACCCTTGGGAGAGGGGCAGGGGGTGAGGGAAATGTTGTAAAAGCTCTTATTTTTGATTCGCAGTATGACACTTATAAATGAGTTGTGATATATTTGAAATTATTTTCTGGAACTATAAAAAAATGAGATAAATTAGAATTAGTGAATTCTGGAGCCAAAATAGAAGCAATTGATGTATGATTTTTTGCGCCAAAATATAATTCAAGTGGAATACTTAATGAATGAGAAATTTGATATGTTGTAACCTGACTTAAATCAATTACTGAAGCCAGAGTTGGAGATACGATTTTTGCTGGAGACAAGGAATATAAATTTTGAATTACTTGATTTAAAAAAATAAATCCATTTGTATTTGCGGGGATTTATCCGGTTGATAATGACGAATATTTGAAATTAAAAGATAGTATTGATAAGTTGTGTCTTAATGATTCATCGCTAACTGTTGAAAATGAAGTCTCACCAGCGCTTGGTTATGGGTTTAGATGTGGATTTTTGTGACTTCTTCATCTTGATATAGTAAAAGAAAGACTTTGGAGAGAATTTGAAATTGATGTAATTATGACGAGTCCGCAAGTGACTTACAGAGTGCTTTTGTCAGGAAATAAAGTTGAACAATACAATAGATTTAAAACAGAAATTCTTGATTTTGAAGGCCATACTTGCACTTATGTATATTTTTCTAATCCAGAAGATTTACCAAAACCGGGGACATATATCCACATAGATGAGCCAATAGCAAAGGTAGAAATTATCGCAAATTCTGTCTATATTTGAGCTATGATGCAACTTGCTCAAGATCGCAGATGAATTTTTGTAAATCAGTATTTTCTAGATCCAACCAGAGCTGTAATAGTTTATGAAATTCCAATGGCGGAGCTTGTTTGAGATTTTTACGATGATTTAAAGAGTTTGTCAAGCGGTTATGCTAGTCTTAATTACGAATTTATTAAATTCAAAAAAGATGAAATTGTTAAAGTAGATTTCTTGGTTGCCGGAGAAAAAGTAGAGGCTCTTTCTATGCTAGTTCACAAAGATAAAGCCAGATATACTGGAGCTAAAATTTGTGCAAAACTAAAAGAAAATATTCCAAAAGCTCAATTTGCAATTGCAATCCAAGCTACAATTTGAGCTCAAGTAATAGCTCGTGAAGACATCTGAGCACTTCGTAAAGATGTGACAGCGAAGCTTTATGGATGAGATATTACTCGTAAAAGAAAGGTACTCGAAAAACAAAAAGAATGAAAGAAAAAAATGAAACAATTTGGGAAAGTGAGTATCCCATCCGAGACTTTCGTGAATATTTTGAAGAAATAGTTTGACTTTTTATAAATTTTGATTACAAGTTATATTGTATTCTAAAATAATATATATGCCAAACAAATTATTAGATCCAATATTAGATGAAGATGAAATTATAGATGATATTGAAGAATGAGAAGATTTTCAATTATTAATAGAAAAAATAGAAGATAGTGTAAATGAATTAATTGATCCAGATTTTAATGAAAAAAAATGAGGGGATAATACTAGATATGATTTAATATCTGCTTATCTTCGTGAAATTTGAAAATATAAACTTTTAACCAAAGAAGAAGAATTAGCATTATGAATTAAAATAAAAAATTGAGATAGCTTTGCTTCAAAACAACTTTTTCAAGCCAATTTAAGATTTGTTGTTTATATTGCTAAAAGATGAATATTTCAGAATAGATGATTATCTTTATTGGATTTAATTCAAGCTGGAAATATATGACTTTTAAAAGCTTCACAAAAATTTGATATTGATTTATGAAAAAATTTTACAAATTATGCAAAGCATAAAATATCTGCAGAAATAAATGAAGCAATAAGTAAATGATGAAAAGATATTTATATTCCACCTGGATTTGAAAAACTATTATATGACTTTAGAACAATTAATAGAAAAAATATTTTAGAAAAATGAATTGAACCAACTGACGAACAATTAGCTTATATGCTAAACATTAATCCAGAAAAATTAAAAGAATTAAAAGAGTTTAATTTAAATACAATTAGTCTTGAGACTCCAATTTGAGATAATGAAGAAACTTTAGAAATTTTTGTAGAAGACCAAACAAAAAACGTTGAAGAAAATATTTTTAATAAGGAATTAAAAAACGAAATAAATGAATTATTAGATACCCTAAATCCCAGAGAAATCAAAATTTTAAGCCTGAGATTTTGATTTAATTGAGAATATCCACATACTCTAGAAGAAACCGCAAAGATATTTAATATTTGAACAGGAAGAGTGGGGCAATTAGAAAAAGAGGCTTTATTAAAATTAAAAAAATCACCAAAATCTGCCAAAAAAATTAAAAAATTATTTGAATTACTTATTTAATTAACCAAACCAATTATGCAAGATAAATTACCAAAGCAATGAGATACAATAGCAATTATTAATACTAGTTTATGAATTATAAAGCTCAGATTTTTTCCAGAACTAACTCCTAAGACTTTTGAGAATTTTATAACATTATCTAAAAATTGATATTATAATGGAACTGTTTTCCATAGAGTTATAAATAATTTTATGATTCAATGATGAGATCCAACTGCGACAGGAATGTGATGAGAAAGTATTTATTGAGAAGAATTTAGGGATGAATTCTCAAAACTAAAACATATAAAATGAGCAATTTCAATGGCAAATGCTGGACCAAACACAAACGGAAGTCAGTTTTTTATTGTTCATGCAAAATCCACTCCACATCTAGACAAACATCACACAGTTTTCTGACAAGTCTTTGAATGACTAGAAGTAGTTGATGCTATCGCAAACAGCAAGGTAGACAGAGATGATAGACCTCTTTTTGATGTAACAATTAATTGAGTGGAGATTAAGGAGTTTTTAATTAATTCAAAGGCCGAACTACTATATTAGTATTAGTAGTACCATAGTGGTATGTAGTCATATAATTCGTACCTCAATATACTAATACATAGTAAGTATATGTGCCTGGTGCAAGATCTAAATATCATTCTTGATATGCAGTATGCCGACCTGCATCAGATAAGTATTCATAAATACCTCACATTCATGTAGGTGATCAGATAATACTAGTTTTAGATGTTGAAATATAAGAATATATATAATCTGAACTTGTTGAAGAATATCACATTACACTATTAGTAATTCTATATTTTCTATTTGGACCTGGAGGTACAGTAAAAGTTATATAAGTTCACATCCATTGCCATGCAGCTGTAGTTGTGGCAACATAATTAGTAGTTCTAGCTGTGGTAGAAAATATTGGAGTTTTATCAAATTCTGGTTCTGTAATACAGTCTATTTTGCTTCAATCACTTGTACAGATTTTTCAAGAAGTAAGGGTTCAGAATTTAGTATTTACTGTATCTAGACCATTTTTTAGATAATTCACATTATTTAGCATATCGTTCCAAATACTGACAGTAAGTCAGCTTCATGTTCAGACTGGAGTTTGTGGAGCCCAAGTGAGTGCGGCATAAACTAGACCAAAAACTCATAGCGTAAGAATAAATCATATTCAAAGATATATTCAATTAGAAATTTTCAAAATAAATTTTTTTATTAATGTTTTCATATAAAATTATTAAAATATAAAAAATACGTGAGCAGTATAATTTAAAAAACATTAAAAAGCAAATGAAAATTTGTTTTTTTTGGAAAAATGATTAAATTAGAACTAAGAAAAATTTATTATAAACTAAAATTTTTTTTATGCACAATAAAACAATCGCTCTTGAGGTAAAAATTAAATTTATTATATTACTTATTTTACCTTTATTTCTTTTTTCTTGTTGAACTACAGAAAATAAAGAGCCACAAGAAATTATTTCAAACTCGGGAGCTGAAATTAATATAGCCGAGGATATTGATTCAGGGGCTAGCGTTAATATTTCAAATTCATGAGCAAATATTGAAGTTTCTGCTTCTTGAGTGGAAATAAATTCAAACTCTGGTGAGATATCTGTGAGTGATTGAAATAAAAGTAATATAAAAGTAGCTGAAAATAAAATAAATGTTGCCACTGAAAATAATGTAAAAGTTGAGGTTAATTCATGAGTAGATTTAAATTCTGCAGAAATTAGTAAGGAAACTCAAGAAACTTTGCAAGACATAGATAAGCTCTTAAATAGCATAAATTAATATGGCAAAATTTTTTGATATAAAACTTAGAAGTTATATTTTTGATAAGTATTTTAAAGGTGTTTGATTTGGGGAATACCTTGAAAATACTCACAATTTTTGAGTATCTCCAGAAAGGTTAGTTCAAAATAATGAGAAAGCTATTTTTTCTTTTAATGATTCTTGAAAAGTAAATTTACCACAAACCAAAGAATTTTGACTTGATTTTGTATTTGGTTTTGAGTCAGAATTACTTGAAGTTTTGGCGAAAATGGAATTTGAGTGAGTGAGTATAGATAGTGAAAAATTAGCTAAAATATGAGAAGAAATTGAAATAAAAACGAAAAAAATAGAGGCTGAAATTTATGAAGTAGTTTGAGAGAAATTCAATATAAATTCAGCAAAACAAGTTCAAGAAATTCTTTTTGAGAAATTAAAAATTCCAACTAGTAAAAAAATTAAAACAGGGTTTTCAGTTGACAATGAGGCTCTTAGTTTTATCGCGAAAGATTATGCAATTGCTTCTCTAATTCTTGATTATAGATGACTTCAAAAACTTCAATCAACTTATGTGCAATGACTTTTGAAAGTTATAAATAAGCAAACTGGAAAAATTCACACTACTTACAACCAAATTAAAACCTCAACAGGAAGATTATCAAGCGAAAATCCAAATTTGCAAAATATTCCAAGTGGAGATTTTTTTAGTGATGAAATTAAGTCTTGTTTTATTCCAAGTAGTCCTGATTATGAAATACTTGTTGCTGATTATTCCCAAGTTGAGCTAAGAATTTTAGCTAATTTATCGGGAGATCCAGAACTTACTAATGCATTTTTAAATAGTGAAGATATTCATAATAAAACTGCGAAATTTCTTTTTTGAGAAAACACGACCATTACATCCGAGCTTAGAAGAAGAGCAAAAACTGTAAATTTTGGAGTGATTTATGGAATATCGGGTTTTGGCTTATCTAAGACAATGAATGTATCTATGGCGGAGGCTACAGAATATATTAATAAGTTTTTCGAGAAATATAGCAGAGTAAAAACTTACTATGAAAATGTACTAGAAAAAGCAAGACAAACAGGTTATGTAGAGACTTTTTTTGGAAGAAGAAGATATATAAATTGACTAAATGATGCCAATAGAATTATAAAATGACAAGCCGAAAGGGAAGCTTTAAATATGCCAATTCAGTGAACGTCAGCTGATATTATCAAGCTTGCGATGATAAAAATTGATAATTTTTTAAAAGAAAAAAACTTAAAATCAAAGCTAATTATGCAGGTTCACGATGAACTTGTTTTTGAAATCCATAAAACTGAACTTCAGCTTGTCCAAAAAGAAATCAGAGAAATAATGGAAAACATTCATAATTTCCCAATAAAATTACTAGTTGATATCTCCATTTGAGAAAATTGGAAAAAAGCAAAAGAATAATAAAATATCATTGACTTTTTTAACTTTTTTATTATTAGGTACTAACTATGCCTATTTTTATTTTCAAAAAATGTTAGGAGCTCTAAGTCAAATAGATAATCCAAAGAAACCAATAATTTCTTCGCAAGTAGCTACAACAGAAGATAATATTTTAGAGATTATAAAAGCAAAAGCTGCAGAAGAGGCTATGAAATTGAATAAACAAAAGGAACTTCAGGACATAAAAAAGAAAGTAAAAGAAGATGTCGAAGAAATCCAAAAATTAGAGGATACAGTTTGACAATATCTTCGTCAAATTTGAAAATATAGAGTATTAGAAATAGAAGAGCAAAATGAGCTTTGAAAAAAAATACAAATGTGAGATAAAAAAGCAAGAGAAGAATTAATCTTAACTAATTTAAGATTAGTAGTATCAATTGCTAAAAAGAAAAAATATTATGGAAGATGAATTGATCTATTAGACTTAATTCAAGAGTGAAATACATGACTTTTTATAGCAGTTAATAAATTTGATCCAGAAAAATTCCCAGATAATACATTTTACACTTATGCTTCGTGGTGGATTAGACAAAGGATTACAAAGGCTATAGCAGAAAAATCTAGAACTATAAAATTATCTACTAAAATTGTATGAAAAATAAATAGAATAAGATACGCTTATTATAAACTTACTCAAGTATTACTAAGGGAACCAACTCTTGAAGAATTGGCGAAAAAATTAGAAATGGATGTTTCTGAAATAGAAAAATATTTAAAATTAAATGAGAATGTATATAGTTTCGGTTATAACAGTGGTTTATATGGAGATATCGAATTATTAGATTTTTTAGAAGATGTAAAAACTCCATCCCCACAAGAAAATGTGAATAGGGCTAAAGTAAAAGAGAATATTGATAAAATTCTAAAATCTCTCACTCCAAGAGAAGAATCAATTTTGAGAATGAGATTTTGAATTGGTTGATGAGATGAAATGACTTTAGAAGAAGTTTGAGAACAATTTAGTATAACAAAAGAAAGAACCAGACAAATAGAAGCCAAAGCTTTCAAAAAACTAAAGAAAAAACCAGAAATTCTAAAAATGTTTATGAATTTAATAGGTAAATAAAATATAAAATTTTTTTACATCAATTTTTTGCATTAAAAAGAAAAATATGCTAAAATTAAAAGAAATAATATTTTTTAATTTTAGTATATTTTGGCTGGTGATAAAAAAAATAATACAGATGAAACTATAAATTCCTGAGTTGAATCTACAAAAGAAGCCTTAGCCTCAGAAGAAGTTAAAGCTAATTTAAAGGGGCCTTTATTAAAAATAATGGAGCCTTATCCCATAAAGGAATGAGATAATATTTCAGTTATTGCCAGTAATTTTTGAATTGAAAATTATGAAGATTTAGTAGACGTAAATAGAATACTTTGAGTTGAGTTTGAAAAAAGATGAAAAAATATAATCGTAAAAAAATGAAATACAATACTTGTTCCAAAAAAAGATAAATTAGAAAATTTTTTTGGTGAACTAGAAAAAATTAAAAAAATATCAGGGATACTAGAAACAAACAAAAAATTAAAACAAGAAGTAATAAAGAATTTATCTGAAAAACAATTAAAAAATTTAAAAAGAAGTATTTTTGAAAATAGAAATATTTTTCCAGAAAATACTAAATCACCGGGCGCATGGAAAATGTGACAATCTTTTATTGAAACACAAAAATATATATTCGATGAAGAAAATCCAAGAATTGTAGATGTATGAACTCAAAGTACAGTTTCTTGTGCCAATTTAGTTAGAAGATATATGTTTTATTGTGTATCTAGCGAGGATCTTACTCCTGAAGAAAATGAATTTTTCCGTAAACAAAATATTGATGCTTGGATGCTTCCAGAAGAGTTAATTTCAATTTGATTCACTCAAAAAATGAATTTAATGAATAATTTTGATTCTGCTAAAATAGGTTCTCCAGATCCAATTTGAGATAAAGAAGGTTTTGATAAAGATATGATAAAACTCACGAAATATTTGGAAAAAAGCTGAGTTCCAAATAGTCTAGTGCCGTTTTATTTTAAATTTAGTAAATTTAAATGAGTTGTGGCTGATTATAATAAATGAAAGAAAAACAAACATTATAACACTCATCAATCAGTTTTTGAGTGAAATTGAGAGAAAATTTTTAAGGCTTTTGAAGTAAAAAATATAAATGATTGAAAAAAAGAACCTTTCTGAATAGATACAGAAGCTTCAAGTAAAGATTTAAAGATTTTAAAAACAAAAAAAGAAAATTTAGATAAGAACTTATTTGAACTACAGGTTGGAATTTCAGATACTTTAGATAATATAATTTCAGGTAAGACTGAGATAATTTGGACTTTTGATAAAATTATTGATACTAAGGTGGTTCTAGATAGTAACTGAGTAATTGATGAAGATTATAAACGCTTTATAATTAAAGTTTCAAATATCGAAAATAAAGATGAAGCATATAATTTTTACATAAATAATAAAGACGCAAAATTTTCAAAAAAATATCCCCTAAATAAAGCCTCAATTGACCGGATTGTGGATTTAGCTAATGGTAAGAAAAAATTATTTTTACTTGCAAAAGATATTAAGGTAATGCTTAAGAATTGAGAACCAATAGATAGAAATTTATACAAAGATAAGTTTTCAAAGTTTCCTGAAATTATTAAACAGCTTGATTTATATAATACTAATTTAAAATCAAAAATAGAAAATGATAAACAAATCACAGATCTTGAATTAAAAATTAAGGAAAGCTTAAATTGAAAAAAGAGTCAACCAGTAAGTGATTTTTTAGTAAACTTTGTTCAATTAAGGGCTGATTATTGATCTTCGGCTTTATCTGATTCTCAAAAACCAGTTATTAAAGAAAATTTATTAAAATTTGCTAGCATAATAAATATTAAAGTAAATTGAAAAACTATAAATCTTGAAACTGAATTAAAAAAAGATCCCTCAAAACAAATAATAATTAAGCCATCTGATAATATTGAATTATCTTGACCAATAATGCTAGACTGACTTCATATGGTGAATTCAGATAATCCAGATAGAGTAAAAAATATGAATGCAAGAAGTAGATTTTTATGGGAATTTATTGTGAGTGGTGTTTTTTATCCTTCAGAATTAATTGAACCAACTGAAAAATCTAGCTTTTTTAAAAAAGATTTTGGAAATATTTTCTCAAAATTAAAAGAAAAAAGAACATATGATTTAAGGCCAGGGGATTCCATCGAATGAGTTTTAAAATCAAGAATTCCAATTTTTGAAAAAGAAGCATTTGATAAGTTAGATAAATTAGCGCCTGATTATGAACAGCAAAGAAGAAATCTTTTGTGGTATTACTATGCACAGCAGATTAAAGCTCTGCAATTAACTTGAACAATGCAAAGTGAGAATGATTTAAATAGAGATGCAGCAAATATTAATAGGCCTATAATGTATTTTGATACAAAAAATATAGATGAGTTATTTTCTGCTCATATTAAAAAAGTAAAAGCAGATACAACTTTTGCACAAGCCGAAGCTGTTTATGCTGATTATGTAGATATTATTTCTTTTCCTGGAGATAATTCAAAAAGAATTTTTTCAAGAATTAAAAAGAAAGTATTGGATTTAAATAAATATAAGAAATATCCAAATTTATTAAAGATAGCAAACCTAAATGATTATTTACAAAATGAATTTATGGTTAAATTCATAGAAAGATCTATGAAATCAAAAAATGTAAAAGAAAATGATTTTTTTGAATGAAAAGTTCCTCAAAATCTTAAAATAGTATTAACTTTAGAAGAAATTGATAAAATACTTTCAGAAGTTACAAATGAGAGCTTTCATCCAGAGATTGATATCCGCCCTATTGATGATAACGTTATAAATATTGCCATAGATACTAAACAAAACCAAAACCTAGCAAAAATTATAATAAAAAAAGAAAGTTATCCAACAGAAAGTTGAAAATGAAAAAGAACTGAAATCAAAAAAAGAGCAGAAAAAATTCCTGTTAATTTCATTAAATTAAAAATAATACAATCATTTTGAGATTTTCAATTAAGATTTGATTATTTAAGAAATTGATATAGTTCAGAATGGCCAACTAAAGGTGACTTACAAAAAGCAGTAGCACTTTTTAAAAAAGATGAAATAAAAAAATACATCGCTTCTTTAAAACCTTTTACTAAATCAAAATTAGATTATTCACATTTTAAAGAAAATAAAGAAGATAGAATTCATAGGGTAGATTATATTTTACAAAAAGATAAAATAGAAAAAGATTTAAAAAAAGTTGATAAAATAGAAGAAATTTTAAAAAAAGAAAAGCCAAGTGAAGATGATTTTGCTGAAATGACAAATTTATTACAAGAACTAATAACAATTGATAGTTGAGATCATTCAAATATTGTATGAAAAATACTCTGAGCCTCTCTTCTAGATGATAAAATAAATACTCATTTTGAAAAACTTAATTGAATTTTACTTTTCACTTGAGAAAGAAGTATAGATATTTACAGGGATAAAGAAAAAATGCAAAATTATGAAAATACAATTTTACTTTTTAATAATCTAAGTGAGAGATTAACTCTTTATTGACTAACAGAAAATTTTATAATAAGAATTATAACTAATTCTTCTATAATTTCACCCGAAGAATTAAATATTTTAAGTATAGAGCAGAGTAGTACTGGAGGTTTAATATATGGTAAAAATACACTTGTAAGACATTTAGAACAAATTGTAAATATTTTACATTCAAAAAGTAATTTATCTCCATCTCAAAAAATTATAGCAGATTCTGTTAATAATTTCCTTGCTACTGTAAAAAATGAAGATAAAGAAATATTAAACAATAAAGATTTAAGTACTGAAATATATAATTTATTTCAAAATCCAGAATTAAAAGAAGCATTAAAAAATTCAAACATTTCAACTTCATTATTACCAGAAAGTGATGAATATACCTGAATAAATTTTAGAAATAAAATTTTCAGATATATTAATACAATGGAATAATTTCTTTCTTTTTTCAAAAAATCAATATAGTAGAGAAACTTAATTATTTTTTTAATAAACTATGTTTTCTATTCATGACGAAATTCAATTAAAAACTTTATTAACAGAGGCTTGAGAAAAGTCTTTTCGCTATGCTCAAATCGAGAATGCAATTTACAAGAATTTTATCACAAATTATGATGATATTTCTACAATTTCAAATAAATCAAAAGAACTTTTGAGAGAAAATTGTTTTTTTACGTCACTCCTTGTAGAATCTCAAGTTACTTCAGATAGTGGTCAAACAACAAAAATTCTCTTTAAGACTACTGACGGACTTTTTATAGAAGCAGTTATTATGAGGCATTTATCAGGAAGAAATACTCTCTGTGTGTCAAGCCAAGCCGGATGCCCGATGGGATGTAGTTTTTGTGCGACAGGAAAATTATGATTACAAAGAAATCTTGAATTTTATGAGATAGTTGATCAGATAATGGAAGCAGTATTAATTCTGCACAGAGAGTGAAAAAATCTTAGAAATATAGTATATATGTGAATGTGAGAACCATTTTTAAATTATCCAAACGTTAAAAAATCTATAGAAATTGCTTGTAAACAGACTAAATTTGATTTCTCTTCAAGACGCGTAACAATTTCAACTTGCGGAATAATTTCTGGAATCAAACAATTCTGACATGATTTCCCTCAAACAAGCCTTGCTATAAGTCTCCACGCTCCAAATGACGAGCTCAGATCTAAAATTATGCCAGTAAATATTACTTATCCACTTAGTTTTTTAATGAAAGCGCTAGATGATTATACTGCACTTACCAACAAAAGAATTTTTTATGAATATATTATGATTTGAGGTATTAATGATTCTCTAGAGAATGCCAGAGAGCTTGCAAAATTACTAGAATGAAAACTTGCCCATGTTAATTTTATCCCATACAATCCCGGAGAATGAGTGAATTCAAGCTGATATTCTGCAGCTTCCAAAAAAAGAATTCAGGAATTTCAACAAATACTAGAAAAAGTATGAATCCCATCAACAATTCGCCACACAATGTGAGATGATATAGACGCAGCCTGCGGACAATTGGCTTTGAAGAAGAGTTAAAAATATTTTTTTGCATTTTAAAAAATATTTATATAATCAAATTAATATTAAATAATTCTCTTATATATGTTTGAATGAATTTCGATTTTTGATAGTTTGACTTCAGAAGAATTAAATAATTTATCTCTGTTTTGTCAGGAGAGATTTTTAAAGAAAGGGGAGATTTTATTTAAGGAGTGAGATGACGCGGTGGCTATGTATATTTTAAAGAACTGAAAACTTAAAGCATATAAGGAAAGAAGTGATGGAGAAATATTATTATGATTTGTGGAATGATCGGGAGATATGGTTTGAGAAATGGCGATTTTTGAGGCAATAGAAAATAATTCAAATATTCCAAAAAAAAGAATGGCATCTATAAAAGCTGAGGAAAATTCTTTCTTAATTGTTATAATGAATTATTCAATTTTAGAATTATCTAAGAAGAATTCTTGAATTTATTGAAAAATTGTAAAAATCATAGAAGAAAGAAAAGAAAAAAATGCAAAAAATTAGTTGTTGATAAACTATTTTATACGGTGTTTTCTTCTTATATAAAAGTAATATTAATGTATTGCAAAATCTTTTTTAAAAAAAGTTAAAAAAAAATTTGCATTAAATACTTTTTTTTATACAATGTGCGAGCTAATTATAGGTAGGAGATTTATATAGATTAATAATTTCTATGTCAAAAGAGGATAAAATT
>JALNXF010000005.1 GCA_023230505.1 Candidatus Altimarinota bacterium | reverse complement strand
CAGAAGTAATCTTCTTTAATAAAATACTCATAGTATACTATAAGTTAAAAAATAAAATAAGAAATAATTCTAGCCCCAAGTAGCATTGCTAAGTGAAAACATAAAATTTATTTCGGGTTTAGTAAAACACGACCAGGCGTTTTACTAGAATTTCCAAGAAAAAGTCTTGGAGGTCAAAGCTTTAACCTTCCGTCATATTAATATAACGAGAAGAAAACATAACCTCACCCTAGCCCTCTCCACTTAAGTGGAGAGGGAATAAATATATTCTTTACTTCTCCCTCTCCTCTCTGGGAGAGGGTTGGGGTGAGGTAAGGAAGTCAGGGTGAGGGTCTAATTTCTTCTCGTTATAAAAACAAGGAATGAAAGGAGAATAAAGCTCAATAACAAATATTGCCTTATAAATAAGACATAGATTATGTTAATGAGCGAAAAACTGATTTTTGTCAGTTACAGGGATTATATTGAATTTACTCAAAAGTCAAATCAAAAGTGGCCTCTTCACGGTTTTTTCACATATAAATAAAAATGAAAATTAGGTAATTTAACTAAATTAATTTATCTAAATTACTATATAGTGTATTTTTTGAAAAATTATTTACTACAAATTTTCTAGCATTTTCTCATATTATAGCTCTTAATTCTGGATTTTGGAGTAAATTGTCAATCTTTTGAATAAATTCATTTTCATCATGAGCGAGAAATCCCGTTTTTCAATCTTCAATAATTTCTATAGCTCAACCAAGACGAAGAGATACAACTGGTTTTTCGCATGACATTGCTTCAATTATTGTGAGTCCAAATGAATCAATTTTTGATGTAAATAAACAAACACTACATTTATTATAATATTTTTTCACATCATCTTCATTTATTTCTCACAAAAAAATTATATCTTCCCTCACCCCAACCCTCTCCCAGAGGGAGAGGGAGTATGAAGAGTGGGTGAGGGTTTCTAATTTATTCTTTTCTTCTCAATCTCATGAGATATAAAGTTTTAGATTTGGATATTTATCTTTTAATTCAAAAAAACACTTTATTGCCAATTCCACATTTTTTCATTTTACAAGACGTCAATTTATAAAGAGACTCAAACCCCCTCTAACCTCCCCTTGGCAAGGGGGAGAAATATTGTCCACCTCTTGAGTATTCTCCTCCCCTTGGTAAGGGGAGGTTGGGTGGGGTACAAAAAAATCAGTATCAATGACTGGATAAATAACCTCCGACTCCTTATTAAAATATTTTAAAACTTCTCATTTAATAAAATGAGAATTAACAATGATTTTATCGATTTTACCTATAATTAATTTCTCAAAAAACCTTTTAAAATAAACCAAAACTGATTTGTTTTGAGGCAAATAATAAACTGGAATATTTTGCAAATACCAGAAAATTTTTAATCTTGGATTAAAAATTTTAGCAAATACTGCAACAAAGTGCATCGGTGAATTTCAGGCTAGGATTATATCATATTTTCTTAAAGAAAAACTGAGCGATATTATTCAAAAAAATTTAGAAAATCATTTTAAATTTAGATTTATTATATTTAAATTCTTATTTAATTCAGGGAAACAATTGGCTTTATCAAAAGAAAAAGTATAAAAATCTACACTATTTTTATTTTGAAGGTAAGCTGAAATTAGAAAAAGCATCTTAACTGCTCATCCCATAACCTTGGCTTGTGGATGTAGTACCGCGATTTTCATAATTTTATTCATTCTTATTTTCCTATTTCTCCCTCTCCCTCTGGGAGAGGGTTGGGGTGAGGATTTTTAAATCTTATCTCTCAAATTATATAAAATATTTGCTACATCAGCCCTTTTTATATAGTCATTTGGATGAAATTGAGAACCTGAAATATCTAGAAGTCAGTTTGAAACTGTATAATAAACATATTTTTCATACCAAGCTCATTTTGGAATATCGCCAAAAAGTGAAGTTGAGGCATTTGGAATATTAGTTTTTCAAATTATTGTGTTTAGAATTACGGCTATTGCCTCCGCTCTGGTAATTGGATTATTTGGACCAAAAGTTCCATCATCGTATCAATTAATTATTCAGGCATTTTTCGCAGTCGCAATATATTTATAAGACCAATCTGATTTGGCTACATCAGAAAAATTTATAGAAACATTACTTAGTGGTTTTTTTGCAAAATTAAAAGTAAGAGCTAGAAGTTCGGCTCTAGAAATATTATTATTTGGTTTAAAACTTCCGTCGGCAAATCATTTTGTAATACCTTGTTTTGCAAGATAATTAATGGGTTCATTTGAAATATCTACATCTGTAAAATATTTTTTATTTACATTGCTCGTAATAGGTTTTTTATCTTCTTTTGGGACTTCTATAGTAGTATCTGTAAGTCAAATATCAAGAGATGCAATTTTCTCACTACTTTTTTCTATTCATTTATAAGGAAGACTATCAAGATAAACTAGCGGATTTACTGTAAATTTTTTACCATTTTCAAGATTTAATCATTTATTTGTTGCTTCAAAAAAACTTAATCCAGCATCACTTGCCTCCTTAAAAGAATATGGCCAATAAGGATGAAAAGGTGCCTCTTCTCTGTCTATTTGAAAATGTAAATGTTCTCATGATGAATTTCCTGTACTTCAACTTTTTCCTAAAACATCTCATTCGTTAACAATATCTCAAGTATTTACACTTAATTCAGATAAATGTAAATGGCAACTATATAAATTAGTTTTTTTATTTAAATTACTTGGATCCGGCACTTGAGAATGTTTTATTACAACATAATTCCCATTTGACGCATTAGTTCCAGCAAAATAAATAGTTCAAGGCAAACAAGCAACTACATTATCATTTTTGGTTTGAGGAATTATATCAACTCCCGGATGACTTCCTACATATTCGCTAAAATTTCAAGGAATATAGTTACCGAGATAAACTGTTGTATAAATATTTCCAGTAGATCCTAAATTATTTGGATCATATGGTTTTTTGGTTTTTAATGGATACATAAATTTTAAAATTAAAAAGTATTGTAAAATTGTATCATATTAACTATATAAGTCAAAAAAATATTGTTTACAATACAAATTAATGTTTTTTAAAAGAATTTTTTAAATTAATTTCCTCTCAACAAAAACAAAAGGTCTCCGGCTATTTCACCAAAGACCTTTATTTTTCCCTTCCTTTTTTCTTTTTTTGTTTTTGTTTTATTGCCTACCGGGTTTTCTGGCGATAGCCGGTATGACAATGTAAGTGGAATCGTGTTTGATTCCCATGCTCCTGAATGAATTGAGAATTGCCGAGACATTCAGTTCTTCTTTTTTCGGTTCCTCGTGTCTAAATTTCGACAAATTCACTTTTGTTTACCTCCTCGCGTTAATCATAACGGTTGAGTTGAGCGATTTTGCTCGCCAGTCCCTCATTTTTTCGAGGAAATCACACAATTCGTGAGGTTTCCTGTTTCCTCCTGGAACTTTATTGAGATCAATTACAAAATCTGATCTCTTAGGTTCCTTTTGTGAAGTTTTTGCCATAATTTCCTCCTCACGTTAGAAATCCTTTGGTACACCGACACTTTGGTGCATTGGGCAGAAGCTTCCTTTTCCACAAAGGCATTTCGGGGCAACAAAATTATCAACAAGCTGGGAAATAATAGATGCATTGACCATTCCCTTGCAGATCTGCTGAGAACGACAAGTCTTGCATTGACTGCAATTCTCATCATACGTTTCACCACAGATATTTTTATTTCTCATGATTATCCTCCTGTAGGAAAAAAGATGAAAATTGTAATCAAGAAAAATGCCAACAATATAGCAGGAATATAAAGCGGAAGGCCTTCTGAATTAGAATTTAATTCTTTATTTTCCTCTTTCATAATTTCCCCCTATTTCTTTGTTTTTGTTTGGTATAAGTATAATAAAAACTACTATCTGCACAAATAACTTAACGGTTTTTTTGATATTGTCAAATTTTTTGTTTAACTTAGGTCTATTTTAAGTCTTTTTGATAGGGAAATTAGTTCTTTTGGAGATAATTTTGTATATTCTCATTCAGACAAATCTCCAAGCAAGATATTCTCTATTCTAACGCGTTTTAGTTTCTTTACTTCATGTCATACTTTTTCTACCATTCTTCTAATTTGCCTATTTCTTCATTCTTTTAGAATTATTGAAAAAGTTCAAGAATTAATACGTCTAACTTCTGCTTCTTTTGTTTTTTTTCAGAGAATATAAACTCACTCGGACATTTTTTCAAGCTCTTCATCTCATATTTTCCCATAAACTTCTACAATATATTCTTTTTCATGCTCATATCTTGGATGAATTAAATAATTACTCAGTCTTCAGTCGTTTGTGAGAAGAATTAGTCCTGTGGTATTTTTATCAAGCCTACCAATTGGAAAAACTCTTTCTGGAATATTTACAATATCTAGGATACCCGTTTCTCAATCTTGACGACAAGTTGTAATTATTCAATAAGGCTTGTTTAATTTGTAATAAACATTGGTTTGAATTAGTTTTATTTCTTCATCTTTTAGTGTGATTTTATCTACATTTTCATCTACACTTTGTCCAATTTTAGCCTTTTTGCCATTTACAAAAACAAGTCAGGCTTCAATATATTCTTCCGCTTTTCTGCGAGAGCAAATTCAAGCTTGGCTTAAATATTTCTGTAATCTTATGGTTGTCATAGTTTAATTTTAAGTAAAATATATTAATTCTCAGTCTGGTTTTTTAATAAAAATTTTATTATTTTCAATACATAAATTTCCATCAATCATAAATCCTGAGGCCTTGCAATGTCATCATCATCAGAATTTTGCAGCAATTTTTGTTAAATCAAAATTATTTTTGTTAGTGCGAAGTGATCATTTTACTTTATCTCCTTTTTCATATAAAAAAATTATATAATCAACGCCTGAAAGATGATTTAATTTTGGTGAAATAAGTCATCAATTAAATTCTTCATTACATCAAATTTTTTCTAAATCTTCGTTTTTCATATAACTTATTCCATAGTTATCTTTTATGGTAAGTCTTTCTAAAATAACAGAATAAAGTTGTAAAAATTTAAAATTTAAACTTGAAAAAAATTCTCTATCAATAATTTCAATATCTCATCATTTTTCTATTAAATTAGCCGTAACCTTAAAAGAGTGTTGATTTGCATTTGAATATACGAAAGCTCAAGTATCAGTGTAAATTCAAGTTAAAAGACAAGTTGCAGCTCTTGAGTTTATAATATAACCTCTATTTTTAAAAAAATCATAAAGTACAACAGATGCTGCTGGAGTAGAAGAATCAACTAAATTTATATCTCAGTAAAACTGATTTGAAATATGATGATCTATATTTATTAGCTCTACATCTTTAAAAATAAATTTCTTGTTTTCTCAAAATCAAGCCAGTTTCAAACTTGCAATATCAATAGTAAAAACTAAATCATATTTATTAATATCAAAATCCGGAGTAATTTTTTCAAAATTTGGCAAAAAAGAAAACAAAGAAGCTTTTTCTTTATTTATAATATCTATTTTTTTGTTTTTAAAATTAGTCATAATTACCTCATAAAGCGCAGTGGCTGAACCAAGAGTGTCTCCATCTGGGGAAATATGAGTAATTATTGCAATATTTGATGAAGCTTCAATTTTATCATCAATATAAAGATATAAACTTTCGAGTTCTGACATTTTTTATTTTAAGATTTAATTTAATTTGATAAAATATTAATCTCTTCTTTTAATTCTACTCAAATTTTTTCAAAAGTCATTTTTTTTGCTAAATTTATTAAATAAAGTACATCTTGATATGTTGCGGTTCCATCAGTTGTAATAATATTTGAGTGAAGATCTGAAATTTTGGCTCATCAACGCCTTGTTCAATTGAGATTACATTCCTTATCTAGAATTCTTCAGGCAAAATCACCACTTGGATTTCCAAAAACGGATCCACAGCTAAATCATTTTGGTTGGTTTTTAAGCCTAAAATCCTCTGTAAAAAAATGGTCTACATTTTTTGAAATATCAAATTTTACTGAAACCAAAAAATATTTTCTATTATTTTTTAGAAATGAAGTTCTGTATCAAAACTGCATAAAGCCACTATCAACAACAAAAATCATATTTTCATCAAAACTATATAAGCTAGCTTCTAAGAAAATATCTTTTACCTCAAGTCAAAAACATCCTGCATTTCAGGCCACAGCTCAACCAACCGTCCCAGGAAGTGAGCTCCATGGTTTTAAATTTAAATTTCCATAATCTTTCTCTAATTTTGAAGCCAAATAAACAACGCTTTCTCCAGAATTCACCTCTAAAATTCAATCTTTTATTTCAAATCCTTTAAAATTATTTTTTATAATAATCCCTTCAAATACATCAAAAGCAAATAAAATATTTGTTCACCCTCATAAAAATAGAATTTTGAGTTCATTTTCTTCGGAGAATTTTATAATTTCTCAAAGCTTTTCCAAATCAGCCTCTTCTTTTAGCTCAAAAAAATATTTAGCTATGGCTTTTGTTTTGTAACCAGAGAAGTTTGTGATATCTTTATTTTGTTCTAAATAATTTAACATTTAATATTCTTATTTTTAAAATAAGTCTTAAGTGCTTGTCCGGTGTGTGATTTTTCAACTTTTAGAATATCCGATACCTTTCAAGAAAAAATAAGTTCTCCTCATTTATCTCATCCTTCGGGTCAGATATCAATAATATAATCACTATTTGCTATCAAATCAAGATTGTGTTCAATAACTAAAACAGTATTTCATTTGTCCACTAAATTGTCTAAAATATTTAAAAGTTTTTGAATATCAGAAAAATGAAGTCCGGTTGTTGGCTCATCTAAAATATAAATAGTCTTTGTTGTAGATCTTTTTGCAAGATCAAAAGCAAGTTTAATTCTTTGAGATTCTCATCAAGATAAGGTTGGGGCAGACTGTCAAAGTTTAATATATCAAAGTCAAACATCATTTAATACATTTAAAATTTTAGCTATTTTTGGGTGAGCAGAGAAAAAATCCAAAGATTCTTCAATATCCATAGCTAAAACTTCAGCAATATTTTTTCATTTATATCTTACTTCAAGAGTTTCAGTATTATACCTAGTTCCGAGACATTTTTCACATTCTACATACACATCTGGAAGAAAATGCATTTCTATTTTTTTCACTCAACTTCACTCACAAACCTCACATCTTCATCATTTTGTATTAAAACTAAATCTTCAAATTCAAAATCATCTTTTTTGAGCATCTTGAGTAAGTGCAAAAACATCTCTAATATGAGTAAAAACTCCTGTATAAGTAGCCACATTTGAATGAGGAGTTTTTCAAATTGGAGATTGGTCTATAATTATTACCTTATCAAGCAATTCAATTCATTTTATTTCTTTTACTTTTCAGACACTACGACTAGATCTAAGAAATGAATTTAATAGATAATTTGACAAAATATCTAGAGCAAGACTCGATTTTCAGGACCCAGAAACTCAGGTTACTACAGTAAGTAATCAAAGTGGAATTTTAACATCTATATTTTTTAAATTATTTTCTTTAGCACCTATTATCTCAATAAATCCTTGTATTTTTCTTGGTTTTTTTTCTAGTTTTACGATTTTTTTATTAGATAAATAAGCTCCTGTATCACTATTTTTATCTTTTAGAATTTCATCAAATTTTCCCTCGAAAACTATTTCTCAACCATGAATTCCAGCACGTGGTCAAATATCTATAATATAATCTGATTCTCTCATTATATCCTCATCATGCTCTACAACAATCACAGTATTTCAAAGTGATGCTAATTTTTTTAAATTTTTAATTAACATATTATTATCTCTGGAATGAAGACCAATAGATGGCTCATCTAAGACATAAATTATTCCCTCAAGCTTTGTTCAAATCTGAGTTGCAAGTCTAATTCTTTGGGATTCTCAACCAGAAAGAGTATTAGCTCTGCGTGAAATTGTTATATAATCAAGTCAAACTCCTCAGAGAAATTCTAATCTTTCACAAATATTTTTGAAAATATTTTTAGATATTATTTTTTCTGTTTCGTTTAATTTTAATTTTTTAAAATAATCAATACTTTTTGCAACACTTAAATTCGTCAATTCTCAAATATTTTTACCTCAAACAAAAATATTTAAATATTCCTTTTTAAGTCTATATCAATCACATTCATCACATTCCATTTCCGTAATATATTGATTTATTTTTTTTAAAGAAGTCTCACTAATATTATCAGATTCTCTATATTTTCTGATTAAATTAGGAATTACTCATTCATATTTTGTTTTAAAAGTTTTATCATCTCAATAATCAAAAGCAAAAGATACCTCAAGAGTTTCTGAACTTCAATTTAAAATTAAATTTTTTTCTTCCTTTGTTAAAGAATGATATGGTTTATTGCAATTTATTTTATGTTTTTTACATAGCGAATTTAAAATTTCAGTGTAATATTTATGTTGGTTCCATGGTAGAATAGCTCATTCATTAATACTTAATCTTTCATTAATGATATTTTCTTCTAGAAAAACTGGCTTAATTCAAAGTCAATGACAAGAAGGACAAGCTCATAAATGAGAATTAAAAGAAAAGTTTGAAATAGACAAATCTGCTAAGTGATAATGACAAATTGGACATAGAGCATCTGCTGAAAAAGTTTCTATTTTTTTATTTTCTAAATTATAAATTTGTAATATATTTGCTCAATTTTTGTAGGCAATAAGAAGTGAATCTTTAATTCTTTTTAATAGATTTTCATTATTTTTTAAACCATCCACCATAACGAGTCTATCAATTACAATGTATATTTTTGAATCTTTTTTTAATTTTTTAGTAATTTCATCTCAAATAGAATAAATTTCATCTTCCACCATAAATCTTATAAATCCCAAATCTAAAACCTCTTTTTTTATTTCATCAAAAGAATTTAGATTTTTTGAAATTTGAGCCAATATAAGAAATTTATCTTGATTTTTAAATTCGAGAATATGATTTATTATATCATTTAATATATCCTTTTTTAAGATAATTTCAGGGTGATTTGGACATTTTTGGACACCAATATGAAGATATAGTAATCTATAAAAATCATAAATTTCAGTTATTGTCCCAACTGTGGATCTCGGATTACTTGAAACGGTTTTTTGATTAATACTAATTGTTGGAGAAAGTCATTTTATTTCATCGACCCTTGTTTCTTCTGAAATCCCCGAAATAATCATACGAGCATAAGTTGAAAGACTCTCCAAATACCTTCTCTGACCCTCTGCATAAATCGTATCAAAGGCCAAACTCGACTTACCCGACCCAGAAACACCAGTAATAACAACCAACTTATTCTTTGGTATTTTTACCGAAATATTTTTCAAATTATGAGTCGAAGCTCAATTTACCTCTAAAAATTCTGACATATATTTAGTTTGTTTTATAAATAGTAAATAGATTTCTCGATTTCGCTCGAAATGACAAGCGGACTAACTTCCTGTTGCGAGAAACAATCAGATTACTTCTTTTGCTCAATTTTCTTTTAGGACTTTTGTAATTTCGTTGGCAGTGGTGCCGGTTGAAATTATATCATCAATTAGAATTATTGTTTTTCAGCCTAATTTGTTTTTATATTTTTTCTTTATTTTAAAAGCATTTTCTAAATTTTTTAATCTTTCTTTTTTGGGTAATCTGGATTGTGATTTTGTATATTTACTCTTATAAAGTAATACTTCAAATTCAAAACTAAATTCTTTAGCAAAATCCTTTGCAAGTAAATAAGTCTGATTATATCATCTTTTTATATAATTTGTAAAATGTAGTGGAACGCCACAAACAATCACATTTTCCTTATTTAAATCTTTGGTAAATTCTTGTCCAAATTCTTTAAAATAAAGACTTATTTTTTTATATAATGATTTATTATAACTAAATTTGTATTTTTTTAAAAAGTTTTTTATATTTTTTTCATAATCTAGACTTACTAAAACTTTATCAAGTTGAAAATTTGGCAATTCTCTAGTATAATGAGATGTTTTATCTAGATAAATTTCTTTGAGATTATTATCTTGTCAATTTTCTAAAAAGAAAATAGTTTCAAGGTAATTAATAATTTTTTCTATCATTTTTTTAATTTTACAAAACTTGATAAAAATAGCATTGATTCTATCAAAAATAATATTGAAATATGAAGTATATCAAAATCACCAAATTTAAAAAGATAGAAAAGTATCGCTGCTAGGCTAAAAAGTAATCATGAATAATGTATAAAATAATTATCATTTATAAATTTTATCTTTACAAGATATGTATAAGCAATAAACAAAGAAGGTAGAGAAAATATAAATATTATATAAGAAATAAAGTCATTTATTTGAAGTCATACAAAAAATTTAATATAAAAAAGAATTAAAGTGACTATAACAAAAGAAAAAGATAAATAATTTTCAAATTTAAAGTGGATATAAATATTAAATAAAATTCCAATTAGAAGTATTAAAATTATTTCAGAAATGCTATTTAAATTGAAAAGTAAATACATTGAATAAACTATAACAAAATAATTTAAAATTATTGAGAAATATTTTGAGGTATAATCAAAAATTTTAAATTCTTTAATTTTAGGTAAGTATTCAAAATAAATAATAGCTAAAATCATTCATAAATAAATAAATAAAATATAAAATTCTATTTTAAATAAATAGCTTAAATAAAATAAAATAAAGATAAATAAATAAAAAAGTGAATAAATATATAATAAATTTCTTCTAAAAAATAGGTAATTTTTATCATAAATTAAAAGGCAGATAATTCAAAAAATTGATAAAAAACTATTTATAACAAAAATATAATTTATTTCATTTCATACAAAAAAATAGTAAATATAAAAAATTAAATATAGGAGACTATAGACGATAAAATTAGATCTAAAAATCAAAAATATTATTTTATTATTTTGTTTTAAGAGATAGAAAAATAAAACTATTAGAAAAAATGATATAACTAAGGTAAATATAGAAAATAGATCTCAACTAAAACTATATGAAATTCAATATAAGGAAAGATAGAAAAATAGAAAAGCTATAACATAAGTTGATTTTTGAATATTTGGAATAATTACTTTTAAGAAAAAATTTTTATTAATATTAAATTTTTCAAATAAGTTTGATGTTTTTGATTTATTTTTTGTCTTAGATACACGAAATGGACTAAAATAAACAAATAAAACAATTCAAATTATAAAAAAAACAACACTTTCTATATAACTTCAAAAAATATAAAAAATGGTTGAAATTAATAAATTAATAAAAAGAAAAAATATATACATTTTAGTTTTTCTTAAAAATTAATACTTAAATATATAAAAAATAAGATATATAAAAGGCTTCCAAATGATAAAAAATAAAGATTTTTTGAAATTTTCAAAATAAATCCTAGTCAAGAAAATAAAACAATAATATATAAGAAATTGTAATTTAAACCAATATTTGCATATTTAATAAAAATAAAAAATATTGAATAGATAAATATTGAATAGATAAATAAATCAGATGTTTTTTGAATTAAAAATAGAATTAATTTATTATAGTAACTAAATCATTTTACAATTTTTGTATAAGAAAAATTATTATTTGTTAATCTATTTTTAGATAATGAAATATTTTGTTTAACTAATTTTTCTTTTATAGTAAGTCTTTTTGATTTTTCTTTATCAAATAAAACTGCTGCTTTTAATTTTTTTAATTGTATTTCTCTTAATTTATCTCTATAAGTATTTAATTCTTTAATTATTTTTAAATATGCATATGAATTTTTGTCTATTTTAACAACTTTTTCATTATTTTTTTGAATAAATTTTTCTTTAAAAAAACCCTTTAAAATATCAGTTATTATTTTTGAATAATTTTCTTCTGATACTTGAATATATTCCTTAGATCAAAAACTTTTTAATAACTTATTTGTATTTTTTAAAATATCTTTTTTTATTAAAGTTGAATTATTTATAATTAAATCTTTTTCAAATTCTCATATTTTAATTAAAGATAACTCTCAAATACTTTTTAATTTTGATATATTTGTAATATTTTTAACTTGTTTTAGTGCTGTATAAATTTGCCCTAATTTTTCTTTTTTAACTGGATCTATATAAGAAGAATAAGTTGTAAATATATAATCAATTTTTTCAATTATATTATCAATTAAATTATAATAATAATTTAATTCTTTTAAAACTATATCTGAAATATCACTCGTTTTTGTTTCTATTTTAGATTTTTCTGAATTTTTCTTTGTTTCTATTTTAGATTTTTGGCTTCATTTATATATTTTATAAGTCTCTTTTACTTTTTGTGTAATTATAATTTTTTCATTTTCTTCTAAATCCTTTTGGTCATAAATATAAATTATATTATAATGAAGATCATCTACTAATTTTAAATAAGCCTTAAAAATATCATTTGATTTAATTTTTCATGATTTTTTCTCTGAATTTATTATAGCTTCAAAATAAAAAATTCCTGAATTATCTAAATTTTCAGAAACTTCTTGAATATCAATTATTGAATATCCTTGTTTATGTAAATGTTCTTTAGCTTCGTCAATAGAATTATATTGTACAATTAAATCAACTTTTTGATTATTTTTGGCACATATAACTTTGAAAGTATTCATATAAAATATCTAAATAATTTAATTATTCGTTTATTTTATAAAAAAATTAATTTTAATCAAATTAAACTTGAAAACTTGTTTTTAATTTAGTTGTATTTTGAAGTGTATTTCATAAAATTTCATCTTTTTCTAAATTATAGTCTGCCATTTTTGGTAAAGTATTTAAAGTAGCTGTAATTATTCATAAATTACTAGAATTTAAATTTTTTGAAAATTCTCATACTTTTAATTTATCTTGTGAAATTTCATAATTTTCTTGATTTTCAATTTTTTTAGTTTCAAATTGTGTCATATTTTATATATTATCTAATAAAAAATTAAAAGAATTTATTTCTTCTTTTTTTTGTATTTGTTCTTGTTTTTTAATAGAATTATTATTTTCTATTGTTTTAGAAAAAGATAAATTATTTTCATTTTCCTCAATTATATCAATAACTCAAGTTAATTTATTATAAAATCTATCTAAACTCTCATTATCTAATATATTTAAAGATTCTATATAAAGATTTTTTTGTCTTGAATCTATATTTAAACTCAAAATTAAATCTTTAACTAAAATTAATCTATATTCTCTTTCTTTATATTCTTTAAATATATTTCAAATAAACATAAGTTGTTTTTAAATATTATTTTATATAATATAACATAAATTTTAATTTTTTACAATTCTTTTTTATAATTATATATATTTATATTAAAATAGTAGTAGTATTAATTACTTTTAATAATTTATCTATTAAGTAAATATCAGTATTTTTTTAATTTTTTATTAACATTTTATATTTTTAAAATTTTAAAGTGTTCTTTTAAATAAATGAATAAAATTTAGTTTTTAACATTTTTTTATTAACTATTTTTATTTTTAATTGACTTGTTTTTTTAATTAAAAAAGATATTATAAACTTGTTTAAAAAAATAATTTACTTTTTTACAAAAAATAATTAATGACAAAAACTTTTACTAAACAATTTGCAATTGTTATTTTTTTAATTTTATTTTCTTTTTTATGCTGATTTATATCAGGAAAAGGAGAATATTTTAATTATATTCTACACACTTATTTAGAAAAAAATGATAAAGTTCAAGTTGATTCTTGATTTACTCAAATATTAAAAGAAAATTGAATTAAACCAGAATTATTAAACGAAGCTTACGATATAATTTCAAAAAATTATTATTCTTTTTCTAATACTCCAAAATCTGATTTAATTTCTTGAATGATTAAATGATTAGTAACATCTCTTGGTGATAAACACTCGGAATATTTTAATCTTGATGAAACAAAAAAATTTAATGAAACTCTAAGTTGAGATTTTGAATGAATCTGAGCTGTAATCCAAAAAAGTGATTTCTGAGTAATTGTAGAAAGATTAATAGCCTGAGCCCCAGCTAAAGAAGCCTGAATTTTATCTGGAGATATAATTATTAAAGCAAATGACATTGAATTAAAAAATCTTAGTCTATTTGACGCTGTAAATAAAATTAAATGACCTGCATGAACCATAGTTTCGCTTGATATTATCAGACCAGGTGAAAAAGAAATTATAAAAAAAGAAGTAATAAGAAAAAAAATTAATATTCCTTCTGTAGATTCAAAGGTGTTGGATAAAAATATTTGATATGTAATGTTATCTATTTTTTGAGAAAAAACTTGAGATGAATTTAAGACAGCATTAAGTGAATTACAATCAAAAAATATAAATTCATTAATTATTGATTTAAGAGATAATGGAGGAGGATATCTTGAAACTGCAGTTTCAATTTTATCAAATTTTGTAGAAAAAGACAAGGTTTTAGTAACTACAAAAGAAAAAAATCCACTTAATAATAAATCTTATTTTTCTTATGGAAATGCAAATAAAAAAATACCAATTATAATACTTGTAAATGGAAATTCAGCGTCAGCATCTGAAATTACAGCAGGAGCTTTAAAAGATTATAATATAGCACTTATTGTCTGAGAAAAAACTTATGGTAAATGATCTGTTCAAGAACCATTTATATTATCTGACGGGTCAGAGATGAAAATTACAATTGCAAAATGGTTTACTCCATTAGATCATTGAATTGATTGAATAGGGATAAATCCAGATATAGAAGTAAAATTTATAAAAGAAGATTATGAGAAAAATTTTGATAGACAACTAGACGAAGCGAAAAAAATAATGTCTAAATTGCTTGAAACTAAAAATATTAAGACTACCATTGATTTTTATAATAATCTAAAAAAAGAAGAAGAAGCGAAAAAACTTTGAGATATTACTTCTTCTTGAACCAGTCTTACTTGAACTACGACTGAAACTAAAACAAAATAATTATTTCTTAAATTTTAAATTATGACTTATTTAGAAAAGGAAGATAAAGAGCTTTATTGATATATAGAAGATGAACAAAATCGCCAAGAATATGAAATAGAACTAATAGCCTCAGAAAATTATGTTAGTGAGGCCGTAATGGAAGCTTCTGGTAGTATTTTGACTAATAAATATAGTGAAGGATATCCAGGTAAAAGATATTATGCTGGACAAACAAATATTGATAAAATAGAGAATTTAGCCATAGAAAGAGCAAAAAAATTATTTGGAGCGCAGTATGTAAATGTACAACCACTGTCTGGTTCACCAGCTAATTTAGCTGTATATATTACTGTTTTAAAACCGGGAGATACAGTGCTTGGACTTAATTTAGACCAGTGATGACATTTAAGTCATGGACACCCACTTAATTTTAGCTGACTTTTATATAATATTATCGGTTATTCTATCGATAAAGATACAGAACTTATAAATATGGACGAAGTAGAAAGACTTGCCACTGAAAATAAACCAAAAATGATTATTGCAGGATTTAGTGCTTACTCTCGCGACTTAGATTGGGCAAGATTTCGCAAGATTGCCGATAAAGTGTGAGCTGTATTAATGGCGGATATATCGCATATTGCCGGACTTATCGCCGGTAAAGTTTTAGAAAATCCAATCCCATATTGTGATATAGTTACAACTACGACACACAAGACATTAAGGTGACCAAGAGGAGCAATTATTATGTCAAAAGAACAATTTTGACCAGCACTCGCTAGGGCTGTTTTTCCATGAGTTCAGTGATGACCCCACGAAAACCTTATTGCTGCAAAAGCCGTAGCTTTTAAAGAGGCACTTGAGGATAATTTCAAAACATATTCTAGACAGGTTGTAGACAACGCAAGAGTTTTAGCAAAATCCCTACAGGAAGTCGGATTTAGAATAGTTTCAGGTGGAACAGATAATCATTTAATGTTAGTTGATGTTTTTGGAAGTTTTGGAGTTACTTGAAAAGAAGTCGAAATTACTCTAGAAAAAATTTGAATAAGTGTAAATAAAAATATGATTCCATACGACCCAAGAAAACCCTTAGATCCATCCGGAATAAGAGTCTGAACCGCAGCAATTACTACAAGATGAATGAAGGAAAATGAAATGAAAATTATAGTCTCACTTATTTTTGAAGCAATTTCAAATAAAGACAATGAAGTCAAATTGGCTTCACTTAAACAAAAGATAAAAGAGTTATGCATAAAATTTCCAATTTATAAAAAGTAAGCTTTACATTTTAAATTATAAAATATGTGATTAGATAGTTTAGATGATTTGGATTCTTGAGAGGTTTCAGCTCAAACCAGAGAAACCTCGGAGCAACAAAAAGAGAAAAAGGATAGTTATAAAAAATGACTAGCCGGAATTCAAAGGACCCAAAAAGATGAAAAGAAAGCCAAAAAAGATAATGATTTTTTATTTAAAATTGTGTCTAAAATTCTAGAAAATGAGAAATATGATATTTTATTGCCATTTATTGTTGAATTACTTGAAATTGGAACCCCTTCAAATTTTATTCTTTGAGGATTATCTCTAGTATATGAGCCAGCAGTTGAAATTATCAGAAATAATTATTCTGGAAAAGAATGACTTATATCTTCAAATTCAAATTCCCCTCTACCTACGGGAGAGGGGCTAGGGGTGAGGGATAATAAACTAACTTTTAATTATCAAAAAACCGCAGAGTTAATAGAATTTAGCGAGGAAAATTTAGATAAAATTCTAAGAAATAGAATTAATGAATGGATAGAAGATATTTACAAAGTTGTTTCAAATGACCCATCAACGATAATTTCAAATAGATTTTTATCGCTCACTTTAGATAAAGAAAAAATAAAATTTATAAATTTTCTATCTTCGCTTCTTACATTTTTCTTTTATGATCTAAATATTGTAATACAAAAAAATACAGCCTTTAATTACTCACAATTTATACTGTGAGAGATTATTAAAAAAGTAAGTAGATTAGAACTTGAGGAAATATAGAAAAAATCTTTTGACAAAATTTAAAAAATAAATAATCTACCTACCAGTTGGTAGGTTTTTTTATTCTTAGGAATTAAGACTTAAATTATAAATTTACTTTTTAAATAGCCACAATATGCTTGAAAAATTTGCAAAATTTTTTTTGGAAAACGAGAAGATAACTATAGTTTTAATTAGTATTATTGCTTTTTTTGGAATTGGTGCTTATATTATGCTCCCAAAACAATATAATCCCTCAATTGTAGCCCCGGCATTTAATATAATGATTCCAATTAATGGTTATTCTAGTTATGATGCGAGCCAATTTGTTGCGAGAAATATTGAAAATAAAGTAAAAGAACTTGAATGAGTCGATAAGATTTTATCTTATGCAAGTGATAATTTTACATCAGTAATGGTGAGTTTTAAAGTATGAATTCCACAGGAAATTGCCAAGACCAGACTTTATGACAAGATGTATGGAAATTATGATCTAAGACCTTTTGAAGTAAATGAAATAAACATTAAATCAATAGATCCTGAAGAATTACCTCAATTAAGCATCGCTCTCACTTATAATGGACAGAATTTATGAGAAAAAGAAACTTGAATTTATCTAAAAAGTATTGCAAATCACATCAAGGAAGAATTAAAACAAATCCCAAATACAACGGCAATTGATATAATTTGAGGTTATGAAAATAGTATAAGTATTGAATTAAATAAAGAAAAAATTGAAAGTTTTTGACTTGATATTGGACAAGTTATGTCTATCATTAAATCAAGTTTTGTTCATAAAACAGTATGAAACCTAGAAAATAATACTAAGACCACACTGCTTCTGGATTCTAATTTAAATTCTAAAAAAGAACTAGAAGATTTATTAATTTATAATAATGCAGGCGCTAAAATCTATCTTCGTGATATTTCAAAAATTTATTCAGGGCCTATAAATATTAATTCTTATTTTTCATATTCAGAAAAAGATAGTTCGAAAACCTCAGTATTTTTGTGAATTGCAAAACAAAAATGAACTAATTCAGTAGTTGTAGTAGAAGATATTTTAAGTAAAATCGAAGAATTAAAAAAAGAATTACCAAAAAATGTAGAAATAAATGTAATTCAAGATGAGTGAGAAACTGCCCGCCATGCTACAAACGAATTAACACTACATCTTTTTGTAAGTATATTTGTTGTGCTAATAATTTTAATAATTTTTTTAGGATTTAAAAATGCACTAAACGCGGCCTTTTGTATACCGATGGTCCTTGGAATAGTATTTATTGTATGATTTATTTTTGGACTTGATATAAATAGAATAACACTTTTTGCTCTTATACTATCTCTTTGAATACTCGTAGATGATTCTATAGTTGTGGTAGAAAATAATGCGAGACATCTCTCTATGATGAACAAAACCGGGAAAACTAAAAATGAGGCACTACTTGATAGTGTAAAAGAAGTTTGAGTGAGTGTAGTTATGTCCACTATTACGAGAGTTATGTCTTTTGTGGCGATGTTTGCGGTGACTGGAATGATGTGAGATTATATGAAACCAATTCCTATTTTTGCCTCAATAGCACTTATTGCATCACTATTTATCGCATTTAGTATTAATCCATTTTTAGCTTCAAAATTTTGTTGGTCAAACAATTGTTCTGCTCATGAAAGCGATAAGGAATCAAATTTCATGCAAAAATATTGAAAAATAATTTGAAAATATATTGATGATACTGCTGAAACTTTAAAATCAAGAAAAATACTTAAATTTACCTTTTGGATTTCATTATTTTTAATAATAATACTACCAATTTCATTTTGAATTTTTAAGGCCCGTATGCTTCCAAAAGCGGATAAAAATCAGGTTTATATTTGGATTGATTCACCCCGTGATTTGAGTGTAGAAAAAACTAAGGAAATTGAAAAAAGTATGTCGGATTTCTTGCTTGGAAAAATTAAAAATGTAGGGAATGCAGATCTGCATTCCCTACCAGAAGATCTAAATATTGTAGAAAATGTGAGCTCGACAACATGAGAAAGATTTTTATGAGATTTTGCGAATTTGTTTAGATGAGGAGGTAACCGTATGATGCCAAATCAAATTAGTTCTAGAATTAATTTAAAGGATTCTAAGGATAGAGATATTACCTCAGAGGAGTATACAATAAAAATTCGTCCACTTTTAAAAAATTATTTGTATTCTCTGTATTCTGATATAAAATTTAGATTACTTGAAGATCCTCCAGGACCGCCAACAATGGCAACATTTCAAATTAAAGTAAAATGACAAGAGGATTTAACTTTTGATGAGCTTACTTTATTTGCCCAAGATGTTGAAAGAGTTGTAAAATCAATCGAAAGAGAAGAAAAATTAGTAGATTTAACAAATACAATATCAAGTGCTTATAAAAAAATTGAAATTAATTTAAATGATGATTATATTATTGAGAGATGACTTAATATAAATCAAATTTACCAGACAATTTGAGCCCTATATAATCCAATGCAGGTATCATTTGTTCATACAAAATGAAGAAGTATTGAACCAACTGAAATTGTTGTTTGATTTAATAAAATTGATAATTCAAGTATTGATTTTCTAAGCAATATTTATTTTACAAATCAAAAATGAGAAAAAGTTCGTCTTGATGAAATAGCAACGCTTAAGACTGATTTTGCTTCACCAGAAATTTATACAGAGTGAAGAAGTACAACAATTCATATTTATTCAGAAGTTTGAAATAATTCTGTAGTTTATCCTGTAATTAAGTTATATAGTTTATTTTGAAGCAAGGAATTTGAGAACTTAGGTTACAAAAAAATATCATCATCTCCTTATAAAATAGAATTTCTTAATACAAAAAATAATAAGAAATACAGAATCGAATGGTGATGAGAATGGGAAATTACAATGGACACTTTCCGTGATCTTGGTATTGCGATGATAATGTCACTCCTTGCTATTTACTTCCTAATTGTTACTCAATTTAAAAGTTTTAGAGTTGGTTGAATTGTTATGACTACATTCTTGCTTTCATTCTTTGGAATATTTCCAGGATTTAGTATTTTATACTTAATTAAATGAGAATATTTCACAGCTACAGCAATGATTTGAGCGATAGCACTGGGTGGAATAGTAGTTTGAAATGCAATAATTTTAATTGATTATATTGAGCAATTAGTAAAAGAGGGAAAATGACTAAGTTATGCCGTAATTGAAGGATCTAAAAAAAGATTTGTACCAGTATTACTTACTAGTATCGCAGCAGTTTTCGGTAGTTTTATAATTACAACAGATCCTGTTTGGAGCTGACTTGCTTGGGCAATAATTTCATGATTATCAGCATCTGCTGTGCTTACCTTATTTTTTATACCAATATTTTATTTTGATTATTTAGCGAAATATTATCGCACTGAATCTAAAAATATTCAAATGCAAAATATCTTGAAAAATAGAAAGAAAATCGAAGAATCTTAAGTTTAAAAAATCTCTCCGTCTGGAGAGATTTTTTAAACTATTTTATTATTATTCCTTAAATCATATGCAGTAGTTGCTACGGCAGCATAAATAGTCTTATGCTCAACTCATCTATCACGAGTATTGTCTCAATTATATCTAGATAATGCATAGAAATTTTTTCTTAATTCAACATTATCTTTGTTTTCTAATTTTTTTTGTAGATTTTTTAATGCTAATTTTGCACTATTTTCTATTTCTAAATCTATTCATTTTTCTTTTAAAAGAAATTTAAATCTATTAACCGCTCTTTTATTATTTATAATTTGATCTAATTTTTTTATTTCAATATCTATTTTTTTATCTGTGGCACCATTTCTTAAAGAATCTAAATAAATATTTCAAATTAATAAATTTAATTTAGGATTTTTTCTATTTTTATTTAATGAAATTATTATTTTGTTTATTTTTGATTTAACTTGTTTTTTGCTTATATCTTCATTATTTAATATTTTTTGTAATTCAACTATATTAGGCTCTTTTAGTTGTTTAAGTAAATTACTTGGTATGTTTTTAAAATAATTAGCATATAAATCCAATCTTCATTTTTTTGATATTTTCATATCATCAAATGGATCATTTGTTAACTGCATAAAAGAGCTGGCTCCAGTTTCAGATTTTGCATTTTCATCAAATCATGATTCTCTTTCTATTACACTTACAGATAAATTCTTATCCATTTTTAACCATTCACAAATCTCAGAATTATATTTCTCATATTTATCTTGAAAATTTTCTCTATCTTCATTAAATTTATCAAATTTTTCATCTGAAGTATCTTGAATTATATTCTTTAATCAGGAAATTTTTTCTCTAGCAAGGGCTCTATTAAATAAAATTTGTATTTTTTTATCTTTCTCAATATCTTCCCTTTTCTCCTTATATTCAGCCACTTTAAAATTAGTAGGGACTATTTGTTTAGTCTCGTGTTTTTGTTGTCTAGGCGATGTTTTTTTCTCTAATGAATTTGCCATAAATTTATTTTTATTTTTTACATATTATCATATTTTTTCTTTTAATGCAAAAAATGACAATTTTCTTGAAAAAACTTTTGACAAAAAAACATTTTTCAATATTCTACCTACCAGTCGGTAGATAACTTATTTATAATTATTTGATATGGCAAAAGATATAATACAAAAAATTGAATCTCTTTTTTGGGAAAATACATTTAGTGATGTATCAATGGATGAGGTAGCATTAAAACTTGGAATGAAAAAAGCCTCTCTTTATTATCATTTTACATCAAAAGAAGTAATGTTTATGGAGGTTTTAAATTATTCTTATGAAAAATATAAAAAATTTATAATAGCTCTTTTTAAAAAAGATGATCTAGAAAGTATAATTTCTTGACTTATAAATTATTCTGTAAAAGAAAAAAATCTTTATTCAATAATTTCTCAAAAATGATACTGCAAAATAGATGTTATAAAAAATTTAATTGAAGACAAAAACGAAGAATTATGAATTATTCTAAAAAAATTTTTTTGAGAAAAATATAATTTAAATGAACAAAGAGTTCTTTTGCTTAGGAGTGTTATAGATGATTTATCTAAGAAAAATTGTATTTTTAATTGCAAAGAAACAGATACCAAAAAAATAACAGATGAAATTATTACTTTATTTTTTAATAATAAATAATCATGAGAAAAACTTTAATTTCAATTTTACTCATTTCTTGAATTTTGCTTACAAGCTGTGGAACACAAGAGGTGGTTGAGAAGAAAAATTATCAAACATATGATGTGAAAACATGAAATCTGTCTACTTCAGACTCTATTTTGTCTATAATAGAATGACAAAATACAACCTCGTTAAGCTTTAAAGCACCTGGAAAAATTGCTCAAATTTATGTAAAAACTGGGGATAAAGTAAAAACCGGGGATATTTTAGCGACCCTTTGAAATGAAGAATGAAATATAACCTATGCAGGACTATTAAATATAATGTCATCAATTGACTCAATGTGATATGATACAAATAATATTAAAGAGGCAATAAATAGTTTATACGACCAAAGATTAAATTTATTGCAAGATAGTTATTCAAAATCTCTAATAGCTACACAAATGGCACAAAAAGATTTAGATCTTGCAAAAAACACATTAGCAGACAGTAATTCTATTTTTTCAGGAAGTATTTTGTCCACAAACCAAAAAATCCAGCAAGCTAAAAATGCCTTAAAAATGTCACAAAATAACTTAGACAATAGTAAAAAATTATTAGACAATGAGAAAGAAAATATTGTAAAAAATGCACTAAATTCTCTCTCTAATGCATATATTATAGCTAGAAATTCACTTGATTATACGGATGAAATCCTTTGAGTTACAGATATGAATAAATACAAAAATGATAGTTATGAAGTATATCTTTGAGCTAAAAATAGCCAAACCAAAACAATAGTTGAAAATACATTTAGAGAATTTAAGTCAAAATATGATGAAACTCATGCTTATTATGAACAAAATATTATTTGAAAAAAAAATATTGATAAAGAAATTTTAATAATTACCTTAAAGAAAGCTCTCGATACATTAGAAAATTTAAGAAATTTACTTCACGATACAAAGGATGTTTTAGATAACTCAATTACATCATCAAGCTTTAATGAAAATGCTTTAAATTGAATAAAATGACAAATTTCAACTTTAATATCAAATCTAGAACAAGCTATTTTATCACCAAGTGCACTTGGAATGGTTTGAGTAAAATGAAGCATTGAAGCCATAGATAGTTTTGATAAAAACTATAATTTAAAAATGAAACAATTAGAAGATGCGGTTGATATTGCTGCTCAAGATGTGGAAATGGCAAAAACATGACTAGATATTAGTAAAAGTGATATTTCAAAAAATAAGCAAGCGCTTGAGACTAATGTAAAAATTAAAGAAGATTCTCTTAATTTAGCTAGAATTTGAGAGCAAGAAGTATTAAAAAATATAGAATTAGTTAAAAATGAAAAAACAAGTAAATTGGCCGAAATTAATGCAAAAACTTCCGAAATTGATTCAAAAAAATCAGAAAATTCTATGAATGCAAACTTGGCTGCAAATAGTATAGAATCATGAATTATAAGATCTCCATTTGATGGAATAATTACATCTAAAATGATGGATATTGGAACTACGGTTTGAGCATGAACGCCAATAATTGGAATATCATCTTTAGATAAAAAATTAGTTAAAACTTATATTGATAATTCTAAATATAATTTAAAAATTTGAGATAAGATTAAAGTAAGAGATTCAAAAGATTTTAATGAATATGATGCCACAATTAAGCTTGTGGACACAACACAAAACCTAAATAACAAGAAAAATTATATTGAAATAGAAGTAAATAGTCAAGAATTAAATATTTGAGACAGAGTGTCTATTTTGCTTAATAAAGAAAAAGATAATAAAGCTCTTATAATAATCCCAACAAAAGCTATAATCTACAAATATAGTCAACCAGGAGTATTTATTTTAGAGAATAATACTGCAAAGTTTAAACTAATAGAAATAACTGGTTCAGACGAGACTTTCAGCTCTGTGAACTGATTAAAAGTTTGAGATAAAATAATAACTGACGGGAAAGATAATATTTTAGACTGAGAGGTGTTGAATTAAAATTTAAAAAAGACCGGTCTACAAGGGGAGACCGGTCTTTTTTTTGACTAATACATTCATCACATTCCACCCATTCCACCCATCCCTCACATATTTGGCATTTCTTCTTTTTCAGGTTTTGGAATATCTGAAATTATTGCCTCAGTTGTTAGAAACATTCCAGAAATTGAGATTGCGTTTTCAAGGGCTGATCTTGTTACTTTTTTAGGATCTACAATTCAGGCTTTTATCATATCTTTAAATTCATCATCAGATGCATCAAATCAATAATTAATATCTTTGTTTTTTCTAATTTCATCCACAATTATCGCTCATTCTTTTCCGGCATTTTCTGCTATTTGTCTCACTGGATAAGAGAGAGCACGAGCTACGATGTGAGCTCCAATATTTTGGTCTTTATTTCAAAAATCAATAGAATCTAGTGCAATTGATGCCTTAAGTAAGGCAACTCAACCTCCAGATACAATTCATTCTTCCACCGCCGCTTTTGTAGCGTTTAGAGCATCTTCTATTCTTAATTTTTTCTCTTTCATTTCTACCTCCGATGCGGCTCATACTTTAATTACAGCAATTCCTCCAGCAAGTTTTGCTAATCTTTCAAGAAGTTTTTCTTTATCATAGTCACTTTTTGAAATTTCTACTTGATTTTTGATTTCAGTCACTCTTCTTTTGATTAATTCTCTATCACCCAGTCCTCAAATAATTGTAGTATTATCCTTTGTCGCAATAATTGATTTAGCGCTTCCAAGGTGTTCAAGACTTGTGTTTTCTAGTTTATAACCGAGTTCATCTGTGATAACTGTGGCTCCAGTTAAAACTGCAATATCTTTTAAAATATCTTTTTTCTTGTCCCCAAAACCAGGTGCTTTAATTCCGAGAATATTTAGTACTCATTTTAGTTTATTTAGGATAATTCAAGCAAGCGCATCCCCATCAATATCATCGGCGATAATCACTAAATCTCTTTTTCCAGTAGAAGCTAATTGCTCAAGTACTGGAATTAAATCTTTAAGCGAACTAATTTTTTTATCTGTAATTAGGATTTTTGCCTCACTTATGCGAGATTCCATTTTTTCTCCGTCCGTGATCATATATGGACTTATGTATCAATTATCGAATTTCATTCATTCAGTAAGCTCTACTTCGAGCCCAAAAGTCTGACCTTCTTCGACTGTAATTACTCAATCTTTTCATACTTTTTCCATCGCTTCACTAATAATTCCTCAGACTTCTTTATCTTGAGCCGAAATTGTGGCAACTTGTTCAATTTCTTCCTTAGTGTTTATTACTTTTGTGTTTTTTTCAAGTTCTTTTTCAATGATAATTCAAGCTTTTTTCATTCAATTTTTTAATTCAATTGCATTAATTCCAGATCTAATTTCACGGAGTCATTCCTTAATCATCGCATAAGTAAGCAGAGCTGCTGTAGTTGTACCATCTCCAGCAACATCATTAGTTTTTGAAGCAGCTTCTTTTATAAGCTCAGCTCACATATTTTCAATCTTATCCTCGAGCTCTATTTCTTTCGCGATAGTTACACCATCATTTGTAACTTGAGGAGCCCCGTATCATTTAGAAAAAATTACATTTCTTCCCTTAGGTCAAATGGTAGATCCCACAGTTTTCGAGATTTTCTCAACTCCCGCGAACATCCTCAATCTCGCATCATCCCCAAATGTTATATTTTTTGCCATAGTGTTTTAAAATTAGAAATTATAATATTTTGTAGATTCCCGCCTTCGCGGGAATGACAGACGGGAATCTATCCCTCCATTTTCGCTAGAATATAATCAGCGGCTACGATTTTAAATTTTTTTCAGCCGATTTCAATGTCATCTCAGCTGTATTGTCAGCTAATTACTTTATCTCAGGGATTTAGTTCGATTTTTATGAGTTTTCAATCAACTTCTTTTCCAGGACCAACTGCGATAACCTCATACATATAAGGTCTATCTTTATTGCTATTTTCTGGGATATAAATCCCACTTTTTGTAATATTTTCGGCTTCTAATCATTTAAGAAGCACTCTGTCAGATAACGGTTTTATAATCATACTACTTATAAATTAGATAATAATTAATTAAAATGCCAACTAAAAATTAGCAAGCGAATTATACGCGTGCTAATTTTAAAGTCAAATTTAATTTAGAAAAATTATTTATTTTCTAGGATTTTTATTTTACTTTTCAGTTCCTCAATTTGCTTTTGTTGTTTTTGAATTTGAGAATTTAATTCTTTTATTCCTGCAGTTAGTAGTGGAACAACTTTAGAATAATCAACTTGTTGATAAATTGGTTTACCCTTATCATCAACTGCATCTTTTTTACCAGTTACAGATTCAGGAATAACTTTCTGTACTTCGTGAGCCAAAAACCCATCCATAGTTAATTTTGGATTTGATATATAATTAAAACGATGAACAGGAAGATTTGAAAGACGATTAAGAGCTCATGTAAGCTCTACTACATTTTCTTTAAGACGATAATCAGAAGTAGTATTATATTGAGTACTGGCATTTGTAAATGTAATACTTCCAACTGATGCATTATTCCTACGAAAACTTAATGCAGTATTTGTATGAGTTCAAGTTGTGTTATTATTAAGAATAATAAATTCTGCTCAAAGGGCGGTACTGGGATTAGCTATAGTCATGCCTCACAGAGGAGAAAATGCAAGTCCGGTAGTAGTAGTATCATAAATACCTTTTCATACATTTAAATTTCAATTTGTATCAATTCTCATTTTTTCAGTACCATCTACCTGAAAACTTGTATAAGATCCTGCAATTGCATTTGAAGCATCAGAATCAATTATAATTGAACCAAAATTATTATTTACATTAATTTCACCAACAGCACCTCCCGCATCAGTATCTTCAAATCTCATAACAGGCACAGAACTTTTTAAAGAAAATTGCCTGAGTGGTGTTGCAATTCAAATTCCGATATTTCCTCAATTAAATCAAAAATTAGAAATTTTTGTATTTAATTCATCAAGATTTCCTACTATTTTTCACATAAGAGTAGAAGTAAGTGGAGCACTTGGAGCATATTCTGTAGAATTAATCGTGGTGTATGCATAAATTATAGCATATCAAGTCATAACTGTAACTAGAGTTATTAGAGTTAAACGAGAATATAAATTTTTTGGCAGAATTTTTGATTTAAGTGTATTTATTTTATTATACATAAAAAATAGTTAAATTGTAAAAAAAACGTGGATATTATAATTCAAAAAAATAAAAAAACAAGTGAAACTTGTTTTTTTATTTTTAAAATATTAGGTTTTTTACTTTACTTTCTTACTAAAAAGGAATATCTTCAATATTTATTTCTTCTTCTTTTTTGGCAGAAGTTGATTTAGTTTTTCTTGGGGCCACATCTTCGTCCATTTCGCTGTTTCTTGAAGAAAAATCAGAATTTTCATCTTTTCCACCTGGAGCTCCTAGAAGTATTACATTATCAGCAATAATTTCTGTTTTGTATTTTTTAACTCCTGCTTGGTCTTCCCAAGTTCTAGTTTGTAGTCTTCATTCGATGTATATTTTTTTACCTTTTTTTACATATTGTTCCACGATTTCAGCTAATTTTCCCCAAACAACGATATTGTGGAATTCTACTTGTTCTTGTTTCATTCCGGCTGAATCTTTCCAGACTCTATTTGTAGCCATACTAAAATTTGCAACATATTGTCCATTTGGCGTTTGTCTTACCTCTGGATCTGCTGTTAGATTACCAATAAGTTGGACTTTATTTAATGAATTCATAAATAAATTTTATTAAAATATAAACGCAAGTATTATACAAAAAAATATTTTATATCAAATTTAATTATTTTTTTGCTAAAATATGAAAAATATGATACAATACTAGCAATAATTTTAAATTCATGATATGAAACTTTTAAACACTTTAAATAAACATTCGGTTTTAATACTGCTTTTTATATTTATTTTTTGAGATATAGGTATTTATTTTTATTTAAATGCACTTTCTTTAGAGTCTGATTTAAGCCTTTATTATTTGGTGATAATGATTTTTGAAATTGTAGTAATTTATTTTTTTACTTTTACTTCAATAATTAAACCAATTTCTGACCTAAAAAGAGAAATTGCGCAATTCCTTACTTGATGAAAAAAATGACAAAGTCTTGAATTTTCTGGAGCTAATCCAGAAATAAAATATATAATTAGCTTTTTTAATAGGAGTCTGGAAATGTTAAAGAATGTTAAGGAAGAATTTATTAGTGGAAAGGCTTTAAAATGAGAAGTTGAATTAGCATCTGAAATCCAAAAAAATACTTTAAATAAAAAATTAGTTGAAGTACCATCGTTAGATATCGTAGCTAATACAAAAAGTGCATCAGAAGTTGGATGAGATAGTTATGATGTAATAAAACAAGAAGATAATTATTATATTTATATTTGAGATGTTACTGGACATTGAGTGGCTTCTGGATTTGTAATGATGATGGTAAATGCTCTTATTTCTGCCTTTTCTAAATTAATGATAAATTCGGCGTTAATTCTCGCTGGAGCAAATGAAATTCTAAAACCTCGTATAAAATCAAATATGCTGATGACGCTTCTTATGATCAGGTGGGATGAAAGCACAAAAAAAATGTATATGTCATGAGCCTGACATGAATACTTACTTATTTATAAGAAAAAAGACAATAAAACATATAAAATAAAATCTGGAGGTATTGCACTTGGTATGACAAAAGATATTTCAAAAATCTTGAAAGAAGCTCAAATTTCTGTCGAACTTGATGATGTAATTGTCATGTATACAGATTGAATTACAGAAGCGAGAAATGGTAAAAAAGAGGATGCACTTATGTTTTGACTTGATAGACTTATTGAGACAATAAATAAAACCGAAGTTAAGACTGCACAGTGAATATATAATAGCATTACAATAGAATTATCAAAATTTATGTGATATGATCATCGTCAATTTGACGATATTACTCTTATTGTAATCCATAATAAATGAGATAAAATTATTGAAAATAATGTACCAGTTATTCTACCAAAAGAAAATATTACAGAATGGATTTGGGATTAACTAAGCGATAATTTTGGATAATAGCAAGGAATTTTGATTGTAAAAAGATACTTTTTAAATAAAATAAAAATATAACTAATAAATTATGTCTGATAAAGTACAATTAATAGATCTAGTAAATAAGAATTATACCTGAGATGCTCTTGGTTTTGAGAAAGAAATTTCTTTAAGCCAAATTTCGACTATTTCAAAAATGGAAGAAGATTTAGTAGGGAACGATAGCAATCGTTCCGTACAACAAGACAATAATTCTGTATCAAAAAAAGAAGAGACAACACTAGATTTATCAAAGAAATTAACAAAGGAAGAAGCAGAAGAAATTAAACAGTGAGAAAAAGATTATAATGAGGCTTTGGCTTTTGTAAAAGACGCCATTGCTCCATCTATGATGAAAATTGATGCAAGCAAAATACAAATCTGAGATACTTATGTAAAAACATTTTTTGTTTATGCATACCCAGATTTTCTTGAATGAAATTGGCTATCTCCTCTAATAAATTGGGACATAAAATTTGATTTGTCTATATTTGTCTACCCAATTGAGGGAGCTTACATAATGAAATATTTAAGAAAAAGATTAACTGAGCTTTATTCAGAAAGAAGTATTAATCAAGACAAATGACTTATTAATGATCCAGCACTTGATGCTCAAATCCAAGATGTAGAAGAACTTAGATGAAGTCTTACTAGATGACAAGAAAAATATTTTCATATGTGAATTTATGTAAGTATTTATGCGGAAAGCGAGGAAGAATTAAAAAAATTATGAAATAGTTTTGAGAGCCTATTAAGTGGAAGAAATATTTTAACTAAACAGGCATTTCTAAGAAGTGAACAGGGTTTTATTGCGACTTGACCTTTTGCAAAAGACGAAGTAGGAGTTTTTAGAAATATTTCCACAAAATGACTTTCTACAACTTTTCCATTTACATCTAATTCTCTTAGTCAAGATGATGGGATTTTATATTGAATAAATACTCATAATAACTCACTTATTATTTTCGACAGATTTAAGACAGAAAATGCAAATATGACAGTATTTGCGAAGTCTTGAGGTTGAAAATCTTTTGCAATTAAATTAGAAATTCTTAGGAGTCTTATGCTTTGAACTGATGTAATTGTAATAGATCCAGAAAATGAATACAAGACATTAGTAGACACTGTGGGCGGAAGTTATCTAAATATTAATCTTAACTCAAAAGAAAGAATTAATCCATTTGATTTACCAAAATGAATGAAGGATTACGAGGCTAATCCTTGAGATTTACTTAGATGAGCCATAGTTAACCTTATATGACTTTTAAATTTAATGCTTTGAAAAATAACCCCAAGCGAGAGTTCAATTCTTGAAAAAGCACTAATAATCACATATTCTCTTAAATGAATTACTTTTGATGATGACAATATAGAAAGGAAAGAGGTTCCAGTTATGAAAGATTTATATTCAGTTCTTGAGACTATGGATTGAGCAAAATGACTAGTTGAAAGACTTGAAAAGTATGTTTCTTGAATTTTTTCTTGAATTTTTTCAGAACCCACAAATATTAATTTAACTGAATGATTACAGGTTTTCTCAGTGAGAGATCTTGATGAAGTATTGCGTCCAGTTGCGATGTATATAATCCTAAATTATATTTGGAATATTGTTAGAAGTTCAAATAAAAAAAGATTTTTGGTTGTTGATGAAGCTTGGAATATTATGCAATATGAAGACAGCGCAAAATTTATGTTCTGACTTGTAAAAAGAGCTCGTAAATATAATTTATGAGTAACTACAATTACTCAAGATGTCGAAGATTTTGTTACAAATAAATATTGAAAAGCAATAGTTACAAATTCATCAATTCAACTTCTTCTCAAACAATCTCCAGCTTCAATTGATGTTCTACAAAATATTTTTAAATTAACCGAACAAGAAAAATATATTCTTCTTCAATCTTCCGTTTGACAAGGGCTATTTTTTGCCTGAACAGAGCATGTTTGAATTCATATTTTAGCTTCATTTTTTGAAGAAAAAATCATTACCACAAATCCAAATAAATAAAAATTTGACTTCGTATATAAATATGATAACATTGCGGGGTTATTTCTTTATTATAAATATATGAATAAGTCAATAAAGTGATTTTCTATAGTAGAAATCATTACAACTACAGCAATAATTGCGGTTATTGCAATAATCTGATTTACTTTTTCGTCTAATTATAGATCAAATCAATATAATACTTCACGCGTCGCTGATTTAACAGCAATATATAATTTACTCCAAACTAATTATACACAAAATAAAACTTATCCAGACCCAAGTTGAAATAAACAATATTATGATAAAAACTGAACTTATGCTCATTGAATAGATTGAGCTTTTTGAGTAAGCTGATTTTTGACTCAAAAAACTCTCTCAAGAGATAAAATGTGATATCCATTTATGGATGGACAAACAAAAAATTACTACGCATACTGAAAAAGACTTGATTGAAACTCAGGTTATAATCTTGCCACTGTTTTAAATGAAAAATGAGAATATTTTTCTTATGTAGTCTGAGATATTGGCTGAAATAGAATGGAATTAGCTTGACTAGTAAAAGAATATAGCTGACCTAATTTTGTAACAAGTAAAAGTAAATATTTGCCTTATAATCCATTCGAATTAAAATTAACCTGAAAAATATCTGTTTATTCTGGAACGGTTGGAACAGTTTCTATTATAGACAATAATTGAAATACAATTACACAAAATATTTTAGATCAAGAAATAGAAAAATGAAATACAGTGAAGGTGTGAGCCTGATGACTTGCTACAATTAATTTATCAGATTGAACAGAATTAAAACTAGGATCTAGTTCACAAGATTCAATTCTTAATTTTTCTGATTTGGAATACAAAGATAATAGCAATTTACTTACAAAAGTAATGCTTAATTTATCACTCTGAGAGATTTGGGTAAAAGCTCCACAATTGGATACTGACTCATCGCTCGAGGTTACTAATTCTTTTGCTGCAGCCTCTGTTAGATGAACAGTATTTGGAATGACAACAAATCCAACATCTTGAATTATTTCTTTAATTCAGTGAAAAATTGAAGTATGAAAAATTACCTCTAAAACAGATGAAAATGTTGAAACTATACCATTATTTACAGAAGCTAATGCTTCAAAATGACTTTTTTATGAAAATTGAATTTCTTACTTAGAAGTAAAAGATTCAACAAAACCAGTAGATTTTAATTATACAACCTCTATTCCAACAGATATGTGAACATGAAAAATATTAGATGTAGAAACTCCACAATTAAAATTTAACTCAGGAATAATTCCAAATGTTACATCAATTATTAGAACTTCTGGTAAATTAAATGTAAAAGTAGATAATTTCTGAGCTGATTATATAGAAATAGTGGGAACTTTATTTTGAGAACAAAAAGATTTTACTTGAATAACAATTTCTCCAACTTTTACTAATATTAGTATATCAAATATCTCATGGCTAAATTGAAGTACAAATTATGCAGTAAAATTATGTAAAACAATTAATGATTGAAAAAAGGCTTGTACATGAGAATTTATACAAAGAACTTCTGGACAAACAATAGATGAAACTACTATAAATAATTACAAAAAGAATGCTTCAAATTTCAATGCTTCATGTGAGAAATGAAAAAAACTATTTAAAAATTATTGATGTCTTGAGGATAAGCTCGTAGCCTATGCTCCATATAATGAATCTGGAGATATGTATATGAATACTGATGATTGAGATATGCTATGATTTGAGACAATAATGGTAGTTTCAAAAAATACTATATCTTGACCTTTTACAAAATTACAAGACACTCAAGCCTTAAAAACTTCCTTGCTTCCAAAAATATGAGGCTTAAGCTATACTCCATATTTTAATTTAGATAGTTCTATTTTTGTGAGTTCGAGCTCAGATACATCAAATATTACAACTAATTTTATAACACCTTTATGACTTGTAAATTACAATAGTTGAACCTCATTTATGTCTTATCCAGCTTGAAATTGAGGAATTTTCTTAGATAATGATTGAGTTGAATATATTAGATATAATTTAAAAGATTTAAATTTAAAAGATAAATTTACAGTTGAAATGAGTATTAGGTGAGGTGCACTGAAAAGAAGTTCACTAGGTAAAAACTTTACTTTATTTGATTTTTCTGGAAGTCTAAATACAGGTAGTAATAAATTAGTTTTAAATACAACTTCATCAGTATATTGAAATAAATTACAATTGTTTATTAATTGAGTAGAAAAAAATATACCAATTTCAGAATTTAATAGCGTAGATTTAAATAAGTTATATAAGATTATAGCATCGTTTGATTGAGATAAATTTAGTTTAAAAGCAGTAGGTGATTGATTTGAAAAAATAGCAACAGGAAGAGATTCTACTCTCTTAAACAAAGATTTCATATATGTTTGATCAAGCGTGATAGGTAAAGAGCAATGGAATGACATCATAGATTATGTAAAGATTTATAGAAATTAAATATGGCTTGAGCATATACTACAAATAGGTCAGTATTTCTTGATTTTATCAATAGGGTTGATGGAAAGAGAATCGCCATTGAAACTATAATCAATCTTATAGAAGATATCTGAAATAAAAATGAGATCGTTATTTCTGATATTGGAGCTGGTAACTGAATTATTGCTTCATGAATAATATCTTCTATTCAGAATAAAATCAACTATAGATATAATTTTATTGAGCCATCTCAGGACTTAATTAATGATTTTAAAGAAAAATCCACCTCTCGTAATGTAATATATTTCAATAAAAAATTGGAGCAAATTGATTTACTAAAATCAGATATAATTATTGCATCTTTCATTTTTCAGACCCTCTCGGATGCGAGAAATATTCTCGATACAATGTATCAAAAATTAAATAGTTGATGAACTATTCTTATTATAAACCAAAATAAACACAATATAGACTATAAATTAAAAGAACTTTTCTGATATACCTTCCCAGATATTACACAAAATATTATTTCTCAGTTGGATATTCTTGGTATTCATTACACCCATGAAATAAAAAACTGATACTTTGACTGAGTCGATGAGATACTAAACCTAACGCAAATTTGAAAAAATTGTCTTTCATTTATGCTTTTCAAAAATTTTGATAGTATTAGCAATCAGGAGTTGAAAATGGTTCTTGATTTTATTAAAGATAATTCAGTAAATTGAAAGTTACCCAGGAAGGAGGATTATATTTATATAACCAAATCATAAAATATGGACGATTTAATTAAACAATATGATATAATTTGAGAAAATTATATACAAGGACAACAAAAATATTTCTCAGAAAAATGAGATATGCCTTTAGAATACATTAAAAACAACATCTGAGATTTAAACTGAAAAAAAATATTGGATCTCTGATGTTGAGACGGGCATGATATTGCTTATTTTGAATCTTACTTAAATGGAGACTTTTTCTGAATAGACTCATCAGAATTTATGATAAACCAAGCGAAAAATAACATAAAAAATCCTTTAAATCTTCATCTGTGAAATTTTGAAAATATGCCTTTTGAGAATGACTCCTTTGATGTTGTATATGCAAAATTTGCATTTAATTATTTATCTGACTTTGAATTATTATACAAGGAGGTAGTAAGGGTTCTCAAAAAATGATGATTATTTCTATTTATCCACCATCATCCCTTAAATGACTTTATGAAAAAAGAGCAAAAATTATATTTTCAAAAACAAAAATTGACCGTATGATTGTTTAGTGGTGTCAATATAACCTATTTTACGCATATTTTTTCAGAAATAATAAGCCCTGCTTTTTTGAAAAATTTCAACTTACTTGATTTTCATGAAGATTCCCGATGAGAAAATGTTAATCCAAGATATATAGCTATAAAATCAGTAAAATCTTAAATATGTTCATAGAAACCGCCTTACGAGAAGCCATAGAGGCTTCCAAAAAATGAAATTTGCCAATCGGGGCGATTTTAGTAATATGAGACAAGATCGTCGGAGTTGCCGGAAATGAGATTGGGACGAAAAATAGTAGAAATGCTCATGCCGAGAGGATTTTACTTGAACAATTTCCAGAGTATAGAGATGTGCCTGACAAAAAACTCTATGTCACACTCGAACCATGTAGGAAATGTATGAAATCCATAGTGGATTTCTGAGGATTTTCGGAGGTAAACTATATCCTCAAAGATACCGATCTATGATGATGCGCTTTTCATAGAGATACGCTCAAACAAGTCGGTATACAGACAAATATTTTGCAGTCAAATGAGGAGGAATATTTGAGGATTATCATACAATCTCTGAAAAATTTCTGAGATACGGAGGATATGTCGTTTTATACATTTTTTTTCATAAAGATGATCGGAGATAAGATACACAAATATGAATCATTGAAGAAAATGAGTGAGTACCCGCTCTTCGAGAAACTCCACAAACAATATCACTGACTTTAACCCATGCATTTAGAACAATTACAGAAAATAACAGGAATCAATATAGATATCGAGGATATTTTTCGTTTGCAAAAAAAATACTGAGAACTCATGGAGATAATAGATACACAAAGAAAATCAGATAATGAACAAGTAAAAAAAAGAAGTCTTTTTATACTCATAGAAAACAGGATGTATAAATATGCCTTCCGACTAGCCGAAGAACATAAGCTCAAGAAAGAGGAGGATATCAAAAGCATGTTCTACGCGGTCGTACAGGATATATTTGAATATTCTTGGGGCTTGGTAGAACAAAAATGAGACATAACTCAAGAAGAAATAAATATTCTTCATGTGAAATTATTCCCAAAGTGACTCTGGGGAACAACAATCTGACCAAAATGAGAGAAATTCAAGAAACTCTATCCAGCGGGAGAGTATAGAAAAGAGCGAGATTTTAAAAAATATTGAGACGAAATATATAATTATCTTGATTACAATCTTATATCAGAATCAATTCAAAACATAAATCAATTCTTCAATACTGAGAATAATTTACATTTTCTTATAAAAATAACTCTCTATCTTGAGTACTCTTGGTTTGCACATCCATATTACAATGGGAATGGAACGGTATATCTTTTTGTTATATCTATTCTTCTCATTAAGCATGGGTACATCTTACCCGATAACTTTGGCGAAGGGATTCAGAAACTTGTGAATGACGGAATATTCCGTGAGGCGGATCAGTGAAATCACGAGCCCCTCATCCGAGGGTTTCTCGAGTTATTTCCATGTGAATCAACAAAGAATTAATTTAAATTCTCCAATTAATTGGTTTAATTCAATTTTTTTGTAAATATTCGTTAGTTTTGGAAAAATGCTTACATCAAAAAAATCATTTGTGGGCAGAAAATGGGGATGGGTGAGGGGCTTTTAGAATTAGGTGTTTTTTGGAATCTATCAAATTTTCTTTTGACTGAGCGAATGCTCACCAGAGCATAAAAACAATTCCAGACTTTTGCGATGATATTTTTGAAATTATCGCATCTGTCAATATTTCCCAGCCAATTTTGCTGTGAGAAGCTGGTTCTCAGGCTCTTACAGTGAGCGCGGCGTTAAGAAGTAAAACTCATTGTCTGGCCCAAGCTTCAAGATTTCAATTTGTTGGAATTTCTGCTCAAATATCATTTTTTAATTCTTTAAAAATATTTTGGAGAGATGGTGGATTTCTAATTCAATCTAGCACAGAGAAGCTAAGTCCATGAGCTTGCCCGACTCCATGATATGGGTCTTGTCCTAGAATTACCACTTTTACCTGATCAAAAGGTGTCAGATTTAGTGCATTAAAGATATTATTTCAGGCTGGATAAATAGTTTTTCATTCTTTTTTTTCCTTAATCAGAAATTCTTTAATATTTTTAATATAGTCTTTTTCAAATTCTCACTTAAGTATTTTAAGCCAAGAAGCGTCTATTTTTGGATTTATTTCCATATTTTTATAAGTAATTTTAATTTTCTTTATAATATCTTTTATAAGAAAAAATCAATTATTTCGCAAATTTTCTCAATTTAACCCCACATCAAATTGACTTATTTGAAATAATTTATAATATTGAAGAAATTATATATTTATAAGCTATTAACTATGTTTAATGAAGAATCTTTAGTAAGAATTGAAAAAATCAAAAGAATGAAGAATTTTGGGATTATTCCTTATGCCGCAAAATTTGATAAAAAAGATAAAATAAGTGAATTAATTCTGAGAGAAAAAGAAGTTTTTCGTGATATTAATGATATTATATTGGACACTAAAATGTGAATACAAACTGCCGGAAGAGTTATTTTATATAGAAGTTTTGGTAAAATTTCTTTTGGAAAATTACAAGATTCAACTGGTGAAATTCAAATTATGTTCTCACGTGAAAATTGCTCGATAAGTTCAAATTGAGAGACTGATCTCAAAGAATTGAGACCAGTCTCAGGAGAATGAGAGGAAATGTCGGCTTATAAATTTGTAGAAAAACTGGTGGATATTGGGGATTTTATTGGAGTTAAATGAGAGTTATTTATGACGCACAAATGAGAACTGACTATATTTGTGAGTGAATTCCAATTTTTATCAAAAGCTATTCGCTCGCTTCCTGAGAAATTTCATGGATTACAAGATAAAGAATCTATTTATCGCCAAAGATATTTGGATTTAATTACAGATAAAGAAAGTTATGAGAGATTTTTATTTAGATCTCGCTTTATTAAGGCACTTCGTGATTTTTATGATGAAAATGATTTTATAGAAATAGAAACTCCAATACTTGGAAGCTCAGCTTCAGGAGCGGCAGCTGCCCCTTTTATTACACATCACAATGATTATGACCATGATTTTTTTCTTCGCATTTCCCCAGAGACAAGCCTAAAAAAAGCAACGGTTTGAAGATTTGAACGTGTTTTTGAAATTGGAAGACAATTTAGAAATGAGTGATCTGACCCATCTCATATGCAGGAATTTACTTCTGTTGAGCATTATTCTGCTTTTTGGGATTTTGAGGATAATATGAGATTTACCGAAAAAATGTTTGATTATTTATTTACAAAATTAAACTTAGACCCAATTGTACAAATAAAAGACAAAGATTGAAATTCTCAAAGCGTAAACTTTTCAACTCCATGGGAAAGAATTGATTATATAAAATGAGTTCGTGATGCTTGTGGAATAGATGTATCTACTTATAATATCTGAGATGAAGACAAATTAAGAAATGATATAATATCAAAATGAATTCGTTTTGAGAGAATGGAAAAAATGGGATTAAATACACTAATTGATTACTTATACAAAAAAGTTCTTAGACCCGGAATAATTTGACCAGCTTTTGTCTACAATTACCCCCGCACTATGCAACCACTTGCGAGAGTGAGTGACGAAAATCCAAATATTGTAGAACAATTTCAGCTAGTTATAAATTGATGGGAAGCAGTTAAAGCATATAGCGAGTTAGTTGATCCAATCAAACAATGAGAAAATTTTACCGAGCAAGCTAAAAATGCAGCTGCAGGAGATGAAGAAGCTACAAGTCCAGATGATGATTTTGTACTTGCGATGGAATACGGAATGCCTTGTCAATCTTGACTTGGTATGTGAATTGACCGCATAATTACGCTTTTAACTGGACAAGAAAATCTTAGAGATAGTATTTTATTTCCTTTAACAAAACCTGTAAATGAATAGAATGGAGAAAATTTTAGCTAATCCAAAAAGACAAATAGAAGATATGAATAAATTATTTTTGCTTATTAATGCCTTTTGATGACTGAATTTTGCTCAAAGAGTAGAATCTATAATTGATAAAGTATACCTAGATAAAGAAGGTAATTTTAAAGTAAAATGAAAAAAGAAACACTGATGAAAACTTAATTTAGAAAAGATTTTCGATAAATTTAATAAAAATTAATTAATAAAATATGATACAACTTTCAAAATTTCCATTTAAAACTCTGAAATCAGAGCCAAAAGTAAGTGACAATAGATCTACTTCACTTTTACTTCAAGCTGGATTTATTCGTCAAGAAATAGCTTGAGTATATAATTATTTACCTTTTTGATTAAAAGTACTTAGAAAAATAGAAAATATTGTGAGAGAGGAAATAAATTCACTTTGAGCTCAAGAGATATTGATGCCAGCGCTAGCTAATAAGGAAAGTTGGGTAAAAACCAATAGATGGGATAGTGTGGATGTACTTTTTAAATTTGAAGGATCTGGAGGGAAAGAATATGGATTGAATCCAACGCATGAAGAGGTTGTTACGCCACTTATGCAGGAATTTATCCAATCTTACAAGGACTTAAATAATATGAGTGTTTACCAATTTCAAAATAAATTTAGAAATGAAGCAAGAGCGAAATCGTGAATACTTAGAGGAAGAGAATTTTTAATGAAGGATTTGTATAGTTTTCATAAAAGTGAGCAAGATTTAGAGGTTTATTTTGAAGAAGTAAGAAAAGTGTATATAAGAATTTTTGATAGACTTTGACTAGGGAAAGATACATTGTATGCCTTTGCATCAGGTTGAGCTTTCTCAAAATTTTCTTATGAATTCCAGACAATTTTATGAATTTGAGAAGATAATATTTATGTTTGTGAAAAATGTGGACAAGCTCATAATAATGAAATAGTTTGAGAAAATTTTGAATGTGTGGGATGTAAATGAGATATATACAAAGTTGTAAAAACTTCAGAAGTGTGAAATATTTTCAAACTTTGAACAAAATTCAGTGATGCTTTTGGACTGAAATATACAGATGTAGATTGAAAAGATAAACCAGTTTTTATGTGATGTTATGGTATATGAGTCTCTAGAGTTATGTGAGTGATAGCAGAAGCAATGATGGACAAATATTGACTTGTATGGCCAGAAAGTATTGCGCCAGCGACTCATTATATTATCGTAATTTGAGACAATTTAGACAAAGCGATAGAGTTAGCCAAAAAAATAGAGGGTGAATGATGAGAAGTAATAATTGACGACAGAGAAAAGGCAGGATTTGGCCAAAAGGCAAATGATTCAGATTTAATTTGAATTCCATATAGAATTGTTATTTCCCCAAAAACACTTGAGTTTTGAGGTTATGAACTAAAAGAAAGAAAATCAGATGAGACTAAAATTATTAATTTTTAAAAATTATGGAAAAACCCGACCAATGGGCTACAAAAGAGGTTCTAGATTCTAGAAAACAAGAGCTTTGAATTATAGAAACTAGAGATGAAACTCTAACAAATTCTTGGGCAAATAGAAATGCCATAAGAGTTGATACTACTTGAGTTATTTGAAAAAATAAAACTTTAATTCAAAGAGTTTTAGATTCCGTAAAATGAGTTAGAGATGATAATAGTAATTTGGTATGGATATCTAATCATCCGGCACCAAAAACTACTGATAGATTTATTTTAAGAGAAGATTGAATTAAAAATGGTTTTTATTATTATTCTGCCCAAACAGTGGAAGCATCTTTTTTAAAAGATAAATGAAAATATATTTTAAACAAAAAAAATATAATTCTTAAAAAAATTGAAAAGGGTGATTTGTATAATTTTGACCATGATTTTTTAAATATTTTAGTCAATCTATGAATTATAGATTCAGATGAAATTAAGGAGAAAATAAGAGCATTTTTAGTAAATAAATGAGATGAAATTTGGAATAAAATAATTGCCTTCAAGCAGAATAGAAGATGTGTTGATTATTTATCAGATAGAGAAAATAAAATTTTGTTTTTTTGTATAAATAATTGATATATTTCTCATAAAATGGTTAAACTTTTACCACTTGATGAGTGAGAAACAATTGATAAATATATAGATAAATATTGCAAGGAAGATTTAATAAAAGTTTATTATTGAAATTTATTTTTTCCAGAGGAGAGATAGATTTGACTTTATATAAAAAATTATATACTTGGTGTATATTTATTAGTTAAATAAATTAACATGTCAGAACAAATTAAGCAAATGTGAGGTTGAGTTGTAAAAATTTGAGAAAAATTTGAATATTTTAATCTTTGAAATGTTACAATTCAAGCTTTGGCTAAAAATAATATAATTCCTAAAAAAGATTATTGAGATTATAATAATAAAAGACCTGATGGTATTTTAGTTGATAGAAGTAATAAAAAAGATCCTAGAGTTGTTGCTGTTATTGAATATAAATCTTGAGAAAAATTTCAAAAAGAAAAAGATATAGATGAAGCAGTAAGGCAGTGTAATAATTATTGTCAAGTTTTATGAGCTTTGTTTTGAGTTGCAACTGACACAAATATTTCTGTTTGGATAAACTCGAAACAAGAAAATAAAGAAAATGAATATACAGATGAAAAAGGTTTAATAAGAAGTTATAGTTTTATAAAAGATGAAGAAAAACAAAAATTAAGTAATAATTTTTATTTTCATCTACAAAAAAAAGATGAAACTAATTTTGAAAAATTATCTGATGAAGTAAAAGAAACTTTAAAAATCATAAAAAGAATTTTAGATTCTGATCTTTGAACAAATAATTCAGAGTTAAAAGATACTATTTTTGTAGATCCTACAAATCTTGCAAAATCAGTTTGGCAAGATATTTATGTTGCAACTTGAAAAGAGCCTGAAAAATGTCTTTATAATGTAGTTGAAATTTTTATTTTTAAATTTTTAAGTGATTTATGAGTTTTACAAAGTATTTATAGTTTTAATTTCTTGATTGAAATGGTAAATACTAAAGATTCAGATGAAGATATTTTGAAGCATTATGCAAATACAATAAGACCCAAAATTAAAAAAGAGCTTTTTCCTGCAGATATTGAGGATGGGACTACTATTATGAACTGAACTATATTTGTAAATGAAAAAAGTGAACCAGTTTTAGAATTTGCTTCATTATTTAAAAAATCTATTGTAAGGTATTATGAATTTTGAGATTTAACAAATGTCGAAAAATCTTTTAAAACAAAACTTTATGAGACTTTTTTAAAAAGAGATAGTTGAGTAAAATGAATGTGACAATTTTTTACACCAAGAAAAGTTGTTTGAAATATGGTTGAAATGGCAAAAGTTGAAAATTTACAAAATTGAGCAAGAGTTTGTGACCCATTTTGTTGAGTTTGAGGTTTCCCACTTGAAGTAATTGCTAAAAGAAATAATAAAGATTTTATAGTAAAAAATAATGAAATAAAACAAAATATAGAATATTTTGGATTTGATAAATGATCTAGTGAAAAAGATAGTGAAAGAACTATTATTTTAGCAAAAGCAAATATGCTTATTTATCTTTCAGATTTGATAAAAGAGTATCCAAAACTTACAAAAGAGTTTTCAAGTATTTTTAACAAAACTTTTAAATTAAAAAAATGAACTCTTTGAACTTTAGCTGATATATCAGATAAAGAAGAAGAAAAATTTGATTTAATTATTACAAATCCTCCTTATGTTACTTCTTGAAGTGCAATTTTAAAAGAAGAGATTGCAAAAGATCAAGATAAATTAGATTTTTATAAGACAAATTGAATTTGATTAGAATCTCTTTCATTAGAATGGATTATAAATAAATTAAAGAAAAATTGAAGAGCTTTTATTGTTTTACCAGATTGAATATTTAATAGATTAAATGATAAAAAAATTAGGCAATTTATAATTGATGAATGTGAAATAAATGGAATGATTTCATTACCTTTGAACACTTTTTTTACTACAAATAAAAGGACTTATATTTTAGTTATTACAAAGAAGTTAAATAAAAATATAAAACAAATAAAACCAGTTTTTACTTATTTAGTAAGTGATATTTGAGAAACTTTAGATGTGAATAGATTTGATACTTGAAATAGTGATTTAGAAAAAGCTAAAAAATTATTTAGAATGTTTGTTTGAAATGAAGAATATTTTAGTACAGATGATAATAGATGTAAAATTCAAGCATTTTCAAAATTTGAAGAAGAAGTAAATAATAATTGGACTGTCGATAGATGGTGGACTAAGGAAGAAAAAATTGAACTTGGAATAGAAGAACAAGAAGAAGCTTTAAATATAGAGGAATTTCTAGAAAAACTACAAGAAGTAAAATTAAAGATAGATGAAATGGAAAAAGAATTATTAGAACTTATAAAATAAAAATATGACTAATTTTAAAGAAGTTAAAATATCTGAAATTTTTGATTTATCAATAAATACTAATAGTAGTTTTTTTACGAAATCATTTATTGATCAATATAAGTGAATTATACCAGTTTATAGTGCATCAAAAATAGAAAAAATAGTTTGATATTGATTTATTGAAGATAATGTAAAATGAGTGAAATATTTTGAAAATTGTTTAACTTGGAATATTGATGGGTCTATATGAAAAGTTTTTTATAGAAAATGAAAATTTTCTTTATCAGAAAAGGTTATTCCATTAATTTTATTTGAGAAATATGAACATATTTTAGATAAAGTATACTTGAAAAATATTATTGAATTATCTTCATTAATTGAGTGATTTTGATTTACTAAGAAAGCATGAAAAAGCAGAATTAAAGATTTATTTATAAAAATTCCAATAAATGAGAATTTAGAATTTGATTTAGAAAAACAAAGAGAAATAGCTTCAAATTATGAAAAAAATGAAAAAATTAAAGATAGATTGAGAATAATGAAAGAAGATTTAGAAGACAAAAATTTAATTTTTAAATTTATTTGAAATTATGAAGAAGTTTCAATAAATAAAATTTTTGATTTACAAAGATGAAAATCTCTTTATACAAAACAATACTGAAATGATAATAAATGAGAGTTTCCAGTTTATTCAGCTTGAAAAGAACAATTAACATCTATAAATACTTTTGATTTTGATTGAGAATATTTAACTTGGGCAACAAACTGATTTGCTTGATATTTGAAGAGAATAAACTGAAAATTTTCTATAAATGCTGATAGATGAATTTTTATTCCAAAAACTCAAAATATTGATATTGATTTTATAAAATATTCTATCCAATGAGATTTAAGAAATCTTACAAAATGAAGAGTTTGAGATAAATGAAAAAACGAATTTACAAAATTGTCACCTGATAAAATTAAAGATAATATTTTAGTTAAAATTCCAGTAAAAGAAAATTGAGAATTTGACTTAGAAAAACAAAAAGAAATTGCTTTAAAATATGAAAAAATAGAAAAGATTCAAAAAACTTTGATTGAAGAATTGGAGTATTTAGAAAAAGTAAAAGTCGAGATTTACTATTAACTTTTCAATTATATGCTAAAACTAACAATAGAAATAACCTCAAAAACTTCAGATTTTACTGATTCCTTAAATGAAGTTAAAAAGCAAATTCAATCTTGATTTATAAGTTGATTTAATGAAAATGAAGAAGAAAAATATAGTTTTGAAGTACTCTAATTTTGCTTTTTTTGTCTTTTATGATATACTAATTTTAGCTTATTAAAACAGTATGACAATAGAAATTTTGATTATATTAATTATCGCAATTTGATTATATTTTGCTTATTTTTCTTTGAAGAAAAAATCAGATTTTAAGAGGTCTTTAAATATGACCTTTTTGCGTATTTTGATACCAAAAAAGGACAGTGAAATGGATGAGAAAAAGGAAACTGTGAGAGATTTTAAAGAACAAATTTCTCTGATGGAGCAACTTCTTTCTTCATTAAAAACTATTTATTCAGGTTCTCTTAAATCAAAATTTTTTGGACAAGATTATATATCATTAGAATATTTGGCGGCAAATAGGGAAATTAATTTCTATCTTGTAGTTCCTAAAAAAGCACAAAATCTAGTAGAAAAACAAATTACAGGTTTTTATCCGGACGCAATTATTGATGAAGTTCAGGAATATAATATTTTTAAAAATAGAAAAGTCGTAAAAGCAATTTCTTTAAGTCTTAAAAAAGATTTTTTTCTTCCAATTAAAACTTACCAAAAATTAGAGAGTGATCCTATAAATAACATTACAAATGCCTTTTCAAAATTAAGTCAGTTTGAAGCATGTTCAGTTCAAATTCTTCTAAAACCTTCATCAGATGATTGGCAAAACAAAACCGAAAAAGCTTTAAAACAATTAAAAAAATGATTTAAATGATTTTCACTAAATCCTTTGGTTTGGATTGTTTCTTTTTTAAGCCTGATTTTTTCAGATCCAAAAGAGAAAAAGTGAGAAGATAAAGATGATAAAGATAACGATAAAGAAACTTTAATGAAGGAAAAAAAGAAAAAAGTAGGATACGAAGTAATTATTAGAGTAATTTCGGCTGGAGATGATGAGCTTCTTGCGGAAGCTCAACTCAAAAATATAATTTGAGCCTTTTCTCAATTTAGTTCGCCAGGTTTTAATTCTTTCAAAAAAGACAAAATTTCATCTGATTTGGTTGTTAGAAATTATATTTTTAGATATTTTAGAAGTTCACCATTATCTAAGAAAAACATTTTAAATATTGAAGAAATTGCATCACTTTACCATTTTCCACATTCAAAATATAATAAAACTCCAGAAATAAAATGGCAAAATTTTAAAATCGTAAAAGCTCCATCAAATATTCCAGATGAATGACTTTTGCTTTGAGAGAATTATTACAGATGAATTAGAACAGAAATCAGACTCAAAAATGAAGATAGATTCCGTCATTTTTATGTTATTGGTCAGACTTGAACGGGTAAATCAAGTATTTTGCAAGTTATGGCTCGTCAGGATTTACAAAATGGAAAATGAATTGCAGTTGTCGATCCGCATGGAGATTTAGCCGAGGATTTACTTCCTTTTGTGCCGAGAAATAGGGCTGACGATGTAATTTATTTTAATCCAGCAGATACCGCGAGACCTCTTTGAATTAATTTACTTGAGGCAAATAGTGAGGATGAGAAGCAAGCTGTGGCTCAAGACTCGATGAATATAATGTTAAAATTATTTTGAAATGAAATATTTGGTCCGCGTATCCAAGATTATTTTAGAAACTGAGTTTTAACTTTAATGGATTATCCAGGAGGATGAGCTTTGACAGATTTGGTGAGATTATTCACGGATGATGATTTTCAAAAAGAAAGAACAAGAACACTTAAAAATCCAATAGTAAAATCTTGGTGGAATTATACTTTTGCAAAAATGTGAGAGAGAGAAAAATGAGAAATGATACCATTTTGGGCGGCAAAATTCGGGTGATTTATCACAAATACGATGATGAGAAATATTATTGGGCAAGTAAAAAGTTCGTTTGATGTTTATGATATTATGCAAAATAACAAAATTCTTTTTGTAAATCTCTCAAAATGAGTACTTGGAGATATTAATTCAACACTTCTTTGACTTGTAATTGTTTCAAAAATACAGATTGCTGCAATGCGCAGACAACTTATAGCCAAAGAAGAAAGAAATGATTTTTTCTTATATATTGATGAGTTCCAGAATTATATCACAGACTCGATTGAGTCTATTCTATCAGAAGCTCGTAAATATCGCCTCGGATTGATTGTTGCCCACCAATATCTCGGACAACTTCAAAAAAGTGATGCTCTTACAAAATCAAATACAAACCTAAAAGATGCAATTTTCTGAAATGTTGGATCTCTTATGAGTTACAAAATATGACCTGAGGACGCGGAATTTATGGCGAAACAATTTTCTCCAAATTTTTCAAATCAAGATCTTATGAATATAGACAAATTTAAAGCCACAATGAAACTCTCAATAGACTGACAACCAAGCCCAGCATTTAGTGTTACACCAGTAAATCCATACCTAGATAAATGAGACCCAAAACTCGCAAAAGCCTTCAAAGAACTTTCTCGCCTAAAATACTGACGCGACCGCGAGTTCATCGAAAAAGAAATTATATTTAGAATCTGAGCGATGTAATTATGAAAAAAATAATTATTACCACATTTCTTTTTTTCTACACAACCTCAACTTTTGCTACAGGTGTTGTGAGTTGTAATAATGCACTTGATTGAAGCAAAGAATTTCAAACTTATTGTGAAAATATTGTAACATGTGAAAATATTGACCCATTAAATAAATGAGAATCTCTATTAAAAGTTGAATCAATTCCATTTACAGAGGCTTCAGCTGATAATGATTCAGATAGTATTTATAATGTTTTTTTGAATAAAATAGGGGCCGGGTGAACAGTAGATATTAGCCTTGCTTCAGGACCTTTTGAAAAATCAAAAATAGTTTACAGAGAAACAGTGAATAAGGTATTTAATTGTGCAATTCTTAAATCAAAATTAAAAATAGGAAATACTATACTGAAATATATTAAAAAGGGCGATAGTAGCTCTAATATTTCAACAAAAATTAAAACCCAAAATGAAGATCTAAAAAATATGATTTCAGAATATAAATGTGCAACTTCTGAGAACTCTAAAGATTTTTGATATAAAAAAGCACTTGTAGATAATGTAACTTTTCATTATTGCAATTATAGATATTATCTTGATTATCTTCAGTTGGACTCAAGAAATAATATCAGTGGTTTTATGAAATATTCTTCCGGAGCCTCAAAAACTGATTATCCCGTAAATGAATTCAAGATTCGTCTAGCCAAAAATGATTTACAAATTGCAAATGAAATAACTCACTCAAAAGATGTTTATGAACAAGCACTAGTTGCTTTCAATGAATTTGAAAATACCTACCCAAGCCACATAGTTTTGCTTTTTATTTATAGCGAATACGTAGAAATTAGAAACAATCTCAATAAATTCTTGAGTCCAATATCTCAACTCATGTACAAAATTCCACAGGCGCAGAAACAGTAATTAATTATATTTTTTCCTAAAAAGTTAACCAAAAGTTAACTTTTTTTGTAATTTTGGGAAAAGTATGATAAAATAGTTTTATTATAAAATAAAAACAAAAATATGTGAACGAATTTTTCAAAAAAAGAGATTGTTCCGGTTGGTCAGGATGTTGAGCAGACAGATGAATTTGACCCGGGAATGCAAATTGATTTTGAATTTTTATTGAAGGAACTTCAGGATATTTTAAAATCACCATCTCCTTTTATATTATATAAAAAATCAAATGAACTAAAGGAAAAATTTTGAGAATTTATTAATAAAATTACAAAAAAAGTTTCTAGCTGATTTAATTCGCAAAACAAAACTTTAATTGTTTCAATTTATCAAACAGTTGGATACCAAAAAATCTGGCTATATAATCTTAAAAATTATCTAAAGGATTCTAAATATTTTGATTTAAATCTTTATTTTAAGACTGCAGTAGCTTTTGATAAAGAGCAACAATATCTTGCAAAATGACTATTGAAACTTTATAAATGAGAGACTTTGGAAGAATTACAAAAATTTTTACATAAATTTAAATCAAAACAGCCAATTGGAAAAATCAAAGAAATTTTTAATTCTTTTAAATTAAAGGAGTTAAAAATAGATGCAAAATATCTTGATGAAAATGCAATAGAAAGATTTCTTGAACAAATTACTATTTCTCTTGATATAGATAAAGATTTATTTATATCATATTTTTGTGTAAGTATTGATGAAATTAAAGTAGGATTTACTGAGACTTATAATATTTTTTCTGGAATTACAAGATTTTATCTTAAGGATGTGAATATAAGAGATAAGCATATTTTAGATCACATTAATAATCAGACTAATCGCGAAATTAAATTAAGACTTGATAATGAAATTAAAAAATATTATGAAAATAAAAACGATTTTTATAAAAATATAGTAGAAATATTAAAAGACCAAAATTCTACAGAAAAAGGTTATTTCTGGGGATATGTGAAAACAGAAATTATAAATGTATATTATAAAGAAATTACAAGATTATTTTATTGGGATAAAAATGCTTGTAGCAATAGAAATGAATGGGCGGTATTAAAATGAAATTTTGATGAAGATAATAAGACTTCATACAAAGATGAAATTAAATCTATTCTTGCATTTAAAAAATTAATTTTAAATATAGATAGAAGTATGATTTCTCCATTTTTGAAGCCAATAATATATACAATAGTATCTGAGAAAATCACAATTACAAGAAAAGATTTATTAAAATTAAGATATTTAATGACTCTTATTTTTTCTCAAAATTATGTAGAATACAAAAAAATATATAATTTTTTTGAGGATTTAGAAGCATTTTTAGATTTTAATTTAAGTTCAAATAGATTAATTAATATAAATTTAAAAAAATTAAAAATATTTACAGCTGACTTAATTTTAACTTTTATAGGGTTAAATTTCCTTTATATTTATGCTCCAGTTTGAGTTTTTTTAGGAACTGTTTTACTTTTAGGTTCGTTTTTTGTAAACCAATTCAAAACATTTAAATCAGGGATTGAGTGGAATTTTTGAACTAAAACTTTTGCTACAATATTGCTTGTGATATCTTGATTTTTCTGGATTACAAATTTAGACAAAACAAAAGTAGATGTTGGAAATTTAATGTCTCAAGTACAAAAAATTTGAATTTATAATACAGAAAAGGCCTGACAAATTGCAGCGGATAAAATTTCACGTCTAAAAATTTGAGAAATGGTAGCTGATATTCTGCAATCAAGAAAAAAATAATTAAACAAATTTATACATCAAAATTCCAGCCGAAGTAGCTACATTTAGAGATTGCTTCTTTCAAAACATCGGGATTTCCACAATATAATCAGCCATTTTAATAATTTCAGGTCTTACTCATTGTATTTCATTTCAAAGCACTATACAAATATCTTCTCACTTTTTTGGCACAAAATCACGCAAATCTATACTTTTTTCGTTTTGTTCAAGAACTACTATTTTAAATCATTTTTGTTTTAATTCACTTACAATCCCAATTATATCATCATAATACTCCCAATCTACTGTATCTTCCGCTCATATTGCAGTCTTAGAGATATCTTTTCTTGGAGGAATTGGAGTAAATCCAGTTAATATGATTTTATCAAAACCCGCCCCATCACAAGTCCTCATCATCGCTCAGACATTGAGACATGACCTTATACTGTCTAGTATTAAATATTTTCTCATTATAATCTATATTTTATTGATTCTAAAAGTCTTTTAATATCTTCAGGAATTTCTTTTGGCATTTTGGCTTCGGCGATTATATACATATCTCAAGTTTTAGTTCAAATTTTTCTTCATTTTCATTTTATTTTAAACTTTGTTCAGGGCTTTGTTCACTCAGGAATTTTTAGTTTTAGATGTTCGTTATAGACTGTATCTATTCAGAGTTTTGTACCTAAAATAAAATCCATAATCGGAATTTCATAAGTTTTTTCTATATCTACAATTTCTTCTTCTTTTTTTGGAGTTTCTCTTTTTTGTTCATAAAAATTTTCTCTTGTACCTCTAGATTTTTGAGCTCATCATGAGTACATATCCCCAAATAAATCTCAAAAATCAAATGAAGAATAACTACTATTTCTAGAACTTTGCGCATTTCTAAATAAGTCCTCAAATCCTCCAAATCAAGATCATCAACTTGAATAATTTCATCAAGTCTGCCCAAAAGTATCATATTGCTTTCTTTTTTGAGAATCTTTTAAGGTCTCGTAAGCTTCATTAATTTTCTTAAATTGAGCCTCTGCTTTTTTATCTCACTTATGCTTATCTGGATGCCATTCCATTGCCTTTTTACGATAAGCTTTTTTTATTTCAGCTTCTGTTGCTCATTTGTTTATTCAAAGTGTTTCATAATAATTATTTGCCATATTTTATATATTATGGGTAAAGTCAATATCAAGTGTAATTTATTTCAGGAAATGATTCTACTCAAAAATTTTCTATTTCAAAATTTCTTATAAATTTCTTATAATTTCAAACATTTTTATAAAGTCTATAAATATTTTTTTGAGGCAATAAATTCGTAGTTCATTTTAGCAAATTATAGCTTGCCAATCATCAACTTCACTCAAGATATAAAACATTGTTTGTTTTGCTTGTATCTAAGCTAAATCAATTAAATGGTAATACTAATCAAGTTGAAGATAATGCACAAGTCGAAGTTACTGTTCATGAATAAAAAATAGAAGCACTGGAGGAAGTTTCAAATGATAGTACTTTATAATTTAAAATTCAATAATTCACTTTTCAACTTAAAGTTGTATCTGTTCATCTGTTACTTATTAATAATTCCGTTCATTCTTTATTTGCTAGAAATCAAGAAAATGTCGTTGATCAATTATAATCCAAGGATTCTATAGAATAATCTCCAGAAGTAACCGAATTAGTTGGATTATTTTTTAATCAATCTAAAACACTTGTTAAATCTACATCATCAATATTTCTCTGTTCAAAAAAATTTGAGAAAAAAAGACTCTTTTTAAATATAGAATCTATAGATATAAAAAGCACAACAATAAAAAGAGATAATATCATTGTCCAAATTAAAATTGATCAGTTTTTATTCATTTATTTTGTTGAAGTTCAAAGAATTTGATATATTGGGCAATATCAAAATATTCCTGTAAGAAGAGGAATAATTCAAATTAAAAGCCAATTATTTCATAAAAAATAGAAAGAAGTAAGTAAAAGTGTACCTAAAATTACACGAATTATTCTATCTAAACATCATACATTCATTTTCATAAATTTAAAATTAGAAAATAAGCGATTGTAATTATAACAAAAAAAAGTAAAAAACAAAACATATTTCTAGAAAGAATTTGACTTTCCTGCCTTCTAATTTTTATTTTAAAAAAACTTTTGTAAAAAATCGATTTTTTTTTAATATAGATGTATTAAATCTTTCTAACTTTTTATTTATGTATTTATCGGATACTGACATTAGAAAAGCTGTATTGTCTTGAGAAATTTCAATTGAAAATTTTGATGAAAAGAGACTTCAGGCGGCAAGTTATGATTTACTTTTATGAAATAAATTTTTAATTACAGATTCTCATTCTACTCAATTTATAGATCCAGTTAATAAGATTTTGCCTCAAATGAGGGAAGTAATAGTGGAAGATTGAAAAGAATTTGTACTTCATCCGGGTGTAAGTATTCTATGATTTAGTTGGGAAAATTTCTGATCTAATAATTATTTAATTCAATTATCTGGGAAATCAAGTCTTGCTCGTATTTGACTTGTAGTCCACAATACTGCAGGACTTATTAATCCAGGACATTTTCTAAATATAGCTTTTGAGCTCAGCAACCTCAATAATGTACCAATAATTTTACGCCCAAAAATGGAGATAGCTCAAATTACCTTTTCTCAAATAAGTTCAATTCCCGAAAAAACTTACGATAAAGTATGAAGATATCATACAAATAATTGGACTGGTTTTGTGGAGAAGAAAGATATATAATTTAATTTTTAAAAATTAATATGAAAATAATTACAGATTTACAAAAAGAGCTTAATTCTGACATACATTTATTTAAAAATGAAAATGTAGAAATAGTAGCTCCAAGCGTAGAAATTCTAGATCAAGATATTGACGGAGATAAAATTCTTAGAGCCCTAGAAAGAGCCATAAGAACAGCTTATCAATCATTTGATAAAATGAGTGAAGATAGTCATTACAATATTATAAAACTTATACTTTCCAAAAAACACGAAAGCACTTTAGAACATGAAAAGTTAACTTTTAAAATAATTACAAACAGATGAGTAACTCATGAACTTGTAAGACATAGAATTGCATCTTATACACAAGAAAGCACTCGTTATGTAGACCCATTTAAAAAATGATGATATAAAATAATTTATCCGTCTCGGCTACATGATAAAGATGAAGAAACTAAGAAAAAATGGTTTGAAACTCATGAAAATATTGCAAAAGTCTATAAAGAATTGATTGAGTCTGGATTTAAGCCAGAAGAAGCAAGATGAATTTTACCAAATGACATAAAAACCGAAATAATTGTAACAATGAATTTGCGCGAAATTAGACATTTTATAAATCTAAGAGGTTCTCAGTTCGCACATCCAGATATTAGGATTATTGCACTGAGTTTCTTAAAAGATTTAAAAGAGAAAATTCCTCTTTTATTTGATGATTTATACGAAAATTATTTTACCAAATAATATTTACTTACTAACTTTTTAAAATTATGAGAAATACAGGAACAGGAATGGGCTTTAGACATGAGCTTGAATTAACAGAAAATGTTTACAATACTTTAGCTTCTCAAGTAAAACAAGATTGCCAGAATTGTAATAATAATTTATGTCTTCTAGAAAGTTGCGAAATTTTTAGACAAAAAGTAGAATCTTTAACTTATGTCAATTAATGAAAAATAAATTTATAGTAATAGAATGAGTTGACGGCTCTGGAAAAGCAACTCAGACTAAATTATTAGTTGAAAATCTAAAAAAAGATTGATTTTCCGCTGATAGTATTAGTTTTCCGGCTTATTGAGAATGATCTTGTAGATTTGTGGAAAATTTTCTAAACTGAGTCTATGGTCATCCTTCAGAAATAAATTGATATTTATGAAGCAGTTTTTATATTTTAGATAGATTTGAGCAATCTCCAAAAATTAAACAAAAAACAAAAGATAATGATTTTTTAATTTCAGATAGATATTCAACAGCTAATTTTGTCCACAGATGAACTCAATTTTTGGAAAAATGAGATCTCGAGGGATTAAATAAATTTTTTGATTGGGTATATGATTTTGAATTTGATAAAGCAGGATTACCACAACCAGATTTAATTATTTTTCTTTCATTGTCGATGGAAAATATTAGAAAATTAATTAACAAAAAAATTCAAGATAATAGACAATATGTTACGGTTGATTGATGATTGGATTTAGCAGAACAAGATGTAAAACATCAAGAAAGTTCCCTTAAGATTTGAAAAGAATTTTTACCAAAATATTTTAAAAATTATGTAGTTCTTGAATGTGAAAATGAAGCTTGAGAAATTTTGAGTATTGAAGAAATAAACAAAAAGTTAATTATTTTAATTAAAGATTTTATTAAATAACCTTATTTTTTATGAAAGTGCGTATAAAAACATCTGATTGACAAGCTTTAAATTATGAGAGTGCTTGAGCTTGTGCTTTTGATTTTAAATGTGTTAGTGAAATTACTTTTGCACCAGGAGAATTTAAATTAGTAGAGACTGGAGTAGTTGTGGAAGTTCCAGCTTGATATGTACTTCAGACTTCTCCAAGAAGCTCTACTTTTAAGAAATTTGGATTAATCCAAACAAATTCAATTTGAATTATTGACCAAGATTATTGTGGAGACTCAGACACTATTAAATTTCCATTTTTAAATATGAGATCAGAACCTGTTACACTTGAAGCTGGAACTCGTATCTGACAATGAATGTTTGTAAAAATTGATATAGCAGATTTTGAAGTAGTTGAGACTATGTGAAATAAAGATAGATGATGATTTGGAAGCACAGGTCATAAATAGGAAAATCCCCCTTGCGGGGGATTTTTTACTTGTAATTCTGAAGAACTCTGGCATCAGTCTTTGGTTTTGGATTGCTCCTCCACAATATTTCGGATTGTCCGAATAGGTTTTTGAGCTCTCGTTCTTCTATAATTTCAATTACAAGCAAATTATTTATAATGATATTTTAAAAATGTCAACTTTATTTTTTAGGTTTTTTGTAAATATTCAATAAACTTTCTAAAACATAATATAAATTCATGAAACAAAAAATCTACATTATAGACGGGTATAATTTTATTTATAGGCTATTTTATGCTGTTCCGAGTTTTACTTTAAAAGATGGAACTCCAGTTAATACAGTTTTTGGACTTGCAAAAATGGTGTTGTCTTGGCAAGAACAAGATAGACCAGATAAGTTAATTTTTGTAGTTGATAGTAAATGAAAAAACCATAGACACGATATTTATGAGCAATATAAAGCCACAAGAGATAGAATGCCAACAGATTTAAAAAGCCAAGAAAATTTGATTTTTGAACTTTTAGAAAAATTTGGAATAAATCCAATTTCAAAAATGTGATTTGAAGCTGATGATATTATTTGAACTCTAGTTGAAAAATTAAGGACTGACAAAGAAAATGATATTTATATTTTGAGTTGAGATAAAGATTTATATCAATTTATAGATTGAAATGTTGCAGTTTATGACACTATGAAAAGAAAAATTTCTCACACTCGTGAAGCTCAAGAAAAATTCTGAGTTGATCCAAAATATATAGTTGATTATCTTGCAATTTGTGGAGATAGTTCAGATAATATTCCAGGAATTACTGGTTTTTGACCAAAAAAAGCATCTGAATTAATTAATAAATTTGGCTCTCTAGAACAAATTTATGAGAATATTGAAAGTCTCACTGGAAAGACAAAAGAGGTACTTGAAAATAGTCGAGAAATAGCTTTTTTAAGCAAGAGATTAGCGACAATTGATACAAATGTAGATATTGGCGATTTTTCACTTTCTGATTTTGATTTTACTTCAAAAAAACTTATTAATGAGGATATTATTTCTTTTTTTAAAAAACTAGAATTTAAGTCTCTAACACCAGAAAGTCATAAGGATGAAGTAAGGAATTTTTCTTCTTTGTGAATTAAAATTACAAAAATTGAATCTGATAGAGAACTTCTTTTTTTAAAAGAAAAAATTTTAAAAAGTAAAAAAATCTCTATTTCAACAATCTGAGAGAATAGTTTCTCTCTAAATGAAGTTAGTATTTATTTATGAGAAAAAGAAGTATATGAAATAGATACAACAAAGCTTTTTATTAAAGATTTTTTATCTGAAATTTTAGAGAGCGATATTACTATTTATTGATTTGAAATCAAAGAAGATTTAAAGAGAATTTGGTGATATATTGGCGAGAGAGCAACTAAAATAGAGGCCGTAATTAAGTCTCAACAAAGTTTGTTTTAAGCTCAATAAACAAAGACCGGTCTCTCCAAAGTGGACCGGTCTTATTAGTAAAGGATTTTTTTAATTACTAAAACTTCAAATAACTCAATTTAAATCTGCTCATCCCATAAATTGGAAAAGTGAAACACTTAGTACAATTACTAATATTCAGATAACAATATAAGTAAGATTGCTTTTTGCCTTTTTCATCTTTTCTTCACTTCAGCCACTCGTTAAAATTGTCATTCAAGTATAAATTATTAGCACTATTACAATTATTCATATAAATCCTGTAGAGTATTGGATTATACTTCTAATAATTTTAACAGTATCTGATAAATTTGGGTTTCAGAGTGCTTGTCAATTACAAGTTGTTGCAAGTCATGTATTTGTACAATTTACAGTTCAATAAATACTATTTACAAGTCTTGCTGATATTTTTATTAATATAAATCAAATTATTGCAGCTTGCACTCATTGCACTCATTTTTTGTATTTTTCCTCACTTCATCCTCCTGTCACAATCCCATAAAATGATAAAATTGCCATAGAAATAAAAATAAAAGATGCCATAACTTCCATTAATTTTATAATTGGATTTAGCACTGAGCCTGAAAATCCTGCAGCCGTAGCCTCAGTTATTCATTTGTCATATAGGGAAGCGAAGGCAACATAAGATATTTGCATTATAATTATTCAAATTGATACCCAGAGAATTGAAAGCCTCCATTTTTTAATATCTTCTTCTCACCCAGATCAGAAAAATAATTTTATTGTAGTTATAAATAAATAGAGTACAGCTATTGCAATAAAAATATTTTTAATATCTTTAGCAACAACTAGTAAAAGGTTTTGTGCTCATTTTTCTCATACGAAATTTCACATAAAATGTTCATTCTCCTTGAAAGTATCTAGATAATTTCATCTATCACTCGCGGCTCTTGGGTCAACCGTCTTAATATCTCAAATAGCAAAAACCGAAAAACTAGAAAAAAGTAGCGTTACTAAAAATAGTATTTTAAATAATTTTCTCATATTAATAATTGAATTATTTTATAAATTAATAGATTTCTCGCTAACGCTCGAAATAACAGGTACGGGGAATTAAATTTTTGGTTCGTTATCAATTTTTGGTTCCTCGGTTTTGATTATTCAGAGGCGAGATTCGATTTCCATGTCTACATATTCTTTTTTTCTTCCGTACATTTTGCGAGAATATTCTTTGATTACTTTGGTTACTTCTTTGTTTTTGTAGGTATTATCCCAGAATGTCTTCATATCAAATGGGCGAGTTGTGGCATTATCAATGTTTAGCTTACAATAAGCTGTAAAATTCGCAATTCAAATTATATCTTGTTGAGATAGAAGTGGCGCGTATTCTTTTTCAAGATACTCTGCATCTTCCGCTCCGACTTTAAATGACATAATAGTTCAGGCATTCCCAAAAACTGCATCTTTAATTGATGGTTTTCAGTCATTTTTCTTGTTTCATCAGATTTGTGCGATGTATTGGTGAGCCATAATAAGTGCCAGATGATATTTACGAGCTTCTGATAATATTTCCCCGAAAGTGTCAGTTGCAAAATTCTGAAACTCATCAACATATAGATAAAAATCTTTTCTTTTGTCTTCTGCAATATCAGCCCTACTCATCGCCGCCATATTTATTTTTGATACAAATATCAATCAAAGAAGTTGGGCATTTAAGTCTCAGATTAATCATTTTGAAAGATTTACCATTAATACCTTTTGGTTATCCATAATTTCCCTTAAATTAAAGGCGGATTTTGGTTGACCAATAATATTTCTAATTGTAGTATTTGTAATAAATGGTCAGAATTTAGAAGAGAAATATGGTATCATTTCTTGTTTTTCACGGTCTCCGGTATTTGCATATTCATGTTCCCAGAATGATTTTACAACTGGATTTTTAATTTTTGAAACTTTATATTTCATAAATGCATCATCCACAAAAAGACGCGGAACATCAATTAAAGTCCCTCCCTCATCCTCATCGTCCATAAGAGTTAAACAACCATTGCGGAAATAATGTTGAATACGAGGACCAAAAATTTCCTCATTAAATATTTTAATAAAAATACTAGTGGCATCCATTGCTGCTCTATCTTTTTCAATTGCTCTTAAGTTTGGGTCACGACTTATTATATCAAGTAAATTTAATCACATAGGCCTCTCGGTGTCAGATGGATCAAATATTACCACATCTTTTGCTCTCTCTTTTGGGGTAAATGAAATTACATCTTCAACTAAATCTCAGTGCGGGTCTATTACACAAAGTCCATCTCCTGCCCATAAATCTTGACGAGCAAGATATCCGATAAATACTGATTTTCAACCTCACGATTTTCAGATAATATAATGATGTCTTCCTCTGTCTTTTCTGGCAAAATAAATTGGAGTTTTTATATTTCTATATTCATTAACTCACATTAACACTCAATCTTTAAATAGTGGGAATCCTCAAATATATCTTTGACTTTCTTGTGTAATTGGCATTTTTCACTCGTCAGTTGGTTTTCATTTTCTATCTCATTCTTTTTCTACATTTACAACTTCTCAGGTTATTAAGACAAAGTTTTTATTTTCATCTTTAAATAAATTTTTATTTTCATCGACCTTAAGTAATGATCAATCTTTTGTATAAATATTTCAGAAATTATCTCTTTTGTAGTCATTTAAAATTAGAGGTTCTTTTAGAGTTTTTAAATTTGAAGGAGGAGTAATCATCTTGTATTCAAGCCATTTTATAACTGGAGATTTATTATAATTAATATCTGGGAAATGATAAAGGGTTGAGAGTTCATCAATAGAAAAAACACTTTTATTTTGAACAAGTCAAATAAGTTTAAATTTGAAAGCTATATATCTAATTGGCGTTAAAATAAAACTAAATAAATCTTCAGAAACCCTTGGATCATCAAGTTTATTATTATATTCATCAGTAAAAATTCCTGTAACAGAAAGTAAATTATGCAATCATTCTTTGGCGCTTGTCTCATCTAGCGATGAAACCAAAAAACGCATTGAGGCCTGAAATCATTGTTGTCAAGCAAGTTCTCAGACAGCTTTATGTGATTCTTGTTCTGCTTGATTAAATATTTTATAAGAATCTCATCCACTTGCCCCAGGCGCATTTGAACCCGGAGTTTCTTCATTGTTTATAAATCTGTTTAAAATCCAATAAAATGGATCTAGAATTTTTTGAATTAATTCCATTCAAAGAGAGGCTTTTATTCATTTTTTGTATTGTCATTTTGCAACAAGACTTGCTCATTTTTTAGCTTTTTTATTCCAAGATTGTCAAAGGGGTTTAATTACTAATTGATAAACTGCTTTATCAGTTTTTTTAAGAGTTCAAAACGCATTTGTAATACTTGAAAGTGGATCATCTTCAAAATATTTATAAGTTTTAATTGGAAAAATATCTGTATTTACTTTTCCAGAACTTACAGCCTTTAGTGTATAACCTGCCGGTTTGATATCTATATAATCTTTTTTGTCTATAATTTTTACTTCAGCGTCCGGATAATTTGATGTAATTTGTTGAGTTACAAGAGTCGAACATTCTCTATAGGTAACCAAATAAAAATGAACCTGTCATTCATTATAAGCTATTTCAAGCGAAATTTTTGCATGATTGAAAATTATATTTAAAATTGCATCCACAAAACTAAGCTCATTTATTTTATGAACTGCTTTATAAAAGATAGACATTATTCCTATTTTTTCCTTAAAATCTTTTTTTGTTTCCTTTTCTTTATCGAGTTTGCTATCAGCTCTCGGAAGACTTACTTTAATATAAACTAATCTTTTTGAGGTATAAATTTCATAAATAAGTCTTATTAATTTAAGAATAAGAAAAAATATTATTACAAAAATTAATATATTAACCGCGTATGAAAACCATAATCCAATAGTATCGCCAAAACTTCAAGAAGATTCAGTGGCTGAATTTGTAGCTTTTGGTAATGCTATTTTAGAATTTTTTCAAACCCCAGAAATGGCTCAATATGCTTTAGATATAAATAAATCAGCAAAATTCATACTAGAAAATTAAAAATTAAATTGTCACTCTGTCATTTCGAATGAAATGAGAAATCTATTAATTATTTTCAATATACCATAAAACCCTCAAAAAGGCAAAATTAAATCATATTTTTAAACTCTTCCAGATTTAAAATTTTCACTCAAAAATCTGTAGCTTTTTGTAATTTAGATCAGGCATTTTCTCCGGCAATCAAAAAATCTAGATTTTTTGAAACTGAAGTTCGAGTTTCTCATCAATTTTCCTCAATAATTTTATGAATTTCATCACGCGATATATCAGAAAAACTTCCAGTTACACAAAATGATTTATTTGAAATTTGAGAATTAGAGGTGATATTTGAAGTCACCTTTGCGGGTAAAATTATATTTATTTCTTTCAATAAATTAGTCACCAAATCTCTATGTTCCTCAAAATAATAAGCAATACTATGTGCTCAAACAGGTCAAATATCTTTTATTTCTTGTAAATCTTCAGGGTTTAGAGAAAATAAAATGTCTTCTAAGTTTGAATTTTTAATTTTTGAAATTACATAATTTGCTAAAATTTTCCCAGTTTTTTTACCAACTTGGGGAATTCAGAGAGCTACAAAAAAATTAGCTAAATTCATATTTCTAGAGTTTGTTATGGCATCAAATAAGTTTTGAGTTTTTTTACTTTCAAAGCCTTCTAGAGCTAATATTTCATCTTTAAATTTTTCTAAATTATAGATAGATGCAAAATCTGTTATATATCATTTTTCTATAAAAAGCTCAATTATTTTATCTCACATTCCATCAATATTTGCTCAGATTTTACTTGCAAACAAAATAAGTGATCCTAGCGTTTGAGCTGGACATAGTTTTTTATTTGGACAATACCATGCCACTTTTCAGGCGTCTTTTTTCAAAACACTATTGCAACTCGGACAATGCGTTGGAATTTCTAGCATTTTTTCTTTTCAATTTCTAGCTTCAAGTATTACGCTTATTACCTCAGGAATTACTTCTCCGGCTCTCACGATAAATACTTCATCTCAAATTCGCACATCTTTTTTATGCAATTCATCATAATTATGAAGTGTTGCTTTTGACACAATAACACCACTTACATTTACAGGCTTGAGGTGAGCAATTGGTGTAATAATTCCAGTTCTTCCGACACTGTGTTCGATATCAAGAACTGTAGTTCTCACATTTGTTGCCGGAAATTTGTAGGCGATAGCATATCTTGGGTGATGTTCGGTTGTTCCGAGTGTTTGCCAAAGAGATAAATCATTTAATTTTATTACAAGACCATCAATTTCAAAAGCAAATTTTGGTTTATTTTCTCAGAGTTTTTTAATTTCATCTACTATTTCACTAATATTTTTTGCTTCAAAAAAATACGGTGAAACTTGAAAACCAAGCGATTTAATAAAATCTGTATATTCAGAATAAGTTTTTACTTTATTTACTTTCTCTAAATAAGGAAAACTATATGCAAAAAACTCTAAATTTCTTGATTTTGTAACATTATAATCTAGTTGTCTAAGACTTCAACTTGCGGCATTGCGAGGATTGGCAAAAAGTTTTTCTCCAGCTTCTAATCTTTGTTTATTTAAATTCTCAAAAGCCAAAATTGGCATAACAACCTCTCATCTTATCTCAATTTCTTCTGTAGTTTTAAATGGAATTTCAGCAGGAATTGATTTAATTTGCATTGCATTTATCGTAATATCTTCTCACTCAATTCAATTTCCTCGAGTGAGAGCTTTAATTAATTTTCAATCCTGATAAGTAAGACTCACTCCAAGTCAATCAAATTTTAACTCAATTACATAGGGAAGCTCTATTTCTTTTTTCAAAATATTTAAAATCCTTTTCTCAAAATCCAAAATATCCTCACTATCATAAGTATTATCTAGGCTTATCATAGGGTAAATATGGACTGCTTTTTGGAATTGATTACTCACTAAAACATCAATTTTTGAAGTTGAAGATTGTTCGTAATTTACACCATATTTTTCCTCTAATTTCTTTAAAATCTTAAAAAGTCTGTCATATTCTTCGTCAGATACAACTGGGGATTCCTCATTATAATAAAGCCTATTGTGTTCTCTTAAAATTTCTTGAAGTCAAACAATATCTTGCTTTCCAAGATTTGAACCATTTTCAAGATAATAATTTGATTTTGTGAGTAGTGTTGAGGTCATATTTTTCTAAATTCAATAAGCAACACTTTTAAAATCCTTGAATGAGCGAAGGGAACTAATAAATTTTTCTTCTTCTTTGCTTAATTTTTCTATTTCTATTATTGAATTATCATATAAAATAAATTTTACCAATTCATCATAAGTATTAAAATCTTTAATAGATAATTTAATATCTTCTTTAATAGTTAAGGTTGTCATAATTCTAAAATTATTTTTAAATTCTAATCTCATTATATGAATTTTAAAAAGAAGTCAAAACTATACAAAAAAATCGGACGTAGTCCGATTTTTTTGTATTTTAATCTAAAATTTCCTTACTTCATCTTATTTCTCAAAAAAGCTGGAACATCTAGGTCACTTTGGTTGTCTAATAAAGATGGATTAGATGCAGGTTTTAATGAAGTCTGAGGAGTAGAAGTTTGGATATTTCTTTTTCAGAATTGAGATCCAATCATTGTAGTTTTTGGAGTTTCTTGGTGTCTTTTATTTGATTCTTCGTTAAATCCGGTAGCCACAACAGTAATTTTAATTTCTCCTGTGTAATTATCATTGATAGTTGCTCAGAAGATAATATTTGCTTCTGGATCACAAGAATCTGTAATAATTCTTGCTGCTTCGTCAACTTCAAACATAGAAAGGTCTGTTCAACCAGTAATATTGAATAATAATCATTTTGCTCCGGCAATAGAAAGCTCTAATAGAGGAGAATCAACTGCAGCACGAGCTGCTTCAATTGCTCTGTTTTCTCCAGAACCATATCCAATTCCCATTAAAGCTGATCCAGCGTTTTGCATTACAGATTTCACATCAGCGAAGTCAACATTTATAAGTCCAGGATGAGTAATTAAATCAGAAATTCATTGTACTCATTGATTTAGAACTTCATCAACTATGTTAAAAGCATCAAGAAGTGGAGTTTTTTTATCAATTATAGATAGGATTTTATCATTTGGAATTGTAATAAGAGTATCTACTTTTTCTTTTAATTTATCAAATCAATCAAGAGATTGAATAGATCTTCTTTGTCATTCAAATGCGAAAGGTTTTGTAACAACTCAAACAACTAATGAACCTAATCATTTAGCAATTTCAGCAATTACTGGAGCAGCTCAAGTACCTGTTCAACCTCCAAGACCACATGTTATAAATACCATATCAGCTCCGGCAAGTGCTTGTTTAATTTCTTCGCTTGATTCTTCGGCTGCTTTTTTACCGATTTCTGGATTAGCTCAAGCTCCGAGTCCACGAGTTGTAGCTCTTCAGATATTAATTCTAATTTGAGCTTTAGATGTAAATAAAGCTTGCGCATCAGTATTGATTGCGATAAATTCAACTCATTCAAGACCTGAAGCAATCATTCTGTTAATTGCATTTTGTCAACCTCATCCAACTCAAATAACTTTTATATTTGCAATTGGTGAAATATAATCAGAAACATTTACTTCTTCAATGGGATTTTGTGTAAAATCTCATCTAAGATATGCTTTTAATTTTTCATCAGTTTTCCTATTTACAGCCATATATTTATAAATTAAGTATTAAAAAATTTTAAATTTGTTTTATCCTTTTGGAACAATTTTATAAAATAAACTTTTCAGAGAATTCCAATATCATCCGATAGAAAAGTTTAGTTTACTTCCTTTATGTGTGCTATATTTTTGAGATAATAACAGAGTTCAGATAACAGAAGAAAATTGTGGATCTGAAATAGAAGTGCCACTTATAAAATCAGAATCTTCTGGAACTCAAATAGCAGAAGGTAATCTCAAAACTTCTTTAGACAATTCTAAAATTCATTTCATTTTTGCTCAACCTCCAGTAATAATTGCTCATTCTGGTAACATTCAATCTTTATTAATTTTTTTAAGTTCTGAGTTTACATAATAAAATAACTCAGCGTATCTAGCTCTTGTAATTTCAGATAAATATTTCATAGAAAGAGTTCCACTTTCGTTTTTTGATAATTTTTCTAATTCTATTTCTTCATCTTTTCATTTTTCAATTTTACATAATCCTAAATCTCCATATTCAATTTTTAATTTTTCAGCTAAATCTATAGATACTCTAGCTCCAAGTGCAACATCACTTGTTACATTTTCTCATCCAAGAGGAATAACTCCAGAGTAAATTAAAACTCATTCTTCATATACTGCAATTCCAGTTGTAGAAGCTCAAATATCAATACACACAACTCATAATTCTTTTTGTCTTTTTGTTAAAACTGCTTCTCCAGAAGTTATTAAATTAGGATAAACATCAACTATATCAACTCCAACATCAAAAATTCATTTTTTAATATTGTTTAGTACATTTGATCCAATAGAGAAAATATGAGCAATAACTTCTAATTTTTTAGCTGTCATTCAGATTGGATTTTTAATTCCTGATTCATAATCACAAGTAAAATGTTCTGGAATAACCTTTAAAACAACTCTATTTTGTAAATCCACTCAATTTTGAGCCATATCAAGACTTCTATTAATATCTTCTTCTGTGATTTCTGAATCCATAACTGCAACGATTCATTTGTTTGTAGCTACATCAATTCCAATTCCAGAAAGACTTAAATAAATATGACTTACTTGTTCTCAAGTCATTCTTTCTGCCTCTGATAAACTCGCATCAATATTATTTTTAAATTCATCCATATCTAAAATATTTCCTTTCCTTACCCCGAGTGATGCCGCAACACCAACTCAAAGTACTCTTAATTTTTTTTCTTCATTGAAGACTCAGATAATGGTTTTGATTTTACTACTACCAATATCTATTGCTGTAAAAGTTTCTCCAGATACCATATATTGTGTTATATTTAAAAAAATAAACTATCCGTTCAAATTTTTTGTTCAGCAAAAATATTAATCTATTGCTGATTTTTGTATAATTGATTGATTAGTATCGCTAAATACTAAGGATATTATATGAAAACTTACGAGTTTTTCAATTAAATATTTGAAAATTAATTTACCCAATTTGTCACAAATAAAAACCTAAAACTGATGAGGTAGTCTCAGTTCTTAAAATACGCTCTCAGAAATTGATAATAGAGCAGTTATTTTTGGTGAAATTCTCTATTTCTTTATCGGAAAATCAACCTTCGGGTCAGACAAAAATATTGAATTCATTTGGAGTATTTTTGATTTCGGATAAATTTATGCTTCCAGAAATTTTTGTATGACAGACTAATTTTTGTCAGTTAATTTCGCTAAAATCTATCTTATCTACGAAGGAAATTTGAGGTAATTTATCTCATCAACATTGCTCTAATGCTTCTTTTACAATGAAATTAAATCTCTCTATTTTTTTATCATTTATAACTAATTTTTGGCTTCTCTCTGTATTAAAAAATGTGAAATTACTAATTCAAACTTCCACTCATTTTTGGAGAATATACTCTATTTTTTCATATTTATTTGGTAGAGCTTGATATAGATTTATTGAGGTTTTTAAATCACTATTATTTTCTATTTTTCTATCTAATTTAAGTGTAATTCACTTTTTTATGATTTCAGAAATACTATAAATATAATCAAATCAAGTTGAGTTGAATAAAATAATATTATCTCAAATTTTAGACCTAAGAACATGGGAAATTTGATGAAAAAAATCTTTATCCTCGATGAATAAAACATTTTTTAGGTCTGTGTTGTGGTAAAATCTTTGCATATTTAATTTTTAATATTTTTCTAATACTGAAATTCTGTTGGGAATAGATGGATGAGTTGAGAAAAATTCGTGGAATTTACTCATAAATCAGGTGGCTTTTGGGAATGGATTTTCAATACAAAGAGCTGAAATAGAATCCTTTTTAATACTTTCAATTGTTGAGTCTTGGCTAATATTCTGGAGGGCTGAAATCATAGAGGCTTTATCTTTTGTGAGTGCTACTGATCCAGCATCCGCTAGATATTCTCTTTTACGACTTACGGCGAGTTGCACGAGTGGCAAGACTAAATATCATAAAATAAGCAATGCAAGTCACACTAAAATCAAGATTAATTTAAGTTGTCCAGAATCTTTTCCGTCAGAACTTTTTCCGCCTCATATTCTAATTCATGTTCTAAAAATTATTTCTCAAATGGCCGCTATAGCTCCGATAAAAACTATAATTGTAACGAGCAATAGTCAATCTTTATTCATAATATGAGTAAGCTCATGAGCCGCAACCGCTTCAATTTCAGATTTATTTAATTTGTTTATTATTCATCTAGAAAACACTATCCAAGATTTTTTCACATTCCATCCAACCGCAAAGGCATTAAGACTATCATCTTCTAAAATCCCGATATTTGGCACAGCAAGTCCACGAGAGATACATAGATTTTCTACGATATTATAAATTTCTGGATTTTCTTTACGAGTTATAGGGCGAGCATCCGAAAAAGAGAAAATTATTTGTCTATAAAAAGTAAAGGAAATTAAAGCCCAAATTAAAATAACTGGTCATAAATAAGTGAAAATTTGAATTGAAGAAGCAATGCTTTGATTGAAATAATAATCCATAGGCTGTATTAACTCAGGATTTTTCCCAAAATAAAAAACCGCAAAAATCACCAAAAAAACTATTCCAAAAACTAATACTGGAAATAAAATAAGTAAGACCAAAGTCTTAAATCTATTCGACCAAATAGACGATTGTAAACCAATTACTGCCATATTTTTAATTTATATTTTACTTTCCCAGAGATTTATTATTTCTAAAATTTCTTTTTCAAAATCTGAAATATATAATATTTCAATTTTTCTATTATTTTTAGAATTTAGTTCCAAAAGTCAAATTTCTCATTCATAATATCATTTTTTTACCATTTCTAATGTTTTTTTACATCAAAAGACAATTTTTGAAATTCATGACCAATTTGCAACAGAAAAACACATATTACAAGGTTCAAGTGATGCATATAGTATAGCTCAATCAAGATTATTGGTTTTATTTATTTTACAAACTTCTCGAATAACAGAAGTTTCTGAATGACTTGTGGGATCATTTAATAAATTACCAATACTTATTCACTTTGAAATTATTTTTTTATCTTTTACTAATAATGCACCAGCAGGAAAACCACCTTTTTTTATAGATTCTTTTGCTTGATTAATTGCTAATTTTAGGTAATGAATATCATTCATATTTTAATATTTTAAAACTTAACTGCTGGTGCCTTTTCTGCTTCTTCACGGTTTTCTACTTCGAAGAAAACCTCAGAGCGGAAGCCAAAAATCCCGGCTATAATATTTGTAGGGAAAACTTGGATATAAGTGTTGTATTCATTTGTAGTTGAATTGAAAAACCTTCTAACTGCAGCTAGTTTGTTTTCAATATCAGATAATTCTGCTTGTAATTGCATAAAATTTTGGTTTGCTTTTAGTTCTGGATTACTCTCAGCTATGGCAAATAATTTACCCATTGCTTGTCAGAGTATATTGTTTGCAGCGATTTTATCATCTATATTTTCAGATTGAGAATAAGATTTGCGAGCTTCCATGATTTTATCAAAAACTGTTTGTTCGTGAGTCGCATATCATTTAACTGTCTCAATTAAATTAGGTACCAAATCAAATCTTTGTTTTAATTGTACATCGATATCAGCAAAAGCATTTTGTCTGTTGTTTCTCATTTGTATAATCCCATTATATTTCGCGACAACGAAAACAACAAGTAAAACTAGAATTATAATAATTATTACTGTAGAGCTCATAATTTTAAAATTAAAAAATAAACTCGTTTATTATAAATTTTAATTAAATTAAATCAAATATAATTTTACAATCTTTTGACCAAATCTATAAAATTTGCAAATTTTTAAATAAAATGATATTATGAATTTGTAATAAATAATTTTTAACTTTAAAATATGGCACCAAAAGAAAATTTAGAAACACAAGATAATGAAAATATAGCACAATGCAATTTTAATAATTATGTACTAGTAAAATTAACTGAACATTGAGTTAAATCTAGAGAAAAATATTTTCAAGAACTTTGATTAAATATCAAAGATAACCCTCTTAAAATAGACCAAAAATGATATTTAAGAATTCAGTTAAGGGAATTAATGCAAATTTTTTGAAAAGAAATGTTTAATTGAAATCCTAATATACCTTTCGAAATGAATTTTAAAATAGAAATTGAACCAAAAGAAAATTGAATAAAAAAAGTAATTTCTTCGGCACAAAAAGATTCTGCAAATATTCTAAGCTAAATATAAAATAAAAGCCAGCGTACGCTGGCTTTTATTTTATATTTAAAATTAACCCAACTTTAATTTAAAAATTTCTCTTCAAACTTGCTGTCCGGGTCTGTGATAAAGGAGACTTCAACTTCTGGTTTCTTTGAATTCTAGATTGTCTGGGAGGAGTTTTTTTGTCTCAAATCCGAGGTCGCGAAGGAGTCTGTAGACTTCTTCGAAATAAATATATTTTCATTTGAGTTCCCAAAATGGGAAACAAATCACGATATCTCATTTGAAATGAATTTTCTTTAATCAGCTAAAAAATCATTTGTAAATTTTATATAAAGTGTCTCTTTCTAGATCTATTTTTTCTTCTGTTACATGTCATTTTGTCATTATAGAGCCTAGATATCATTCTGAAATTATTGAGATATTTCTTGTTCATTTTAAGAAATCTACTTTTTCAATTTGAGATGAATCTTGTTTAAATACTTCGGCTTTTGTAGTTTGCTTTAAATAAAAAGATATATTTTTACTCGTTGCCTCGACCATTTTTTCATTTAAATCACTTCCATAAACATTAGAATATCCAGAATTTAGGGCCTCAATTAAAATAGTTCCAAGTCCACAAAATGGATCATAAATAGAGATATTTTTCTCCCTCTCCCTTTGGGAGAGGGTTGGGGTGAGGGCTATATTTATCATCATTTGAGCTAATTTTGGCGGAAGCATACCAATTCACATATCACGGGATTTTCAGAAATCACGTGCGCTATAACTATCAACATCTTGATAAGCTATGGTTTTTCCGAGAAATAATCTATCTTCGGCTTTGATAAAATTAAGCTCTATTCAAGTCAAACTTCTGAGTTTTTCTTTTTTAAAAACCGCGGCATTCACATTATTTGAGTCTTTATTTACAAATCTGGCGTTTTTGAAATTGGCTTTTTTAAGCTCTTTTTTTACCTTAATTCCAGAAGAAAAAATATTTGAATTCATTCCATATTGAGCAAATGCATAACAAAATTTACCTGTTTCAAAATCTATTTTCTCAGAAATTATTTTCTCACTCTCAACTGGAAAATTCTTCTCTTCTTGCAGCTCTTCTAATATCTCAATAACCTTAATGTTTCAACCAAGTTTATAGAAATTTGAAGTAATTTCATCAACGCTTATTCATTCAAAAAAAGCAATTTCTCTATCTGCAAAAATTAGTTTTGAATTTGAAAAGAAATTATTAATCTCGGCTATACTTAGACGAAATTCTCTTCATAAGATAAATGCTATCATTTTAATTTTATATATTATTTTGTAAAATTTTGTTCCTCAAATGCAATAATTGTTTTTTAATTTTTACACTTATTTTTAGCTTTATAACAGAATTAATTTTATCTGCTAATTCTTGTTTTTCTGTTTCTTTAACTTGTTTTAGATGAACTTCAATATTATATGGAAGAGAATTTGAGTTTATATTTTTCTCTGACAAAATATTTTTTCATTTTTGCGCAATTCAAATTATTTCCTCTATAAAAGCCTTTCAAACTATCACTCAAACTCTATCTTTCATACCCTGAATTACGGGCATATCGTGAGGTTTGATAATTGGCAATTGTACAAAATCTGGAGGAAGATAATCTTTAATTTCAACAATTTTTGTCATAATAGAGATTTAGAAAACAAAAAATCACTTGAGTTATACAAAAAAAACTCAAAATATCAAATCTATTTACTTTTCTTTTATATTAAATTTTAATTCGAACTCTATTTTTCAAATCAGTTCTTTTAATAATTTTTCTTTTACAAATGCCTTTTGTTTTGGATTTAACACTTCTCCGAGTCAGTCAAGTATTTTATAATTTTCTCATAAACTTGATAATTTTTTTATAATTTCTCTAAAAAGCTCATTTTTTGTCTTTCAGGTTCTCTCTGTTATTATCTTTTCATTTATTTCCCAGTTATTCTTGAAGAAAAAATAAACATCATAAATATCTCTATTTGTATTTCTCTCGACAAGAGCTACAAGTTTATTTGCAAAAATAGTACCTTTTTTCTGGACTTTTATATCCGTTCAGTAAAAATTTTTTATTTCATATTCATTATTTTTCCGGATATTTCTGTTAATATCTACCTTGATATTGTCATCAAAATTAGAATAGGACAAAATTATTTTATTTCATTTTTTAATATTTCAGTATTTCTTCAAAATATTTATAATTTCATTATCTATATTTTTGATATCTTGAACTAAATCAAAATCTAAATCAGTAGAAAATCTATCAAGAGAATGTAAAAAATAACAAGCAGTTCAACCTTTGAAGGCAAGATTTTTAGCAATATTTGATTCAAAAATATCTTTTAAAATATCAAAAAGCATTTGTCTATGTTTGTCTTTATTTAGCATAATTTTTTCTTAATAATTTAATTTCTTTTATTACTCTTTTGTTATAAATTTGAGCTATTTCTTCTAATTTATCCCAATTTACATCCGATAAATTATCAAAATAATAATTAGGACTTATGTAAATTCTATCACAAATTGCTCGCTCTAAACTTGCTATCATATAGTTTTTTTTATTTTCTATTCAAATAGGATTAAATAAAATTGATGATTTGAGTTTAATGGTTTTGAAAGTGTGTGTTTTTGTTTTCTTTTCTATACTTTTATCACTTGCTAGAAAAATTGTCTCATAATACTGAAATATAGCTCAATACTTTTTTAAAACTGTTTCAAAAGAGACATAAGAGTTCTTATTTATCTTACAAGCAAGTTCAAAAATATCATAATCTGAAAATCCCCAAATTCAATAATACAAATTTAAGAAAGTTTGTTTTTTTCATGTTTTTGATAAAAATTTCCTGATACTAGAACTATTGCTTGTATCTAATATTTTCTTTAGATCATTTACAGTAAAAACTGTCTTTCATGTCTTTAATATTTTTTCTATATTACTCATAATGTGATTGATATATGGTGAATATAGGGTATATATTAATCATATTTTAAATAAATGCAAATTTAATTTTAGGATTGTTTGAATAAGATTTAGGGTAAATGTTGTTTAAATATCTGTCATTCCTGCGGAGGCAGGAATCTACTTTGTATTTTTTTTAACATCCTTCATATAATCTTTCTTAAATTCTTCACCCAAGACATTGAGCCAAGAATTGTCTAGTTTTGTGATTGTTGTGAGCATATTGGGTTTTGGGGGTGGTAAAATTAGATATACCAATTTAATTTTTAGAAAAAAAATATTTAATTATGTAAAAGTTATTACTATTTTTTATATTTGATATCTAAGGTTTTAAGTCTTTCATCAGCTACATCTTTTGATATCTTTCAGAAATCAAATGCTTGTATTATAAATCCTCTTTCTACTACATGTTCCATAGTATCTAATTTAGTATCTAGTTTAATATCTAAATTCTCTACTTTATTAGAAATCTTTTTTAAATCATTTGTAAATCAAATAGAAATAATTCAAATAATAAGAGAAAATACGGTTGCTAATGTTTCTCCTTTTATTAGAAAATATAAAAAAGCAACGATAATTATTAGTCATAAAGCCACTTGAAATAGACTAAAATTTTTAATTATATCTCAGATTTTTCTATCACTTATAGTAGTATTCATATCTAATTTTTTATTAGTTTGTATATAAGATAATATAGTTTTTATTATTTCAAAAATTAATTTTATCAAGTCTTCAAAAAATGATTTAAGTTTATTATTAATTTTATTTGTATTACAATAAGTCGTTATTTCTTCTAATATTTTTTGTTGTACTACTTTTAATTTTTTTAAAGATTGATCATTTATATTATAAAATTCTGTTTCTATTTTATTAGTAAATTCTCAAGAAATATTTTCTAAATCTTTTAATTTATTTTTTTCAGGCATTCTAAATCAATTCGTAAATGAAAATTTTGTATAACTATTTCATTTAATTTGATATTTACTTTTAAAATTATTTATTAATTCGTTTCTTTTAGATTCTATATTATCTAAATATTCCTTTTTTAATCATAAATCTTTTGCTTTCTCTAAAATTTTAAAAAATGGAAAAATTTGATCAAAATTTATAACATCTCAATTAGGCATATATAATATATATTAACATATAATATTTTCTTAGAAAGAATTCTATATATAAAATATAATTTTGCAAATTTTTATGTAATAATTTGCAAAATTATTACATAATCACCCTCTCCAACCCAACTTTCCCACTCTCCTTATCTACAGTAAGTACTTTATATTCCACCATATCTCATACTTTAAGATAATCTCCTATATTATTTACTCTTTCTTTTGCTATCTTTGAGATATGAATCATTCCAGATTTGTTTTGACCGAGGTCAATTATTGCTCCGATTCCGTCAAGAATTTTCGCTACTTTTCCGGTTCCAGTTTCTCATACCTCAATTCACTTTAGCATTTTTGTAATAAAGTCTATTGCCGCTTTTCAAGAAGCTTGATTTTTCGCGGTTACAGAAAGTAATCCTTCATCTGTTATGTCAATTTCAACTTCAAATTCTTTTGTGATTTTTTGAATTGTTTCTCATCATTTTCCGATAACTTCTCTAATTCTATCAGTTGCTATTTTCATACTAAGTATAAATGGAGCGAATGGTGAAAGCTCAGCTCTTGGAGTGCTCATTTTTTTAGTCATTTCTTTTTGAATATAAGCAAGAGCTTCTTTTGATTGAGCTAGTACTTTTCAGATAACTTCCATACTTAATCATTTTACTTTACAATCCATTTGAAGTGCTGTAATTCATTTATCAGTTGCTCATATTTTAAAATCCATATCTCATAAGAAATCCTCTTGGGCTTGAATGTCAGATAAAATCTCATATTTTCCAGAGTTTTCATCGTAAATCATTCACATAGCAACACCTGATACTAGATTTTTAATTGGTACTCAGCTATCCATAAGTGACATAGTAGAGGCACATATTGAAGCCATCGAGCTAGATCCATTACAAGTCATAGTTTCAGATACACATCTTATAAAATAAGGAAATTCTTCAAGACTTGGTAGGATTGGTTCAATTGCTTTTTCAGCAAGTCTTCCGTGTCAGATATCTCTTCTTGATGGTCATCTTAGGGGTCTTACTTCTCCCACTGAATATGGAGGGAAATTATAATGATGAATATAACGTTTTGTATTTTCCTCAAACATATCATCAATTATTTGAATATCTCCAGGTCAACCAAGTGTAGTAATAGTCAAAACTTGAGTAACTCATCTTTGAAAAAGAGCCGATCCGTGAGTCCTAGGAAGTACTCCAAATTCTCCAAAAACCGGTCTTACCTCGTTTAATTTTCTTCCGTCAAGTCTTAATTTTTTCTCTAATACATTTTTTCTCATATGTTTTTTAATGGCTTTATACACACTTTCTTCAATCGCTCAAATAGTCATATCTTCAGTGTCTTCTGTGTAACCAAGCCAATTTTTAACATCAGTACTAAGATTGTGCATTTCCTCGTGAAAATCCATTTTACTTACATAATAAAGTGGTGTCATTTTATCTTCTGTAATGTATCATTCAATTTTTTTGTATAAAGTTTCACTCAATGTTTTAATTATTATTTTTGATTTTGGAAGAGGATGAACGAGAGAATAATTAGCTACAAAATCAAGTTGAGCTTTACATAATTCTTTTATAATTCCGTGTGCAAATTCAAATGCTTTTAAAACTGTTTTATCATCTACTTCTTGTCCTTGAGATTCTACCATGGTAATTGCGTCCATAGTACCAGCAATTGTTAAATCTAATTTAGCAGTTTTCAATTCTTCCATTGTTGGGTCAAATTTTAAGTTATCATCTGCACTTACCATAACTCTACAACCAGAAACTGGTCATTCAAATTCGGTAGTTCCCGATAGTATTAATGCAAGACTTGCTCCTGTAACTCCATAAAATCCATAATCACTAGTACCTGATGAAGACAAAATTGTAGAAATTATTTGAACTTCATTTGCTATTCATTTTGGGAACATTGGGCGGATTGGTCTGTCTATAATTCTAGAATTTAACACAGCAACTTCACTTGGTCTAGCCTCTCTTTTCATAAATCTATTTCAACCAATTTTACCTGTTGCATAATATCTTTCTTGAAATTCTACAGTCATTGGAAAAAAATCAATTCACTCTTTTGCTGTATCACTAATTCCAGCAGTTGTAAGAAGATAATTACCAGCCTCATCACTAATAGTTACACTTCCATCTGCGATTAGAGCTAATTTTCCACTTTCAAAAGTAAGTGATTTACCTCAAATATTATATGTCTTCGAAAAAGATTTGTGCTCTAAAATTTTAGAGTCACTTAATGAAATTATCATAATTTTAAAATTAATAACTAAAAACTTGTTATATTGTTTTTAGTTGACAGATAATAACCTTCAAAAAAATCTAAAACCTATTATCTACCAGCTAAAACTATTAAAAATATTAACAAGCGAGCAAATTATACTCAAAAAGTGAAAAAAACAAGAAAAACTTAAATTAATAAAATAAAACTTGTTTTTGATTTTTTTATAAAAAAGAATAAAATAAAAATTGCTTTATTTTTTAACTTCCTTTTTATGTCTAGTAAAAAAAGTACCTTTGGGGCACATATATTTTCTTTTAAAAATAAATTCTCTGAGCTTAAATCAAAGCTCACTCACGTGTCTGATAATGAGCCAATTAGTAAACTAGCCTTTGTTGCAATAATTTTTTTAGACATTTTTATTTTAATTACTATCTTTACTTGACTTGAGGATCATACTAGACAGATGGCATCTGTTGACGATTATATTCCTTATAATTGTCGTGATTTGGTTATTTGAGCAGACAAAAAAAGTGACATAGAAAAAATAAACCTTTTAAAAAATTATGTAATTTACAATACACCATTTACTCCAGCAAAATACGATTATAATCAAATTCCAGTTTCTGAAATTCATCCAGTTTGTGGTCAGGTTAAAATATATTTGGATGAAATAAATTTTAAAAATTCGTCTATTAATGATTTATATACATCACTAAATAATCTTGAACAAAAAAGAAACAAAATTCAAGAGGAACTTAATGTTATTAAATCAAATTATGATACTCAAATCCTAGAAAAAATTGCAAATATGGACTCAATTGCTGAAAAAACTCAACAAGATAGACTTGCAAAAACTGATGAACTAGCCGGTTTGGATAATGAAATTAAACAAATTCAAAGTAAGATTTTGGCTAATGATAAATTTAAATGAATTTGGGATTACGTAATTTGAAATAATGGAGAAAAACAAAAACTTCTAGAAAGTGACTTTGCAGTGGCAGAATTCTGGTATCCAATAAAAAGACTTTTTATGGAATTAGCTTTCTTACTGCCACTTTTTATAGTTTTTTGGATATGGAATTCTAGAAGTATTGCGAAGAATTCATGAGTACAAAGTCTTATTTCATCACATCTTTTGGTTATAGCATTTATTCCGATTTTTATTAAAATTATTCAGGCTATTTTTGATATAATTCCAAAAAGATTAATAGAACAAATTCTTGAATTTTTGGTCTCATTTAAACTTCTTGCTATTTGGTACTATGTTCTAGTTTTACTTTGAATTTTGGTTGGAATTTTGGTTATTTATATAATTCAAAAAAAGATATTTTCTAAAGAAAAATTAGATGAAAAAAGACTTTCAAACGGAGATTGTTGGAATTGTTGAAAACATTTGCCACCTAATTCAATTTATTGTCCTTTCTGTTCTGCTCACCAATTCAAAACTTGTCCAGGTTGTAAAAAAGAAACCCCAAAAACCGGAAAATTTTGTACTATTTGTGGATTTAAATTTTAATTTTTAACTTAAAAATATTATGTTTGATAAAATCAATTTATCTAAAACGGGATCTATTATTAAGATGTTCTTAGTAAAAGCTTATTTAAATCCAATTATATTTCTTATATTTATTTTTTCTTGAATTTGAAATTTTATAAAAATAGAAGCAAATATAACAAGATTTGATATTATTTCTTATTTATTTTTTTGAGCAATAATATACTATATTGCAATATTTTTTCAAGCTAAATTACTAAAGAAAACTATTGAACAAATTATTTATTTGCCAAATTCTATCTGGGAGTTTATTTCCTATTTCTTTATTTTTATAACATTGTTTTTTTGGATATTTTTTGGCATGGAAGGTAATGTTTTTGGTTTTATTTTTAGTCTTCCAATTATGATTTTTGCATGTTATTTTCTTGTAAAAGAAATTCAATTATTAATTGTTAATTTAAAAATATGAACAAAATTATCACCTTCATTTATTTTGTTTATATTTTTTATAATTATATATGCATTATTTAAAATATTTATTTAAATTTTAATTTTTAACTTAAAATATTATGTTTGATAAAATTCGTAATCTTGATTTCAAGACAATTGCCAAATTCATTGGAATTGCAGTCTTAGTAGTTGTTTTTCTACTTATTGTTTTATGAATATTAAGTTCTTTAATGAGTGTTATTAGTTCTAATTTTTTATGAGGCTCTTCTAATTTAAATAGGCAAACTACTAGTATTTATCCGCCAAGTAGTTGAATGAATTTTGGGGCAAGTAAATCTATGGAGTGAGCCGTTTCTGATTCTATAAATTACACAGAATCAAATGTACCTGAAAATGTACCAAACGGAAATTATGATGTAAAAAGTTATTCTGTTAGTATTGATTCTTCAAATGTAGAAGTAGATTGTAATTATTTGCTTGCAGGATTAAATAAGGATTATATTAAAAAAGACCAAGTAAATCAGGCTAAACATTATTGTAGCTTTAACATAAAAGTTCTTAAATGAAAAGAAGGTGAATTTATAGCCTTCCTACAAACTTTTAAAGTGAAAGATTTATCTACAAATATATCAAATATTGTAAAAAGTTATATTAATTTATCTGATAAAATAGAAGAAGCCAAAAAAAGACTTACTGAGGTTGAAGATTTATTGCAAAATTCTAAAACAAGTTATGATGAACTCTGGAATAGCTTAAAAATAAAAAATGTTTCAGCGGAAAGTATTGATGCACTTAATAAAATTATACTCAATAAATCAGAGCTAATTTCAAAATTTTCTAAGGAAAGATCTACTTTGATAGATATGATTAATTCTTACACAAAGCAAAAACAAGATTATGATGAGCAAATAAAATATATTGATTTTTATATTTCGGTTTCCGAGAGAAAACTCTTTGATTGGGAAAATATTAAAGATGGTTGGTATAGTGATTACAAAGAACTTATTCTAGTATTTAATGATACAGTAAAAAATCTTTCAGTAAATCTTATAAGTTTTCTATTTAAAACAATAAATGTTGTAATTTACGCAGTTTTGAGTATTTTCTTTATACTTATCTGAGGAAAATGACTCTATAAAATGTGAAGAAGAATAATTTTTTGAAAGGAAAGAAAAAGATAGACTTTTATAAAAAAAGATTATAATGATTTCTAGATTTTAAGTTTTAAATTCAAAAGTATGAATAATTTAATATCACAAGAAAAAAATTATAAAAATATTTATTCCAGATCATTTTTAAAAACTATTTGTGTTTAATATAGTTAAATTAATTTTATTCATTACACTATAATTTATTAAAATGTAAATAGATATCTACTTGCCTTTTTATTATATTTTCGTATAAACTATATGATTATAGATAATTTATAAAAAAATGAATTCGGCAAGTAGAAGAAATGGTTTATGTGAAAATCAAACAAATCAAGAATTAATTGAAACTAATTCATTAATTCAGGGCTTATTAAAATTAACTGAAGCATATGAAAGTAATATTTCAGAGTCTTCAGATCAATCATCTATACAGGTAGAAAAAACAAAAAAAATTATTCAGAATTTACTTGAACTATCAAGGCAAATAAAAGATCCAGCTAATAATGTATGTGCCGATATAAGCAGTAAGGCTTTTTCAATAATTTGAGATACAGTAAAAAATCAAGAATTCTATGTTTCACAATTAGCTAAGAAAAATAACGAAATTTCTAAACTTAAAACACAGGTTTTATCTCTTGATAAAAAATCTCAAAATTTATTTCGTCAAGCTAATTATGATAATTTAACTTGACTTGGAAATAGATATTTACTTGAACTAGCCTTTGATTTACTTGTTGATGATTTTGATAAAAATAAAGCGTCTTTTTCTATGGCAATGATAGATATTGATGATTTTAAACTTTTTAATGTAAAATTTTGATATACTGTCTGAGATAAAGTTTTAAAATTTATGTCTGATAAATTAAAAGAATTTTTTGTAAAAGAATGAACTTTGTTTAGATATTGAGGAGAAGAGTTTATTATTATAACTCAACTTAAAAAAGAGGAATTATTTAATTTAATCGAAAGGTTTAGGAAGAAATTTATAATCAATCAACCAAAATTAACCTATAGAGATGATTCACAAAAAATTATTGAAAAAGCTGAAATAAATGTTACATTTTCTTGATGAATAGTTGAATATAAAAAAGATACACCATTTAATAAAATGGTAGAAAAAGCAGATCTGAAATTAAACCAAGCAAAAAAACAATGAAAAAATAAAATTATTAAATAATTTCAAAAAAATGCGATTTATAACACAACAAACTGAACTTCAGGTATTGAAAAAATATAGTGAAGTTTCTGAATTAGAAGTAAATACTACTTCAAAAGTAAGACAACAAGTAGATGAACTATTATCTGAAGAATTTAATGGTGGAGAAAAGTTAGATTATAAAGATTTAATTCAAGTTTTAAATAAAATTTGATTAGAGTTAAATGAACACAAAAGTGTGGATGAATTATTATTATCAATTGTCGATAAAATATTAGAAACTATAAGGTGCGATGCCTGTTCTCTTTATGTTAGAGAGAAAAATCCAAATTATTCTGTGGACAAAAATCCTGATAAATTGATTTTTAAAGTAGCTAGAACTCTTAGCTTAGAAAAAGAAAATCCAGATGAAAATAAATTTAAAAATATTTCAGTTCTTCTAAAAAAAGAGCATGTATCAGGTTATGTTGCAATAACCGGAGAAGTTGTAAATATTTCTGATTGTTATAATATCAGAGAAGATAAGGAATATAGTTTTAATAAGGCATATGATATTAGTACTTGATATAAAACCACTTCTATGCTAACAGTTCCAATGAAATTAAAAGATGGCTCAATTTTGTGAGTATTACAATTAATTAATAAATTAGACAAAGCTTGAAATGTAATAAATTTTAACGAAGAATATGAAAATATTGTATCTTCAATTGCATCCCAAGCAGCAATTTCACTAGAAAATGCAAATCTTTTCAAACAAATAGAAGAATTATGTTATTCTCTAGTATTAGCTTTATCTCAGGCAATTGATGCACGTAGTCATCATACTCATGGTCATTCAAAAAATGTAACGAAGTTAGTTGAAGCCATAGTTGACACCATAAATAAACAAATTACATGACCATTTGATGAAATTATTTTTTCAGAAACGCAAAAATTAGAATTAAAATATGCTGCATTATTGCATGATGCTGGGAAAATTTCAATTCCTGAAAGTATTTTAGATAAGAGCACAAAAATTACTGAAGGTAATATAAATGAAATTAAAGAAAGATTTCAAAATATTAAACATTATATAAAATCTCTAAAGTTAGAAAAAAATGAAGAAATAGAAAAATTAAAAGAAATAAAAGAAACTCTTGAATTTATTGAAAATGTGAATAAAGTTAATTTTGTTTCCGAAGAAGATGCAAAAAAATTAATGAGAATAGCAGAATTAAAATATATTGATGTAGACTGAAATTTAAGAAAATATCTTGAACCTAAAGAATTAACATCCTTATCTATTCAAAGAGGAAATTTTCTTTTAGATGAGAGAAGAATTATGGAATGACATGTAATTCATTGAGTAAATATTTTAAATCATGTAAAATTTACTCAGGATTTAAAAAATATTCCAATATTTGCTGCAGATCATCATGAAAAATTAAATTGAAAATGATATCCAAATTGAAAAAAATGAATTGATGAAATATCATTGCAAGCTAGAATTATAGCAGTTGCTGATATTTTTGAAGCCCTAACTGCTAGAGATAGACCTTACAAACCAGCTATTCCTCTTATAAAAGCTATATCAATTCTTCAAGAAGAAGCAGATAGATGAGCTTTAGATAAAGATATAGTTAATTTATTTATTGAAAATAAATTATACGAAATATGTATTCCAAATGATGATTCTAATTATTAATTAACCACTTTTTATGCCCTCCCCCGTCAAGAAAACACATTGATTACTGGCTGTTTTAGCAGCTATTACTTGAAATTTTATTATTATGATACTTAAATTTATCTGATTTTTTTTATCTGGATCTTGAGTATTATTTTCTGAGGCAATTCATAGCGTCGCTGATACTTCAAATCAAATTTTACTTTTAATTTGACTTAAAAAATCTAGAAAAAAAGCTGATGCAAATTTTTCTTATTGATACTGAAAAGAGAGATTTTTCCGGGCAATATTATCTGCTTGTTGAATATTTTTTATATGAGCCTGAGTTACAGTTTACCACTCAATAGAAAATTTCTTACATCCAATTATAATCGAGAATTCTATTTATGTTTTAATAATTTTAGCTATATCTTTTGTAGTTGAACTAATTACTTTAATTATAGCTATAATTTCAGTTTATGATAAAAATGATTGATTATTAGAAAGTATAAAAGAGGCAGATAATGCTTCAAAAGCAGTAATACTCGAAGACTCAGTTGCTGTATTTTGAGTTTTAATAGCTTTTGTGAGTATTTTACTTACAAATTTAACAGGAAAAACTTATTTTGATTCGATTTGATCTTTGATAATTTGAATTTTACTTTGAATTGTGGCCATAATTTTGATTATAGAAAACAAAAGTTATTTACTTGGAAGATGAATTGATGAAGAATTAAAAGAAGATATTATTGAAACTATAAAAACTGATAATTTAATAGAAAAAATTATTGATTTTAAATCAGAAGTAATAGATATTGATTGTTATATTATTAAAGTTGAAGCAGAATTTAATGGATCTTCACTTATGAGAGAGATAAATCATAATTGATTTTTTCAGGATGAATACGAATATATTAAGGATGATTATAATGAATTTTTGAAATTCTGTGTAGATTATGCTGACAGAATTCCGAGAATTATTGGTAAAAGAATAGATGCACTAGAGAAAAATATTAAAGAAAAACATCCAGAAATTAAACATATTGATATTGAATTAAATTAGTTTTCTCACAAAAAAATAAAATTGTCAAAAAATATATTTGACAATTTTTTTGTTTTGTATATAAATTACAAAACAAAAATAAAAGTCAAAATTTGATAAATAATGTAAAAGGGAGATTGCTATGAAACTTTTTAGAGTCTTAAGTGATGGATCAGTTCATAAGTTAGTCTCACTTCCACATATTGTCAATAAACACATTTGTGCTACCGGAAGAGTAGGTCCATTATGTAAAAAAGATTACGGATTTGTTTATTTCGCAAACATTTTCGAAGGCAAAAAAGAGGATATCACCTGTAAAAAATGCCGTTCTTTGGTCAATAAAAACATGAGGAGAAAAACGATGGGAAAGAAAACTCTTTTGAAAACGCTGGCCGCAGGTGCGGTTGGTGCGGTTGGAGTAGTAGCAACGGTTGCTCTTTTGGACCCGAAAAATCGTGAGGCTATTGCCAAAAAAGGAGAAGATGTTCTCCAAAAGAGCAAAGAACTCGGCGCCGAACTCGTTGATGACGCCAAATCTCTCGGCAATGACCTTGTTGTCGGAACCAAATCTCTCGGCAATGAAGCTCTGGCAACAGGAAAAGGTCTGGTATCTACCGGACTCGGACATGTCCACGAAGGCGTCGGCAACCTCAAGGCAAAATTTGACGGTACGAAGCCTGGAAAAAGGCCGGTAAGAAAACCTGCTACGGCCAAGAAAAAATCATAAAGGCTCAGCCGGCCCAAAAAAACAAAAATAAAATTTACTCTATCTTATATTGGAGGACATAAGAAGAACCAAGAAAAAAGCCCCAGTATTGCTCGGGGCTTTTTGATTTTATCAGATATTAGCTTGTGAATTATCTCAGACATAATAATATGCATATCCTGTAAATCAGCTTTTTGCGCTTCATCCGGGAACATCTACAAATTTTCCATAATAAAACCCATCTTTTGTAGCTATTTCTACATGTCCATATTTTTTTCTAGCTCAACTTCAAAATCATTTTTCATATATAGGTATAAAATTAATAATTAATTTAATTAATAATATCATATTTTCCTTTAAAAATCAAAAATCCAACTTTTTTTTCACTTTTTAGGATTTTTGGATAGAATAGGAAAATATATATTTTAACCCTTTTACAGTTATGATAGTTTTAGATATTGAAACCTCTGGGGCAGACCCATATAAGAATTCTATTGTGAGCGTATGAGCTTTGGAATTAGAAAATCCTCTAAATCAATTTTATGGGGAATGCAGGATAATTCCCTGAGATGAAATTCAGCAAAGGGCCTTGGAAGTGAATTGATTTACAGTGGAGCAAATAACTGATATTACAAAAATTACTGTAAATGAGTTAATTTTAGAATTCATGAATTGGTCGGCTTTCATTGAGGATCAGACAATTTGAGGTCATAATGTTGGGTATTTTGATTTGAGGTTTTTAGAAGTAAATTGAGACAGAACTTGATTAAAACATAATTTCTGACTAGTAAATGGAAATTATAAAACGCTCGATTTACACACTGTTGCTTATGAATATCATAAAAGAAAATGACTAATTATTCCTTATAAAAATAATCTATCATCTCTAAATCTTGATACAATTCTAGGTACAGTCTGACTTCCTACGGAGCCAAGACCTCACAATGCACTTAATTGAGCAAAATATGAAGCTGAAGCATTCTCTAGATATTTTTATGGTAAAAAATTATTACCCGAATTTGAGAAATATGATATTCCTGAGGGATTTAAAAATTAACTAAAAAACATGCAACACTTAAAATTTGCTACTTCAAATCCTAATAAATTAAAGGAAGCCTCAGAAATTCTTGGGTTTTCTATGGAACAAATTAAATTAGATTTGGACGAAATCCAGACTACAAGCGTAGAAGAATTAATCAGACACAAAGCAATTGAGGCTTACAAAAAATCAGGAAAAAATGTTATTGTTGAGGATAGTTGATTAGAGTTTATATCTTGGAATTGACTTCCTGGAGCTCTTATAAAATGGTTTGAATCAACTGTAAAAATCGAGTGAATTCTAAAAATGCTAGAAAATTTTGAAGAAAGAACAGCACTTGCAGTTTGTTATGTTGCTATGTATGATTGAGAGGAATTTTTTATGGCAAAATGAGAAGTTAAATGAAAAATATCTCATAAACCTACTTGAGATAATGGGTTTTGATGGGATGTAATATTTATCCCCGATGGCTATGATAAGACTTTTGCGGAGCTTTGATCTGATATAAAGAATCAGATTTCTCAAAGAAAATTAGCTTTCGAAAATTTTAAGAAATTATTAATGAAATAGTTTTTCTTAACTTTTTCTATTTTTTTCTTTTTTGATTAGAATATAAATGTTCTAGATTTTTAATTATTTACAAAAATACTATGAATAATAAAATTATTAATAATACGAAAAGTCTTGTTAAAGCTGAGCTTGAATGACTTTGTAGTGCTCATGATTTTTATCATATTGAACGTGTTTGGAAATTAGCACAAAAAATTTACGCAAAAGAGAAAATTTGAGATCTTTTAGTCATAGAACTTGGGGCCTTACTTCATGAATCTTTTGACAGAAAATTTTATAACAAAGAACAACTTGAAGATAAGAAAATTTCACTTGAAAAATTTTTTTCTGAACAATGACTTGATAAGGACAGAATTGAAAAAGTATTTTTTGTAATAAAAAATGTAGGATTTGGAAAAAGCCTTATTAGAACCAAAGATTTTATTATAACTCCAGAATTTGCTATTGTAGAAGATGCTGATAGATTAGAGGCAATATGAGCAATTGCAATAGCTCGTACATTTTCATATTGAGGGAAAAAACAACGTCCAATTCATGATCCAAATATTGATTATGAAGAATTAGTAACAGAAGAATCTTACAATAATGGTTCACCAAGTTCTGTAGCTCATTTTTACGAAAAATTATTAAAATTAAAAGATATATTAAATACTCCAACTGCTAAAGAATTAGCCAAAGAGCGCCATATTTTTATGGAACAATTTTTGAAACAATTTTATGCAGAATGGGATTTGGAAGTATAAAAATAATTTAACAAAACAACAAAAATGAAAGAACTAATTAAAAAAGCAAAAATATTGTTAGAACCTGTAAAATATTCAAAATGATGGTTTTGGTTATATTTTGGAATTGAGGCTTATGATGGATTTCAGAGTGTCTTTTTGATTTATGCTGGATCTATGATTATTGGAGCCGTGGAAATGAAAAGTATAGAAAATTTGTATTTTTGGATTTGGATATTTGTTGGATTTTCATTTTTTAATATTTTAAATTCGCTGTTTTCAGACTCTGTTCATGATATAATGTCTTTTCGTGTTTCCCGCGGACTTACAGAGAAATATTTATGAGAGTATATAAACTTAGATAATACTAAAGTTGAGTCTTTTTGAACTGGGAAAATGAGTAATATTATTTTTAATTGAATTTCATTTTGGTATAGCAGTACAAGACTTGTAATTGGTTTAATAGTAGAATTATTTGCAATAATTTATATTTTTACACTTGTTGCTTTAAGGGTACCAAATATTTATTATTTTATGGGATTTCTTTTTTTATTTTTTGTAATAATTTTATTTTTTTCTAAATGATTATCTTGTCTTACAAATATTAGAAAAGATGCAAAAGAATTTGAAATTATTCGTGATGCTAAAAGAATTAAAATATTAATGTCAAAATTTGAAATTTTACAAAATGATAAATTTGGAAAAGAAATAGCTGAAATATCAGATTTGCATGATAAAATGATGAATTTATGGGCTAGATGAAATATATTTAAAAATGCATGGCAAACAGGATCTTTTATAATTTTGAGTTGATTTAGATTTACTATTTTTATTGTTATCTGAGGCTGAGTAATTTATGGAAATTATACAATTGCAAAGTTTGCATTATTTTTATGGCTTCTTGATATTTTGTGAAAATATTCTTGGAATATTAGAGGTTATTTTAGAGATCTTTATTTAAATTATATTCATATAGAAAAACTTATTGATACATTTAATTCTATTCCCAAATACCAAGAAGACCCAAATGCTCCAAAATTTGTTTATAAAACCTGAGAAATAATTTTCTCACAAATAAATTTTGCTTATGATGGCGGAGGAGAAGTTTTTAAGGATTTTTCACTAAAACTCAATTGATGAAAAAAATATGCTTTTGTGTGAGCGAGTGGATGAGGAAAAAGTACATTAATAAAACTCATCGCCGGATATATTAGAGTAAATAGCTGAGATATTATTATCGACGGACAACGCCTTTCAGAAATCTCTCTAAAATCCTATTACCGCCACATTGGATATCTCACTCAAGAACCATCTGTTTTTGACTGAACAATTATGGAAAATCTCACTTATGCTCTGGATTATACACCAACTCAAGAGCAACTCGATGAAGTAATTAAAAATGCAAAATGCGAATTTATACTTGATTTTGAAGCTTGATTTGAGACTGAAATTTGAGAGAAATGAATAAAATTATCTGGCGGACAAAAGCAACGCCTCGCCATCGCAAAAATTATGCTAAAAAATCCAGAGATAATATTGCTTGATGAACCAACCTCAGCTCTTGACAGTATTTCAGAACAAGCGATTACAGAGGCACTACACAATTTATTTAAATGAAAAACAGTTATAATTATTGCTCACCGTCTCCAGACAGTTAAAGAGGCCGATGAGATTATCGTGATAAAAGACGGAAAGATTTTTGAAAGATGAAATCATGAGGAACTTAGCAATCTCTGATGAGAATACAAGATGATGCTTGATTTACAGACGAGTTTTTAATATTAATTTAGAAAATATGGAAAAATCTAATAAAATTTCAATCATAAATAATTTTTGGTGAAATTATTTATGATGTAGTACTGATGATTTTCAGTGAAATTGAATTAAAGTAATATCACATTCTCCGGATTTAGTAGATAGCAAAGAGGTATATATTCTTGTTTATTGAAATTGAAAAACAATAGTATCAGTTATGAAGCAATGTAAAAATGAAATTATAGAAATTATTGATAAGTATTGAATTAATAGGGAAAAAATACATTCTGCAATAAATAAAATATATGATTGAGAAAAAAAGTTTACTTGAATAATAATTACTTCTTATTTATTTTCAAAAGAACAGTTAAAACCAAAAAATCCTCAAGTTCGTCATATAAACAAAAATGAAATTGAATTATATACTGATTTTATGAAAAAATGTGAAGTTAAAGATATTAGTGAGATTTTTATGGATTTTAAAGAGCCATTTCAAGAATTTTATTGATATTTTGAATGAAATCAAATAGTAGCAATAAGTAATTATATAGTAGATGATGAAAATGATAAAATCGCACATATATGAATACTTGTAAGATCTGACAAGAAATGAAAATGATACTGAAAAATTCTTGCAAATGATTTATCACATGAAATCCTTGAAAGAAATTTAATCCCACAATATCGTGTCTGAGAAGAAAATATTGCCTCAAGGAAAATTGCAGAATCTTTGTGATATGAAGAGGTTTTAAGGGGATATTCATTGAGGATAAGATAATGTTTGATTTACAGACGAGTTTTTAATTATTTATTACCACAAAATGCAATTAAACATAAACCTAAAAAACAACAATAATAGATCTTACAAAATTTTATTTACTTCAAATATATTGGATGAAATAATGGATTTTATAGTAAAAACTGGCAGAATTAAAAAGGTCTTATTTTTGACTGAAAATACTGTTTGGAAATTTCATTGAAAAGATTTATTTGAGAATTTTGAAAATAAAAGTGATTTAAAGTTTTATAAATATGTTTTTAAGGCTTGAGAGAAAAATAAAAATATTAATACAGTCTTGGATACTGTAAATTATTTAAATATGATAAATTTTAATAGAAATGATTTAATAATTTGTTTTTGAGGTGGAGTTGTATGAGATTTGTGATGATTTTTATCTTCAATATACAAAAGATGAGTGAAATTTATTCAAATTCCCACAACTCTACTTTCTGTATTAGATTCAAGTGTTTGATGAAAAACAGGTATAGATTATTCATGAATAAAAAATGTTATTTGAACCTTTAACCAGCCAAAAATTGTGTTAGTAAATAGGCAATATTTAAAAACTTTACCAGAAATTCAACTAACATCAGGATATTTTGAATGATTAAAACATTCTTTGCTAGATAACAAGAAACATTTTGAAATCTGGAGTTCTATTTTTGATGAGATTATTACAAATAAAAAAGTATCAGATGAAATTTTAGCTAATAATATTAGTATTAAAGCGAATGTGGTAATGAGAGATGAAGAAGAAAAATGAGACAGAAAAAAACTTAATTACTGACATACTTTTGGGCATGCTGTAGAGAGTTTGAGTGATTATAAATTACCTCATTGAATATGTGTTTGATATTGAATTATTTTTGCAAATTTATTATCTTATAAGCTTTGATATTTTGATAAGACTTTATTAGATTACATAAATTCTTTTGTACTTGAAATTGTGAGAAAATATAAAATAAGCAATTTTAAGTTCAGCAATATTTACAAAAAAATGTTAAATGATAAGAAAAACGATAGCTCAAAAATTAATTTTGTATTATTTAAAGATATTTGAAATTTAGAATTTATAGATATTAATAAAAAAGATTTAGAAGAGACTTACAAATTATTTTCTGATTTTTTGAAAAATTAAAACAAATATATAATTTGACTTCAAAAACAAAAATGATATTTTAGATAAAATTATAAAATAACCCAAAAAACTATGTGCTGAATTTTTTGATATATTTGAAACAAAAATGCGACAAGCAAATTAATTCATTGACTTGAAAAACTTGAATATAGATGATATGATTCATCAGGTTTTGTTGTTGGAAAAGGTTGAGATTTAAAACTAATTAAATCAGTTGGAAAAGTTTCAAATTTGAGTGAAAAAACTGCAAATATTTTAGCGGAAAATGAGTCTTTTTCTTATGGAATAGCTCACACTCGTTGGGCAACTCACGGAGGAGTTACAGAAGAAAATTGTCATCCTCATTACTCAGAAAATGAGCGCATTTTTCTAGTTCACAATTGAATTATTGAAAATTATCGTGAGCTAAAAGATGAGCTCCTTAAAAAATGATATAGTTTTTATGGAGAGACAGATTCTGAAGTTGTTGCTAAGTTAATCGAAGAAAATTGGGATCAAAATTTACTTAAAACTGTTGAAAAAGTACTTCCAACTCTTGATTGAGCTTATGCATTTTTGTTTATTTCAAAGGATAATCCAGATGAAATTATTTGAGTAAAATATTGAAGTCCTTTGGTTTTTGGATACTCAAAAGATAAGAGTGAATTTTATTTTTCTTCTGATACTCAAGCTTTGGCCTGAATTGTTGATGATGTAATTTTTCTTGATGATGGGGAACTAGTTTATATTAAAAATAATGATTATACAATAAAAAGTGAGTGAAAATTAATCTCAAAATCGGCCGAGAAAATTGATGTTGCAAGCCTAAAAGCTGAGAAGTGAGACTACAAACATTTTATGTTAAAAGAAATTTTTGAGCAACCAAAAGTATTAGAAGATGTTTTTAGATGAAGAATAGATTTTACTAATTCTCGTCTTAATGCTGCCGCTTTTGAGGAATTAGATAAACACAATTTTTCTAAAATTACTTTTGTAGCCTGTGGAACAAGTTATCACGCTGGATGGCTTGGGACTTATTGGTTTGAGGATTTGGCAGATATGGAATCGAGCGTCGAAGTGGCAAGTGAATTTGAATACAAAAATATTAAAATAGACCCAGAAACTCTCTATGTTTTTATTTCTCAATCTGGAGAAACTGCTGATTCTATCGAACCTCTAAAATATTTAAAATCTAAATGAGCTAAAACTTTTTGAATCGTAAATGTGGTAGGTTCAACCATTTCAAGACTTACTGATTTTGGACTTTTTACCAGAGCTTGAACTGAGGTTTGAGTGGCATCTACTAAGGCTTTTACAGCTCAAATATGCACAATTTTATTACTTGTTCTTTATTTTGGAGAAAAAAATTGAAATCTCTCAAGACAAAAATATAGACAAATTATTCAAGAATTACACCATATTCCGGAGAAAATAAATGGGCTATTATCAACTTCTGATGATATTAGAAATACCGTAGAAAATATAAAAAATTACAAGCAATTTTTCTTTTTAGGAAGACATCTAGAGCTTGCTATTGCTTACGAGTCAAGTTTAAAATTTAAAGAAATATCATATTTTAATTCTCAGGCTCTTCCAAGTTGAGAACTTAAACACTGATCTTTAGCACTTGTTGATGAAAACTTTCCATCTATAATTTTTATGCCAAATGATTTTTTATATGAAAAAAATCTCTCATCTGTACAAGAAGTAAAAGCAAGAAAATGAGAAATTTTAGCAATTTCTGATAAAAAAGTTCCTTCAGCTACTTGGAATATTTCAATCCCTGAGACTCTTGAAGAGTTATATCCATTTTTAACTGCTATTGCTGGCCAAATTGTCGCTTATCATACGGCAGATTTACTTGGCAGAAATATTGATAAACCAAGAAATTTAGCAAAAAGCGTAACTGTAAAATAATTTATTCTTAAAAAATATTTATGCAAATAACAAAAATTTATGAATGGGATATGTGACACAGAATTCCAAATCACACAAGTCAATGCTCTAATATTCATGGTCATAGATATAAAATTGAAATAACTCTAGAGTGAGATATTATAGACAATAAATGAGCCAGTAATGAGTGAATGATTATAGATTTTTGAGACATTAAAAAAATCACAAAAGAATTCATAGACTCTAAATTAGATCATGGATATATGTGATACAAATGAGATGTGGTTTTAGATTTAATAAAAAAAGAAAATTTCAAATATATTGAAGTTGATTTTATCCCAACAGCTGAAAATATCGCAGTTTGGATTTTTAATGAACTATCTCCAAAATTTCAAAATATCTACTGAAAAAATCTGAAACTCCACAAAATCAAACTCTATGAGACTCCGAATAATTTCGTGAGTTATGAGTGACAGTAAACTTAAAATTTACAAATTTCATTTTTTTCATATAATCCCACCATTAATTTAATAATTTTAAAAAAATAATGGCTTCTTTAGAGACGGTAATTAGATTTGACGATGTGTCATTTGATTTTATATTTACAAAACCTATTTTAGATGATGTGAGTTTTTCTGTGAGAAAATGATTAAAAATCACGATAATGTGACAAAATGGTGCAGGAAAAAGTACTATTTTTAAGCTTATAAATTGAGTTTTAAAACCAAAAAGAGGAAATATCCACATTGATAAAGAATTGACTATTGCTACCGCTTTTCAGGTGATGCCAGCTGAGGATAAGGATCTTACAATTTCCGCGTTTTTTAATAAATATTTTAGAGATAAGACTATTTTTAATATTGATAAAAAAATCGCCGAAGTTCTTGATGCAGTGAATTTAAAGGCTCCACTTGATAGGATTGTAAAATCATTTAGTGGAGGCCAACAAGCTCGTCTACTTTTGGCGGCTGCACTTATTCAAAATCCTGATATTCTACTTCTTGATGAGCCGACAAATAATTTGGATAAGGATGGGATTTATCACCTCGAGGATTTTATAAAAAATTACAAAAAAACAGTAATTGTAATCTCGCATGACGCAGAATTTTTGAATTCATTTACAGATTGAGTATTGTATTTGGATGTTTTCACGAAAAAAGTCGAGCAATATGTGGGAAATTATTATAATGTAGTTGATCAGATTAAAGCTAGAATTGAGAGAGAAAATATGAAAAATGCACAAATGGCAAAACAAGCGCAAGCTAAAATTGCACAAGCTGAAGTATTTGCACATAAATGATGAAAACTGCGTCTTGTTGCGAAGAAAATGAGAGAAACAGCTGAGGAATTAAAAGAAGAAATGGTGGATGTGCGTAAAGAAGATAAAACTATTAGAGCTTTTACAATTCCTCTGCAAGAAGATGTAAAATGAGAAATTATAAATATATCGTCTGTTTCTGTAATTATAGATCACGAACCAACTATAAAAAAATGTGAAGTAAGTCTTAAAAAATGACAACATTTATTACTTTCTGGACCAAATTGAATTGGTAAATCTACACTACTTGAGAGTATTGCTGAGGGCAGATCTATTTGAGGGAAAATAGCTCCTGGAATAAAAGTCGGATATTATCGTCAAGATTTTTCTAACCTAAATTTTGAAAATACAGTGTATGATGAATTAAAAAAATGGGCTGAACCAAATATTCCAGAACAAGAGCTTAGATCAACTGCTGCCGGATTTTTGATTACTTGAGATTTAATGAAGTCAAGAATTTGAGACATTTCAGAATGACAAAAATGACTTGTTGCATTTTGTGGACTAGTTTTACTCAAGCCTGCTCTTTTAATTCTAGATGAACCAACAAATCATATAAATTTCCGCCATTTGCCAGTTATCGCAGAAGCACTTGATGAGTATAAATGAGCGATGATTCTCGTATCCCATGTCGATGAGTTTGTATGGCAAATTAGAATTGACGAGTACTTAGAATTAGATAATTTAAAAGATTAGAAAATATACTTGACTTTTTATAAAATTCAGTATAAATATAAAACTATTTAATTTTTTAATTTTCATTTTTATGTGAAATACAGCTAAATCTTTTGATTATACCGTTTTAGAAGAGGTGAATTTTACTTCTAATAAACCTTGTTCTTTGGGTAATATAATTTCAAAAAATAATTGTGTTGTTTATTATAGTAATCCTGTGACTATCAAAATTGATAATTTTAATAATGAATTAAATATGACTCAATGAGATCCAAGCGATGATGTGTATGATGATATTTATTCAAGCGTAGAAGACTTACTGTCTATAGATGAAAAAGAGCAAAAAACTATAAAAAGAATGGCAAAAAAATGATATGCGCTTGTTGGACAATTAAATGAAGACGGGACTTATGACAAATTTGCACAAGCCTATGTTAATTATATTTGAGAAAAAAATTGAACAATCAGCGGAGCAATCGAATGACTCAGATCTCGCCCTAGAAATCAAAAAGCAGTTATTCCATCGCCTGAAGTTTCTCCTGGTATGTATTATGCTGAAACAATTGAAGAAGTAAAAAATTGATGAAAATTATTAAATGATTGAACAGCATTTATTTTCGCTTATTTACCAGAAATTGCTAAGAAAAAATTAGAGTCAAAAAGAATAAATATTTTACAAACTGTTATAAGTGATTCTGCTAAGTCATTACTAAGTAATGAAAATGATATTGGTATAGATATAATAAATGCAGTAAATAAAAAATCAAAAAAATAATCAAACCAAAAAATGGAAATTAAAGATGTGAAATTTATAAAGACAGTTACAAAATTTGAAAGTAAGATTTCACCGCTAGAAAATGATGACAAAAAAGCTAAAATCTTTTTTTTGGGTAGGTCAAATGTAGGAAAATCATCAATGATTAATTCACTTCTTTGAAAAAAAGAATTGGCTTATTCAGGAGCTAAAGCTTGAAAAACTAGAACTATAAATATTTTTTGAGTAAATAAAACTCATGAATGTGTTGATTTTCCGGGATATTGATTTGCTGTCGGAGGCAAGGAAAATCAGATAAAATTGAGGGATATGATTCTTGATTATCTCGAGTGAAATATTTATTCAAATCTTAAAGTTGTAATTATTATAGATGCATTCGTCTGACCTACAAGCCAAGATATAGAGGTTTTTGATTATATAAATGAAAAGTGAGTAAAAATACTTATTGTGCTAAATAAAGTAGATAAAACCAGCCAAAAAGAATTAGAAAACACAAAATCAAAAATTAAAGTCAATTTTCCACAATCAAAATATATTCTCTATAGTTCAAAAAACGATAAATACAAAAAAAGTGCTATAGAAGAGATTTTTAATTAATACACTATGTCTATTTTTAGGACTCTTTTTTCTCTCAAAAGAAACTCCCTCTCCCTCTGGGAGAGGGTTGGGGTGAGGGCAAAACTTAAAACCCTCAATAATATCTATATTTCTCGCGAAAATATTTTAAATAATTTCGATATTTTCCAAAAATTACATCCAGAATGGGATATATTTCCAGTTCTAAAATCAAATGCTTATGGGCATGGAATTAGGGAAATCGCAAATATTTTAAAAGAAAGAAAAATTAAATATATTGCAGTTGATAGTTATTTTGAAGCTTTGAAAATTTGGGAAGTAAGTAATGTTAAAATTCTTATAATTGGCTATAGTATGCTAGAAAATCTCTCAAAAATGAATTTCAAAAAAACTTCTTTAGTAGTTTATGATTTAGGGACTTTAGAGGAACTGGCTAGAATTTGAAAACCAGTAAATATTCACCTCAAACTCGATACTGGAATGCATAGACAATGAATTTATATTGAGGATTTACCGTTTTTTCTAGAATTTATCAAAAAACATAAAAATATAAATTTAGAGTGAGTTGTAACTCATTTTGCTGATGCGGATTCAGTAGATAATTCATATTCTATTTTTCAAGAAAAATTATTTAAACAGGGTATTGATATTATAAAAAACGCTTGATTTAACCCAAAATATATTCACTCAGACAATTCTGCTGCATCTGTGAAATGATTTTGAAAAAATGTTTGCAATAGTTTAAGACTCGGAATTTCTCTATATTGAGTTAATCCACTCGAGCCGGATGATAAATATTTTGAAAAACTTAAAAATCTTAAATTAGCGCTCACTTTTAATTCAACTCTAATCCTCAAAAAAGATATAAAAAAATGAGAAAATGTGAGTTATAATTGTACATTTGAAGCTCCTCAAGATATGACTATTTGAATAATTCCAGTCGGATATTACGAGTGATTATCACGAAAATTATCATCTAATTTTCAATTTTATTTCAAAAATTCTCCACTTCCAATTCTTGGAAGAGTCTGTATGAATTTAACAATTGTTGATATTTCTTGACTGGAAGTAAATGTTTGAGATAGAATTGAGATAATTTCAGATAATTTATCAAAAAACAACAATATCTACAAAATGGCCGAGCGCTCAGAAACAATTCCTTATGAATGCTTCACGAGATTATCAGAAACTATTAGAAGAGAGATTATTTAATGTCCTCACCCCAGCCCTCTCCACGAGTAGAGAGGGAGTAAGATTTAATTCAAAGTGTCGCAAAGCTCTCATAAACTATTTTCATTCAAGACTTTTATATCCCAATTCAGTATTTGAAAAATCATTTCTTTTATGGGTTTATCTTGGAAAATTAGCGTTGGATTTTCTAAATTTCTTATTATTGCCTCTCATTTTAAGCCATCTCATTTTATTTCTCTATTAAAACAATTTCATAAATAAAATAATTGTTCATTTACTTGATATTCTAGACACTTTAAAAACTCCTCATAATCTTTTTCTTGTTTATAAAAATCCAATAAATATAAAATTTTCTCGTGAGTAGTCATAACTCAAAAAACTGAGTGTATTTTTTGATGCCATTTCAGGCTCATAACAATCTCATTATTATCACATTTTCTTCAATTTCTTGAAACTGGTATTATATGGTGAATATTTTTTTCTGACATAATTTCTAAATTGTTTAATTAGCCAAGATCTCTAGTATCAAAATTTATTTTTTCTAGCAATTCTTTAATATTTGTAGCGGACAAATCTTTTTCATTAATAGGGAATTGTCATATATATTCATCAACATTTTTAATATATTTTATAATTGCTGTTTCAAGTATTTTTATAAGCTCCTTGTAAAAATAATTATTATTAAATTCAATTGCCTTTGCTCTAATTAATCTTTCTACAATTTCTTTATGATTTTTTCTGTTTATTTCTGTATGTTTATCACAAGAATCTAGGATAGAAGCTACCATTTTTTCATCAAAAACTTGTTTATTTAGGCATTTCAAAATTAAATAAACAAAATTTTTAATCAATCACATATTTATATGCGCTCATTCTATTGCCTCTTTTGCCGCACTACTTGGAATTAGCGGAGAACCTGTTTTTTTATACTGCACTTTAATATCTTCAATTAATTCTTTTTGTATGTATTTATTAAATAATTTAATATTTTGAATAATTTCTTTAATCTTTTTAATATCTCTTACTATAAAATATTTTCAACTTAAAATAAAAACAGACGTTTGATATTCATCGGTTATACTTTTAAGAGAGTTAAATATCTCAAATATTCATTTTTTATAATTAATTTTACTTATCAAATTATCAATTTTATCTAAAGCTCTTACTTGTTCAGAGCAAGCCTTTTCGCATTTATCAATATGTTCACTTAAAATAAACATAAGTTTTGAAATTGGTTCTATATAATGAGAGTGTAACACTTGATATAATAAAAAATTTGTATTTTGTGCTATATTAGATACTTCGTCAGATACAATTTTACTTTCTTGTTTTAATTGGGATAATAAAACCTTATATTTGCCTAATGAGCCATCTTTTGAATTCAAGCTTTTATTTGATAATAAGTGACGAATTTCTTCTACTTTGTGGAATTTCTTTAATTCTGGTAATTGTGTCTGACTGTTTTTAAATAATCTTATAGCATATAGGTTAGCTATGTTATCAAAAGAAATAGAACAAATTGAATGATGGGTATCAATTAATATATTTGCAGCATTTACAAATTTCTCATAAAGATTTTTTAATTCAATAAAATCATGATCATTTTGATCTATATCAGAGTTTTTAACTCTATGTTTTAATTTCATTGAAGCAACTATTTCTTCACCATTATTTATGGTTTTATCTAGCATCTGTAAAATATGCTCACTATTTGTTTTAAAGAATTCCCTAGCTGAGTGTAATCTTTCAATAGTTTGGTTCATTTCCTTTAAAACATCTGTTCTTTGGGTAACTATTTTGGTATTTAAAACAAATTTATCTTCTTCACTTTTTCCCTCTTCAGAATATTCTATATTTTCTATTTTTGTCATAATTGCAAATACAACATCAGCATAATCCTTAAAAGAAAATGAAATAGATACTAATTCAAAAATTCAATTATTATTATTTAACTCCAAAACTTCCTTTCTCCATTCTTTCATTTCCTTTAAATGTACCTCCACTTCTTCCATTCTTTTCTGTCATACATTAGCTTTAGCATCTATTTTTTCTAAAACACTTGAAAGTGCATCATTTGGATTAGTTTTTGATTTATTTCACATATTTTTTATTAATTTAAATTTCTCAATAATTTCAAAGCCGTTTCGCAAATATATTCTTTTTATAAAATATGTAAAGCAATATTTTTATATTTTTAGTATAACTTTAAAACACTAATTGTCAAAAACATCCAAAATTTTGCAAAATATTCAATATTATGATAAACTTAAATCAATTAAAACTTAACAAATAAATTATGTGAGCTGAAATTTGAAAAAGTTCTTCATGAAAATGAGAAGTTATTAAAAAAGTAGAAAAACCTTGAGCTTATGACCCTGTAAAAACCCAGGAATTAGTAAGACAAATTAAGGAACAATGAGAAATAACCTGAAGAAGATTGAAACAAATGGCAGATGAATATGATAATCCAAAAAAACCAAGGCAAATTCCTTTAAGTTTAGAGGCTCTAGAAAAATCATGACTAGAATCCAATAACTTTAGAGTGGATTCATCTAAATGGGAAATGTGATTGGATTTACTAAGTGAAGTAGAATTTTTAATAAATCCAGAAGGAGATATTATAGAATTAAAAGTTAACTGAAAAAAAGAACAATTATTTACTCAAGAGGCTGCCATTCGTGAAACTCAAAAATATGGCAAAAAACTCCCAACAAAACTAGATTGGCAAAAAATATCAGCTTCTTACTGACAAGATTGAGAAAGATTAAGTAAAGAACTTTGATTAAAGGCTGTAGGTTATTGGGACTGACCTAAGAAAAAATTTTATCTCGATAATATGGCTCATTTTTGGGCTCTAGATTCAAATGATAAATTGGGCTATAGTATCCATTTTGATAGAAGTAATATTCTAATTAATCAAATAAACAATACCAAAAATTTTTTACCAGTGCGCTGTATTATTACCCCACCTAACCTCCCCTAAAATAAGGGAGGAATAAAAAATAATCTCCCCTATTTTAGGGGTTGAGGGTAAATTAAATAAAAAATACTTAAAACTTAACAAATAATTATATGCCAAACCAAACTCCACATACCCCATCAACTCAACAATCTCACTCTCCCTCTCTCGAGAGGGTGGGGTGAGGGCTTTATCAAATAAAACCCCCTGTAATAACTGAAGAATTGCAGAGGCTAGTTGAAGAAAACAAAAAACTAATCAAAACCGCACTTCCAGCCATGGAAGAAAATGAGAGAAGAAAAGAAGAAGAAAGATTAAAACAACAAGAATTCATAGAAATAAACTGAATAAAACTAGAAACCAAAAATCTATGAAGACCACAAAATCCAACAATACAAATAAATCCAACAAAAGCCAGTGAAACTATATCACAAGCTTGGGAACACGATTGAAACTGGTATTACAACTTTAATTGAGCTCAGCAAGAAGCTAAATATTTATGAAAAAGAATTCCAACTAAAGAAGAATGGGAAGAAATTGTAGAAGAGTTTTGAAGAGATTGAGAAAGACTGTCATTAGAATTAAATATGCCAATGGCTGGTAGTCGTCATTATCGTACTGGTCTGAATAACGACCAGGGCACGAGCGGTTATTACCTATCTTCATCTCTCAGTGATACTCATTCTTTCATTCTGCACTTCGGTAAATCTATTGTTATAGCTACGGGTTCCAGTAATTGTGCACATGGTTTTTCTGTTCGTTGTATCTTTCCAGAAAAAAAAGAATCAAAACCCGATTCTATTCTAGAATTTTATAACGCAGAAATTTCTGACAAAATATTTAATATTCTAGATAAAAAATCTTATAACACTAATTCTAAATTAACAAATAAAAAATACTTTAAACTTAACAAATAAATTATGGCACCAAAAAATGGTATAGATTCTGAGATGATATCTAAAAGTGATTCGGCTTATATAGCCGAGACCCAGTCTCTTATAGAAGAAGTTATAACTAATCCTTGAGATATTTCAAAGGCTCATAAATTATATGAAAAATATAGTGGTTTTAAAAAAAGAGTTTGAGATGTCTTGGAACAGGATAAAAATAGTAGTATCAATTCTCTTACAAAAAATATAGAATCATTTTGTGAGACTTATTTTTCTTCAATAGCAGAATCAGCAATAGAAGAAAACAAGGCTCATCTTGATACAATAGAGCAGTCTCTTTTAGTTGATTGATTTTTTCGTTTAAATATTGCTTTTGTTCAAAGTATTTTCAAAAAATTAGAAAAGTCTTGAGTTAAAGAATTTGATAAATTTATAGAGAATGTAATAAAATCAGAAATAGCTGATATTTTTGAAAGAAATAGAAATAAAATTAAAGAACAAATTGTAAGAGATACAAACTATTCTGAACTTGAAGAAAATAAAGTTTTTTTTGATAATCTTGAACATGAAGGATATATTAAAGAAGATTTCTTCGAAGAAACTAAGCAAGCTTTGCTTGATAAATATCTTGAGAGTGCCTTTCCTGAATTAAAGAAAAAAATAGATGAAATTTTTACTTGGATTGATGAAGGAATTGAAAAAAATTATATTGTAACCATTAATCCAGAGAAAGTTTTAGATAATTTCAAATCACATGTTCAGGAAATCAGAGATAAAATAGAGTCAGGAACCGATATAGAAGAGGAATTAAAGAAAATCACAGAGGAATTTGAAATAAATCTATTTAAAAAAATAAGTAAATTATATGAAACTTATTTTGAAAAAGTAATAAAAATAAAAGTTGATGAATATGATTCTAGGGCTGATTTTGATAAATATGAGAAGTCTCCAGAATTTAATGCTTGGTTAAAAGATATAGATTTTATTGTTGATAAACAATTTGAACTTATTATTGAAGACAAAAATCTCAAAAATACCAAAAAAAATAGAGAAGAAACTAAAGAATTTTATTTAAAAAATTATAACAACTTAAAAAGAGAAATACTTCTTAAAAATGCTGGAAAAATAGTTAAGATAAAGAAAAAATGAGATTTGGTTAATTTTGGGGATGTGAGCTTTCCAGTTTATCAGAGAGAAAAACAAACTTCTGTATGGAAGATAGACCCAAAAGTAGACAAAGATAGCGTGGTAATTAATTTTAAAGAATCAAAATCTGGACTTCAAATTAGACCTTCAGAAAATAGAAAATTATTCAAAAATTTTGAGCTTCCAAAAGAGGAATATAAAGAAATTATTAATAACTTTGAAAAAATCAGAAAAACTGAAGATTATGAGGCTTTATTCTCAGAAAAAAAAGAATTAATGGCAAAATTATGAGAATTAAGAAAAGAAAATAAAGTCTCACTAGATGATGAAAATAATGTACCTGAAATAGTCGAAATAAAGAAAAATTTGAAAGAAATTAAGGCTAAACTAAAAGATGCAATTCCTCACATTTTTAAAATACTTGAGGTGCTTAATAGATTTAAATATTGAGAAATACCTTCACTTTCTGATAAAATCAAGATTACACCGTATATTCTAGATAATTTAAAAAAAGTAATTTCACTTGCTTCTGACCAACTAATTAGACAAGATTGAATCGGAATTCTTGAATGAGAAGCCTGAGTGGGTAAAAATGTATTAATTGATATTTTTGCTTATTATACTAACAGGCCTGTTTTTAAATTTGCTTGTAATGCTCGTACTTCAAAGGAAGAATTGACTTATTTGTGGCTTATTGATAAAGATGGAACATATAAACTTCATTCAAAAGTATATGAAGCAATAAAAACTCCTGGAGCTATCCTTATTTTAGATGAGATAAATACACTGCCACCCGATGTTTTAAAGCTTCTTAATTGATTATTTGATTATAATAGAACTCTTACTATGCCATATGATAATGAGCATATTAAAGCTCATCCTGATGTAATTATTTTTGGAACTCAAAATCCTACTCATTATCTTGGAACTAAGCCACTTCCTCAAGATACAGGTTCTAGAGCTAATCCTGAAATAATTAATTATCCAATTCTAGATTGAGAGAAAGAATGAACTCACTTTGTTCATTTTGATGAATGACTAATTACTTATGCAAATATGCCATATTATCACAAATTACTTGATGTAAAATGATATAATGAAGATGATATTAAGAAATTCTTTAGTTTAAAACTTAAACAAAAATCAAATTTTGAGTTGTTAGAAGAGGAACAAGAATTTGTGGATAAAATAGAAGCCAATATTATGACCGAGCAAGAATTCGTAGACGCTTGGAATAATATCTATAATTTCCCCAAAAAAGAAGAATTAAAGCAAAGCCACGGAGATTTATTTGTAGAGTGAATAGAGGATATTCACACTCTTATAAAACTCGCAAATGTAATTAGAAAAAGATACAAAGATAAAATGGAAGGAACCAATAGGACTGATTTTATTACAGTATCAGTTTCCCAAAGAGACTTAAACAAAATGATGTGAAAACTTTGTGAGTGAGCGGAACCAAAACAAGCATTCCTAGATTGTTATACCTCACTCATCCCAGATATATGAGTGAGAGCCAAAGTGATAAAAGAATTCCAATCTTTAAATATATAAATTATGAATACCAAAGCCCCAAATTCACATACCCCACAAACTCCAATAGTTCAAAGAATCAAACCCCCTGTAATAACTGAAGAATTACAGAGGACATATGAAATAATACAAAAAGTAGCTCCAGAAGCGATAGCTATTTTACAGGCAAATGAAAAAAGAAAAGAAGATGAGAAATTGAAAAATAAAAAAGAATTCATAGAAATAGCTTGATACAAACTAGAAACTGAAAATCTCTGAAAACCACAAAACCCGAAAATTAAGATAGATCCATTAGGAGCAAGCGTTAAAATTCCACAAGCTTGGGAACATAATTGAAATTGGTATTACAATTACCCAGGAGCTAAGGCAGAAGCTAAGTATCTATGAAAGAAAATTCCAACACAAAAACAATGGGAAAAAATTGTAGAATGATTTTGAGATGATTGACATTTATTATCAAAAAAACTTCATTTATTAATGAATGGTTATATGGAACCACTTATTAGTAGGAATTATATTAAAAATGTTGGCGGTAGATATTGGTCATCTTCTAATATGCCGTCTACTAATTATGGTATTGCATTAGAATTTGATGAAATTAATATTAATCCCTCAATTTGTAATGATCGCACTTTTGGTTTTTCTGTTCGTTGTCTTAAAAAAGAAGTTAAAAAGAAAACTAAGAAAAAGAAAATTACCCCTTATGTATATTTAGCAAAACCTAAGATAAAAAAGAAATAATTAAACTCTAACCAAACCCATTATGTCAAACCAAACTCCACATACCCCACAAACTCCAATAGTTCAAAAAATCAAGCCCCCCGTAATAACTCCAGAAATGCAGAGACTAGTTGAACAAAACAGAGAACTAATCAAAACTGCACTTCCAGCAATGGAAGAAAATGAGAGAAGGAAAAGGGAATTAGAAAAACTAAATCAACAAGAAACAATAAATTTATGATATACTCAAGATGATAAACATTTAGTAAAATACTGGCAAAATAAGTATCCAGATTGGTACAGAGAAAATTGAAAAAGTCTTATATTTTGAGAAAATTTTATATGAATAAAATGAATTCATTGAGAATATATCAAATTTGAAAGAGAAGATTTTTCAGTTCCTACTCCGGAAAAAAAGAAAGAATGATTTTTTAAAAAAATATATAATTTTATAACATTAGATAATCCTTTTCGTAAAATATACTGAATATGGAAAGAAAGTTGATTTACATATTTTACATTTGACTCAGCTCAAGAAGAGACAGAAAAACTATGAAAAAGAGTTCCAGATTATCAAGCTTGGCAACAAATAATTTCATTTATGCCTTGAAATTCGCAAGAAGAAAAACGTATAAATTTAGTAAAATTATTAAAATTAGATTATGCGGGTTATTATGCTTCTGGTAGAGGTGAATTCATAAGAGGTGGTTGACTTGGTTGTTATTGGACAAATACTCTTAATAATATTAATGATAATTTTGCCTTTTCTCTTAGATTCGATTCAGAAGATATTTCTTCTTGTTATGGAGTTAGTTGTGAGAATGGATTATTGGTCCGTTGTCTTGAGGATTAACTATTTTAATTAAAAACTAACAAATAATTATATGCCAAACCAAACTCCACATACCCCAACTCCAGGATTTCAAATCAAACCCCCTGTAATCACTAAAGAATTACAGAGGCTAGTTGAAGAAAACAAAAAACTAATCAAAACTGCACTTCCAGTAATGGAAGCAAATGAGAGAAGAAGAGAAGAGGAAAGACTAAAACAAAGTCAAGAATTCATAGAAATAAATTGAATTCGCCTAGAAACCGAAAATCTATGAAGACCAACTCATCCAGATATACAAATATTACAAGAATGAGAAGAAATAGAATGAGGACCATATTGTTGGAATGACTGAGATGACTGGTACTACAACTGGTATGCGGCAATGTTAGAATCAAAACATCTTTGAAAAAGACTTCCAACACATAAAGAACTATCTAAAATATTTGGTTCAGAAGATACTAGACAATTAACGGAACAAGAATTTCAGGAATTAATAGAACAATTAAATATAAAACTAGTAGGTTATTGTAATAATGGTGTACCTTATAATAGTGGTGATAATTTTTGCCTATGGTCTTCTTCGGAGTATGACTTAAAAAATTCTTGGTGCATAGATTTATTTTTGGATGATAATTTAATAGTTAATAACTATTATGATCAATTTGACGTTGGTTTCTCTGTTCGTTGTATTAGAGAACCAGAAGAAAATATAATGGAAGAACTTTTTTGACCCTTAAAAACTAACAAATAATTCTATGCCAAACCAAACTCAACATACTCCACAAGTTCCCTCTCCCTCTGGGAGAGGGTTAGGGTGAGGGCTTCAAATCCGTCCCCCCGTAATCACTAAAGAATTACAGAGGTTAGTTGAAGAAAACAAAAAACTAATCAAAACCGCACTTCCAGTTATGGAAGAAAATGAGAGAAGAAGAGAAGAAGAAAGACTAAAACAAACTAGACAATTCACTTGAAATCCAGAAGCTCTAGAACTATCATGACTTGAACCATTTAATTTCCAAGTAGACTCATCTAACTGGTGATATGAACTAGACAAAGACTGAAAACAAAAAACTCTAAACTGATATCCAATAAAAGAAAACCCTGAAAAAGATATCTGGGAAATAACAATGCCAGACTTAACAAAAGAACAACTATTCACACAAGACTCAGCCATAAGAGAAACTAAAAAAGTCTGAAAAAGAATGCCAACAGGATGAGAATGATGAGAATGGAAAAAAATAGTAAGACCATATTGAGATGATTGAGAAGAATGATATAATTGAGAAAAATTCTCAAAAGAACTCTGATTAACTATGGCTGGTGGCCGTTGTCGAAATACTGGTATGTATGACAGTCAGAGCACGAACGGGGGCTACTGGTCTTCGTCTCCTAATACTACTCACGGATTCTATCTGAGCTTTAATAGTGCCAATGTTCGGCCTACGAATTACAGTAGTCGTAAGTTCGGTTTCTCGGTGCGTTGTATAGTAGAAGATAAACTAAAATCTAATGAGGAAATAACAATAATAAAAAAAACAAGAAAATCAATTTGGGATAAAATTTTAAGTGAACCTTTAGGAGATTTATTTAAAAACTAACAAATAATTATATGACAAACCAAACTCTACATTCTCAAATTCCACAATCTCCCTCTCCCTCTCTCGAGAAGGTGGGGTGAGGACTTCAAATTCGTCTCCCAATAATCACCCCAGAATTACAGAGGTTAGTTGAAGAAAACAAAAAACTAATCAAGACAGCACTTCCAGCAATGGAGGCAAATGAGAGAAGAATAAGAGAACTAGAAAAACAAAATCAACAAGAATCACTAAATTTATGATACACACAAGAAGATAAAGAATTAATTCAAGACTGGAAAATTAAATACCCAGACTGGTACAGAGAAAACTGAAAAAAACTAATTTTTTGAGAAAATTTTATATGAATAGAAATAGATTGAAAAATATTAAAATTTGATAAAGAAGATTTAAAAATAGAAAAATTAGACAGGAATTATCTTACTGTAATGAAGGATAAATTTAATGAAGACGGTATTATAAATCATAATTGACATACATATTTTACATTTAATGTTGCTCAAAGAGAAGCTGGAAAAATTTGAAAAAGATTACCTTCAAAAGAAGAATGGAGAAAGATAATAGATTTTATGCCTTGAAATAAAGATAATGAAAAAACCGAAAATTTAATTAAAACATTAAATTTAAATTTTGCTTGATATTTTACAAGTTTAGTTGGACCAAAATTTCCTGATTCTAATAAATTATCTACATATTGGTCATCGTCAATTGAAAGGAATATAAATAGAAAAGAAAAAATTGATTGAATTGCTTTAATTACAGGTCATATCTCTATTTTGGATACTCATTTTTTAAGTGCCTGTCTTCTTGTTCGTTGCCTTAGAGATTAGTTCTTATAAAAATTATCTTTGTTTATAATTTCTCAGTTAAATTCGTTGTATTTTTTTAGGAAATTATCTAATCATCTGCGATCTGATATTTTAGTTGTATTTTTGTATTTGAATTCAAAAGCTCTTTTTTCATCTTCGAGAATTAGATCTACTTCGTATTTTTCATCATTTGTTCTCCAGAATTTGAGATTGTCATAGCTATATCATTTTTTGATTAAATCGGATAATAATGCATTTTCAAATAAAACACCTAGTTCATCTTTTGCAAAATCAAATCTATTTATAAAATAATTTCTAAATCAAGTATCTAGAAAATAAAGCTTTGGAGACTTATTTATTTCTTTTAATTTGTTATTGAAAAAAGGTCTTAGACTAAAAACTATAAAAGTTTCTTTTAGAATTTCTATAAAAGACTTAACTGTTGGAGCTGATAAATTCGCCAAACCAGCCAATGACGCATAATTTAGAATATTTCAATTCCCAAAACTAAGTTGTTTAGTGAGTTCTTTGAATTCGTACATTTTTTGTGTGTATAATACGATATCTCTATTAAACCAGAAATCAAAAATATCATGTAATATTTGTTTTTTCTCTTCACTACCTTTTGCTAAAACTACCTCCGGATATCATCCCCAAATCATAAATTCCTCTAAATAAGCCTGGATTTTAAGCTTATTTATTGGATTTTTCTTGTAATTCTCTAAATCAATTAGAGATATATTTTCCTTTTGTTTTCAATAATTTCAGGAATATTTTTATAAATTTTTCTAAAGTTCATTTTCGATTACTTACAAGTAAAATAAAATACAACTTTAGTATAATTATTTTAACCAAAAATATCCCCAATTTTTTGCAATTTCCCCCAAAATATGATAAACTAAAACAAATACATCTAAAACCAAACCAACCCATGCCAAACCAAACTTCACATACCCCAACTCCAGGATTTCAAATAAAACCCCCTGTAATCACTGAAGAATTACAGAGGCTAGTTGAAGAAAACAAAAAACTAATCAAAACTGCACTTCCAGCTATGGAAGCAAATGAGAGAAGAAGAGAAGAGGAAAGATTGAAAAATAAAAAAGAATTCATAGAACACAACTGAATAAAACTAGAAACTGAAAATCTCTGAAGACCAACTTATCCAAAGATACAAATACTACAAAAATGAGATAAAATAATAGGTTGAAGACCATATTGTTGGAATGATTGAGATGATTGGTATTACAACTGGTATGCAGCAATGTTAGAATCAAAACATCTATGAAAAAGACTTCCAACAGACCTAGAAATGACACAATTATTTGGTTCAAAAAATGATATTAAATTAACAAAAGAAGATTTTGAAGAATTAATGAAAAAATTAAATCTAAATTCAGCAGGTCACTGGGGTAGTGGTACTTTCCACAATCGTTGTAACTACGCCTTCTTATGGACTTCTACGGAGTATAATACTACTAACGTTCGTAGTAGGGACTTGAACCGGCTTAATGCTTGAGTCTATCGCAATTGTCGGGATAAGTCTACCAACGGTTTCTCTGTTCGTTGTATTTTTTCAGAAAAAAAAGAAGAAACCAAAGATGAGACTGAATTAATGTTAAAAAGAAAAGAATTCCTCAAAAGAATTAAAAATAAGGCAATAAAAAAATTAAGAAGCAATTTATATAAATAAAATATGATAGATAAAATAAAAGAAATAATCTGAAATAAATCCCCTCTACCTCTGGGAGAGGGTCAGGGTGAGGGCTCTGGGAGAGGGCTGGGGTGAGGGCTGACTCAAAAAACTTCTACAAAAGTAAGTCAAGTTTTGAGTAATTTGAGCGATAGAGAATTGGAGAAGCTTGTGGAGGAGAAGCTTGATTATCTAAAATGGCTTATTAAATATTCTCGTGCTTGTGATTTGGAACTTGTGCCAAGTCCTGCGGGCTTGGATACTTTTGCTTGTGGACCGTGAGAAGAGAGTGAAAAAATAATTTCTCAATATATGAAATGAGAGATTCTTTTTCATGAAATTCCAGAGGGAATTCTCAAACCAAAAAAGTTTTACTATGATTTAAAAATGTTACTCGAATATGATATGAAATCACTTTGAGCACTAGGAGATCATGAAATACAGCACGCAGAAGATAGTGATTATGGGGATATTATTTGGACAAATAAAAGAGCTCAGGATTTATGACTCCCAGTTTCAGTTATTTCACTATTTTTTAATTGAGCCAATGAAGATCCATTTATTTGAAGAAAAGTTTCTAAGAAATGACCAAACAAGAAAAATATGGTAGCTCATCTTTATCAAAATATGTTATCTTGAAATGAAGATAAAGATTTTGATATAAGTAAAGCACCTTCACTTAAACAATTAGAGATAAAAATGGCGTATTTTTGGTTAAATAGAGACTTTCCAGATTTATTTGAGGTGGATAATATAAAAGTGAGCGAACAAATAGAGACTATTTTTAATGAAGAAATTCTACCAAATTTTGACCAGATGATTTCACCAGATATCCCAAATTTATCTAGAGTGATTTTTAAGAATTCTATCTTACTTCCTATCGTAGAAGATTTGGCTAGAAAAGACCTAGAAAGAGCTATGCAACAGAAAAAATTCCAAGAAATGCTACAAGATATAATGAAAAAACAATGAGATTGACAACCACAAGATTGAAAATGACAACCACAAGAATGAAAACCAGAATCTCAAGAATGACAGAATTCAGAAAATGTAGGGAACGATGGCAATCGTTCCGAACCTCAAGAATGAAAATCAGATTCAAATTCCCCTCTACCTCTGGGAGAGGGGCAAGGGGTGAGGGATAAAGAGCCGACAGAAGAAGATTTAAAAAAAGTCCAAGAAGCTATAGATAAGATGAGTGAGGAAGATAGAAAAAAGTTTGAAAAAGAAGTTAAATCTGAGATTGACAAGGAAAATCTTGATAAATTAAACAAAGAAATTCCAGGTCTAGACTGGAAACAAAATGAAGATGGCGACCTAGAATTCAAACCAAAAACACTGGATGACAAGGCAAAAAAAGAAGCCAAAAAACTCGAAGAAAAACTAGAAAAAGCAATAGAAAAACACGAAGAAGAAATTGCAAAAACACAGGATTTGAAGAAAAAGGTAGCCGAAGCTAAGACACAAGAAGAAGTAGAACAGATAAATGAAGAAGCAAAGTGAATCAAAAGTGACAAATTAAAAAAGTCTCTCCAAAGTCAAATTCAGGGCAAAAAAGAGCAAATAGAGTGAGAAAGAATTAGAAAAGTTCAGGATATGATAGAGCAGTGATTTAACGAGTGAGAAGAGAAATATTTTGAAGAATTTATCAAATTAGAGGAGGAAATAGAGCCTTATGTTGATGATTTTATTAAGGCATTAACTGATTATATCCCGAAGCTTAGAGATTATATTTATGTAGGTAATTATCACACAGGAACTCTTTATGATATTCCAACAGCCTGAAGAAAAATAAAAATGTGACATTATTCTATTTATGGCAGAAAAGATGAGGTGGAAAGTATGCAAATTAACTTATGAATTAGTCTTTCTCTGGATGTGAGTGTATCTATGAAACAAAATTGAAAAATCCAAGAATCCCTTAAACTTATGGTATTTTTATGAATTTTTTGTGAGAAACTTGGCATTCCATTCTATATTAATACCATTTGATTGACCACAAGAGAAATTAAATGAGTAAATGACGAATATATTAATTCAAAATGAAATATAATGAAATCTACTCTTCATTTAGAAGATGAAACCAATATGACCGAGACCTTTGAGAATGTACAAGAAATGATAGTCGACCAGAAATATAAAATGCCATCGACAGAGTTTATCCCAATAATTATCACAGATTGAGTTCCAACTGATTGAAATATTAAATTAATGGATTGAAGCAATAAATTAATTGAAGTTATTGATAAATTCGATTGACTTGATATTATCTTTGGTCTGAATTTGGGTAAAGATGAAAAACAGAAAACAAAAAAATATTTCAAGAAATGAAAAAAAATATTTCTAGATGATGCTACCCAAATTCTTGATATTGGTAAAACAAAACTTATAGATTATCTAGTCGACAACAAATACCGAATTTTTACTCTTGAGCAAGAATAATAACAATTTAATCAAACCCATTATGCCAAACCAAACTCCACATACCCCAACTCCATGATTTCAAATCAAACCCCCTGTAATCACTAAAGAATTGCAGAGGTTAGTTGAAGAAAACAAAAAACTAATCAAAACCGCACTTCCAGCCATGGAAGAAAATGAGAGAAGGAGAGAAGAAGAAAAACTAAAACAACAAAATCAACTTCCAGACTACACCGAAGTAGCCTGACTAAAAGTCCTAAACCAAGACCTCGACAAACCACAATGCCCTGAAGTAAAACTCTTAAAAAAATGACAAAAATACAAAAAATGTTGTTGTTACAAACTAGAACATGAATGACAAACTTATTACCAATATGATTTCCGCTGAGCTTTAAAAGAAGCAAAATTTAGATGAATAGAAATATTATCAGATTATGATTGGACGAAACTGGAAGAAGAATTATGAGTAGATTGATTAAAAAATCTTTTATGATTAAAAGAACAAAAAGATTATAAAGGCCATTGTAATGATGGTACTCGCTGGAATTTTTGAGATTTTGTCTACTACTGGTCTAGTTCAGTTTTCTCTCCTTCTTTTTTATGGATTCGTTCTTTGGTTTACTATGATAATTCAATTAATCGTAGTAGTAATAACGAGGCCAATGCCTTCTCAGTTCGTTGTCGTCTTAAGGATTAGTTCCTGTATCAATTTTAATTTGATTTTTAAATAAAATTTATATAATCTTAGAAAGATTAATATTTATCTCTAAAGGATACTTAAATTAAATTTAATTTATATAAATATGAGTAAAAAAGTAGACTTTTCTTGATATATATCAGGAAATAAATTATTAGAAAATACAGATAAATATATTATAAAAAGAGCAGTTTTGTTAAAAAAACAATTAAAGGAAGATAAAAAAGGTATTGGAAATGTAAAAACAAAAAATCTTTTGAAATACAAATAATAAAAAATTATCTTATGCTTAAAGATAATTTTTTAGTTAAATATTCTAAAAAAGTTGACAAAAAATTTGAAGATTTTGTGAATTTTATGTGAGATACTTGCAGATATAGGGATACTGGATTATATGATGAAGATTTAATAGTAGATAATTTTATACAGGATTGTAAATCCTTAATTAGAGAAATCAAAACAGAAATAGAAGAAAAAATTAAATCAGGAGTGTTTTGAGTTGTAATATCAGAAATAAAAGAATTTGAAGAAACTAAACTTGTTATTTTTGTAAGAAGTTACAATATAACTTGTTTTTGCAAAAAATGGCATAATTATAGTATTATCACCATTGAAGATATTTTAATAAAAACATAGATTTTCTATAAAATTCAATCTTTAGATTTAAACTCACCGCAGGTGAGTTTTTTACTCTTCAATTTCTTGCATTTCCCTCCAAAATATGATAAACTAAAACAAATACACAACTAAAACCCCAAAAATAAATTATGACAAACCAAACCCCACATACCCCAACTCCAGGATTTCAAATCCGTCCCCCTGTAATCACTAAAGAATTACAGAGGTTAGTTGAAGAAAACAAAAAATTAATCAAAACCGCACTTCCAGCCATGGAAGAAAATGAGAGAAGAAGAGAAGAAGAAAGATTAAAACAACAAAACCAAATCCCAGACTACACCGAAATATCCTGACTAAAAGTCCTAACCCAAGACCTTGGTAAACCACAATGTCCAGAAGTAATACTCCTAAAAGAATGACAAGAATACCAAGAAGGTTGTTGTTATGAGCTAGAAGATGAATGGGAAGTTTACTACCAATATGATTTCGAATGAGCTATAAAAGAAGCAGAATTTAGATGATTAAAATTGTTAAGTACCGGAGACTGGAATTTACTTGAGAAAGAATTATTAATAAATTGATTAAAAGATTTTTTAGGTTTAGAGGGAGAAGAAGATTATAGGGGTTATTATAATAGTCAAACTAGTGAATTTATGGATGAATATGAGGCATGTTATTGGTCTGGTCCATCAAGTTCTAATTATTCTTGGTGTTGTAATGTGGGTTATTTTTATTGCACAGTTAAATGATGTACAGATGATAATTATAAGATTTTATCTGTTCGTTGTCGTCTTAAGGATTAGTTCAAGCTTACCCTACCTAACCTCCCCTAAAATAAGGGAGGAATAAAAAATAATCTCCCCTATTTTAGGGGTTGGGGGTAATTCCAGTTCCTGTATCAATTTTTTATACATATCTATAACTCCCTCTCACCCAAGTGGAGAGGGTTGGGGTGAGGGTAAAAAAGGTTAGGGTGAGGGTAAAATGTTGAAAATTAAAAAAAATTTTGACATAATGGGTTTTTTTTATACAATGCTTGAGCTTTTTTAAAAATGAAAAGTTATGTTAGCTTATGTTTCACTAATTTTGTGGCTCACTATTCTAACCTCTAATTTAAAAAACACAGACTGAAAATAAAATATATGAATTATAAATTTAACTAACAAATTTATAATTCTTAATTCGTAATTATTAAAATTAATAAAAATGGCTGGAATAATTTGAAAAAAATTAGAAATGACTAGGATTATCAAAAGTGATAAACTAATCCCTGTTACTCTTATTAAGATACCAGAATTGAAAGTTGCTCAAATTAAGACTACAGATACTGATTGATATGAAGCTTTAGTTTTAGAAATGACAGATACTTCTGACAAAAAAGAAGTTCCCATGTCAGATAAACTTAAAGACTTAAAAAAATGAGATATAGTATCACTTGATATTCTTGATGGAGTAGAATTAGTTACGGTTGAAGGAATTTCAAAATGAAAATGATTTGCCTGAGCGATGAAAAGATGGAATTTCCATTGAGGTCCAGGAAGAGTTGGATCAAAATTTCATAGAGCGCTATGATCTATTGGTACAAGAAAACCAAGAAGAACAAAACCGGGTAAAAAAATGCATTGACATATGGGTACAGACAAAGTAACACTTAAAAAAATCAGCTTAGAACTAGTTAATAAAGAACTTAATGTTATAGCTGTTAAATGACCAGTTCCAGGAGCGAGAAAT
>JALNXF010000004.1 GCA_023230505.1 Candidatus Altimarinota bacterium | reverse complement strand
TTACTCACCCGTTTGCCACTAAGTTTAAAAGTAGCAAGCTACTTTTAAACTCCGTTCGACTTGCATGTGTTAGGCGCACCGCTAGCGTTCATCCTGAGCTATGATCAAACTCTTTTGAACGTAGCTTTATTCATTACTGAATAAAGTTTTTGAGAAATAAATTTCTCATTTTAAATTTTTTGTTGTTATTCTTTTTAGATTAGAAATTCTTTTTATTAGAATTTCATCTTCTTGTGTATTGATTATTTTAAGGAGCAGGAATTTTTGGTGCCTTCATTTATATAAAAAAAGTTCATAAAGTCAAAACATTTTTTTATTTTCTTAAGGTTTCTATGGTGGGCCTGGTTGGAATTGAACCAACGGCCAATTGGTTATGAGCCAACTGCTCTAACCCCTGAGCTACAGGCCCAAGTTTTAAATTTGGCGGAAGGGGGGGGATTCGAACCCCCGCGGCACCTTACGACACCCTACAGGTTTAGCAAACCCGCCTCTTCAGCCACTTGAGTACCCTTCCAAAAAAGAAACTCTTTTTTATTTTTAAAAAACAATAATGAACAATTAAATTGTTCAAGTTTTATCTATAAGATAAAGGCTAATAATGGCGGAGAGACAGAGATTCGAACTCTGGGTGAGTTGCCCCACGACAGTTTTCAAGACTGTTCCATTAAACCACTCTGGCATCTCTCCGTATTTTTATCAGCGGGTGGCATTGTATCAAAAAATCTTGTTCTGTCAAAAAATTTTTTTAAATTAATTTTTTTATCTTTTATACAAATAAAAAACTACTAATTATAGCCTTAATTTAAAATAAATAAATATTATTAATCCAAGGTTTTTAAAATAAAATCTTTTGTTTCTGAAACTTTTAATGGAGTTTTAAGACTATTACCTTCCGTATCTAATCACATTTGATTTAAAATTTTTGCTATTTCACGCATTTCATCACTAATTCTCTCTTGTTCACCTCATCTTCATGTGCTATCTAGCCTTTCCCACTCCTTATCTAAATCATTATATTTAATTACTAATTCTTTAGCTTTTATTAATTTATTTGCTTCTCATTCTCTTGATGCTAGTATTAATCTAATTGCCGAATTAATTTCTTCTGTCTTTTTATCTATTATTCAAGATTTTAACTGAATTTCATTTTGCTCGAGAATTGACTTAAGTACATCATCTTTAAGTATTTCAAGATAATCGTAATCTGAAGATAAATTCTCTAATGACATAAATTCAAAAAAATACAAAATAATGTATATATTATAGTGTATTTTTAATTAAATGCAAATTGTATTAAGGTTTGGCTTTAGAATACTAAAAAGTATTAGTTACGTTTTTAAGAAGAACTCTTTTGTCTTCTGGAAATTTTATGTTTTCGCAGTATGAGATAACTTTTTCAAATACACAATAAGGGGATTCTTTTTTATAGAAAAATCAATTTCATTCGAATTTCATAGGATTAAAAGCCTTTAAAATTCAAGAAAATGTATTATTTTCTGGCATAATTGGAACAACTCCAACAGACATAAATTTAACTACATCAACACTTTCGTGTTCATTATCATAAATGAAAAAGTCAAATCAGGCAATTACATTTGAATTTAATTTTGGTGTACTAGCTATATTTTCTAAAGAAAAATCCTCATCTGTTCAAACAACAATGGCTCAAATTCAAATATCAGATAATCATTTAATTATAAAATTTCTTGTTTCTATATCATTTATTGCTACAATTCAAAGTAAGGGAATATTTTTTGATATTAAATATTGGGTTTTTAAATTTGCTTTTGTTACTTGTTTAATACTTGAAAGACTATTTTTTTCTATATTTGTATTCATTTTTTATTTTTATTTGTAAAATAATTAAGTACAAATATATTAACATAAATAAAAGATTTTTACCACAAATTTAACTTGACGGTAATAATAAATAATTTTTAATTATAAAAAATGAATAAAAGTTTTTGGAAAGAATTAGTAGAAAAATGACCAATAGCGGCTCTGGCGCCTATGGATTGATTTACAGATAGCGCATATAGACAGATAGTAAAATGAGTTAATAGTAATGTAATTTGTTTTTCTGAATTTTTTAGTGCAGATGGACTAGTTCACTCAAAATTCCTGGCTGATAGTGTATTGCCTCATGCTAAAATAGAAGAACCACTTATAATTCAAATATTTGGTAAAGACCCAGAAATGTTTGCGAAAGCGGCTCTTGTAATAGAAAAATACAATATAACTGGAATAGATATTAATATGTGATGTCCAGCAAAAAAAGTAGTAAAGAGCTGACATGGGTCAGGACTAATGATAAATGTGGATACAGCATATCGCATAGTAGAAGCATTAACAAAAGCTACAAAATTACCAATATCTGTCAAAACTAGACTTGGATGGGAGAATCCAGAAAATCTTATAGACTTCGCAAAATGATTGGAGGCAGCCGGAGCAAATCTAATAACAGTTCATTGAAGAACTTATAAGCAAGCTTACAGCTGAACTGCGAATTGGGAGCCAATTTATGAATTAAAAAAACAATTAAAAATACCTGTAATAGGAAATTGAGATGTAAGAAATTATGATGATTGAATGAAAAAAATAGGAAATTTAGATTGATTTATGATTGGGCGTGCGAGTTTTGGGAATCCATGGTGTTTTTTACCTGGAAATTATACACCTAATTTATGAGAAATACTCGATACTCTACAAAAGCATTGAAAATTATTAATAGAATTAAAATGAAGAAAATGAAGCCTGGAATCGCGCAAACATATGGTCCAATATCTACATTCATTTCCTGGAGTGAAAAATTATAGAAAAAAACTAGTATTAGTGGAAAATATGACTGATGTAGAAAATGTAATAAATGAAATAAGACAGGATTTTAAAGATTTTCTTGATAAGAAAGTAGAAGAAATAATTTTATAAACTTCAATAATAAAAAAGACCGATTTCTCGGTCTTTTTTATGTAAAACATATGAAATTACATTCCTTGAACGTTCATAGCTTGTTTTTTACCACCCTTTCAGCTAGCAACTTCAAAAGAAACTTGTTGATCCTTTTGTAAAGCTTCGAAAGCTTCAGAACCACCTTCTACAGAAGAAAAATGAAAAAATATTTCATTCTCACCTCTTGGTAATTCTTCAGAAATAATGAAACCAAAACCTTTTTCGTCATGTTTCATTTTAATAGTACCAATCATAATATAAATATAAAAATAATAAAATGTATAAATAAATTGAAAAATCTATAAATACTATGCACAGGGTATATTAAAAATAATAAAAAGCAAATTTATTTTAAAAAAACCTCCGAATTGCTTCGGAGGTTTTGGGATTTATTAATTAAATTTTCTTCTTCTTGTGTAGAAGTAAGCTCAAGTAAGAGATAAAAGGATTAGTGCAATAATTTGAGCTGGTCATGTTTGAACTTTTGTTACATTAGAATAATCAGCTGATTCATTTTGATTTTCTCAATCTCAACAAACTCATTTTACTGCAAATTCTTCATATTTCACTTTGTCTGGAGAAATGTTAATTGTATATTTGTTTGTTTTAACATTTTCTATTAAGCTAAAATTTCCATCTTCTCATTTTTTATAAACATTGTAACTTGTAGCCTCTAGAGTTGCATCCCAGCTTAATTCACTTACATCTCAAGCCTTCGTTACTTTTAGACCTGCAATATTAGAAATCATACATTTATTAGATCCACTATTTAAAGATAAATCAATTTCCATAACATCTGATTTTCCAGAAAGCTCTTTACTATCTTTATCAAGTGGTACAATTTGGAAATTATATTTTGCCATATCAAGACCCGCTACATACCAAGCATAACTTCCTGAAGCATTTTTAATTTTATCTTTATCAAATGTTATTAATTCTTTATCAAGTTCAGTACCTGTGCTATATTTAAATTTAAATTTAGCAATAGTGTCACTGTTTTGTTTTAAATCAAAAGTGAAACTAACTTTTTTGTCTCAAATAAATGATTTAACATCTTTAAATATATTAGATTCAGTAGCTTTAATACTAAGTGCATTATTTCTAGTTGTAGTTTTACCAAGTGCATTTTTAAGAGTTACATTAACTGAATAGTCACCAGGTTCAGATGGAATTGTTAAAGATCAAGAGTAAACTCCTGGAGTAGAAGTTTCTTTTAGAACTTGGTTAAAATCTCAAACTGAAGCTGAAACCTCACTTAATGATGCATCTGAAGTAATTTCAACAGTTACGCTAGATCAAGCTGGAACTTCTTTTCATTCTTTTACAACAATATTTTTTAAAACTGGTCAAGTTACATCTAATTTTACAACTATTTTATCTGATGTAGAAATCACTTTATCTGTCCCATCAACAACTTTAACTTCAATTACATTATCTCAAGTAGCAAGATTAGTCATATTATAAGTAAAATTTCAAGAGTCATCACTTTGATTTGTTCAAACTTCTTTAGTGTTTAGGATATATTTAATTTTGCTATTTTTCTTAGCTGTTCCACTTACTGTAACTTCTGAATTTGATGTAGTCATTCAATTGTCTGGACTAGAAATAGTAATATCAGATGTAGTTCAAGTCGCAGTAGATTCCCCACTTCATACTGTAATTTCTGTAGATCATTCTAAATTTTCATTTTCTAAATCTAAAACTACTATTTTCATTTTTCATTCTTTCGTGAAAGAAAGTCATTTAGAAAAAGTCTTAGCTCATAAATCGGCTGGAACAAATTGATATCAGTCTGAATATGGAACAGTAGCTTTTGTATCTGTATCTGATGATATATAAATCATACCCGCATAGTTTTTAACTACATTTCAAGAAGCATCAACTGCCTTAACTGTAAGGTCTATTGCTTCTCAAACTTTAGTAGAAGTAGGTGAAGCTGTTACCACGAAGTGGTCTGCAGTAGCTCAAACTGCAGCATATAAATTAACAACATTTGAAGAAAGTATTCAAATGAATGCAAGCATCGAGATAATTTTTCTCATAAAATTTTTGTTTAAAAATAAATTAGTTCACTCTATATTATTATAAAAATGCGTTTCTTGCAAATGTATTTGCTTTACAATTGTTTATTATAATTTTTAATTTAAGTTTATTTTTTTAAAATTGGGTATATTTAAAGTAAAATTAGGTATATTTTGAGTTGTAATAAAAGTTTGGTATTTTTCACATTTTTCTAAGATTAGAGAGATATGCTTGTCATCTAGCTCAGAAAATACATCATCTAATAATAAAATTAGCTTTTTTTCTCAAATTTTTTCTAAAAATTCTATTTGTAAAAATTTTAATCAAAGAAGTAAACTTTTATTTTCTCATCTTGATAGAAATTCTTCTGATTTATGGACACTATCAAGAGTTTGTACTTTAAAATAAAAGTCATCTAAATGAGGTCAAATAAAAGTATGACCTAACATTATATCTCTTTGTTTGTTTTTTGATAAATAAGAAGAAATCGACTCCTTTATGTTGTTTAAATTAACTTTAGTTTCATAGATAAATTCTATTTGATATTTGTTTTCTAAAATACTACTAATTGAAGAAATATATTCTTTTACAAAATCTATAAACCTAAGTCTATACGAATAATATTCCTCAGAAATCTGACAAAATGAATTATCCCAGAAATCTAAATCAGAAATGGTAGCTTTATTTGAAGAAATGTCTTTTAGAAGTTTATTTCTATTTTTAAGAATTTTTGCATATTTTGACTTTATTTTTGAGAAATTTGGAAATCATAAAAGCATCGTCTCATCAAGAAATTCCCTTCTAAGACTTGGTCCTAAATACATAATATTTATATCTTGTGGAGAAAAAAATAAAGCTGAAATTGATAAATTATTCAAGAATTTTGGCTTAGAAAATGCACTAGAATTAATTAATAAATTTGTTTTATGTAAAGTTTTATCAAAAGTTAATTTAATATTTTTATCTAAAACATCATTTTCCAAAATTCCAGATAACATAAAATTATTTTCTCAAAATTTAACTAAATCAGAAATACTAGAAGTTCCAAAAGTTTTTGCATTTATAAGCAAATAAATGGCTTCTAGTATATTTGTCTTACCAGAGCCATTTTCTCAATATATTAAATTAATTAAATCAAAATCAAAAGAAATATCTCTATGATTTTTGAAATTATAAAGTCTTATTTTAGAAAACATTAATTCATTATATTATTTATAACAATCGAATGATTAACTTTATTTTTTGGAGAACATGCAAGTAACTCTTCCCTCTCACTAATTTTTTTATCTAATAATTCGTCTTTTCTGAGTGGAAGAATTTTATTAGTATTAAGAGAAATATTTTCCAACTCACTTGGGTCAATTTTGTTTAAAGTATCAATATAACCCACTATCGAATTCAGGTCATTTAAATATCTTTCTGTGTTAGCTTCGTCCAGCTGTAATCTAGAAAGATTTGCAATATGTTTAATTTGCTCTTGTGTAAAAGACATTTTTTTATATAATCAAAAAAATAATAAATAAATTATATATATTTATGATTAAAAGCAACTCTAATTTATTAGAAAAAATTAAAAATAAATTATTTAGCGGAGAAAATTTCTATGTATGACTTAAGCTAGAAATATCAAAAACATTTTTTATTTTTATAGCATTTTTATATTTTCTATCTTATATTTCAGTACTTGGTGGCTTATTTCCAGAATATTTTTCTCAAATCCTTTTTGTAATTTATCCAGTATTTGTATTTTCTGTATTTGCACTTTTGTTTGATATTTGAAATTATATGATTTCAGTATATTCTCTAAATAAATTATTAAAATATATAATTCTTGCTATTTTAGTTTTGATATATATTTTCTTGATTTTAACACATTTATGACTTAAATTAATTTAATTATGAAAAAATTAGCTCTCTTTTTATTTGTATGATTAGCGCTTACTTCTTGCTGATCTACAAGCACTACAACAGACGAATCAACCAAAGCTTACTCAGGCTCTGGATTTACTATTAATATTCCAACTGCTTGGACTGTAGTAGATAAAAATGAACTTCCAGCTATTAAAAGCGGACAAGTAGAGCTTGCAGTAAGTTCTTCTGATATATCTTCTGGATTTGCAAATAATCTCGTAATAATCTGACAAGAATTATCAGAAAAAACTACATCAAAAAGATATTCTCTTATAAATTATTCACTTTCAAATTGAGAATATATAGAATTTTTAAAGCTTAATGAAAAAACTATAACTTTCTCAGATAAAGATACTTCAAATTTATATACATTTGAAGCAAAATACAACACAGCTACCCCAAAAAGAAAATTCCTACAAACAGCAAAAATATGCGATAACAAAGTATATTTGCTTACTATTTGAATAGCCCTAGGAACAACCGATACCACAAGATATGAAAATCTTATTACAAGTTTTAATTGTATAAAATAAAAAATAAATTGCATTTTATTTTTTTTCTATAAAATAAACCTACTCCACATATTCCACCACAACCCGGCACCATGGCAGAGTGGTCAATTGCAAGGGCCTGCAAAGCTCTAAAGTCATCGGTTCAAATCCGATTGGTGCCTCCAAAGTAAAAAATATCGAACCACCTTTAAATAATGTTTTATATAAAGAAATAGTTCTGGTAAAAAGTTAGTTTAAAACATGAAAAAAGAGCCTAAAAAATTTAGGCTCTTTTTTGTTTAAAATTGTGAGTTCGACTTAAGAATTGATCATTAATTGTTGAACACTACTACTTGTAATTTCTTTCGTTTCTTCAATAGAACATCTAAGGATATTGGGTAATGGCCTTCTATTTTCTCATAAATCTTCGGATTTTAAATAGTCTTTGTAATTATCCTTATTTAAATGACCTGTAATTTCTTGCCAATAATAAAGCTGTTCGCTTCATTGTCAGAATCATATTTTTCATTTTTCTGATGCTCAATATATTTTGAATTGTTCAATTAATTTTGCTTGTATTTCTTGAGACCAATTATTTTCTTTTCATAAATAATGAATATGTCCTATAAATTTTTCTATAGTTAAATCATATGTATGGATTTTACTAAGATATTCAGGTCTAAATAATTCAGGAAAATCAAAATTTAAATTTTCAATTCAATCAAATATATAAGGAAGTATAAATTCTAAAATTAAAAAGATTTTTGGAGTGTCTAATTTTTTAAATTTAGAATCTAGTGCAGCAAGAACTCACTTTTGCAGTCGTTTTAGCTCATTTTTGCTACAATTAGCAGTATAGAATACAAAGATTAGAACATCTTCATTCCATGACCAATGTGAATTTAGTGTTTCAAGAACTTTATCTACATCAAGTACATTTCAAGGTTTTAAAAATTTTAAAGCTGATTCTTTAAATTTTTCAATATTTTCTTTTTCATATGGTCACCACATTTTTTCTACCCATTCAATTCATTCTTTAGAATATTTTAGTATTTCATCATCAATAGAATCAATGCTTTCAGAACTGGACCCATTGTATAATGTTTCTGAATTTTTTAACATTTCATTTATTTCATTTAATTTTATAAAGAAATTTTGGACATAGACATTTGTTATATCTCATTTTTCTTTATTTTGATTTCATAGAAAAAATATATTCTGAAAAAGTTTAATTAAATTACTAATTAATGAATTATAGTAAAATATGCGATCATTGCCAACTTTTTGTTTATATCTTGCAATTTCTTGTGGCAATTTATTAGCCTCAATAATTAATTTATTTTTTTCTCTTGTATGAAAAAAATCTCACATTATAAAATTTCTTTCACTAAAGTTTCAATTTTCATCTAAAAGTAAATTCCAATTAAGAGGTTTTTTATAACTTAATCGTATTCTATCAAACAATTTACTCCAATCAATTCTTCTTCAAACTTTAGATGTTGGTAGTAATCAGACATTGCTTAAATCATTTGTTTTCCAAGACAATAAATTATTATTTATAATATCTGCCATAATATGTCAATAATTAATATTGAATCGAGTATATCATATATTTATATAACATGCAAAATATTGTAAAATATTAAAATTAGCCCTTAAAAGAACCGGGTAAAAACTTCATTTTTCCTCACAAAAACACTCTTAAAAACCATTGAAAAATCGTAAAAAAGAACGTTTTTCGCGAAAAATAGATTTCTAACTTCCGCTTTAAATAGAGCAAATCAAGGGGAGGTAAAAATATATTGCAGTCTATTAGGAGAGTCCATATTAAGTGGGTGTGAACTTGAAAAAAATAAATAGTTATCTTTAATAAGATAACTATTTTTAGTTTTATAGTGAAATTAAGATTTGTATATTCTTGAATTTGGATATAATTGGTGAAATTTATTTTAAAAATTAGTTATATGCCTAAAAGAAAACAAGAAAATGAATTTGCATTATTTATAATGTTTTTAATAATTTGAATTATATTCAATTTATATAAAAAAATATTAGGTTTTTATAATAATCATCCAGTTTTATTGATAACACTATGAGTAGTAGTATTAGGTATTATTGTAATAATTATACAATATATTTTTAATAAAAAGAGGAACAGATGGCTATCAATAGACAAAATAGAAGATATGCACAAATTACATTGGAGAGAATTTGAGAAATTTATTGAGTTTGTATTACAAGAAAAATGATTTAAAACGAAAATTTGACCTTGAATAAAAGATTGATGAGTGGATTTGTATGCAAGCTTAAATTGAAGAAAATATCTAATTCAATGTAAAAAATGGACAAATTATAAAGTTTCTGAGTCAAATATAAGAGAATTTTATGGTGCTATGAATGATTTCGATAATAATGCAAAATGAATATTTATAACTACCTCAAATTTAACTTCAGATGCAAAAAATTTTGCTGAAAGAAATTGAATTGAAATTTGGGATGAATTTTTATTAGAAAAATATGTTAGAGAATATACAAGTGGGAATGAGTCAAAAGAAAGTAAGCTAATTGAAAATAATCAAATATGCGATAAGTGCTGATGAAAATTAATTGAAAGGAAAGCAAAATTTTGAACTAATAAATGAAATATATTTTTTGGTTGTGAAAATTATCCAAAATGTAAAAATATAGTTAATATTTAATCTAACCCATGCCAATACCACAAATTATTAAAGACATCTGATTTGACTTCTCTTGGGATGTTGAGAAAGTCTGGAGGATTAAAAAGTAATGTTGCAAAAGTTACAACATTAAGTATATTTTTTGCATTAAAATTAATTTTATTCAATATGAAAAAACCTATTTGTATAACATTTTCTGGATGCGTTGGTAGTTCTAAGAGTCCAATTACTAATTATCTTAGTTATAATTTTAATCTCCCAGTTTTTAATAATGATGCGATAAGATCAGAGATTTTGGAGGATTTTGGGGAATTTAATAAAGATGAATATATTTTAAGGAGAAATGAGAGATGTTTGTCTATTCTGGAGTCTGGGAAATCATTTATTTTTGATGCTAGTGTTGACCGTGAATGGGAAAACCTCAAATTATGGCTTGATAAATATAACTATGATACTTTTATTATAAGTCTTGATTTAAGTGAAAAACTTCTTACAAAACTCTATAAAGCAAAAAATTATTCAGAATCTCTCGAAAGATTACCTGAGCTTATCAAAGACCATGAATTATTTCTAGAAAAATATTCTAAAATAGTTAATCTTCATATAACAGATGAATTATTTCTGGAAAGATTGGAGATTAGCAGAAGGGCAGTAAATGAAATATTATAAAATTTTGTTGATATAATGAAAAAATTTCTCAAATATTCCCTATTTCTCATTCTAATACTACTTTTAGGAAATATTTTTTTGTATAATTTTTGACATAATAATATATCTTACAAAAAAGTTGTTGTACCGAATTTAGCCTCGACTTGAGCGCAATTATTTTATAGCTCTGCACTGGCACAAGTTGGTGTCGTAAATTCTTATGATTTCTCTAATTGATATTATTGAAGTTGATGATATCCTCCAGAAAATATTGGAGTTTGTAGTGATGTTATTTGGAGAGCATTTAGGGAAATTAATATTGATTTTAAAGATTTATTAGATACTGATATAAAACAAAATAATGGCTTGTACAATACAAATTTTGATAGTAATATTAATTTTCGCAGGGTAAAAAATATAGATACTTTTTTCGAAAGAAAATCTAGAAAACTCACCAATAAACTTATTCCGGGTGATATAAACAATCTAAAGGAGTGGCAAGTTTGAGATATTGTAATTTTTGATAAAATGTTAACAAGTAATCTCTGGCATATTGGAATAATTAGCAATAAAAGATGAGATGATTGAGTTCCTTATATGATAGATAATCACGGATATTGAGTAAATATTCGCATAACCCCACTTGATTGGTCCACGAAAATTATAGGGCATTACAGATATTTTTAAATTTCTTGACATTTTATAAAAAATTGTTATATATAAAATAATGTATAATTTAATATAATATTTATGCCTAAAAAATCATCTAATGTATGAGGGAAATCTCCTGAAATAAAAGCTCCTTATCTTAGTGCAGAAGAGCTTTTAGAAAAAATTTATGAGATAATCAAAAATAACTCAAAATTAAGCCATTATAAACAACGGTTTAAAGCATCAGCAAGTGTCAAAGAAGATTGAAATAATCTTTGTGCAACATTAATGTCAAATAATTTACACCTAGATTTTGTAAATCTACTTATTGAACATAGTGTTCAAAATGGCTTTAAGGATTGAATAGATATAGATAAGGCATTTAATGATAATGAACGTCTGTTGAATTATGCAATTAGATATTCTGAATATGATATTTTCAAAAAATTAATAGCACTAAATGCTAATTATTTATCAATTGATAAATTGTATTTGGCAACTTCAGTTAGAGCAATTCCTCCTACTTCTAAAGAAGAAGTACAAAAATTAGAAAAAGATTTAGAAGTAAAAAGAAAAATGACAGCTGATTTACTTAAATTATGAGCCCCTATAAATAAAGAAATTATTGAAAATATTTTAAGATTTTCTGATGCTAGTTTTTTACAAATTATCGCAGATAGTGAACAGTGAAAAAAACTTTTAACTGCAAAATTTCTAAAAACACAAATGGAAGATGGTTTAAATCAAAATTTTCTTAAAAATAGATTAGAAATGCAGACTATGTTTATGATGTTATATAACAAGCAAAGAGTTATAGAAATTCTTGAAGAGGAAAAATGAAAAGATGAAGTAGAAAAAGCTGTAAAAATTACAAAATGACAAATAAAAACAAGAATTAAAGAAACTATAACTTCTTCTCAATTTATAGCTGAAATTGTCGAAGAAATACTAAAAGAAAATTGAGAGGAAATTGAATGAAAAGCTATTGATTTAATTAAGAAAAAAATAATTGATAATCCCAAAAGAATATTAGAGAATCTTTTTAGATATTAAATTACAATTTTTATTCCTCTTCCCTATTTAAAACATCCCCTATAGTATTATATAAAACATCTAAGGTGTAAGGTTTAAGAACATATCATTTTGCTTGAGATAATATTCACACTCTGGCGCTTTCATCGCTCTGGCCTGAGGAAATAATTACTTTAACATTATTCTTAATTTCAAGCATTTTTTCTAAAACTTCTTGCCCTGACATTTTTGGCATAGTAAGATCTAGAATTACTAGATCAATTGAATTTATATTATCCATATAAGTTTTTAGTCCTTCTTTTCAATCGCTAGCAGTAATAACATCATATCCCTTCATTTCTAATGCCATTTTTAAAAAACTCTGTATCATTTCTTCATCTTCTATTATTAAAATAGTCTTTTGTCAAATTTTATTTATTGACTCTTTTTGTTTAACTTCCTCTTTTTTTATATTTTGAGCTTTAGGTAAAAAAATATGCATTGTTGTACCTATTCATTCTTTACTTTCTATATAAATATGTCATTTGTGTATTTTTGTGATAATATTATAAACCATAGCCAGACCTAATCCCTGTCCTTTTTGGGCACATTTTTCTCTGGTTGTAAATAGTGGATCAAATGCTCTTCTTAAAACTCTGTCAGACATTCCAACACCATTATCTTCAAAAGAAATATGGACATAATCTCATTCTGGAAGTCATGTTTTATCAAGGTTAGAGATTTTATAATTTTGAGCACTTATTTTAATAAAATCTCCATCCTTAGCTCATTTTTCTTCTATTGCTTTAAATGAATTTATTCAAAGATTTAATAATACCTGATGAAGTTCAGATACATTTCAGAGTACATAAAAATCTCATTTATTAAGATTAACAATCTTATTAATAATTTTATCTGTTGATTTATCTAATAAATAAAATACTTCTGTGGCAATATCATAAATATCAACTGAGGTTTTTTCAGAAATTATATTTCTTGATAAACTCTGCAATTGTTTCACAAGTTCAGCTGCACGCTTACCTCATTGTAAAGCATTTTGAACATAATTTCTATGAATATCTGAAAGAGCTCAATTTATATTTAACAATTCTAAATATCACATAATTCAAGCTAAAAGATTATTAAAATCATGTGCAAAGCCTCAGGCTAAAGTACCGAGAGAATCCATTCTTTGTCTAATTTGTAATTGCTCCTCGGTTATTCTTAATATTTCATCTGTTTTCTTTTTTTCTTCTTTATCTCTAATATGTCATATGCACTGAGAAATATTTATTGATAATTCTTCAAGAAGGTTTATTTCTTCATTATTAAAAACTTCTATTTCTTTTGCATATAAACAAAGGGCTCCAACTACGTTATTTTTGATAAATAAAGGAAGGGCGAGGCTTGAATTATATCATCTTTTAATTGCATTATCTCTCCATAGAGCAAAAGTTGGATCTGTTAGAACATTTTTTATATAAACAGGATGTTTTTCACGAATAGCAGTTCCAGTTGGACCACGACCACTTTCTTTATTTTCATCCCAAGATATTTCAATAGAATCAAGATATCCATCATCAAATCAAGCACGAGCAACAGGATGAACAATTTTCTCTCAATTCTCTCAAATATATCAAATCCAGCACATAAAATATCATCAATGCCTTATAATAATTTCACAAATTGAATTTAGTAAATCTTGTTCTGTTTCACTATGTAATAAAACCTTATTACACTCAGTTATCATTTTAAGGGTTTTATTAGCTCTTTTTAATTCTAATTCTATATCTTCACAATCAGGATCTAATAAAGAGTCTTGCGACTTTTTGGTTTTTTCTTTAATTATACTAATTTCTCAATCAGACTGAGAAGATGCTGAATCCTCTGGAATAATTATTGATGATCAAAAATCTGGATGTCAACTATTTTCAGAATTATCCATATTTATGTAATTAAAAATTAAAAAATAGACTGTCGGCTTATCTAAAATAATAGCTTCAGTCTATTTTTGTTTTTGTATGATTTTATGTTCGTGCCATTTGCTGAAAATATAAGATTTTTTTTAATTTTGTCAAGTATTGCTGTTTTAAAGTAAAAATAAGTAATAAATTTAGAATTATTTTTATACAATTCAATATTTGTTTGCATTATTAAATTAATTTATATAATCAAGCTAAGACAAAATTAAAATTTTATTTATTATATAAAAATAATTATGGAAAAACGTAATCTCACATCTCAAACTCACCCAAGAGCACCAGAAGTTATACGTTTTTGAGATAAACTTGTTTCTGCCAGTGATTATGGAAATAAGGAAACAAGAAAGCTTCTAAAAATTAAATGATTAAATGAAGATTCTATTAATCAAATAATGGCATCTAGAACTATTACTAAACTTGGTCATTGATATAAAAAAGAGGCTAAAAGAAGATTGGGGGAACGTTACTTTGATCATCCATCTGGAGTTGCTCTTATCTTACTTCTAGAACTATGAGAAACTGACCCAGATATTCTTTCTGCAGCACAATTTCATGATGTATTAGAAGACGTAAAAATAGATTTAGTAGAAATGAAAAATGTAATAATAAGAGCTGCATCACGTGAAACTTTTCGTATTACAGAAATGGTTACAAATCCAGAAAAAACTGGAGATGAGAAAAAAGATAAACAAATTAAAGTCAGACATTATCACCTAATTTCTCAAGATGAAAAAGCATCAAAATTAAAAATTGCTGATAGGATGTATAACCTAAGAAGTCTTGAAATTCATCATTTAAATGAATCAGAAATTACTGATAAACAATTAGAAACTGCCAAAAAACAAATTGAAGAGACTAGAGATTTTATTCTTCCTATTGCCGAGAAATTTGGTTTTGGATCAAAGCTTCTTGCGGATATTGAAAAAGTAGAAAAAAGAGTTAGAGAAGTTAAATTAATCCTTATTCAAAGAAAGACAAAAGATGCCATAAAAATTTAGATTTAAAAAAATCTCAATAAATTCAAGTTTATTGAGATTTTTTTGTGTCTATTTTTTGCGTAATTTACAAAAATATGATAAAATATACGAGATATTTATAATTTTTGTAAAAATGGTTAAATTAAAACAAAATAATGATGTGCAAAATTTAAGACAATTTGCACTAAAAATTTCTAATTGAAATAAAACTATTTCTGATAAAGTAGCTCATGTTAAGGCGAAAGTACAGGAAATTGAAGAGACCCCAGAATTAAGAAAAGAAGCTGAAAAATATAGAAATATTTTATTGTCTTACAAAAAAGAATTATATAAAATCTGACTTATAGAAATAGATGGAATTTGGTATTTTGATGAATGTGTTGGTTGGAGAAAATGGCAAAAAATTTGAAAAATTTGAAATAAATATTTGAGTAGTTTTCCTAGCTCTTGATGGAATAAGAAAAGGGGTATAGGAATTGTTAATATATGATCCATTCAAAATAAAATGGATTTAAAAAAAATGTTTAAATCCCTATGAATAAGAGTAGCGACTGAAGAGCAAGAATTAGAAAGATATAAAAATATCCTATTATCACACAGGAATGAATTAGAAGAAATAGGGCTTATAGAAATTAATAATATTTGGTATTTTTTTGAATGTATTCAATGGAAAAACTGGCCAAAAATTGGAAAAAAGCACTTAAGTAGTTTTCCTAATGCGACTTTAAATAAAAAATGGTGAGCATGAAATAAGGTTTGAACTGTACAAGATGATAAATGACTAAAGATAATGCTTGAGGGATTATGAATAAATACGGCTACAGAAGAGCAAGAATTAGAAAGATATAAAAATTTATTAATGTCTCATAAAGAAGAATTATTTAAAATATGACTTCAGGAAATAGAATGAATTTGGTATTTTAATAAATGTATTTGAAATCAAGAACAAAACTGGCCAAAAATTTGAAATAAATATCTAGGTAGTCTAATAAAAGCCGAATTTATGAGAGAAAAATGAATATGAAGAGCTGATAAATGAGATGTTGTCAATAAAACTCAATTAAAAGAAATGTTTAGACTATTAAATATACCAGTGGCAACAGCAAGGCAAGAAATAGAACAAATGCAGAAAGAAAAAAATGCAAAAAACGATAACAATCGTCGCGAAAGAAAAAAATGAGAGAAAAAAACAAGTCTTAATACAAACAAAGAAGTAATTGACGAGAATTTCAGAGATGAATTTCAGAGATTTATTAAAAGAAAAATTACATCACTTAATAAATGAGATTATTCTCTCAGTTTAGAACTTGACTATTTAATGCGTTTACCGGATATTTCTAAAAATGTGTTTTTAGAATTTATTGAATGACTTCCAGAAGATGATAGAAATGAGATTAAAGAAATCTATCCTACAAATGAGAAAATTTTATGAAGGATTGATTGCTTTGTGGAAGATAGAATTAAAAATTTAAAATAATAATTTAATAAAATGAAACATACAAGAAGTATAATATCTGACCATTTAGTCAAAAGTGGTAAAAATTCATCACCTGAAAATATCAGGTCTTTTATCGACAAAAACAGGAAAAAAATCAAAAATCTAATTAAGGAATATAAGGAAATTAATTGAGAAAATTTTGAAATTTTAGACTTCATAACTTTTGTAAGAGAAAAATTTGAACTTCCATCCCAAATACCACTAGATGCCTTTATTAAGCTCATAACTTATAGTGTCACAACATGAAATACACTAGATTACGATTGACTTCTAAAGTTAATTCCTCAAGACACGAGAAAATCAGATAATTTAAAAATAGTCAAAAAAGAGAAACTTATAAAAAATCAATGAGAACACTTAGCTCAATGACTTGTGGAAATCATCGCAAATGCGTGTGATGCCTCAAATCCTGAGGTGCAAGTGGGAAGATTTTGAGAAGGATTTTTCCAATCTCTGAGATTCTTGCAAGAATTTGAGAATGCGAAATTATCGATAAATACGAAAAAACAGTGAGAAAAGGCATTTGAGATATCGCTTGTAGAAGAGAAAAATGAAGTAAAAGTCTGAAGTCTAACAAGCAAAAAACAAGAAAACTGAACTATAGTGAGCCTTGCGGCAAAATTAGACGATAAAACCCTCACATATTTAAATGATTTTATTTGTTCAAGATTTGGGACTAATCCATATATTAACTTGTATTTAAATTGAAAACGTTTAAATGATTTAGAAGAATTTGTATATATTAACTGACAAAAACTCGATACAAGCTTACTTCCAGTTGTAAATATTACTCTAAATGAGAATTGATTTATCGCGGAAGATTTCTGAGTGGGAATGGATAGTAAAACTATTTGTGAGAAACTTCTTATCCCGACTTCCAGCTCAAAACTGAGAACCAAGATGGACATCGAAGAAACGAAAAAATATGCGGACAAGCATACAAGATTTTTCTATAAAAGAAATACTAAGCCAGATAAAAAGCAAAAAACTACAATAAGACTCCAGGTTGCGGGAGTTGTAAATGAGGAATTTGAGAGCGAGACAAGTAGTAATATCTCAATCTTTTCGCTTGAAACTCCGTTTTTTGAGTGGGTGCCAGAAGCAAAAAATCAGGTATTGCCGACCAGATGAGTAGTTCTTACAATTGAGAAAGCAATTTCAAAAATATTTGATAAATGTGAAACTCTAGAGGAAAAAGTGGAATTAAGTGAAATTGTATGAAAAATAATCTCAAAATTAAAAGAAAGAAAAACAAATGAAACCGAGAAAAAATACACTCTTGATTATATATGAAAAGAGGCATTTAAGCCATTTCTAGAAGAACTAAAAGAATTAGAAAAAATCGTGCTGCCAGCAGATGCAGAGCTCCAAAAAATTATTTGAGCAAATGAAAAAGTAATATTTGTAAGTCCAGATTTTATAAATTTTGACATTACTTCCCTACCCGGAGTGAAGAAAATCGACTCTATTATCGGCGAGACAAAGCCATTTTATGCGATGGAATTTTCTCAGGATGCGACTCACGATTATCTCATCCACAAGACCTGAATTCTTGTAAATTCTAAATATTTAAATTCAAAAACTGACTCAGACATTTCCCCAATTCAAATTCTAAACACCAGCATAAACCTAAATATCTGATACGAAATCCAATCAGATATTGTGTTTTATGGAAGAATAGACAAGGATAATCTAACACTCAGCTCGCCAACAAAAAAATCAAAATCTGAGGAATTTTCTCAAACTCAATTTAATCAAGAAAATACAAAACTATCTCTTTATAAAAATTCTGAAGAATATAGGGAAATGCTTGAAGAAAAAAGATGAGTATTAAAAGAAGTATTGGATGAATTTTTTGATGAATTTGAAAAATGACTTAAAATATTTTGTGAAATAGCTACGCTTAAATATGGCGTAATAAAGCGTTCTGTAAGCATGCTTTTAGATAAAGATGAACTTGTACTAGGAATTAAAAATCCTAAAGATTTTATGAATTATGCTTTTTTTTGAAAAAATATAGATTATAAAATAGCAGATAATTTTATAGCTAGGCTAAGACAAAAAACACCCGAAATTCAATGAAATATTTTGTATTATATTTCCTTATTAACTATATATTCAGAAGGATTAAATGATAATAATCTACCAAGAGATTTAAATATTAATCAAGAAATCAAAGATGCTATCTTAAATAAAATAGAGCTTGATAAATATATAGAGCTTATAGATAAAATATTCGAGCTTTTTGAAGCTGAACCAGAATTTATGAGTCAAGTTGCAAGAAGATTAAGCTCTGAAAATGGAAAATGATACAGAAACAAAATGATTTTTGAAATCCAAAAAATAATCAGTGATCTTGAACAAATCAAAGAAACCTGAGAATTCCCCAACCAAAACACAACAAAAATCGAAATTGATGACACAGAATATACTGAGATTGAAGATATTATGGACCCAAAATTCGCATTTTTTATGGAAGATGAAGATATTAGAAGAATTTTGCTTTGAGATGTGAATGATCAGGATAATTGGGGTATTACAGAGGAAAGGATTTTAGATAAATTTCAATTAAATAAAAATACGGATTTAAGATATTTATTAACAGAAAAATTTGAAATAGAAGATGAAGATTTATCTATAGAGACGAAAGAACGTTTATTTCAGATGATGAAAAGAACTTTTAATTTAGGTAATTGAAGATTTGATTTATTTATTAAAAGAATCAAAGGAAATGATGTTGTATTAGAAAATTTAGTAAATAAATATACAAATCTATTTATGTGGCATTTTCATACACAACACATAATCTACCAACTCAAGAAAAATTGATTTGTGAAGAAAGAAGTAGAGGTAGAGAAAACAAAAGAAATTAATAACACAGAATATACTGGAATCGAAGATATTATGGACCCAAAATTCGCGTTTTTTATGGAAGATGAGGATGTAAAGAATCTCTACAATGTTACTCATTGAATGGCTTGACGTAATGAAACGAACGAAATCAGAAAAAAATATAAATTTGATTGAAAAATAAATTTAGGAATATTTGATTGGGTAGAATATGATAAAGCAAAATATTGTCTTGAGAGATTAAATGGAAAAGCAGGAACACTCTTATTGGCAAATGGTAAAAACTTATATGAGTGTCTTGAAGAATATTTCAAATCTGATGATAAAAATAAAGAATATATAGATTTTTGCAATAAATATAATATAGAATGACGGAAAATCCATTGATTATACGAATTATTCAATATTCAAAATATTATCTACCAACTCAAGAAAAATTGATTTGTGAAGAAAGAGGTGGAGGAAGAAAACAAAATAAAAGTCTGAGAAAATGAGACTATTTTTGAGCCATTGTATGAGGATTTTTATAAAGATTTAAAAAAATGTTTAAATAACCATGATAGAGAAGAAATATATTATGAAACAATAGAAAGCCTAAAAAATATATATTGAATAGCACCATCAGATAGGAGTCTCTCTGAATTTTATTATGAGTTTTTATTAAATAAAAAATTAATGATAATTATTTTTTCTTGAGAAATAAAAAAAATTGATCTTAATTCCTCTTGGCGGAATATACAGAGTGAATTAAAAAAGAATTATCAAATAAGCCTTAATGGCTATTACATTGATAAACTTGCAGATTTTCTAAAATTCATAACCCCAACCCCAGAACTCAAAAAAAGATGTCTGAAATTACAACAAGAGAAAAAAGCTTCTGAGGATTTCCAAGCAGAAAGTCTTTCTGACCCTAAATATGCGGAATTTATGAAGGATATGAAAGCAGTTCGTGCAACAAAAAACTTTGACTGAATTCATAATCTTTGGAGTGTATTTGAAATAAATCTATCTCATAAATATCCTTTTTTAGAAAAAGGTATGATTAATTGGATTATGGATTATCTTTCATTATTAGGCATGGATTCAATTACAGACAAAAATATTATAAAAATAATTAGAAATTTTACTGATGAAAAGCTGTTTTCATTGAAATGAGATAATCATTCTATGCTTCATCGGCATTTTAATGAAAAATATCCTTCATATAGAGTGAATTGAAATCAATTACTTGAGCAAGTCGTAATCTATCTTCTCGAGAAAAACTTATTCAATAAACCAAAAGCAGAAAGTCTTTCTGACCCGAAATATGCGGAATTTATGAAAGATATGAAAGAATTTTGATGAGAATGTTGGGGTAAAGATATTTTAAATTATTTTAAAATAAGCCCATTGAGTTCTAAATATCCATTTTTATGAAATATTGCATTAATTTTGTTAGTAAATAGTTCTTATGATTTAAGAAAAAATCCTATTACAGATATAAATATAATAAAAGGTATAAGAAAGTTTATAGATGAGTTTGAACCATTAATTCAAGAAGAACAAATTAATTCTAAACGTATTTATGATACATATCGTAATTATATTTTTTGACAAATATATCCTAATCATAATTATATTCCTGATAAATATCAATTTTTTGAGCAAGTCGTAATTTACCTTCTCGAAAAAAATCTATCCAATAAATCAACTCTGGAAGAAGTTTCAATTATAGCGCAAATTGATAAAACAATAGACGAGTTAAGGGCGAAATTGAGGGAGTATCCGCAGGACTTGGTGGCTTTTGGGGAATTTCTGGATAAGGGATGAGAGTTTTTGAAATCAGAAATTTCAGTGATCAAAATAGAGTGAGATAAGAAATTCAAATTATCGGAATTAATTGCTGGTTATAGGCTTCATAATAAGGAGCTTATGGATATTGAGGATGAGCAACATTTGGAGAATTTTACCCAAAATATTTTAAGTAAAAATTATAATTGTGAATTATTTCAAAATGAAATTAGATCTTCTATTGACGGACAAGATGAATCTGCGATGATTTGGGTAAGAGAGCTAGTTCAAAACTCACGTGATGTGATATTGGGAAGTGGAAATTCCTGAAAAATTGAGATTAATTTCTATGAAGAAGACGGAAATTGGGTATCAAGTGTAAGAGATCCTATTTGAATGAATTTAAAGCAAGTCTTTAATTATTTGCTTGTGCCTGGAGAATCATCTAAAACCGGAGCGAATTCAGAAGGAATGTTTGGGCAGGGATTTTATTCTACAGCTATTGAATCAAAAGAAATCAGAGTGAAGACTGGAGTTTGAGATTGAAAGACTACAGTTCTCGTATTTAAGCCAATATTTAACGAGTGATGACTTATTCATGATTTTGAGATAAGCTATGAGGTAATTAATGAAGATTTTAAATGAACTCTCGTTGAGAGAGTTGATAAAGCTTCTTGAATTTGAGGGAATTTGAGGGCACTAATTGGAGTGCACAATATCCAGAAATATGTGTGAAATGTGGATGACGTGGAAATTCTTTATAAATGAGAAAGTATTGTAAATACTAAGGAACTTCTTGAGACTGTCGCAGTTCCTGGATATTGAGAAATTAAAATATTTGAGACATCTGATAAAATAGAGAGAAAAACCAAAAATAATTTGTATATAAGAGATTTGCCAGATGATTATTTAGATGATTTGCCGGATTGGATGAGTAAATTTATAAAATCTAGAAATATTTCTATTGAAGTGCCGGCATGAATGGAACTCACAAAAACTCGCAATTCCCTAGCCCAGAGAGAGAAAAATCTCCCAATTTTAAAACCTTATTTATTTAAGGGTTTTGTGGGAATGTTGTTAAAATCTTTTGTTGACAGAAACACTTGAGTCAAAATCCCTATGCTTCCAGAGGATTATTTGAGTCTTGAAGATAAACACCTTAATTATTCTAGACAAATTAATAGGATTGCAGACAAATATAATTCCTGACAAGCTCTAAATGATGACGAAATAGAGATACTTAAAAATGATAGTGAGCGAATGGCACAATTTCTCATCCAAGCGAATTTTGAATATGAATGAAAAATTACAAATCTCCGTGAAATGAAACAAAAAATCCTTGCAAAAAATAGAATACAAAGCAATTCTTCGATATTTAATGAAATGCAAGATCAAAGTTTTTTCACAAGCGATAGCATAAATAGATGAATGGAAAATGTAGAAAGAAATTATAATATTAAACCTGAAAAAATATCAGAAAAATTATGAGTAAGTGTAGAGCAGATTAAGAATTTTAATAATTTTATGGAAAATAATTTTTCGGAACTTACAGGTAATTTGTATTGATGAAAATTTATAAATTCTTATTATGAAAGAGATTGATGAGAAAATAGTGCGGCAAAGTATAAAAAAATTGGTTGAAATATTTATATGTATTGGAATATTGACCATATAGGAAATTGGATCAAAAATTTCTGAGATCCAGAAACTCAGGAAAAAATCATAGAAATAACAACTCACGAGATTGTTCATTTATTAGAAAACAAAGATAAGCTCTGAAGCCATGAAAAAAATCTAGAACACGATAAGAGTTTTGAACTAATCCAAAGAAATCTACTTACAACTATGCAAAGAATTTAGATAAAAAACTTCTGAATTTTAGCTAAAAATTTATTATATTTCGGAATATTTTCAAGCGTTATTTTCTCACAATTTTTTAGGTCAAGATTTAGTTGAGTCAGAAGTTCTTTTGTCACTCAATCTTTTTGTCTAAAAATCGCGTTAGTTTCTTTTAGGATATCAAAACTTCAATTAGTTAAATTGGCTGAACCAATTATTGAAACCTCATCATCAATTACCATAACTTTCGCATGAATCATTCATTTATAAAGATAAACTTCAATATTTGGAGTTATTTTGTGAGTAAGAAGAGTTGGCTTCAAAATCTTATAAATACTGTGCATATTCGCATGATAAACACCATCAGAGACATTTGGAAGAATTATTTTTATATTTATTCACTTCTGACTAATTTTTCTTAGCTTTCTTATTGTTAAATTATCTGTTATATATCAATGTTCAATTATTATTGATTTTTTTGCCTTATATAATTGTATCAAAATTTCAGATCTTAGAGTTCTTTTATTTCTAATGCTCGATAGAATTTCTATTCAAGATAATATTTTTTTTCTTAGTCATTTTTTTGAATGTTTTGAGATGTGAGAACTAAATTTATTAGCAATTTTTCATTCTAGTTTTACCATATAATCATGCCAACCTCAAACATTTGAAGATTCAGAATTTTGAGCAGTCAAATATTCATCTGCAATATTCATTCATCAAATTATTACAATACTATTTACAGTATTTTCATCAAATAAAAATATTTTTGAATGATCATTTTCCTTTAAATATTTGAAAAATAAAATAGACCTTGACCCCACAAAAGAAAATACTAAATTTTTATTATTTTTGATAAAATTCTGACCTTTTTCACTTGAAAAAATATCTCAACCGAGTTTTCAAAAAGATATCCATTTTTGGAAATTATAAACAAGGCTTCAAAAAGAATCCTTTTCGATAAATACCTTAATTTCTGGATTAGATTTCAATTTTTCTTCAAGAATATCAAGAATTTTTCTTCAAGAATTATCATCCCTCCACATAAACATTCTTATTCTAATTGTCTTTTTTGCTTCTTTTATACAATTAATAATCTCACTTGTTGCATTCTCTCAATCAATTATTAATTTTGTTATATTTTTTTCGTAATTTACCATATTAATTTTTTAGTAAAACCGTGTTCAATATCCTATATTAAACAATTTTAAATTTTGTCAAAAAAACATAAAACTTTCTTTTTAAGAAAATAGTATATAATTACAATATCTGTCATTCCCTCAACTTTTGTCATTCCTGCGTAGGCAGGAATCTACAAAATACAAAGAAGATTCCCTTCTTCAAGGGAATGACAAATGAGGCAAAATAATATAATTAATAATTCTCTTTATGCAACAAACTTTTTTTATCTTATTTTTTCTATTATTATTCTCGACAGTTTTGTTTTGATGACATTTCCTGCTTTATTTGATTGTGGTGAAATTTTTTTGAATTACTGTATTTAAGGTAAAAATCTTATTACTTCTCTTGGCTCTAATTTTAAGTTTTAGCTTTGTAGTCTCATCAAGTCTGGCTCATATTTACGAGAATATTTTTACAAAATTTTTATATTTTAGCTCAGGTATTTGGCTTTGATTTTTGCTCTATTTTGAGATAATTGTTTGAATTATTTTGCTTTTTAATTTTGTATTTAAAAAATACAGTCTCAATTATAAACTATCAATTTATTTAGCTTTAGTTCTATCAATTATTTTTGTGGGTTATTGAATTTGTTATGCCTTTAGTCCGACCGTTAAAAATATCGAAATCAAAATAAAAAATTTGCCAGTTAATTGGGATTGAAAAAAGGTTGTAATGATAAGTGATGTTCATTTGTGACACATTTATAATGCTGATTTTATGACAAAAATAGTCTCTCAAATCAATTGACTCAATCCAGAAGCAGTTTTTATTGTATGAGATTTATTTGACGGAATGGATTGAAATCTAGACGAGCTAGTCAATCCTCTAAATAATCTAAAATCTAAAAAATGAGTTTATTATGTAACTGGAAATCACGAGACTTACCTTTGAGTAGAGAAAATAGCTTCCCTACTAGAAAAAGCCTGAATAAAAATCCTAAATGATGAAGCTGTAAATATTGACTGAATTAGCTTAATTGGACTGAGTTATCCAGAGAGATGAGAATTTAAAGATTTCAAAACTGTCTTTGATGAGCTAAATTTAGACAAAACCTCACCAAAAATTCTACTTTACCACAGCCCAGTTCATCTAGACCAGGCCTCAAATGCCTGAATTGATTTACAGCTTTCCGGTCACACCCACAGATGACAAATGTTTCCTTTTAATTTTATAACTCAAATTGTCTACGCCGGACACGATTACTGACTCACAAACTACCAAAATCTCCAAATCTACACCTCCAACGGAGTCTGAACCTGGTGACCAACTCTCAGAACTTTTAATAGATGAGAAATTGTGAATATTGTTTTGAGGAAAATGTAGATTTTAATTACAATATTTCACATTTTTGAATATACTAGAGAATATCTTATTAAAAATTACCGGAAAATATGATTTCAAAATTAGTGAAAATGAAGGAGGCGCAGGCTGGATGAATTAAATCAAAAGTTAGGTTTAAGTGAAAATTTGAGGATGAATTTGGGAAAACCGTAGATTTAGTTGAGGATTTTCTTGAAAAGGAACTTGAAAAACATTTCAAACTTGATTCTATTATTTCTTGAAACAATAATTTAAAAATTAGAGTAAATGACGCGGAGCAAGGAATTCAGAGAATTGTTAATTGTGTTTTTAGATATGACAAAACTGATATAAAATTCTGATATACGCATATTGAACTAGCCTCATCTGAGTTATCAAAAAAATCAAAACTCCACTATGTCTGAAAATTTTCGATAACAAATAGAGAAAAAATCAAAGAAAAAATTTTAAAAGATTTAATAGATTGATTGAAGGAAATTTATTAATAAATTTTTTAAAATCGACAAAAAGACTTTTTTGAATATACTGTGGCTTCTTATAAAAAAGAATATATTTTTTCACCCAAATAAACGATGTTATTTACAGACCTAAATTTAATAAGTCCTATTTTAAAAGCTCTTGAAAAGGAGTGATATAAAAATCCTACGCCAATCCAGGAAAAGGCAATTCCCTATATTCTCGAATGAAGAGATGTTATAGGTGGTGCTCAAACCGGTACATGAAAAACTGCAGCTTTTGCAATTCCAACACTTCAAATCTTATCGAGAGAAAAAGAAGTTTCAAATGTGCCAAGAGTGATTAAATCGCTTATTTTGACTCCGACTCGTGAGCTTGCTATTCAGATAGAAGAGAGTTTTACTGCTTACGGGAAAAACCTATGACTTCGTCATGCTGTTGTTTTTTGATGAGTTTCTCAATATGCTCAAACTCAAAAATTAAAAAAATGAATAGATATTTTGGTGGCGACTCCAGGAAGACTTTTGGATCTTATGAATCAGGGTTTTATAAATTTAAAATATGTAGAAATATTTATTCTAGATGAGGCTGATAGAATGCTAAATATGTGATTTATAAATGATGTTAAAAAAGTTCTAGCTAAGCTTCCAGCAAAAAAACAAACCTTATTTTTCTCGGCTACGATGCCAAAAGAGATTCTAGCACTTGCTAATTCAATTCTTGTTAATCCTGTAAAAATCGAAGTTACTCCAGTTTCTTCAACTGCTGATACTGTAAAACAAGCAATTTATTTTGTGAAAAAAAATGACAAAAAACTTCTTTTAGCTCATTTATTAAAAAATCCTGCGATAGTTTCGGTTTTAGTTTTTTCTCGCACAAAACATTGAGCAGATAGAATTGTAAAAGACTTAGATAAGGTTTGAATTACATCCGAAGCCATTCATTGAAATAAATCCCAAAACGCTCGCCAGAGAGCACTGAGTAATTTTAAAACTGGGAAAACAAGAGTGCTAGTAGCTACAGATATTGCAGCTCGTGGAATAGATGTTGATGATCTTTCTCATGTAATTAATTTTGACCTTCCAAATGAAAGTGAGACTTATGTACACCGTATTTGAAGAACCGGAAGAGCTTGATTAAATGGTATTGCGCTATCTTTTTGTGACCAGGAAGAAGTGGAATATTTACAAGATATTGAGAAATTAATTTGAAGAAAGCTTGATGTTGTAGAAAATCATCCATTTGCTATAACAGTCTCTCAAACCAAACAAAATACCCCGAAAAAACCGGCTTCTAGATGACGTTTTTCTTGAGAAAGAAAGAGAAGTTTTAGGAGATAATTTGAGTTTTTTCAAAAAATTATATAATTAGAAATTAATTAATTCTTACACTGTATTTACAAATTGATTTAATATCAATACAGAATTTAATTAAATTTTATGAAAGTATTAATTATTGAAGATAATAGAGCTCTGGCAAAAAATATGTGAGAATATTTTAGTCTTAAATGAATTAAGAGTGAAATTGCTTTTGATGGAATTATTTGAACACAAAAAATCTTAGATAATCATTTCGATGTAATTATTCTTGATATAAATCTTCCAGGAAAAGATTGATTAACTCTATGTAAAGAGACAAGAGATAAATGAATAAATACTCCGATTTTAATGTTAACATCTAGAAATACAACTAAGGATATTGTAGTTTGACTTAATCTTTGAGCTGATGATTATCTTGGAAAACCTTTTGATTTTGAAGAATTAATTTCCAGAATTGAAGCATTAAATAGAAGAAATTTCACAAATAAAAATAATATTATTGCGATAAAAAATATTGAAATAGATATTTCTAAAAGACAAGTTACAAAAGATTCTGAAATTATAAAGCTATCAACTAAGGAATTTGATTTACTTAAATATTTGGCTCAAAATAAATGAACTCCGTTTGATAGAAGAAATTTATTTGAAAATGTTTGGTGAGATTTTGATGAACATATGTTCTCTAGAAGTGTTGATGTTTATATTGGATATCTCAGAAAAAAATTATGAGATGATTTAATAAAAACTCAAAAATGATTTGGTTACTTAATCGATTAATATGAATTTAAATTCAATAAATAAACTATCAAAAGAAAAAAAGAAAATCACAATTTTGTTTACATTTTCAATTTTTTTTATTGTAATAATTCTTGAACTTTCTTTTTTGTGATATAAATATTTTGACTATAGAAATCAAGAGTTTCAAAGACTTAATTTTCAAACTGATGCTCTATCAAATTGAATAAAAGAAAATCCACTTTTTGAGGAATTAATATTTGAATGAAAAAATTTATTTGATGATGAATTAGCTCCCCAAGCGCCATCTAGAAATAGGAATACTCAAAGAAAAATTAGAATTCAAAATTTTTTCTTATATGATAATAGTACACTAAGAATACTTTTTTCACCAATAAAAGATAATATCTTATATTGAGAAATTTTAAGCAAAGCACTGCAAAGCAATAATAATTCTTTTTCATATAATTCTTTAGAATATTTTTTTGTAAATAAAAAAATTAATGAAAATATTTCAATTATTTCTTTTGTAGAATCAAGACTTACAATGGCAGATTTTTTAAAAGAACTTTGAGAATATTTATTTTTTGCTATTTTGCTTTCATTTTTAATTTATTTTATTAGTTTTAGGTTTGTATCAAGAACCCTTAAGCCAGTTGAAGAAAATTTGGATGATATGGAACAATTTATTCATAATGCAGGTCATGAACTCAAAACTCCAATTTCAGTAATAAAAAGTTCCTTGCAACTAGCAAAACTTAAGAAAAATTATAAAGAATCCGTTGAGGAAAGTTTATGAGAATTAGATAAAATGAATAATTTAATTCAGGCTCTAATTAGTCTTTCCACAATAAGTGAAAATATTGAAAATAAAATTATAAATGTAAATGAATTTATTAAAAAAATAATTAAAAATTATGAAATAATTTTAGAACAAAAAACTTTAAAAATTGAACTTATTGAAAATGAAATATTAGAAATTAATACAAACGGAGAATATTTTGAAATATTTTTTAGTAATTTAATGTCAAATGCTATAAAATATAATAAAGTTTTGGGGTGAATAAAAATTACAATTAATAAAAACTGACTTGAAATAAGCAATACTTGAGAATGAATAAATAAAGAAAATCTAGGTAAAATTTTTGATAGATTCTACCAGGAAAGTGATTCTAGAGAAGAAAATTCTTTTGGAATATGACTTTCCTTAGTTAAAAAAATCGCTGATATATATAATTGGAAAATAACAGTTGAAAGTCAAAAATGAATTGAAACAAAATTTATTATTAATTTTTAGTTATGAATACACTAAAAAAAATTATTTTTGATTGAGTTTTTCCTGGATTTTTGGTTATTAAAAAAATCTTAAAATTTGTACCATTTATTTGAATTTTGATAATATTTTACCCAAAATATTATGTTGAAATTTGAGATTTTGGATGGTATTGTCTACTTTTGATAGTTTTTTCTAGACCACTTAGAGATGTACTACCAAAACTCGGAATCCTAAAAAAAATTGTCGCGTTAAGAAAAGAAATCTGAATAATTTCATGAATTTTTATCACAGCTCACTGACTTTGATTTTTCCTTAATTCAAAAATTTCGCTTCTAGTTTGACTTACTAGTCTAGATTTTTATAATTTAACTAATCTTTTTGGTTGGTGAATGATTTGAATGTATATTTGAATAATTTTAACTCTTACATCAAATAAATTTAGTCAAAAATTTCTCGGAAAAAACTGGAAAAGGCTACAAAGATTAACTTATTTATTTTTTATTTTTGGGGCAATTCATATTGCTTTTGTGGATACTGAAAAAATTCTTCCATTATCAACTGTAGTGAGCTCATGGGCGATACTTTGGATTTTGGCATACAAGAAAATTATTTTATGGAAAAATAAATAGCTATTTAATGCGACAATTTTAAAATAAAAAAATTAATTTAGAATTTTACATATATCTTACATATTATTAATATACTGCCTGTGTTTCCTTAAAGAAGCGGCCATTCTTAAAGAAAACAATTTATTTTTTAATTTATTTATATTATATGAAAATAAAAATTATTACATGATTAGTAATTGCGACAATTGCTACAACGTGAGCACTTGCATATGCAAATAGTAATACTGGTTCAGAAATTACTAACAAAATAAGAGGTGAATTCCACAAAATGGAATGAGCTGAATCACTTCAATGAAAAATGATGTGACAGAGAAAATGAATTAAATGAGCCTGAATGCAATTAACTGCCGATGAAAAAGCGAAAGTAGCTACAATGACAGCGGATGAAAAAAAGACTTTTTACACAGCTAAAATTACTGAAGCTAAAGCTAAAAAAATTGCAAGAGAAAATGTAATGGACAAACTTATTAATTGAGAAATTCTTACAGATTCAGAAAAAGCTGTCCTAGCTGAAATTAAAACAGAAAGAGCCGCAATGAAAGCGAAACAAGCAGATATGAAAGCTAAAATGGATGCAATTAAACCGATTTTGGAAAAGAAAAAAGCCTGAACTACCCTTACTGCAGACGAACAAGCACAGCTTGATGCATTTAAGGCAACAAACAAGCAATTTTGAAAAATGGGGAAAATGTAAAAAAATTAGCCAGAAAATAGAACGAAAAATATAATAAAATATCTCTCTTTTACCAAATGAGAGATATTTTATTGGTTTAAAATTTAAAAAAACTTGACTCTCCCAAATAATGTAGTAAACTTTTTGCAAGTTTCTTTTTAAGAAAACTTATTTATTTTTTTAATTTAATACCCATGAAACTACTAAACAAAAAAACTCCCATGTCTACAAGACCGGTCTTCTCTAAAAAGACCGGTCTTAGAAGTCAATTAGCAGGTTTTACCCTCGTTGAACTAATAGTAGTCATCTCAATCCTCGCAATACTCTGAACCATAGCATTTCTTTCTTTTGGATGATTCTCTTCAAAAGCTCGTGATGGATCTAGAATATCAGATACATCTAGTCTATCTAAATGATTAGAGCTATATTCAGTAACTGCTTGAAAATATCCAGTCCCAGAATGAATAACTTGAACATGAAAAATAAATACTACAGAAGTTGCTTATCTATGAACTATACAAAATCAAATATCAACTCTAACTAAAATATCAAAAACTCCACGTGATCCACTTTCTGATAACTACTACATATACTGAACAACATTTGATTACAAACAATACCAAATAGCTACAACACTAGAGAATACTCTTTCTCTAAATAACTGGAGTGAAGGTAAAGTTTATGCAGACTCTCAAGCTTATTCTGCTAGAGTACTTGGTAATTACAAATGATTAATAAAATTTAATTCTTGAACAACAAATCCCACAACTTGGATATCTAATATTCCAAGTTTAATATACAACTCATGAACTAATCTATTATCTCAATCTACAAGATATATTGTAAATAAATCAACAAATTTACCATATATTTTAAAAGATAGTATTCAATGAAATATATCACCAGATGAAATAGTAAAACAAATAACAAACCAACCAACAGCTACTCTTACATGAGTACAAATAACAAACTTAACTCAAACTTGAATAACGGAGTTATTTACAAATTCACCACAATTACTTGCTAGTTTTGGATGAGATTTATCTAGTATTAGTAAGATAATTTTAGGAAGTAGTAGTGCTAGTGTGAGTCAAGATGACACGCCAACTCCAACTAATTCTTGTAATACAACTCAACCAGCTTGTTCTTCGATTTGATGTACTCTTACAACATGAACTCCTACAACTGTAAATCAAGATTGGGTAAAATGAGCTTCAAATTGTTGATTTATTTGTAATGCAAATTACAGCTGAGTTAATTGTGAAATTTATACCGCACCAATAGTTCAATGGAGAGATATACCATGAACTAATTGTAACCAAGATGATATAAATATCTGATGAAAAACTTGGGCTGGGTGTAATAGTATACTTGGAACTTGATTAACATATAATGCTTGAGCTAATAATTGTTATAATTATACTTGAAATTATACAGCATGATCAACAGCATGTTATTGAGATATAACAAAGGAAAATACTTACAACTCAACATATTGAGTTGATAATATTTGGTGAAAATTATATACATGAGCTAATGCTCCGAGTGCCTGTCCTACTTGATGGCATGTTCCAGAAGAACAGGACTTTCTTAATTTAGAAATAGCTCTTACATGTACAGATAGTGCCACAGATTGAACATGGAGATGTAACTGATTGGGCTGGAAAGATAATATTTTAACAAAAACAAAAAGCAATAATGTAGTAAGGGCTCTTAATTTACCTTTAGCAGGTTATGGACTTAATGATGTTTTCTATGATCGTGGAAATCGTGCACGCTTATGGTCTTCTACAGAGTATAACTCTACTAATATTCGTGGTAGAGGTTTAGCTCGGAATGATGTTTGAGTTCTTCGTGATTACCGGGATAAATCAAATAACTTCTCTGTTCGCTGTATTAAAGATTAGTTTTAAAAAAACCAAATGTAAAATATCTCTCTTTTTGGCAAAAGAGAGATATTTTACATTATTATTACTTTGAATAAATATAATAATGTTTATTCTTTACATTAATCTTACATTGACTATTATACTAATTAAAAGTATTTTTTTAAATCGTAAATATGAAAAAATTTATCAGCGTAAAAAAGATTGTTTATTTCCTTATTATAGCTGGAATTCTATATTCTATTTATAGCTATTATTTCAATACAAAATCTAAAACAACAACTATTACAAAAGAATATACTGTAGCAAGTGGATCAATAGAAAATGCTATAAAAGTAACTGGGCAGGCATCTCTTGTAGATGAGCAAAAACTAAAATTTAATCAAGTTTGAACTGTTACAAAAGTATATTTTAAAGATTGAGCAAAAGTAAAAAAATGAGCACTAATTGCTGAACTTGATAAGGTTGATGTTAATAATACTATTCGCCAGGCTGAATTATCACTAAATGATGCTCAAATAAAATTGGAGGATTTATTAAATTGACCAGAATATAAAGATGTTTTAAATTCAGAAAATAGTGTAACTACAGCAGAAAATAAAATTCCTTCTCTACAAAATGACTTAGATAATTTACAAAGAGACAAAGAAAATAAAATTCGTGATTATAATAATCAAATTATTCAAAAACAAAATGATATTATAAGCAATGAAAATGATATTAAAAACAAAGAAGTGTCTTTCTCTAATTTAAAAAACGAACTTGCAACATTACTTATTTCAGAAGAAAAATGACTTACAGATTATGATGTAGACTTGACCAAGACTATTAGCGATGCTTATACTAGTGCAAAAAAACAGATTATAGATATAGAAAACTCTTTATATGATGCGGATGAAATTCTTGGAGTAACTGATGCAAATAAATATAAAAATGATGCATTTGAGGTATATATTTGAGCTAAAGATACTACTACAAAAACTAATGCAGAAAATGACTGGAGAGAAACAAATACATTTTTTTTAGATTCAAAAACATCATATAATTCTCTTAATTCTATATCCCAAAGTAGCGATGAGATTCTTGAATTTTTAAATAAACTCTTAGATAGTTATGATAAATTAATTGATTTAGGAAAAAGTGGTCAGGAAATGATGAACTCAAGCATTACTTCTTCTAATTTTTCACAAAGCGATATTGATAGTAAATCTTCGATTTTTTCATCAATTACAAGCTCTGCTCAATCAAATTATAATACAGTTAAATCAACTATAGTTAATATCCAAAAACTTACAGATCCAGCTCTAAAAAAAGCACAAAGCACAAATACAATTAATTCAAAAAAACAATCTATAATAGATGCGGAATTTTCTCTAAATAAACTAAAAAATGATACGACGACTAAATTGCAAAATGATTTAGATAAACTTGTTTCTGACAAAGAATACTCAATTAGTAATTACGATTCTCAAATTAAACAAAAAAATCTAGATATACAGAGCGCTCAAAATAGCTTAGAATATGCAAAAGAAAGTTTAAGAGTATTAAAGGCTTGAACTACTTCTGTAGAGCTTTCTCAGGCAAGAAATAATGTTTCAAAACAACGCTTAGCCCTAGATAATGCACAAAAAAATCTTGATAAATATGAACTAACTGCACCTTTTGATGGAACAATTAGAAAAATAGATTTTAAAGTGGGTGATAATTTAACAGCTGATGAGCAAAAATTTATTTACATAGAAAATCCTAATTTGGTTGAAATATCAGCGACTCTAGACCAACTTGATATTGTAAAAATTTCAATTGGTCAAAAGGCAAAAATAGTTTTTGATTCTTATCCAGACAAAGAATTTGAATGAACAGTAAGTGAAAAAGATTCTACTCCTATAGCTACGTCTGGTGTTACTTCTTATACTATTACAATCACACTTGATAAATGAAAAACTGATATTTACAGTTCGATGACTGCGAAAGTAAATATCTTAATAGAAAGTAAAAAAGATATTCTTGTTATTCCAGCATCATATATAGAGGAGGCTTCTGGAATAAAATATGTACTTGTAAAAGAAAATTGACAGGAAGTGAAAAAAGAAGTAGCAACCTGAATTACAGATGATACAAATATAGAAATAACAGAATGATTGAAAGCGTGAGATATAATTCTTAAAAAAATAACTTCTGCAGTAAAATCAAGTAGTTCTGGATTAATTCCTTGATGATGAAATAGAACATGATGAACTTCATGAAGTAGTAGCAATACTAACTGAGGATTTAGATAAAAGGTCCTCACCCCAACCCTCTCCCAGAGGAAGAGGGAGAATAAAGATTTTTAAACAATTAAAAATGCAAGAACAAGTTATTAAAATGACAGGAATTAAAAAAATCTACCATGTGGGAGATGAAGATTTAGAGGTGTTAAAATGAGTAGATTTTGAACTTCATAAATGAGAATTTGCCTCAATTATGGGAGAAAGTGGGAGTGGAAAATCAACGCTTATGAATATAATAGGAATGCTTGATAATCCATCTGGTGGAAATTATTTTTTTGATTGAATAGATATTTCTAAAGCAACTGATGACGAACAAGCGCTTCTCAGAAGAAGAAATATTGGATTTATTTTTCAATGATATAATCTCTTACCAAAAACTCCAGCAATTAAACAAGTTATGCTTCCTTTAGTTTATCAGTGAGTTCCGGCAAAAATAAGAAAACAAAAGGCAATTGAAGCTCTTATAAAAGTTGGACTCGGTGATAAAATTTATTCTCTGCCAAATGAAATGTCTGGTTGACAACAACAGCGCGTAGCAATAGCCAGAGCAATAGTAACAGATCCACTTCTAATTCTCGGAGATGAGCCAACCGGAGCTCTCGACAGCAAAACTGGAAATGATGTAATGGAAATTATTACAAAACTAAACGAAGAATGAAAAACAATTCTTATTATTACCCATTCTGCCGAGGTCGACAAATTTGCCAAAAAACACATTTTTATAAAAGACGGGATGATTATGTAGAGACGTTTTGGCAAAACGTCTCTACATATCAATAAAACATCTCTACATATCAATAATTTATAATTAATTATTTATGGCATTCTCAGAATATTTATCATCTGCAATAACAGCACTTCTCAGTAATAAACTTAGATCAGCTTTGAGTATGCTCGGGATTATTATCTGAGTTTTTAGTATTATTACGATGCTCGCTATTTGAGAAGGGACTTCAGCTTCAATTGTCGATAGATTTAACAGTATGTGAGCCAATCTTATAACGGTATCTCCTGGTAGATCAAATAGTTCACAAGTTGGGACAATACAGTGATGATGATCTACAAAAGATTTAATTGATGATGAATTTGTAAATTTTATAGCTAATATTCCCGGGGTAAAAAGAGTATCCCCTACGGTTACAACTTCCAAGCAATTTATTTATTGAAGCTATAATACAAATGCAAATATTGTTGGGGTGGAGAATTTATATTTAGAAATTAAATGAATTTCAATTTCAAATGGAAGATTTATAAATGCGGATGATATTTCTCAAAATAAAAAAGTGGCAGTTATAGGAAATACTATTGTAACTGATGCTTTTGGCTCTGGAACTATAGATCCAATAGGCCAGGAAATAAAATTAGAAAATGGAATTTATACGATTATTTGAACACTTCAAGATAATTCTCAGGCAAATAGAAGGGTATTTTTACCAATTACAACTGTAATGAATAAAATAATTTGAACTCACTATTATTCAAGTGTCGATGTGGAAGTAGACGACCCAACAAAGACTGATGTATACCAAAGTTATATAAATGACGAGCTTCTTAAATATACAAAAACAACTGATCCAAATGATGCACCATTTTCTATAAGTTCAATGTCAGAAATGCTTTCATCAATAACAGCAGTAACAGGAACTATGACAATGTTTTTAGCTGGAATTGCAACTATCTCACTTCTTGTCGGATGAATCTGAGTAATGAATATTATGCTAGTTTCTGTTATTGAAAGAACCAGAGAAATCTGAATTAGAAAAGCTATCTGAGCCACAAAAACTGATATTTTAATGCAATTTTTAATAGAATCTTTAATTATCAGTATTGTCGCGGGATTAATTTGAATTGCCTTAAGCTTTTCAATAGTAAACGCCATAAAAAATATCCTAACCGCCGTCATAACCACAAAATCCATATTTCTAGCCTTTTGAAGTGTAGTTATGATTTGAATAATATTTGGAATATTACCAGCCAGAAAAGCTGCAGGATTGAAGCCAATTGATGCTCTGAGATTTGAATAAAATATAATTTATTTCCATTTTTCTAAAAATTATTATACTAGCTATAATAATTTTTTATTTTTAAATTTATGTATACCCCTAGTCAAGAAATCCTAAAAAAATATGCTGATGTTTTAATTAAATTCGCACTTTGGTGAGGTGAATGAATTAAGAAGTGAGATGTAGTTTATTTACAAGTTCCAGAAAGTGCTAAGCTTCTTTTAGTCGAACTTCAAAAATCAGTTCTGGAAGCTTGATGAAATTATATTACAAACTATCTTCCTGAGTGAGCGCAAAGAATTTTCTTTGAAATGGCAGACGAGGAACAGTTGAATTATTGGCCAAAAAATTATATGTTAGAACTTATAAATACTTGTGATCATTTTGTAAGAATTGAGTCAAGTTGGGATAAATATGAATTAAAATGAATAGATAGTGGAAAACTTATTACAAGACAAAAAATACTAAAGCCCTATATGGAGGCTCGTAATAAAAAAGAAAATGAATGAAAACTTACTTGGACAATAGCTCTTTTCTGAACTGAGGCTATGGCACTCGATGCTGGATTAACTCTTGAGCAATATTGGTGAGAAATAATTAAAGCTTGTTTTCTAGATGAAGCCGACCCTATTGCAAAATGGAAAGAAATCTTTAAAGAAGCTGAAGAAATCAGACAAAAATTAAATAAGCTCAAAATACAAAAAGTAAAAGTAACTGGAAAGGATGTAAATTTAGAAGTATTAATTTGAGAATCTCGTCAATGGCTCGGTGGAAGTGGAAGAAATATACCATCATTTGAATTATTTACTTCTCCTGATTGGAGAGGGACAAATGGTTGGATAAAATTCAATCAACCACTTTATAGATATGGAAATAAAATTGAATGAATTGAACTAGAATTTAAAGATTGAATTATAATAAAATCAAAGGCTAGCAGCTGAGAAGAATTATTAAAAGAAATGCTAGCAGCTGAAAATGCAGATAAAATATGAGAATTCTCACTTACTGATAGAAGATTTTCCAGAATTACCAAATTTATGTGAGAAACTCTTTATGATGAAAATGTATGATGAGAGTTTTGAAATACTCACATAGCTGTCGGAGCCTCATTTCATGAAGCATTTACCGGAGATATTCCAGCTCAAACTCCTGGAGATTGGGAAAGAATGTGATTTAATGAATCAGCAATTCACACTGACATAATGTCCACAACCAACCGCACCGTAGAGGCAACGCTCGATAACTGAGAGAAATTAATTATTTACAAAGATGGAGAATTTAGAATTTAAACCAAAGACCTTTTAATATCAATGGTATTTTCTTGGACTTTTACTGTATTTTTTTGATTTTTATCAAGTGAACGCATTAATCATGAGAAAAAATTTATAATTCAAAGTGGGAATTTATTAGAAGAATTATAAAGATATAATAAAGAATTATCTAATTTTTTTAAAATCTCTTTTCTAAAAATTGAGTCTTCCAAAGCTTTTATATAATCTTCTTTTGAAATTCTAAGATATTTTGGTAAAATACTTTCTATATTTTGGATTTCTTCTATTTCATCTATTTTCTCAAAAATTTCTTTTATTTGGACATTATCCAATGCTTCTCACTCTACAATATGCTCTGCTGTAGTAATATTTATTAATCATCTCTCAACTAAAGATTTAAGATAAGTAAGTTTTTTTTCTTTATCAATTTTTTCAAGCAACACTTGCTTTTCTTTTGAAAATTCAAGATTTTTTGCAATTTCTAATTTTCTCTCTTTTTCTGTTTTTTCTGCAACTTTTTCATATCCAAAGTTATTTGATTCTATAGACATAATAAACTAATTAAAAATAAATTATTTAAAATAATATCCAACTCAAGCTAGTATCGTAACTAAAACTCAAAGTATTATTTCTTTTTTTTCTGGTACTTCTTTTAGAAAAAAATAAGCTATAACTATAGTTAAAGAAGAACAAATAAATCAAAATAAAGTCAAAATTATAACTCAATATTCCTTTAAAAGAAAAATATCTATAAAATAAGAAGTAAATCAAAGCGTGTAACCCATATATCTATATTTTAAGATATGAGAATTAAATTTTTTGAATTCCTTGAAATCTTTTTGAAAAGCAATTATTAATAGTACTACTATAGAATAATAAACTTGATATAAAATTACATATTCTACACTTGATACATTTTTTAAAATATATATGGCAATTAAATATTCTATTGTTTTAAATATTTCGTGTAAAATAATTTTAAAGGAATTTTTTGGTGCAGTATAATCTTTGTAATCAATTGAAAAAATAGTTGTAAGAATTATGGCTCAAATACAAATCAAAAAAGAAATTAAAGAGGCATCCTTAAAAAATAAAAATCATAGAATTACGACTATAAAACTATTTATTTTAAAATAAGGAAGTAGGGTTGAAAGTTTTTCGTTTTTATAAAGATATTGTCAAAGATTATTGCCCAGAAGAAAGAAAATAGTCATAACAACAAAGCCCCCAAATATAGTAGGATCTAAAAATAATTTTAAATTAAAATCAAAAATAAAAATAAGTACAATGACAATTGGGATAGCTAAAATCTCTCCTGTAAACTGGAAAATCATTGATTTGATATCTGAAATTGACAATGCTTTTTTATATAAAACATCCGCTATACTATCAAGAAATGTGTTAATTATTGCCCAAATCATTTTTTCTAAAATTATTTAATAACTAATTATTTCTCGAATTTTTTCAAAAAACGATTTAGAAAATCAAGAGGAATTTTTTCTATTCTTTCAAGCATTCCTACAATAGAATCTATAAATTCCGTTGCTCTATCTATTCTTTTTAAGGTTCTAAGTAAGTAAAATAAATTAACAGAAAGAAGTGTTCAAATTACTACAAAAAAAACAATTAAAACATATATTAAAATTACTGTTGGTTCCATAAAATTTAAGTTAAAAATTAATATTTTAAATTACAAAATCTTTTAAAAATTGTTTGATTTCATCGATATCAGTAATTTTTTTATCTAGATTAGATTCTTTATAGATAAATATTTCTGGTACACTTATAACATCTAATTCCCTAAATAAATCTCCAAATTCTCCCTCAAAACAAAATCTAACAGTGGCACTATTAATCCATCATTTCGTTATAATAACTGGAATTTGTAATTTTAATTTTTTACTCTCTGCTTCATCTTCATTTAAGAAAAAAATTATTAATTTTTTATCATTTTTTACTTTTTCAAAATCAGCTTTAGTTTTTAGAAAAACAGGAGCTGACTCTATTTTATCCTTAGAAAATTCTATAGCTTTTTCACTGTATTTTTTTCATTCTACAAATCATTTTTTTCACATTTCTACAGCCTTATTTTTTGTCTCTAAAGCCATTTTCTTGATATTATTCCAGTCCATTTTTAAGCAGTTTAGTAATATTAACTTTATAATCTTGCCTTATTTTATCTATTTTTGCTCAAAAATCAAATAATGAGTTATTTGCTTGAGTTAAATCACTGAATTTTTTTATAAAATCTTCAAATTCAAGTTCCCTACTATTTAGTTTAAATTTATAATCAAAATCTAACAATAACTCCTCTGTTTTTTGTCAGTAACTCAGGGCTAAAAATGGTATATTATAGACAATACTAAGAACTAAGCTATGAAATCTCATCCCAATTACATAATCTAGTTTTTTGTAAGCTTTTAGGGTGTCTGAAATACTGCCTGTAATTTCAATATTATATTTTTTCGCGATATCTTTTAAAAATAAATAATCATTAGCAAGCGGATCTTTCTGATGAATAGAATGCGACAAAAAGACTATTTTATATCAAGCCTTAGAGAGATACAAAATAATTTGTTTTATAAAATCTTGCTCATTTTTTAAATATCATTTTCTAAGTGAAATTCAGACCTCACCCCCAGCCCCTCTCCTCTCAGAGGAGAGGGGAATTTTAGTTTTATTTTCTGGTTTTAGGTTAAAAACTGGATCTGTTAAAATAATAGATTTTATTCAGATTTTGTCTAAAATTTGTTGGGATTTTTTGTCTCTCACAGAAACTTTTGTTTTTTTGCCAGTAAATAAATATTTTATTTTTTTTGGATTTGAGGTATTTATTCAAACTGATAAATAAACAATTTTTTTTCTAAAAAATTTAGCCAAAAATACACGGAATTTCCATTGCATTATGGGAGATGAAGAGCTCTGGACTTCACTTTCATAAATTAATCATCCTCATCCGATAACAACTAAATCTGATTTATAGATTGTTTTGATATTTTTCCAGAGATATTTTATATTTTTAAAAGGTTTTTTCTTGATATTGTTTGGGAAATATTTTATATACCTCACCCCCTGCCCCTCTCCATTTCTGGAGATGTGAGTTTTATTTTCTTCTAATAAAGAAGATTTTTTATCATAAGTAAATATATAAAAATTAGCGTTTTTATATATTTCTCTCAGAACCTCATATTCCTGAAGCAAAATTAATTCATCCCCAAGATTATAATGTCCGGTCGCTGTAAAAATTGAAATATTCATAATTAATAAATTTAAAATTACCCCACCTAACCTCCCCTAAAATATGGGAGGAATTATTTTGATAATGTTTTTATTGCAAACATTACTTTATCTTTAAGTTCCGTTATATCTTCTGGGATGTTTTTTACGATTTCTTCGACTTTTTTCTTATCGTATCACATATCTGTGAGAGTTTTAATAATATCTTGGTCATAAGGACGAGAAAGTTTTAGGTTTTCAGTTCTATCAAATAAATCCCCAGCCTCAACTTTATTTTTCATTTCAAGTATTATTTTTAGTGCGGTCTTTTTACCAATTCCTGGGATTGTAGTTAGGAACTTATCATCATTTTCTTCAATAGCTTTCACTAGATTATGAATTCAAATCCCCAGAATATTAATTGCTGCCTTTCATCCAATTCAATCTATTTTTAATAAACTTTTAAAAACTTTCTTTTCGCCCAAATTCTCAAATCAAAAAAGAGTTTGAGATACTTCTGTAATATGATGATGAATAAATAATTCTATTTCTTCTCAAACTACAATTTTTGACAAAGTAATTGGAGACACAAAAATCTCAAGACCAAGTCATGTACCAGCGACAGAAACTGAAACTTTGGAATCTTCTATATATAAGACGCTTCATTTAACATACGAAAACATAAAAATAATGGATTAATAAATAACTTTATTAATCCATTATATAAATTTTATATTTTAGGCAAGTTTAGAGTAAAAAAACTAGTTTTTTAATCAATAAACAGAATTCTTTGCATCTGGTAATTCAGCAGTTAAAGTTCAAGTGAGATTAATTGTAGTATAATCTGTAGTTCAATCAGATTTTAAATTATTTGTATCACATTGAGAACCTCCACAAGCTTTAGAAAAATCCATATTAGCTTTTTGAGGAGTCTCAACATCAGCAACTAATATATATCAAGATTGTTTAATTCAATCCTTAGTCAAAGCAGTATATTGATATGATCAAGCATTATCACAAAGTCATGATTTAGAAGTTTTTTGTGGATTAACTGGAGCTTTTCATCATTTAAATATTTTTTGTAGTGAGACATTCTGTAGAGTTCAATCAGTAGCACTAAGACAATTTACTACAGAAGAAGGCGCTTCAGCACTCCCATCTGAAGGTGGATATAATCACATATCTCATAAATAAGTTTCTAAAACAGCTGAAATATTTTGCATAGAAGCTATTCTTCAACCATCTCTAGCTCTAGCTTGAGCTCATTGTAATTGAGGTAATAATGTAATAGCAAGTACTCAAATTATAGATACAACTATCATAAGTTCCACAAGTGTAAAACCTCATTTATTTCTAATGTTTAACATAAAATTAAAATTTATAAATTAAAAAAACAATATTATTATAGCTAAAATAAAATAAAAAAAAAGAAATTTTGTATAGACTTTATTTTTAAATTATTAATAATGAATAAATAATTCTTAAAAATATAGCTATTTATTTGGGTTATCAAGCATATTTTCTATATCTTCTCTAATTTCAGAAATTAGCTCAAAATCTGATAAACTTGCAATTTTAAAGTCAGGAATTCAAGATTGTCTGACTCCGTAAACCTCTCCGGGTCATCTCAACTCTAAGTCAATTTCTGATAATTCAAATCCATCATTAGTTTTTTCCATGGCCTTAAGACGCTCTCATTTGTAAGTTTTTGTTGTGAAAAGATAACAATATGACTGATCTTCTCATCTTCCGACTCTTCATCTAAATTGATGAAGCTGAGATAGTCAAAATCTCTCCGCGGCTTCTATGCAAATAATTGTCGCATTTGGATTATCTACTCAGACTTCAACTACTGAAGTAGAAGACAGGATTTGAATCTTGTTTTCCATAAATTCTTGCATTATTTCTTCTTTTTCTTTTGGCTTCATTTTTCAGTGAAGTAGTCACACATTATAATCAGGAAAAATATAAACCAAGTTTTCTCTCATTTGTGTAGCATTTGCGATATCGAGCTTCTCACTTTCTTCTACAAGGGGTGAAATCCAATAAACCTGTCTTCAAGACTTCAGCTCTTCTTCTATAAATCTATACATTTGTTCCCTTTGATCTTCTTTTACTACTCTTGTGAAAATAGGTTTTCTTCAAACTGGATATTCACTCAATACCGAAATATCCTGGTCTCCATAAATAGTCAAAGTCAGACTTCTTGGGATTGGAGTCGCGGTCATATTAAGGTTATGGGGGAAGATTCATTTCTCTTTACTTCAAGAATAATACTCCTCCAAATATTTCCTCTGCTCTACTCCGAACCTGTGCTGTTCATCAATTATAACAAATCATAGATTTTTAAAATGCACTCAATCCTGTATTAAAGCGTGCGTTCAGACAATAAATTGAGTAGCTCATGATTTTAACTTTTGCTTTGCTTCATCTTTTTGTTTTGAGGTAAGACTTCAAATTAGCAAATCTGATTTTATATCATATTTTTCGAGTAAATAGGCAATACTCGCAAAATGCTGGCGAGCCAAAATTTCTGTTGGTACCATAAATGCCACTTGATAGTTTCACTCTTTTATAAGATGAATTGCAGCAATTAATGCAACAATTGTCTTCCCTGTCCCCACATCTCACTGAAGTAATCTCTTCATTCCAAAATCTTTTTCCATATCTTTGAGAATTTGAAAAATCACGATTTTTTGGTTATTTGTGAGATTATAAGGAAGGTGCGAAATTATTTCTTTTACTAATTCTGGATTTAATTTTACTTTTGGCGAAAGATTAAGACTTGTTTTTTCTAGTTCTTTTTTCTTAAGAAGTCATCTTAATTGCATTTCATAAAGCTCTTCGTAAGCGAGTTCTCGCCTCGCTTGCTCAAAATCTTTCTCACTTTCTGGAAAATGAATTTTAAGTAAGTTTACGCTTTTATTTTTAAATCATTTTTTAGCTAATATTTGAGCTGGTAAAATATTTTCAATTTCAGAAAAATACGGCTTTAAAAGTGCGATTTTTTTTTCAAACCACTCTGATGGAATATAGTTTGACTCTGGATAAATGGGTTTTATAGCTTTGGTTTCTTTTCAGTAAAAATTAATTTCTGGGCTAGAAAAAGATAATTTTCCGTAATTATAAGTCGGTTTTCCGTAAATTATTATTTTATCTCACTGTTTAAATTGATTTAAAAGATATTTTTGATTAAACCAAACAGCTTCCGCCATAAAATCATTTTTGTCCTTTAAAATAGCCTTAATTAACTGTTTATTATTTCTAGTTCTCTCAAGAATCATTGTCTCAATAGTACAAATTACACTGTTTTTTTCCTTAATACTCACAAAACTAAAATATTCCAAAACCTGACTTTTATTCTCATAAGTCCTGGGATAATGATTTATCAAATCTTTCACCTCATTAATCCCAGCTTGAGCTAGTTTTTTGATATAAGAATCTGTAGTATGTAGGAGAGTTTTGGTTAATTGCATTTGAATTTTTAAGTTAATTTAATTTCATTTTATGGATAAGTATTTTTTTGCAAATTATTTTCTTGTGTTTTTGGAAAAAATCATATAATAAAACCCGAGGGAAGATGTATAATCTGTAGAGACGCGATTAATCGCGTCTCTACAGATAGGAAAGTCCGAACACCTCCAAGATAATATGACAGCTAACGGCTGTGGCTATGATATAATTCATAAAATCATAGTACGGAAAGTGCCGCAGAGACAATACTATCTCAAGTAATTGAGAGAAAAGTGAAAAGTCTTTGGATGTCCTCGGGCTACCAAAGAACATCCAGAGTAATCTGGAGAGGTTGGCAAACCCCATGTGGTGCAAGAGGAATGGTATTATGCAAATTAAAGTATCTTGGCTGATTTGTGTGATATACCTCGCTTGAGATTTGGAGCAATTCAAATCCTAGATAGATTTACATCGAAATACAGAATTCGGCTTATTACCCTTAAATTTTTTTAAAAATTGCAATATTTTCTATATTGTGATTTTTTATTTATCTTTTTCTTGACAATTTATTAATTATAGATATAATCCATTTACTGGGAATAATTCCAGCAAATACAAAAACACATACAAACCCCTCAAAATAAGGAGTTGTAGCCATGCAGACAAATAATATTGCAACGCAGATACAAAGTCGTATTTCCATGTTCCTTAACTTCATCTGGCAGCCAAAATATAAGGCTACTACAATACTGACATTAGTGGAGATTGGATTATTTATTCACATTCTCCAGCTTGATTATCCACAGCAGCTTCAATACTCACTATCCAATAGTGATCTCATTGGTAATGCTCTCCTTGGTGGCGCTCTGGCTGGCCCTGGCGGTATTTCCATTGTTCTTGGTGCCATTGCTGGCTATTTTGCCAGCACTGGCAATGTAGCAATTGAGACTACTGAGATTATCAGAGTCTGTCTTAGCTTTATTGTTATTCTCGCTGTTGCAGGTGGAATACCTCTGTGGAGAAATGAAAGAGAACTCTTTCTTCCGGTCATGCTCCCGTTGGCAATGGGATTTTCTGTATTAATTCGTTACTGTTGATAAGGTCTGAAGTTAGATCCTTATTCAAAGTAATAAAAAGATTATTCCCCGATAAGCTTAAGTGCTTACGGGGAATTTTTTATCGCTAATTTTCTTGACTTTCTAAAATTTGTATTATACTGAAATTTGACACTACATTTTTAACTAAAATATTATGGCAAAAAAAGCACCATATCCCTATTCTCCAGGAACTCGTATGTGAGAAACATTAAAAAATTCTTCTTGAAAAGAGAGAGATCTTGTTCTGAGAAAACAATGAGTTATGCAAGATGCAATTCAATTTAATGAGGATTTTAATCAAGTTTTTAAAACTAAAATATTACAAGCAAAGGTTAAAGATGAAATAGAAAAAACTTTCAACTGAGTTACGGATTTCAATCACGTCAAAGCGCTTTATAATCTAATGTGAGAATATCCAAACTGGGATGTAACTAAAATAAAATTAAAACCAAATTGTATTGAATTTGAGGTAAGCAAGTGAGAAATTATAAGATTAAGTATATCTGATATACCTGGAAAACACACATGATTAACTGCTTTTAATGAAGCAGATAAATTTAATCTATATATTCCTAAAATGGAAGAACGGGCTAAAATATTAGATTTAATACCTTGAAATAATGGTAATGAACGAATTTTAAATCTAAAAAAACTTTGAAATTTCAAAAATTGAAATTATTTAACAAATACTCCTGATAATGATGTAATAGATATTAGAGTATTTTGATGAGGAAAATTTCTTTGTATAAATTTTGATAATCCAGATCTATTCACCTGTAAACGAATAGATTCACTTCATATTCGCGGAGCTTTAAAATAAATTTCAAATGTTTTATTATATTCATATTCCCTTTTGTAAGAGCAAATGCAAATATTGTAGTTTTGCTTCTTTTGCGTGAATTGATGACAAAATTGAGCAATATTTAGATTTTTTAAAAGAAGAAATAAGAGAATTTCTTGAGGAGAATTGAGGAGAAAAAATAGAATCCATTTATTTCGGAGGTGGGACTCCTTCAGTTTTGAATGTAGCTCAAATTGATGATATTATCTCAATTTTTAGGGAATATTGAAGTCTGGAAAACACAGAAATTACTCTAGAAGCAAATCCTGAAAATGTAAATGAAGAATATGCAATATGACTTAAAGAAATTTGAATTAATAGAATAAGCATTTGAATACAAAGCTTAAATAATAAGACTTTACAAGAAATTTGAAGAAGTGAAAATAAAGTTATTTTTGAAGCTTTAGGGAATTTGAAAAAGGTGGAATTTGAAAATATTTGAGTAGATTTTATTATCGGACTTCCCTATGTCGCAAAATGAGAAATCAAAAAAGATTTAGAGAAGATAATAAATGAAAACAATAATATAAAACACGTGAGCTTATATATGCTCGAGCAAGGTAATTATCCGAAAAATTGGGCAGAAATTTCACTTAAAAAAGATGATTATTTAGAGGAATATGAGCAAGTTGTAAATTTCTTAGAAAGCAAATGATTTACGCACTATGAAATTTCTAATTTCGCTAAAACTTGAGCGGAATGTAGACATAATAAATCTTACTGGAATCACTCAAATTACAGAGGTTTTGGCTTAAATGCATCAAGTTTTATAGGAAATAAAAGATTTACAAATGGCAAAAATTTCTCAAATTATTATGCTAAAAAATTAGAATTTGAGGAAATTTTAGAAGAAAAAGATCTAAAAATAGAGTGCATTATGTTCGGGCTCAGGACTTTTAATTTAAGCCAAGATTTAGTCGAAAATAAACAAAAACTAGATGAATTTATAAAAGATTGATTACTGGAAAAAGACTGAAACAAAATAAAACCAACAAATTCCGGAATTGCAATTCTTGACTATATAACGCAAAATTTAATTTAATCTACTGCTTCACACAAAACAGCACCGCCACATTCTTCGGACGAGTTTCAGTTCATCAAAATAAACTAGTGTATGTACCATATCATGTTGGAGAAATACTGTTAACTCAAGGGGCTGCATTGGTTCCTGAACCAGGTCAACTATTTACACTTTGTTGGTGAGCATGACTCTTTAAATCATCAGTTTGTAAATCTCATAAAACTCTCACAGTATCATTTATTCAGGTAGAATCAATTCACCTTAGAAATCTTCATCTTGCGGGAAGATATTCTGTCCAAGTATCTGGACAAGTTGTGAGATTAAATGCCATTATTGCTCAAGTTGGAACTGTAGCTTTTACGACATTATTCCACTTGGTGGCAGTGAGCGGATCTCAAGCATTTGAAGTTAGACTATCATACCAGTTGGCTGCAAATACTGTAATTATCCCTAGAATTGCAATTGAAACAAATATTCAAATTCAGTGTTTCATTCAATTTTTAAAGTAATTTGTTTTTGTTCCAAGAGTATTTGTTTTATTGTGCATAAAAAATAAATTAAAAAATAAAAATTCCACTCTCATTCTATTTTAATTTTTTTGAATTTCAAATTTAAAATTGAATTTTTAAATAAGATTATATAATAAGACAGAAAATTTGCCAATATAGCTCAGTAGGTAGAGCACACCCATGGTAAGGGTGAGGTCTCGGGTTCGATTCCCGATATTGGCTCCAGAATAGAATTGACATTTTCTAAAAAATCAATATATATTATATATACCCTTTGTGTTTTATATAAAATATCTATGGATAGTGTTATAAATTTATGATTTAATTTTACAGGAAATAAATCTCTAGATGAGCATAGTCTAGATGAATTATTTCTTTTTGATACAATTATTTCGGAGCATAATAGAGCCTGAATAATGTGCAAGGCATTTAGTAGTATTATTGAAAACGTTTTAAAAACTTGAGAAAAAGTTACTATTTCAAAAAATAATAAAGATTATCCAAACAGATTTCATGTATTCGAAATAATAGATTCAATATTTTTACAAAATCCAAATGAGGATTTAAATATAGAAAATCATAAATTCGCCAAGATTCTAAAAGAGATTGAAGATTTTTTACAAATGAGTAATCCTTATTTACTGGGCCTTATTAAGGCAAAATGAAATTTTAAAGATAAAATTTGGTGATTAAGTTTCCTTATAGAAAAATATGCTTTTGAAACATGAGAGCATACTGAAGAAGTGTGAATTATATCAAAAATGTTAGCAAAAAAAATTAATAGAGAATATGGTAGAGATATTGATTTAAGTAACTTTAAAGAATTTTGACATTTTCATGACTTAGGGAAATTACTTATTCCTGCCGATATTTTATTAAAACCTTGAAAATTAACTCCAGAAGAATTTAATATAATCAAAAAACATCCTGTTTATTCATCTATTTTAGTTAAAATAATATTACTATACTCAGATGATAAATATGATGACACTACAAAATCTTATGCTGATTCTATAATAAAAATAGCCCTTTATCATCATAGAACCTTAACTGGATGATACCCTCATGAATTAAGTTCTGAAAATATAACTATAGAATCAGAAATTGTAAGAATATCTGATATATTTCATGCGCTAATGTCTCAAAGAACATATAAAACTGAATTTGAACCAGAAAGGGTTTGGCAAATAATTCAAGGTATGGAAGATACTTTTAAATTTCCTGAAGTTTTTACAGTATTTTTTTCAGTTAAAAAGGATTTTACAGATTTACTAAAACAAAGAAAAGCTCCAGGTAAATTATTTAAAACAGTTCATAATGATGTAATAGATTCAGAACACACCCTGATACATAATCAACTGGAAAAAGTACTAAATAGTCATGACAAACAAATTATGGAGGAGTACAATATCTTATTAAGATTAATAAAAATACATTTTGAGACCGAAGAAAAATTAATGATAAATTCAGATTATCCAGATTATCTCAGTCACAAAAAAGCTCACGATGAATTGTTAACCAGAACTTCTTGTGTTGTTAATTATAAAGAGGAAGATATAAATAGTGAATTTCTAAAAAAGTTTGTAAATATCTGGCTAAGAAAATCCTACTATTTTCACAGCAGAACCAAAGACGCAAAACTCAGTTTTTTCTTGTCTAAAAACTAATTTATAGAGCTGTTGGGTATTTTTTCCCGTTTATTCATGAGATAGTGAAGAGGGTTTTGTAGGATGAGAATATTAGTATTCTTGTTTCAAAAGAGGATCCATATAATTTTTGTATGAAAAAAATTAATTAGTTTAGATAAAAAAATTAAATTTGAAATATTTTCAAATAAGTTATAATAAAAAATGTTTTTATTATTTAACTTCGTAAAAATGGCTAGAACTCCTGGTAAAAATAAAGATATTATTGATGAATATCTTAAAAATCCTGAAGTAAAAATTGATAAAACTGCAGAAAAACCAACATGAAAAAATATCTCAACAGCTAAGGATTCATCAGCAAAAATTAAATAAAAATTTATGCAAAGAAATTTAAGTTGATTATATCTATTATGATTATTATCTTTTTTTGTAATCACTTATTTTAATTTATTTGAAAATCTCGGAAATTACTTTTATGATAGCTATTTAACACAAAATTTAAGCTCTCAAAAGGTAAATAAAGACATAGTAATTATTTGAGTTGATAATGAAACTATAAAATATTTTTGAGAAAGATGAAATTGGACAAGGAGCAGGTATGAATGACTACTAAGCGAAATAATAACACAAAATCCAAAAGTAATTGTATTCGATTATTTTTTCTCAAATAAATCAATTCCAGAAAATTTTGACTGGGATTTATATGGGAAACTCTCAAATTCATCGGTTAAAAGCGTAGATAATTTATATGAAAAATATCAAGATGCAATTTATAACAAAAATTATCTCTCAAAAATAGACACAGATTTCTGAGATTTAATCAAAAAGGCTGGAAATGTAATTATTCCCTATTCATACAAAGTAGACAAAGACTGAAAAATTCTAAATATTCCTTACATTTATCCTATCAATTACATAGCCAAAAACGCAAAATTATGATATGTGAATATTCCTTTTTCAAATGATTGAGTAATTAGATACAGAACACAAAACATCAATAATTCAAAATCAATTTCTCAAGTCGCCGGAGAGATTTATTTGAAAAAAAATGTAGAATTAGATAATAACTTTTATATAAATTATTTCTCAAAACCATACGACAAATACAGTGCAATTCAGTTTCACAATGCGTATAATTGAGTATTTAAAGATTATAGCTGAAATAGTATTGATTTAAAAGATAAGATAGTGCTAATAGGAGATTATAGCGAAAGCCTTTGAGATACCTACAAAACGCCAGTTTCAAAGGATGCACTCAGTCCCGGAGTCGAGATTATCGCAAATGAAATCCAGACAATAATTGAGGGAAAAAATATAAAAATGGTTCCAATTTATAAAGAGTTATTGGTTTTAATATTTGTTTATACAGCCATATTTGTGCTATTATTTTTAACTAGAAATTTATATTTAATTATTGTTCAATCAGTAGTTTATGTACTTTCTAGTTACTTTATCGTATTAGAATTATTTAAAAAATACATTTACTTTGATTTTAAGAATCTAATTTTTACTGTCATTATAGCCTATATTATCGTATTTTCGTACAAAGTATTTATCACCTACAAAGAAAGACGAAGAATTAAAAAAGAATTTACTCGTTATATGGACAAAAAACTTGTAGAAAATCTACTGAATAACGAAAGTAATATTTCAAAAGAAAAGATTGTTTCTATTTTATTTTTGGATATTGAGTGATTTACAGATATTTCAGAAAAAATAAAAAACACAGAGTTATTGAAAATAATAAATACAATATTTAGCTCTTTTAACGATGTAATTCTTAAAAATAATTGAGTAATTAATAAGTATATTTGAGACAGTATAATGGTTTTCTGGTGAGAACCGTTAGAGATTTCTAATCACGCCTATCTAGCCTGTAAAACAGGATTAGCCCTAAAAAAATCATTAGAAAAAATAAACGAATCAATCCACCAAAAAATCAATATAAGAATTTGAATTAATACCGGAAAAGTAATTATTTGAAGCATTTGAGACGAGAATTTTTCAGATTACACAATCATTTGAGACAATGTAAATTTAGCTTCTAGACTGGAATGAATTAATAAATATTACAACACTAGATTAATTATTTCCGGGAATACCTACGATATTGTAAAAGATGATTTTATCACCAGAGAATTGGATAATATCAGGGTTAAATGAAAAACGGAAGGCGTGAGAATTTATGAATTATTATGAGAAAAAAATAAAGAAATAGACAATGTTTTTCTCTCAAATCACGAAAAAGCACTAAGCTTATATTATCAGAAAAAATTTGATGAAGCACTAGTTTATTTCAAGAAAAATAAGACTGAATTTGATGATAAAACGGCTCAAATTTTTGTAGATAGAATTAATGAATATAAGAAAAATACCTGATACAACGACGATATGATTTTTGAATTTCATAACAAATAATATTTTATTTAATAATCCCCAAAAAAATGTCAGTAATAATCCCAACCCAAAACCAAATCCTAAAATTTTTACGCGAATTCCGCGCTTCAGGATTAGAAAAAACCTATGATGTAGACCAGCAACCATATTCTAATAACCAAGAAAAAACGTTCCTTCTAGCCTTTTGCCTAAAAAACGATTACATAGAAGAATTTTCACGCAATCGCTTCCGCGACCTGTCTATTTCATATCTAGGAGAATGACTTCTGCTAGCCGGAAAATCCCCACTCAAGCGCGCACAACTCTGGATAGAAGATCATCCAAGTCTCTGGGGATTAATCTGCGGAGCAGTTGGGTATTTTTTCCCGTTTATTCATGAGATGGTGAAGAGGGTGTTGTAGAATATTTTTTATTATAAAAAAGAAATATCATTTTTTTCAAAAAATTAAAAGCTATATTATTAATATTTAATTTCTTGATATTTAAATTTAAAGTAATATACTTTCTATATTATTAATAGCTAACATATTTATAAATGTCCAATTTTAATGAAAAAGTAAGTTTTATATGGGATTTAGCTGATTTACTAAGATGACCATATAAAAGAAGTGAATACCAAGATGTTATATTACCATTTGTAGTTTTAAAAAGATTTGATAGTGTTTTATCTGATACAAAAAAACAGGTAGTTGAAAAATATAATTTTGCAGCAGAAAGCAAAATCGAAAACTTTGATCATTTACTTAGAACTACTTCAAAAAATAGTTTTTATAACTATTCAAAATATGATTTTGAATCACTTTTGCAAGATCCAGAACATATAGAACAAAACTTACTTCATTATATAGATAGTTTTAGTAAAAATGTTTACGATATATTTGAAAATTTTGAAATAAAAAAACAAATCGAAAAACTAGCAAAATCAAATATTCTTTTTAAACTAGTTAAAAAATTTAATTCAACTGATATTGATCTTCATCCATCAAAAGTAGATAATCATGAAATGTGATTAATATTTGAAGAATTAGTAAGGAAATTTGCTGAAAGTTCAAATGAGGAAGCAGGAGAACATTTTACTCCAAGAGATGTAATTGATCTTATGACTCATTTGATGTTTATCGAAGATAAAGATGATATCAAAAAAGATCATACTATAAAAAGAATTTATGATCCTGCTTGCTGAACGGGTTGAATGCTTACAAATGCAAAAACTTATATAAAAGAAAAAATTAATCCAAAAGCAGATATAGTTTTGTACTGACAAGAAATCAATCCAAAAACATTTGCAGTTTCTAAATCGGATATGCTATTAAAGTGAGAAGAATCTTGAAATATTAGATGACCTTTTTCAACTCTATGAAACGATTTATTTCCGAACGAAAAATTTGATTATATTTTATCAAATCCTCCTTATGGAACTAAATGGGAAGCAGATGAAGATTTTGTAAAAAAAGAGGCTGAATTATGAGAAAATTGAAGATTTGGAGCATGACTTCCTCGTATAAATGACTGACAGCTTTTGTTTTTACAACATATGATTTCAAAGATGAAAACAAATGGTGAAAAATCAAGAATATCAGTTATTACAAATGGTTCTCCATTATTTACTTGAGATGCTGGAAGTTGAGAAAGTGATATAAGAAAATTCTTAATAGAAAGTGACTATTTAGAAGCAATTATAGCTCTTCCATGACAATTATTTTATAATACTTGAATCGGTACTTACATTTGGATTTTATCAAATCAAAAGAAAAAGCAAAGAATTTGAAAAATACAACTTATAGACTGAACTAATTTTTGGCAAAAAATGAGAAAATCTCTTTGAGAAAAAAGAAGAGAATTACATCCAGTAGAACACCAACAAAAACTTATTGATTTATATCATAATTTTGAGGAAACTGAATTTAGTAAAATATTTAAAAATGAAGAATTTTGATATACAAAAGTAGTTGTAGAAAGACCTTTACAACTTAATTTTCAAATAAATGAAGAAAGAATTGAAAATCTTTATTCTATTTCAACTTTTTCTAAATTATCTGAATCAACTCAAAAGGATATTACAAAAAAAGAACAAGAAATAGAAGCAGGAATACAATTACAGAATGATATTATAACTTCTCTAAAAATTATCTGAGAAATTTTATCACAAGATTATGAAGATTTCTCAAAAAAGGTAAATAATGCTTTAGAAAAAAATAATTTAAAGCCAGTTTTTATCAATCAAATTATCATGGCTTTATCAGAACATGATGAAACAGCTCCTTTTATACTAGATAAAAAATGAAATAAACAAGCAAATACTGCATTAAGAGATAGTGAAAAGATTAGATTAGATCAAGATATAGAAGAATATTTCAAAAAAGAAGTTTTACCATATTATCCTGATGCTTGGATGGATAGAAGTAAAGATAAAGTTGGTTATGAAATTAATTTTACTAAATATTTTTATAAATACGAACCACCAAGAAGTTTAGAAGATATTGAAGCTGATATTTTTAAGATTACTGCTGAGATTGATGAACTTGTAAAAGAAGAATTATAATTAATAATTGAAGTATGAAATTAAATATTGATAAGTATGAAACATTAATTCTAGAATTACCTTTAGATAATCATGGTTTTTTAGTAAAATATAAAAACTGGAAAAAAAATTTTACTTCAGAATTCACAAAAATATATTCTATTCTTTTTGAATCGAATGAAGATATTTCAATTAATAGAAAAATGTTATTTTCTTTAGGTAAAAAAGCTATAGAGTCAGAAAAATTAGTAGATTATGAAAAATTTATTCTTTATGTCTTAGCTTGGGGGTATTCTAGCTGAAGAATTTGAACTTATAAAAATTCAAGAAAGATTTTTAAAGATGAGAATATAGAAACAATGGCAAGATGCTTAAAAACTAATTTAAAACAAGAAGTAATAGGATCGGAACAATTTAAAAAAATAGTTAATGAATTAGATTGATTAGGTTTATCTAGTATAACTAAAATTATTTATTTTTTAGATATTAAGATAGATAACTTAAAACCTGCAATTTTAGATTTACAAATAATAGAGGTTTTAAATTCTAATATTTTTTATCAATCTAGTGAAAATATTGTATTTAAATATTGAAATTCGGAACATTATTTTAAATATTTAGAATTATTAAATAAAGAAAAAATTGAAACTTGAAAAGTAGAACTTTTTTTATTTATATTTTGAAGAAGTTTAGTATAAAGATACATTATTAAAAGAAGAATTATAATTAAATCATTGGCTATGAAATTAAAAAAATATTCAAAATACAAAAATTCATGAATTGATTGGATTTGAGAAATTCCTGAAGATTGGCAAATTATGAAAATTAAACATTTTGCTAAGACTGTTGCATGATGAACTCCTTCTACAGCAAATGAAAGTTTTTGGGAAGGAAATATTCCATGGTTACCTTCATGAATGGTCCATGATAATATAATAGAAGAAGATAAAGTTTTTAAATTTATCTCTTTTGAGGCATTAAATAATAGTTCTACAAAATGGATAAAACCTAATTCAGTTTTAATAGCTCTTACTTGAGCAACTTGTTGAAATATATCATATTTACCATTTAAAGCTACTGCAAACCAATCAGTAATATGAATTGAAACTAATAAAGTAGATTCAATATATTTATTTTATTATTTATTAACACAAAAAGAACAAATTTTAATAAATCAAACTTGATGAGCTCAATGATGAATAAATCAAGAAAATGTAAGAGATATTTTTTGTTCAATTCCATTATTAGAAAATCAACAAAAAATCTCATCTTTCCTAGATTCAAAAACTTCACAAATAGAAAAACTTATAAAAAAAGATAGAAATTTAATTGAACTTTTAAAGGAAAAAAGAGTGAGTTTAATAAACCAAGCAGTTACAAAATGAATTAAAAGGGATATAAAAATGAAAGAAAGTTGAGTTGAATGGATTTGAGAGATTCCTGAGAGTTGGAAGATTATGTCTATTAGACGTATTGCAAATATTGTTAGGTGAGCATCCCCACGTCCAGCATGAAGCCCATTGTATTTTGATTGAAATTATATAAATTGGATTACTGTTGCAGAAGTTACAAAATGAATTAATGAAAAATATTTATATAATACTGAATCTTTTTTAACAAAAGAGTGAAGTTTGAATAGTCGTATTATTAAGGTAAATACATTATTACTTTCAAATAGTTGAGCAACATTATGAGTCCCTAAAATTACTAAAATAAAATGATGTATAAATGATGGATCTGTAGCATTTTTAGATTTAAAAAATATAGATATAAATTTTCTGTTTTATTATTTTTCTCAATTAACAAAAGAATTAAGAGATATTGTTCAAGGTTCATGACAACCAAACTTAAATACAGAGTTAGTTAAAGATTTAAAAATATGACTTTCTTCGTTAGAAGAACAACAAGAAATAGTTGATTTTTTAGATAAAGAAACTGTAAAAATTGATAGTCATATTAAAAAAGTTGAAAGAAGAATAGATCTTTATGAAGAATATAAAAAATCAATTATTTATAATGTGGTTACTGGGAAAGTTGAAGTTTAGTTTTTAATTTAAGATTTATGGATGAAAAAGAAAAATACTCAAAAATTAAAAAACATACTAATAATTGAGTTAATTGGTTTTTTGAAATATTTATAGATTTAATAAATATTTCAAAAAAATGGATTTTATCTTTTTGGGATTTTATAAAGATGTTTTTTTATGACTTAATATCTAAAGATAAAAATTGGAAATATAAATTATCTTCAATTGTTGCATTTTCTGTTATTATTTGGTTTTCAATATTTTTACCATTAAATTCAATATTTGACTGGTGAAAATGGAAGTATAGAGAGTATTCTATAAAATATTCAGAGGTTGAAATTCCTACAAAAACAGAGATTGAAAAAGAAGTTGATATGTTTGCAAAAGATTATACTAATTCATTTTGAGTAAATTGTGATTGGTTTAAAAAACATGATGTTGATATTGCAATGTATAGTAAATATAAAAGACTTGAAAGACCATCTTATGAATGTGCTGCTTTTAATAAAAACAATAGAGTATTATTATTTCCTATTGATATATGAACCCCTTATTGAAATGATTTAATTATATCTATAAATGTAAAATTTTGAAAAATATATTATGATTCTAATTGAGCTATACAATATACTACAGTAAATAGTGAATTATGGAAGTTTAAAGATGAAAATAATTTTTTAAGAATTGATAAAATGAACAATATACAAAGATATGATTTTCCTAAAAATTAACCAACTTGGTAAATAAATTTGCTTTTTTTAAAAAAATATATAAAATATTGACCAGTTAGGTTAATATCTTTATTTTATAATCTTTAACAATATGTAAATGGAGCTGGATTTTAAAACAGATACACTGAGAAGAAAGTGTGAAACATGAACTTTTTTCAAAAAGAAAAATGTTCACATGAATAAAAAATTAATTCAAAGATTAACTGAATTAGATAGAGCTCCTAATCTACTTGATATAAAGAAACAAAGAACTTTATACAATTTGCACCCCTTAACTTGAGATAGAAAATATGAATTATCTATAGATATAGATGGGAGAAAAAATGTTTTTAGAATTATTTTTGAAACTGATCCTACAGAAATTGTATGTGACGATTTCATGAATGATGAAAAATTTAAATTAGTAACAAAGATAAAAATACTTGAAGTTACTGATAAAACCCACTAAAATAATAAAAGATATTAAATATAATAATTATTTAAAAAAAGTTATGGTAAATAAAAGAAGTTTTTTTCCTGAAATACTAATTCATCCATGAGAAACTTTAAAAGATATTTTAGAGTCAGAGGAAATGAGTCAAAAAGACTTATGTTTAAGAACAGATATAAGTGAAAAACATATTAGTAACATTATCCAGGGGAAAGCAAGTATAACACCTGAAACAGCATTAATATTAGAAAAAGTTTTTGGTATGTCAGCTGAATTTTGGAATAATTTACAAAAATCATATGATGAAGATAAAGCTAGGATTGAAGAAAAGAAGTTAATGACAAAAAAAATAGAATTAGATAAGGATATATTAGCAGAAATAAAAGATGGTTATAAAAACTTAGCTGATGAAGGTTTTGTAGAAAAATTGACTTTTGTATGAAATGAAAATAAAGAAAGAATCCTAAATAATCTTTATAGTTTTTTTTGAGTATCATCTTTAAAAAATATATTAGATATTTTTAAAATAAATACTTTTGCTTTTAAAAAATCAGATTCATTAAAATTAAATAAATATAATCTAGTTTGTTGGTTAAGAGCTTGAGAATTAAAAATAAAAGATAAAGAAATTGAAGAATATTCAAAAAAGAAACTAGATGAAGTATTAAAAGAATTAAAATCCATGACAAATGATGAGAATGTAGATGTGGAGAAAATTAAAGAATTACTTGCTAGTGCATGAATAAACTTTTCATTTGTCCCATCTTTTACAAAAGTGCCAGTATATTGAATTACTAGAAAATATAAATGAATTCCTTTTGTTCAAGTAAGTGATAGAGGAAAAAGAAATGATTCATTTTGGTTTGCTTTATTTCATGAATTAGCTCATGTTCAATTACATTTATCAAAAAAAGATGATGTATTTATAAATGTGTTTGATGAAGAACAAGATATAGAAGCTGAAGCAAATAATTGGGCAAGTAGTTATTTTATTGATTCAAATGATTTTAGTGAATTTGTTAAAAATTTACCTATTTCTCAAAGTAATTTTCTAAACTTTGCTGAAAAACAATGAATTTGAACTAGTTTACTTGCTTGAAGAATAGCTCACTATTTTGATAAAATGTGACATGATCATGTCTATTGAGATTTATCAAGTTATAGAAAACCTTTAAATATAATTAATTCTTAATTTTAATTAAAATGACAACTAATACTAATGAAAAGGATTTTCAAAAACAAGTACTAGAACATCTTGAAAATACATGATATACTTTACGAAAAACAAAATCTTTCAATAAAGATGTTTGTATTGATATAGAACTTGTTTTAGAATTTATACAAAAAACTCAAAAAAGACTTTGGGATAGGTTTGTGTCTTTATATTGAGACAAAGCAAGTGAAAAATTTATTTTTAGATTGAATCAATCTTTAGAAAATAAATGAACTATTGAAGTATTAAAAGATGGTTTTAAAGATAGTGGTTGTCATTTTAAATTATTTTATTCTAAACCTAATAACAATAAAAATCCAGATTTACAAGAATTATTCGAAGCAAATATTTTTTCAGTTATAGATGAACTAGAATATGAAAAAATGGAAATGTGAAATAGAATCGATTTAGTTGTTTTTATAAATTGATTACCTATAACAAGTATCGAACTAAAAGATACTTTTTCTCAATGAGTTGAAAAAGCAATGAATCAATATAGATACGATAGAAATCCAAATGAAACATTTTTTAGTAGATGTTTGGTTCATTTTGCTATGAGTGATGAGAAAATCTATATGACAGCAAAACTTGCTTGAGAAAAAACAAGATTTTTACCATTCAATAGATGAACACAAAATCCTGAAATAAAATGAGATTTTAAAACGAGTTATTTATACAAAGATATTTTACAAAAAAATAAACTTTCAAAACTTATATCATGATTTATTTATAATGAAGGATGAATAAATATTTTTCCTAGATTTCATCAATTAGATTGTGTAAATAGTGTTTTAAACGATGTTAAAGTTGGTAATAGTTATTTAATCCAACATAGTGCCTGAAGTGGTAAAACAAAAACTATAGCATGGTTGGCTCATAGTTTACTTGGAAAGTTTGATAGTGATGATAATAGATTATTTGATGTTGTAATAGTAGTTTCAGATAGAAAAGTTATAGATAAACAATTACAAGAACAAGTTCAAGCTATTGAAAAAATTAAATGAATTGTAGAAAAAATAGATAAAAATTCAGCTCAATTAAAAGAGGCTTTATTGTCATGAACAAATATTATTGTAACTACTATACAAAAATTTCCATATATTCTTGATGAATTATGAGCTATGGATGGTAGAAAATATGCTATAATAATTGATGAAGCACATTCAAGTCAAACTTGAAATAATGCTAAAAAAATGAAACAAGTATTATCAACTAATTCACTAGAAGAAGCTGAACTTTTTGAAGAAGAATTTGAAAATGAAGAAGATAAAGAGTTATATGATGAGATGGCAAAATCAAAAAATCTAAAAAATGCTAGTTTCTTTGCTTTTACAGCAACTCCTAAAAATAAAACACTTGAATTATTTGGTACAAAAAATGAAGAATGAAATTATAAACCATTTCATCTTTATAGTATGAGACAAGCAATGAAAGAGGGGTTTATTATGGATGTACTAAAAAATTATTTAAGTTATGAAACTTATTTTGCATTATTTAAAAAAGTAGAAGAAGATCCAAAATATGATGAAAAAAAAGCAAAATTATTACTGAGAAATTTTGTAGAAAAACATCCAAATACAATTGCAAGAAAAACACAAATAATGCTTGATCATTTTAATTCATCAACTAGATTTAAAATTTGAGGAAAAGCAAAAGCAATGGTTGTTACTCGTTCAAGATTGCATGCTGTTTTGTATAAAAAGGCATTTGATGCTTATATAAAAGGATTATGACTAAATATTAAAACTTTAGTAGCTTTTTCATGAACTGTAAAACATGATGATGTTGAATATACTGAAAATAGTTTAAATTGATCAGAAGTGAAAGATATTCCAACAACTTTTGAAAAAGATGATTATAAAATACTTATAGTTGCAAACAAATTTCAAACTTGATTTGATGAACCATTAATTCATACAATGTATGTAGATAAAATGCTAAATTGAATTACGGCAGTTCAAACATTAAGTAGAGCAAATAGAATTTATGCTTGAAAAAATGATACTCTTGTACTTGATTTTGCTAATGATACAGAAGTAATAAAAAAAGCATTTGAACCATATTATGAAGAAACTTATTTACTTGAGTGAACTGATTATAATAAACTTTATGAGTTGTATGATAAGTTATTTGATTTTTTAATATTTGATCAAAATGAAGTTGAAGAATATTTTTCTAAATATAAATCGTGAGCTAACCAAGCTATACTTCATAATATTTTAAATTCTGTTGTTGCTACTTTTAAATCAAAAGAAAAGGAAGAACAAGTAGATTTTAAAAAGACTTTAAAAAGATTTCAAAGTATTTATTCGTTTTTATCACAATTAATTCCTTTTAATGATATAGCTTTAGAAAAATTATTTATATTTTCAAAGTTTTTAACAAAAAAACTCCCAACTATAAATGAACCATTACCATTTTGAGTTTTAGAAGATGTTGATGTTGATAGTTATAAAATAGTAAATAAATGAGAAAAATCTATTTCTTTAGAAGCAGATTGAGAATTGGATTCTATGTCTTCTTGATGAAGTTGATATATTGAAAGAAATGAATCAGAATTATCAGTGATTATAAAATCTTTAAATGATACTTTTTGAACTGATTTTACTGATGAAGATAAAGTTTTTGTTTCTAGAATGATTAATAATTTAAGATGAAATGAAGATTTGGTAAATAAGATTAAAAATAATTCAAAAGAAAATGTATTAGCAGTTTTTGATAACTATTTTGATAATGTAATGGTTGAAATACTTGATAATAATATGTGATTTTATAAAAAAATTGTTGATAATGATAAATTAAAGAAAACTTTAAAAGATAACTTATTTAGAGTTATTTATAATGAGAATAGAGAAAAAAAATATTAACTATTTCAATTATATGAATTGTCGCCAAATCCCCTCTTACTTCTTCTAGAGAATATTAATTTGAAACAATCTATTTTGAAAAAGGCTTTTAGTTGAGATTTAGTAAGAGAAACATAAAAAAAAACTGTTTACACGTTTTTAGTATATGTATCAAAAAAATTAAAAAATGATACATATAATTTGACTTTGGTTATTATTTAAGCTTCTAATTTTGGGGTTCGCTCACATGAGCTAAATGACAATTTCATTATCTGTAAGCCATTTTTAATTAAAATATAAATATTATTTAGACCATTTTCGTGACTTCACGGAGATGGTCTTCTATATTTTATTTGCCGTTTTTATATTATTTTAAAAAAACTTCCCCTTGCATTTTCTCAAAAAATAAATAGTATTAGTATACAAATGTTTACTAATACTATTTTTATGAACACAGATAAAAAATATGGTGAGAAAATTGGGATTATAACTGATTACATTAAAAATTGATGAGTTATTAATTCCCTGGGGCAAATCGCGGGTCTTTTGGGTTATGCTAATCGTTCGGGGGCTAGGAAATTTCTGGAGAAGCTTGTTAAAAATGGGCTTTTTGAAGTTAGAAATAGGAAATATTATCCGACCAGTTTGATTAGTTGATTGCCATTTTTTGAATTTGTGAGTGCGGGATTGCCATTTACTCCGGAGTGAAATGAGGTCAATTCTAATATTGAAATTGATAAATTTTTGGTGGAGCATCCGTCTTCTACTTTTTTGGTGAAGGTAAAGTGAGATTCGATGAAGGATGCTGGGATTATGGAGTGAGACATAGTGGTTGTGGATAAGTCTAGAAATGTGAAAAATGGGGATATTATAATAGCGTCTTTTGAGTGAGATGTGACTATTAAATATTATAAAAAAGAAAAATGAGTGGTGTTTTTGATTCCAGCAAATGTTAATTTTAAGCCAATTGTTATTAATACAAATGCTGAGATACTCGGCGTAGTGGTTTGAACGATTAGAAAATATAATTAGAAAATTATGATGACATTTAAACAGTCAAAAATTGCTTATGCGCACATTGATTGTAATTCGTTTTTTGTTAGTTGTGAAGTCTTTAGAAACCCTGCGCTTAAGGGGAAATTTGTGTGTGTTTGAGACCAGATAAGTATTGCGTGTAGTTATGAGGCAAAAAAATATTGAATAAAAACATGAACTCCTATTTGGGAAGCCGAGAGAATTTTGTGAAATAGACTAATTAAAATCCTGCCAGACCATAGTTTTTATACTCAAATGTCGAATAAATTAATGAGCTATATGAGGTGACTTGTTTGATGAGTTGAGGTTTTTTCTATCGATGAGTTTTTCGCTGATTTGACGGATATTTGAGACAAAGAAACTCAGTGAGATTATTCAATTCTTGCCGAGAAAATCAAAGCAGATATTTATAAAAATGTCGGATTGCCAGTCTCAGTTTGAATTTCTAATACCAGAATTAAGGCAAAAATTTTTTCTGATATTAATAAACCATATTGATCTTTTGTGAGTTTTAATAAGGAAAATACCGAGAATTTATTTAAGAAATTGCCAGTCAGAGATATTCCCTACATTGCCAAATGAAACTCTGAAAAACTAGGACTTTGAATAAAGACTGTATATGATTTTTATACGATGGAGGGAATGAAAGTAAGAGAAATTTTATGAAAACCATGATTAACGCTTTGGCTAGAATTACACGGAGTTGATGTCTGGAAAGGTAATGATACCGCAAGAAAAAGAAAAAGTCTAGTTTGTAGTCGCTCTTTTAATCATGATATGACAACACAGTATTCCAGATTATGGAGGCATTTACTCGAGAATTTAGAGAGAGCTTATTTTACTCTTATTACAGAAAAACAAGAAGTCAGGACTATTTGAATTTTTCTAAAAGATGAGGAATTTCAGATTTATTCTCTTACAAAAGATTTATGAATTCACACTATTGATAGAGCTATTATTACAAATGGAATAAGGGATTTATTTGACAGTCTATTTCAAGCCGGAATTATATACAGAACCACCGGAATTGAGTTTTTTGAACTACAGCCCTACACCCCAAAACAAATTTCCCTATTTGATATTACCAATAAAAAACACACTCTAAACGAAAAAGTAAGCGAAGTTATTCTATGACTAAAAAGAAGATACTGAGACCAAATTATCCACACATGATTTAAAAATATTCATAAAGAGAAAAGAGAAGAATTGGAGATATTGTATGAGGTGAGTTAAAAAAATATCTCTCACGCAGGTGAGAGATATTTTTTCTTCTGTATCCAAACTATCTATAATCTCATACAAAATCTTTTCAGACAAATCCGGTTCAGCCACTCCATTTTACTTCGTAGAATCAGTCGATTTGGTCTAGAATAATTACTATTTGATCTTTAAATAAAACAGTTTTTATTTTACTAAGTGGATATGGTCTTTCTCTTACAAATACACTTTTTTCTGCTTTGATTTTCTTCCAGTCAATATTTGCATTTGAATTTACTTCAAGCCAAGTTTTGTATGGAAGATGTCTATTCCTATCACTTTCATTTTCACCTCTTAAGTACTTAGTTCTAATATATCATTCATATCAATCAAAACTAATTTTACTCCATCCATTTGGAAGTTCTGCCAATAATTGAACCTTGTAATTGCGAGGTAGGTAGCTAATTATTTTAGAGCTAAATGAATCTTGTTCTCTTATAGCATAGCTATTGTCTACATTTAGATATTTGAATACTTTAAATAATGGAGTTACATCAGTTCCCATTTCATTTCTTAAATACTTACTTCTAATAAATCAAGTGTATCAATCAAATTCAATTTTACTCCATCCATTATTAATTTCAGATAATAATTGAACTTTGTAATTGCGAGGTAGGTAGCTAATTATTTTAGAGCTAAATGAATCAGATGCTCTAATTGCGTAACTATTATCTACATTTAGATATTTAAATGTAATAGTATCTAATTTTCTCTCAATTCTAGAATCTATAATATCAGTTATTTTAACTGGAACTTGTGGAACTTTTACTACAACTTTTGTTGGAGTTTTTATTCCCTCTCCCTCTCTCGAGATGGTAGGGTGAGGGATTGCCTTAGTTTGCTCTTTATATAAATCACTTAAAGTTGATTCAGCCTTAGTGCGAAGTGCTACAAATAAATCTTTTTTCACTGAAGAAATATCTCCGTATGAAATTTCTGAATTTATTTTTCTTATAACACTTTCCCATAATTGTACTTTCCCTGATACTGTTGGAACTTTATCGTAATAAGTATTTTTGATATTGTTTATAGCTTTTGTAACTAGATCAGCTTCTACTAATGTAACATTTGTTCAATCAGCTGTAGTTGTTCAAGTTGCAGTTTCTGGTTTTGTTCCACATGTTCTATCATAATAACTTGGAGAGAAATCTCCTGTAGGACAATAATCCATAGATAATCAACCTCATCCTCCGCCTCCACCTCAACCAGAAGATACAGGAACTACTGGAGTTCCAGTCAATCTTGCAAATGCAAAGTAAGAAAGATGGTCAGATCTAAAATCACACATTTTTGAAGCATTTACAACACAAGTCGCATCTGGAGTATTATTTTGCCAAGTATTTCAATCAGTAGATCTATAAATTCTTAGAGTTTCTCATACATTTGCGAGTGAGATAAATGCATCGATATTGAAATATCATCCGCTAATAGTTAAGCTTGCATTTCCTCAAACTTGAATTGTATCTAGAATAGTTCCAGCATAAGTCATAGAAGAAGTATTTAGAGCTCCAATTAGAGAAGAAAGTTCTCAAATTGTAGCATATGTACTACTTCCAGAGCTTACAAAAGTTGGAGCATAAATTATGCCATCCCATCAAGCTCAGTAAGTTAGGGAATCACCTGAGAAAATTAAGCTTCCAGTAGAAATAGAATTAATAGCAGAGTCTGAATTTATTGTAATTAAAGTTCCACTTAAATCTAGAGTATTACCTATAGCTCATGTAGTATCCATAACAATTGCGCCAGTGGTAGTTATTACAGTTCCACTTGATACTACATTTGTCAAAGTTGTAAATGACCCGGCTGTCTGAGAATTGTTTCCAAAATCATCAGTTAAAGAAATTGTATAATTATAAGTAGTAGATTCAGTAAGTCAGTTTATTATTCCAGTTCAGTCATTTGTTAAATTACCGTAAGTAAGTGTTGGATTTACTACATAATTATTTGTTCAGTCTGTAATATTTATTACTCATGTTGCAGATCATAGAGTGAAATTAGAATCTTGGAATTGGAAAGTAAGTAGAGCACTTGTATCTGTAATATTGCTAATAACATTTGAAATTACTACTGGTGCTGTAGAATCACTACTATTAATTGCAGTCACATTTGTAGTAGAAATATTTCATAAATCATCAGTAGACTCTATAAAATAATAGTAAGTTGTATTTGATGCTAAATTTGGAATAATTCCAATATGACCAGTTCCGGTTGTTGTACCAGATCAAACAAGTGTAGCCATTACATCTAATCCAGTTCAAACATAAAAAGTCGAAGTAGAATTTTCATTTGTGGTAAATCCGTAATTTAAATTCATTATAGCTCAAGCAACTGGAGTAATTGTATTTAAGTTAAATACTACTGGTCAAGTCATATCACATATTACAACAAATGTATCTCAAGTTGAAACACTTCCAAGTGAATTAGTTACAGTAATAACAAGAGTATTTACGCTATCTGGATTAAGTACTACAGTTCCAGTAAATGCTCCATTTGAATCTGAAGTAACTGTAACATCTCCAGATCAACCTGTTATTACAACTGTAGAGTCAGGTTCAGTCATTCCAGTTAAAACTAGACTTCAAGTATTTACTGCAGCAGGAAGATTAACTCCACTTACTGTAGGAAGTGCATTATGAATTGTAATTCCAGATGGCATAATAGTCACAAGAGTGTTATTATTGTCATTTGCGACAAAATTATATTGTCCATCAACAAGCGATGGATTAGCAGGAATTGTAATATTGTAAACTGAATCTTTTAGTGCTGGATTTTGTCATTCAAAAGCAGTATTATTTGCTATTGCATTTGTTACATCTGACAAATCATTTATTGTAGTACCAGAAAGTACTAAGTAAACTACTCAGTCTTCATTAATACTTACCTCAGTCGAAGATGTCATTCAAGATTTTAGAGTTTCAGTCGTATTTGTTGGTAGAGTTATAGTTGGTGGAGTAATGTCTATTACTTGAGAAGTTAGAGTAAAATCAATTCAAGGTGTTGCTGATGAAATAGTTAATTTCGTAGCATCAGTTGCAACTATAATTCATAAATTTGCAGATAGTGCAACATTAAGTCAGCTAATAATATCAGTTAAAGTCGAAGTTGGAGTAGTTAAATAATCGTAATCAGTTCCATCAATTGTAATTCTAAATGTTAATCATTCTCTTAAATCTCCGTCTGGCGTAACTTCTACAATTTTTGCAACTGGTAAAATATTTGGAGTATCTAGAGTTGTCGGAGTTGTATTGATTATTGACACTTGACTCACAGCAAACGGAGTTCAGGCAACAGTTGAGATCATATGAATAACTCCAGACCCTGAATTATATGTGGCATCTACAGGAGTTCAGGCAACAGCATTAATTTTATCTACAAGTTGGTTTACAGTTGTTGAATTATCTATTGTATAAGTTTGGATTATTGGAGTAGCATTTAATACAAAAGATAACATATCTCCAGCTACAAAAGTTGGAATACTAATTTCAGTTTCTTGTTTTACTGGAGCAACATTTGCAACAGTAGTAACTGGAGTCATTGTATTTTCTAAAATAAAATTAGAAGCAACAAATGGAACTCCAGAAACTGAGGCAGTAAGAGTAATTGTATTTCATACAAATGAGGCTACAGCTCCGCTTTGAGATGAATTAATATTACTTACTAAATCTCATAAAGTTGTATCGTGTGTAGAATTAAAACTTTGAGATATTTGAGTTCCGTCTATATTTAAGTAAATAACATCTCCGGCAATTAGAGTTCTTGGTAAAACCACATTATCTATTTGAGTCTGAGGTAGTCCATTTGGAGTTTGATTTACACTAAATATTGATGAAGAAATTGTTAAAATTCCAGAAGTAAAAGGAATTCAAGGAACTTCAGCTGTAATTGTAAAAGTAGAATTTCCATCAAAAATCGAGCTAACTTCAGCGAGTCCATCTATTTGAGTATTTAAATTATTTAGAGTTGTGGCTTTATCTGTAGTAAAAGCTTGAGTTAGAGTGTGTCCTGCAATATCTAAAGATAATAAATCTCAAACTGCTATTTCTCTATTTACATTTAGGCTATCTACTTGAGATCCAGAGTCCACATTTGGAGTTATAGTATCGCTCGTTATTGTCGCTCCAGTATTAATAAATGCTGCAGTAAAAGCCGTTCCTGGAGTTTTAGCAGTAAGTGTAAAAGATCCAGCATCATATTGAGAGAATACAGAAGTTAAATTAGTTAATTCGTTACTTAGAAGAGAGAGAGTTGTATCAGAATCTGAACTAAAAGCCTGAGAGACAATAGTTCCGTCTACATTTACAGTGAGCGTGTCTGAACTAGAAAGAGTAAATGGTACTCAGAGTGTATCCACTTGAGCAACTCAAACTACATTAGTTTGCACAGGATTAACTGCAAGATTATTTACTACTCAAACAGAATTAATTGTAAATGCTACTCCGGCTGTTTTTGCCTCAAGTACAAGTCATAAAGCCCCAGAAAGTGTTGCATTTACAGAAGTTCAAGCAGTAATTAAAGAAGCAAAATCTGAGATAGTAGTTGTATGGTCTGTATCAAAATCTTTTGTAATACTTACTCAATCAATAGAAATTGAAGCTGTATCTCCTGCTACAAAATCAGATTTAAAATCTACTTCTTCTTTTTGAGCTTGAGCTATAGTATTTGAAATAGTAGTAGTCGAAACTTGAGTATTTGTAAAACTAGATTCAACTATAGAGAAAAATTCTCATGCAGTTTTTGCAGTAATTGTAATAGTATCATTTGATCAAGTGGCTGTCACCATATCTGTTAAATCATTTATTTGAGCTACAAGCGCATTAAATGTAGAAGTTGCATCTCATAAGAAATTTTGAGTTACAGTAACTCCATTTCCAAATTTTAATTTATAACTATCCCCCATCGCAAAATCTCTAGGCATTACAATTTCATTTACTTGTGCCTCTGGAACTACAGGAGATACAAAAGTAATTCAAGTAATATTTCAAGTAGTCGAGTCAGTAAAAATAATAGGCAAAGTATTAGTTGGAGTATTTACTTGAGTAAATGAAATATTAGTAGGACCAGTTCATCCAGCAACAAGACTTAAAGCATTTACATCATTTATTCATGTTAATCATTTTAGTAGAGTAGCAACTGTAGACACGCTTCAAATTCAAGATGTATCAATATTTGCAGCATCATCACTACAATCATTATCTGTTCAAGCTCATCCAACAAAAGCAACTATACAAGTTCAAATTTCAATAGTTTCTCAAGTAGTTGGAATTCCAGTTAAATCAAATGAAACCTTAGCTTTAGTCTCAGATGAATTTGGTGTCAAAACACTTCCAGTAAAATCAGATCAAGTTGTAACTAAATTAGAAATCGTAAAAGGAGTACCAGGAACAATTGATTCAATAGTAAGAGTTTTTCAGGTAATATTTCCAGACAAAGAACTTGCAAATGTAGTATTAATTGAAGATTCAAGATTAGAAAATGTTGTAGCTTCATCCACTGCAAATGGTTCTGAAATAGGAGTTCCATTCAGTGTTAGAGAAAGAGTATCTCCAGCTATTAGAGTATTTGCAATATTTACTGTTTCGGTTTGTTTAGTTGGTACAATATTTGGAACTAAAACAACAGGAGTGAGGGTATTTGTAATATATAAAGGAGAGGTTGTAAAGGCATTTCCGGCAGTATTAGCAGTAAGTCTAATTCAGGTATTTCCTCAAATTAAAGTAACAGTTAAAACTCCAGACATACTATTTTGAATAGTATTTTTAAAGTCAGTTATTGTAGCTAAATGAGAAGTTGCATAATCCACTTGATATGGACTTCAATTTAGGTTAACATAAACATTATCTCAGCTAACTAAATTTCTAGGTAAATTATATTCTGAAATTTGAACTTGAGGTACAACATTTTCGGTAACATTTTGACTATTTAGAGTGGAACTAATATAAATACTAGAGCTAGCTAGCGGAGTTCCAAGAATTTTTGATGTTATTAAAATTCCAGTTCCAGTATTAGAAGCTAGTATATCACTTGAAAATCCAGCATTTAATTGATTAATTATAAGGTCAACTGTATTGTCTGACGAAGAGTTATAAGCTTGAGCAAAGTCAGTACCTGAATAATTTAAATTTAAAGTATCTCAATTAACTAAAGCTCTAGGAAGTGCTATAAAATCAACTTGAGCTACAGCTTCAATATTTGGAACTATAGTAGTAGAATTTACTGTTCCTCATTCTACAGTTATGGCTCCAGTTGCAAATGCAACTCCAGGATTATTAGCTGTAATTGTAATATCACCTCCAGATACAATTGAGCTTAAATTAGCTCCATTTATTTGAGAACTTAAATTATCTAGGGTAGTTGAAGTATTTACAGAAAATGGTTGAGTTATAGTTTGTCAATCTATATTTACAGTAACTGTTTCATCGCTATATAGACTTCTTGGGAAAGTTATTTTTTCAACTTGTGCAATTGGTACAATATTTGGTTGAGCATTTGTAACACTAATTCAATTAGAAGTAATTACTAGTTCTGACATTGAAAAAGCAGTTCAAGCATTTTTTGCGGTAAGTGTGATTTTTTTAGTACCACTATTATATGATCCAGAAGCCACAGTCAGTTGGGTAATTTGGTCAGCAAAATCAGTTAATGTAGTATCTGTACTTCAAGAAAAGGCTGTAATTATTCCAACTCAATTAACTGTAAAATTAAGAGAATCTCCCGCAAATAATTCTTGTGGAATAGAAAGCTCAGATACTTGAGCTATTGCTACAACATTTGCAACAGTTGTATTTGGATTTATTGTTGCTCTGGTAATTAATAAATCACTTATCGTAAATGGAGTTCCTGGAATTTGAGATCAAATAGTAAAAGTTTTAGTGCTATCATCATAGGATGAAGTAACTTCTGCTAAAGCATCTATTTGAGCACTAAAAGCATTAGAAGTATCGAGATTATCTGTTAAAAATGCCTGATTAATTGTAGAACCGCTAATTGTAATAGAAAGTGTATCACCTGGAACCACATCTCTTGGAAGAACCACTTTATTTACTTGAGCTTGTGGTGTTACATTAGCTTGAGTCTCAACTGCACTCAGACTAGCTGGAGCAGCAAAAGTTAAAACAGGAGCAAATATATTAAAAGTAAAAGCAATAAGTAGAGTTTTACTTACTCTTTTTCTATTTACCGTGTTTATAATCCATTTTAAATTAGTCATAATTACTAAAATTAAAAAATAAAAAAACAGATATCTCTCGCCTTTAAACGTGTATCTGTATATTTGTTTTTATTTTAGTTTTTCTTTACAATAATTATTTTCGTAATTTAGTCAAGTTTATTTATAAAATAAAATTTGGATTTGCCAATATGTATATCTCCCTTTTCGCGGGGATTTAATTATCATACCTATTTTAAGATAAATTCAAGTTATTTTTTTTATAGTTGAACTAAAATTTTGAACGTGAAAAAATATTGTCTATCCATAAAAATTTGATTTTTCATTCAAAAAAGTTATTCTTAAAAAAATAATTTATACTTTAGTTAAAATAAGATGTTAGATAAATTAATAGCTGTTACATTTTTATGTGTAATAATTCCAATATTACTTGTTAAAATATTCTTTCATTCAGAAAAAAATGCTGCCTCAAAAATAACACTAAAGGTTTTAGCTATAGAGGCCACAGTAATTATTTCCTTAATTACAATCAGTCTATGAAGCACTTTTTTATGTAAATGATGGAATGAAGGTAGCTGAAAAGTAACATCTTGTTCCATTAAAGGTATTGAAGGTTTTGCAGGCGCTGGCTATTGAATATTTCTAATTAGTGCTTTTTTAGTTTTTATACCACTAATAATATTTTTTTTCGGACAAGTTTGAATTTTCTCTTTTTGGATTACACAAATTAAAACATCTTTTAAAAATCCCTTTGAGAATAATATCCTTACATGAATTGATAAAAGCTTATCAATTATTTGATTACTAATACTTATATCTGGTTTTTTAATTCCATTAATTTTAAAACTAATATCATTAATATAATTTATGTGTAGTGAAACAAGTGCCCTTGGGGCGGGAAAAATCTTTTTTATAGGAATCTGATGAGTCGGAGTTTCAGCTCTGGCTAGATATTATAGAAAGTTGTGATACGAGGTATCCTGATCTGACGGTGGAAAACCCACTTTTATCACGGATACTCTGGAAGCGGAATGAGTGAAAGTATTTTTCGGGCATAAAGAAGAGAATTTATCAGATGATATTGATTTGGTAGTTTATAGCGAAGCTATTATTACAAAACCAGATTTGAGTAAGCAGGAAAATCTAAATGCTAACCCAGAGCTTGCCAAAGCGATAAAGCTAAATATTAAAAGTCTCAGCTATCCAGAAGCTCTTGCGGAAGTTGTAAATAAGAAAAAATGTATCGCTGTAGCCTGAACTCACGGAAAATCCACAACTACCTCGATTTTGTGAGTGATTTTAGCTGGAGGAACTACAGATGCTTCAGTACTTGTCGGGGCTCCAGTGAAGCAATTTAATAATTCTAATTTGTATTTTTGAGCTGGAGATTATTTTGTCATAGAGGCCTGCGAGTACAAGAGGTCTTTTCTGAAATACTTGCCATTTATCACGGTTATCACAAATATCGAAATAGATCACCTGGATTACTACAGAGATTTAGATGATTATATAGACGCATACAAGTCTTTACAAAGCCAAACATCAGGCTATATTATCCTAAATTGAAATGACCCAAATTGTCTCGCACTAAGGAGTATCTGAAAATTACAAATTTTTGTATACGATAAATATTTTGAAAATCTCGACTCTGAAAAAATTTATTTCCCAGAATTTAACTTGCAAATCCCCGGAGACCACATCGAATTTGACGCAAAATTAGCCTATACAGTGGCGAAATTACTCGGACTAGACGACCAGCACATAATCTCAAAAATAAACTCTTACACCGGTATTTGGAGAAGATCTGAAATTGTCTGAACTACAAAATCCGGAAATCTCGTAATGTCTGATTACTGACATCATCCGACAGAAATCAAACTAACACTCGAATCAATCAAACAAAAATACCACGACAAACAAATTTTTGTTATCTTCCAACCCCACCAATACTCCAGAACCATCGAACTTCTCGACGGCTTCAAGACATCATTCAATAGCGCAGATTCACTCATTATCCCCGATATCTACTTCTCGCGCGACAAAAAAGAAGATGTCGAATTTATGACAACAGACAGGTTTGTGTCAGAACTAAAACAAAATTATCCAAATACAATTAACTGAAACGGACTCGAAAATACTCTGGAATTAATTAAGGAATACGACCAAAAAAATCCCAACTCGAGCGTCATAGTGCTTCTCTGAGCTGGGAGTGTGGATGATTTGAGGGGGGAATTGGTGGGTTAGGTTATTTTTGGAAGATGAATAAAAGAATTATTTTTTAGAAATATAATTTAAAGCTTCTTTTTTTGATTTTTCAATAGCATTCCAAATTCACTCATCATTTTCAATAAATGAAAATATCTCTATTAATTCTCTTTTTGATAATTTTTTTCATGCAAAATCATTAATCTCATTTTTATCAATAGAAAATATGGCTTTTCATATTTCTTTCTCTCCTAAATATTCAAATATTAAATCATTCACTGTCATCCATTGAATATTATTTGGGCTTAAATCATATTTCTCAAACATTAAATCTTCCACTTCTTCAATCTGCATTTGCTTATGTTTAAGTATTTTTACCTTTCAATCAGTAAAGTCCAAAATTATAGTTTTCATAAAAAAAATTGTTAGAATATAAACGATCATGATCTAACGATTTTTTGTGAAAATGCAAGTTTATTTTATAAAATTTTGTCTAGATTATAAATAAAATCATCTATTCAACTTAATATTTTATCTTTATTTAACTTTAATTTTGGATTTTTAAACATACTTAATAATTCCTCGGAGAAATCTTTCTTATATGAAAGTTTTTTTAATAACCCCATAATATAAATCATTTCCTTTTCAACTGTTGTTTTTATCTTATTAAAATCCGTTCTTTGAATTAAGCTATTTGAATTATAATTATTTCAAATTTTAATAGTTTCAATAAATAACGGATTTCTTATTTTATTTTCCCAAGAATAAATAGATGAATAATTATATGTATAGAAGTTTCTACATTCACTTTCATTTTTTTTATTTAAAAAATTATTTTCTTGAAAATAATTTTGTCAGCCTGGTATTAAATCAATAAAGAAATCATTTTTATTATCTTTAATAATTCAATAATATATATCCCAAAAATTTTTATGATTAATATCTTTCTTCTTTTCATTTTTTGAAGTTTTAAATATTTCTAAAGAATTACTAGATATATTTAAATATTTTATTAAAATAAAATATTTATCATACACTACAGTTGAATCTTTTTCGAAATCAATATTAATTCAATTGAATTGTAATATTGAATAAGATAAAAATACATGAGCATAATATAGATTTAAAAATTTTATACTTAAATTATCTTTAACAGAAATATCTGTCAATTCTGAATATATATAAAACATGATTCATTTTATAAGGCTTTGTATAGAATAGTTTAATGATAATTTTAAATATGAATCAGTATTAAATGATGTCGGATTTAATAATGGACCAAAGCCTTTATTTATTTTTTGATGTGTATTTAATGATTCACGCTTTAAGTATTTTATTGTTCACAATCTACTTACAGAAGGGAAAATATTATCATTCCTATAATGCTTAATTAGATTTGCAGTATTAAATATTGTAAAATCTATCATAATTTTATTTTATTACTTAAAATTTTGATGATTTCTGAATATCATGCTTTAGATGATAATTTTCACTTATATTCAGGATTTGTTGATAAGAAATCATTTTCATTAAAATTTAAAAAGATTTTTTCTAAATACTTTTCGTTAATTATATCCCCGTCTAGAGAAAGTTCTAATACTTTATCAAATATATCTTTATTGAATATTATTCAAACTCAACTTGCTTTTGATAAAATACAATTTTTATCGATAAATTGATCATATTTTGATATAAGTACATCACCCTCTTTTTTTTCTTGAAAAATTGAATCAATCAATTTTTTATAAAATAAATCTATAGTTTCAACTCTTCTTTCATGATAAATGAAATTCTCATTATTTAAAAATCTATATTTTCATAAAGCTAATGATAAATGCTCTACAAAACTTCAAAGCTCAATTGTTTTTAATCTACCTCATTCATAATTAACAGCATTATACCAATAACTTTTATTGTTTTCATATAATTCTTCTATAATTGAAGTTGCCTTAATTTGTTCTAATGTTAATCATGCCATCAAGATTTCCTCAGTTTCTTGGTCTAGATTATCAATATCTTTTCAAGAAATATGTAATAAATCAAAAATAACTGATTTATTTACTTTTTTTTGATTATTATTTATTGTTATAAAAACCTTGGCCATCTCAATTCTTGAAATATTTAAATATCAAGTTATTATAACTTCATAATTATCTAATTTTTCTCTATCTTTATTAGATAATTCCTTAAATCTAATTCAAGATCAATTTAGTTCAGAATTATAGTTAATATAATCTAGTGCTGCTAATCGATGCTGTCAATCAATTACTAATAAATCATTTTCAGAATTTAACTCAATTAAAGAATTATTAGTAATTTTAGCTTTTGATTTAAAATCAACATCATTATGATCTTCTGTGCATATATTTACAATAAAATTTGTAGGAATATAAGAATTATCACTTAATAAATAATCTCTTATTCTGGAAACTCTTTTTAAATCTAATTTTCTTTGAAATCCTTTTTTATTCTTAATATTTTTCTCTCACTCACGAGATCTTTCTATTTTGGAAAAAAATAGAAAGTCCTTTGCTTTTAAAGAAAAGATAAATAAAAAATTCGGTCATTGATTAATTTTTATTAAATTTCTAATAGGTAACATAAAAAAAAATTAAAAAAATAAAATTTACAAAACTCTATACTTCCCACTACTCACAAACTTTAAATATCTTTTGTCTCTCAGAAATTGGAGTTGTTGTCTAATTTTATCTTTGATAAAATTGTTGTTGGGATATTTTAGTTTTAGAGTTGGTTCGAAATTGTACATTTCTTGGAGGGTAAATTCTTGTTTGTGGAGCATTTCGATACATTTCATTATGTCAAGAATCCAACCTTTAGAATCTGGTGATTTTTTGTCTCTTAAGAATAGTGTTTTATTCCAATTTTGCAATATTTCTTTTTTATTTCTTTGTTCTCAATTTTTAATATAAAAAATTTTGCCACTTTCTGGGATTGGTGAGAGCAAAATATTGCATCCAATCCATCCGGCTCTTCTGGCTGTAATTGGTAGAGGTTTTCTTTTTTCTATAATTTCAGATGTAAAATAATGTTTTGGGATTACGACAAAATTATTTATTTCATAACTTTTTTTATAATTTAGAAAGAAGAAATTTGGATTATTATCGCTTCACAATCTTTCAATCATTGTAGAATAAGCTCAATCTGTAATTTTATTTCCAAGTGAAGTTCCAGATTTTAGCTCATAATCTTCTTTGCAACCTTTACAGAAAAAATCCGCAACAGGTTTATTATTGTCGTAATGAGAAATTGAATCTCAACAACTCGGACAAAAAATATTTTCCCCAGTCCAAAATTCTGTCATAACTCTGGCTTTCTGAGAATTACTTTTATAATTTTTTACTAAATCTAAATCTAGAAAATGCATATTTTAAGTTAATTATTTTAATTTTACTTCCCCTTCTTCCACTTCACAAAATCCCCCACAAAAATTTGGAGAAGTGAGACAATTGGCACGGCGATGATGATTCAGAGGATTCCGAAAAGGCTGGCTCAAATCATCATTCAGAGGAGAACGACCAAAGGCGAAAGGTCTAGGGATTTGCTCATAACTAGGGGAACTAGGACTTTTTCTTCGGATTGTTGGATGATGATGTAGATAAGGATGATGGCTAGAATTTTTTGGAGTCAGAATGTGGCTCCGATGGCTAGGGCTGGGAGGATTGAGATGAAGGGTCAGATGTAGGGGATAAATTCCATCATGGCTCAGATTAGGGCTAGGGCGAAGGTTTCTCAGAAGCTGAAATTTATTCAAAAAAGTCTGGCGATGTTTAGTCAGAGGAGGGTGAGGACAAATATTGAGAAAGATAGAATTAGTTGTCATCTAAGCCAGAAATGCATATTTGAGATAATTTTGTCTTCTCTTGATTTTAGGTATTTTGAGATATTTTCGGGTAGTATGTCATAACTGAATTTTTTGATTTTTTTCCTCTCGATTCATATAAAAAATGAGAAAACAAAAATTAGGACAAAATTAAATAAACTTCCAGTGAGAGAAAATATAAATCAGCTCGAATTTGTCAAAAATAAGCCAATATTTTTACCAAAAAATTTCGAAATTTCGCCCAAATTATTTTTGAGGAAGTCAAATAATGAATTAAAATCTACTTTGTCTAAGAATCAATCTAGATAATTTAATAGGAAATCTGGAATTCACAAGGCTCTAATTCATCAGGTCTTGTATGAGTCCTGCAGAAAGCCAATATAGTCAAACAAACGAACACTCATTTTTCAGATTTGCTCGGTAAAAATTGGGATAAGTACAAATAAAAATACAGTTACGAGTATTAAAATAACTAGATAAATAAGCAGAATTCCAAGCCAATCTGGGATTTTATATTTTTTGGTTTTATCGAGAAATGGAGTAAAAAGTAAATTCAAAAAAACTCATAAAAATAAAATTTTTAGTATTCCTCATATTTCATACAAAAACCAGAGCGATAATCAGAAAGCAACAGTGATTATAAGTTTAATCAGGAAACTCAAGTATTCCTCCTTAATTAAAAAAATATTTTTTTCTTGATTTTTCGCCCCAAGGGCACTTGTTTTACTGTGTACCCCAAGAGTATTTGTTTCACTGCGCATAAAAAATGGGATTAAAGAAATAAAAAATATGTCTTACAAAATTATTATATAAAAAATAATAGAATATCAATTAAAAAATTAAAAGAGCCCGCGAGCGGGCTCTTTTTGTATTTCTGCAAACTTGTGTTGAAATCAATAAAAGTTGTCAGGCTTTTTCAATCTCATTCATAAGTTTGTGTATTTTTTTGGCGTAATGCTTGGATTTTCCAGAATAACGATAAAGTCCTCCTTTGTGCCCCCATAACTTACCATTTGCTTCGTAGGTATGAATATCAAGGACTTTTTCTGCATACTTTATGTTAACTTCTGGATTATATAAAGATCCTGGGATTTTGAGAACTGCCTTCCAAAAAGGCATAATTTGCCATGGTCCTCGAGCTCCTTTTTTGCTTTTTGCTCTGGTTTTACCGTGAGACTCAATAACCAAAATTGAAGCAAAAAGCTTTCTGTCATCCCAGTTATCAAAGTAGTTACAAATTAATTCCCCATAAAATTCGTAATTTAAAACTTCTTTATTTTTCAAAAAGGTTTTTATTTTTGCTCGCTCGTTTGCGTCTTTTACATCCTCCTGATTTTTGTCTTGATTTTGATTTGATGAGGAAAAATATGTGTAATAAATTTCTAGGAAATCAGATTGCACATTTGTTTCTGTTTCTATTTTTGTGGGTTTTTGTTCATAGACATCCTTTGCCTCCTGGTTACTGTAGCCAATAGATGGCATTAATAACACAAAAATTAAACTGCTCAAAAGATATCCGAGAACTACCATTTTCTTCATTCTACTTCACCTCTTTTTATTTTGATATTTATTTTTGTTTGAAAAGAATTTTAAGGGTTTGTTCATTATATCAAAAAAATGATATTTTCAAAATAAAAAAATAAATCCAACTATACAGTTGGATTTATTTGGCTTAATTATTTAATTAGTTTTTATTTAACGTCTAATTTTATTCCAGGTCACATTGCATTACATACATAAACAGTGTTTATGAAATTTCATTTTACTCAAGCTGGTTTTACATCTTTAAGTACTTTGATGAAATGTACTAAATTTTCTTTTAATTTATCACTTCAAAATGATAATTTTCAGATAATTGAGTGAACATTTCATTGTTTGTCATTTTTAAATTCAAATTTTCAAGCTATTAATTCCTTGATTATTGCAAGTAAATCATCTCAAACAGTTCCCGCTTTTGGATTTGGCATAAGACCTTTTGGTCATAGTACTTTTGCAACTTTTCACATTTTTCTCATCATCGCAGGAGTAGCAATAGCTACATCAAATTCTATTTTACCAGAAGCCACTATATCAAGTAAATCTTCTCATCCAGCAACAGATGCTCCAGCAGCAAGTAGTGCTTTTTCGTTTCCACTATCATCAAAAGCTCAAATTCTAACTGATTTTCCAGATCCATTTGGCAGAGTAACAGTCGATCTAATCATTTGATCACTATATTTTGGATCTATTCCAAGATTAAAATGTATTTCAACAGTAGGGTCAAATTTTACTGTATTAGTTCTCTCTAGAAGCTCAACAGCTTCATCAATAGTATAAGCTTTATCCTTTTCAATAAGGGTAATTGCTTGTCTATATTTCTTTCCTCTTTTTTGCATAAAAAATTATTTTAAAAAATATTGGTTCGAGCGACAAAATAAAATGTCTCCCAAAAAGGTGTGCTTATTTTATAGATTTTTTGAAAAAAGCAAAAGTTTTTTTAGTTTAAAATAATATCTACGGCTTCTTCTGTTAATCTAGGGGATGTGCTTACAAAAAATGAAGGATGTTTTTCTGTGATTTCAATTTCTCAGGTTAAGTCAGTATTTAATAAAATATTTCAAACTTCTGCTTTAAAATTTCTTACTCAAAATCATCTTTTTAATAATCATAATCAATTTCTTCATTCATGAAGAGTGATATTATTTTCTTTTTTAGCTAAATTAAGCCTATTTTTCATATATAATTCATCAACAATTCAAAACTCTATAGATTCTAATTTTTCTCAGTTATAAAATTTTTCAAGCTCATTTAATTCCTGTTTAGTTAATAATCATGGATTATTTTTTCATAAAGTATGAAGCCAAGAAATAACATTATCTATCATATCTTGATTAATTTCTAATAAAAAAGTACTATCGTTCATAATAGTTAATATTCTATTAGCTATATTAATTTTAGTTATTTCAATTTTTCAATTATTCTCTTTAAAGGCAAGACGCTCTAGGGTTTTGAATAATATTTTATTTAAAACCTTTATTTTATTTAAATTTTCTAATGAAATTTGATTATTATTAAAAGTTCAACTTGTTGAATCAAAGTTAAGTGCTTTAATAAAAGGATATACTAATTCTCTAAGTCAAGAGACAATAGTGTCATTAGGAGAATATGAAATCGCTTTTCAATCTATATCAAAAAATCATTTTTCTGTAATAAGAGAGGGGTTTTCTTTTTTAGATTTTATAAAAAAACCCAATGCAATATTTTGTAATTTAAATCTCATATTTTTTTAAAACTGTTTTAAAAATGATAAATTTGGGTGTTGGAAGTAGCGGATATCTGGGATATTGTATTTTATCATTGCAAGTCTATTAAGTCCGAAACCAAAGGCAAATCCAGAGTAAATTTCTGGGTCAATTCAGGCGTTTGTTAATACATTTGGATGAATAAGTCCGGCTCACATAAATTCTATCCACGAGCTTCATTTACAAACTCTACATGGACTTTTACCATCACAAAAAGTACAAGAAAAGTCTACCTCTACTCCTGGCTCTACAAAAGGAAAATAACCAGGTCTAAGTCTAATTTCTACTTCTTTTCCGAATAAATCTGAAAGCATAGTTTTTATTGTATATTTGAGGTTTGCAAGGCTGATATTTTTGTCAATTACCATTCATTCAACCTGATAAAAAGTATTCTCATGAGTCGCATCAATATCCTCATTTCTAAAAACGCGTCCTGGAATTAGGGCTTTAATTGGTAGTTTTTGGGATTTCATAATAATATTTTGCATACTGGAAGTCTGAGTTGCAAGTACATTTCCCATTCACTCAAGCCAAAAAGTATCTTGCATATCACGAGCTGGATGAGTCGCTGGAATATTTAGTGAATCAAAATTAAAAAATTCTGTAGTTACCTCATTTGACTCAAAAATATCAAAACCCATTCTCTTGAAAGTATCTTCAACTTGCCTTAATACTGCAGTTATTGGATGAAGATGAATTTTTGTATCAGAAGATGCTGGAGTTGTTACATCAAAAAACTCATTAGCAAGTTTTGCCTCAACCTCAATTTTTTTAATTTCTTTTAATCTCATCTCAAAAGCCTCCAAAATGGCTACTTTAATATCATTGCTTAATTTCCCAATTGTTTGTTTTTCCTCCACAGACAAATCCTTAATTCACTTTAAAATTTCAGTCAAACTCCCGTTTTTACCAACTATCGCATTGCGATAGTCAATAACTTCCGATTCTGTTTTTAATGATTTTATTTTCTCTAAAACATCCAGTTTTAGACTATTTAATTTTTGTTGCATAAAAAAATTATATCTTTAATGGCATTATAATGTGTTTGTATTCGAATTCGCTTTCTTTTTCGGTGATTCCGCGGAGCATAATTGGTGAGAGGCTTGTCTCGAAATCGAGGGATACATAGTCGTCTTTTATAACATTTAGAGCTTCAATTAGATATGTAGAATTTAATCAAATTATAGAATTTTCTCCTTCAACTGAGGCTGGAAGACTAATTTTTCAAGCTCAAATTTCTGTATCTCCTGTAGATAATTCTATTCAAAAATCCGAATTAAAAGCCATTCTTGTGTTAAAATTATTTTCTTTTGAAATAAGATTAATGCGCTTTAGCGCTTGGATTAAATCATGTCTTTGAATCACTCATTTTGTCGAATATGATTTTGGAAAAAATGTGCGGTAATCTGGGAAATGCCCATTTAAAAGACGAGAAAATAATTTAATATTTCAGAATACAAATAGAATTTGATTTTCGCTAATTAAAAGCTCAACTGGTCAATTTTCTGGTAAAATTCTTGATAATTCTAGTGCAGTTTTAGAAGGAATAATTATTGAGATTGGTTTTATAATATTAGCTTTGTTTTTTGTTTTGTATTCACTCAGTCTAAAACTATCTGTTGATGCAAAAATAATCTCATCATCTGTAATAGAAAGATAAATTCAAGCGAGAGTTGGTCTAATATTTCACTCTGCAGTCGAGAAAATTGTCTTGTCTATCGCTTTTTTAAGTTCTAGAGCAGTCATTGTGAATGAATAATCTTGTTTAAATGATGGAATTAATGGAAATTTTGAAGCTTCTATTCATTTAATTTTTGTGTCAGAAGCTGGAGTGATTAGCGATAAACTAGAATTTGGAAGAAGTGAAATGTGAATTTTTTCTTCAGAAACTAGAGAGATAAAAGATGAAATAAATCTTGAAGAAACCGTAAAGCTTCCTTCACTTTTTACATCAACTCAATCTGAAATCATATATTCTATTGCCATTTCCAAATTATTTGCTGTAAGTACAACTTTTTTGTATCCGGCATTTATCATAATATTTTCAAGAATGGGAGTCATAGAGGCTCCGACGCTGGCGTGATTTACCACGTCTATTCCCTCTTTTAAGGCTTTTGTATCTATTTCAAAATTCATAGGTGAAATAGTTATAAATTAAATATACTACCAATTTATATAATTAAGCCAAAAAATCAACTAAAAATTTAATTTTTTATAAAACAAAGTCTAAAAAATTATTTTTATTTATGACTTCAAAGCTACTATCAGGATAAGCTTCCATAAAACTCTTCGGAACTTTAACCAATTTATCTCACCATTTAAACTCATAAGCATGCAGTTTTCAGTCATAATCTTCTATCCAATCAATTTCTTTTTGATCATGAGTTCTCCAGAAATAATTATTTGAAAAAAGGTCAAAATAAGATTTTTTCTTCAATCTCTCTATAATCAAAAAATTTTCCCAAAGCTCTCATATGTCATTTCTTAAACTTAAAGGATTAAAATTTGAAATTACAGCATTTCTAATTCAAAGATCATAAAAATAATATCTAGAACTTTTTGAAATTTCTTTCCTTAAATTACGAGAAAAGCCCTTTATTCTAAATAAGACAAACGATTTTTCAAGCAAATCAAGATATCTTTCAACCGTATTTTTATTCATTTCCAACTGTCTTCAAAGTTCACTCAATGATACTTCTTTTCATATCTGAAATGCAATTAAAGCAAGAAGTTTGAGTATTTTATCTGAATATCTTATTCATTCTAATTCTAGAATGTCTTTATATAGATAAGAACTGATTATTTCTCTGAGATATATTTCTTTACTTTTATTGTCTTTTTTAGCAAAAATTTCCGGATAAGCTCAATATATAAGATATTGTTCTAGATTTCACATTATTTGAAAAAAATTTTGAGACTCCGATATTTCCTTTATTGAAATTGGGAAAAGTTGTAAAGTTCTTTTTCTTCAAACAAGTGGCTCTCAAATTTTATTTGATAAATCAAAACTACTCGATCAAGTTGCTATTATTTTTATTCAAGGTATGTGGTCAACTATGAGTTTTAGGTTCCATCATATTTCTGGTATCTTTTGTGCTTCATCAATAACTAGTAATTTATAATCTCATATAAAATTTTTAAGTTTTTCTATAGATTTGCTGCCAAGATATTCATGTATGAAAATATCCTCTCAAGATACCAGAAGATATTTATCTTTATAGTCCTTAAGGATTTCATTAATAAGCGTCGTCTTACCAACACGTCTTGGTCAATAAATCACAATCACCTTATTCTCCTCAAGATTATCAATAATTTTTTGATAAAGTATTCTTTTTATATACATAATTTCTATAAATTAAGTCAGTTAATTGACCTAATTATATAAAATATCAAACTAATTGCAAGTTTATTTTATAAATTTATATAAATCTAGTAAACTAATAACTGAATTTATACAAATTAGGCAAGTTTATTTTATAAATTTATATAAATTTGTGAAATATGGGCAACCGTTTTTTATAATTATCAGGGTAACCACAAGGGAGTACCACTACATTTTATCCCGTAGGAGTGCCCCCTTGTGGGGGCCCTTTTAAATTTGTAGATATTAAATATTACCAAGAAACACAAGCACATTCTACTGTACTACTAACTATAGTTGAACAGCTATAGAATGTAGCATCAGAAATTCTCTTCTGTCCTGTACAAGATCCAACTCCTCCAACCCATTGAGATCAGGCACAAAATTGATCACAAGTAACTGTACCATTATTTCCTGCTTTAACAAACAATTTTAATCAATTTATAGGACCACTAAACCCAGTTGCTTTAACTGTTCCTACTACATCTAGTTTCGACCCCGGACTCGCTGTTCCAATTCCCACATTCCCTCAGTTAAAAGATATATCGTTTGTTCAGCTTCTTTTGAAAAACAAGGATTCAACTACTGCATTCCATCAATTAGATGTAAGAGCTTGTCAGCTAGTAACTGGAACTGGATCTGTATATGTCCAGGCATATATTATGGCATATCAAGTTATAACTGTAACTAGAGTTATTAGGGTTAGGCGGGAATAGAGATTCTTTGGTAGAATTTTTGATTTAAGTGTATTTATTTTATTGTACATAAAAAAATAGTTAAATTGTAATATAATTACCCCACCTAGCCTCCCCTAAAATATGGGAGGGATAGATTTTGTAGTAGTATTATAATCAAAAAAAAAAAAAATGAAATTTAAATTTAAAATTTAGTTATATTCTGTAGGGGTGCTCCTTGTGGGTACCATTTTGTGTATTTAAAAATTCTTTTATATTCTACCCATTTCTCTATTCACCAAATCTTGAAATTCTTGTAAAAATCTATCTTTGTTAAATTTTAGGGCGTGATTTCTAATTTTAATTCTGTCATATTTTCCAGATTCAATATTTGAATGAAATTGTTCAAATTTCTCGATAAAATCAAGTCATTCTCTGTCATGAAAAAATTCTCAAGATAGTCAGTCAATTGAAGTTTCTGTAAGTCAACCTTCAGCTAGTCAAAAAACTGGAATTCCAGCTGCCATTGCCTCAATTGGAGCAATTCAAAAATCCTCTCTTCCAGGCAAAATAAATCATCTAGCATTTTTATAATATTCATTAATTTCAAAAGTATGTCTATACCCGACAAATTCTATATTTTCTTTTGCAATGCTTTTTAAATAAGCCTCTTGAGCTCCAGTTCAAATAATAATTAATCTATATCCGAGTACATTAAAGGCATTTACCAAAATATCAACACGCTTAAATTCAGTTAATGCCGAGGTAATTACATAATAATGACGATCTTTTAATAATTTTTCTCAAATCTCAAATTCGTCGGTATAGACTGATGGATAGATAACATCACTTGGTCTTTTATAATATTTACTAATTCTAAGCTTAATTTGAGATGATGCAGCGATGGCTACGTCGTGTCTCTGGCTTGCCATATAATCCCAGATGCGCAAATTATGAAAAATGTATCCAAGAAAAACTAAAATTATTTTTTTGAAAAATGGTGAATAATTCATATCCTTTCTTCCCTCAAAAGTCCAATCCCAAAGGTAACGAGCCGGAGAATGATAATAAACTACATGTAGAGTTTCTGGCTTAGTAATAGCACCATGTGCAAACCCACTAGATGAAGAAATCACAAGATCATACTGGCTTAAATCAAGACTTTCAATTGCGCGAGCCATAAATGGCAGACAAAATCTTTGATTTTTTGTAATATTATAGATAAATTGAGTAAGACGCGGAACTTTTTTTATTCTTGAGGCTGGAAAAAGTTTTTTAACTTTATCTTCATCGTAAATTAGAGTAAATAAATCAGCTTCTGGGTATAAAGACAAAATATCATCAACAACATTTTCAGCTCATCCAAGCTTAATTAACATCTCATGAATTACTGCTACTTTCATAAATTATTATTTATTTTTTAAAATTTTTACTTTTTCAGATGATAATATTATTCATAAAATTGCAAATAAGGCGACAGCAACGTAAGTTGCCTCAAAAGTGTGCAAAAATAAATTCATAACCATAATAGCTATAAATGAAGCTGTAATTGGGATAGAGAAGCTATATAATTTTAGGAAAATTGAAAACATTATAAATACAAAAAGTAGGAAACCGATAATTCATCCCTCAACTAATTGCTGAATAAACCAACTTTCTGGGATGAAAAATTTCTCATCAATATTTGTAGTATCGTGAGTCGGTCTGTAAGCTGGTCAGCTTGAAGCTAGTCCTGCTCAAAAAGGTTTTTTTACAAATTCTTTTACTCAAATTATCATTCTTTCTGAATGTCATTTTGAAGAGCCGGCACGGAGTACAATATCTGTTATATTATTTCAATATCTGAGGTAGAAAAAACTTCAAATAAAAACGATTAAAATAGAAAAAATAATAAATTCATTTTTATATTTCTTAAAAACTTTTTTAAAATTAAGTAAAAATAAAAAGAAAGTTGCAAATGTTATTCAAAGCAAAGAGCTTCTGGAATAAGTAAGAAAAAGTAATCCTAAAAGTACAAAAACTCAAGTAAATAAATATATTGCAAAATCCTTTTTTTGTTTTAGGTAATGAACTAAAAATCAAATATATAAAATTATAAAAAATGCTGCTTGATTTGGTCAGTCAAAAATTCACTGAAATCTACGGACACTTGCTCATTCTATTCAGTGATAAATTGGTGTACTTTGACCCAAACTCCATGAACTTATGTTTGGTGAAAATCAAAAATGGACTAAAATATTTTCTCAAAGCACAAACCTAACTAACATTCAAATTAATAATGCCCAAGCCCCAGAAACAAGAAATAACTTAATATAGTAGGATAATTTTTCCGAAAGCAAAAAGCGAGAATGTCTAAAAATAAGGAAAACTATCAAAAATAAAAAATCATACCTAGCTCCGTAAATAAGTGCTTTAAATCAAGCGAAATTAACTAGTGAAATTATGGTTAAATACGCAATATATCAAAAAATTGAATAATCTATAAAATCGAATTTTGGGATTTTCTTAATTTTGTAATATTCAAAAACCAGCATTCAAAAAAGAATTATAACCAAAATTTCTTTGTATAAAGAAGCAAATCAAAGTCATAATTTAAACTGAAAAAATACTGACAATATTACATTAAACGGCAGTATTACTAAAAATACTCTAGAAATTTTATCAAACATATTTTATATTTTAAGGTATGAATTAAATTCCACTATCTGTAATAATTGGCAAAAATGACACTATTACTGAAGCTATTAGTCAAATAACAACGATTATTGCAACTACTTTTCTTTTCATATTATTCAAAATTAACATTAAAACTCTGTGAGTCTATAAAAACTTTTTTTAAATTCAAGTCTATTTTTAAAATTTGAGCTAAATTATTATAATTTTGTGAAATTGTATCAATATAATATCATATATCTTTTAGCTTAGATGAGAGACTTCTTACCTCAATACTATTTGGAACAATTGAAATATCTAAAGCATCGAATTTATAAGTAATATTATCTCAGACTGAATTTTCATCTTTTACTTTTAATGTAATATCTGTAAATGAATGGGTTTTTATATTATAATCAGAGCTAAATAATGAGGAATAATACGTATTTTTAGAATTAAAAGATTTTTCTGCATCAATTACGTTTATTAAATAATTTCAATTCTCAATTGAGACTTTAATATTATTAAATTTAATAGGTAAAAAATCATATATATATTTAAAATCCTTGTCTATTAATTCTCTTTGAATAAATAATTTTATAGCAATTGGAGTATTATCTGTCTGGGTTTTAATATCAGGATCTCAATTTTGAGTTAAATTTGTTTTAGCACTTGGACTAAGATATAGATTATAGAAAATATTTTTAAAATCATATTTCTCTTTGTCTTTTGGAGTCTCTGCAGAAGCATATAAATCAGTCCAAACAATTTCTTTATCATCAAATGGAAGTGATGAATCTATAAATGTATCTACTACATTTCAATTTGGATCCTTATAAGTTAAATTATATACAGTATTTCAATTTGGATTTAGCTTAAAATTGAATTGAACTTGACTTATGTTAATTGAAACATCATAAAATCAATCTTTTTTTAAAGATGAGGAATTTAAAATATTTAAAGAATTAATATCAACTTGATTGAATTGACTTAAATAATTTCTTATATTTGAAACGCTTAATTGATTATCTGAGTTATTATAGTCTAATCATTTTAAATCCTTATTTTCTTTATTTAAATTTAATTTAACAATATATGAATTATAATCTTCAAAAATACTTATTTTATATTTTAAACTATCATACTCTTTCATTAAAGAACTATAATATTCAATAATATTTGGAGATGCAGCAGTTCATAATGCTTTATAATAAAAATCTTTCTTTTGAGCTAAATTTGATACTCAAACTTTGTAAATAAATTTTAAATTATCTAAAATGCCTGCCGGTAATTGTACAGAATTTTCTCATCAAAACTCATCTTTTAGTACATATCATTTGTCTTTTTTAACAAAAAATGATTCTACAATAATAATATTTAATTTTGAAATTATTTTTCTGTAATTATAGAATGTATTTGATAAAAGACTTATTTTTTGATCATTTGTTCCCTTAAAATTACTGTAATATTTTTCTGTTAAATCAAACATATATTTAAGTATATTTAGTGAATTTGATGAAGAATTAATATTATTAATCAAATATTCTCTCAAGAAAAATGAAAATCATCAAAATCTTTCTTTTGATATAGATTTTGAACTAATTAAATTTCATAAATATAAATCAATATAGGAATTTAAGGAATTAAAACTAAGTCAATAAAAACTATAAGCCAAATAAATATCAGATAAAGTAACATAATTATCATTTCATCAATCATTTAAAATCTCATTTAAAAGCTTGGTAAAATTATTTTTATCTTTAATTAAAATATTGTCATTATTTTGAAAAATAGAAGGATAGTAAGATAGATAATAATAATTTTTTAAAATTTTTAATCAATCATCATAAGTCGCTTGATTTTGTTTCATTTCTTCTAAAGAATTTTTAATTAAAGTTTTATTTTTCTGATAAAAATCTTTCTCATCTGAATTCGATGATTTAATAAAATTTAATATATTTTGTGACAGATTATTTTTTAAAATTATATCCTTTTTTGTGTCATTTAAGAATAAAAATGGATAATTTTCTATCAAGCTAGTTCAATTAATATTTGGACTCTGTGTAATAGAAATAACTTGATTTGATAATTTATTATAAATTTTAAATTTATCTTCTAAATCAGAGTTTAGAATTTTAAATAATTCTTTTGATTCTTTTTCAATATTTGAACTAACTAGAGGTTTTTTATTTTCATTTTTTGCATCAAAATAATAAATTTTATCAATGGTTGAAATTCTGAGTAAATCAGCATTTCTTACCTGATCATTATATTCTGGATTGTATACAAAAAGTAGGGATGGAAAAAGTTGAAAATTAGTAATTTCTTTAAGATTATTGTCTAATAAAAAAATATTTAAAATAGAATTATATGAGTAAACCTTATAATTATCTTTAATATTATTTACTACAAAAAATCATTTTTGTACTTGATTAATCTTAAGAAATGGTGAATTTATCTCATAATTATTAAAAGTATCGTTTAGTGAAAAAATAAATATTCCCTCTCAAAGAGAAATAGAAGTTTTAGAATCTTTGGTTTTAGTTATTTTAAGAGGATTTTTGTCGTTAGAAAAATAATAAATTCCATCTATTGGAGATAGTTTTTGATAAAAATAATCTCAGTTTTTCTCTCAATTCTCTACTTCATCAAAACTATATTTATCTCAAGTTTTTGATATTTTATAAAGCATTTCACTATCATCTAAAAAATTTTTAACAGCTTTTTCATCAATTACTTTCTCATTTTTTGTATATAGAGTCAAATATATTAAACTCAAGGAAAACAATCCAACTAGGACAAAATAAATTATTTTTCTCACTTTTTAAAAAAATTAATAATATGCCTTTATTATATACTAATATCTTTTATTGTAAATTTGAAAAGTCTTTCAAAAACTCTTTTTTTATTTCTCATCAAGTTTTCTCACTTTTAAAAATAACTCAAACTTCCCTATTGTTATCAAAAGAATTAGTGGTAAAATTAACGCTTCAAACGTAAATATAACTAGTATCAATTAAAACCAATTTAGCGTGAATATAAGGTTTTTTTGGAGAAATTACTTCAATTCCAAGATTTTTTAAATCTTTTGAAATTTGATTATTTTTCTTAACTTTGTTTATATCTCAAATAATTAATTTAATATCTAATCATTTTTTCTTTTGTTCTCTTAAAATAGATAAAATTTGCTCATCACTTATTTCTTGATTGTAAATATAAATTGAGGATTTGGCTGATTTTAATAAATTTCTTATCACTTCACGAGAACAATTAGGAGAACTCATTAAATTATAATCACAAATTATTGATTTTTTATAATTAAAATCATCTAAAAAAAGTTTCTCAAGAAGTTTTAAATCAGGAATATTATCTGATTTTACAAAAAATTCCTTATTAGTAACAAATGTGGAATGACTCATATTTCCCGTAGAAACCAAGAAAAAATCGTCAATTATATAAAATTTTGAATGAGTAAATGTATAATTATCTTCACTTGAGTAAATGGCCGAAATTCCAGCTCAAAGCAGAGTTTGCATTGCCTTATCATTAATTTTTGGAGATCAAAATACATTTTTCTCTAAAATTATCCTAATATCTACTCATCTACTCTTTGCTTTTACCAAAGCCTCAATTATCCTTTTTTCCGTCAAAATATAAACTTCCAAATAAATTCGCTTTTTGGCATTATCTATAAAATTAACTATTTTATCGACTCACTTCTTATCCGGAAGCGAAAACAATTCCACATCCCTCTCTCAAATTTTTGAAATATCATATTTTTCAACTTGCTGTGAAACACTAGTTTTACTCTCCAAATAAGCATTATTTTGACTATGAAAAGCGATATATTCATTGGAACATGAGGAAAGTAGAAGGAAAAATGAAACTAATATTAGTTTAAGTTTTTTTACCCCAAGAGTACTTGTTTCACTGCACACCCCAAGAGCATTTGTTTCACTGCACATAAATATTTGATTATTTTATATAATCTATATACTGGAATTTAGATTAAATTTTATCCAAAAAGGAATAAAAGCAAATTTAAGTTTGGATGAAATAATGACACATTAGGACCCTATTTAAGAATAAATATATTTTTATAATAATTTAAATAAATATGATTGAACAAAATATTGAAGTTGATATAAATGATTCTCAAATAGGATTGAGACCAAGAGATGATTTTTATACTGGAAAATATATTCATCGCTCATCACATTTAATATTATTTAACTCAAAAAATGAAATTCTCCTGCAACATAGAACTCCAACAAAAAAATGGTACCCTAATCTTTTTACATATTCTGTTAGTGGAACAGTAGCAAATGAATCTTATGAAGAATGTATTGAGAGAGAAATGCAAGAAGAGATAGGAATATCGATCAATGTAAAAAGATTATTTACTTATCCATTTTTTGATACTCTTGATAAAGCTTGGCGTTGTGTCTTTATTGGAAAAACTGATGACAATATCATACCCGATGCAAGAGAAATACAAGAAATAAAATGGATGGATGCAGATGAATTAAAAAGAGATATTTTAAAAAATTCTGATATATATTCTCCGCCTTTTGTTGAGGGTATGAAAAAATATTTCAATGAATTCTACGGAAATGAAAAACAAATAAGGAATTAAAAATATTTTTAATAAATTAATTTATGGAATTAATTGATATAAAAGAAGAAAGAGAACTTAAGACATTCTATAAAGAAAGATGACTTGAAACTCAAGTACAAAAAGTGGCTTTTTTAAAAAAAATAATGGATATTATAATGGAAAACTGAAATCCTAAAGAAGATTTATTCATGCTTGAAGGACTTGTATTATCCGGTGGATGAAATTATTTTAAAAATGAAAAAAATTGACTTAAATTAGTTAATTGTGATGCTCAAGCTACTTAACTCTTTATATTTAATTCAAAAGTTACGAAAAAGAGAATTTAATAGTTTTTTGTACTTTTTAATCTAAGATTTTTTACCCAAGGGCACTTGTTTCGCTGCACATAAATATTTGACTATTTTTTAGAAAATATATACTAGATTTAATAAATAATTAAATTTATTTAGAACAAAACGAGTAGAAAAATTTTTAGAATTAAGTAACTAAGCCATAGAAAGAACTAAAATATGAGATGAACATACGAAAATCATTTTTAATTAAAGTAAAATATAAATTACTCCAAAAAAATTATTTATTAATTAATACTAAAATGTCAAAATTAGAAGAATGGTTCTTTGCTGAACCAGGAAAAACATTAATGAGCACAAGTGATCCTATAGCTGAAAAAATAGCTGGTATTTTATGAAAATGAGTTATTAAAGGTGACCATATCTTAAAATGATGATTGCCTTCTAAATATAGTTTTAGTTTAGATAATATTTATTCAAATAAAGATGTATAAATTTTCAATTAGTAAAAAGAGCTTCTTAATTACTTATATAGAGTTCAGATATACTCAATCTTTTATTTAAACACCACCTTCACTTCTTTATACTCAATTCAAAAAGTAGCGAAAGCTTCTTTTATAAGTGCAACTATTTCCTCGTAAAATAACTTAAGTTCAGCGTTTACAATTGGCTTGGATGTCTTGATAAATACTATTCAGTTATTATTTTTGATAGATGAAATGTAAGAAAAAAGTTCAAGTTTATTTTTTTTTGTGAGAAAGTTCTTTAATTTTGAAAAAATTAATAAATATGATAAACTTTTAACTGAGTTTATTTTATTAAAAACATAAAATATGAATATCAATTGATTAGAAAGCAATATTGAAAAATTAAGAGTTACACTAGAAGAGCATGAAAAACTTCATAATGAAGTTGAGCTATATTTAAAAGATTCAAAAGAAAGAGTGGATAAAATTTTAAAAATAACTCCCTCATGAACTGTAATATGTAATTGATATGAATATTCCTCTGTTGAAGAATTATATTATGAATTAAATTCAGATATAAAATGATATAAAAATCAAATTTTTTTTAAAGAAGAATGAAAAAAATTATTAGAACAAGGATATAAATTTTTAAACTATGATGATGATGATGGTATTATGACTACCAATCAATCTGCTATACTTAGATTTTCTTGATGATCTTTTTTAAAAAAGAATCAATTAATTTCTATTTTATGAGGAATAATAAGAAAATATATTATATTAAGTATAATAAATGAAGATATAAAAAATTATATACCTAAAAAGAAGGATTTTATATCTCCAAGTTGTTCTTTATATAATGAAAATTGAGAGCTATTCTTTATTACTCATAATTTATATTCTGCAACTAAAATCTATAAACTAATTGAAGATTAAAATCTTAAATAAGATTTATTTAAACTAAAAACTATTATCTGGTAGATAAAATTACTTAAACACCACCTTCACTTCCTTATACTCAATTCAAAAAGTAGCAAAAGCGTCTTTTATAATATTTGTAATTTCCTCGTAAAATAACTTAAGTTCGGCGTTTACAATTGGCTTGGATGTCTTAATAAATACTATTCAGTTATTGTTTTTAATAGATGAAATGTAAGGGAAAAGTTCAAGCTTGTTTTTTTCAGTTAGAAATTTCTTTAATTTTGAAAAAATTAAAGAACTGATAATTATTTCACTATTTTGAGAAAATTTTTTTAGATTTAAATTGAACATAATATATTTATTTAATTTTTTTCTCCCTCTCTACTTCTGTGGAGAGGGCCGGGGTGAGGTTTATAATTTTATTTTTATAAATCTCTCAATTCACATTAGGTCGGGGAAAAACGAGAAATTAAGACCTAGTTTTGTGAGGAATTTTTGGGCAACTTCTTTTTGGTCAAATCAGATTTCGCAAATTAAGTAAATCTTGTTTTTATAGATTTCTCTAAATTTTAAGACTTGTATAAAAAATCTCTCATAAATCTCAAATCCAGTTTTTTCTCCTCAAAATAAAGCCATTTTTGGTTCAAATCTAGTGTCTGAGCTCATATTTATCCGGTCTTCATTTTTTATATAAGGTAGGTTTGCGGTAATTAGAAGATTTCAAGAAATGTTATATTTTGAATTTATGAATGGTCTTAACAAATCTCCTTCAATAAAATCAATTAAAACTTTATTTTTTTGTGCATTTAATTTGGCGATTTTAAGGGCTTTTTTGCTTTTATCAATTGCAATTATTTTATCGAGTTTCGTATTTTTTCAAATTGAAATTGGGATAATTCAAGATCAAACTCAGATATCAATTAATGTATTTATTTGTTCTTTTTTGATAAGAGAAATTGCTTCCCTAACAAGACTTTCTGTGTCGAATCTTGGAGTTAATACATTTTTATTATATGCAAATTTTGTATAGAAAAACTCAATTTCCTCTAGATTATGAATTTTCAAAAGTCTTTTTATTAAAAATAATTATTGTGAAAAAGAGTATAAATATTAGATAAATCAAGGCATAAGCTGTATTTCAAACCAAGTAATTAAATCAAATTTTTTCAGGAGTCAAGATAAGATTTTTAATATTTAACGCTTCAAAATTTGGAAAAACAATATAGAGAAATTTTCAAATATAAACTAGAATTTCATTTTTCTTAAATGCAGCCATATCAATAATTGAAGTAATTGAATGCGAAATTATGTAGACTAAAATAGTTACAATTATCGATAAAATAGACGAAGCAAAAGAAGATAAAAAAAGTATTATAGAGAATAAAACTAATAATTTTAAGTAAATAAAAACTATTGAATAAACAAGCAACATATTAAAAGGAACTTGTGAATAAAAGGCTAATCCAAAAAATATTACTGCCTGAAAAAATATCACAAAAAATAAGATTGAAGCAAATCATAAAAATTTCCCTAAAATAAACTCATATCTTGAGATTGGTTTTGATAAAATCAAATAAATTGTCTTTCATTCAATCTCCTTAAAAAGTATTTGACTTCAAATAAAAATAACTGAAATAAATCCAAAAACTTCTAAACTCGCAAGTCCAAAATCAACAATAATTTTCTCAGTCTGACCAAGAGAAAGCGAAGCTAGGGCCAAACTAAAAACTATTAAAATTATTCCAAAAAATAGAATTAGATACAAAATCTTATTTCTCGTAAGTTCTTTGAATGTATTATAAGCAATGTTAAACATAAATTTAGTTAAAAAATTAATTACCCCACCTAACCTCCCCTAAAATATGGGAGGAATAGATTTTATGAATGTATTATAATTAAAAATTAAAAATTACAACCAAACATTTGAAAAATATATTATTATTTTAAAACGTATCACACGAAATCTTTGTATCAATTCACGAAATCTTTAATATCCTGTGTTTTTTTTCATTCTAGTTTCACTTTTTTTAAAATTAAAATTCATCAATCTCAGCAAGTAATTCAAATTTTATCTTCAATTCTTACAACTTCTCAGATTTGGAATTTATTATTTTCAGAGATTCCTGCCTCCGCAGGAATGACAGAAGGGGGAGGAATGACAGAAGGGGAAATAAAATCACACTCTTCTATAATTAATTTTTTGTCTTTAAAATTAGTGTATAATCCTGGCCAAGGAGTTAATCATTTCCAAGAATTAAATAGAGTAAGAGCGGATTTTGAGAAATTTGCGAGTCAATTTTCTTTTGAAATTTTAGAGCAATAAGTAGCTTTGCTATCGTCTTGAGAAATTGGTTTAATTATTCAATTATCTAATTTAAGCAAAGTATCAACAAGAAATTTACCTGAAACCTGTCAGAATTTATTAAAAAGGGTCTCTGAAGTTTCAAATTTATCAATTGGAATTTCTTGCATATCAATTATATCGCCTGTATCCATTCCGACATCCATTTTCATTATAGTTACTCATGTTTTTGTTTCTCATCCAATAAGTGATGATTGAATAGGTGAAGCTCATCTATATTTTGGAAGAATAGAACCATGAATATTAATACACATTTTTTTTGGGATTTCAAGAATTTCAGCAGGAATTATTTTTGAATAAGCTACAACAACAAAATAATCAACATCAAAAGACTTAATTTTCTCTATAAAATCCGTATTTCATCTTATTTTTTCTGGTTGAAATAAAGCAATATTTTTATCAAGAGCAAATTTTTTAACTGGATTAAAGGCGATATTTAATCATCTTCAAACTGGTTTATCAGTGGCAGTTACTACAAATTTTATATCAAAAATTCAGCTATTATAAATATCCTCTAAAACCCTAGAGGCTAAAACTGGTGTTCAAAAAAATCAAATTTTAATCATATTACTTGGTTAATTTTATTGGAATTTCCTTAGATCATTTTTCAAGATTTATATAAACCTCATTTATACTTCAAGAATTAGCTCCCCAAAATCATTTTATTTCTTTTTTTCATAAAATATTACTGTAAGTTACTTTGTCATACAAGTTAGCCCCAGAAAGCGAAGAAATTGATGTAATTGTGTCGCCTCTTAAAATATCTGATTCAAAAAAAACTATGTCATAATTATTTAAATTAACTCAATTAAGTGTAAATAATATATTAATTTTACTGCTTCAATTATAATCTTCCTTAAGTGAAATTATATTACTTGACCCAGAAAAATAGGCAGTAATAATACGTCAATTTCAATAATCATTATTATAATATATATCTCAAATAGCACTTGTTGTAAAAGTTCATGACAAAGAGGCAAAATCAAAATTATCTAATTTAACAAAATTTGTTGGCTTAAAAAAATTCTTACTAACAGTATATCCAGGACTTCCAGATAAAAAAGTTATTTCATAGCTACTATTTACGTTATTTTTGATATTAAAATCCTCAATATCCAGATAATTATCAATTCTTTTCTGATAAGAGCCATATTCATATTTATCAAAAAAATTCCCAAAAGAAAGAAAAGAAAATGTTCACATAATAGCAATAATTGTAACAACAATTAAAAGCTCAATTAATGTAAATCAATTATTATTTCTCATTTTTAAGAATAGTTTTAGCATTGAGTATTTTTGTAATAAAAATAACAATTACAACTAGTATAGAAAATAAAATTAATTTTCAAGCTTTATCAAGAAAAATTGCTCAAATTCAGAAAAGAAAAGAAAGAGAATAAACTAGATTTCTAATAAATTCATCACTAAATCATAACTTTCTAAGTCTAAAATGAAGATGATGTGTCATATCTCATTTAAGTGGATTTTTTTTGTTATAAAGGCGAGCAAAAATAACATAAAATGCATCTATTACATAGACTCCCAAAACTGTTGCAACTGTGGCTATTTTTCAACCAGAAATTATAGCTAGAGTAGCAATAATAAAGGCTAAAAACATAGTTCCGGAATCACCTATTAAAAACATTCTTTTTAAATCAAAAATCCAAAATAAAAAGACTGATGGTAAGAAAATGGCTAAATTAAGAAGTACAAATTCAGAATTTTCTTTTGATAAAAAAGAGGTATCAGTAATATATAATTTAACTGTTAAAATAGCCATAATTATCATCGAAATAAATGATAATCAAGAAGTAAGGCCTGGCAAGGCATCACTCCAATTAAGCGAATTAAAAACAACAACATACCACGCAATTGTAAAAAACAAAGGAATTATATATATTTTATAAAGTCCGAGTTGTAAAAAATAATTGTCTAAATGTATTACTCATCAAAAAATATTGCTTATATATCAAATTTTTATACTTGTAATTCAAATAAATGCTCAAACTCAAATTTGAAGTATAAGCCTTAAAATTGGCGGAATTTTTATTTTTGTAACTGAAATAGTGTCTAGATCATCAATAAAGCTAATAAATAAAATTATAAATCCAAGAATTAAAATAATAACTAATTTTTTTAATGATAAATCTAGAAAAAGAGATGAAAGCAATAAAAAATTCGTAAATAATGCTATTCACATTCCATAAGGAATGGGAGCTCTTTTTCATTCATGAGGATATCTCTCAGGATGATCTAGGAAATTAAGTTTTCTAAATAGAAAAATAAAAAATACTGTTAAAATAGCAGAACTAAAAACAGAAGCTCAAATTAAAAATAAAAATTTTATAAAAACTCATGTATCAAAAAAATTCATATAAAAAAGGTTATTAAATTATTTTCTTTTTTTCATTAATTTTCTCTTCTATTTCTTCATTTTTATCTTTTAAATATTGTATAAAACTCTCTCTTTTGAAGAAATAAATATAAAGAGCTGTTAATACTAAAATTCAAATTAAAACATAAGGCAGATATTTGAGTATATGAGCATAAAAACTTACAAAAACTACTCAAAGCAGTATTATACTAAAAGCCCAAAGTATTGATCCGATAATATTGAAAAGCCAGAAATGATGTTTTTTCATTCACATAGATCAGGCTATAAATGGAACAAACGCACGAGTGAAATTATGAAATTTTCAAAAAATTATAAAGTAAGCTCCATTTTTTTCTATTTGTTTTTTTAAGATTCTAAGCTCTGTTCTTCATAATCAAAACCAATCTCAGTATTTTTTTAAGAAAACTTCTCAGTATCTCACTCAAAGAAAATATCAAATATAGTTTCAAATTAAAGCTCAAGCTATGGCAACTATTATAACAAATACTAAATTATTTTTTCAGAAAAATCATCAAACCATCAACATAATTTGTTGACCTGGAATTACGACTCCCAAAACTGGGAACGATTCAATAATACTACTACCAAAAGCTATAATATAGTTTAAATTTCAAAGCAATAAAATCTTGGTTCAAACCCATGTTATAAATAATTCAACAAGATCTGGTCTAAAAAGTCAGATTATAACAAGAGCTATAGTAATTCCTGCAAATATAAAATTCAATATTTGCAATAAAAATTCGACAATTTTACTGTGTTTTTTCATAAATTTTTTGATTATAAATCTAATATATCAAAAATCCCAAAAAATGAAAATTATTTTAAAAAAATCTCTAACTAAAAAAGAGTTTTTCTGAAAATTTTCAGAAAAACTCTTTTTTATAAAATCAAGATTATGCCATAACTGAAACATTTTCTCATTTTTTTTCAGCTTTATTTCTCTCAGTTCTTGAAGCATCTTCAGAATTTCAGATAGCAGCAACCGCTTTTTTAGTCATAGTCTTAACTCCCGTAATTCAATCAACTTGCTTTACTCATTCTGTTGGTGTTTCAGTTTTTTTTGGTGCTTCTGTTTGAGTACCACCTCAAGTTTGAGTTAGAGTTTGATTCATAGAATTTACTCACATTGCTTGTATTGCCATATTTATTTAGTTAAAAATTAAAAATTTTCCTTTGCCCGCAGATTATGGTATATAATTTTTATTTGTCAAATTTATTTTTCTCCACTATCAAGTTCTAGATAATTTATTTTTCCAAGACTTGCTCACATAATGCCTTGCATATCACCATAGAGGAAGCTTGTATTATTGATAATACGCTCAAGTTCTTTTTCTCTTTTTCCCCAAATGCGTGCCATAGATCTTTTTTCGCTATCCAAATCTTCTTTCATTGATTTAAATGCATCAATTATATTTTCTATTTTTGATTTGAATTCTGAACTTGAAAGGTAAGAATAAAGTTGCTCCATTTTTTCCTCTTTTCAAACGAGTGATTTTGAGACTTGATGAAGTGATAGTAATTTATCTCTAACCGCGACAGTAAGTGCTAGAAAATAAGCAAATTCTGACACCCAAACATCCCCTATTAATCCAAAATGTTTAATATTATCTGGAAGCGTATTTGAAATTAAAATACAAACATCTGCTTTTGCTAAAATTCTGTCATCTTTTAGTTTTTTTATCCAATCGGCTGACCAGGTTTTTGTATTCTTTGATTCCCACAAAATCACTCAGATATTTTGTCATCTTTCATTTCTAACTGTTTGAATTAAATCAGCTCATTTTATTCAAGTTGGTACATCTTCAATAATATCAAGTGGAAAATTTCTAGTTAAAATTTCCTTTAATTCATTTTCTTGAATTTCACCTTGAATTTGTTGAGATCATTGAATTGATTTTTGCCTTGCTTCTTCTAAGGATTTTCTTAGAATTTCGGCTTGTTTATCCTTTTCTGCTAATTGTTTTGAAAAATCTTCTTGAATTTTTTTAAGAATTTCTTCTTCCTTTTTCTTAGATTCTTCTAACATTTTTGTTTCTAATTTCTTTCTTTCTTCATCTAATTTTTTAATGTTTTCAAGTTCTTGATTTTTTGCCTTTTCCTCTAATTCTCTAGTTTTTTTACGAAGCTCTAGTTCATTTTTTATAGATTCTTCTTGTTTTTTCTTAAATTCTTCCAATTGAATTGTAAGATCTTTTGTCTCAAGCTCTTTCTTTTCTTCAGCTGCTTTTAGGGCTTTTGTCCACATTTCTTTTTTAATTTCTTCCTCACGTTTTGCAAAATCTGCTTTTAGTTTTTGTTCATTTAATTCAAGTTGCTCCTTGTATTTCTTTGCTTGCATTTCATCAAGATTTATAACTGTCGCACATTTTGGACAAATAATTGTGTTATCACTCATTTTTATTAAATTAGAAATTAATTTATTTTTTAATTTTTCTCGCTACATCTCTTGGTAATAAAAGTAAATCCTTTATCAATCACAAAAGAAGTTTAAATATGGCCTGTGCTGAATCCAGAGCTCAAACTGTAACTCCAGCAATATCAAGAATTATGTTTTTTCAAAGTTCACTTTCCTCAAGTTTTTTGATGAATTTAAATTTTGAGCTAAGATAAACTTCAGTATCTATTTCGTATTCTTTTGATTCATTCAACACTTTTCCAAGCTCAATTTTCAACTCTTCAATTCACTTAAGAGTAATTTCCTTTGATTCTTTAATTAAATCTAGGATAGACCTAAGGATTTCCTCTGGAATTTCTTTTCATCAAATTTTTATTTCCTTTTGAAGTTCTTTTTTTAATCAATCAAGTCATTTTGAGGCTTCAATTTTATTAAAAAGTGACATTATTTCTTTTTTTGTAAGACCTGAATTTAATTTTTTTAAAGTATCAACTATTTTATCCTCAAGATCTTTTTTTTCTTTTTCCTTCAAAATTCCAGCTTCAATATTTTTTACTTCTGGTTTTTTCTCAACTCTATAATCCTTTTTTTCTGACATAAATTAAAGTGTTAAAAGTATATTAATTCAATTTAAAACATTATCTACTTCAAATTTTTCTATATTTCAAATTTTTTTTATTAATCTTTCCTTAGATAAAGTTCTTATTTGAAATCCTAAAATTTCAGAAATTTCAGATAGTCAATTTGTTTTATTTGGTTTAACAATTAAATCTCAATAATATTTTTTTAATTTTGATGTAATTGGACAAACAATAAATATATTATTATTCTGATTAAAAGAATTTCCAGAAACAATTAAAACTGGTCATATTCAAGATTGTTCTTGTCATAAAGTCGGATTAAGATTTGCTAAATAAATATCTCATTGAGAATACATATGTTAATTATAAGAAAGTAAAAAATCATTAACTCAAGTTTCTGTTAATTCTATACTTTCATCATCTTTTCAAATATTAGAATATGATGAAATAATATTTTTTTTCATTTCATTTTCATAATATATTTTAAGAGAATCCTCTATTATTTTTGATTTTGTTTTTTGGTTTTTTCTAGCAAGTTTATCAAGTAATTTAATTGATTCCTCTGATAATCTTGTAGAGATTGTTATAGTTGCCATAATTTTTATATTACAAAATATATTACATATATTATATAAAATATGTATTAATGCAAATTATTTATTATTTCAATTATCAATTAGCATCTAAAGTGCTTCAGCTTTGCATTAATTTTTCCTTATTTTCAATATTTTTTAGCTCAATTTCTGCTTGATTTCAAAAGGTTCAGTTTTTATCGTTTTCTATTGTATCCATAAAATATTTTTTTGCCAATAAATAATTCTGCCTTTCTTCGAAAATCATTCATTTATTATAAAGTGTAACGGGATTTTGTTGATTTAGAGTAAGTGATTTTTCTAGGTCTTTTAGCGCATTTTCAGTTTCATTCCTAAGCCTATAAATCCATCATCTAAAAGCATACATATTAGAAGAATTAGGAAATTTTGTAATTCATTTATTTGCCCAAAGCATAGATTTTGATGATTCCTTATCTTCTATTGCTGTAAAAATAGCCACACTATAATCATCCTCCTCTACTCATTTTTCATCAAGCAAATATCTGTAAACCTTAAACATATTTTTCTTATCTCCAATAATATAATAATTATAAGCTAGTCTTCTTTCTAGTTCTATTTTTGGAGTATATCAATTTAGAATTGCAGCATTAAAATACAAATTTGAGGAAATATAGTTTTCCAAATAAAAATTTATAACTCAAAGTAAATATGTAGTTTTTACATCTTTTGGATCAAAATTATAATATTTTTGTAAATAATTATTTGCTTTTTTATAATCACCGAGCTCATAATATGTGTATCAAGTTAATTTTAGAATAGATCTATAATCTGGTCTTTTAGCCAAGACTTCTTCTCAAATTTTACCTCAAATAAGATAGTCTTTATTTTCAATAAAAAGTCATTCTAAAAGTGCATATTTATAATTTGAGTCTGTATTTCAGGTTTTTTCAAAATTATAAAGTAAGGTTTGAAGTTTTGTAGTTTTTTCATAAGTTCAAGTATAAGCTTTTATGGCACCGATACATACTTTAATTCAACTGTTACAATCAAGAACTATATTATAATAATCCCTATCTCAAGCTGATAATTGCATTTGAGATAATTCATTTTTTTTATCTATTTCACTCTCTGAATAAGTAAGTGCTAAAGCCATTTTTTGTTTTGATTTTTCATCAATTTCCATTTTTGGTATTTTTTTATAATACTCATAGGCCTTTGGGAAATTTTTTAAATCAAAATAAGTATCAGCTATTTTTCTCTCCAATAAAATATCATCTTTTAGTTTTAAATAAACACTCAAATAGTATTTAAGCGCCACTTCTTTCATATTTTTTATAGAATAAAAATCTCACTTTGTAATAAAAGATCTAAAATTTAATCTATTTTTGAGTTGTGTAACCTTCTCTTCTTTTGTCATAGAAACTGGCTCTTCGTTATTTTTTGTCTCAGTATTATTTTGTACTACATCAGTTTTTCCGCAAGAAATTAACAAGAAAATAGAAAATGTTATAATTAATAATTTTTTTGCCCCAAGGGCACTTGTTTCACTGCGCATAAAAATTAGTTTTCAATTTAAAAAAGAAAATACAAAATTGTATTTTCTTTTATCTTATAAAATATTTTAAATTATTCAAATTATTCTATAAATCAATTTTTTTGTAAATCTACAATTTCTTTGAAATATGCGTTATTTTCGTATAAATATTCAAAAGTTCAATTTCATACTATTTCTCAAAAATTTATTACGAAGATATTATCAGCTTCTTTTATTGTAGACAACCTATGAGCTATAATTATAGAAGTTTTTCATTTTGTTAATTTTTTTAATGCCTTTTGGATAAGATTTTCAATTTTCGCATCTAGTGCTGAAGTCGCCTCATCTAAAATTAATATTTCAGGATTAACTAAAAATACTCTAGCTATAGATAATCTCTGTTTTTCTCATCCAGAAAGTCTCAATCACCTCTCTCAGACAATTGTATCAAATCAATTCTCTAGCAACTCTATAAAATCAAGAATTTCGGCTTCGCGACAGGCTTTTTTAATATCATCAAAATTTGCTCATTCATTTATATATTTTAAATTATTTAAAATAGTATCATTAAATAAGGTCGTATCCTGAAAAACTTGTCAGAATTTTTGTCTATATTTACTTAGTTTTATGTCGTATATATTTGTATCATCCAATAAAATTTCTCACTTTTCTATATTATAAAATCTAGTAATTAAATTTGCAATTGTACTTTTTCCTGATCAAGTCTGTCATACTAACGCGATTTTTTGTCATTTTTTTATTTCAAGATTTATATTTTTTAAAACTTCCTTTCATACATTTGGATAACTAAAAGAAACATTTTTAAAAACTAAGGATTTATTAAATTCTATATTTTCTATAGTTCAATTGTCTATTTCTTTTTCAGTATCTATTAATTCTTCTAATTTTCAGAAATACATTATATTTTTAATTATTCAATCCAAGATATGCCAAAAAAGAGTCGCGATATAACCATAAACTTGCGAAATTATAGCTATAAACATAACTAATTCAGAAATACTTAATTCTTTTTTTATTACCAAAAAAGTTCAAAAAATCATTCAAAATATTTGACCTAAAATTCAAAAACTATTTAGAGAAACCATTAATGCTGCCCAATATTTTTCATATTTTAATTGTGCCACCACTGATTCATTTATTCTTAATTTAAGTATTTCTAATTCACTTTTTTCTTTTACAAAGATTTTTATTAAATTTATATTAATTAAAGAATCACTAAATCTGGAATAAACTTTATCCCAAATATCATCAATAACTCTTTGTTTAGCAAAAACTAATTTTCAAAAATACATAATTCATAATAATCAAACTGGGAAAAGAAAAAATGAAACAATAGACATTTTAAAATTTATATAAAATCAGAAAATTAAAAAGGCAAAAGTTATAAAAAGAGTTGGTATAATATCAATTACAGATAAAAAAACTCACCAAAAGAGTCAAAATGTTCACTTATCATAAATTTTTGTTCTTTCTCAAATGTTTTTATTTATATGAAAATTTATCGGTAATAAAATAAAATTTTTTGCAGCAAACAATAGATATTCTTGCCAATATTTATATAAAATTTTCACAACTATTAATCTATATAAAAATCTCACTAAAATAAGCAGTATTGCTGCGGCTAAAAATATAGTTGATTTTATTCATAAATCTGAGAAAATTACACTATTTGATAAATTATTATTTTGTGCGTAAAATTGTATTGTGTCTATAAATATTTTGTAGAAATATGGCTGAATTATAGTCAAAAATACATACAAAAAAAGTAGAGGAGCTATTAAAAACCACTTTTTTTGAATTAAAGGTATTCTTGAAAAGAATTTCAAGAAAATTTTGAATTTTGAAATGTCTTCTTTTTTTATATTTAGAGACATAAATTTCGTTTATTATTTATTTTTCTTTCTATCATTTTCACTTAACCACTTTTTTCTGAGTCTAATATTTAGTGGTGTAACTTCTACATATTCATCTTCTTTAATATAATCTAGCGCGTCTTCAAGTGTCATTCTGCGGATTGGAGTCAGTTTAATTGCCTCGTCAGTTCAGGATGCACGGATATTAGTTAGTTGTTTATTTTTTGTAGGATTTACTACTAGATCTCATCATTTTAGATGTTCTCCAATAATCATTCATTCGTAAATTTCAGTTGTAGGTTCAATCAAAATTGGTCATCTTTCTTCAAGCTTCCACAAAGAATATGCCATTGCTTTACCAGGAAATCCAGAAATCATAGAACCAATATCGCGTTTTTCAATTGGTCATTTATATTCATCATAATGTGAAAATGAGCTATACATTATTCATTCTCATTTTGTATCAATTGTAAATGAAGATCTAAACCCTAAAAGTCATCTTGTTGGAACTTCAAATTCCATAGTTGCAATTCCATTTTCGATTTTTAAGTCTTTCATAATTCATTTTCTTTTTCCTAGTTTTTCTATTGCTACTCAGCTAAATTCTTCTGGAACTATAATCATAACATTTTCCATTGGTTCAAGCTTTAATCAGTTTTGTTCTTTAAAAATTACTTGAGGACAACCAACTTGGAGCTCATATCATTCTCTTCTCATAGTCTCAATAAGCACTCATAGATGCAGTTCTCATCTTCCAGATACCACAAAACCATTATCAATTGAATCAAAATCAACTTTAAGTCATACATTCATTTCAAGTTCTCTTTCAAGTCTTTCGCGGATATTTCTAGAAGTAACAAGTTTTCATTCCTTACCTGCAAATGGAGAATCATTTACTAAAAATTCCATTCTTAGAGTTGGCTCATCTATAGTAATTGCTGGCATAGCTTCTGGATTTACTTCTGTAGAAAGTGTCTCTCATACGAATATATCGGCAATTCAAGCTATTGTAATAATATCTCCAGCCTCAGCTTCGTCAACTGAAATTTTATTAAGTCCAAGAGTTGTAAATACTTTTGATATTTTTCAAGCTCTTTTAACTCAATCATTTCCAACAATTGTAACATTTTGTCATACTTTTACTTTTCATTCATATACTCTTCCAATTCAAAGTCTTCATAAAAATTTATCATAACCAAGGTTTGCAATTTGCATTCTAAATGGCTTAGTTATGTCATTTGGTGCCTTTGATACACTATTAATTATAACATCAAAAAGTGGAGAAATATCGTTTTTTGGATCTGATAAATCTTTTACTGCAATTCATTCTCTAGCTATAGTATAAACTATTGGGAAATCTAATTGTTCATCTGAAGCTCCAAGCTTAACGAATAAATCAAAAATCATATCAATAACCTCATTTGGACGAGCTGTAGGTTTATCTATTTTATTTATTACTAAAATTGGTTTTAGACCAAGTTCTAGTGATTTTTTTAATACAAATTTTGTCTGAGGCATAGGTCCTTCATAGGCATCAACTACAAGAATTACACTATCCACCATTCTCAGTACACGTTCTACTTCAGATCCGAAATCCGCATGCCCTGGAGTATCCACGATATTGATTTTTTCTCATTTGTAATTTACTGCTGTATTTTTCGCATAAATTGTAATTCCTCTCTCACGTTCTTGGTCATTACTATCCATTACACAAGTCCCAACATTTTCATGTTCTCAAAAAGTCCCAGATTGTTTTAAAAGTGCGTCCACCAAAGTTGTTTTACCATGATCTACATGGGCTATTATAGCTACATTTCTATATGACATACAAAAAATTAAGTTAAAAAAATAGTAAAAATAAACCGAAGTTACCTCCGGTCTTTTTAAAAGATGGTTTAATTATATGGAAATTTTTTAAAAGTAAAGGGAAAGTTTATTTTCTGATTTTTAAAATTAATTAAGTTTTTCTTTATTTCTCTTACCTTTCAAAAAATTCTCGCCAGTCACTACGTGCTTTCAGGTCTTTGCTTCGAGTTCTTTTCTGGCATTTTTTGCTACTTGTCATCATTTTTTGGCTGGGATCTTATTTTGTTGTAATCCTTTTGTTTTCATGCTTTCTGCGATTTGTCTGGTAGAAAGTTCTGCAAGACTTGTAAATATAAGCTCTGCTTCTGTCATATGATCTCTTAGGTTTTGGGACTTAAGATTTTTTAGATTTTTGTGTTCTTTTACAGATAATCAGGTCCATTCTGAGTGAATAATATTTGTAAGAATTGCAAATTCATCTCACTTTTTGACTCAATTATCTGCCCAATAATCAGTAAGTTTGTTTCTGGTTTCTTGTCATGACATTCTCTGAGTTATCCATTTTTCACTTCTTCATGCTTTTAGCCAATTTTCTCTTGCTCTGACTATTGATTTTTCAGGATTTGTTATTTCTTGCATTCTCTCATAACCTACACGAGCAAGCCATAATTTAATAGGCTCAGCTTTTTTACTAGGCACACTTTGAATAAGTCTTAAAAGAGCTTCTACATCAGCTACATCTGTAAGTCTCATTTTTCAATCAGAAGCTAACATTTTCAACTGGTCACAATTTGTGACCAGTTCACTTCCTTCATATTTTATACGATTTTTTAGAGTAGTCCAATATGATTTTGCTTTTTTATAATCATTCTGTTCTGTTAGGGCTCAAATTATATCTATAACCGAAAAATACCATTTTTCTTGTTTTTCGTCATAGATTTTTCTAATTTTCTTTCATTCAAAAACTGATAAATTATTATCTTCCATAATTTTTTAGTTAAGTTTTATATACCAAGTATATATAATATATTTATAAAGTCAAAATTATTTCCAAAATTAAATTTACAATCCCTCCAAAATCCCTTCTATAATTCTTTCCATTTTTTCTATTGAAGCAATTTCTACACGTTCGTTTACACTGTGAACATTATGCATTGTAGAGCAAATTGAGATTGCATTTGTATCTTCTCAGAGTCCTGAAACTATAGCTCCACATTCAAGTCAAGCATGAATTGCAATAACTTGGGCTGGTTTTCATGTTATTTTTAAGATTTGTTCACTGGCAAGTTTGACTAAAATTCCGTCTGGATCATCTTGCCAACCTGGATATCATCTATCAAGATTTAGGCAAAATCAAATAAATAAAAAGTGTCTTTCAACTTGTTTTACGAGATTGTGTAATTCAGTGTTTATACTAGATCTAGCCAAATAACTTAATATTAATTTCTTATCTTCAATTCAAATAATTCATAAATTTATTGAGGTTTCTACAAGTCCAGCAATTTTTTCACTCATTTTATATACTCCGAGTTTTATTTCTCAGATTTTTTTAAATAAATCCATTCAATTTTTAATAACAACTCAACTTGAACTAATTTTTTCTAAATTAAATGAAATATCTGGACAATCAAATTTAGTCTTTATATGAGCTAAATAAGCTCAAAAATCACTTTTAAATTTAGCTTCATTTGTGAGAGAAATTTGACAGTCAAGCTTATTTGGAATTACATTGCTAGCAATTCAAGAAAAAATATCTCAAATACCAGAAATAGTATCAGTAAAATTTAAAAATCATAAAAAAACTTCAATAGCATTTCCATGGTTTTTATCAATATCAACTCAAGAATGTCATCATTTCATTCCTGAAATTTCAAACATATAAATTGGATTATCTATATTTTTAAATTCTAAATCCTTACCAAAATTAAGTCATATTCATCCAGCTGAACTAATACAAATTTCTTGCTCATTTTCATTATCCAAATTTATAACTTTTTTGCTTTTTAATAAACTATAATCAAGCTCTAGAGCTCAACTCATTCATGCTTCTTCATCAACTGTAAAAACTAGTTCTAATGGTGGGTGCGAAGGGAAATCAACTGAAGACATTGCAATTGCAATTCCAACTCCATTATCAGCTCAAAGTGTTGTATTTCTTGCCTTTAAAAATCAATCTTCTTCATAAATATCAAGAGGATCAGATTCAAAACTATGAAATGAATCAGGGGTTTTCACGCAAACCATATCCATGTGAGCTTGTAAAATTACAGATTCTTCACTTTTATTATTTCCAGGAACATAAATAATTAAATTTCAAACTTTATCCACAACACTCTCAAAACCGCGAGAGCCTGCCCAATTAATAAGGAAATTTCTGATTTTCTCTTCCTTTTTGCTAGGACGAGGAATTTGAGTAATTTGTTTGAAATAATCGAGTGATTTAGACATAAGAAGAAATTTAAAAATTAAATTCACTCTAATAATAACCTTTTTTAAGAAAAACACAAAAAAATTCCAGATTTCTCTGGAATTTTTTTTGATTTTAAAATTATTTAATTTTACTTGATGCTTTTTCGATTTTTTGGATTGCGATTATTTCTACTTTTCATCCAGCCTTTTCGATTTTTTGGATGGCTCCGGCTGAAGCTTTATTTACTTGGATTTCAACTTTAGCTTTAATTTCTCCATTTCAAAGTAATTTTATAAGAAAATCTCTTTTTACTAGAGAGTTTTCTTCTAAAACTTTTCTATCAATTAACGTAACTCCAGAAGCAATTAATTTATCAAGAGTTGATATGTTAATTACTGAAAAATTTAGAGCATTATTAGCTGTAAATCATCTTTTTTTAGGCATTCTTCTGAAGATTGGAGTTTGACCTCATTCAAAAGTTGGGTAGTATTTGCTACCACTTCTTGCATTTTGACCTTTACAACCTTTTCCACAAAATGTACCTTTTCCAGATCCATTTCATCTTCAAAGTCTTTTTGATGTTTTTCTTGAATTCTCACTTGGAGAGATTACATTGTGATTTAACATAATTATACTTATTTAAAAAATTATTTTTTTGCTGGTGTTTTCTTAGCTGCTGGTTTTTTTGCTGGAGCTTTTTTTGCTGGAGCTTTTTCTTCTTTTTTAATTTCTTTTATTTCCTCTTTTTGTACGGAACGATTGCTATCGTTCCCTACTTCTTCTTTAACTGAAGCTTCTACTGCAACTTCTTCTTCTTTTTTAGCAACTTTTTTAGCTGGTTTAATCATTCATAATGCTTTAATTGTAGCTAGAGCATTTGTTATTCAGTTTGTAGAACCATATCTTTTTGCTAAAATATCTTTAATTCCAGATACTGACAATACTTTTCTTATAGCTCAACCTGCGATTATTCAAGTTCATTCAGAAGCTGGATGAAGCATAACTGAAGCTGCTTTATATTTAGCTTCAATATCATGAGCTATTGTTCAATTATCTATTTCAAATTTTATTAAATTCTTCTTAGCATCTCTTACTGCTTTTTCGATTGCAACAACAACTTCTCAAGCTTTACCAACTCAAAGACCTATTGTTCATTTCATATTTCAAATAACAACTGAAGCTCTAAATCTTAATTGTCTTCAACCTGCTGTTACTCTGGTAACTCTATCAATTCAAAGTAATACCTCAGTAAATTCCTTAGGTGCTTCCTTAAATGATCATTTTTTATGAAATTCTGCCATATTTTTATTATAAATAAGAATTAAAATTGAAGTCAATTATTTCTAGCGGCGTCAGCTAGAGCTTTTACTCTTCACATATATACAAAACCTCCTCTATCAAACACACATGAGCTTATTCAAGCAGCAATTGCTTTTTTAGCTATTTCTTCTCATACTTTAGTGGCTTTTTCGATTTTATTTCATTTGCTGATTTTCATATCAGAAAAAGAAACTAATGTTTTTCATGCTACATCATCTATTAATTGAGCATAGATATTAACATTACTTCTAAAAACAGCTAATCTAGGCCTTAAAGAAGTTCAAGAAATTTTTGCTCTAATTCTTGTATGTCTTCTAATTCTTTTTTGTACTTTTTCTAACATATTTTTTAAAATAAATTTTAATTAATTATTATTTTTTACCTCAAGTTTTTCCGGCTTTTCTTCTTATGTATTCACCTGTATATTTAATTCATTTTCCTTTGTATGGTTCTGGTTTTTTAACAGCTCTTATTTTTGCAGCAAAAAATCAAACTTGTTGCTTATCGATTCATTTAATATAAATCATATTTTTTGCTTTTTCATCCGCTGATAAACTAATTCATTTTGGAGTTATTAGTTCAACTTTATGAGAAAAACCAACAGATAAAATAAGTTTATTAGTTCAAACAACTTCAAATTTATATCAAACTCAATTTATTTCAAGTGATTTTTCAAATCAAGTAGTCACTCCAGTAATCATATTTCATAAAAGAGTTCTAGTTAATCCCCAAACTCATTTTTGGAATTTATCATTTTCATTTTTAATAGCAACACTTAATTGTGAATTTTCTTGATTTAAAGATACAAAATCTTTAATTTCTAAAGATAACTCTCATTTTGGTCAAGTTATTTTAACATCATTTCCTGTAACTCAGATATTAACTTGAGCTGGGATATTTATAGGTAATTTTCAAATTCTAGACATAATAAAGAATTATATTTAATAAATTAAAATATTTCACAAAGTAATTCGCCTCAAACGTTCAAAGATCTAGCTTCATAACCAGTTATAAGTCATTTTGGAGTAGAAAGAATATAAATACCTAATCAGTTTCTAGATTTTTTAATATCAGTTGATTTAATATAAATTCTTTGTCCAGGTTTGCTTATTCTTTTTAGAGTTGGAATATATTTTGTAACTCTAACATTATTTAAGTTAACAATCAAATCTTTTTTGTTATTTCATAAATCTTGCGTTTCAACTGAAACTATATATTTATTTTTAACTAAAATCTTTAGGATTTGTTCTTTGATTTTTGAATATGGTAGGCTTATAACTTCTAATCTAGCTATATAAGCGTTTCTTATTCTTGTTAATAAATCTGCTATTGGATCGTTTATCATAGTTTGATAAATATAAAAAATAAAGTTTTAAAATTTAGGTATTTTACCAGCTTGATTTTCTTACTCACATAAGTTCTCAAGAGTTAGCTTTTTCTCTTATGCATATTCTGCACATATCAAATTTCCCCATATATCATCTTACTCTTCCACAAATAGAACATCTATTATAAAGCTTAGTTGAAAACTCAACTTTTTTTCAAGCTTCATGAGATCTATTTGCTTTTTCTCTGATTCTTGCACATTTTACTTCTAATGCTTTTCTTGCCATAATATTAAATAGTTATTATTATTTTGTAAAAGGAAATTCTAATGCTTTTAATAAAGCTTTATTGTGGTCCTTATTATCTCATTTTATTTTTATTGTAATTTGCATTCAGTATGGTTTAACTACATCTAATTGTGGAACTTCAGGAAAAATTGTATGTTCCTTAATTCAGAAATTATAATTACCTTCTTTATCAAAAGATTTTTGAGAGAAACCTCTAAAATCTCTAATTCTAGAAGAAGTAATTGTAACTAGTTTTTCTAAAAAATAAAACATTCTATCTCATCTAAGTGTTACCATAAGTCATACTGGCATTCATTCTCTTAATTTAAAATTTGAGATTGCTTTTTTTGCATTTTTAACAACTGGCATTTGACCTGCAATTAAAGCTAAATCATTTTTTAAAGTAGAATAATCTTTTCATCCACTTTTTAAATATGTTCAAATTCACATATTCAAAACTATTTTTTCAAGTTTTGGAATTTCCATATCATTTTTAATACCAAGATCTTTTTTTAATTTTGGTAAAACTTTTTCCTTATAATTTTTCTTAAAGCTCATATTTTTTTAATTAAAAACAAATTTAAATATTTTTTCCTGATTTTTTCGAAACTCTAGTTTTTTTGTTTCATTCAATTTTAAATCAAATTCTAGTTGGCTTGCTAGTAGTAGGACATAAAATCATAACATTAGAAGCATCTAGACTTTTTTCTACTTTTACAATTTGCCCTGGAGTAGTTCCTTGTTTTTTAATATGTTTTGTAACAATATTAATATTTTCAACTAAAACTCTGTTGTTTTTTGTATCAACAGAAAGAATTTTTCATTCTTTACCTTTATCTTTTCAAGCAATTACAACTACTTTATCTCAAGATCTTATTTTCATAATTTAAAATTTAGAATTTAATTAATTAAAGCACTTCAGGCGCTAAACTTATTATTTTTTGGAATCATTTATTTTTCAATTCTCTAAATACTGGTCAAAATACACGTGTTGATTTTGGTTCTTTATTATCATTTATTATAACACAAGCATTATCATCTGATTTAACATAGCTTCCATCATCTCTTCTCATAGGATATGAAGTTCTAACTACTACTGCTTTTACAACTGCTTTTTTCTTAATATTTCCTTGTGGTAAAGCTTTTTTAATAGATACAACAATAATATCTCAAACTTCAGCATATCTTTTTTTAGATCAACCTAAAACTTTAATACACATAGCTATTTTTGCTCAGCTATTATCTGCAACTACTAATCTACTTTCTGTTTGTATCATAATAAATAAATTTAAAATTATTTTGGTAAAAATTAATTAACAACTATCCATTTCTTTAGTTTACTAAGTGGTCTTGTTTCTTGTATTTTAATAATTTGTCATAATTCACAAGAATTATTCTCATCATGAGCATAAAATTTCTTAGAAATTTTAAACTTTTTCTTGTATTTTGGATTAATTTTATAACTATCAATTGTTATAACAACTGTTTTATCCATTTTAATACTTGTAACTAATCAAGATTTTGTTCTCATAAATATTTCAAATTAAAATTATAGTTTGTTAATAAATGTATTTAATCTAGCAATATATTTTCTATATGCTTTAATTAAATGAGTTTGCTTCAATTCATTTGCAAAATGTTTCATTTTTAAAATAAACATTTCTTTTTTAGCTTTTGTTAATTCTTTATTTAAACCTTCTTTGTCTAATTGGTTTAATGCAGAAATATCTTTTATATCGGTTGCTGTTTTTTTCATTTTTAAATTAATTAATCAACTATTATTTTAGTTTTTACTGGTAATTTGTAAGAAGCTAATCTAAAAGCCTCTCTCGCAACTTCTGGGCCTACTCATGACATTTCAAAGAGTATTCTACCAGGTTTTACAGGAGCAATATACATTTCTACACTACCTTTTCCTCAACCCATAGGAACCTCAAGAGGTTTCTTTGTATATGGTTTATCTGGAAAAATTCTTATCCGTAGTTTTCATCATCTTTTTAGGAATCTTACAATAGCTCTTCTAGCTGATTCAATTTGTCTTGAAGTAATAAATCACTTTTCAACAGTTTTTATCGCATAATTTCAGAAAGAAATATCTGATCATTTTACAGCAATTCCTTTAAGAATTCATCTGTGAGCCTTTCTGTATTTTGTTTTATTAGGTTGTAACATCGTTTTTTAAGCTTATTAAGTATAATTTTATTATAAAAAAGTCAAATTTATTTTTTATTTTTGGTAAATATCTCATTTATAAATCCAAACTTTAATTCATATAACTCAATATATAGTATTTGCTCTCTCTGTCGTATAATCAATATCTGCTCTAATTGTTTGAGTTGGTATATTTCATTCTTTATATGTTTCAGTTCTAGCTATTTCAACACCATTTAATCTTCCTGAAGCTATAACTTTTATACCAAGTCAACCTTTTTCAATAGTTTTTGATATAGCATTTTTTACAACTCTTCTGTATGGAAGTTTCTTTTCAATTTGTCTTGCAATCATATCTGCAACAGTAGATGCGCTTAATTCTGGTTTTTTAATTTCTTTAACATCAATTTTAAATTTTTGACCAAATTCTTCTGTTAATTCTTTTTCTAATTTTTCAATATTTTCTCAATTCTTTCCTAAAACTAGAGCTGTTTTAGTTGTATATATAACTAAATTAGTATGCTCATTAGAATAATTTATGAAAACATTTCAAATTGGAATTCAAGTTAAAAATTTAATAACGAAGTTTCTTAGTAAGACATCAGATGAAACTTTTCATGCATAAATTTTTTTATCGAAATATCAACTTGTTTTCCAAGTTTTGATATATCATATTCTGAATGCCATTGGACTAACTTTGTGTCCCATATTTTTTTAAATTAAACTATTAAAATAATTATTTAGCTTTTAGCTCAATTAGAACATTAGATGTTCTTTTTAGTATTGCGTGACTTCTTCATCTAGAAATCGGATTTCATCTTTTATAAACTATTCATTTAGACACGATAAGTGAATTTACAAGTAGTTTATCTTTTTCTTGTCAATCATTTTTTACTGCATTTGCAATTGCACTATGAAGAACTTTATAAAGTACTCCTGCTCATTTTTTAGGCATAAATTTCAAAATATCTATTGCTTTTGGAGCTTCCATATTTCTAATTATCGTAGCAATTACGCTCAATTTCTTAGGAGATATTCTTATGTTTTTTCAGTATGCTTTCATATTGTAATTTTAAATTTTGTAAAGTAAAATATTTAATTAACTATCTATTTCATGAATGTCCTATAAATCTTCTAGTAATAGAAAACTCTCATAATTTGTGTCCTACCATATTTTCAGTTACGAAAACTGGGATATGAGATTTTCCATTATGAACTCAGAAAGTATGTCATACAAATTCTGGTATTACAGTACAATCTCTTGCCCATGTTTTAATTACCATTTTCTTTCATGTTTCATTTAATTTCATAACCTTATTTAAAAGTCTGTCGTATATATAAGGTCATTTTTTTAAACTTCTAGTCATAGTTTTTTAATTAAAATTATTAAATTTATTTTTTCATTAATCTTCAATCTCTCTTTCTTAGTACCCATTTGTTTGTATCTTTTCTTTTTCTAGTCTTAACACCAAGTGCTGGTTTACCCCATGGAGTTTTTGGATATGGCATACCAATTGGTGAATGTCATTCTCAACCTCCGTGTGGATGGTCAACTGGATTCATAGATTTACCTAAAACTGTAGGTCTAATTCATTTCCATCTTGAACGTCCTGCTTTACCAATTACTACTTGATTATGATCTATATTTGATACAACTCCAAGTGTAGCGTAGCAAAGTTTATGAATTAATCTTATTTCTCCTGATGGCATTTTAACTTGAGTATATTCTCATTCTTGAGAAAGAATAGTTGCGCTAGATCCGGCAGATCTAACTGAACTTGCTCCTTTTCAAACAATAATTTCTACATTGTATACATTTAATCCAACTGGAATATTTCAAATTTCAAGTCTATTTCAAGATATTAATTTAGCGTTTTTTGATGTAATCATTTCATCTCAAACTTTCATATCTTTATGAGCAGTCACATATCTTCTTTCTCAATCTCTATAACAAACAAGTGCAATATATGAAGTTCTAAATGGATCATATTCTATTGTTTCGATTTTTGCTGGAATATCTAATTTATCAATATAATGAAAATCTATAACTCTATAAGCTTGTTTATGTCAACCTCATTGGTGTCTTACTGTAATGCGTCCAGTATTATTTCTTCAAGCATGTTTTTTTCTCAAAGATTGAGTCAAGGCTTTATGAGGTTTTGAAGTCGTTAATTCTTCAAATGTATAACCTGTCATTTGTCTTCTACCTGGTGTGGTTGGTTTATATTTTTTTAGTGCCATAATACTTTATTATATTTAAATATTAGTCTTTAATTTTAGCAAAATCTGAAATTCTTTCTTTCCCTTTTAGACTTACTAGTGCTTTAGTTTCCATTTTTCTTTTTAATGAAGCTCCAGTTCTTGTATTTCTAAATTTTTCTCTTGTTTTAATAATATTAACTGCTTCAACAGTAACACCATAAAGTCTTTTAAAACTATTCTTAATATCTACTTTTGTAGCAGATGGATCAACTATAACAGTATAAACTCAACTTAATTCAAGCTTTTGGCTTTTTTCAGTTACTACTGGTCTTTTAATTGTATTATAAATTTTCATTTGCTCTAAAGTAATTATGAATAAATTTGGCTTAAATGGTCTAGACTATCTTTCGTAAAAATTAGATCATTATATTTAAGTAAATCTTGTGGATTTAAATATCCAACTCAAAGTGGCTTAATTGTAGCAACATTTCTAGTAGCTAAAAATAATTCTCTATCATTTGGTAACATCGCAAATAATCAAGTTCCAATATTCATATTTTTTGCAATATCTACAATATTTTTTGTTTTCAATTCTTCTGATTTATTTAAGTCTATAACTTTAATTTGATTATTAGCAGCTTTAGATGAAAGAAGTGAAAATAGGGCTAATCTTCTTTCTTTTTTATTCATGCTAATTGTAAAGTTTCTGTCATTTCTAGGACCAAAAGCAACTCAACCTTTCTTTCTAAGTGGAGAGCGAGCACTTCCAGCTCTTGCATTACCTGTTCCTTTTTGTTTGTAAATCTTGCGAGTTGAACCTCTTCTTTCTCATCTGTTTTTAGTGTGAGCAATTGCAACTCTTGCATTAGCTCTTTGTAAAAGTAAAAGTCTGTGAATTAAAGAAGTCTTAACTTCTGTACCAAAAAGACTATCGCTTAATTTAATTTTTCATGTTTCAACTCATGTTGAATTATATAAAATTGCTTCCATTAATCTATTTTAAATTAAAAAGTTAAAACTAAAAGTGAATTTCTCGCTC
>JALNXF010000003.1 GCA_023230505.1 Candidatus Altimarinota bacterium | reverse complement strand
TTACTCACCCGTTTGCCACTAAGTTTAAAAGTAGCAAGCTACTTTTAAACTCCGTTCGACTTGCATGTGTTAGGCGCACCGCTAGCGTTCATCCTGAGCTATGATCAAACTCTTTTGAACGTATTCTATTTTATGATGGATAATTTCTTTGTCAAAATCTCCGTGTCTCATTCACCGTAGCTTCCGCTACGTTTCACTCGATACTCGATTTTTCCTCGAAATTATCTCATTCTAAAATAGAATTTAAAATTTATTTTGTTTTGTTATCCTTTTTTGATTAGAAATTCTTTTTATTAGAATTTCATCTTCTTGTGTATTGATTATTTTAAGGAGCAGGAAAAAAGTGAGCTTCAAAATTGAAGCCCGGATATAGTATGATTTTTTATTCATTTGTCAAAATTTTTTTTGATATTTTATAAATTTACGTATTATCCATTAAATCTTATAAAAATATTTATGCAAAATATACAAAAATTTCTTGATAAAAAATCAAAGCTACCCAAAATAATAGTTATCTATTGACCCACCGCAAGCGGTAAAACAAGCCTAAGTATTGATATTGCAAAACAATTAAACTCAGAAATAATTTGAGCCGACTCTCGCCAAATTTACAAACTCCTAAATATCTGAACCTGAAAAATTACAGAAGAAGAAAAACAAAATATTCCTCACCATATGATAGATATTCTGGATATAGACCAAGATTATTCAGTCGGAGAATACAAAAAAGAAGCCGAGAAAATTATAAATTCCCTCCACACCGAATGAAAAATACCAATAATTTGCGGAGGAACCGGACTTTACATTGACTCAATTATTTATAATTTTGATATTCCAGAAGTAGAGCCAGATTGGGATTATAGAAATAAACTCGAGGAGTTAAGACTCGAAAAATGAAATGAATATCTCTGGGATATGCTAAATAAAGTAGACCCAGAATATGCTATCACCCTATCTCCAGCAAATTATAGATATGTAATAAGATGACTCGAAATATTTGAAAAAACCTGAAAATCAAAACTAGACCTAAAATGAAAATCCACCCCAAAATACGATGTCCTATTCCTCACACCATACGACTGAGACAGACCAAAACTATACGACCGAATAAATGCCCGCATCGAAGAAATGTTTGAATCCTGACTCATTGATGAGCTCAAATCCGTCCTAAAACTCGGCTACAAAAAGACAGATTTCGGGCTAAATACTATCTGATATAAAGAAATTATAGAATATCTTGACTGAAATATAACTCTTGAGGAATGCAAAAACCTAATCAAGCAACATAATAGGAATTATGCCAAGAGACAACTCACATGGTTCCGAAAATATAAAACCTCCGACTAGTCGGAGGTTTTATATTAAATTAAAATTATAGTATAATTCAAATTATTTTATCTTCAGGATTAATTCAATTTTCAGATAATTTAGCAGAAACATGTTCTTTAATATTATCAACTTTATCTGTAAATTTTCAGTTTGCATCTTTTGATTTATAATAATTTCATCAACTCTTAAATAATCAAATATCAATTGTTTTTTCCTGGTCTTTTTTACCGTCAATCTCTCATTTAATTTTAACAACTGTATTTTTTTCGCTTAACGGTTGTTTATTTTCTGGTGATTTAATTGTGATTTGTTTTGAAGAAGTAATTCAATTATTCCACCATTCTTCAACATGTTCTGGCGAATTAACATCTTGTTCTCAAGATTTACCAATAATATTACCTTTATGCTTATCAACTTCAATTAAAGCTTTTTTAATAGAATTTGAGTCTCAATCCTTTAGTTCTTTAATTAATTTCTCTTTTTCATCTTTTCAAATAATATTATCGCCTATTTTAGTAATTCATTCAGCAAATAAAGCCCTTTTTTGTTTATCTTTTGAAAATTCATCAAAATTAACTCAAGTTGAACTTCTTAAATCTTCAATAAATTTTGATGCTCAGTTCATATCTTGTGATTTAGGTCATTTTGTAATTATTTCTTGCATTGCAGATATATGTTTATCTATCGGGTATCACATAGCACCTGCAAGTTTATCTCAAAAGGCAGTTCATAATTTTCAAGACTCTCAAATTGCAGCCTGTCTTACGGCTCATTCAATATTTTGTCATAAAGAAGACATTCATGCTAAACTAATACTCTTTCCATCAGTTCCAGGAATCTTCAAAGGAATATATTTTGGTGATTCAAGAGCGAGTTTTCAGATAGAGGCTCAGAAGTCGGCGATTGGTTTGATAGCACTTCAGGTAATTTCATTTGCTTGTAAGGCTGCCATTACAGCCATCCAGAGAATAACAAGAGCTAGAATATTTATTATTATTGTAGAAATAATTCATTTTCACATATCTAGGGCTGTATTAATTCAAGAAGTTGATTGTTTATTAAGAACTCATATAGTTTTAAAAGTAACTGCTGTTGCTTTATCACTTCAAAATGTAAAAGTTTGAGTTTGTGTTTTATCATCAGTTGTAATATTTACATTATCTCATTTTAATTGTCATGTCGGATTATCACTCGCATTACTTCAATTGATAGTTGCACCTAAAAATACAAGTCAAAAAGAAAGTGCAGCAGAAACATAAACTGGAACTAAAGCTAAAGATATGAACTTCTGTATTGTCATATGTTTCTCAAGTTTTTTAAGTCCTTCTCATCATTTACCAGTAAAAAACCAAGTTAAGGCAAAAAGTGGTGAAAATATCGCATAAAGCCAGAGCATAACAGCTCTACTAAATAAAGCATACACTATAGAAACAACCAAAACTCAAAACATTACAAAAAATATAATTCAAAAACTAAGTTTTTTTGCTAAATCTCAAAGAAATTTCAGTTGTGCAATTTCACTTTTATCTATTTGTTTGTAGTTTTGTATTTTAAATATTCAATAAGCATAAACGGAAAGCATATTATATGCTCATCATTTTCAGCTTGTTAATAAATCTTTTATAGAAATACATCAAGATTCATCATTATCACAATCTGATGCATAAAAATTTCAATTAACTGAATATATTTCTGAACCATTTCATCATGCTCAATTTAAATTACTTCCAAAACTAGAACCAGTTCAATAATTATTTGTATTGTCATAGGTGATATTTTTGGGAATTATCGGTTTATTTAAAAATGAATCTTCATTATCTGTAGTCTTTAAAATTGTTTCCATTGGTAACTGAATTACAGAGGCTACTAAAATATTTGAAACACTTAAAACAAAACTAACTATAAACCAAGTAAATGGTACAATTAATATTGCGGCTACTAATTTTGGAAGATTTGATTTTATAGCATAATTTTTACTTTCTCAGAAAATATTCATAAACGCAATAAAAACTAGAACAAAAGCAAAAACAATATATACAACATTTGAAACTAAAATCCAAATACCATGAATAACTGGTCTAAGACCAAAAATATCTCAAAATGTCCAATCTGGAGACAAGAGCCATCCAGCTAACATTATTAATGGTGTAATAAGAAAGGTGAGAACTCAAATTCATAAATTTAAGAAATCTACAAGTCAAGATAATGCAACGTCTTTAGCTTCTCCTGTAGCCGCTGGTGCTGCCCATGCAAAATCTCTGAAGGCGAAGAAATAGAAGAGAACTAGAGAATATAGGAAAAAGGCTTTCTTGTTTAGGAAGTGATTTTTAAAAAAATTTAGGTTCATTTTTTGTAAGTTTTGTAAATAATGAATTTTTTGGAGTAGCGGAGTAATTAGGGTTTTTCTGTATTTCTTTCTGAGTGTCCTATTATTCTTTCTTAAATATTTTCTTAATTCAAACATATTTATGTTTTAGATATATCTGTAACATTAAATCATATTTTTTCATAAAATGCAAAAAAATGATACAAAAAAATCTCAAAAACAAGTTTTTGAGATTTTTTACAACTCTGTCATTCTCACGAAGGGGGGAATCTCTTTTTATTTCCCAGCCTTGTAATCCACCTCAGTTTTTAGGAGATTTAATTTATTTAGTAGAGTATTTCCGCTGTCTGGTAGTACTACTGTAGATTTTTTGATTAGGGCCTCTTTGTTGTTAATTAAAGTGTCAAGAAGGACTTTATTGTAATTATTTAAGATTGTGTATGAATTTATGAATTTTTGGATAAAAATAAGGTAAGTTTTGGCATAGGTATCGCTATCTTTTTGCTTTAGGTATTCATCAACTGAGCTTTGAGTTTTATCATAATCAAGTTTTTTGTATGAGTTGGTTAGGTCTGTTTTAAGAGATTCTATTCTCTGAACTGAGCTTTGTGATGTAGTTTCTAGTTCTTTTGCTTGTTGTTGTAAAACTCTTAATTCAGAAATAGCTAATTTGTAGCGGAATTCTAATTGATCTATAAAACTCTGAAGCATTGCTTCTCTATCAGAAGAATTATCCAAAATACTATTTATGTCTGTTTTTAATATGTTCAAATATTCATTAAGATTCATCATATTTGAGATAATTATCTTATCTCTTGCAATATCTTTGTTGGCTAGAATATATGAAATCGGCATTACTTCGGTAAATAAATTCACTGGAATTTCTTGAGATTGTTTAAATTTAGTTCAAATATTAAATGATACAGCTACTCCGGTAACTCAAGGATAATTTACATCAGCTCTTTTGAATTTTGTATCATTTGAGTTCGCAAAAGAAGTAGAGCCAAGAGAAGACAAATATGTAACAAAAAGATTAATCAAAAGGGATAATAAAATTCAAAGAATTAATACCTTTTTTACAAAATCTTTGATTTCTCACTTTAAAATCATATAATAGAAAAAATAAATAATTTAAAACATAATAATAAATTTTTGTTATTTTGCAAAAATATCTACAAAATAATTATCGAGCTATGAAAAAATCTGCAATATTAACATTACTTTTCTTCATATTATACGTGTTTTCACCGTTTTGAAATCTTATAAATTTCAAAAAAAATTACACATACGAAAATGAAGAAAGTGGAAATATCCTAAATATGAAGGAAGTTTATTTGAGAGAATCAAGTAATTTTAAACTTGCTCCAAAAATTGATTTCTATAAAACAACTCTTAAAAATACATTTAATAAAGAAAAAAATACTATAATTTTTAAATTTAAAAAAGATTGAATTAAAAATACTAGTGATACAAAGATAAATCTGTTTAATTGAGATAAGAAAATAAGCGTTAATATTGATGACGATTGAGATGAAAGAATGTTAAAAGACGAATACTATTTCACTGAACCTGTTTTCATAGATTCAACAAGAGAAATTAGTTATGAAATAGAATCTAAGCAAAATATCTCTTGAACAAAATTATATGTAGTATGAATTGATACAAAAAGTTATAATGAAAAAATAGAATTTAGTCTCGATGGAATTGCAAGTACTAATGCCGCAAATACAAATATAGTATCAAGAGCAGAATGGTGAGCAGATGAGACTCTAAGATATGAAAATAATCCGATTTGGATAAAAATTTATGAAAATAATAGACTAGCGTCATTAAAACCAAAAACAACTCGGCAAATACAACAAGAAGAGAAAACTAAAAATATTAGAGCTTATTTGGCTTCTAATTTCCCAGAACAAGACACTCCAGTTAAAACTATAAAAGAAGAAAATGGAAAAAGTCTAGTCTGGAATATAGAAAAAACTAAAAAAGTAGAAAAAATTGTAATTCACCACACAGCCTGAGAATATAGCGATGCTAAAGATGATAAAGAAATAATGAGATGAATTTATTATTATCACACAATTACCAGATGATGGTGAGATATAGGATATCAATATCTTGTAGGAAAGGATTGAAAAATATACGAATGACGCGCTTGATGAGATTATGTGGTTGCTGCTCATACTCTTTGGAATAATAAGAGTACAGTTTGAATTAGTGTACTTTGAAATTTTGAAAAAAACCAAATTTCCCAGGTTCAAAAAAACTGAATAGAAGAAGCGGTGCAATTTCTTGCAAAAAAATATGGAATTGATGTAAACAAAACTTCAATATGACATAAAGAATGTAGCACAAATGATTGTCTCCTCAAGGATTATGAAGTGCCTAATTTAATATGACACAAGGATATTTGATATACAACATGTCCAGGGAATAATTTATATACAAATTTATGAGATATTAAATACTATGAGCTAGCATATACTAGATGATTATCATACATTGAGAATAAGGATATTGATATAGTTCCAGTAAGTAACTTACCAAAATGACCAAGTATAAAAATAAGACTTTCTTATACTGGAAATGAAATTGATATAAAATCATTTGTAAATGAAAAAATGAAAATATCGCTTGGTAAAAAGAGTTGATATGTTTCTGGAACTCTAAAATTTGAAACAAAATGAACTGATAAACTAAGACTTTATTACAAAAATAAAAAATATTCACTCTCTAATCTAAAAATAGAATCAAGTGTTCTAGAAATCCCAAGTTGGTCAAGAACTCCTGCCTGGGATACAAAAAAACAATATAATGATAACAAATTTAGATGAAGCTTATATGTATACAATGATAACTGAGTTTTAACAGTTGTAAATGAGCTTCCACTTGAAGATTATCTAAAATGACTTGCTGAAATTTCTAATAATGACAATGTAGAAAAAGTTAAATCAATTCTTGTATCAGCGAGAAGTTATGCTATGTGGTATACAAATACGGCTAATAGAAAATTCCCAGGAAAAATATATGATGGATCTGATAATCCAGATGAATTCCAGAAATACCTCGGATATAGTTACGAACAAAGAAGTCCAAATATCTCTCGCCTTGTAGATGAGACAAACAATATTATTATAAAATACAGTGGAAAACCAATAAAACCTTGGTATTTTAACCAAAGTAATTGAGTTACAAAATCATATAAAGATTATTGTGAACAAAGAAAAAAAGACTGAAGTCTACCTGCTAGTACAGTTTGCGAAGATGTTCCATACTTGCAAAGTGTAGTAGATCCAGCCTGAAATATCGCAGAGTGATACAAATGACACGGTGTTGGATTAAGCTGAGCCTGAGCAAGTTATCTAGCTGAATTTGAAAATTATAAATACGATGAAATCATAAAATATTTCTACAAATGAGTAACAGTTGAAAAAGCTAATTAACAATAAAAAACTCTCTTGCGTGCAAGAGAGTTTTTTATTGTTTTATTATCCATTTTTTTCTGGAAGTTCTTTCACGTTATCGAAGAAGGCATCAAATTCTTCTCTGTAAATTTCTTCTTTTTCAAGTAATACTGTCGAGATTTCCTGATGTAAATCTTTATATTTTGTAATAATATCAACTGCTTTTTTATAAGCTGTTTGTAATATTTCTCTTACTTTAGAGTCAATTATTTCTTGTGTTTTTTCACTTACTACTTTAGCTTGAGTATCACCTCCTAAATAATTTCCTTGGGCAACTTCTCAGATAAAATTCTCAGCTCAAAGCTCTGAATCAAATCAAAATCTCATAACCATAGCTCTAGCAATTTCAGTTGCTCTTTCTATATCATTTGAGGCTCCTGTTGTGATATTGTCAGTTCAAAAAAATACTTCTTCAGAAGCTCTTCCTCCGTAAAGAGTTGCAAGTTCATCAATATACTTAGCTTTTGATGTAAGAACTTTATCTTTTTCTGGTAAAAACCAAGTAACTCAAAGTGCCATTCCACGTGATAAAATAGAGATTTTATTTACTGGGTCTGTATTTGGTAGCATTTTACCAACAAGTGCATGTCACACTTCATGAAAAGCTGTAATTTTTTTCTCAAGTTCAGTCATCTTAAGAGATTTTTTTGTAGTTCACATCAATATTTTTTCTATTGATTTTTGAATCATATCAGCTGTAATAGTTTTTGATTGAAGCTTTCAAGCTAAAATTGCTGACTCATTAAGTAAATTAGCTAAATCTGCTCCACTAAATCAAACTGTAGTTCCAGCTATTCTTCTTAAATCCACTCATTTATCTATTGGTTTATTTTTGCTATGTACTTCTAGAATTTTAATTCTATCCTCTAAATTTGGTAGATTAATGGTAATTTTACGGTCAAATCTACCTGGTCTAAGTAATGCTTTATCAAGTACATCAGCTCTGTTTGTAGCTGCCATTACTATAACATTTGTATCATTATCAAATCAATCCATTTCAGTCAAAATCTGATTTAGAGTTTGTTCTCTCTCATCATGTCAACCTCCAATTCCAGGAGATCTTTTCTTTCCTATTGCATCTATTTCATCAATAAAAATAATAGATGGTGCTTTTTCTTTTGCTTCTTTAAATAAATCTCTTACACGAGCTGCTCATACTCCGACAAACATTTCCACAAATTCACTTCCTGAAATTGAAAAAAATGGAACTCCACTCTCCCCCGCTACAGCGCGAGCCAAAAGTGTCTTACCTGTTCCTGGAGGTCATGCCATAATTACTCATCTAGGGATTTTAGCTCCGAGATCTCTATATTTTTTAGGATTTTTAAGGAAATCTACGACTTCGATTAATTCATCTTTTTCTTCATCAGCTCCGGCTACATCAGCAAAAGTAAGTTTGTCTTTTCCTGGATCATATAGACGAGCTCTAGATTTGATAAATGCCATTGCTCACCCAGCTCATCATCACATTTTTCAAATTATAAACATGAAAAATACTATAAATAAAATTCCACCAATTAGGCTTGGCGCGAAGTCTGACCAAAATTTTGACCATGTATCATCCTTTACTATAATTTTTGTAGAATTAGTTTTTTCACTAAATCATAAGTCTACTAATCAATCGTTTGGTGGAAGGCTCACTTTATCTACATTTGTAATTGTAATTAATTTTCCTCAAATAGTTTCTTGTTTAGTATCTTTTCTTTTAGCATACATTTTATTTCAATCAATAGAAATTTCACTATAAATACCAGATGAATAATTAGAAACTACTTCATTAATTCAAAGTTTATCATTTATAATTTCCTTTGAATTTGTATTTACAAAACTATAAATAACAGCAACTAAAATAGCAACAAGAAATAGCACTATAAAAGGATTACTCTTATTTGATTTTTTCTTTTTTTGTTGAGATTTTTGTACTTTTTGAATTTCTTTTAATTTCTTAATTAAATCAATTTTATCTTTCTTATTCGCCATATTTATGTATTTTTTATATTAAAATTAAAGTGAAAGCATAGTATGAAAAATAAGTAAAAAATCAAATATATTTTGATTTTAAATCTCACTAATTATATCATAACTTAAATTTAGATTTCATACAAAAGCAAGTCAGTCAATTTTTTTTACTCATAATTGTTTTAATTTCTTCGCAGTTTCATTGAGAGTTGATCAAGATCATACAAAATCGTCAATTAACAAAATTTTATTGTAATTCTCAATATTTTTATCATCTACAAAAATAGTGTCTCTAGCATTTTGTAATCTTTGCTCACGAGTTTTTAGAGTTTTTTGTGGTATTGCAATTCAATTTGGATAATATTTTATAATATTTACAAAAGGTAAATTTAAGGTTTTTAATCTATTTTTAAGCATTTTTAAAAGCTGATTTTTTCTATCAATACTCCAAGGAACTATAGCAATAGAATCATATTTTTGCTTTCAAACTAAACATTCTATTTTATAAATTATTTCATCAATACTTTGAGAAATTAATTGTTTATTTTGTGATTGTTTTCAATAAAATGTAATTTCCGCTAATTTTCATCTTCCAAAATCCATCCGTTTATATTGATCTGCATAATAAATTTCATCAAGATATACTTTTTCAAAATCTTTTCAAAATGCTTTTTTTGCATCTATTAAACCGCAATTATCTTGTAATTTTAAAATATGATTATAAATATCAAAATATGATTTAATCTTTATTTCTGGATCAAGATTTCTTTCCTCACACCATTTTTTTATTCCATCAAATCATTTTAGAATTTTTCACTGCGCACTAAATTTTAAAAAAATTTCATCTAGAAGTTTTTTGTCAGAAAAGCCAATATTTAAAGTATTATCTTGAGTATTATTATTCTTCTTCTTTATTTCTTCATTTTTATCAAAAATGATGGCATATTTTGTCCTTGGTCAAGCTCATATTTTTTTTAATTTTCATATTTTTACAAGCTCTTTAAGATATTTATGTACAATAACATTACTTTTTCCAATTATTTCAGAAATTTCAGTTGCTCATAGTTCATTTTTTGAATCAAAAATATCCATTATTTGCTGAAGAGATTTGAATAAATAAGCCATAATTAAATATTATTTATAAATTAATTACTATAAACAGTTTATAGTAAAGTGTTTATAGTATATAAACTTATTTAATAATTGCAAATGTATTTACAAACAACCTCAAAAAAACAACCACAGCGCTCCGCGCTGTGGTTGTTTTTTCCTCAAAATCCCCCAAGTTTTCACTAAAATTTTAAAAAGAATTTGAAAAAATCTGGAAAAAAATATAATAACAACATAAAATAATTAATTTCTAAATTTTACAAATATGCAAAACACTAGTATCAAATCTAAAATAGATATTTTAAATGTTAAAAGTATAGAAGAGGAAATATATCTATTGATGGAATGAGAAAAAGATTATCAACAAAATTGATGAATTCCTGCAAGAGATGCCTATATTAAAGGATTAGATTTTATAAATAATCTTAAATAATAAGTATGTTCTATACTGCAGAAATCACAAACATTGTTAAAGATGATATAAATGAACTTTCGGATTATATCTTTAGAATATCTTTTGATAAAGAAATAGCAAAGAAAATTTATAATGAACTATACGCTGCAATATTTTCTCTAGAATTATTACCAAATAGATATGAAAAATATCTATGAGAATACAGAAAAATGATTGTAAAATGAAGTTATAAAATCTACTACAAAGTAGACGAAGAAAACAAAAAAGCCATAATAATCAGAGTAACAAGAGCCGAACAAAATACTTTCAAAATCTAAAAACAAAAAAAACAACCACAGCGCTCCGCGCTGTGGTTGTTTTTTCCTCAAAATCCCCCAAGTTTTCACTAAAATTTTAAAAAGAATTTGAAAAAATCTGGAAAAAGATATAATAATTATTATTAATTCTAATAATTAAATCTTATGATAAATATAGATCTAGAAGCTTTCAAGAATGCTTGATTTAGTTTTGATGAAATACAGAGTATTACTGAATGAGAAAAAAATATTAGAGATTGAGATATAATGTCAGAAGAAGAAATGAAAAGCTTTATAAAAACTGAACTATTCTCTAAATATTCAATTAATGCATAAAATTATATATACAAAAAGGGTTCAACTCAATTTAATAGAAATTAAAAATTTCATATCAAAAGACAATCCATATTATGCTATAAAAGTTATTAACAATATTGAATCAACTATAGATATTCTAAAAAATTATCCCTTTATATGAAAAGAAGTTAGTGATATACATAGATTAATTACAGAACCAAAATATAAATTTAAAATAGTCTACAGAATAAATTGAGACATAATCTACATCCTCTCAATCTTTAAATACCAAAATAACTGGGAATAATTCTTTATAACAAAAACAACCACCGCTCACGCGCTGGTTGTTTTTTTCTCTTACTTAAAAATAAGATTTGATTTATCCATTAAGATTCTGTATCGTCACAGTCTTCACAGCACTCTCTCCTCAGTTTGCATCTACAACCTTGTAAGTAAAGAAATCATCTCAGGCATATCATATATCTGCCGTAATTGTAAACTGAGTATTCGTATTCCATACGAATGATCATCATAATGAGGTATGTGCTGGTGGCGTCACAACGACAATCGTAAGTCCAGCATCCGGAGTCTCGACATCGGAGATATCGGGCGCGAGGTCATAAGTTATACTAGGGGCTGCAAATGCAACATCCCTTGTCACATCATTCGCAACTGGTACACTATTTAGCAACGCTGTATCAATAGTTTTTGTAAATGCATTTCAAGCTTTATCAGTTCAAGAGATTGTAATAGTGTCTCAAGGACCATTTGATGTATAGTTGAATAAAACATGATTTCCAGATACAGAGATATTAGATATAACTCATCAATTATCTGCTGTTACTGATAATCAAGTTGGATTTATTCAAGAACCTGTTTCATCTACTCATACTTCACAAGAATATAGAGTATTTTTTAGAGTTGGTTGTGGTGATATCCAAGATAGAGCTCCTGGAGGAGTGGTATCAAGAGTAATTGTATCTGTAGCTGGGTCACTGATATTTCCGGCAGCATCTCTGGTCCATACGTATACTGTCTTAGCTCAATCTCAGGCACTTAGTGCAAATGTTGTTGGTTCAGCTGTAAAAGATCCGGCAGCTGGAGTAGAACTACTTTCAGAGATATACCATCCAGTTACTCATACATTATCTGTATCATTTGTAACAATCGCATCAATATTAGTAGTATTAGTATATGCAGCTCCTGATGCTAGAGTTAGAGTTGGAGTTGCGGGTTTTGTGATGTCTACTGGATCAGATAATACTGCTGTATCAATAGTTTTTGTGAAAGCATTTCAAGCCTTGTCGGTTCAAGAGATTGTAATAGTGTCTCATGGTCCATTTGATGTATAGTTGAATAAAACATGATTTCCAGATACAGAGATATTAGATATAACTCATCAACTATCTGTTGTTACTGATAGTCAAGTTGGATTTATTCAAGAACCTGTTTCATCTACTCATACTTCACAAGAATATAGAGTATTTTTTAGAGTTGGTTGAGCTGTTACCCAAGATAGATTACCTGGAGCTACAGTATCTCTAAATACATTAAATGCTAAAGGAGTACTTTCATTTCAAGCTCAATCTTTGATTGTATAACTAAATGAGTTATTTCATTCGCTAGCAAGATTTGCATCATAATTCCGAGAATTTCAATCTGTAATATCTACTCCAGTATCTGCTCAATTTAACCACACTCTTCATCATCAATTAGTTCAGGCAGCTGTTACTGTTACATTAGAAGTTGTAAGTTTTGAGTAATAAACTCCTCATACAGCTGCAAGAGTTGGTCCTCCAGTTAGAATTGCCGGAGCTAGAGTATCTATATTAGTTACTGTGATTGTTCTATCTATAGTATGTCATTGTCAGTCTGATATTCTAATTGTACAAATATCAGATCCAGTTTGACTGGCATTTGGAGTATATGTGATATTATCTCATGCTATTGCAAATACTCATTTTGTTCAATTAGTTTGAACTGTAGCGGTAAGTGTATCTCAATCAACGTCAGTAGCAGTTAATAGAACTTTCCAATCAAATGTCTTGGCAGCATTGCCGATATCGGTTAAGTACGTGGAGTTGATAGCTTCAGGAGCTACATTACCTGGAGCTGCAAGTGTGGTGATCGTAAATATATCACTAACTCATCAAATTGTAAGAGTTGTATTTACTGCTGTTGAATTACTTGCTGATGATGTATTTCTTACTTTTACTGTTTGTCAGTTTGTTACTGTTCCAGCTACTGCTGTCCATGCTCATCAATTTATACTATATTCTCATCATGCTGATATTGATATAGCACTTGCTGCGTTAATTCATGATACCGTAATTGCTGCTGATTCAGTTAGAGTTGAAAGCGCAACATTTGTTTGATCTGAAAATGTAAATGCATCTGGAGTGGTGTCTGGTCAAGCAGCTAAAGTTGTAATTGTAAATATATCACTAACTCATCAGATTGTAAGAGTTGTATTTACTGCTGTAGAATTTAGGTTTGAACTAGTATTTCTAACTCTTACAGTTTGTCCATTTGTTACAGTTCCAGCGGCACTTGTCCATGCTCATCCATTAATAGAATATTCTCATGTAGCTCAAGCTACAGTTATTGGAGATGGAGAATTAATTCAAGCTACAGTTATTGGAGCAGATGTAATTACAGTGCCAAGTGCTACATTTGTTTGATCTACTAAAGTAAATGCATCTGGAGTAGTATCAGGAGCTCCAGCAATTCTTTCAATACTAATTGATTTAATTTTAACAGATCATTTTTCTACTTGTACAGTTACTAGAGTTTGACCTCATCCAACTTCATCAATAGTAACTACATATGTATCAGTTCAAGATGCTGGAGGAGTAAGAGATAGAGTATTAATTAATAATTTTCATCATAAAATACTAAATCAAGCTCAAGCATAAGCAGCTCAATTTAATTTTGTATTATTAATTCAAATAACTGGAACTAAATCTACTAATATATTTCATGTAGGTTTATCAATATTAGCTCAAGCTGGAAGTGCTGTTTTATCAATAGCAATAAGTCTATTTGTATATTGGTCTACTACTGCTAATATAGTATGAGATCTAACTGCAGGATTTCTAGCAACCCAATCAAGTAATTCATTATATTGTTGTTTAATTTCATTTGTAATTGGTAGTGGCGCATCTTCTGCTCTACTCATATCTAGAGCTGGCATATATGGTCTTGGTTTTCTATTTGCTTTACTTTCTTCAAATTGTCTAGCTGATTCTTCAATTTTTGCCATATCATCACTTGTTGCCCAAGTTCAAGAAATTCAAGCTGATACAATATTTTCAGAACTTTGAGAACCTCCAATTCCTCATTTTCTAGAAATATGAGTTCATCCAATAAATAATTGAATATTTTTTTCTAAATCATATTTTAATTTTGCATTTGCGACAATATTTTCTGTAGAGCTAGTTCAAACTCAAGCTTCTACACTATATTTATCTGATAATTTTTGAGTTAAAGTAACTCCTCAACCAATTCTTGATTTATCATATTTATCTCCCTCATATTGAGTATCAAATTTTACATTTTCATAATTAGCTGTTAGCTTAAGAGTTCCGTCTTTCCAAGGAACTAATCATAAAGAAAAGCTTCAACCAATTTTCTGACCTCAAGCTATATTTCTATAATTTCTAAATAATTCGTACATTGTAGCAGTATCTACTACATAATCTTTATTTTCTAATTGTTTACTATCAGATTTAGATACATATCAATTTAATTCAAGAGATTTAACAAAATCATGATTTAATTTTAATTTATATGTGGCTCATACACTATTTTGACTCATTCTCTCACTTACTTCTCCAGAAGTAAACATGAAATCCATCATTTTTTGGTAATGTTCAAATGTAACCATAACACTATTACTAGAATCAATTTGATATCAAAGTGAACCCAAAAATCTAGCCTCTTTACTTCAGGCTTCTACATTTACAGAAACTGCAGCTTGATTTCATACCATATGAGATAAGGTTCAACTTACTAATTCTCATGAATTAGAACTATATTTAATTTCTCCAGAAGCCGAACCTCTTCAATCATGAAATTTTGTTTCTTGTCTTACTCAAGTAATTTCACTTGCTTGCATTTCTTCACTAAGTTTACTTGTTTTTTTACCTTTTTTATCATTCAAATCCTCTTCTGAATTAAGAGGTTTTCATTTTATAAATGTTAATCAAGCTGGTGAGGTATTATTTGGATTAGATTTAGTTTCTTTTTTTAAATTATCTAATCATAATTTTATTTCGCTATATAATTTAAATTCATCAGAAAGATTTTCAAAATCTGCTGATATTCTTTCTTGATTTGCATAAATTCAAGTTTTATATTTTGATTTTAGCATTTTAAGATTATCAATAAAATCTTTTGCTATCTTAATTTCCTCAGGAGTTGGATTACTTGATAATACATTTTTGATAGTCTCTAAATTCTTATTTAATGTAATATCTCTTTTATTCTTTAAGGCCATCAACTCTAGATTATCCATATCATTTGGTAAATCTAATAACCTGTTATTTAATTCAGACATAATTTTTATTTAGTTAATAAAATTAATTTACAAATCAATTTTACTATACTTTTATTTTTTTGTCAAAAAACTGCGATATAATTTTTTTAAGTCAAATAAATTTTGATATTTTTAAAATAATATATAATCAAATTAATTAAAACTTCATAATATGAAAAAAAGCCTATATACATTACTAACTCTAAGTTTTTTTGATATTCTGGGATTTAGCTTTATTTTGCCAGTCTTACCTTTTATAGTTAAATCATTTTGAGGAAATTCGCTCACAGTGTGAATTACAGTGTCATCGGCGGCTGTTTGAATGTTTATTTGAGGGATAATGTTCGGGAGATTGTCTGATAAATACTGAAGAAAAAATATTATTTTAATAAGTATAATAGCTAATATTCTCGGTTATATTTTATTTTGACTTTCAAAAAATCTCGAATTTTTTATTCTTTCAAGATTTATTTGTGGAATATGATGAGGTGGAATTAGTGTAATTCAAGCCAGTGTCGGAGATATTTCAAATGATAAAAATAGAATTGCAAATATGTGACTAGTTGGAGCAAGTCTCGGACTTGGTTTTACTATTTGACCAATTTTTGGGTCATTTTTGGAAGAATTTTGACTTAGAAATATGTGATTTTTCTCGGCAATAATCCTTGCTATTAGCTTAATTGTCTCAATATTTTTACTTCCAAAAGATACTCACAAAATACATTTAGAAGAAGTAAAAATATCAGGACTTCAAAATAATTTATTGATTTTATTTATAAGTTTTTTTATAATTACTGGCGCTTTTGCTGGAATTCAAACAATTTTTGCCCTCTATATAAATGAAATTTGGAATTTCTGACCGAAGCAAGTTGCATATAGTTTCTGATTTTTGTGAATAATTTCAATTATTTATCAGTGATTTATTATCTGAAAAATTGGACATTATATTGCGGAAAAATATCTGATAATTTCTTGATTATTTCTTGTAGGAGTAAGCTTTGTACTAATTACTAGAACTCATAATTTAGTGATTTTTTATATTTTGCTATGACTTGTAGCTATTTGACTCAGCAATACTAATTCTTCGATTTTTGCTCTAATTAGTAAACATTCCCATAAAAAGGATTTCTGAAAAAATATGTGAATTAATACCGCATTTTGAAGTATCGCCGATATTATTTGACCTTTTGTAAGCGGAATTCTCTATATGGAATGAATAAAATTTCCGTTTTATTTTTTCTGATTTTTACTAATTTTTAATATAATTTTCCTGTATTTCTTCCTCGAAAAAAATAATTCTCAAATTTAAAAATACGTACTCATATATATTTTTACAAAAAAATTTGATTTAAAATTATTTTTTATATAATAAATCCACTTTTTACATTTTCTAACCAAAAATACCAGAAAGTAAAAATCCCCTGGCGGGGTAGCTCAGTGGTAGAGCAGAGGCCTGAAAAGCCTTGTGTCGGCAGTTCAATTCTGCCCCTCGCCACCATAAATGTAAAACAGATAAAAAAAATACTTCTTGCGAAGTATTTTTTTATTTTAAAATGTCTTATAAATAATTTTTCCGCAAATTTAAAGCCCCGCTTCCAGCGGGGCTTTTTTTAGGTTTTGTACAACATCTCACTCTTTCGAGGATTTGTCACACGGATTTTTGGCACTCATTGAGTTTTTCTTTGGTGCCGTTGCAGTCAGGGCAGGTCTCATTTTCTTTTGAGCCAAAGTTGTAAACTTTACCAGTTGCCCTGCAAGTAATACACTTTGCAAGGTACTGTCCATCACCATGGCATATTGCACAATTTGGATCACCTTTCATGGTTTCTGTCCTTATTTTAGAGTTTTTCTATGAAATGAAATGGTCTCTGCCACCAGTGTGGTGGAAAGATAACATCCGGTGAATCAAGCTCTATGAGTTTCAAATCAAAAGTGACTCGGAAATCCTTGGCTGGTCGGTCCAGAACAAAAACAAATTTGCATGGACCTCTGCCGAAGTAGGTGGAAATCACTACATTCCCTTTGCCATGAGATTCGACAAATCCATAAAAATCGTATTTGTCTTCTCCCATTTGAAAGCCTACGAGAACCTTGAAATTTCTGTCTTCGGATTTTCCTGATTCGATTATGAGGTTACTCATATTCATTACACCACCCTTGTATTCATAAGTCAGAATATTTGGGCTGTTCCGGTAGAACAGGTAGTTGAACTTGAATTTCTTGAGCATCTCATTAACAAGAAACCTTGTTAAAAAGAAAAAAATGAAAGCACCACCAACAGACCACCATGTTATATATCCGTTCATAATCTTTCTCCTCTCCCTATCAGGGATCTGATTTTTTATTTTTATTTGAAAAAGTTTTTGTTTTTGTAGTTTGATTTATATTTTAAAATATGTTTTTGTCAAGGGAAAATGAAATTTGATAAATTTGGAATTTTAGATAAACTCAAAATTATATTAAAAAATACAAATTTATGCAAAAAAAATATCTAATTCTGACAGCTTCGTATGGGAGTGGACACAATATTGCACGCGATTCTATTTCAAATTATTTGAGGGAAAAATGAGATATAGTTGAGTCCATTGATCTGACAGATTTACTCAAAAAATGATGAGATAACAGTCGTAAATTTTACGCTTTTTCGGAGAAAATCCCTTTCTTGTGGGATGCAACTTTTAATTTGCTTGACCAGGAATTTACAAATGAACTTTTAAATTTACTTTTTAAGAGCGTTTATCAGAAAAAATTCAATGAAATAATTGATGAATTTAATCCAGATTATGTTATCTGTACCTTCCCAAATTGGCCAGTTTTTATTAGAAATTATACTCTAAAAAACAAAAAAACTTTTAAAAGTGCAGTTATAATAACTGACTCAATTGAGATTGGAATGCCATGGTTTTATGGTTGTGAAAATATTGATTATTTTTTTGTAATTGATGATTTTTCTAAAAAGGAATTTAAGCGAAAATTTAACCATATAAAAAATAATGTTTATACTTCGTTTTTTCCAATTGAACAAAAATATTTTCTAGACAAAAAAAATATTAAAAATGAAAATATCTCAATACTTCTAACTGGTTTAAAAAAACCATTTATTACAAAACTTCTCGAGCTTCTAAAAAAAGAAGATTTTTATAATGAAATAAATATTATAAAATGAAGGAATACAAAGCTATTTGCGAGCTTAAAAAAAGAAGTAAAAGATAAGAGAATTAAGTACTGGGATTTTATTGATATAAAAGAAAATCTAAAAAATATTGATATTTTCATCACAAAACCAGGATGAGCGATAATGAGCGAATGCATTGCTACAGATGTGCCGATTATTTCACCAAGTTTTATTCCAGGTCAAGAAGAATGAAATATTCGTCTTATGAAAGAAGCTTGAGTTTGAATATTTGAAGACAATCCCGAAAGAGTTATTTTCTACCTCAAATACCTAGATTTCAACAAATTCCTCCCAAACTTCAAGAACCTAAAAAAGAAAGATTCAATAGAATTTATAATTGAAAAAATGATGTAATTTTTTGTTTTTTAAAATTACATCATTTAAATTTGAATTTTTAGAAATTTCCATATAATTAGCGAACTTATTTTTATTAATTAAATTAACCGAAAAAGATATGCAAAGTACAATAAAAAGAATTAATCAATACACAATTGAATTAACTATTAAAGAAAGTGGAGTAAGTTTTGAGAAAGCGAAAGAAAAGGTAATGGCAGAAATTAGCGAAAAAGCTGATATAAAATGATTTAGAAAATGAAGTGTGATACCTGCTGAAATTATTGCAAAAAATTATTGAGACGATTTTATAGATATGCAAGCTGTAGACAAGCTTCTAAATGATTTATATGCGAAAGCAATGAAAAAAGAAAATATCATTCCAGTTGGTCATGCAAGTATTAAAGAATTAAAATCAAAAACACCTTTTGAGGTAACTCTTGATATTGAAGTATTACCAGAAATTGAAATAGATGAAAAGAAAGCTAAAAAAATTAAAATTAAAAAAGAGGCTATTAAACTAGAGCAAAAAGAAATTGACGAAGCTATTTTTGAAATAGAAAAGAGATTTACAACGTATAAAGAAGTAGAATGAGCTAATGCCGAGAAATTAGACAAAGTAACTATTGAGACTCAATGATTTGATAAAAAATGAGGTAAGGAATTACCAGAAACTAAGGTAAAAAGCTTTCCATTAGTACTTTGAAGTGGATCTTTTATTCCAGGCTTTGAGGATAAATTAACTGGGTCTAAGGTTTGAGAAGTTGTGGAATTTGATATTACTTTCCCTGCTGATTATCACAGTAAAGATTTCGCTGGAAGAAAAGTGTTTTTCGTAACTACAGTTTTTAAAATCGAAAAAGCGATTAAGCCTGACTGGAATGAGGAATTTATTGAAAAATTAAGATGAGAAAAAACAGACTTAGAATGATTTAAAAAAATTATTTGAGATGAAATTTTATTAGAAAAAGAACGCAGAGCGAGACTGGAAAGTGAGCAGAAATTATTGTCAGAATTAGAAAAAGTGTCAAAAATCGAAATGTGACCAAATCTTTTAGCTCATGAAATTGAAAATATTTATAAAGAGCAGGAAGCTGATATTGAGTGAAAATGAATGCTATTTGATCATTATTTAGAACATATTAAAAAAGATAAAGAAAGTTATAAAAATGAGATAATTAAGCCAGAAGCAGAGAGAAGATTAAAGGCTGAATTAATTCTAGAAAAATTAAAAAATATAATTGAAGTAGAGGTAGCTGATGCTGAAATAAATTCAGAAATTGATAAAATTCTAGCTCAATACCAAAATCTAGATGTATTAAAGAAATTAAAAGAAAAACTAATTCCAGGAGATGCTTATTACGAAGATATTAAAAATAGAATAAAATACAAAAAAATTGTAGATACTTTTTTTGAATAATATGAAAATAAGAAGTTTGAAATGATTATGAAATAAAATATCTTTTACAAAAGAAGATATTGAGAGATTAAGAAGAAATCTTGAAGAACAAACAAGTGAACAATTTAAAGAATTTGAAATTCTTAGAAGAAAGACACTAGAACAAACAAAAAATATTATTTTAGATTAAAAAAACAAATGCTAGAAAATTTAATAAAGAGTGTGTTTGGGGATCCAAATGAAAAACAAGTAAAAAAATACTTTGCACAAGTAGAAGAAATTAAAAAAATTGAACAAAATCTAGAAAAAGAACTTGATTCAATTGAAAAAGTTCAGGCAAAAACTAAGGAGTTTATGTCTTTATTTGAGTGACTTGATTACAAAAATCCAGATGATTACAAAAAAATTAAAGAAACTCTTGCTTCAATTAAGCTTGAAGCTTTTGCAGTTCATAAAATTGGTTGTAAATTAATAAATTGACAGGAATTTGATATTGGAGATAAAAAATTCACCTGGAATATGGTTCCATTTGATGTACAATTAGTCTGAGCATTGAGCCTTAATGATGGGAATATTTCTGAGATGAGAACTGGGGAATGAAAAACACTTGTTGCTACAATTTCGGCTTACTTAAATGCTTTAGTTTGAATTCCAGTTCACATTGTTACAGTTAATGATTATCTTGCTACTCGTGATTCTAAGGAAATGTGAATTATTTATAAGTCGCTCTGACTTACTGTATGAGTTATTTCTCACAATCAAAGTAGTGAAGATAAGCAGTTTAATTATTCTCAAAATATAGTTTATATCACAAATAATGAGCTAGGTTTTGATTATTTGAGAGATAATATGGCTATAAATAAAGATAGAAGAGTACTTAGTCCCTTATTCTATGCAATAGTTGATGAGGTGGATTCAATTTTGGTAGATGAAGCACGTACTCCATTAATTATATCAGCTCCTGACATGGAGCCAACTAATAAATATTTAAAATTTGCCCAAATAGCAAAAGTATTAAAAGAAACAACTCACTACAAAATTGATGAAAAACAAAAAACAGCAACTCTAACTGAAGATGGAATCGGGGAAATTGAGAAAATGCTTGGAATTGATAATATTTATATTTCAGCTCATTATAATGATATTCATCATATAGAAAATGCTCTAAAAGCTCAAACGGTTTACAAAAAAGATATTGATTATCTAAATAGAAATGATGAAATAATGATTATTGATGAGCACACTGGAAGAGTACTTTCTGGTAGAAGATATTCAGATTGACTTCATCAAGCAATTGAGGCAAAAGAAAATGTTACAATTCAACAAGAATCAAAAACTCTAGCGTCTATTACTTTCCAAAATTTATTTAGATTATACAAAAAATTATCTGGAATGACAGGAACTGCTAAAACTGAGGAAGAAGAATTTATAAAAATTTATGGTCTTGAAGTAATAGTTATCCCAACAAATAGACCAATGATTAGAGATGATAAAGCAGATATTTTATTTAAAAATGAACTTTGAAAATATAATTATTTAGTAAAATTAATTCGTGAATTTCATGAAGTAGGTCAACCAGTTTTAGTTGGTACTACATCAGTTGCAAAATCTGAATATTTGAGTGATTTACTCTCAAAGGAATGAGTTCCGCATGAAGTATTAAATGCAAAACAAGACCATAGAGAAGCTGAAATAATATCTAAAGCTTGAACTTTTAAATCTGTGACAATAGCTACAAATATGGCTTGAAGATGAACAGATATAAAACTTGATGATAAAGTAAAAGAATTAAAATGAGAAATAACAATTTGATTGCAAAAATACTCTCTTGGTTGACTTGCGATAATTGGAACTGAAAAACATGAAACAAGAAGAATAGATAACCAATTAAGATGAAGAGCCTGAAGACAATGAGACCCTGGACTTAGTCAATTTATGGTATCGCCTCAAGATGATATTATGAGAATTTTTGGTTGAGATAAACTTTTTGGAATATTTAATTCTCCAATGTTTGCTTCAATTCCAGATGATGAGCCACTTATTGAGAGCAAGATGCTAACAAATAGAATTAATAGTACCCAAAAACAAGTAGAAGGAAGAAATTTTGATATAAGAAAACATGTGTTGGAATACGATGATGTTCTAAATAATCACAGAATGGTTATTTATTCAAAAAGAAATAAAATTCTAGAACAAGATAATGTTCACGAGGAAGTAATTGAAATGTTTGAAAACCAAATCAATTGATTTATTGAAAGTGTTATTTTGGATGATAATTATGATAAATTAGAAGATGAAGAAATAAATAAAATAATTTCTGAAATAAATAATTTTGCAAATTTTGAAATAATCAATATAAATACCTTAAAGGAAAAAGTTAAACAAGAATTAAAAGTTTATTTAAGTGAAATTCTCTTAAAAAGATTAGAAGAATTAAAGGCAAGTATTAAAGAAGAGGATTTCTTTGATTTTGAGAAAAGATTATTTTTGCAATCAATTGATGAATTATGGATGAGACATATTGATGATATGGCTCACTTAAGAGAAGAAGTAGCTTTTGAATGATATGCTCAAAAGAATCCGCTTGTAGTTTATAAAGAGAAATCATATGATAAATTTATGGATTTATTAAATGAGTTATGATTTAAAGTGGTTAAATGAATGCTCACAGCAAATCCAAGTCAAAATATCGAACAAGTAGAAATAGATGAAAAAAATTTAAAAGTACTTTTTGATGAAACTTGAATGTCATCAATAAATAGTTTAGATGATTTGGGATGACTGAAAAATTTACTTTCTGATGCTTATGAGAAAAATTTTAAAATGAACTCTGAAGAAAACGAATGAGTAAGAGTATATAGGGCTAATGAAGCACAAAATAACTGACCACAACAATATAAATGAACATGAAGAAATGAACCCTGCCCTTGCGGAAGTGGCAAGAAATACAAACATTGTCATGGGAAATAAAAGCCCTCACCCCAACCCTCTGCCCCAGGGCATACTCTCTGACTTTGTCATTCACCTTATCCCAGAGGGCGAGGGAAAAATATTTAATATTTTATTATAAATAATGATAGAAAATAATAATATAGTTGAAATGGAAGAAAAAATGGAAGAATTGGAAAATATTCCAGCTCATCCAGACGCAGTAATTGAAGAAAAATCTGATATAACAGAATTAAAACAAGATGAAAAAACATGAATGCAAGAATTTATTTCTTTCATAAGAGATTTGATAATTATTTTTGTTGTTGTGATGACTATTAGAACCTATATAGCAGCACCTTTTCAAATAAGCGGTAAGTCAATGGAGACAAGTTATCATGACAAAGAATTTATTATTGTAGATAAATTTTCTCTTGTAGTATGAGCTCCAACTAGATGAGATGTAGTAATTTTTAGGCCTCATGCTAGCAATGGAAAAGAGTTCTATATAAAAAGAATAATAGCCCTTCCTGGGGACCAGATAAAATTCGAAGATTGAGATGTTTATATTAAAAAATCTGGAAGTGATAAATTTATAAAATTAGAAGAAAATTATTTATCAGCACTTAGTAAATGAAGAACTTTCTTGCCTTCTGATGTACAAGATAATACTTTTACAGTGCCAGATAAAGAATATTTTCTAATGTGAGATAATCGTAATAATTCATCCGATTCTAGATCTTGCTTTATGTCATGCTCTATTCAGCCTTCGACTCATTTTATAAAACAATCTGATATTCTTTGAAAAGTGTTTTTAGATTTTTGATATTTTAATATTTTCCAAGAATGAACACTCAGAATCTGAGATTTAAAATGGGTATACAAGCCAAGATTTTTAGATACTCCAAGAAATTCAACTTATGACTGATTATAATAATTTTACATTTTCAAAAAACTATAGTATAATTTCACTGTAAACTTAATTTCAAAAAATGGTACTAATTACAAAAATTAGAAATAAAAGAAAAACTAAATTAGAAAAATTTCATCAAAATATGTTAGAAATTATCTGAGATATTATTAATGATACTGACTTTCAGAAGTTAAAATCTATTAAGCAACATATGTTTTTTAATAGATATGAGCATCTTCTAAATGTCTCTAGACTTTCTTATAAAATAGCCAAATTCTTTAATGCAGATATCGAAACTTGTACTCTTGCAGGAGTCTTACATGATTATCATTTTACAACAATTAAATCATACATGCACTGAATAATTTCAGCCCAGAATGCTCAGAAGTTTTGAGTAGATGATAAAGTTCTTGGAATTATTAAATCTCACATGTATCCATCCTGAATTAAAAAAATAAAAAGATCTTGATGAAAAGATTTTTGGATTGTGAAATTTGCTGACTCATTTTCTGCTTTATATGAGATATTTTATTCTGTATTTCACCTATCTTTTAGATGAAAAGATAAAATAAAAATAAAGAAAAATAAATTATTAATAGAACTTCTTCAAGAAGAAAATTATGTTTTATCTAATTAACAAGCCTATTTGAATTTCGAGTTTTTTTGCTATATCAAAACTGAGAAAAATTCTAAATATCAAAAAGGTAGGCCACACTGGCACCCTCGACCCACTAGCTTCGGGTCTATTACTCGTAGCCACTGGTAATTCTACGAAATTAATAAGCTATCTAGATAAAGCCAGAAAAACTTATATTTTTTCTTTTAATCTAGATTGATATACTGAAAGTGGAGATCTTGGAACTCCAATTCATTATCTAGACAATAAATTAATAGAAGAAACTCAAAAAACTATTACAAAAGATAAAATTAAAAATTTAATTGAGTCTAAATTCCTCTGAAAAATAACCCAGATTCCACCAAAATATAGCGCAATAAAAGTAAATTGAAAAAGAGCTTATAGCTTAGCCAGAGATTGAAAAGAAGTCCAAATTCCAGAAAGAATTGTTGAGATATTTGACTATAAATTACTAGACTATAACTTCCCTACTGTAACTCTCGAGATGACCGTATCCGCCTGAACCTATATCCGCACAATTGCGGAAGATATTTGAAAAGAATTGTGATTAAACGCATACACTATCACACTCCACAGATCTAAAATCTGAGACCTAGATGAATCAAAATCTGTAGATATTGAAAACCTCAAACAAACCGACTCAATCCCCTACTCACACTTATTCCCAGATTTTAAAGAAATAATTCTAGACCCAGAAAATATCTCAAAAATCTCATCTTGAATAATTCTAGAAAATAAATTTTCACTAACAGAATGACAGAAATATTTTATCAAAAATGAAACTCTGGATTATATCTCTCTAATTGAAGTGAAAAATAATGAATTATTTATTATTGCTAATAAAATTAGCTAATCTTTTTGACAATATAAAAGTGTAAGATAAGGTTGGAGGTTATTATGAGCTCATCAACCTCCTGTAACATTAGTGTTTTCACCATAACCATTATTAGTACTGGAAGAACTACCCCGATTATTATTAATTGTTGTTAATCATCCGCCTCAATTATGTGAGGGTATTCCATGACTATGACTCGGCATTTCAGCTGTAGTTAGAGTGTGAGTTTTAGCTCATCAAGTTTCACCTAATACATCAAAACTTGTATCAGAAGTATTTTTACCGACTATAACTCTTCAAGCTGCGGAAGCTAGAGTTGTCCAGCCTGTAGGACAAGAAGCTAGATTAAAGGCCATTACAGCTCAGCTTGGTGTGGCAGATAATCCGGAAACTGTGGTATTAAGAGTATTTAATCTTCAGTTTAAATCATCCAAATTTGAAACCATAAGATTCCAAGCACTTGATGTAAGTCCAGAACCAGATCATACTGGAGTTAAAGAAGTAAATGTTGTGGCATAAACAATAAAAAATATTCAAATACTAAGTATTATTCATATTCAGATTATTATTCAATTTCATAATTTTTTAATAAGTTGTTTTAGTAATGTTTTCATAAATATATAAGTTAAATTATAAAAATACGGAAGTATTGTAATATATTAATTTTAAAATACAAGAGAATTATTGTAATCTTTTTGACAAATTCAAAAAATGCAATATATTTAAAATTAATCAATATTTTTTAACAAATAAAAAAGTGAATAAACATTTACCTTATGCGATTTGATTAGCCTGAGCTCTTACGCTTGCAGTACCAAATTTTGCACTTTGAGAAGTTACAGATGGAACTAAAAAATCAGTAGAAAAAACTATAGAAAATCCAGATCAAACTAATGTAGAAGAAAAGGCTGAAATAAAAGAAGAAATTCCGAATATATGACTTGCTAAAAAGAAAATTTCAGAAATGAAAGAGACTCCTCTTGAAATGAAATGAATAAAATATAAAGATAGTCTTAGGCAATTTTTTTGATTAAATCAGTATAAATTAATATTTGAAAAATATAATCCTGAAATTGTAAAAAAAGACAATAAATGAGCTATTATTGATGATAAAAATATTTATTTACAAAACGAATTAACCTTTCCTTTAGTTTTTGACTCTCTAAAATCTACCTTTCCAGAGAATTTAAGTGAGTTTATAGAAAAAAATGGGGAATTTAAGAAAGATATTAAAGATAGTAAAACAGTAATTATTATTACAAAAAATTCTGAAAAAAAATTTATAATGGCTTATTATAAAGATTGAAAATTAACACTAGCAACCCATATATCACCAGGGCTTGTAAGTAAAGATATAACAAAACAGGTATATAATGAAGAGAAGTGAAAAATGGAAACTGTAATAGTTGAAGAAGGTTGAGTAAACTCACCAACATGAACTTTTCACATTGAAAAAAAAGATGAACTTAAATATAAAAGATCTAAAAAACATAAATGATCTCCTATGCCTTATGCAATACAAATTACTTGATGAATTTTTCTTCATCATTGAACAAGTGTTGATTGAACAAAAAGGTCTCACGGATGCATCAGAGTTCCAGGTTTTTACCAAGAAGCCTTATATTCCCAAGTAGAAAATAAAACAAAAATTGTGATAAAATATACTAATTAGCAGAGTTAAATCCTCCTTCTCAAAATTGCATATTCGCCTGGATTTTGGTCTAGGTTAATCCGGACGTCAAAGCTTCAGCCGTGAGCTTCGGTTTTTAGCTCTCAAGCTGGATCTATAATTTTTTCGAGTTTGAATTCGTAGTCTAGAATTGGTGAAACTAGTCTTAGAGTTTGTCATAAATCAATTCTGTTTTTTACTTGGATTAGAGCCATTTTCTTGGTAGAGTCATAATCTCTAATAATTCAGACGAAATCTTCTTCTTTTAGCTCAGAATTTTTATCGTAATAAATACTTTTTTCTTTTAAATCTCAGGTAATAAAACCTGGAATATATCATCTATTTGAGATTGCAAAAAGCTCTTTTGAAAGCTCTTTTGCGTCATATTCTTTTCCTGCCTCGACTGCATTGATGGCTTTGCGATAAGCCCTTCAGACTCAGGCTAGGTAATTTATAGTCTTACTTCTTCATTCGACTTTGAAGCTAATTATTCCAGCTTCTTTTAATTCCTTAATGTAATCAATTAGACATAAATCGCGGGAATTCATAATATAAGTCCCGAATTCATCTTCATCAACCGGCAAGAAATCTCATTTTCTCTCTTTTTCTTCAAGATAATATTCTCCCTCAATTGGTAGGTAATTTGTCGGACGTCCAGTTGAATCATATAAATCCTCATTTGTTACTTCATTTTTATAAACTTTGTATTCCCAGCGGCAGCTATGGGCGCAAGTTCATTGATTTGGATCGCGTCAAGCCATATAATTAGATAATAAACACCTTCCAGAATATGCCATACAAATAGCGCCATGAACAAAAAATTCTAGTTCCATTTCTGGACATTCTCTGTGAATTTCAGTTATTTCACGAAGAGATATTTCACGAGATAAAATTACGCGTTTTATCCCTATTTCTTGCCAGAATTTCACTTGTGCCCAATTAGTATTATTTGCTTGAACTGATAAATGAACTTCTGCAGTTGGAAACTGCTTTCTAACTAAATAAATTAAACCAGGATCTGACATAATATAGGCATCTGGCTTTAGTTCTTCCATTTTTTTGAAAGCTTCCATAAATGGCTTAATTTTAAAATTGTGAGCGTAAATATTTGCCGTGAAATATATCTTTTTTCACCTTTCGTGAGCATATTTAACTCACTCTTCGAGTGTTTCCCAGCTAAATTGATTCTCGCGAGCACGGAGCGAAAACATTGGCACTCCGGCATAAACTGCATCGGCTCAATAAGCAAAGGCATATTTTAATTTTTCCAGGTTTCCAGCTGGAAGTAAAAATTCTAATTTTTTCATTTATTTTTAATTATTTCTTAAAATATCTTCATGTATGCTATTTGCAGCGAGTGCTCACTCCGCCGCCGAAATCAGAGTTTGTTGAAATTTATTTGAATTAGTTGTGATATCGCCTGCCGCATAAACTCAATCTACAGTTGTTTTTTGTCTTGAGTCAACTATAATATAATCTGATTCATCCTTATCTAAACCTAAATTATCAAATAAACTTGTGTCTGGCTCATTTCAAATTGCTATAAAAATTCAATCAATCTTAAGATTTTTTCATGATTTTAAGCTAATTTCTTCTACAAACATTTCTCAGTTAATAGTCTTTACTTCTTCGTTATATAATATTTCAATTTTTGGGTGATTTACGGCTCTGTCTACAAGTACTTTATCTCATCTAAATTCTCATCTTCTGTGAATTAAATATACTTTTGCACAAATATCAGCCAAATACAGAGCTTCTGTTAATGCAGAATTTCATCCACCAACAAGCGCTACTTCTTTATTTCTATAAAACATTCCATCGCAAGTCGCACAGTAACTTACTCATTTACCGATAAATTCTTTTTCTCATTTAATATTTAAGTGTCTATATTTATTTCAAATAGCAATTAGGATATATTTTGAATTTATCTTTTTTCAATTTTGCGTAGTTATCTCAAAATTTTCTCATTCTTTTTTAACTTCACTTACTCTATCATGATAAATATCGGATCAAAAAGCCTTAGCGTGAAATAGGAATTTTTCCATTAATTCAGCTCAAGCAATTTTCTCAAATCCAGGATAATTCTCTACTTGATGAGCTTGAGTGAGAGCTCCACCAAGAAGTTCTCCAATTATAATATTTTTTATTTTATAGCGAGACGCGTAAATTCCAGCAGGAAGTCCGGCGCTTCCAGCTCATATAATAGCTAGGTCGTACATATTTTTTAAATTAATTATTACTATTGTTAATATTTTTCTGCATTTTTGCAAATTCTATTTTATTTGTAGTTCTACATTCCTCGATAATATTTAGAATATTTCTAGAATTTTCAAGTGGTTCAGGTACTATATTCATATTAAAATCTGATTTTTCAGAAGCTGTATGAATTGTAATAGTCCCAAAATTCATCAAATTTGCAAGTAGTCATTTTGTAAGACCATTAACCTCTTGTACATCCTCAAGGCTACATTCAGACACTGTTCTATTTAAAAAAGAAAGTTGTTCAATTCAAATAATTCTTTTGTTTGTAATAATAAATAAATCAAGTTCATTATTTATCCAATTAATGTAAATAAAAATTGAAAAAATTGATAAATACATTACTAAAAGAAGATAAATAATACTTCCTGGAATTATAAAAGAAATAGATTCAAAGAAAAATAATAGTGCAAATGTGCTAAATACAAGAAAAAATATGTAAAAAAATGTATATATAAAAACTATCCAATGTCTTTTTAAGACTAATTTTGGCGATTCTCAAGCTCTTAGATTATCAACATTTATACTATTTATTGCGTTGCTCATAAAAATAAAATTAAGTAATATTTGGCTTTTTTATATAAAATGGCTCAATTCTGTGGTTTTTTCAATTAAATTCAAATTCTTTTATGAATTTTTTATAATCTTTTTTTAATTGTATTCGACTTTCATTTTTTTCAAAATCAATATTATCTCAAATTCAAAAATAATCTCACTTAGGAAGCTCTGGGATGGCTATAATCTCAGGATTAGAAGCTTTGGATTTTTTAATTAAATATTCTCATTTATTTGCCTTTATTGCCATAGGATAACCATTTTCCATATACTCAAGAAGTTCAAAATAATTAATACTAGATAATGGGGTATGGTGAACAAAATTAATAGTATTTACAATTAAAGAAATCACTCTAGTTCAAGTAAAACTACCAGGTCAATTAATAATAACTATTCAAGAAATATCTTTAAAATTAATATTATTTCTATTAACTAATTCCTCTAATTTAAGTAAAAACTCATTTGATTCTTTTCACTTAATATCTAAATCTAGACTGTCAATAATATCATTATTTTCAAATAAAATAAGAATTCAATCTGGAGAAATTGTATCAATAAAAATGTGCATATAAATTTTATTTAAAAACGTAGGGAACGATTGCAATCGTTCCGTACAAAATAAAAATCGTTCAATAGATTCCCGCCTGCGCGGGAATGACAGAATTAAATTACAGAAATAACAGAATTAAAGTATATAAAAAACTCTCTAAATTCAAAATATTTTTTGCTTTTTATTGAGTTTTAGATATAAATTCTCTATTATTTTATAAGTTAAATTTTAATTTTATGTTTAAATTAATAGAATTTTTTAGAAAAAGACCGAGTGATAAGACTATTTTATATTGAAGAATTATATATTGATTAATAATTTTATTATTACTTTGATTATATTTTAATGACTACACAATTAATCTACCAGCCAGCTTACAAGCTAATGAATTATATGTTAAATATGTATTATTTATATTTTGAATAATCCCAGTTTTAATGTGATTGACTTGAATTTGTTTTGCTAAAAGAAAAGTAGTTAAAATATTACAAATTATATTTTGAATAGTTCTTATATTTGTATGAAATAATATAAATATGAAAGTTGCTCAGACTGAGACATGAGTAAATAAGACTTCAACTAATTTTGAAGAAATTACAAAAAGTTCAGAAAAATCTCCTATAAATGTTGGATTTTGGATTGCTCTATTATCTATATTGCCACTTCTGGCTTGAATTACAGGAAAATGTATAACTGAAAAATGTATTAAATACTGAGAAAAAATCACAAAAATTAGAGTCTAAAAACATATAAAATCATCACATTTTGTCCATAAAAGTGCATCAAGATGAATACATGGTATATTAACTTCTTGCGAAATCTGATACCAGAAATCAAGTGGGGTTAAATTAAAATTATTATAAATTTTTGTGATTTTTAAGATTCTTGAATCGAGTGGCATAGCAACCTCGTATGGAACCTGAATAAATTTATCAAAATAAACTCTCGCTCCATAACTAAACATTTTCACTGCAAAAACCAAGGTTTTTGCAGTTTTTTTCTGACTCATGGTAATTGATAAATCCTCTAAAAAAACTGTCATATTTTCATAATAAAAAGCCTCATTATCCTGAAATTTATCGATAAATTTGAGTATTTTATTGATTCTAATTTTTTTCATATTAGCGAGTCTCTTATTTCATTTTGACTGCATTAAAAAAACCTCAAAAAATTCTTTTAAGACCTCTAATTTAAATCAAATTCAAAAATTATATTCTGATGCAAATTGACAAAATTCCTCCCAATACTCTTCCCCGCTCGAGCTTAATTGATAAGATAATAGTGCATTTGTTATAATTAAAGATAGAAAATATTTTTTATTTCATAAATTTTTTATCGCAATAAATTGTCTATCATTTTGTTCTAATTCAATAATATCTTCTAATGTATACTTACCCAAAATTTCAATTAATTTATTTTTCATTTCTATTTTTTTTAGAAAATATTGTCATTCCCTTGCAGAATGGAATCTTCTTTGTATTTTTTTAATAATATATTGTAGATTCACGCCTTCGCGTGAATGACAAAAAAATATTAATTTTATTATATATAATACAAAAAATCTTGCAAACAAAAAAATTTGACTACTCTAAAAATTAATATAAACTAAACCTAATTATTATTTATTAGCCTAATATAATGAAAAAATTAATAAAAAATAACTCAGGTTTTACTCTTGTGGAAATAGTTGTAGTTATTGTAATTTTAACAATACTTTTAACAATTTCATTTATATCCCTAACCGATAATCTTGTTGGTTCTAGAAATACTCAAAGAAAATCGGATATTTGAAGACTAATAACATGATTAAAATCTAGCAAACAAAAAAATTGATCATATCCAATGCCATCCCAATATTTCAATATTATAAATTCATGATCTGAAAATATTCAAGTATACCAATGAATTATTGATAATGAAATAAGTGTGAGTGATATTAACTCTGTACCTAAAGATCCAAAAGTAGACAAGGCTTATTCGTATTCTATTTCAAGAAATAAACAAAGCTTTCAAATATGATTAACTCTTGAATCCACTGAAAAGAAAAAACAAACTTCCCTTGTTGACGGTGATTATAAACCAATAGCTAAAAGTCTTTTTCCTTCATTAATTTTAGCCTGAGAATATACTTGAAGTGTGGAAATTCATGATAATATAATTACAGCATCATCAGTTTGAACTATTAATAGACAATATTTTGTATTAAATTGATGAAGTTATAATCTACCTTATGATTTCACTACTTTATTGCCAGTAAAAGATTGAATGACAGTATGATTTACTTGAATAATAACTGAGCCAGGCGTAATTCTTGGAACAAATAGTGATTACAGAGATTGTAATGAAATATATGAAGCCTGAAAAAGTATGTGAGTTTGAGAATATCAAATATTAAACAGTAGCTCTGCTCTAGAAAATATTACTTGTAATTTTGATACTACTTTCTTCTTATCATTTACTTGAGTAGAACTCGGAACTCCAGTTGCAATTACAGATAATTGTAATACACCTCCTACTAGTTATGTGAGCTCAAATACTACTGTTGCAACTATTGCGGGGACTACAATTTCTACGATTTGAACTGGAACTACTAATATTTCTCCGATTTGATGAGATTGTTATATTAATACTCCTAGAAGTCTAACTGTTACTCCAACTCCAATAGTATATACAAATTGAAATGATGCTTATGTTAATAGAGCAACTGATATTTATGGTAAAATAGATACGATAAATATAACATGGAATACTACAAAAAAATGGTGGGAAACATCAACTTGAACAGTGTTATCTCCAAGTAAAACAACTACTTATGTAGAAAATATTATTGAATGAACTACAAACACTTGAGTTTATATCACAAATTCTTGAGCAGAAATTAACTTTAATAAGGACCAGACAAATAATTTATTTGTAAGTCCTGTTAATACTCCAGGATTTAATTATTGTCAACTCTTAAATGTGTCATATACTTGAGCTTGTAATGATACCGATACAACTTTAAATACCATAATTTTAGATCCAAAATTAGTTTATGCTGGAAATACCGATACATGAGCAGTTGCATATAATTGATCTCAAATATATTCTTGAGTTGAACAATTTATACCAAATAATGTAACTAAAACTTCAACTTTATTTATTCAATATATTTCTAATCAATCATATAATTCTTGAACTTCATTTTGTGAACAGACTTATGGAACTGGATGGAGAATTCCAACAGATTATGAAGTATGACATATCAATGATTTAGATTGAGCACAATGATGGAATAATGCATATGCCTGAACTGGATCAGTAAATATATGGACAGCAAGTCGTTATCAAGACTTTACTGCAGCTCGCGCAATATTTAATCTTGATTTATTTAATTGGACTTGATCTAATATAGATATTAATGATAAATGAATTCGTTGTGTATTTGACGGGTGAAATTAATTATTGAGCTACTTTACAAATATCTGAATAAGTCTTAGCTAGACTATCATTTTTCGCTAATTTTGCAATAATACTACCATCACAAGCTACAACTTTTGTCATATTTGATCATTGGATTTCTTCTATTTTTTGAATTTCAGATAGTGCATCACTATATTTTCCTAGCATATGAAAACCTCTATATCTCATTCTAAGTACATCAATATTATTCGGATCAGTTTTTATATAAACCTCAGATAATTTTAACATATCAAGAATTTTGTTGTTAATATAAGCGTTTTTTACCATTTCAAAAGTTACATTTTGATTTACTACCGAAGTTGCATTGGAAACAACTGAAGCCTGAGTTGAGGTAGTATTTAAAGAAATATTTGATTGATATTCTGGTAATAATTTTCAAGTATAGCTAGGATTTTTTACTCTAATTCTTGTAGTTCTTGCGTATGGATTTTTTCAGAATTTTGTAATGTAGTATTGGGATTTATAGTCGAGAGAGAAGATTCAAATAACAGTTAAATTTAAATCTTTATCATAACTATACAGAATTTTTGTCTTAAATGCTGTAACTCAGGCAGGATTTAATCCATCATCAATTGATATAAAAAATACATTTGGCTCAATAAATTCAAATAATCAAATTGTAGAACTTGTACTTAAATTATTTTTTGAAAAAATATCACCTGATAAATTATTAATTTTATCTATAATTTGATTATATTTTTCAACCGTAGATACTTTTTGAGTTGTTCAAGTTTGAGTAGATATTACCCCCTCTCCCTTTGGGAGAGGGTTGGGGTGAGGGCTAGCAAAAGAATTAATTTTAGCTTCCAAATCAGAAATAGTTTTCTTTAAAGCTTCATTTTCTGCCTGTAAATTTTTTAAATTATTTTCATAATTTTTAATTAAAGTCTGGATATTACTAAAAGAACTTTTTATATCGTCAAGTTCAGTCGCGTAAGTTATTCAAGTTAGAGCAAATAATGAAAATATAACTGCTATAATTTTTAAATTTTTCATGATTTTGAAGTTAAAAAATATTAATTTATGAATTTATTTAATTTTTTATAATCAAAGACTTGATTTTAGATCATCAATTTTGGCTTGATCCTGTCATTCTGAAGATTTTTTAAGATTTTCTTGAATATACATATCTCTTAATTGTTCCCATCATTCTTTTTGTTTTACAACAAGTTCTTTTATGGCTTCTGCTTCAGTTGCTAGTAATTTTTTAAATTCTTCTCTTTCGTCAACAAAAACCTTTTCAAGTTCATCAATTTGAAATTGACTAAGATTTGGAATTGAATCTATAACTCTCTTTTTTTCAAAAACATTTAGAGATAAAGAATGTTCTAATAAGTCAATAAAATTAACTTCATCAAAATCAGTAAGTGGATGATTTTGAGCTAAATCAAGAAATAATTGATTTTTATTTTCTTCAGTTGTCATAATAAAAAATTAAATTAATAAAATATTTTAGGTTCTAAAACGTGACTTTTCTATAGCTTCTATGACTTGCATTTGCAAATCATCTGGTATATCATAATTATGCCATACTTTTTCTACGTCTTCATCTTCTTCTAAATCTTCAATCAGTTTAATAATTTTAGCCGCTTTGTCAAAGAGAGTTATAGAAATAAAATTTTGAGGAATATACTCTAAAGAAGATTCAGCTATTTCAAGACCAGATTCCTTTAAAAATTTTAAAGTAGCTCACATATTTTGCTTATCTGCAATAATTTTAACTTGTCCCTCATCTTCTAAAAGATAATCATCAGCTCCAGATTCTATTATAATTTCCTCAATATCTTCTAATTTTTTAGAGTTTAAATTAACTAAAATTACTCACATAAATTTAAATCAAAAAGAAGAAACAGCTCAAGTCTCTCATAAATTTCATCCATATTTATTAAAAAGATGTCGAACGCTCGATGTTGTTCTGTTTTTATTATCAGTTAAAGTTTTAACTATAATTCAAACTCATCCTACTCAATATCATTCATAAAAAATTTCTTGGATTAAAGCTCATGATTTATCTTCTCAAGTTCATTTTTTAATAGCTCTGGCTATATTATCATTTGGGACATTAGCTTTTTTTGCTTTTTCAATAGCATCTAAAAGAGTTGGATTCTTGTCTGGATCTCATCATTTTTGAGCAGCCATCGCAATTAATTTCGCATGAATCGTAAAAACTTTTCATTTAAGTGCATTTGTAAGTGACCTTTTCCTCTCTATTACTGGACCTCTTCACATATTATAAAAATAAATTAAAATTTAAAATTTTAGTTAGTTTAATAAATTTAAATAGTTTGTAAAGAAAAAAATTTAATTTTATTTCCTCTTATTTAAAATAAATGAAACTATAATTGAAAATAAAATTAAAACTCAAGATAAAACTAAATATTTAAAATCAATTTTTACATGAGCTAAATTAAATTTATCAATATTTTTTATTCAATTTCAGGCAAAAAGTAATATTAATATTCCTGGAATTGTACCAAGAAATGTAGCCCAAAAATATGATTTAAAATTAATATGTAAAAATCAAGATAGGTAATTAACAGCATCAAATGGCAAAAATAATAATCTTGATATAAAAATAGAATTAAATGGATTTTTCTTTAGTTTAACCTTCATTGGTTCTAATTTAGAAACTATAGTCCAGGACATAATTGATTTTCATAAAAATTTTCATAAAAAATAACCAAAAACTGCAGATAAATTTTCTCAAATCATTGTATATAAAAATGCAGGAATAAATCAAAATAACGAAGGTGATAAAACTACAAGAAATGAAGCAGGAATAAATATAATAGTCCTAAGTAAATAAACTAAAATATATAAAATTCATCAAAAAATTATATCTTTTTTTAAACTAAAATAAATATTTATAGCAATGTCTTTGTTTGATAAATTATGAGAAATCTTAAAATAAAAATATACTAATAAAATTAGTAACCAAAAAAATGCAGTTAAAATTTGAAATAAATGTTCCTTTAAAAAGCTATGTTTTTTCATTTTATTTTTTAAGTGTTTTTAGAATACTATCAATTTGTTCAGGAGTGATATTTGTTCATGCGCCTCCTCATACATTTGGATTCATTTTTCAGATATTTTCCTTAAGAACTTCATTAATAATTGGATTAACAATTGAAACAATTGTAGAACTAAATGAACTTGTAATTTTATTTTTAAGTTCTGGATTTTTATTTTGTACAAAAATTCAATATCCAACAAAAAGAAAATAAATTATAGCAAGACGGAAAATCCACTTAAAAATAGAAGAAATTAAATTCATTCTATATTGTTTTCTTAATATTGAATATATTCTATCTATTTTATCTTCCTGACTTAGAAATTCTTCATCTTTATTAAACATAAATTTTAAATTAGAAAATAAACTATTTCAAGTATATACGATTTTCTTTAAATCAAAATCTTTTTCTCTAGTACATCAAAAAACTTATCAATATCCTCTAAATCATTATAAAAATATAAACTAACTCTAAATGTAGTTTTTACTCAACAATTATCCATAAGTGGCTCTGTGCAATGATGTCCGGCTCTCACACAGATTTTATTTTCAGCCATTATATCCGCAATATCACTCGAGTTCATTCAAGCAATATGAAATGTAAAAACTCAAATTCTATTATCTAATTTATAACTTCAAATAAGTTCTATTTTTCATTTAAATTTTTCTAATTTTTCAAGGAAATATTTCACCAATTCTTTTTCTTTTTTCTCTATTTCTTCATATCCTCAGATTTGTTCGATATATTCCAAAGCTTTAAGTAAGCTTACTGCTCAGGTAATATTTGGAGTTCCAGGTTCAAAACGAAATGGAAGTCAGCTAGGTGAAAATTCTTCTTTACGAACCCAATTTATAGATCAACCTCCTCACCAAGCTGGAGTAAGTTTTTTTAATAATTCTTTTTTTCAATAAAGCACACCAAGTCCAGTATCTGCCATAACCTTATGAGCTGTAAAAATCATAAAATCACAATTAATTTTCTCAATATCCACCCTAAAATGAGGCACCGCCTGACTCGCATCTAAGATGAAAATAGGCTTCTCATTTAATCCCCTCTCCCTCTGGGAGAGGGTTAGGGTGAGGGCAACTCTTTCCAAATCAAAAATAACCCCAGTTACATTTGAAACATAGGTCAAACTAACTACTTTTACACTACTATCTAATTTATTTTTTAAATCATCTAAATCCAAATTATAATCTTTATCAACATTTACAAAATCTACCTCAATTCCTATTTCTTCTTTAAGAATTAGCCAAGGCACAATATTGGCGTGATGTTCAACTATTGAGAGTAAAACTTTATCTCATTTTTTAAGAATACCTGATTTTTTAAAACTCGAAGTAAGTAAATTAAAAGCGTAAGTCGAATTATAAGTATAATTGATTTCTTGCCAACTAGAAGCTTTTATAAATTCCGCAACTTTCTTTTTAGAGTTCTCATAAAGCTCCTCTGATTTCTCTGATAAATTATAGGCTCCACGATGAATATTTGCATAATCATGCTCTAAAAAATGTTTTATTCCATCAATTACATAACCCGGTTTTTGAGCGCTCGCTGCATTATCCAGATACACAAGCCCCGGATTATTCTCAAATATCGGAAAATCTAATTTGTAATTTTTCATAAAAAATAATTAATTATTTTTAATAAACCCTTCAAATTTCTCCATAATCTCACTTTCCATTTCTTTATCTTTATTTTCAAATAAGTCTAGTAATGCTTGAATTTTTCATTTAAGTAAGATAAATTTTGAGCTATCTTCTGAGAGTCATCTAGAGCTTAAATAAAATAAATCCTCATCTTTTATTTTTAGGGCTTTTAGGCTATGATTAGCTCGCGTTTTATCAAGTTTTATATTCAATCTTGGAACTCCCGATATTTTCACATTTTCTCCGAGGAATATATTTTCAATGTGGAGTTCTCATTTACTTCCAGCTCATTTGTCATCAATCTCTAACTCACTCATTATATCCACTTCGCCGTTTTTTGCAAAATTAAGAATATTTGTTTTATTTATTTCATTAACTCAATTTATATAATTTTTAATATTTAACTTAATTTTTGAATTATCACACATTATCAAAACAACAATTCTTACCGAAGAATTCCCCAAAATCTGCGAAAAATCCATGATATATTCTCAGGATTTATCAATTAAAATCAAAAATTCCCTCAATTCTCCTGAATTAATAACTTCAGAAAAACTAGAATTTGTATTAAAAATAAAATTTTTATTTGACATAATATGTTTTTTATATATAAAGTAATTAGTTTTTATTCAAATAAACTATTCCGTTATTCAATTTTGTGGTAAAAACACATACATAGGGAGAAACATTATGGAATCAATTATTGCTGCAATTTTTGTAACGGTCGTACTTTTATTCCTGGGATATTTATACGGGATGAGTGTGGAAAACAATCACAGAACGCAAGAATTTAAGCAATGTATTGTAAAAAGACTCGGTCATGTCCCAATCAATAAAATGGAGGTAGCAACGGTCTACGTTAAGTTCGACAAGTACGGAAATGTAGAAGAATATTCATTCAATCCACCTGTCGTTCCGGCGCCAGAAACTCCTCCAGCCTCATGATTTTCTCTCTCTGCCTTAAGTCCCCTCTCCGGAGGGGCTTTTGCTATATCTGGTCCGAGATGAGTATATTCATTTCGCTCGCATATTCAAGTGGGAGATTGTTAACTACTGGACTTATGAATCAATTTACGAGCATTTGTTGGGCTTGGTGGTGGTCTATTCCGCGGGATTGTAGGTAGAATAAAAATTCTTCGTTTATCTTTCCGGCTGACGCTTCATGACTTACTATACTTGTACTATTTCATATTTTTATTACTGGAATTGCGTCAGAGACTGACTTGCTATCTAGAATTAATCAATCACACTCTATCGAAGCTAAGGAATTAGTGGCACTTTGCCTAATATCTAAAAGTCATCTGTAAGTTGAAACTCATCATCATTTTGAGAGAGATTTTGAAATAACGCGAGAGGTTGTATTTTTACCGATATGAATTACTTTTGCTCAGGCATCAATTATTTGTCCAGCGTTCGCAAAGGCAATTCAAATATGGTTTGCGCTCGATCATTCTCAACTTAAAACTGAACACGGATAAAGCATGGTAATTCCGGCTCAGAGATTTCATCCAACCCAATCAATATGTCATCACTCCCCTATTATTGCTCTTTTTGTATTTAGATTGTAAGTATTTAGACTCCAATTCTCCACACTGCTATATCTGAAATTTGCATTTTTACCGACAAAAACCTCAACACATCAGGCATGAAGTGTAGCACTCGTATATTTTGGAGCACTACATCACTCAATATAATGAGCATCTGCGCTGTCTTCTATTACGATTATTGTATGCTCAAATTGTCAACCTGATTTAATATTCATACGAAAATATGATTGAAGTGGTTCATCGAGTTTTACTCACTTTGGCACATATAAAAAAGTTCCTCAATTCCAAAAAGCTGTGTGTAGAGCCATAAATTTATGGTCAGCCATACTAATTACTTTATTGAAATATTTCTTAACTAAATCTGGATATTTCGAAACTGCACTATTCATATCTTCAAATATTACTCGCAAATTCTTGAATTCTTTCTTGGTCGAATGATACACGACTTTACTATCAAATTGAGCTCCAACACCTGCTAAATATTCTTTTTCTGCCTCTGGAATACCTAATTTTTCAAAAGTATTTTTTATTTCCTCTGGAACCTCGTCCCAACTTGTAGTATTTGAGATATCTTGGGCCTCTGCATAATAACTGATTTTTTCTAAATCTAATTTACTCAAATCTGGTCACCATTTTGGATATGGCATTTTTTGAAATAAGTTAAATGCCCTAAGGCGAATTTCTAGCATCCAAGCAGGTTCTCAATTATCCGCTGATATTTTTCTCACACTCTGCTCACTTAATCATCCAAAAATTTGGAAATATTTAATATTTTGTGGAATGTTAAGATTTATATTTGACATTAATTAGATGCATTTATCTTTTAAATTACAGCTTTCTTCGATTTTACAATATCAGCAGTATCACTCCTTCTGTATTTTTTGAGCTAACTCAATTCATCAGCTATCCACTAATTTTCAATTTTCAAGAACAAAAACTCATGAGGCATTTACATATTCCAATAGTCCAAAATTATGAGTAATAAAAATAAGAGTATTATCGTTATTTTTGAGCTTTTGTAACTCACCTGCAACTATTTTAAATGCATCTATGTCAAGACCTGAATCTATTTCATCTAAAATAATATATTTAGGATTAAGGAGCTTTATTTGAAGAAGCTCGATTTTTCTCTTTTCTCCGCCACTAAATCCGACATTTAAATCTCTATCTAGAAAATTCTTTGAAATATTTAATTCAATTAGAAATTTTTCAATTAATCTAGTAAATAAAAATGGTGAAATTGGCTTAGAATTAGGATTGTTATAAGTAAGAAAATTATTGTAAATAATGCGTAAATATTCTCATAAATTAATTCCTGGAATTTCTGGAGTATTTTGAAAAGACAAAAAAATCCCGAGTTTATTACGTTCATCTGGGGTTAATTTATTCAGACTTTTTCAGTCTAAATTTATCTCTCAAGAAACTATTTTATATTTTGGATGTCCAGCTAAAGCGAAAGCAAGACTAGACTTACCAGAGCCATTTTTACCAAGTAAGAAATAAGTCTTCCCTATTTCAAAATCTAGAGTTAAATTCTCTAAAATCTTCTTATTTTCAACTTCTACTCCTAAATTATTTATTTGTAACATAAAAATTATAGCTAATTAATTAGCTATAATTTATTTATTTTTGGTGGAAAAGCAACTTAATTAATTAGTTTTAAGATAAATCTCAACAATAGTAACAAAATATCAAATATAAAATATAATTCAAATTCTTAGATCCTTATAAATTGTTATTTTATCGTTTTTATGAAAAGAGTTCTTATAAAAATCAATTATATTAAATATATCAAGTCATTGAAGTGGTGATACCTCAAATTCTAAAGAAGCTTCATTTTTAAATTTTTTTATACTTTCTTTTGTTAGAATACTTCATTGTTTTATTTCTATTATTTCTATTTCTTTTATATCTATTAAGTCAAAAATCTGATCAAAAAATTCCTGAATAAAATTAAATAGTAAATAAATAAAAAATATTATCAAAAAGGATAAATAGGTCCTAGTAAAAAATAAAAAAATAATTCAAAATAAAATAATTAAGTATTTAAAATATTTATTAATAATAATTTTATTAAGTATTGGCAATACTAAAACCATAAAAACAAAAATTAGTAAAAAAGAGTAATCCTTATTTGGTAAAAATAAAGAAATCAAAAAAGACAATAAAAATAATAAGAAGGCGTTAAAAAATAAATCAAAAAAGACAATTTTATATTTTTTAAATTCTATTTTTTTTATTTGATTAAAATTAAGAATTAAATAAACAAAAACATAAAATAAAAAAATAGAGAAAGTATAAATAATAAGTTTTAAGACGAGTGAATTAATTCATTTTAAATATCAAATTATGATTGTTGAAAATCATATTAATATAAGATATTTTCAGTCTCATGCTCACCATTTATTATTTTTATAAAATAAAAAGGAAAGTGATAAAATTATTAAAATATAAACAATATTGTCTAAATTAAAATAAAATCATTCTAAAAATAGTGATAAAATAATCAAGACAAAAATAGAAGGAAAAATAAAATAATTTTTTATTTTTCCTTCTAAAATATCAGTTATAACTCAATGAATTGGGAGAATTAAGAGAATAAATATTATTATATTAATTATGTTCATAATTAGAATTTCATACTTTTACATTGTGTTTTTAGAGTTGAATCTGTAAGTTTTTCACAAATTGATAAATCTTTTTTCTGGTATGCCTCAATAATTATTGCCCTATTTAATTCATAGCTTGTATTTTTTATACATTTATCTTGTTCAACTTTAGTCGTAATTATACTTGTACATAAAGATAAATTTTTTGTTTTTACTGCGATACTTCTTACACAATTTTCTTTCTCAGTTCAAGAATCAAGAGTCTTACACAAATCGCTATTAGACGAAGTTATGGCAGTATTAAGAGTTTGTTGATCTTGTTTAGATTCAGTTAGACTCTTATAATTGTATTCACATTTACTTTTTAAGAAACTATTTTTTATTGCAGAACAGTTTCCGGAATTATTATTTATTTCATCCCTACAATCTAATTTTTCTTGCTCACTTTTTAATCTATCACAATAACTTAAACTACCTCACCTAACAGATAAAGTATACAAAAATTTATCTCTACATTTCTCTTTTAGATAAACCAATTCATCACATTGAGATGAATTTACAAATGATAATATTTTAACATCTTCTTCTTGTATTAGTTCACCTTCAGTTTTTTTTGTCTCTTCTTGAGTTACCTTAATATCCTCTTTTTTAAGTAGTGGAGCAACTTTTAGATTATTAAGTTTATTTTGTACTTCAATATCCTCTCTCTTTCTTTCTTCAATAATTCTTTTTTGTTTTATAGAATTATTTACAAGAATAAAAGCTGTTAAAAAAATTATAAATATTGCAGCTCAAATAATAATTTTACGGTATTTTTTCATAATAAATTAATTAAAAATTATTTACTAAATCAAATTGGTGGATTAGTCTGGAGAGAATCATCATATTCTATAATAAGAGGTGAATTTCTAGCCTTTTCACTTGATGAATAATTATCTGGTTTTGGTAAATTTCAGGAAGTTTTAGTTCAAGTAGTCATAGTAAAAATATCTCATCAGGCTGTTTTAATATCTTTTTTATCAAGATTTAGAGGAACTTTTTTATCTCAAAATTTCATTGGATCGTTATTTATTCAATATAATTCCTGTTTAACTCTAGCATATCTTCTTAAATAAATTAAATCATATCATTGAGCTTTTTCTATAGTACAAGTACTTGTATTTTGATATTCAGGAGTTCCATAAGGACAAACTCATTTTCAATCTTTTATACTTCAACCCACTGTATTTTTTGTAGCAAAGCTTCATTTCCAATATAATTGATTAACTAAATTAGTATTTCTGGTATTTCATCAATCATAAATATTTCAAACTGAATTCACACTTACAATTGGTCAATCTGAATATACAACTCAAACTCAATTTGTTATATCTTCAGAAATTCTTACTTGTGATTTACTTCAGTTAAAAGTATTTCAAATTAAAATTATTCCTAGAATTGAATCACTATTAGCATATTTCATATTTGATCTAATAGTCAAATTTCAGTTTTCAATAATTAAAGTCTTTTTTCAAGAAATATTACATATCAATCAACAATCAATAATTACATCGGTATCTTTAAAATAAAGAACTTGTCAATTTTGTAAATTAATTCATTTATCAGTTGGGAAAGTAGATAAATTAGCTAAAGTATATCATCAAACAACTTTTCAAGAATTTTTATCTTTTCATGCAAGTAATTTCTCTACATTTTTACTTACTTCTGTTTTTATATCATATAATTTAATAGTTGAAAAATCAACAAAAGTATTAGTTGTATTTACAGATCAACTTCAAGTAGATGTTCAAGCCAGATTATTACTTTGTATAATTCATCTTACATCAATTTCTCAAAAAGTTATATCACTATCAGAAGAATAATTTGTAGTGCTTGAAAAATCTCAAATTTCATGTAATCAATAATTATTAAATCAAGTTTGAATTGAAGGAAGTATTGGCATCTTAGATCACACAAAATAATTTAAATTAGCAAAATATGCTATTTTTGTATTAATTCACTCAATTCATCAAATAGTTTTTGGTGTTGTTATTTCGGTTCATGGTCAAGTATACACATTTGTGCTTTTGTAAATTCTTCAATATCAATTTAATCATCAGTAAAGACCTGAACCTATAATATCATATTTTTCATTTCAAGTAACTAGGTTTCAGGCAGACAACATAGTATTATTAAATTGTAAGAAAAAATTATTAGTTCAATAGTTTGTATTTAAGTTGTAAAATGAAATTCTTGAATTATCTTTTACTTCACTATTAATATTCAATTCTTTTTGTTGTCATTCTACAAGTGGATAAATACTGCTTACATCATTAAATGAAATCACTGGGTTCCATTTATAATTTGGTCTATTTCAAGGAGTTGCTACTTCTAATCAAGAACTTTCTCATACTCAATTATAACCAGTCACATCACTTATTTTTATTGATAAACTTTTTAATTCTAATTTTACATCAAAATCTCAATACAAAGAACCTGAACTTCATTTTAAAACATATTCATTTTTTGTAGGAATTGCAGACTTAAATTCCATAACTAATTTTCAATCCTCAAATTGATTGGCATTTGTAAGATTAAATCAGAAATTTTTAAATTCACCTGGTCAAAATGTAGGTCAATCTAAAACAGAGGTATCATTTTTAAAAGAAAAATCAATACAATCTCATTTTTCTCTATCAATTGTAGATATTTGATTACATCACATAGTATTATTAAATGCAATATTTAAGTTAATTTTTTTAACTCCAGAAACTGGAAGTATTGGATTTCAATATTTATCTTTAAAATTAACTAATGAGATTTGAGTATCAAAAAAGTTAGATCTCATACTACTATCATTTCAATTATATGAGTCATTTAAATTATGTTTTGTTCATCCAGAAAGCGCATCTCAAATAGAAGTATTGGATGTAATTACAGGATTATTTGCAACAACCTTAAAGTCAGGAGTAGGTACAACGACACAATTTCAAACCATATCACAAACATTATCTTCAGTAACTTTATTTCATCATAAATTCAGAGTTTCTATATTCCAGCTATAATTTCTATATCAATTTGTGTTAGTATCATCATCTACATTCCTAAAATCGTGGACAATATCTAAATCTGTTAATAATGTTAATTTTGTATCTTTTGTTGAACCAGTTTTTGTATAAAGTGCAAAATTATTTTTATCATTATATTTTTCTATACCTATTCTAAAACTCTTTATTCAAGATCAATCATCTCTAAATTTTGGAATTACTATCTTTCTATTTTCTAAAGCAGCAAAATATTTTGTATTGGAATTATCAGAATAAATACTTTGTAAAATTCAGTTTCAATCGTTTCAGCTCTGATATTTTATTCAATTAGATAAATTATTTAAAGCAAGTCAGTCTATAGAAGGAATAATTCAATCTGGTGTTAAGATTAATTTAGAAATACCCGTAATTATCTGATTTCAATCCTCAAAGATTAGTTTTGTATTAACATCACTCGATAAAACAGAACTATTTCAGGCATTATCAAAACAAAATTTCTTTGAAGAATTATTTAATATATCAAAAGTATCATTTTGTAATCAAGACCAACTATATAATCAAGTCACTAAAACTTTTCAAGTATGACTTGCAAAAGATTGAGTTGTAGGAGTGGCAGAAAGAACGGTTGGAAATTGTACTTCTTTTATTCAACTTGTATTTGTACCATTTGTTGTATCATCTGATTCTATAACTAATTCAAATTTTCCCTTAGCATCACTTGATTTTTTATAATAAAAACTTCAACTATTATAGTATTGATTATCAGAATTTCATGCCTTAAATCTAATTTCCTTTAATAAACATTTTGGTGAAGTTAAATCAATTTTAAAAGGTCAAAAAGTTTGAATTCAATATTTATTTGATGGAGTTGTGGCTGTTTCTCAGTTATAAGAATCAGGAATTCAAGTTTCAGTTTTGTCAAATCATTTAAATTTTATATAATAAGTTCAGTCTCAAATAGTGTTTCAAATTCAATTTGGTAAAGAAGAAAAATTTAAATTTGAGTTACAAGAAATTTCAAACCAGTCTTTGCTTACCGAGTTTCAATTAGCGGAAGTTCATTCTATTTTATAGTAACATTTATCTTCTCAGCTATTACCTGGTGTTGGTGTAAAGGCTGAATAAACCTGAGAAATTATTAAAAGTGAAAACATTAATAGCAAAAAGCTATTTTTTTTAAATTTATTCATAACCATGATTGTTAGTAATAAAAAATTTAAACTAGCGAAATTTTATTATATTATTCGTTAAAGTCAATATTAACTTATATATTTTTTCAAAAAATTATATTCATCTCACTTTTTTTCTGAAAAAATCTCAAAAACATAGTCATATAAAAATGTAAAAAAACTACAATGATCATCAAAAACTTGATTTGTATAAATATTTCATCTAGTCTGATATGATTCTATCGGACATACTCAACAAAATGGAGCGTAAGCACAAATATCACAAGGAAGACTTTCAACAGTTGATGCATCCATCATAATTCAAACTGTTTCGTTTTGTATTAACTCTTCTAGGGTATTATTAGTTGTTCATATTTTAAATACATCTCACTCTATCATTCTTCATTCATCACAGGTGTAAATATTTCCGGTATAATCATAAGCTATTTGCCCAACTCAAGCCCCACATGGACTTCTTAGATCCATAAAATTTATCTTTTCTGGATCTAATATTTTTTTTACAGCAATGTCTATAAATCAATCTCTAATAAAAACTCAACTTTTATTTTTTTCAATTAAGTATGAAAAATAATTTTTATAAAAATCAAGAAGTTGCTCGTTTGTATATCAAATTGTATTTATAGATTTTTCTCAGTATCAAATATTATTTAATTTTTTTAAAAAAATATTATCAAAGCCAAAAGAAATATAAGTCTCTACTAATTCCTTATATCTATCTAGAGTTTTTTTTGTAATTACTCACATAGCTCAAAAAAGAATTTTTTTTCATTTTTCTTGTTCCTTTTTTCTAATAAGAAAAATTTTCTCAGAAAGAGAATCAAAGCTAGATATAGCCTTTTTATCAGAAATCATTAATCTATTAAAATCATGAACTTTTTTATCTCAATCAAGCGATGTTGAAATACTTAAATTTGGATAAGAAAATAATTTTTCGAGAATTTCGTCATTAATAAGAGTTAAATTTGAAACAAGTGCATAATTTATACTTTTCTTTGTTTTTTTATTTTGGAGCTCCGAATAATTAATTAAAAAATCAATTAATTCCATATTAGTGAGTGGCTCTCATCATTGAAATTCAATAGTTAGGTTTTTTGAGGGACTTGATAAAATTATATCAATAATTTTCTTTCAATTATCTTTATTTAATTTTAAACTTTCATCACTATATCTATAATCAGCAGAAGCGTGACAATATTTACATTGATGATTACATCATTTTGTAAGGACTACAATATGAAGAGTTGGTCAAGTGAAATTTATGTAATTTCTTTTTAAATACTTATCTATAGAATTATTCTCATAATCTTTAGTTTTAAAGAAAAATTTATCTTCTAAATCTTGTTTTAATTTACTATTTAATTTATTTCAAGCTATATAATCATCAAATTCTTCATTTTTTAAAACTATAGATTCTCAAAAAATATTAGTCATCACAATCTTATCTCAAGATAGATGATTAAACCTGATAAATGGAATATTTTTATTTATTTCTTTCATTTTTTTAAATTAATTATTCAACATTTATACTTCATAAAGCCTTTGAAATAATAACTTTTCTAAGTTCCTTATTATTATCTGCTATTTCAAATCTTAAATTATTAAAATTTATCTCTTTTTTAAAATTTTTTAAATTTTTATCATCAATATCTTCAATACTGATTATAAAATCTTTGTCATTTTCTCATATTTCATATTTATAATCCTCTAAATAAAGATTAATTGTATATAAAATAGCCTCTTTTTTATATAAACTCTTAATAAGCGATATTTCTTTTTTCATAATTTATTTGAGTTAATATTATTTTAGAGTATTATAGGAATATAAATTTAAATTCAAGAAAAAAATGATAATAATCCCTACTAGGCTTTGTAATACTAATTCCTGCAGTTATTGTTGAGTTCATAAAAAAGATTTTAACGTAAAATATTTTGATAATTTTAATTTAGAAGATTTTTATGAAAAAATGTTTTTTATTTCAAATAATTTAAGTGATTTTAATTTGAGATTTTTTGGGTGAGAGCCATTTTTAAGATTTGATGTAATTAAAGAAATTATTTTGTATTTTAAGCAAAAATCAGATAAATTTAATTTCACAATTAATACAAATTTAACACTTCTTGATGAGCAAAAATTAGACTTCATTAAAGAAAACAAAATTAAGTTAATCATTAGCTGTAATTGAAATCTAAAAACTCACTCTAAAACAAGATGAATTTGAATCTCTGAAACATTAAAATTATACAAAAATATAAGAAAAATTCTAAATTTTAGAATACCACATCAAATAAATGTTGTTGTAAACAATGAGAATGCTCTAGATTTAGAGAAAAACCTAATCTTTATTAACAAAAAATTATTTGGGGAAAATATAAATTTACTTCCAGTTAGTTATAATTGATGGACTGAAATTGGACTAGTTAATTTTGAAAAATCTCTAAATATAATTAGTGAAAAAATTAAGTCTTGAAAACTTAAAATTAATTTTATAAATAAACAGATAAACAACGATGTTTCGCTTTTTAATAGCGAATTTGTGGTGGATAGTGATTGAAAAATATATCCAAGCACAGCTATTTTAGAGATATTTTTTATTAAAGAAAAAGAGAAAATTTTAATCTCAGATTTAAGTAAAAATTTAGATGAAATAAAAAAAGATTTATCCAGTTGGGAAGAAGAAAATCATAAGATTTATTCCCTATTTATAAATAAAGTTTTAAAAAATAAATTTTCTAATATAATAGAAAATGACCAAAATTCATCTCTTATTTTCCATAATTTTTTAGAAAAAATATAATATGAAAATATTAGCACCAGTAAAAAATTTATTATCTTGAATAGAACTCGTAAAAGCAGGAGCCCAAGAGCTTTATTTTTGAGTAGTATCAGAAAATTGGGAGTCAAAACATAGTTTCAAAAGCATTTTAAATCGTAGAGATTGAAGACTTGCTAATATTAGTTCGTATGAGGATGCTAAAAAATTAATTGATTTTGCGCGTAAAAATTGAACTGAAAGTTTTATTACACTAAATAATTCTCCAATTATAAATGATGTAAAATTAATTACACAAGAGATAAAAAATTGCATAAAAATTAAGCCTGACGCTCTAATTGTAAAAGATATTTTTATTGCAAGTTTAATCAGACAAATTGACAAAAATATTCCAATTCATTGTAGTTCACTAAATCAAGTTATAAATAAACATAGTATTAATTTTTGGCTAGAAAATTATAATATTTCTAGGATGATCTTACCTAGAAATGTCTCAGTAAACGAGATAATTGACTTGTGTAATAGTTTTCCAGAGCTAGAATTTGAGATTTTTATAAAAAATGATTGGTGTTATAATAGCGATTGAGTTTGTTCTTCGCTTCATCTAGAATGACTTAAAGAATGAATTCCATATGTCTGCAATAGAGAAATAATGTATAAAAGTGAGAGTGAGGATTTTAATGAGAAATATAAACATTTAGTTAAAAATACACTTGATTGCAAAATTTGTATGCTTTCAAAAGTAAAAGATTTAAAAAATTTAGTTTCTCTAAAAATTGTCGGAAGAGAAAAATGAGTTGATATTATTTTAAAGGATTTAAAATTGATAAAATCATCTCTGGAATTTCTTAATTTAGCTGATTCTACAAAGGAATTTATAGATTTTAATATACAAACAAGTAAGAAAATTTTATCAAAAGAATGTGGCTACAAAAATTGTGAAATTTATAATATGTATTACTATAATTAATTATGGAGAAAGCTTATCTAATAACCGAAAATACAGATTTCAAAAAACTTGAAAATGATTTATCTAATTATGATAGACTATATTTTTGAGATTCTTATTGTGAGCATAATTTATTTTATTTTCTTGATGATAGTGAGTTTTTAGAAAAGGTTTTTTCTTTTAAATTACCTCTCACTCTCACTACTCCAATTATTTCAAATAAAAATATTGATAAATTATTTACTTTTATTGAAAAATATAAGAATAAAACTTGATTTGAGGTTGTTGTAAATGATTTTTGAGTTTTTCATTACTTAAATAAAAATATACCTGAAGTAAAATTAATTTGGTGAAATTTCTTGTCATGACAAAGTAAAGATCCATTTTTAAAGATTTTTAAAGATAAAGAAACTCATAAAAACCTGACAATTGATAATGAATTTTATCTAGATTTTTTTAAGAAAAATAAAATTTCATGCATTGAAGTTTATAATGTTTTTCAGGCAATAGTGGTAAATAATGACTATAATTTGTCTATTTATTATCCTTATGTGATTTATAGTATAAATAGATATTGCCCAACAAAACTAATCTCTGATAACAAAAATTATTTAACAATTGTGGAGGATTGTAACTGATGTAAAGGCAAAAATCCAGCTAATTTTAATTTAAATTTAAAAATGAAGGATGAATTTTCTGCTAATTTTTTCAGATGAAATAAACAATTTTATGAAAACAAAAATTTAATAGAAAACAGTAAAATAAAGAGAATAGTCTATAATTATGATTTAATATGATAGATAAAAATTACAATGAAAAATTTAGAAATTTCTTTCAAAAATTTGAAAAAAATTATGTCTTATTAAAAAACAAAGACGAACAAAAATATTTATTTGATCTAGCGGTAGATTTTGTAGAAAAAAATAGAGATTTTGTTATGCAATATCCTCTAGTTCAGTACTGGGAAGATATAGATAAGACTAAATATTGCGAAATTAAAAAAGAGTTATTATCTCAGTATCAAGACAAAAATGTTAACCTATATTTTCATATTCCATTTTGTAAAACAAAATGCACTTATTGTAATTTCCATATAATTACATGAGATAAAAATAAATATTTAATGGAAAAAATATATATTAAAAAATTAAAAAAAGAAATAGATGAATTTTTAGAATTTAATAAAAAATTTACGATAGATACTATTTTTATAGGATGATGAACTCCTTCTTATTTAAGTGAAGATAGTCTAGAGGATTTATTATCTTATATACAAAATAAATTTTCAAGATTTTATTCAAAAAAAATAGAGTTTACATTTGAGTGAAATCCAGATTCATTTGACACTGAAAAATTAAAAATTCTTAAAAAATATAACGTAAATAGATTGTCTATTTGAGTGCAAACATTTGAAAATGAAATATTAAAAGCTATAAATAGAACATATACAGATAAAATAATTTATAAAACAATAGAATTAGTCAAAAAGTCTTGATTTAAAAATATAAACGTTGATATGATTTATGGACTTCCTTGAGCAAATTATTTAAATATGAAAAGTGATTTAGATAAAATTTCAAGTTTAGATGTGACTCATATTACATATTATCCGCTTTATTATTATGATAATTCAATTCTCACAGTTGCTTGAAAAAAACAAAATAATATTGCTGATATTTATAATTTTTATAATGAAGTTGTAGCTAAATTAAGAGAAAAATGATTTAAACAATATTGAAGAGAATATTTTTGTAAAAATAATAAAATTCATAATTACCAAAATAATTTTGTCTCAAATAAAATTCTTTATGGATTCTGACATTCAGCTTATTCCTTTAACTCTAAAACTGCTTTTTACAAGGAGCAAAATTTACAAGAATATCTAAAAAAAGAGGATAACATAGTGAAATTTTATAAATATAGTGAAGAAATTTTAGATAAAAGATTGTTTGTACTTTGAAGTAGAAATATAAAAATACTCAAAGTCAATATAAAAAACATTGAATATATTAGAAATAGTCTTAAACTTCCTATATCTCTATGATTAATTACTGAAAAAGGAAATTATTTTATATTAACTAAATTAGGGCTTAAATATCAAGAAGTATTAGCTCATATGATTGTTTAAATCAAATAAAGTATGAATAAAAAAAACAAAATATTGCCAATAATAATTTTCTCAATATTACTGAATTCTTGTACAAATAATGACTGAGAAAATATTATCAAGAAAGATATAACAAAAAATAATACAGAAATTAAATGAGAAAATAATGAAATAAAAAACAATAAAGAAAGTAATAATTGACAACTAAAAATTAATGAAAGTTTTTTAAAAAAATTGAAAATTAATGATAAATGTATTTGATGTTGGAGATGTACAATGACAGATCCAATTCATTTTAAAATAAATTTAAATACATTTAGACCAGATATAATTTCACAAAAAGATCTAAATTGAAATGCAACACAAAGTGCAATAAAAAATTGTCCAGCCAGCGCTATATCTATTTCCTAATTTTAATTTTATGAAAAAAATATTTCTTATTACGATTTTAAGTGTAACTTTGGCTTCTTGTGGAAATCAAGTAGCAGAAAAAACAAATCAAAATATACAAAATAATCCTGTAGTAGAGAAAAAAACCAATTCTACAAAGACTTGATGAGAAAATACGGTTTGAGAAAATAAAATTTATCCAGATATTAAAACATGTTGAATTATAACTTGTGCTTTACAAAGTTATCTTGAAAAACAAGAGCAAGATCAAAAATTTAATTTCAGTAAAACTCAATATTTTGAAGAAAGATTTTGAACTTTATTAGACAGATTTAAAGATAAAGATACATTATTAAGAACTCCAGAATATCAGAATTTTGTAAAAGATTTTCACAGCGAATTTTTTGCTTGAAATTCAATTTATAATTATGATGAGAAGAATTTTATTTGGTATATATTCCTACCTAGAATGGTAAATCAAGAATTTGTCCAAAAAAGATGATGAGACGAAATAGATAGTGAATCAATTATACAGTCCATAAAAGAAAAGTATTATGCAACTCTGGACGAGAAAAAGGCTATAGCTCAAGTATATAAAGATGATTTAACTGAAAAAGCTAAAAATATAGACTTAACAAAGATTGATAAAAATAAATTAAAAGAAGATAAAACATATTTTGAGCAAATAATTTTAGCTCCAAAAACTGGAATTTATGATCAAATTTTTAATGAAATCACAACTCCTATTTGGCCAGAAAGATGACAATTAAAAGATATTACAGAATTTACAACTTGAGTTTTTTTCTCAAAAATACTCGATCTTTGAATTAGTAAGCAAGATTTTTTTGATCATATTTGAACATCACAGGATAATTTTAAAAAATTAGATGAAAAAGTAAAACAAATGGATGAAAAATATTCTCTAAAACAAAAAGTGCCATCTGATAGATATTTAAGACATGATGAAATTGTAAGTTATATTTTCTCAAATTTATCAGATTTTAATAAAAAATGAGATTTTAATAAGGATGTTTTAGAACTTAGACATTATACACTATTACAATATTGCTATCCAGATGAAAAACTATATTCAATGCCAGAAAGAGTTGCAAGATTTAATTCAGTAAATAATTTTATGGCTGAAAATTTATATAAATACTCAAAAGCATTAAATAATCTACAATTTTAATTTTTAACTTTAAAATTATGTTCACTTTTTCTAAAAAAAATTATTTTGTTTTAATAATATGATTATTTTTTATTTTAAATTCTTGTTCAAAAATAGAGCCAGAAAAAAGAGTAAATAAAACACCAGAGTTAAATAAAATAGAAAATACAAATAGTTGAGTTATTAATTCAGGCTCTTGAAATGAAACCGAAAGTTGAGTAATTAAAATTTGAGATAATAAAATATTTCTTGATAGCAAAGCTTGTTGAGAAAAAACTTGTGCATTTCAAGCATACCTAGAAAAACAAGAATTTGAGTGAAAATTTAATCTTGAGAAAACTCAATATTTTCAAGAAAGATTTAAATCTCTTGTAACAAGATTTAAGCAAAAAGATATACTAGTTAAGGCTCCTGAATTTCAAAAATTTGTAGATGACTTTAATAGTGAATATTTTCCTTGCGAATGGAAAGTAGAAATTTGTAATAAAAAATCAAAATATAGCTATGATGAACAAAATTTTATTTGGTATATATTTATGCCAAAAATGGTGGCTATAGAATATCAAGAAAAAATGTGATGAAGTGATTCTGATACAGAGGCTATAATTCAGGCAATTAGAAGAAAATATTATGCAACATTTGATGAAAAAGAGGCAATGATAGAGGTTTGGAAAGACAAAGTGAATTGAATTGCAAAAAAAATAGATTTATCAGTAATTGATAAGAAAAAATTACAAACTGATAAAGAATATTTTAAAGAAATTGTATTGACTCCAAATACATGAATATACGATAAAATTATTACAAATCTCCTATCCCCTATTCCATGGCAAGAGCAGTGAGAACTTCTTGAAACTACTAATTTTTGAATTAATTTATTCCTATCAAAAATGAAAGAATTATGAATTAGTAAAAAATATTTTTATGATAATATTGGCACATCAGAAAATAATTTTAAAAAACTAGATGAATTACTTATTAATTTCGATAAAAAATATTCACTAACCAAAGTAATGCCAAGTGATAGATATTTAAGACATGATGAAATAGCAAATTATATTTTTGCAAATATTTGAGATTTTAATAAAAAATGAGATTTTAATAAGGATGTTTTAGAACTCAAACATTATCTCTTATTACAATTTGCATATCCAGATCCAGATTTATACAATATGCCAGAAAGAGCAGCAAAATTTAATTCTGTAAATAATTTTTTTGGAGAAAATTTATTGAAATATTCAAAATATATGGATAAATTTAAATTTTAATTTTAAAAATAAATGCAATCTGTAAATAAAAAAATCTTTATTCCTGGAGTATTTTTAATTTTATTAATTTCATCTTGCTCTAAAATACAGCCAGAAATTACAAAAAATAATCAAGATATGACTCAAGAAAAAAATGAAATTCATAAAAGTAGTAATGCTTGCTGAATTATAACTTGTGAAACTATGGAAAGTTTATCAAAACTTGAAGAAGAATGAAAACTAAAATTACCAGATTTAAAATATTATAGAGATAGATTTTCTGTAATTGCAAAAAAATATCCAAAAGTAGAAGAATTACTAGAATCTCAAGAATTTAAAAAATATACTAATGATTTAAATATTGATTTTTTCTCATGTAGTTGAGATTTTCACTATTGTGAGCCAAAAAATAGAAATTATTGATATAATGAAACAAATTATTTATTTTATGTATTTATTCCATCTATTGTAATTGAGCAATATTCTTGAAAAGAATGAATAACTGAAGAGGAAAAAGAAGATATTATTCAAGCATTAAAAAGAAAAGATTTTATGGTTAATGATGTAAAAAATAACTTAATAGATAAATATAAAGATGATTTAAGACAAAAGATAAATAAAATTGATTTTTCTTATATTGATAGGAAAAAATTAAAAGAAGATAAATTATATTTTAATGAAATTATTTTAAGCCCAGGAACATGACTTTATGATAAATTAATTTATGAATCGCAACACACCGGTATTAACTGGCAATCAGAAGAACAAATGGAGGAAATAATACAAAGTACAATTGATATTTTTTATAAAAAATTAGAGGAATTATGAATTAGTAAAAAATATTTTGATAAAATAGTGAATATAAATGATACCATAAATGATTTAAAAAATACTACCCTATTACTAAATAAAAAATACTCTCTAGAAAATAAAATGCCTGTTGATAGATTTTACAGAAATGATGAACTTTATATTTTTAATGAAAAAAATATTAAAAATTTTGAATCAGAAGTTTTTTGAAATGATAAAAACTACTTGAAGGATGTACTTAAAATAAGACATGATACATATTTATTATTCCTACTTTGAGGGGAAGAAAATTTATTTTTTTTACCTAATAGAATGAATAAACTTAACTTTGATAATTGATTTATTGCTACAAATATTTTTGAGTATACCAAAAATTTAAATATTGATATAAAATATTAATTTGATTTTTTAAAAAAAGAGTTTACAATTTTACAAATATTTTAATTTCTTAATTAAATAATTATGTCCAAGTTAAATATAAAATCTCTACTTAACGTAAAATACTTAATAGTTTTCTGAATAGTCTTAATTCTTATAGCTACTATAATTTATTTAAAACAAAATACTTATATATTAGATGGTAAAAAAGGAACAACAGCAGTTTTATGACTACCTGAAACTAAGAAAAAAGAATATATTTGAAAATACGTTTCAACTCAAGAAGTAGATAATAAAAGTGTTTTTGGAAGTTGATCAGATGAAAGTAAGGTTCTAACGAAAAAAGATGAAAGAGATCTAAATCAAGTTAAATCATATATTAGAACAATATGTTCTAACTATACTAAAATAGCAGAAATATTAAATTCACAATCATTTCAGATTATGAAAAATAAAATAACTAAGATAAAATCTGCTACAAAAAATAAAGATAATTTTTTATACGTTACTCTGCCTGAGCTAGTTTCAGCCAATTGTATAAATAGTGATGATAATTTAAAAGATTTACTAATTAGATATTTACAAAGTGACTACAATGATGCAATAGCCTTAGATAAAGAAAATATTAATAAATATACTACTTATATTGATAACATAAAATTAAATTCAACAGCAAATATAGATAAAACAAGAATTAAAAATGATAAGATGTATTTTCAAGAAGTATTTTTTAAAGATAATTTAGCTTGACTTGAAGATATATTTTTTAGTGAATATTCATTTCTAAAAGATAAAACTGATGAGCAATATTTTAAATATTTCTCTATTTTATCGCTCGCTGAAAAAAATGAAATATTAGAAAAAACTTTATGAAAATTAACCGCATTTCTAAAAGAAATATGAATAAAAGATCTGGCAGAATTTAGAAATTTAATTTTAAAAAATTATTGATATTGATCTAGTTTAGAAATATTTAAAACAAAAATGATTACTGATTATAAAGAATTTGATAAAAAAGCAAAAGAAAAATGAGTTAATTTAACTTTAGAACTCGTAGATATCGATAGTTTAGGAAAATTCTATATGTGAGATAAATTTAAAATAATTAGAGATAATAAAGAGTTATACGATATGTTTAATAAAATATGACTTGAACACTTGCATTACTCTATAATAAGCGATAAATATGCAGATGCTTTAAATGAATGATGGAGTTGAAAAGAACAATTTTGAGATTCAATTATTTGAAATGGTTTAATTAGACTATGATTCCTTTATTTAAGAGAAACTCAAAAAAACTTGAAATAAAAAAAATATATGCTAAAATACTTCCGAAATTCTAATTTTTTAATTTTTCTATTATGAAAGCAAAAAAGAATTTGAAATCATTCCTTAGAGAAGAAGACGGTAAAACAATAAAAAAAAGTTTACTGATAGCTTGATTATGACTCATAGTTTGATACTGAATTAATTCTGCTTCTGCTGCGCATAGTAACTATAATAATCATTATAGTTGAACTTGAACAAATTACCATTCATCAACTCATTCTAATCACAATAATCATTCTTCTTACTAATTAATTATAAGAATATGTTTAAAAATATTAATAAAATATTAATTATATGAATCCTTAGTGTCTCGTTAATTAATATAATATATGCAGTCACAATTGAGTGACACTGACATGGAACATATAATTCTATAAATACAGTTCCAAAATGATGATGAATAAATAAATGAAATAAAGTAGGTTTTGCAGTAAACTCATCAACTAAATCAAGAGTTATACCATGAGCAGCTTATAGTTGTGGTTATGGCTTTTATAAAAGAACATGTTATTATCCTGCCACCACACAATATTATACTGAACCAATGTATTGTCCAACCTGAGAATCACTTATTTATGCAGACAGAAGTAAAAATACTGGATTAGCAGTAAATACTCGGAAAAGAGATTGAACCCTAAATTGTATGTGATTAGATTCTCGTTCTCCATCAATTATAGTGAATTTTAACTGATATCTAAATGATGAATGGACAAATAAAGATGTAAAAATGGACGTAATCATTAAGGATGAATTATGATCTTGAGATGATATAGTTACATGATTAAAAAAATCATGGTATTCTGTTAATTGAGCTAAAGTAGATAATGCTGGAGCCTGATTTACTCTTAATTTTTCTGAAGATTGAATGTATACAATCATAATTTGAGCAGAGGACAATTCTACAAATATTGCTACAGATTGATCAAAATCAACAGTTTGAAATAAATGAGAATTTCAATATACAGTAAAAATAGATAAATTCTGACCTGCAATAAACGCGGGAAATATACTTAGTGCAAGTTCTGATTGGGTAAATTCTAAGCCAGATATTTCATTTGCTGTTAAAGATTTATATAAATGATTAGAAATTAAAGAATTTACTTGTGCACAAAAACCAGATAATTCTTCACGGAAAGATCCTGTAACTCCAAGTGGTATAGTATATGGAAATTGTGACCCAAATATTAAAAATTGTACCATAGATTCTAATTTCACACCAAATAATTCTTCTTGTATATGGAACTGTAATGACTGATTCACAAGGTGAAGTGATAATAAATGTTATGAAAATACTAAGATATTGACTTGTAGTATTAATCCATTACCAACAGATTGATATAAATATGACCTAAAAAATATTTTACAGGTTGTTCCTAGTATTTCTCCAGCATATCGGAGTAGTCCAACCTCAGTAGCATCTGATAATTGAGATTACCTATCAAATTTTGAACCAACTTCAGTTAATTATTTACCAGAAGTAAGTAGTTGTAATTTTTCATGTAAGGATTGATATCATAATGAAGATTGAAAATGTATAGATGATAGTGCTGTAATTTGTTGTGAAAAAAATTATCCACTTACAAAATCAGTAACTATATGAGTAGCTGTAGATTGTACGCTTCCAGAAAATGCAGAGAATGTAGCTTGTGTATATAATGATTTATGTTGAGGATATGTTAAAGATGTTTTAAAGCAATGGAAAGATAACACTCGGAAATATACAACTGAATGAGTTGATAATATATGAACTCTATCTGAAGCATGTTGAATGCAAAATATTCCAAATTCAGATTGAATTACTTGTAATCCTAGATATTACCTAGTTGGTTGATGAACAGCTTCGCAATCTTGTGAAATAGTACCAGTATGACAATGGTCATGACAAAATAATTTAAAATATAATTGTACAAACAAGCCGGCAAATTCCTATTATACAAGTAATTGAGATAACAATAACTGTGCATGGAACTGTGATAGTAAATTTATTAAATCTCACTGAAGTTGTACATGAGAGACAAAATACAATGTTGCCTGTACTAATAAGCCAGATAATACAACATGGAACAATGTGAATAATATAGATCAAAAATGGGATTGAAATAGTTGGGAACCATCTAATATAAGTGTATACAATACTCACTCAAGTAACAATGAATGTAGATATGAATGTAAAAATTGATATCATACAGAAAATAATTGAGTTAGCTGTATTTCAAATGAAAGAAGTTGTGATATAGAAAATTGAACATGAATTCAAACTTGGGATTGAAATAGTTGGGATAATAACTGTATTGTGGATAGTTGTGATATATGATATGTAAAAGATAATAATAGCTGTGTATTCTTTATACATTAATATAATATTTCGTAATAAGTAATATATAAAAAATGAGGCAGTACTGCCTCATTTTTTATATATTCTAAATATCATTAGAATAATAATTAAATTATCAAATATCTAATTAATCAAAAACTCTGAATCTATTTTATAAATTATACTTCATATCTTATTTCAAGATATATTTAATAAATCAATTACAACATAATTATTAAAATAAGAATAACTAAGTTTATATCAAGATTTAATTATATAGATATCTCATGAGATTGATATTCAAACTATTGGTTCTCTTAGGGAATTTACTATAAATCATCAATTAGGTAGTACTGGGGAATTTGTTGAATTTTTCTCTAATTTGGAGCTTGAATCAATTGATTTAAAGTAAAATCAATTATTTGTAATACCAGCAAAATCATCAACTTGTTCTAAAGTTCTATTTGCAGTTAAATTAAAGTTTTGAGTGTAAACGACTTCCGAGCTTGATTTATTATAAATATCCAAAGACAGATTATTAGATTCAGTTGAAGGATTTATTTTTAATAAATATTTTTCATTTTTTAAATCTATTTTTCAGGTTCTTTCATCAATTGTAGCTATTGTCGCTCCAGAGCTATTTTTTAGAGTAAGTCATTTTTCAATACTACTAGCTTCAAATTGATAATTTCAATTTGAGTCAGTAGTAGAATTTTGTTTTTTATTTACCTTAGATAGTACAGAATCTCTATATCTGTAAATATCAATTGGTTCTCAGTCTATTTTTTCATTAATAATTCAATTAATAATAGCTCAAGAAACAGTATTTATTTGAGGCGTAGGAGAATAAATTTCTAAAACCACATCTTTGTAGGTTAGGTTATTATTATTATCCTTCACGTAAATTCTAATAGTTTTTGTAAATAAGTTATCAAATGGTCAAATAAGGAGTGAATAAATATTACTTCATTTAATAATTTTGTATGGATTAGCAGAATTTAAACTATCTTTATCATTATCAGTAACTCAATCATTATCACTGTCTACAGTTAAATCTCCATCAACATAAATTTCAGCTATTCAAGAAACATCATCAATGTATTTTTTTAGGTCAATTGTTTCAGTTTTATAAACTGGAACTTTTATACTTTGTCAGAGTGAAATTAATGGAACCTCTTTGTCGGCTTCTAATTGTGGAGAAAATAAAGAAAGAGTAGTTATATTTCATTTTGAAATTCAATTTTCTGAATATAATTTACCATAATAAAATCAATATGTTTTTTCAAGACTTACATCATATTCATCTGATTTATCTCATAAATCATAATATTCATAACTAGATCAATAATTTACTCTAAGAGTCGCTCCGTCAAAATATCAAATTTCAAAATTAGAAGCTTGATTTAGTAGTTCTATTTTTGAACCTGGTAAAATAGGCAATCATCTAAGTAATGCTATGTCCATTATTTCATTTTTATAACTATCTTCAAAAAGATAGAATTCTCAACTAATCACAAAAACTTCTGTATTATCATTAAATTCAATATTTTGATTACTTCAAATTGTCATTAAAGCGTATGATTCCTCCCCTACTCTGTATTTTATTCTAACAGATTCTGTTCCAGAATAAATTCTTTTTCAGGCTTGCACGGTAATGGTTTGTCACTCTAATAGTTTCTTATAATTTCTGATTTTTACTTTTGCGTCTCATACTCAATAATTTAGTTTTGCAATATTATTCCTTAAAATAAATCAATTAGTTGAATCAGAAATAACTCACTCTACATTTGAAATATCTGGAATTAAATCTGTATAATTTAGTCTTGCAAATGGCGTAATTCACATATTAGCGAGATATGAATTATTTGTCTTATCAAACCTATCAATATAATCATAATGTTCTAATCTAAATCTATTGTTTTTTAGAATATCAGCTGGAGCAAAAGAAAATTCTACAGTATTTTTTGAGCTAAATGATTCTTTGAAGAAATTTGGAGCAGCAATGTTGTTTTTGTTGCTTTCATTTAAATAACTATCCAAATTAGAAATTTTTTCTATATCATTTGTGGAAGTTTTATTATCTTGCTTTGTTCTATTTGACTTAAAATATAATCAGTCTCACATTTTATAAACAACATCAAACTTTTCGTTTTTATTATCTATTTGTAAAATATCTTCAGTTCAATCAATTTCATCAATATATTCAAAAAGACGAGTTTGTTTTCCTTCTGTATTTACAACATAAACTCATTTATAATCATATGAATAAAGAGGATTTTTAGAAGTAGTTCAAGTGCTTGTTGAAGCAGTTGAAGTTGGAGTAGTTTCTAGAGCTAATAGCTTATTGTAAGTTTCATTATAAGCTAGAGTATGAGTTTCTTCATTTTTTGAATAACTTGAGCTAAATGAATTAATTCAAGATTTAACTTCCTCTATTAATTTATCGCCATCTTCTTTTATGGAATTATCTGTTTCTTTACTATTTACCAAATCATTGTAAGAAGACATAGTCTCATTATTATAATTATTTAAGATTTTATTATATTCTCATAAATTATTAAATTCAACAGGAGCTGAGACTTTTAGATTTTTTCCACTCAATTTTTGAAGAGGAGAAAAGTTAGTAATTGGTTTATTATTTTTTATAAGATTAGTAAGTTCTGAAATTAGAGCTGCATTTTTAGTTTTTTCAATTTTTATATAATCTTTTAAACTAGAGAATTTATCTTCATTAAAGCGAAGTAATTCATTAATTAATTTGTTTTCTTCTTTAAAATTATAATTAGTCGCACTATTAATTGTTTTATAAATTTCTCTTTCTTTTGGATCTGAAGATAATGCCATTTTCTCGACTGACTTATCTAAAATTTTCTTAAATTCCCCATTATCCACAGTAACATCTTTATTTACATTTATATAATTAAAAAGTTTAAAGAAATTTATGGCTAATATTTTTGTTGTCTTATCAATATTAGAATATATTTCCTTATAATCCGGAGAATTATTGTATGAAGAAGGTTTATTTATAATTACTCAATTTGGTCAAACTTTAGTATTTGGAACATTTAGGTCAAGTCCAGCATCAGGAAGTTTAAATAAACTTGGAGTTTCTCTAATATTTCCTGAAAATCTATTAAATGGCTCTGATGTAGATTTTGCCATCTCTACTATAAAATTTGAATCAAATTCAAGATTTACTTGGCTTGCTACTTTAATAGCATCAACAAAAGAAAATGCAAATTGAGGAGTATCTACAAATAAGAAATCGAGTGGAAGTGTAGATTTTCTCTCAGTAAGCTCAGCTATTGATTCTCATACTTTCCATTCTGGCGTGAAATATTTTCACCAATTTCTATAAATACACATTACTTTTGCAACTAGTTTCAAAATATCTAAAACTCAAGCTATTGCACCAAAAAGACTTGGAATTGTAGGTGGTGGTGGTAAATCTGGTAAATCTAGACTAGGTAAACTAGGTAAATCAGGAAGATCTGGCAAATCTGGTAAATTAGGTAATCTTGGTAATGAAACATTTAATCAAGCTCATGCTCATAAATTTAAATTTGGTAAATCTGGTAATACCATTGGTTTTACTTTGTAGCTAAATTCTGGCATTAAAATATTTAATCACGCTCTAATCATATGTAAATCTAGAACTATATCTGGCCATTTAGGGAATGTGATAATTGGGATTTTTGGAATAAGCGCGCTAATTAATTTAATCATAAAATGCTGCAGATTATTCCTCTCATTCGTACAGCCTGAACAGTTTTCATTATAATCTTTAAATAAATCAATAATTGCTTGCCAAGATTTAAGTATAGCCTTAATTAGGATGTAAAGCTCCACCCAAGATTTAAATCTTAATCAATTTTTCTTAATGTATCATCCCATTATATTTTCAATAGTCTCCACATTACATATAATTTGACCCGTATATCTTTCTTTCCATTTTAAGTATCTGAGTAATTTATCTGGAAAATCCTTGTAAGTTTCTAAAACTTTAATATTTTTATCTAAATCTTTTACAAGTCATTCAGCTGCTTTTGAGGTAGTATCACCCGGTAGATTTCAAGTATCTTTTTTGAAATTAGCAATTTCTGTGTTCCGCTCATCTTTTTTAAATTTAGCTTTAGAAATCCATTTCTCAATATCTTGAGGTGAAACATATGGAATATCAAAATTTATTTTTTGTGTTTCAAGAGTTAAAAGAGGTAATTTTGACATAAAATTATAAGCTTGCTTAATTCCTGATATATTTTTTCAGGCGGTATTTATTGGTCAAGAAGCTCATTTTTTGGCATCACTTATAATTGGCCAATCATTTTTAGCATTTAAAAAATTATTTACATTTTTTTGAGTTTTTGATTTTTCATAATCAGTTCTTCCACTTCAATATTCAGTTGATATTCTATCGGTAAATCATACCCAATTTGAATCTTGAATTCATTTAAAATCTGGGAGTATAAGACGGAAAGTAGGAAGTGAAGTAAGTTTACTTACTATTTCTTCAGTTTGTCTTGATACCCAATCCATTATAAAATCTGGAAAAGATGAAACTCTTTTAAAATTTACTTTAACAATATTTCCGGCATCAAAATTATTCATTGCATCACTATCTATTGAAACATCAAGCGCACTTTCCATATCAGCTGGATCCCCTGATCCAATTTGAACCATAGGTCATTCATTTAAACTAAGTCATCAGCTTTGTAATCCCTTATCTTGCATTATATTATTTATCTGAGTGCTGTCTCATCCAACATATTTAATTATATTTTGTCTAGTTTCTGGTGATATATCAGAAGCTAAAGAACTACTTTGTTTACAGGAATTAGCATTTATAAATGAATTTCCAGTTCTTGAAGTATATGAAATATTAGATATATTTCCATCTGTTCCATCGTTTTTACATCCAGCTAAAGGCTGAGCTGCCACCACACAATTTCAACCAGGAATCATAGGCGAGGCTCATTTTGCTGGCTTTTTACCCATTGTTCAAGATGGTCATCAAAAACAAGCCGCCATTCAAATTCATCAAGTAAGAGTCGGTGTAATATATAGACGGAAAAAATTAGATCAATTATCAGTACCAAGTTTTCATCAAGCTCATAAATCACCACATCAAGAAGTTGTAAGCATGCTTATTGGCCAAATAGAAGGTCAACAATAAGGTCAATACCACATTCAAGTTAGAGCTGAAAATATTGGATATCAGGCCGAGGGAGCCATTAGAGATGGTGAAACTGGGCTTCAAAAAGCAGTGGCAGAACTTCAAGGAGCAAGTGGAGCCCAATTTAAAGGCATACTCATACAGGTTCCTCATCCAAATCAACATCAAAATCATTTGAGCGCTGTATCCGCAAAAGAATTAATAGCATCAATATTTGCTGCATTTAATCAGCTCTCTGATACATCTCAACTACTTGCATCATATGAAAACAGACTATCTCAACCCTCTTCATCCTTATCTGGTATTCAATTATTATTAGTATCTTTATTTAAGGTAGCAGTAGCTTCGGCTGCATATTGAGTTAGAGCAGAATTTGTAGATGGATTAGTGGCTCCGCTCATTATTTTATCAATATAATCTGGCACTCAATTTCAATTTTCATCTACATTATTTTTTTCTAAATCTCAAGGTAATTTTGAATCATCTGTGAAAGTTTTATTTCATTTTTGGTAAGATCTAGCTGCAATTGATTTCCGTAAAATTTGAGTTCATAGACAAGATTTACTAGGATTGAGTGAAATATCTCAATAAATATCATCTGCTTCCAAAAGTCATACTTTTATTTTTCAAATTGAAACAGTTGGAGCTTTTAGTTCATATTCTATTGTTACACTTTTATTTGGTGCAATATTAATTCAATCAAAAACATAGTTATAATCTCAATTAATTAATTTATTTAAAGTTTCTTTCTTTTCTGTATCAAATACTTTAATTATGCATTTATCATTATCAGTTTCTAAAAGTCACTTATTTGAATCAAGATAGACTACATTTTTTAAAGTAGAACTCGAATTATTAGTAATTTTTAAATTAACTTTTATTAAATCTCAGGCTTGTAAATTTCCAGAATTTACATCTTTATAAGTTTTTTCTATTGTAATATTTTTTCACTCTGAATAAGGAGATTTAAGAAATGTCTTAGAATTGGTAATTGGATTAGAATTTATATTTGAAAAATCTAATTCGCTATTATTACTGCTTGTAAGATTAAGTCTATCTGGATCAATAATATATTGATAATAAATAAGACTATCTAATTGGGCTTTTAAAGTATCTTGTGGCAGACTATCTCAATTTGCATTTAATAAACTTTTTGACTGATTATAATAATCTGTCTGGTCTATTGGTTTAATTTGAGGAAGTCCGTCATAATAAATTGCTCATCAATTATTGCTAGCACTAGTATTTAACTTAATTCACAAACTATCATCAATTATTTTTTTAGTGAAGACTAATTCACTTCATTTAACTGTTCAATATAAAATATTTAATTCTCAACTATCATCAATTGTAATAATATCATCCCTACCGTCATGATCCATATCAAAAACTTCTAATTGAACCACAGATCATCATAAGATAACTTCATTTCAAGATTCATTAAATATTTTTAATTTTTTTCTTTCAAATTTAGAATTTTTATTTTCAAGTAAAATTAATTTAGAATTAGCATCTGTCATAACAATATCATCAAATCAATCTCATGAGAAATCTCAAACTCATTTTCTTCATTTTCAAGCATCCGCAATATAAGCCAAATATCATAAATCTTTAAAATTTCAATTGTAATTTGCGAGAAGCTCAATTTTACCAGATTCAAAAAATATTACAATATCATCAAGAGAGTCTCAATTAAAATCAATTTTTTTGTAAGTTTCCATTTTCTCTCATTTTTCTTGAAAAATACGAGTTCAAATAGCTTTATCAAAATCTGAATTAATATCTTTTTTAACCGGTAAACTCACAACAGGATCTCATAAATTAACCGTAGAATAACTTTGATAATATTTTGTAGAATCCCCGACCGTATTTCATCCAGCAAATTCTAGGAGAATTTTATTTTGTTTTCACCATCAAATTCCAGATTCTTCAGAATAATATTCTAGTCATTTTTTTGGTCATACTAAATTTGAGTCAATTTTACTTGAATCAAAATCCCTTTTGTAAACTGAAATTCATTTAAATCAAGAAGTAGAAACTCATAAATAATTATTTGAGAAAGAATATTTTGGTGAAACTAATTCTAAAAACATTCCAGATTGTGTAATATTTTGGTTATATAAACCAATACTGCTAGCTATAAATTTATATCAAATATATCAGATTAACTTATCATTACTTATTACTTTTATTCAAAGTAAATTTCCAGATGAGGCATTATCAAGCTCCAAATTAACACTTGGATCTTTTTCTATAACTCAAGACTTATTTATTTTAATTAAATTAGTTGATTCTTTTCTTAGATATAAATTATCTCAATCTTTAATTGAATTAATAAGAGCTGATCATTTAAGCAAAATTGAGGAATTAGTTGTTCAAATTTCACAAGATGAAATACTACTATCTCAATTATTACAACTATATAATCAAGTATTATTATCAAAATTAAGCCACATTTTAGCTATTAAATCCTTATAAACACTATCATAAAAAGATATATAAGTCTTATTTTCTGAGCTTCAAATATTTTTTTCAAGTGAAAAATCTAAATTATCCCTGTCGCTATTTTCACTGTATTTTCAACCTGGAGTAAATCCAAAAACAGTTTGTTTTAAATATGGATCATTTATTAATGAAGTAGCAGCTAGAGATCTAGAATCCTTATTAAAAATTATTTCTCATCATAAATATCCAGGAGTAGTAATATCTCAATAAGAAGACCCGAGAAGCACAGTGTAGAGTGAATTATATTTGATATTATCAAGTTTTTCTTTGTTGAAAAAATAATAAGTATCAAGCGAGATTACATTTTGTGAAATTCAATTAAGAGTTATTGAAACTCAATTTTTATCGGTAAAAGTAAAGCTATTATTACTCAAATCTGGTGTTACTGAAGCTATAATATAAGCTTGACCTGGAATTGGAGAAGAATTAACTTCGACTATTGCTTCTCAATTAATAACTCAAACTTCTTTTAAATAACTTCAAGAAAAATTAATATAATTTTTATATTCTTCAGGGATTTCAAAATTAATTTTTTGATTAGCGGCATTATATGCAACATTTGAATATCTATCATATAAAGTCGCTTTTACGGTAGTTTTTTCTCAGATTTTTGCTTCAATTTTATCATTTGAGCTAGAGAGTTCTACACTCATCGGAACATCGGGTAAAATATCTACAAAATTATCCTTTACCTCAGAAATTCAAGGAATTGTAACTCAAATTTTAATATTTTTTCAAGCAACAAAATTTGGTTTGAATTGCACAATTTCACTTTCTCAATCAGTTATCTTAACTGAAGCGGAACTAAATACTCCAGAGACTTCTGGAAAATCCAGATATGCAATTCCAGAAAAATCATTTAATTTATTTCAAGTCTCGTCCTTTACAATTATTTTTGTATTATAAGAACCAGTTCCAACAACTAAATTATTTCTATTATCCATTTCTACAGTTGCAGTAGCGCTATTTATTACCTTAATTGGATTAGGGAGATTGTATTCTAGAGTTGAGTTTATATTTTTTGCGGTAATTTTGATATTTATATTTGAGGCCTCGTCTGACTTAAGCGTAAAATAAGAAAATCATTCTAAAATATTTTTTTCTTCAATTACTAATCAAGTTCCAAAATATCAATTCCCAGAGGTAATTTCAGCTTTTAAATTATATAAATCTCATTTTAAAATATTAGAAAATTCATCAAGAAGCTCAACATATATCGTATCTTCATTTCATTTTACGAAAATATTTGATGAAGGAATTGCTTTTATTGTTTTTAATTTTGCTCATAAAACCGTTATAGAAATTTCTCAAATAGTTAAATCTTTATCTTTAAAAGAAAAATTATAAATTCAAGATTTTTTAAGTAAATTATTTTTAAAAATAAATTTAAGTGAATCTCAAGATTTAGAAGTGCTAATTGAATCCTCACTATAAACTGGAATCTCGGAGTTATCTCCATACACATTTAAAGAAATATTACCAGAGAGTGGTAAAACATTCGAAGTCTTATCTCTTTTTGATATTTCAAAAATTACAGTATCTCAAGCCTCAAAAGAAGAAGTTACATTATCTCAATTTTTTGAAACTACATCTAAATAATCTCATCTAACTTTTATTAATAAATTAGGAGATTCTTTAGAGAATGCCACCTTTCAATTTTTATCTAAGGTAGAAATAGAAGCCCTAACAAGTATATTGATATTTTTTTGTTTTACTCAAAATGCATATTTTGCAATTCCGGAATTTACTCTTATTTTCTGTGGAGAAAATGTAACATAAGGGTCAATATTTGAAATATCAGATAATGAAGAATTTGTAGAATCTTTATTATAAATAGTAGTCTTAGTGGCAGAAGACACATCATCAATTTTAACTATATCAAAAGAAACTAAAGAAGAATTATCAATTCAAATTAATTTATTTCCAAGAGCTTTTGAAGATATTAATTTTGCATTAAGATTAACAGTAGAGTCATAAGTGTAAACGCTTTTATCAGAAGTAAGAGAAATTTCTCAATCCTTAATTAACTCGGCTGCATCTGTAATTCAATTTCAATTTGTATCTTGTAAGTAAATTCAGTCCATTAATACATCTCAATTTCAAAGTCAAATAGTTGAGGTATTACATTGTCAGTTTGAAATAGTAATTGGTGGTACTAAAGATTTAAGCCGGCATTGAATTGCTCAAAACCATTGCGTGATTGGAACTCATTCAGCTTTTCAGCACTTAAATATTGCTTGACTTTCAGAGTCTTTTGCGATTTTCATTCAAGCCAACGTATTATTATATTTTTGAGCATTAAGTTTAATTTTTTCAATATCGCTTGTTGTAGTTTTATTTGTTTCAAGTTTTACATACATATTTTTTGCATCTCAAATTCATCATAAATAAGCAATTTCATAATCTGATTTATGATTTGGCTCAATTGAAAATGATTTTCCTGTTATATCAAGATAATGTTCTAAAATGTATTTATATTTTGAAGTTGGACTTCTGAGGTTATACCAAAGTACACTTTTATTAATTCATCAAATAACACATCATTTGAAGATAAAACACTATATAAATCAATTGAAGCTGGATAAGTTCAATTTTTTAATAAATCATAAATTGTTTTATCAGCTCATGAGAGTGAGTTTGGATTTTGAGTATTTATTAAAGCGTTTATTTCAGCGGTTTTTGCATCTAATAATTGCTTTATTTTAGCTTTTACTGTGTCATAACTAACATCTAGTTCATTTGCAATATTTATTCTATAGAAATTTGGATAAACTATTTTAGATAAATTTCATTTGGCACTCACAAAATCAATATATCTATTTTTATCAGAAGCTAAAGATATTGACATCATACTACCGAGTGTTGCTCAATACTCAGCATCAGTTGGAGATTTATGTTCAACGAATCCTGAGATTTTTTTAAATGAATAATATGATTCTACTCTTGTCCTACATTCTGGAGCTCATAAATTAGTGAATTTTTCCTCTCAATCTAAGTTTACATAAATATTGTGTGGTAAAGATTGTTCATTATAATAAATAGCTCCACCTCCTTCTTTTTTTAATAAACTCTCAAAAGAATTTCCATAATTGTAGGTAGTTTTATTGGTAATACAATCATAAATTGGAGTATCATCTACGGTAGATCATTCAACTGAGCCAAATCCAGAAGTCTGAATAAAATTAAAATTAATACAAGATTTTGGAGAAAGTGTTTCAATAACTTTTCAAGACACATCAAAAACATTATCTTGATTATCAGTTGAGGCATTATATCAAACTTGTTTTCATCCAGCTAGATCAAAAAGAGGAATCATAGATTTTCTATAATCATTTGATTTTAGATTAAAAGAAGTAGCTAAATCTCAGTTAATATCAAGATTTAAAGGAGAATTTCATCACCAATTTTGGGTTTTTGGAGTTCAACCTCATATACATTTAATAATTGAATTAGGAGCAACTCATAAAAAATCAATGTCTGATTTTATATTATTTATATTGTAAGCTCTATTATATTCAGTTAGAACTCATTTGTCATCAGTCGCTCTTTTGGTTCATCTGAAAATACTACAATCAGAAGTAGAGCTTATACTACTTGCATTTTTTCAATAAAAATAATTTTCTATAGTATGGTCAGATACTATTTTTCAAGATCAAGTATATGTACTTCAATCAGTATCTCAAGACTCATTTGTACCACATTTAGGTGGATAATAAACTAATTTCTCTTGAACTTTTGTGGGTAAGGCTAGATTTCTTGATAATCAATTTTTTACCAAATTATCTATTTTATCCTCAAAAATTTTGTTTACGTCTTTTAGAGTTTTTTTCATAAAATTATCTCTTTTTGCTATCAGAGTAGCAGGCGTATCAACTCTTACATTATTAGTAGTTCAATATCTTCCTGTGTCATAAACATATTTTAAAATATCTCAGATATATTTCTCATTAAAAATACTAAAAAATTGCTTTATAGCTCCAGTGATAATGTTTTTTGCCTGAGAATCTGGGACACTATTAAAATCTAACAATGAACCAGAATCTGCTAGAGCATCAGCTAATTCAGGATTTAGTGAACCACTTAAAGTATTTGTAATTTCACCTTTTGATAAAAGCATCGCAGAATTTTGGATTTGTTTTGCTAGGTATTTTGTAAATCTATTATAAGAAATATCTTCTAGGTTATTCAAATAATTTAAATAAGCCTTCCAATTTGAATCTTGGAAAGTAAGATTATCTCTAAGTCAGTCAAAATAAAAAACATATGGTTCAGAAAGCGAAGCCGAAAAAGCTCATTGACTTAAATAAAAATCATGATCTTTGTCAAAAAAATCTTTTAATTTAGAAATATCATCACTCTCATTCCCAGTATTTGGGGAAATTATAGAATGCCAAATTTCTGGATTTGGGTCTGAAATATTGTTTTGTGTAGCCTCATAATAACCTTTTGTCGTGTCATATACGAAATTTTTTTCATTAAAATCAATATATGGATAAACACTCAAAAAAGTCTTAGAATCCTTATGAATTACAGGAATTGGCACTTTTCAAACCAAAATAGTTCAAGCTAGTTGAGACAATCCATCACTTCCCTCATAATATAACTTCTCATTTAATTTAGCTATTTTATAAGGACTTTCATCTCTTTTAACTTTTATAATTATAACCTTGTAATCCTTTAATTTACCTTGAATATCAGCAGCATATCTATCTATTTTATTTGAAATTAAATTCCCCAAACTACTGTAAGTATCCTCGTCTACAATGATAGAAACAATTCAAAAATTAGAATTAGCAGAAGCTCTTGTGGAATCAAAAATATCTAAATGAATAGTATTTAAAAACAACAAAGAAAATATCAAAAAATAAGATATCAATCTCTGCACCTTTGAATACCTAGAATATTTAAACTTTTTCACCATTTTTTTAAAATTTTTTTATTACTCCCATAATATCATATTTCTCCAAGTTTGCAACTATTTATTGGAGTTTTTTTGGAAGGAAATGTTGAGAAGAAGAAAATCCACCGTGAGATGGATTTATAGATTTAAAATTGAAGATTTTAAAATTAAGGATTACAACAATAAATACGAAAATTATAAGCAGTATATTCATTATAAGTATTTGTAGACCATCATGCCATATATTTACCAGCAGGACAAATTGCCTGATAATATGTTGTAATACCACAAGCATGTCCACAAGTAGTTACATTAACCCATGCACAAGTATCTGGAGTAAGGGTTCATACAGGAATTGTAATATTTGCAGTTCAATTAAAACTAATTCAATTTATTGTTCTAGCGGTTGTTAATTTAGTTGCTGAAAGTACACTTTTTGTAGCATCTGAAGTATCATCCACATTTCATAATCCAACTTGTGTTTTTGTAAGTCAAGTCAAGGCTGAACCATCTCAATTAGTAGAAAGTTTAGATTCAACATTTTCTTTTAAATATCACATATTATTTATCATATCATTCCAGGCTGTTGCAGTAAGTCCAGAACCAGTTCAAACTGTAGTTTGGGGAATCCAAGAAAGTGCAGCATAAACTAATCCAAAAACTCATAATGTAAGAATTAGTCAAATTCAAAAATATATTCAATTAGATATTTTTGAGAAAAATTGTTTTAGTAATGTTTTCATAATAATTAAAATTAAGTTATAATTATAAAAATCGAAGACATTATAGATGAAAAATAAAGAAAAAGCAAGAAAAAATTTGATTTTATTTAATATCCTCTATTATGTAGGAGTTAAAACTAAATAAATAATATGATAGCATTAATTTTCTGATGAATAATTATCGCGATAATATTGGTAATATTTTTTTATAAATAAAATATGAGTGAATTTATTTTTTGGGGAATTTTTCTTTTGATAATAGGAATTTGAATGGCTTTTGTAGTTAAATATTCTAAGCCTAGAAAATTATCAAAATGAAGAATTGCTTTTTATAAAGATGAGCTTATAAAATGCGATAATTATTCAAATAGTGAGAAAATAATTAAATATGATAAAATTCTAAATCATATATTAAAAGATTGTTGAATTAAGGGGAATTTGTGAGATCAGCTCAAGAAAAAACCAACTATTATTAAAGATATTCAAGAGATTTGGAGACTTCATAAAATTAGAAATATTATAGCGCATGACCTAACCTGAATGAGTGAAGTAAAATTAGAAATAGATGCTATAAAATACAAAAAAGAATTAAATAAATTATTAAATAATTAGATATGATCTTTGACACACATTCTCATCTTCATTTTAAGGATTTTACCGATATAGAAAATGAGATTAAAATAATGCGCGAATACGGCGTAAAATACGCAACTTTGGTTTGAAGCGATTGTGATACAAGCGCTGACGCTATCGAATTAGCCAAAAAATATCCTCATTTTTTTGCTACAGTTTGAATTCATCCGACAGATGTTTGAGAAAATATTGATATTTTTACTGAAATTGAGAAATTAGATAAATTAGTCGAAAAAGAAAGAGAAAATATAGTAGCTATCTGAGAAATATGATTTGATTATTTTCATCTTAATGAAGACAAAATCGAAGAAGAAAAAGAAAAGCAAAAAGAACTATTTTTTGGACAAGTTGAAATTGCAAAAAAATACAATTTGCCAGTTATAATTCATACAAGAAATGCCAAAGATGACACTTTAAAATATATAAAAGAGTCTGGAATTAAGAAATTTGTAATTCACTGCTTCACTGAAAATTATGAGTTTACACAAGATATTATGGATTATTCTCCTGAAGCTTATTTTTGATTTTCTGGAATTGTAACATTCAAAAAAGCTTCAGATATACAAGACGCAGCATCAAAAATTCCACTTAGCAAAATATTAGTTGAAACTGATGCACCATACCTCACACCGGAGCCTTTCAGATGACAGAAAATAAATACGTCAGGATATACAAAATTTGTCCTCGAAAAAATTAAAGAATTAAGAGGAGAGTCTCGAGAAGAAATAGAAAATCAAATTTTTGAGAATAGTTTAAATTTTTACTGAATACCGGCCTTGTCATCCTGAGCGTAGTCGAAGGATCTATTAATTTAATTTTTTCATTTTTTAAAAGGTATTTTATAAGTAAATAGATTTCTCACTTCGTTCGAAATGACAGGGGAGAAAAAAATTAAAAATTGAATTGATTTTGAACTTTTTTTATATATAGTAAAAATGTTTTATAAATAATTTATGTAAATATGATTAAAAGAAAGAAATATTGAAGCCCGATTAACTTCTATGTTACTGATAGCCAAAAGAAAAAAATAGAATATATTTTAGAACAAAAATGACAAAATTTAACTGATTTTTTGAGAGGATATATCCAAACTACAACTGAGAAATATGAAGATAAAAACTGAGTTATCAATGTTTATCAAACTTATATTTCATAAAATATAAAAAGTAGATAAAAGTAGAAATACCTACAGTTAGCCAAATTAATTTAACTTGAGGAAAAAAAATCCAAATTGTAGAATCTATTAATATCCAGTGAACAATATAAATCCATAAACTATTATCTCAAATATAACGAAGAAAAGAAAGTAAACTTGCTAAAAGTTTGCTTTTTATTTTCTCTAAAAAGCTGAAAATATAGATAAAAGCAAACATTATAAAAAAACTAGCTGAAGTATAATAAAGAGTAAGCGGATACATATTTGGCTCAAGTAGTAGTGTCTTGCCACCTAAAAATTGTAAAATTCCAAAAAATATAGACAGTATTAAGAAAAAAAGAAATACTTCTTTTTTTCTTTTTTCAAATCCGAGAGTTCATAAAAATATTCAAATCAAATAAGGAACTATCCATAAATTAAAAGAAAAAAGTTTGGTATCAATTCAATAAAGCAAATTTGTGAAGCTATTTTGTGGCAAAGAAATACCATAATTAAGTATTAGAAAAAATCAAATTATACTTAAAATTATTGCCTTATTATATTTGAAATTTTTAACAATATATAAAAATAATGGTGTAATTGCGAGAAATATTGAGAATAAAATTAGAATTGGGATTGGGACTGCGTAAGATTTAAAGGCAAGAATTCAAGTCAAATTAAAAGTATTTCTCTCTATAAATTGCCAATAATAAGGTTCCTTTGCAAAATCAAAAGTATAGAATTTTAAAATATTAAAAAAGTAGTAAACAAAAAGTAAAAGCAAACTCCTTTTATAAAGCCTTAAACTAGATATTTTCAAGTCATATTTACTATAAACTATAATTATAAGACTTCCAGATAGTACAAGAAAAAATAATGGTCAAATTTTGATTAAATCATTAAAATATGAGAAAAAACTCCCAGAAATAATCTTCATATTTGACCGGTTAATTAGATGAGTAAGAGTAATAAAAACCATCGCAATTCATTTCAAATATGAGATGTAGTAGTTTCTTTTTTTAGTCATAAATTAATTAATTTTAAATACTAAAAATGAGTATATTTAAAATAATTAATTTTCAAAAAATAAAGTTTAATATAACTTAAAAAAATATCTATAAATAAAAATTGACTAAAATCTAATTTCTCATATATTATAATTAATTAATAATTTATATTAAAAGTGTTTTTATGGGTTTAAAGCTAAAACTTGATAGAATTACCTGCTCTAGAGAAGAATTTAGAGAAGGTATTTCTTTGGCACCTCAAAAAGATTTAGATATAAAGTCATTACCAAAAAATATTAAAAGAATTGTTTTAACAATTTTAGAATTAAATAAAGAATTGCAAGTTGATTTATCAACAAAAAATTATGTAACAAATTTTTTATTAGCCCTAAAAAAACATAGTCTAGAATATTATTGACTAGCAAGTTTAATTGAATCAATTCTTTGAATTTGAGAAAGTAGTTATATAGATAGAAGAACATGATTAGCGAATGATTACAAATTTCTTGAGGATTGTAATACTCCAATAAAACCAAAATCTGAAAATAATTTCAATACTCCATGAAAAGAAGAATTTGAAAAAGATTGCACGTCTCCATGAAAAAAATTAGTTTTTATATTAAAAATTGACGGTTTTTCTAAAATTAATTGATTTTATTGAAGATCTAATTGAGATATTTTTATAAATAATATTATTACAAAATTTAAAGAGTTATTTGAAGTAAAACATTGATTTAAATTATATAAATTATCTGGACTATATTTCTGATTATTAACAGAAAAGCAATTTGAATCATCGAAAGAATTATTTGAAGTTATGGAAGAGATAAGATGAATAATAAATAGTTTTCATATTGATATAGAAATATGAGAAAATAAAGAAAAAAATGAATTAAAAATAAAATTAAATTGATGATGTAGTCATTGTAATGAAAGATTATTTGATAAATCTCTTCTGGCTCTTTATAAATCAAATAAAGAATGATGATTATATTTCTACACAAAAGAAATGGAAGAAATATATAAAAGAGAATTAGAAAATAATTTATTACGGTCAGTGAAAATAATACGTTGAATTAATGAAAATAGATTTTTACCTTTTTATCAATGAATTAGAGATAATAGAACTTGAAAAATTATTAAATATGAGAGTTTAATAAGATATAGAGATGATGATGGAAAGATAGTTTCTCCTTATTTCTTTCTAGATATTGCTGAAAATATGGATAAAATTCTAGATTTATCAAAAATAATGGTAGAAAAAGTTATTAAGAAAATGACAGAAAATAATCATTGTTTTTCAATTAATTTACCTGAAGAATGTTTAATTAATGATGAATTTATTCGTTTTTTAATGGTTGTTTTAAATGATAATCAAGTAGATCCAAATAGATTAATAATAGAAATATTAGAAAAATCTATAGATAAATGAGGTAAAATTATTGAAGTAATAAAAAGAGATTTAAAGGGAAATTGAATAAAAATAGCAATTGATGATTTTGGTACTTGATTCACAAATGTAGGAAGACTAGATGAAATAAGACCAGATTTTTTAAAAATAGATTGAAGTCTTTCAAAAAAAATGGAGAATGAGCAATGATTTCATCATATTAAAATAATAAAACAAATTGCTGATATTTACTGAGCAGAGGTTATTATTGAGTTTATAGATAATAAAGAAAAGCAAGCGAAAGTAGATGAATTAGAAATTCCATACACTCAATGATATCTATATTCAGTGCCAAATGAAAAATTGTGTGATGAGATTTAATTAATGAATGTTTATTTTTTCAGCTCAATGTATTTCATAATAAAAGGGTGAACCAACTAATTCTAATTTAATTTCATTGTCAGAATTCATAACTTCTCTTATATTTGCTTTAATAAATTCCATTAATTGTTCCTTATTTTTTATTCAATCTAAAATTTCACTATCTACAATTGTTTGTACTCTATGTAATCTTATTAATTCTCAGTTCGCATCTATTCATCAAAATGAAAAATCAAATTCTCTTAAATTTTTATTTAAATTCATATTTTAAAATAATTAAATAACTATACTTAATAATTTATTCTTCACATAAACCATCTTTTTAATTTCTACTCAATCAATATATTTTTTTACATTTTCGCATTCAAAAGCCATTTTTCTAATATCTTCTTCACTTGTATCTAGTTCTACTTCTATTTCATCTCTCACTTTTCAATTTATTTGAATAACTATTTTAACTATTTTATCAACTAATTTAGAGCTGTCATATGCAGGCCAGCTAGACAAGTGAATACTTCAAGTATTTCATAAATTTTGCCATAATTCCTCTGTAATATGTGGAGCAAATGGAGAGAGTAATTTTAGAAAATTTTCATATACAACTTTTGAAATATTTTCTTTAGAAGTCATCATATTTAATAAAATCATCATTTGAGAAAGTGCTGTATGATAAGAAATTTGTTCAATATCATCTGTTACTTTTTTTATTGTTTTGTGCATTAAAACTTCTAGCTCATCATCTTTAATATCAGTTATTTTTTTATTCTGAAGTAACCAAACTTTATTTAAAAATCTATGTACTCAGTTAATTGCAGAAGTAGACCAGGCGCTACTATCTCAATATGGTCCCATAAACATAATATAAGTTCTCATAGTATCAGCTCCGTATTCTTTTATTACATCATCTGGATTTATTACATTTCACCATCTTTTACTCATCTTACGTCCATCTTCTCAAGCAATTAATCAATGTTGAACTCTTCTTTTGTATGGCTCACTTACTGGCACTATTCATCTATCAAACAAAGCCTTATTCCAAAATCTAGAGTAAAGTAAATGAACTGTCGTGTGTTCAGCTCATCAAAAATAAATATCTACTGGCATAAAATATTCTAAGTTTTCTTTACTTGCTATTTCATTAGAATTTTTCGGATCAATATAACGAAGAAAATACCAGCTAGATCAAGCCCATTGTGGCATGGTATTTGTTTCTCTTTTTGCAAGAATTCAACATTTTGGACAAGTAGTATTTACAAAAGAATCAATGGATGCAAGTGGAGATTCTCCTGTTCAAGTTGGTTCATAATCCTCTACTTCTGGTAAAAGAAGTGGAAGTTCATTCTCTGGTACTGGCACAAGTCCACATTTTTCACATTTAATAATCGGAATTGGTTCTCACCGATATCTCTGACGAGCAAACAACCAATCACGAAGTTTATAATTTATTTTTTTAGTTCATATTCATTTTTCTTCAAGCCACTTTGTCATTTTTTCTCTTGCAACTTCAGATGAATTTCAATCAAATTTAAACACTCATATATTTTCATTATTTAAATTTTCATTTGAAGAATTAATTAAATATCAATCACTACAAAATGGTAATTGAAAACCTCCAAGTTCTCAAATTGTTGAAACATATCAGTCATCTAAAATTATTAATGCATTAGGATTTCAAATTTTATCATAATCGGATACTATTACTGGAATAATCTCTAAATTATACTTCTTTGCAAATTCAAAATCTCTCTCATCATGTGCTGGGACTGCCATAACTGCTCCGGTTCCATAATTTCCAAGTACATAATCTCAGATATAAACTGGAATTTCTTTTCAATTAAAAGGATTAATTACATAACTTCCGCTAAATACTCAGGTTTTGTCTTTGTTTAATTCAGTCCTCTCCATTGCTGATTTTTTCTTTGAAGATTCGATATAATCAAGGCATGATTTTTTCTGTCATTCTGTAATAAAATCTAGAACTTGTGAGTGATCTGGCGCCATCACAGCATAAGTCATACCAAAAACTGTATCAATTCTCGTTGTATAAACAGAAATATTTTTTGTAGAATCATCAGATTTTTGCATTTTAAATTCAGTTCACTCCGACTTCCCTATCCAGTTTTTTTGGCTTGTTTTAATGTATTCTGGCCAGTTAACATCCTTTAGATCATCTATTAATTTTTCTGCATAATCTGTAATTTTTAAATACCATTGTTTCATATTTTTTTGAACAACTTGAGTATCACATCTCTCACAGAGTCCATCTACTACTTCCTCATTGGCAAGTCCAGTCTTACAGCTTGGACACCAATTAATTGGAGCTTCTTTTTCGTATGCAAGTCAGGCCTTAAAAAGCTCTAAAAAAATCCATTGAGTCCATTTATAATATTCTGGATCTGTAGTATCAATTTCCTTTGACCAATCAAATGAAGGTCCAAAACTTTTTATTTGTCTTTTAAAATTTGCGATATTTTTCTGAGTAAATGTAGCTGGATGTTGCTTATTTTTGATAGCAAAATTCTCAGCAGGAAGGCCAAAAGCATCCCATCACATGGGACATAATACATTGTATCATTGCATTCTTTTAAATCTTGAAAATATATCAACCGCAGTATGTCATTTTACATGCCCTACGTGAAGTCATTCCCCACTCGGATAAGGAAATTCTACTAAAGAATAAAATTTCTTTTTTGATTTATCTTCACTTACCTTATAAATCTCAGTCTCATCCCATTTATCTTGCCATTTTTTTTCAATGGATTTAAAATCGTATTTTTCCATATTTTGTAATTAAATTAAGTATTTGTTTTATATTAGTAAAATTTGTCAAAAAAACAAAATTTTATAAAATATTTTTAAGTGCCGCAATATTAAAAGCATAATCCATTTTAAGAGACCCAAGAGTTCAAATGTAGATTTCTTTTCATTGAAGTTCTACTTTTTTCACTATCATCGCGCAACTCTCAAGGTCTGGGATAATATTTTCTTCTCAAATAAAAACTGCTACCTTTTTTCAGATTTCAAGATTTTTCAGTAAATCGATGAAATTATATTTATTTTCAAGAACTTTTATAACATTATAGACCTCATCTCCAAGTAGTGTTGTATTTTTTTGTAAAAAATTTGAAAGCCCTAAATAATAATTAGTTTGTTCTGATGGAATACAAGCAAAAGTAATTTCTCCTGTAATTTTTGTAAGTCTTGAAGTCAATAAATAAAGAGTGTCATCAATTTGATTTATTTTATTTTTTTCCTCAATTTCCTTTTCTGCTTCTATAAAAACTTGAGGCATATGTTCCATTAAATAATCCACAAAAACTCTAATTCATCTAGTTGTTGGAAGACGCCCCGCACTATTATATGGTTGAAAAATAAGTCACATTTTCTCCAAAAGTGCCATATCGTTGCGGACTGTCGCACTACTTACGCCAAGAGAATATTTTTTAATAAGAGATTTTGATCAGGTTATATCCCCTGTTTTGATATATTCCTCCACAATAAGTTTGAGGATTTGAATTTTTCTTGTATCTATATTTTTCTTCATATTTGGATTTTAAAAAACTAATACACATCTCTTGGTTTACTTCAGTCTGGTGGACCTACAATTCACATTTCTTCGAGGATATCTATGACTCTCGCAGCTCTTGCATAACCTAATTTCAGTCTTCTTTGGAGAAGTGAGGTTGAGGCTTTTTTCGCTTCTCTAACTATTTTTATAGCATCATCTAAAACCTTTGGATCTTCGTCATATTCTCAGGCCACTATACTTCAATCAAAATTACTAGCTTCTCACTCAACTATTGATTTATCATAAATATCCTCAAGCATTGCTGGGTCAATTGTGCGCTTAATGTGATTAATTACAGATTCTACTTCATCAGTCTCTACGTATACTCATTGCATTCTCTCAGCATCAACAGATCCACTTGGAGAATATAACATATCTCATTTTCAGAGTAAATCCTCAGCTCACATTTTGTCAATTATTGTACGAGAATCCACTAGACTCGCCACAGTAAATGCGATACGAGATGGGATATTTGCTTTAATAAGACCTGTAATAACATCAACTGAAGGCCTTTGGGTTGCGACAATTAAGTGCATTCCTACAGCTCTTGCCATTTGTGCAATGCGGACTATAGATCACTCAACTTCTTTTTTATTTCCTCTCATCATAAGGTCAGCAAGCTCATCAATAATTATTACAATATTTGGAAGCTTATCTTTTTTGTGGACTTTTTTGTTGTATTCTTCAATGTTTCTAGAACGAGTTTGGGTCAAAATATCATATCTTCTCATCATTTCAGCAATAGCCCACTTTAGACTATTTAGGGCCTTTTCTGCATCATTTATTACTGGCGTAAGAAGATGTGGAATTCCATTATAAATTCCAAGCTCAACACGTTTTGGATCTATCATTATCATCCTGAGCATATCCGGAGAATTTTTATAAAGCAAGCTTAAAATAAATCAATTCATCGCAACAGATTTTCACGAACCAGTCTGACCTGCAATAAGTAAATGTGGCATTTTAGCTAAATCTCCAACGACATAATCTCCATTAATATCTTTTCCAATTGCAAGTACTAAATTAGATTTATTTCAGATAAATTCCCTACTTTCAATAACTTCTCTAATTCAAACAATTTGTCTATTTTCATTTGGAACTTCCACTCAAACAAGCCCAAGTCCTGGGATTGGAGCTTGAATACGAATACTTTTTGCCTTTAGTGAAAGTGTTAAATCTTTTTTAAGATTTTCAATTTTATTAAGCTTTACTCATTCTCTTGGTTTTAGCTTGTATTGTATAACAGTCGGTCCAACTGTATATCATTTCATTTCTACATCAATTTTAAATTGAAGAAGTTTTTCTTTGATTTCTAGTGATTTTTGTTCAACAATTCTGTTATCAATTTCTCATTTATTTTTGATAATATTAAGTAAATCCGAGCTTGGAAAATCCCAACTCGTAAAATCTAGCTTTGTTTGAACTGGTTTTTTTTCATCCTTTTTGTTAAACATTTCAAAAATTGATTTTTTTTCTATTTCTACTTTTCTTGGTTTTTCAATAACTTCTATTTTTACTTTCTCAGGTTTTTCTTTTTTAATAGATTTATCAATATCATTTATTTGTTTTCTAAGTAAATCCATTTCACTCACATATTCATCTTTTTCTTTTGATTTTTTTGTTTCCTTTAAATCTTTTTTTAGATCATTTTTAATGTTTGATAAATTGTCTTTTACAGTTCAATAAGAAGGTAAATTTGAATGTATATTTTTTAAAACTTGAATATATGAAATTTTGAAAATAAAATATAGAGATAAAAATAATCCTCAAATAACAAAAAATACAGCTGGAATTCTTCAAAACATACTCTCTAAAAACCCGCTTATATCGAATAATCAGGTTGTCATACTTGGAAAAAATAATCAAATTATTGAATCCAGTGAAAACCAGAAAATCATAAGTCCGACAATTCTCGTGTTGTTCCAATAAAGTTTTTTGAATGAAATCAGAACTCATAAAAGTATTAAAACTGGAGAGAAAATAAATCTAAATTGATTACCATAAAGTAAATCCAAAAAGAAAGATAAAAATGACCCTATAACTGATTTATCATCTCAAAAATATCCCAAAATTCACAAAAAAAGCAATGTAATTCAAAAAAATACATTCCTAAATTCTTGATTATATCTAGACCTCTGTTTCTTACTTTTTGACGACATTTTTTCTAAAAAAATTTTAATATACAAATTTATTATATAAAAAAGCAAAAAAAAGCAAAAAAATTAGTTTTTTCAGTTTTTGTCATTCCAACATTTATTTCTATCATTCCCGCACTCCGCAAGGGAGTATAAGCTCCGGTGGAAATCTACAAATCATTCCAGATAAAATATTCACCTATTTCCAATTATTCGATTTGACAAATTAAACTATTTTCTTATAAAGAAATTATTATTTTTAATATTTACAAATATGAAAAATCATAAAAAGCGTTTAGATTGAATAGAAGCAGCTCAAACTGTAATTCCTAAATGAAAAAAGGTTAAAACAACAAATGACCTTGTATGAATAGTGAGTACTGTTGGTTCTATCAGTATGACTACTAAATCCGCAAAAACCAAAGTAGTTGATATTATAGATTATAACCCTACAAATAAAAAATATCAAAAAGTTGCTGACTTACCACTTGGTATGCAAGATGAATTTGTAGATGTAGAAGGTGGTTTTGTAAGAAAAGAAGTAAAAATAATTAATGACCTTGTCCACAAAGAAGCATATGAAAATTATTTAAAATGAAATACAAAATCTACTGCTCCAGGTTGAGTTTTAATGGAAAAAGCTGAAGAATATCTTAAAAAAAGAGATTTATTATTAGAATATTTTACAATTGCATATGATAAAAAATCGGATTTTTATAAGAAAAATCAATATAACTATAGAATATATTATAATATATATTTACCATATATTGAGAAATGATGGATTCATCCAAATAGTGTTACTCTAATTAAAGAAATGATAGAAGAATTTAAAAATGATAGAGCTTTTATGAAAGAAACCTTAAAATATATTCCAGATATTTTTCAGTATTATCCAGATGAATACAAAAATGATTTAGAAATTGCAATGATGGCAGTAATTTGAGATAGTTGAAATTATGAATTTATATCTCCAAAACTAAAACTAGAAAATAAAGAAGTTTTTAAAATATATAATTCTAAAAAATAAAAAAATTATTTTTAATATTAATAAATATGAAAAATCATGAAAAGCGTTTAGATTGAATAACAGCGACCTCAACTGTAATTCCTAAAAGAGAACTTCCAGATGTATCTGAATTTCTAAAATGAATGATTCCAGAGGAATGAAAAAATTCTGTTATAAAAGCAAATATAAATTCTGAAGCTTGAGAAAAAACTATTATAGTTTTATGAAATGATAACTGAATGCGTCAGGCTATAGCAAAATTTTTGAAATGAATGCATCCAGAAAATTGACAAAAAATCTTAGTAACAGAAGATAATTCATTAAATGAATGAAAACAACCTGATTTAAGTAAATTTTTGAAATGAATGCATCCAGAAGATTGATGAAGTCAGGTTAAAAAAGTTAAAAAGAAAGTTTCTAAAATTATAAACTAAGACAAAAAAATTAATCGCCTGTGGCGATTAATTTTTTTGTTTCATTTTTAAAATCTATTTTAATATTTCTCAAACTTTATCACTAGTTTCATGATTAAGTCATGGGATTTTGCTTAAGTCCAAAATATAAAGTTCAAATTCTTTGACTTTTGGGTTATATAAAGTCTCATGATCAGCATTCATATTTAATGAGTAAAAATTTTCTTCTAATTCTTGTTTATTTTTTCATTTCAATAAAAATTTATATCAATCTAAAATTAATGCTGTTGAATTTTCTTTATAAATATCAAATTCTTGATCTAAACTTGATTTTTCTGATGCATTTTTTGTCATTTTTTTAAAAGTTAAAGACTAAAATCTTCCTATTTATAATAAGATTATTAAATTTGTCAATAGGATTTTTTGTTTACCTCACAGGATAATAATATTTCACACTCACTATTTGCCAGTTTGGATCGGATTTTTGGAGAATATCAAAGACTCATTTGAAATGAAGTAGTCCGTATAGGACATACATTTTTTTGTGTTCTGAATTCTGGATTTCTGTGGCTAGTATTTTATTTCTATTGTTTAAGATGATATCAAAAACATTTTTACTTCCGGTTTTTTCTAGAGCAAAATCCTGGATTGCCTGACTTTTTACGATGAAATTCATTATCGCTCTATTTACATAAATTAGTATTTTCATTTCTCTATCGTTAAAAGTCGAGACAATTTCGGCTACATATTTTTCGACATCAAATGGAGTTTCTTGTTTTATTACTTGATTTTGCATTTTATCTACAACTCCATATTTTGCTTCATACATAGACACTATTTCATCAATATTTGTATCAATGTTAAAATCTTGGTTATTTACCAGTCATAAAAAATCTTGGTTATTTTGAGCTCTAAGTCAATAAAGTTTTGATAAATCAATATAGGTTTTTTTAGAAAAATTAATTCCAAGCATTTTATTAAATTTTTCATTATTAACATCACTCCCGGGTTTTACTCATTCAAAAAATAACACAAATCAATCTTTTTTATAAGCAATTACATTATTTCTAATTTTCCCATAAAAATCATCACTTCAAATATGTGCCATTCCTTGAAATTTTACGATTTTTTTACCATCAGAAATTGTAAATTCTGGTAATTTTGCAGGACTTATTGAGTTTTCATAGTAAAAAAGTGCGAAAAAAATCGAGAAAACTATCAGCATAAAAACTGCAATTCTATGGTAGAAATAAAGCAAATACTCCTTAACTGATTTTAATTCTCTTTTTCTGAGTTTGGAATATAAAAAATAAATTCCATAAAATAAAATACTATAGAAAAACAAAAGAAGAACCGAGTCAAAAAGTCAGGAAATTCAAGAAACATAAAATGTGGTAGAAAATAAAATAGTATAGAAAATAATTATAAACGCAGACTTCTTGCTCATTTTTTAAATTTATTTATTAAATAAACTTGACAAACATAAAAATAAAGTTATATATTATTAAATTTCCTTTTAATTTTTAACCTATATTTTTATGCACAATAAAGTAAGTACCCTTGGGGTAAAAAAATTATTATTTTTGATTATAATATCTTTTGCCTTTTTTTCAATAAAAATTACTACTTCTTTCGGATATAGTAATTATAATGAATGTAGAAGTTATTATAACTATAACAATGATTCGTATTGTTATAACCAATATTACAACAACAGTAATTACAATTATAACTACAATTACTCAAATTATAACAATTATGACGATTGTAGAAGATATTATAATTACAATAATGATACAGCGTGTTATAATCAGTATTATAGAAATAATAGCTATAATTATAATTATTCTAATTACGATAATTATGACGATTGTAGGAGATATTATAACTATACGAATGATTCATATTGCATGAGTCAATATAATAGAAATGTAAGCTATTACTACAATTATAATTATTCAAATTATAGTAATTATAATGACTGTAGAAGATATTACAATTATAACAACGATACTGCTTGTTATAACCAATATTACAATACAAATAGCTATAACTACAATTACAACTACTCAAATTACAGCAATTATGACGATTGTAGAAGATATTATAATTATAGAAATGATACAGCTTGTTATAACCAATTTTATTATTATGGTAATAACCGGTATGGAAATACTATTTTATGAGAAAGAACAACTTACGAGAATTATTTAAATACAATTTATGCTAATAATATGGATATTGTGAAAGTTCCTCAAAAAGATTTTTTCAAGACAAATGTAATAAGAAATAGTATAGAATCAGATAAATTAAATGATATAGTACTCAAAAATCCATCACTAAAAACTCCAGAAAATATTCAAAGATTAAAAGATTCTCAAACATTTGTAAATGGTCTAAAAGAAGAATTATTGACAAGATATTCAGACGGAAGGGTGAGCTATGACAAATTCTACGAAATCCTAAATGACCTCGATTATCTCGTATATCACCTAAATAATTACTACGAAAATCTAAGACTTTACGAAAACTCAAAATCAAAATTCTACAAAGATCTAGCTACAGAAAGTTTCACGAAAACCCGCACTTTCTACGAAAAACTGAAGTTTAGTTTGGGGAAATAAGCACTCGCCTTAAACCTCACCCCAGCCCTCTCCATTGCGGTGGAGAGGGAGTAATGAAACTTTTAATATTTTAATTAAATTGGTTATGAAACAAGAAAGCTTCTGAAAAGCAGTATCGGCACTTTGTGGATGATGCACTAAAATATTAGGTGAAATAACTATATTGGAAGATAGCATTATAGATGAGGCTAAAAATGAGCTCTGTAAAAATCCTGAAGATATAAAAAAAGCTAAAACTACAGCTAAAATTATAGCCCTAACTGAACAAAAAGTCTGAGATATGCTTGATATTAAAAATTCTAATATTTCTGCAACAAGCGTCTATGCTAAACTAGTTTTTAAAACTCCAATGACTAAAAAAGAAAAAGATTATTTAATATGATTTTTTCGTGATGATAATACTCAAAAAACAGCTCAAGATATATTGTCTAAGTTAAATTTATTATATTGAAATGAAAATAGCGAATTTATAGAATCTTTTCTAAAAAATGAAGATTGAAAGCTGGATATTTTTTGGTTTATGCAATATATAATCAGGCAATTAAAAGAATATGAACTAATTATTCCTAATAATGCTGAAGATATTAGAGAAATGAAAGTAAAAAATGAATCAAGCTTAAATAAATTAAAATGAGAAGAAAAATTTTATATATACAAATTAAACTGAAAAACTCAAATTTGTGCAGTATCAGATTGAGAAATATATTTCCTAGATGAGTCTTTGGATAGTGCAGAATTGCTTGAAAATTGACTCATACATTGAATAAGTGAAAATGAAGGGAAATATTTATTATCTTGACAAAGAAAAACATGATATTTATATGAATTCTATAGTGAAAAGTGATTTTATGAAGTTCGTGATATGCCATGAATTCCATATTTAGATATTGTTCAATCTCTATCTTCTGAACTAAATATCGTGTTTAAAACTCAAAATGAAAGCTGAAAAAAGTGATTATTAGAAATGGCCAAAGAAAGCAAAGAAGATACATTATGGGAGTTTAAAACACTCTTAGCAGAAAATAATAATGGTATTATGGTAAATGGTAAATTTATTACTGCTATTTCTCGTCATTGAGAAAATACGGATTTTTTTTACACCTATATAAAACTACAAGACATTGGCATTTCATGTTGATATTTAAAAAGAGTAAACACTACTTCAACAGAAAAAGAAAACTCTTATTTTGATCTAAATGATTTATGAGATAATCTTATATCGATAGAAACAAATGAATGACAAAGTATTTACAAATATAATAAAGGGGTAGATGAATTAGAAATAATAGATAGTGCTTTAATAAATATGAAGATTGTTAATATTAATGACTTCCTTAATTGAAAACCGACCGTAATAACTAAAGAAAAATTAGGTAAATGATGACTTGGATTATATGTTTTTAATAAAAAAATTTGAATAGTTACTATGTTAATTGAAAAAACTAATTTTACTCATGACGTTAATGACGACCAGATAAGGTCAAGGGTTGGTAATAAACATTTTATCCATTACTGGAAAGATTGAGTTTTGTATAAATTGAAAGATTGATATAAATATAATCATAATTCTTGAGTTAGATATATACAAAAATGATTATTTTGAGATCGTATTTATTTAGATGAAAGTTTTGAGAATACAAAAAAATTCTTAGAACCAATTGATACAGATGAATTGCCTATAACTTTAATATAAAAAACTTTTAATATTTTAACTTAAACGAATTATGAAAAAAAATATAATTTCTGAACATAGAAATTTCGGAAAGGCACTAATAGCACTAGCAAAATGACTACCTGCTCCAGAAGAAAATCCTCAAATGGTAGAAGGAAATGTAATTTGCACTGCAAAACAAGAATATTGTGAAAATTTAGGAGATATAAAAAAATCTAGAACTACTGCAAGATTAATAACCCTAACAGAACAAAAAGCTTGAGATATACTAAATATAGAAAAACCAAACTCTACAGTTGTAAATATTTATGAAAGATTTGTTTCTAGTATGCCAATAAATAAGAAAGAAAGAGATTATTTGTTATGATTTCTTCGTGATGAAAAATCTAGAAAAATTGCCCAAGATGTATTTTCAAAAGTAAATTTATTGCAATGAGATGAGAATAAATGAGTAATAAATTATTTTCTAAAAAATGATGACTGAAAATTTGATTTTACTAGATTTTTAGAATTTATAATTAGAGATTTAGAAGAATCTAGATTAATTATTCCAGAAGGTGAAGATATTAAAGAATTAGTAAATTGAAATGATCTTGTTCCAGAAGCCAAATTTTTTGAATATAAAGTAAACTCTAAAACTCAAATTTGTGCGGTATCTGATTGAAAAATATATTTTCTATACAATGGTAACTTAAAAAATATAAAATTATTAGATAACTGACTTATTTTTTGATTTGATTCAGAAATATTGAAAATATGATATTTGTACCATTTTAATTGAAATGATTTCATAGTAGTTAATTCTTTTTATTGAATTAATAATTTAGAAAAAATAGATTCTGAAGAATTAGACAATATTTATATGGAACATAATATAAATTGAAAAAAATGATTATTGGAAATATATAATCAAAAAGAAGACAAACAGCCATGGAATATAAATGAGCTTTTGACGTATGAAGATGATATTTTAGTAAATGATAAATTTGTTACTGCTGTTCATTTGTGAGAAAGAAAAGATATATATGATACCTATGTTAAAAAACAAAATATTTCAACATGATTTTTAGGTAAAATAGCTACTACTCCAATAGATAAAACAAATCCAAGTTTTGAAATAAAAGATGTGTGAAATAATTTGGTTTCAATAAGTACAAGCGAATTAATGAGTCTTCTAAGATTTAATAAAGAGGAATCTAGGTTGGAAGTAATAGATAGTGCCTTAACTAAGGCTAAATATTTTGATATAACCAAACTTCTAAATTGAGTACCAACAACAATAACTAGAGAAAATTGAAATAATTGAGTTTATATTTTTAATAAAGAAACTTGAAAATTAGATATTTTGATGTTTTGAGCAAAATCATATAAAATTATCGATAATCAAATAAGGTCAAGAATAGAAGATAAATATTATATTCATTATTGGAAAGATTGAGTTTTATATAAATTAAAAGATTGATACAAATATCATTATAATTATTGAGCTTGATATATACAAAAATGATTTTTTTGAGGTCATTTCTATATAGATAATAGTTTTGAAGATATAAAAGAATTTCTAGAGCCAGTAGATGTGAGTGAATTACCTGTAGATTTGAAATAAGCCCTCACCCCAACCCTCTCCCAGTGGGAGAGGGGGTAATGAAACTTTTAATATTTTAACTTTAACCAAACTTTTATATGCGCAGTGAAACTAATTCTCTAGATTTTACTTGTCAACTTTCTTCAGAAGAAATGGCTTATACTGAAGCTTCTCTTAATCATATAAAAGAGGAAATTATTGGTAGCTTAGATATTTTTAAAGTTGCAAAGGGGTTCTGATTAAAATTAAAAAAACTTCCTAAAAATTCAAAAATACGAAAAGAGTACTGAATTGGGGAAGAAACATATACGAGTAATTGCCCTTTATGTGACAATAAATCGTCATTATTACTTTTTAGAAATAATACATTTTGATGTATAAATCATCATCGGGATTGACCTTATGATAATAGTATGAATATTTTTAGGCTTGTGGCTCGGCTTCAAGGCGATAGTTTTAATCATTATGAAAATGATTATGAATGAATTAAAAAAATAATAATTAAACTTTTTAGACTTTTCCCCAAAGAATTATCTTTTTTAAAATGACATAATCTAAACAGACTATATTATAAAAATTATTATTTTTCACAAGCAGATAAATATTATAAATGAATAGAAGAGGATCTAGAAATTACTAATATTGAGCGTATAAGATATATAAAAATGGACCATGAACAAAGAGAGACATGAAATTTTAATCAAGAAGATTATCATCGAAAAAATCAATTAGAGAAAAAATGTAGTGAACTTTACTATATTATAGAATGATATAAAGTAGTATCTGCTATTTACGCTAGAAAAGAAAAAGTAGACGCTCTACTTCATGGAAAAACTCTTTCTGAAGTATTGTGATGTGAGGTGGCAGATGAATGCGAAGATTGTAATAAGGAATTTTTAAGTGTTTCAGAGGAATATGAAGATGTTTGTGTAGAAAATGCAACTCAATATCTACAAGATGAACTAGATGAGAAAAATAAAGAAGAAGAAAGAATAAAAAATGAAGAAATAGCAAGAAAAAAAGCGGAAAAAGAAGCTGAAGAAAAGAGGCTTCAAGAAATCGCTTTAGCCAAAATTGAAAATCCTTCTCTACTTCTTCAAGATCTTATTTTAAATAATCAAGAAATATCTAACTTTTTTCAATCATGCAATTATGATGTAATTTGTGAATGAGACTCTTCTCTAGAAATATGAGATTTTGGTAAATTTGTAGTAGTTTTTCAAGTAAAAACATCTACATTTTCTGTAGTTTTTGGTAAAAATAAAGTAATTGAAGCTCCTCCAAAAACAATAAAAGATGCTGAGATATTAACCTTAACAAACAACATTCCTTCATGAACTGGATTACATAAAAACATAATTATTCCAGATTGATCAAGTAGATTTTGATGAGCTCAATTTATAATATTGCCTGATAACAATATTATAATTGGTGGTTATAGTTGAGACTTTGGAAATGTACCTTCTGATATTGTAAAGGATTGTTTATGAAAAATCTGATACACAGTGCATTTTTTAGGTAATACACATTATCTGCTTAATGGCATTGTATATAGAAAAATTATGCAAAATAAAAATAATTAATTTAACAATTCGTAATTATGAATTACTTATTATATCCCGAAGCCATCGAGAAAATCGAGAAATCTGCTGTGGCTCCTAAAATCAAGAAATATGAAAAACCATCAATATGATATGTTCATCCTAGTGAAATTGGGGAGTTTTTTGAATGATTAAATAAACTTAGAACTCTGGAATCATTAAATATAATTAGTAGAATTGAAACCATTTTAGAAGACAAAGAATCATATAAATGGAGAATTTGAAAGTGAACAAATCTTCAACTTCCATTATTTGAAGGTGTAAAAACATATTGAACTTATGAAAAAGAAATAAAAAATGATTGCAGTATGGAAGATATAATGTTAATGACTGGAAACTCTGTTTTTGAAATATTAACACAAAACCAAATTAAAAATTACAAGAAATATTGATTTGATAGCTTGATAGAATTTCTGATGACTGTAGAAGCTTATGTGGAGAATAAAAGATATATAGATTATAAAGATGAAAAAGCTTATAAATGGGAAAGAAATTGAATAAGGACATCGATTTCATGATGTATTCATTGAGATTTTAGGCTTTATCAAGGTGATATTAAACCATACCAAACACTTTCGCCATTTTGAAATTTGGTAGATTTTAGACCGGAAAGTTACAATACGGTCGCTTGTAGTTATAATGTTGAAGTCTTATTTTTGGGTGTAATTCTCAAATATGCAGAACAAGTAAAACATAAATTAAATTTAAAAGAAATTCTAGAATTTAGTGAATCATTTTGAAGTAGCTTATGAAATTTTTGAGAATTTTGATGAGGTGATTTTCACGATAAATCCTCGTTGAATTTTGCTTTTTTATATAAAATCCAAAATCCTACATCAAAGGCAATATTTGGACACAATATATGGGCAGCACATAACGAAAAATCATTTTACGATTTTGTTATTGAGAATAATGATTTAGTAATTAGATATGATAATAAAAATATATGAATTTCTTTTTCTAAGAAAGATATAGACGATTTAATAAAAGCAATAATAGTGCAATGTGCAAATTGACTTTGAAGAACCTCAAAAGAGAGAATAATTAATGTTTTAAAATACAGATTTTCAGAAGAATTTAAGGCAGATTTGATTGAATTAGATGAAATGAAATCAAGCAAAAATATTACTAACAAATAAACTATGACCACAAAATTTAGAGAATCATTTCCGGATAAGGTATCAGTACTTGCTGTAATTCACGCAGATACTTTGGAGCAAACGATTTCAAACGTAAAAATTGCGGTTGAGAATAATTTGAGCTGAGTTTTTTTGATAAATCACAGGATTAATTGGATGGAATTAGTTGAAATTTTTTGAAAAACAAGAGAAGAATTTGAGAAAATTTGGATGTGAATAAATTTATTATGACATAATTTGTATGGTACAATAAATGAGGTGGGACTTATGCAAATGAGATGATGTAGAGTGGATTGAATTTGGGTTGATAATCCAGAAATAAAGTGAATAAATCCAGGCTATGACAATCAAGATATTATCAAAAAAAGAATAAATTATCTATGATGGAAGTGATTATATTTCTGATGAGTAGCTTTTAAATATCAGCCTGAAGTCGAAAATCTAGAATTAGCTTGTGCGCAGTGACAAAAATATCTTGATGTCACAACAACCAGCTGACCTGGAACATGAGAAGCTGTAAATATTGAAAAACTCAAGAAAATCAGAGAATTTAGTGGAGACCATCCAATCGCAGTTGCAAGCGGAACTAATGATAAAAATATCATAGATTCTTCTGAATTTGCAGATATTTTTCTTGTATCTACCCATCTTAATAAACAGTGAGATTTTCTAAATCTAGACCCAGAAAAAGTAAAAAGAATGAAAGGAGTTGTAGAGAAATTGAATGGGAGATAAATTTTAATTATTTAATAAAAGTAGATATGGAACAAATTACAGAACTAGGAAAAACTCGGACTAAAAATATTACAGATTTAATAATAGCTCAAGCTATGGCAGAACAAGTTGAATATCGGCCAGATATTTTAAGGAAAAAATATCCAGATGATATAAAATGAGCTTTGTGAATTAAAGCTCCAAAATGAGACATATTTAGTCATGCAGACCAATATAGAATTTTAAATATGTTTCCACTAAGACATGATATTCTTCAAAATGTTAAAGTTCTAGTATTCAGAAAAAGAGATTTAGTAAATGAAATTATTAGCTGAGATATTGACATTAGAGATGTGAGTATTTTGGAAGATAAAATAAGACAGAGAGTATTGGCACTTTTTCTAAAAAAAGAAATAAGTAAAACTAAACATGGAAGTGATCCATTTCTTGTAAGATGTGCTAATAAATACAAACACGCCTTAAAGAAAATCGAATTTTTAAGAAATGTAAGAACACTATCTTTGGATGTGAGTGATATTATTTGAATGAGCTGATATAAAGGTAAAAATAGATTTAAAATATTGAATAAATATAATCAACTATTAGAAAAAAATTGACAATGACACAGAAAGCTCGTGATTGAAACAACTCCAGAAGAAAAAAAGAAAATTGTTAAAAGACTTAAAATACTAAGATCCGGAAAAGTAGATGACACCTCTAAAAAAGAAGAAATTACTCCACAAAAACTACAAAACTCAGATAAAAAAATTCTCAATTCTAATTATTTTAATGCAGTTTCTAAGATAATTATGGAAATAAAAGAAAGAAATATTTTAAAATCTAAAACTTCCGAAAGAGAATGTGAAAATTTTTTAAAATTCTGTGAAGTAATTTCACGCACCACAGGTTTTTATTACCAAGGTGATATTAATAGAGCAAACAGAGTCTTGGATTGTTTAATTAGAGAATTTCAATTTAATATTAATTTCTAAATATGTCCAAATTAGAATGAATTTCATTAAGAAGTTGTAAACATAGAAATAATATTATTCATATAAAAGAAAATTTATGAGAAGTTATTATTAATTGAGAATGAGAAAGTTCTTGGAGTAGTGAGAGACAAAAAATAATTAATACTACTTTAAATAAAGTTATGGTGTTACTATTACTAGGTAAAGATAATGATATTACAGTAACATTTGAAAATGAAGAAAAAAGGCAAAATATTCCAATAGTTATATGAAATCCTTGAAATAATTCCGGTGATATTTTCAATAATCCAAATATTTATAATTTTTTATTACAAAAATTACAAGGAGCTAAGAAATTAAATATAAATCAAGAAATATCTGAAATTTTAAATTTAATTTAATGAGAAAACTAGCACTAGAGGATTTTGAGAGAAATTTAAAAATTTAACTAAAAAACTCCCGAAGGGAGTTTTTTTTGTTAAATTTTTACTGTTAATTTGAGTCCTTTGGGAAATTTCAAAAAAAAATTTTGAAAAAAAGCAAAACAGGCTATAATAAAATAAATTTATTTTTTAATTTTATAAAAATGGCACAAATAACAAAAGACTGATTTGTTTTTAATATTTTAGATGAGATAGCAAATCAATATGGTGAGCTTACAAAATTGGTTCTAAACACAGAATCAATGGACAATAACGAAAAACAATACTGGTTTGATATTCTGCCTTCTATGACAGATGAACAAGTTGATAGGTTATTTGATATATTGGAGACTGAAAGAAAAAAACTTGAAGAACTTGAATCAAAATACCAAGATGAAATCAAAAATTTAAATGAAAAACACCTTATTGAATGGCAGGAATTCCAAACAAAAGAAAGTAGAGAAAAAATCAAAAAGGCCGAAGCAGCTGATGATGACCAAGCGTCTGCAGACGATGTACTTAGAATGCTTGATGATTTATAAAATTCAAATTTCAATATAAAAATAAAAAAGATTCCTGGGATAAGCCCGAGGATTACAGGAGAGGGAAAAATTAATTATTTTTAATAAAACCAAAAAACTTTATGCTAAACATAGAGATCAAGAGAAATAAATTACCAATAACAAGCGAAACTAAATTTGTATCAACAAAAAAAATAAGTATTGATATAGGTCTTGAAGCAATAATTCAAATAAATTATTCAGACAAAAATCTAGTAAATTTAATTGAAAATATTGCCATAGATATTCTTTTGGCGAATGTATCGAAAGATCCTTATAATTCATTTTCACTATCTTTAGATAAATTTAATAAAGAAATCAATAAATTATGAAGAGATTATAATTTATCTGAGTTAAATATTTTTGTTTGAATTATAACAGGATGAACTCTACATTTTTCAATTTTATGAAATTATTCTGCTTATTTAATTAAAAATAATAAAATAATTAATATTGCTGATGGAATGCAGGGAAAAAACCTTGAGTTTTCATTTATTTCTAGCTGAATTATTAATTCTGGAGACAATATTTATATCTCAAATATTGAGCTTTTAAATTATATTTCAAAAGATGATATTTTGGAAATTTCTCTAATTGATGATACAACTAAAAAATTAGATATAATTGAGAAAATTATAGCCTCAGAAGAAACAGAATGACAGTATGATATAATTATTTTAAATAATGCTTCTGAAAAGGTTATTGAAAATAGAGCTGATTATGTTGAAAAAATTAAGAAAAATTTTCTTGTTTTAAAAGATAGAATGGTTGAAGATAAGAGAATAAATTCAATTATTGAAAGAATTAAAAAAGATGTAGATTTTGAAAATAAATATATTAAAGTAGGATTATTTTCGACAGGAGTTGTAGTTTCTGTTTTTTTCTTGTACTTAATAATTTCTGGAATTGTGAATCAAAATGTATCGAGCTCAATCCCAGTAGAATACAAAAATAAACTTATTGAAGCTCAGATGATTTTAGAGAGAACTAATAAGGATTTGGGGAATAAAGATATTTTTTATGCTAATATTAAAAATGCAGAAAACCTAATCTTTGAAGTTAGAGATAAACAAATATTTTTAAATGATGTAAAAAAATTATTAAATCATATTTCAATATTAAAGAAACAAGCTAATTGAATAGAAACATTTGAATTAAGCAAAGATAAGGCATTAATAGAATTAAATAATTTTTGACTGGGTTGAATTTTTGAACTTCAAAAGAAATATTATTTTGTATGAAAAAATGGAATAATAGGGCCTTATATAAAATGAGAAGAAGCGAAAAGCTATAATTATCCAGATTGAGAAGAAGCTATTGCATCTGATCTTTCTCCAGAATGAGATATTTTTATTTTAACAAAAACTTATAGACTTCTAAAGTTCTATAAACAATGATTTAGTTATGTAAATGTAGAATGACAAAAAACTTGGGAAGAAGCAAAATGAATAAAGACATTTAATTCAAATTTATATTTACTAAGTGCCTCTGGAAACCAAATTTTCAGACATAAACCAGGGATAAATTGATTTTCTTCTAAATATTGAGTTATTGATGATAATGATATTACAAATTTAAATTTACATGATTTTGCAATAGATTGAGGTTTTTATCTTCTAAAGAAGGATTTATCAATTGATAAAATAATCACAACTCCAACTTATACTAAAAAATCTATTGTAATTAATGGATTACCAAATAATTACAATATTGAAGAGTCATTCGTGCCAAAAATGTTTACAGCCCTAAATCTTAACTATATTTATATTCTATTAAACAATAAAATATGGGTATTTGAAGCGGATTCAAAAAGTTATAAAGATGTTAAATCTCTAAAATATATCTGACAATTAGAGCCTCAAGAATCAAAAATAAATGCTTTTTATATCCCAAAAGATTGAGAAATAGTAATTTGAAATGATAAATGAGTTTACAAAATTAATTTTGAAATTTCAGATTCTAAAATAGCTATTAGATAATTTCTAAATAATGTTTATATTTGATGCTATAGTTCTCCGCAAAGTTCATATAAAAGAATCAAAAAATATAATTTATTTATTTTCAAGAGATTTCTGAAAAATATCAGCTTGGATAAAAGAATCAAAATTAAAGTATCCGATTGACATTTGAAATATTGTAAATTTTGGAGTAACTCTTAAGTGAAATATTAATAATGTAGATAGCTATAAAATCAAAAAAACAATTGATTATAATGGGCTTAATTATGAAAGTATAAGCAATATTTTAAATTTACTTTATTATATCTATAGTTTAGCTCCCGAATGAATTCCAAGTGAAATAATGTATGATGACTATATAAATAATATGAAGTATTTCGAGGAAAATGAGACAAACAAGAAAATTACAGAGTTTTTTAAAATGAAATTGATAATAAATTCTTGAATTTGAATAAATATTAATGATATGAAAAAAAGTGTAAATTTTGAGAAAATTTATAATTTTATAAAAACAAATAAACTCGAGAAAGTTCTGAAAGTTTCTGGAATAGAAGAATCTCTAATAAATGAGATTAAGACTTACAATAATAATAGTTATAACTTATTTATAAATTAAAAACAATGAACGCAATTTTTGGAGCATATTTATTTATATTTGGATTGATTTTTTGAAGCTTTGCTTCTGTTCTGATTTTTAGATGGCAATCAAAGAAAAAATGAATAATCTCTGGAAGAAGTGAGTGTCCAAATTGTGGACATACTCTAACAACTCTTGATTTAGTTCCATTTTTTTCATATGTTTTTTTAAAATGAAAATGTAGACATTGTGGGAGTAAAATTGGAATTATCTACCCTCTCTTAGAGCTTTCAATGTGAATTTTATTCTTACTTACTTGAATTTTTCTCGTTGATTCAAGTTTAATTTTTTCTTTTAATTTAATTGAAATTTCAAAGTTAATTTTACTTTTATTTGTGTCGTTTGTAATTATTACTTTTACATTTTATGATATCTTGTATTTTGAAATTCCAGATGAAATAGTTATTCCATCGCTGTATATAATTTTTGTTCTTCTTTTAATCTCATCATTAACTAAGGACTTCAATATTTTTAATTATTTTTCTCCATTTACTGATAATATTTTAAATATTCCCCTAATTAATTGAGTTATTTGAGCAAGCCTAATTTTCTCATTTTTTCTATTTCAAATACTTGTTTCTAAATGAGCTTGGATGTGATGATGAGATTTGAGAATTGCTGTTTTTATGTGACTAGTTTGATGAACTAAAATTGCTCTATTATGACTTCTAATTGCCTATTTCTTAGGTAGTATATTTTGAATAATAATACTAATTAAAACTCGAAATAGAGAAAATAAAATCCCATTTTGACCATATCTTTGAATGTGACTTTTTATATCTTTAATGTTTCACACTCAAATTATTAATTGGTATTTTTCTATTTTATAAGTATAATACAAAAAAAGTAAATACTATATTTTTTTGAAATATAAAAAAACCCATATAATATATAAAAATATTTAATAAAAACAAAAATATTATGGATAATAAAAAATTAATTGCTATAAAAGATTTTATAGCTTCATCTGAAAAATCAATGAATTCAGCTAAAAAAATTCTTGCTACAATGATAGACCCAAAGAGTCTCTGAAAAGATTTTGAATTTGATATGTGAAATCTAAATTCGTATGATAGCTGAGAAGATAAGGTTGTAGAGTGAGTATTTACATGAGAATCAATGCTTGGTTCTGATTCAAATATATATCCAGTTCCACAAAATTATGCATCAAAATCTCATCTAGTTCAATGAAGTAAACTTAAAGCAATTATTAAGCCAGATTGAAAAATTCAATACAAAATAATTGAAGAAATCGAATATGAGACTAAAGTTTGAATTATAGCAAAAAATAAAGACAAATATCAAGTAATTGCAGATGGAAAATCATACAATATTTTACTTGCTGTTATAACTTATCTAAAAGCCGAATTATGAGACAGTGTCTCAATTAGAATCCCAAAATGAAAAGATGCAACATTTGCAGCCGTTGAGTCAGTTTTACCTAAATAAAATCTAAACAATAAAAAAATTCTGGAAAATTTTCCAGAATTTTTTTATTGTTTAATTACCTCACCATACTATCCGCTATAATGTTAGCCACATTTTTATCTAGTGGGTTTGGGATTATTTTGTCCTCTGATAAATGGTCTACATAACCTGCTAGTGCTTCGGCTGCATTTATTTTCATTTGGTCTGTTATTTTATGAAGGCGATGCATTAGTGCTCATTTAAATATTCAAGGAAAAACAAGTACATTATTTAATTGATTTGGGAAATCTGACCTTCAAGTTGCTACAATTCTAGCTCACCCAGCTTTTGCTTCATCTGGCATAATTTCTGGAATTGGATTTGCCATAGCAAAAATTATAGAATCCTTGTTCATTGTAGCTACATCATCTTTTGTTATTGCGTTTGCAATACTTACTCCGACAAATACATCAGCTCCTAAAATCGCATCCTGCAGAGTTCAAGAAATATTTTCTGGATTTGAAATTTCAAGAATTTTTATTTTTGCAGAATTTAGGTCAACTCTACTTTTTGATACAATTCATTTACTATCACAAGCTATAATATTACCTACTCAATACAAATTAAGAAGCTTTAAAATAGCAGTTCCAGCAGCTCCAAGTCAATTTATTACTACTTTTATTTCTTCTTTTTTCTTACCTGTAATCTTGAGTGAATTTATAAGTCAAGCTAGTACTACAACTGCAGTTCCGTGCTGATCATCATGAAAAACAGGAATATTAAGCTCGGCTTTTAATCTCTCCTCTATCTCAAAACATCTTGGTGCTGAAAAATCTTCTAAATTAATTCATCAGAAAGTCGGAGCAATATTTTTAATGGTTTTAATAATTTCCTCTGTATCTTGAGTATCTAAGATTATTGGAAAAGCATTCACTCCTGCAAATTCCTTAAATAACACACACTTCCCTTCCATTACAGGAAGTCAAGCTTCTGGTCCGATATTTCCAAGTCCAAGTACAGCACTTCAATCTGAAATTACAGCTACAGTATTTGATTTTAGGGTATATTTGTATACATCTCACTTATTCTCAGCTATTTTAAGGCATGGAGCAGCAACTCCAGGAGTATAAAGCAAACTTAAATCTTCCCTAGTCTCAATGTGTTTTTTTGAAACTATCTCTAGTTTTCAAGCAAGCTCTTCATGTAATTTCAAACTTTCTTCATAATAATTCATATTTTTTTGGGTTATTTATAAACTCAAATTAGTATATAAATTTTTCTTAAAATGCAAAAAAATAAATCCACTTAAAGTGGATTTATTTAAAAATATTTAGAATTAACAATTAATTATAACAGGAATTACCATTGGTTCTCTTTCTATTTTGTATGAGAGGAATGATTCAACATCTTTTTTAACTATTTTATTAAGTTCTTTATCCTCAATATCTGGAATATCTTTAACCGTAGTCTCAAAAGAAGATCTAGCTTTTTTAATAATCATTCTATGAACTTCTCTTACTTCATCTAAATATACAAGTCATCTTGTTTCAATTTTCAAAGGTCCAAGTAAAGTTTTAGTTTTTTCATCAACTTTAAATATAATTACAACTGCTCCAGATCTCATCATTTGAGCTCTAGCTGCGATTACATGGCTTGTTGCAATTCAAATTCATTGTCCATCAACTATGATTTCTTCTAGATTTATTTTAGTTTTTGATTTTTTTACATTTTTTTCAGCATCAAAATCAATAATTGAACCATTGTCAGCCAAAATTACATTTTTATCTGGAATTCCGAGAGCCATTGCAGTTTTTTTGTGTGCTACTCTCATAAATAATTCACCATGAGATGGCATAAAATATTTTGGTTTAATAAGATTTATCATTAATTTTTGTTCTTCTTTCGCTGCATGTCATGAAGTATGAATATCCATTCAATCTTTTGTATACAAGCTAGCTCCGAGTCTAATTAATTCATTCATAAGATTTACAACTCATCTTTCATTTCCAGGAACTGGAGTAGAAGATAGGATAATAGAGTCTCCTGGTCTAATTTTTACAATTGGATGTTCTCCATATGCCATTCTATAAAGTCATGAAAATTGTTCTCATTGACTACCTGTAGTTAGAATTAATTGTCTTTCATCTGCAGTTTGGTCAATTACGTTTGTAAGTCTTTTTACAGAATTTGGATTACATTTAATATATCATAATTCTCTTCAGATTTTTATATTTTCAACCATACTTCTTCAGTTTAAGAAAACTGTTCTTCAATTTTTCTCAGCTGATTCAATAACTTGTTGAGCTCTTCAAATTAATGAAGAAAATGTCGCAACAATAACTCTTCCTGGAGCATCACTTATAATTTTATGTAATTCTATTCAGATATCAGCTTCAGTTTGAGTAAATCATTCTTTTAGAGAATTTGTAGAATCACTTAATAAAATATCAATTCATCTTTTCCCAATTTCTCAAATTTTTGTAAGATCGGCTGGTTTATCAATAGATGGTGTGAAATCAAATTTAAAATCTCAAGTATAAACTATTTTTGTAGTAGGAGATTCTATATAAATTCCGCATGCATCTGGGATATTATGATTTTGTCTAAAAAATTCTGTTTTAAAAGATCAAACTTGAAAAACTCAGTCTGAGTCTGGATTTACTACATGCATTTTTGCTTTATCTAAAATACCAGCATCTTCTAATTGTTTTCTAATTAATCAAATTGTAAGTTTCGCTCCATACATTGTAGGATAACCTAGAGTTGGGAGAATATGTTTTAGTCACCCAATATGGTCTAGATGGCCATGAGTAATTAAAATTCATTTAATTCTGTCTTTTAAAGGAATAAGGTAAGATATATCAGGAAGGCTATATTTAGCTCAAAGCATATCATTTTCTGGGAATTGAATTCAACCATCAATCAAAATAATTTCATCGTTGTACTCAATCATACTCATATTTTTTCAAACCTCATTATGTCATCCGATTACCACTATTCTTGTATGTCATTTTTCAAGAAGTGGAATAAGTTGTGGTTTTACATTTGGGAATATTGAAGGAGATCAGTCTCTTCACGCAAAATTACTTGTCCAGTTTTGTTTATCTGAGCTAGCATCTCTTGCTTGTTTATTTTTTGACAAAAAGTCATAGTTATCTTCTATTGTAGAAGAATATTCAGGAGCCTCAGCTGCATTATCTTTTTTTGGGATATTAACAGTATTGTCTTCATTTGGTTCCCCGGTTAAATCAGACTCAAGCTCATTAAAAAAATCATTCATATAAATTATAAATTATTAAATATTAAAAATTGAAAAATATTGTCTCCTTTTAGTTTTTACAAAAAAATAAAAACTTAAATTTAATTACATTGTGATTTATCCTATTAAAGCGGGATAACTTATTGTATCAGAAGGAGAAAAATTTTTTAACTGCACCTATTATATTCATTAACGGATATAATACAAGTATTTTTTTAAATTAATTCAAATTTTTGTAGAATCCCAATTATAAGTGGCTATACTACCGCTTCAAAAAGTCGTATTTTTAAATTCATTTGAGTTAAATACATAATTTTTAAAAAAATTATATTTTAATTTCAAGCTATAATTTGAGAGAGATCTACGCAAAAATTCTTCATTATGAAAAATATAAAAAACAAAACTTTCAGCAAAATCCTCATATTTATTAGAAAGACTATAACCAGATACAAAATCCGTTATTTTCGCATTTTTATTTTTGATATTGTAAGCAAGCCAACTTATTTTGTAAAAATCCTCAGATTTATCAAGTCAAGCATTATCATTTAAATAATAAATATCGACAATATGACCTAGCTCATGAACAAAAACCTTAATAGTCTCACTATCAATTTTTGCTTTACTAGTCAGAATTAAATTATTTCCAGACACTTGTCATCTTGGATCTGTTCTTTCTCAATCAATAACTAGACTTATTGGTGTTACTTTATCTTTAAAATATTTAGACTTAATATTTAAATCTAATATTTTTATTAAATTATTATCAATTTTAATATAATCTGGTTTAAAACTAATTGATAAATAAGGCTTTTCTTGTTTCTTTTCTCAAAGAAGAAATCCTTCATTTCAAATAATCTTTTTTTCTTCCTGAGAATAAATAGAGGCACTATTAAAATCTCAAATAAAAGTAGGAGAATTTGTCTTATTATATCAAAAGAAAAGTAGAAAAAAAATTATAAAGTAAGATAAAAACTTAACCAAATCAGCTTTTTTTATTTTGATTTTTTGCATTTAACTATGAAATTCAATATATAAAATTAATTGTAGCATTTATTAATTGTTGAGAAATTATCGCAATCAGAAAGCCAAGTAGAGACCATTGAAGTGCATTTTTGGCTTTTTTTACTTTTTCTCAATCTCAAAGTCACATTACAAATACAAATCCAGAATAAACAATTCATCAAATTGCAAGTATTCAGGCTAAAATTATTAATTTTTGCGTAACATAAATAATTTTATTTTTTACATTATCTATTTGATATCATTGATTTGAAGACAGACTAAGAATTCAACCTAAAACTGACGTATTTTCTTTTGACTCCATAGCTCATTGTGGCACACATCATCAAAGAGAAGTACTAAGAGTTGAATCTGCATTATATTTACAATTGCTATTTGCTGCGAAAACAGTCGTAAATCAAAAAACAACAAATAAAAATAAAATTATTAATTTTTTCACCCCAAGGGCACTTATTTCATTGCGCATAATTTAGAAGTTAAATCAAGTAACTATTTTAATTAAAATCCAAGAAAGTGGAATTACAGCAAGTCAAATTCAAGCGTAAACTAGAGATTTCATTCATTTTTTCAAATTTTCTTCTTTTCCCTCAGCGCTAAATAGTAAAAATCAAATATACATAAAAACTGCAACTGATGCAATTCAAAGAAGTCAGAAAATATATTTTTCCACCACTTTTATAAAATTATTATCAAAATTAACATTATTTTCATCAACTCATAAGCTAAGATCTACTTTTGTACTTGGTGATGCAATAGAAGTCTGTCTAGGTCTAACTATCATATCGTTTTTTAATCAGTCTCAATTAAATTGCCCCTTTACATTATTTTTAAAATCACTCCAAAAATCAGCATGAGTATAATTAAAAACAAATAAATTTGAAATTAAACAAAAAGCTAATATTAATAATTTTATTTTTTTTACCACAGGGGCGTTTGTCTCACTGCGCATAATTAATTTAGGGTTAAGTTATTGATTATATCAACTAATGTAAATGAAGCAATAGAAACTACAACTCAAATTATTGAATATATAATTACATTTTTGGCTTTTTTTACTTTTTCATCACTTCATGCTGAAAATAAAAACATTAATCATCAAATCATAGTCGCAATAATTGCTAGAATTGCAACATATTTTGTAACTTCCTTAATTATTACAAATAAAAATTTAACAGGATTTTCTTTTTTAATAATACCTCATCATTCATAGAAACCAGGAAGTCAAAATTCATTCTTAAAATCAAGAGTTGAAGTATTGGCAAAAGTTATTATCGGCAACAATAAGGCAATAATAAATATTGCAAAATATTTTATTTTTTTATATATTAATTTGATCATAATATCCAAATTATTAATTTTACGATAGAATAAGACAGTAGTGCTACTACTATAGCGACAATATTATAAATAATAATATTTTTTCATTTTGTGATTTTTTCTGAACTTCCGCCTGAAGTTATCATCATAATTGCACCCATTACCATAAAAAGTAAAGATAGTGTAGGCAACATTACAAGTGCGATTCTTACTATTTTTCACGATAATTCTTTAATATTATCTTCTGCTCACATATTATATTTAGTATCTGACGGTGATAATTTAGATACATCTAACATAAAAGATGACGAACTAATATCATTTTCATCTCAAGAATCTCATTCTCCTTCTGCAAAAACTGTTCCAAAAAAAAGAGGAATGGTTAATAATATATAAACTAATATTTTTTTAATCATAATTTTAAAACTTCTAACTTAATTTATAACTTTCTACATATTATCTTATTTACAAAAAAAATCAAAATTATTGATAATTTTTTAAAATATATATAATGCGACTATTATATTTAAAAATTAAAAATATGAAAATAATTATTTCTATTCTATTTAATGCATTAATTTTATATGCCATAACATTCTTTCTTCCTTGAATAACTGCAGATTGATGATTAAAGCTTTTTTTTGTTTGATGAGTAGTTCTCTGAATGTTAAATTTCTTTGTAAAACCCTTTTTAAAACTATTTTGATTACCATTTATTATATTCACATTTTGATTATTTATCTTAGTAATAAATGGAATAATTTTATTTTTACTTGAAAAAATTATACTTATTTTAAATATTGAATGAGTTAGTTTTTCTATAAATTGATTAAATTTTGTAATTGCAGTTGCAATTTTTACTATTTTTAATACAATCTACAACACTTTTATAAAAAAGTAAAAAACCTGATTTTTAATTCGTAAATTTTATTATATGTTATTTATTCTTAAAATATCGCAAATTGTATTAAGCTTACTTCTTGCCTTTATTGTATTAATTCAACCTAAAAAAAGTGGTTTATCTTTAACTACATTTTGAAGTGAATCAACATGAAAATTCGAAAGAAGATGACCTGAAAAAATACTACACAATGCAACAATAATTTTGTGAACATTATTTATAATTAATGCTTTGCTATTCTTTTTCTTAGCATAATAATCTAAATTGACTTCCATGTCTATATATAATAAATTAAAAAAATATCTATTTTTTTTATCATTGCTTTTTGTAATATTAACAACATTTCACATTACATATGTGTATATGTATAATGGCTCAAAAGTTATTCCAAAAAATTGATGAACTTTAAGTGTTTGATTTGTTTGAAATAGCCCAAGTTTAAATCCCCTTGATTTTTGAATAGATCAAAATAATGACTATATACTTCAGTTTATGTATAGGTCATTATTAAGGTATAATTTTGAAAGTAAGAAAATGGAGTGAGATTTAGCTAATTGTGATCTATGAAAAAATTTCTCTACAATAAAATGTTATATCAAAGATGGAGCAACTTGGAGTGATTGAAATCCTGTAAGAAAAAGCGATATATTAGAAACTTATAATGTTTTAAAAAATACTGATATTAATAAGGGATTAAAGAGTATTTTAAATAATATTGAAGTAAATGATAATTGAGGATATATTGAATTTTCATCAAAAAATGCCGATGTTTTACTTCTTGATGCCTTCACTATTCCAATAGTAAAAAAGGAACAAATAGAATCCTTTAAAGATAGCAATTTGGCTCAAAATATATCTCCTATTACAAACTGAGCTTTTGATTTTTCAAAAAAAGAATTTGATACTGAATACAATGCAAAAAAAATTACTCTTACAAAGAGTATAAATAAAATTTATGATAATGACTATTATATCTCAAAAATAGTTTTTAAATTTTTCCAGGATAAAAATAACTTATTAAAAAATGAAAATACTTTAAATATAATTTTTCCAAGTGATGAAAAAGAATTATTAGTTTCTCCAAGATATAGAAAATATGATTATTTATTCCCTCAATATATAGGTTTATTTTTAAATACAGAAAAAATAATATCTCTTGATTTAAGAAAGGCTATTTTATTCCAACTAGAAAATGCTACATATCTAGAATATGGAGAAAGTAAATGAAAGAAAGTAAATAATCCATTTTTATGAGATGAGTTAATAATTCCAGAAATAACAAACAAAAATTTTGTTTCAATAATCAATTCACTTGGATTTTTCAAAAAAGAACATTTAATTTGAGAAATTAACAAAAAGTATGACAATTTATTAAAACCAAAATCAACAAGTAATGAAATTCCAGTTAATACTTATTTCAAAACTCCAAGTAATAAAAAAATATATTTCCGCTTCTGATGAGCATCTGAAATGCTTATTTCCGGAAATGTTCCAGCTTGAGTGAGTGGTGTTTATATAAATGAATTTAAGCTTAAATCATTTGTTTCAGGAAATACAAAATTCTATTTTAGAGCGACAAGTGAATTTAAAACTCTCAATATTTGAGCTAATAATTACACTCTATATTTTGAAGTAAATTGAAAAAAAGTTAAAAAAGAAACACTAACAGTGTATTATTATCAAGATAAGGCTACATTGGAAACTAAACAAAAAGAGGTTTTAGATAATTTAAATAAAACTGTAACAGTTACTGTGGCTGATACAAGCAAAATAAACGCTGAAAAAGAAATTGAACTTCAAAAGGTACAAGCCCTAGATAATTCATATTTTTATGACAAAAATTATGCAAAATTTACTCTTAATCTAAATTTTGTTAATGAATGATCTTATTTTTCTTATTATGCTAAAAGGATAAAAGAAGAGATGCAATTTCTTGGAATTGATTTAAACATAAAAGAAATTACTCAAAAAGAAATGCAAGCTATGATTTCAAAATGAGAAAAAAATTATGATATGTTACTTACCTGAGTAAATCATTGATTATTTGATTATAACATATTCCCTTTTTATCATTCATCTCAAGCAAAAATATGATTTAATTTCTCTAAAATTAAAAACATTCCCCTTGACCTACTTCTAGAAAAATTAAAAGCCAGTGCACTAGAAGAAGAAAAATTAAAACAAATCAAGAAAGAATCTCTAGAAATATTAAAAAGGGAGGCTGTAGTAAAGACGTTTTTTAATCCATATTCATTCTTTTATATTGACAAAAATATAAAAAATATTCATGAATATTCACTAATTCCTTATAAATATTATTCATATGATGTTATTAAAAATTCTTATATAAAAGAAGACAGAATAATTAATTATAGTCAGAAAGGTATTGGTTCATTTTTTAGCTGGTTAAAAAAATCATTTTAATTATGGAACATAACATAATTACCCCTTCTTGGGAGCTAATAAACAAAACAAACACAATAAAAAAATTTAATTTTATCCCTTCTTTATTATCAACTCTATATTTAAGTATAATAGTATTTTATCAGACAGCATTTACATATATTTACATTTTTGAGTTAAAAGACCAATTTTTTTCTATGGCAATTGATCTAATTCATAAATCATATTTCATAGAAGTTTTAATAATTTTAGCTGTTTGATTTGTGCTATATATTTTTATAAAACCATTAGCAGAATGATGAATAGTTTGTCTAATTGACGCTTTTTATAATAAAGAATCATGAAAATATAGATTATCTTATTGAATATCTCAATGATTATTACATTTTTTACCCGTTTTTGAATATCATAATTTTATGTGATTATTTAGGCTTTTATCTATCATCACATTTTATTTTCTAACGCTTAGAATTTTCTGACAAGATTATGCAATAATAATAAGTATAATTTTCTCAATTTACTTACTTTTATCTTTTGTAATAAATATACTATTTGCTTACTCGAAATTCTTTATAATTTTTGAGAAAAAATGAATATTTGAAGCAATAAGTCTATCAACTCGAATGACTCTTCATAATATGTGAACGACTTCAAGATTATATTTTACACTTTTTTTAGTTTATCTTAGAATAATTTTAACTGTAATAATGTTTCTTATATTCCCTATTATAGTTTCAGCTATTTTTGCTTATATCTCGTCAAAATTCTTTTTTATATTTTTTATTAGTTTAATTGTGATAATTTTTATAGTATTTTTATTGCTTATAACTCACCTTAATTCTGTTGTTGAAATATTTGTAGATAGCCTTTGGTACAATGCCTACATAGACAATAAAAAGACTTTTGAACTAGAATAAATTTTAATTTGACTTAAATAAAAATCATACTATACTAACCCCAGTCTGTGAGACAACTTTCCTCCTTTACGTTGTCTTCAGACTTTTTTTGTGGATAAATTATTCAATCACATCACTAAAATCTTCAGTTATTCAATCTTTTAGATATTTATGAATTGCATTGTGAGTAGCTAGAATTCCGAGAGTTGCTCAGTATTTTCTTCTTGGTGAAATATCTCAGACAAGATTTTTAATATAATCAAAATCAAATTTTAAAATCTCAGAAATATCAAGCCCAATAATACTCTCTCAAAAAATCGAAGCACAAGCGGTTGTAATAATAGAAGTTTCTCAAATAAAAGAAAAATCTAGAATTTTATTATTTTCGATTTTCAAAAAGACTTCCAAGGTGTCACCACAAAGTCTACTTTCATCAAAATGATTTACAGTAAAATCCTCCATCTTAAATTTATTTGGAGGATTTTTTGAATATTCTTGTATTAAATTTGAATTAGTCATTTGAATTAATTTTGATGATTATCTATTTTATATATTCTTAATTCCTGTTTTTCTATATTTTCATAAAATAGTTACTATCCTTTTTTCTGCAGTCTAAAGCCCCCTTTCTTAATTCATCAGATATTTCATTATTATTTAATTTCTTCAAAGAATATTCCTCAAATTGAGAAACAATATAAGATGATAAGTCGTAAACATCTTCAAAAACTTCAGTTTTGAAATTTATTGAAGATTTTTTTATCGCAAGATTAACCATAATTTAAATTTATTAAATTTTAATAATTTCATTATATCCAAAATCCAAAAAACTCAAATTTTTCACATAAACTCAAAAAAACAGTATTTTCGCTTGATTAGATTTAAAAAATCTTTTGCTTTTATTTTGGAAATAAATATAATAATTTCAAATTAGTATTTTAAAATTATCGGATAATTTCAAAATGAAAATTAGAAAAATATATCAAAATATATTAAATGAGATAGATAATAATCTTATCTTACTACTTATTTGAGCTAGACAAGTAGGTAAGACTACGCTATTAAAACAAATAAAAAATTATCTTGATAAAAAAGATGTAAAAACATATTTTTTAAATTTAGAAGATCCTGACATAAAAATTCTTCTCAATATTCATCCAAATAAATTATTTGAAATTACTTGATCAGGAAGCGAAGATAAACAAGTTATTTTTATAGATGAAATTCAGTATTTAGACAATCCAACTAATTTTTTGAAATATATTTTTGATGAGTATAAAGATAATATTAAATTGATAGTTTCTTGAAGTAGTAGTTTTTATATTGATCAAAAATTTAAAGATTCTCTTATTTGAAGAAAAAAGGTCTTTAATATTTATACTCTTGATTTTGAAGAATTTCTCGATTTTAAAGACGAGAATGAATTAAAAGATATTTTTTATAAAACAAGAAAAATTCCAACTCTTCAAAAAAATCTTTTTAATAAATTATTAGATGAATATATAACCTACGGATGATATCCTGAAATAGTACTTACAAAAGATAATACGAAAAAAATAGAAAGACTATATGATTATAGTTTTGATTATATCAAAAAAGATATTTATGAGGCAAAAATTCAAGATCAAGATAAATTTTTGAATTTACTCAAAATATTAGCCAATCAAACAGGAGAACTTATAAATATGAATGAACTTGCAAATACTTTGTGACTTTCTCAACCTACCATAGAAAAATATATTTATGTAATGCAAAAAAGTTTTCAAATAGCTTTAATTAAGCCATTTTATAGTAATATAAGAAAAGAATTAACTAAAATGCCGAAAATATATTTTCTTGATCTTTGAATAAGAAATAGTTTACTTAGAAATTTTGATAATATCTCTTCTAGGATTGATAAATGACCTTATTTAGAAAATATATTTTTTAGAGAATTTTTATTTAAACAAAAAAGTTGAGATAGTATAAAATTTCGGAGAACTCAAGCTCAAAATGAAGTAGATTTCATACTAAATGAAAGCGAAGCTTTCGAAATAAAATTTGATAAAAAACAAGTAAAAGAAAGTAAATACAAAGTATTTAAAGAGCAATATAAAAATATTAAATTAAATTATATAAGTTTTGAAGAGCTAATGAATTTTTTATAAAAACTCAAATTTTTCACATAAACTCAAAAAAACAGTATTTTCGCTTGATTAGATTTAAAAAATAAATATATTGTTTGTAATATAATATTTTTTAAATTTTTTTCTATGGCAAGAATGAGAAATGGCGGTGTACAAACTAGTTATTCTTCTTTTATTTTACCTATAATTATAGCGGTTTGAATTATAATTTTAATTGTTAGACTTATTTTTTCAGGCGGTAATAATACTGTAAATAGAACGGGAAATTTTATTAACATTGAACCATCTCTGGAAAACTCAAAAATATATATTTATATGTCTGGGGATTCTAAAAAAGAAATTGATGGAAGTACAAAAATGTTTTCAACAGATAATAAAGTTCAAGTTGAGAGCTGAGAGGCTAAAATTAGCTTTCCTGATAATGATTCAATGTCATATCTTGATAAAAGATGAGAATTACAATATGAAGGGTTAAGTAATTCTAAACAAGTTTTTAATTTGCTTAATTCAGAATTTTGGACAGAAATAAATGCAGCATGAGTTCAAATTAAATTGAAGAATTTTACAGTAGATCCAGAAATATCATCAGTATTAGCATTCTCACAAAATGCAATTGCCAGTAACGCATATGTATTAAAATGAAGTGCACAAATTACTTTAAATATTACATGAGATAAAGAAAAAGCAGTAACTCTTGGTGTTGGGCAAAAAATAACAATTTTAAATAATGATTTAAAAGATGAAAATCTAAAACTTAACGACAAAGTAGAACCTATTGATGATATGTTTAAGGAAGAAGATTTTTTCGTAAGACATAATTGATTAAATTATTTAGAATCAACTTGAAGTTGAAATTTATCTTGAACTGGAAATACTAGCTCAGGTTCATTACTTTCTAAAAATCAAAAATATATTTCATTTATTTATCCAACTGATGAGGCTTCTGTTGATTGACCATTAGTAGATATTGAATGAACTATAATGTCAAATGACGTAGAAAAAATTACATTAAATGATAAAGAAGTAGTCTTAAATAAAGCAGAAAATAAATTTACATTTAAGTGATTTAATTTATGAAATTCAGTTAATAATATTGTCTATAAAGCTTATGATAAAGATAATAATTTACTTACAAAATGAGTTATTATAGTTTATTCTTCTTGAAATAATGACAAAAAAGATAATGAAAAACCAACAGTAACAACATATCCAATAAGCGATAAGGATTTTAGAATTATTGAACCAGTTAGCAATCCTTTTAAAACTACTGAAAATGTAGTTAAAATAGTATGACAAGTTAATAAATGAGTTGTAAAATACATTACAATAAATTGATTTAGATTAACAAAATTCCCTCAGTTTTCTACAACTTGGTACTACTTTGCAAATAAGGATTACTGAACAATGAATGATGGAATAAATCTTTATAAAATTCAATATTATTGAACTAACGATGAACTTCTATCTACAAATTTATTTACAATAGTTAAAGAATCTCCTGAAATTACTCCAGCTCCATCTGAAACACCTACAACACCAACTCCAGCTCCTTCTGAAACTAGCACTTGAGCAAATAATAATTCATAAATTATGTTTAATAAAAAAGGTAATTCAATTATAGAAGTTGTTATTGTAATTGTAATATTAACTATCTGAATAGTTTGAACTTATGAAATTGTGAATTCTGGACAAAAGCTCGCAACAACTACAGAAAATAGAATAAAGGCTATAAATATTGCAAGAGAGTGACTTGAAGCAGTAACAAATATTCGCGATACTAATTGGATTAAATTTTCAAGTGATTATGAGCATTGTTGGAATGTTGCAAATTACAATTCTAACTGTATTTGAGCAGGTTTTAGTGTTCCTACACTAACATGAGGTATTTTATATCAAAAAGAGTCTCTTTGGTATCTATCATGATCCACAAATAATAAAATTTATTTAGATAATAATTGAATGGTTTATCAAACATGAGCAAGTTCAATAGCTTGGGACAATACATTATGTACAAATTTAGTTAGTAAATCATGTCGTACGGGATTTACGCGCGATATACAAATTAACACTTCCTTTCCAAGTGAAAGTATGAAAATAAATAGCATAGTTAAATGGATAGATAATTCAAAACAATGAGAACATACTATTAATCTAGAAACAACTCTAAAAAACTGGAAAATTGATTTATAAAATTTAATTTAAAAAAATATTAATGTCTTTCGTTCACTTACATGTACATACAAATTATTCAATCCTTGAGTGACTCTGAAAACCCAAGGATTTTGTAAAAAAAGCAAAAGAACTTGGTTTTGAAGGATTGGCAATAACAGATAGTGGAAATTTATATTGATATTTTGAATTTTATAAAGCCTGTCTTGATAATTGAATTAATCCTATTTTATGACTTGAAACCTCTATATCAAAAAAGTGAATTTGAAATAAAGATAAAGATAATGAATTTTATGAAATAGTCTTACTTGCAAAAAATATTGAGTGATTTAAAAATCTTTTGGAGCTTACTACAGTTTCGCGGCTTGATTGATTTTATTATAAACCAAGAATTGATTTTGAAATTTTAAAAAAATATTCAGGTAATCTAATCTGATTATCCGGTTCTTATTTATGAGAAATAGCTCAAGCGATTATCACTGGAAAAAGTGAAGATTATATAATGGAAAGAATTAATTTTTATTTTGAAATTTTTTGAAGTGATGATTTTTATTTGGAAATTCAAGAACATCCAGATAGGCCAAGCCAAAATAAAGTTAACGAATATATTGTAAATTTATCAAAAAAATATTGATTAAAAATTGTTGGAACTAATGATTGTCATTATATAAATGAGTCTGACGCTGAAGCCCAGGATTTATTATTTTGTATATGAGACTGAAGAAGCTTGGATGATCCAGATAGATCTACATTAATAGATTGAAATTATAGTCTAAGACAAAGTGAAGAAATGAGAGAACTTTTTTCTTATGCACCAGAAGCTTATTCAAATACATCAGAAATTAATTCAAAAATCAATATAAAAATTCCCTATGGAAATACACTAATCCCAATTTATGAATTAGGAGAGGAAGAAAAAAATAAATATAAAAAATATAAAGAAGAAGAAATAAAAAGTAATAATTTAAAGAGTTTAGGCGAAGAAGAGTGGTATTTAAGATATCTTTGTATGATGTGATTAAATACAAGATATGAATATGATTTTTCTGAGCAAACACTATTTGAACTAATAAAAAAAGTAGATATTCCTACTCCTGAGAAAAAATTATCTCAAATGTCAGCTAAAGAATTACAAGAACTTGCCATAAAATATTTCACTCCAAAAAAACAAGAATTTATAAAAACACTACGTGAAGATCAGAAAAAAATAATTGATAGGCTAGAATATGAACTTGTTGTAGTTGATTTGATGGGATTTAATTGATATTTTATCATTGTAGCTGACTTCATTAATTGGGCAAAAACAAACGATATTCCAGTATGACCTGGAAGATGATCTGCTGCAGGTGCAATTCTTGCATTTTTATCTTGAATTACAGATATAGATCCACTCAAATATTGATTACTTTTTGAAAGATTTTTAAATCCAGCCCGTGTATCTATGCCTGATATAGACGTGGATTTTTCAGATGAATGAAGATCTAGAGTACTCGAATACGTTAGAAATAAATATTGAAGTGACCATGTTGCTCAAATTTGTACTTTTGGTACTATGGCAGCCAGAGCAGCAGTTAAAGATATTTGAAGAGCTTTATGACTTCCATTTTCTGAGATGAATGAAGTCGCAAAACTAATCCCCGCAAAGCCTTGAATAAAAATTAAAGATGCACTAGAAGAAAGTACTGAATTTAAACAATTATATAATTCAGATGAAAAATATAAAAAAATTATAGATAATGCAATTAAGCTTGAATGATCTGTAAGGCAACTCGGAGTTCATGCCTGTGCGGTTATTATAGCACCAGAAAAGATGACAAATTTCTGTTCTCTGCAACATCCCCCAAAAGATGACCAAGTAATAATAACTCAACTATCTCAATATCCAATTGAAGATTTATGACTTCTTAAGATGGACTTCTTGTGACTTAGAAATCTTACTATCATTCATAGATGTATGAATATTATAAGAAAAAATCATAATATCGATATTAATTTATTAAAAATTGATTACGAAGATAAACGTGTATTTAAGATATTTGCAGCCGGAGATACAACCTGAGTATTCCAGTTTGAATCATCTTGAATGAGAAAATATTTACGTGACCTAAAGCCAAATACTTTTGAAGATATAATTGTTATGGTGTCTCTATATCGTCCTGGACCACTCGCATATATCCCGACTTATATCGCTAGAAAACATTGAAAAGAAAAAGTATCTTATCCACACGCATCACTTGAAGCCATTTTAAAACCAACTCAATGAATTGCGGTTTACCAAGAACAAATAATGCAATTAGTTCAAGCTTTTGCTGGATTCTCACTCTGAGAAGCCGACATTCTAAGACGTGCAATTTGAAAGAAAAAAGTAGATTTACTTATGGAACAAAAAGAGAAATTTATAGATGCAGCAGTCCGCGAATGAAATCCAAAAGAACTTGCAATATATATATTTGAAGAAATTATTGAGCCATTTGCTGGGTACTGATTTAATAAATCTCATGCAGCATGTTACTCAATGATTGCATATCAAACAGCTTATTTAAAGGCTTATTATCCAGTAGAATTTATGACAGCTTTAATGGTGTCAGATGAGGAAGATATTGATAGAATAACACTCGAAATTAATGAATGTAAAGCTAAAAAAATAAATGTACTAGCTCCCGATATTAATGAGTCTATGAAGCATTTTACATATATAAATAAGAATACTATTCGTTTTGGACTTAAGGCTATAAAATGACTTTGAAATTGACCAATTGAAAGTATTATAAAATGAAGAGAGAAAGAAAAATATAGCTCGGTAATTGATTTAATCAATAAAACAAATTCTGATGTTATAAATAAAAAAAGTCTTGAAGCTCTAACTCTTAGTTGAGCTCTGGATACCCTATGAGAAAGAGCTAGTCTTATAGCTTCCGTATTAAAAATAACGGCATATCTAAAAGAAAATGAAAAGAAAAAACAGACAAATCAAATATGACTTTTTGACTCTGGGGATAATTATGAAAATATGAAATTTGATTTAGAAAAAGCTACTCCAATGACTTATGAACAAAAAATCAAATGAGAAAAAGAGATAATATGATATGGCGTATCTGGTCATTGACTTGATTGATTAAAAAAATATCTAAATCAAAAATCATCTGGTCTTGAACATATTATAAAATTTAATAGGCAGATGAAAGAAAAAGAGCTTCTTGAAATGGAAAAAAATTTTGCAGATATACAAAATATAGATGAGGATGAAAATAACTCTTGAGAAGAAAAAGTTGAAAAATTAGAGGAAATTAAAGAGGAAGTTAAGGAAGAAGTACAAGCTCCACCTAAAGAAGTCAAAAAAGAGAGAAGAAAAGAAATAAAAGCAAGATTATTTTGACTTGTAAATTCTATTAGAAAAATTCAAACAAAAACAGGAAAATTAATGATGATAGTGAGTTGCGATAGTTCATTTTTTAAATTCAATGTGGTAATTTTTCCAAAAGAATATGAAAAATATGCAAATTCAATTGAAGAAAATAAAATACTTATTATTGATTGAAATCTTCAATTTAATGAAGCAATGTCAGAAATAGCAATATTGCCATCAAGTATAAGATCTACAACTATTTGATATTTAAGGCAACAAGCAAGAGAATCAAATATGTTTGATGAAAAAGATAAAATAAATTATTTAATAGAAATTGAAGAAAAAGAAGTTAAAAAACCCGAGCAAAAAGAGTATACGGATAATATTAACTGAGAAGACCCTATTATTAAAGAAGAAAACTCAAAATTTATAATAAAAGTTCCCGCAACTGCTAAAAAAGAGGATTTATTTGAATTAAAAGAATTTTTGCTAAAAGAAGATGCTTGAGAAATTCAAATATTTCTTGATATAAAAAATCAAATTATAGATACAAAAATATCTATACAAAACACAAAAAATTTACAAAATTGGATTAATAAATGGTAAAAAATGGTAAAAAAATGATTTACATTAATTGAAATTCTAATAGCTGTAAGTGTTTCTGCTATTTTAATGATTTCTTTGACCATATTCGTATCAAGTGCTGTAAAAAATAATTTAAAAAATGAAAAATTGCTTCAAAATGAAACAAGAAATGTACTTTTTGAAAATGAATTAATTAAATTAACTGGAAATTCAAAGTTGCAATTAATTAATTCCTGAACAAGTTTTGGGTGAAATTATTTAACATGATATTTTTTAAAACCAGAAGCCCCTGCTCTTCCTCTAATTTTTATATGAATTAAATCTTTTACAGGTTATTGTGACAGTTTTTCTGGAATTATAGATGATAATCCTATAGTAAATAAATTAGTTATAAAACAAATTGCATATCCTACTAATTTTTCAGATTCTTGAAATACAATTGATTTCACCTGAAATACAATATCTAATTGATGAAATATAATAATTTGAACTTGATATCCAGGAAATACTTTAATTACAACAAGTGCGACTTGAACCGAGCTAAATTCTCCATTTTGAGTTTATTTGAATTGAACTAATTTATTTATAACAGACACTCTAAATGATAGAATTTTAATTTATGATACTGTTTCAAAAAATATTTATAAATTCCTCTGAATTGAAAATGGTATATCTAAGCCAACTAGTCTATATTTTAATTGAAGTTATATTTATATCTCTAGTTCTTGAAATTGAAAAATTTATAAATATACAAAAAATCCTACATGAACATATTTAAACCTTTCTGGAAATAATCTAGAAATAATAGACGCCTGAAAAATCTATCCATATCTAGATTGAGCAACTAAATATTACAATATTTCAGATTGGAATACTGTACTAGCTAATTCGCCATGAGCTGAGGAAGTATCTAACTTCCCTATTAGGGATTTTAAAATAACAGAAAATAATAAAGTTTTAAATATATCCTATACCTACTACAAAAATTACGATTGCCTTTGACAATCAAGTGTCCTCAAAGAGAAAGTAATAAAAAAGTTCCAAAAGTAATTTTGGAATTTTTTTATATAAAGAAGATTTATAAATCAGAGAAATCAGCTGGAAGGGCGCTGTCGGTTGGAGTTGAGTCTATGTTGACATCATTTTTAGTTCAGAAGAATTTGTTTGATAAATCCTTGATTGTAGAAAAAATAACATCTGGAGAAACATATTTCGATACATTTAGTCCTAGCATGTCTCAAAACTTTGGAGTGAGGAATACTGACAAAATTATAACAATCAATCAAATAACGGCATATTTTATGCTATTTACGGCTGGTTTTACTTTATCTTCTTTTCCTCCGGATAAAATTAACATAACTCATCACCAAATAATGAAAAAAATAGCAACAATTCAAGAAAAAAGTATAATAAGTGAAATTGCAACTCTAATAATATCATCAAATTCATATACTGCTGTTGTATCAAATCACTGTGCTGCAAATACTATATCAACCATATTTTTCAAAAATTAAAAATTAAACTATTATTAATATAGTCAAGTGAGCCAAAAAGTAAAAAGTTTTTTTAAAAAAAGGTCAAAAATTTAATTTTTGACCTTTTTTTAAATTGATTTTATTACTCAACTACTTTAAGATTTAATCTTGAATTAGTCTTTGAACCAAATACTCTAATTATAGTTCTAATTGCGTTTATTGTTTTACCTTCCTTTCAGATAATAGTACCAATATCATCTTTACTTACTTTTAATAGTAATAAAGTTCATAAATCATCTTCTTTAAGTTCGATTTCAACATCACTAGGATTTTTCACTAAAGATGTAATAATAAATTTAAGAAATTCTGTAGCTTCCATTGTTTTTTAAATTAAAAAGATAAATTAATTATTTAGTTCTTTCTATAATCTTTTTCAGACTTGGAGAATATTGAGCTCAAGTAGCAATGTATTTATTTGCCTCTTCAAGGTCAATTTTTAAATCCTTAGTAAGTGGATTGTAAAATCATAAAACCTTTTGGTATCAATGTTGAGGAGCTTTTTTAGCCTCCGTCAAAACGATTTTGTAAAAAGGTAAATTTTTTCTTCAAGCTCTAGATAATCTTATTTTTAGCATGATCAAGAATTATAAAATATAATATAAATATTAAAAATAAAAGTAAACTCTAATTTTTAATCAAATTTGGTGCCCGGGGCGGGAATCGAACCCGCACTCCCGAAGGAACAGGATTTTAAGTCCTGCGTGTCTACCAATTCCACCACCCGGGCAAAATCACTATAAAACTCCTTGTTTTTTTAACGTTCTAATAGCATTAGAAGATAATCTAACTCTTACTATTAGTCAAGTTAAAGGGTCTTTAATATTTCTCCAAAATAAATTTGGAATAAATTTTCTTTTTGTTCTTCTTACTGAGTGTGAAACATTGTTTCAAGTAGAAGTCTTTTTTCAAGTCAATTGACAAACTCTAGACATATCTATTTTTTTAAATTACTAATTAAATTTTTATATAACTTTAATATCAACTCCAACTCAAGATGGAATATTTATTCCTTGTAATAATTCAAGAGTTTTAGATGTTGGTTCTTTTATATCTATAATTCTTTTGTGTCTTCTGATTTCAAATTGTTCTCTAGCATCCTTATTTACGAAAGTAGATCTATTTACAGTCACTTTTTCTATTTTAGTAGGAAGAGGAATCGGTCAAACTACAACTGCTCAAGAATCTTTAGCAGTCAAAACAATTTTTTTAACAGCATCATCCACAAGTTTGTGTTCAAAAGCTTTTACTATTATTCTAATATTTCAAGTTTGTTTCGTAGACATTTTATTAAATTACAAATTATAAATATAAAGTTATAAACTTATTTCTTGTAGGGAACGATAGCAATCGTTCCCTACAAATATATAAGTCTATAATTAAGCAATTACTTTAGCAACTACTCATGATCCAACTGTTCTTCCTCATTCTCTGATAGCAAATCTTAATCATTGATCCATTGCTATTGGAGAACCAAGTTCAATACTCATTTTAATATTATCTCAAGGCATAACCATTTCTACTCAAGCAGGTAGTTCAATAGAACCAGTTACATCAGTAGTTCTAAAATAGAATTGTGGTTTGTATCCTTTAAAGAAAGGAGTATGTCTTCCTCATTCATCTTTTGTAAGTACGTAAACCTCAGCATCAAATTTAGTATGTGGTTTAATAGATCCTGGTTTTGCTAATACTTGTCCTCTTTCTACATCTTCTCTTTCGATACCTCTTAGAAGTAATCCAGCATTATCTCATGCTTCTCATCTTTCTAATTGTTTGTGGAACATTTCTACTCAAGTAACAGTAGTTTTTCTAGTATCTTTAATACCAACAACTTCGATTTCATCTCAGATTTTAATTACTCATTGTTCGATTTTTCCTGTAACTACAGTTCCTCTACCTTTAATTGAGAATACATCTTCAACTGGCATAAGGAATGGTTTATCAAGATCTCTTTTTGGAACTGGTACGAAAGCTTCAATTGCATCAAATAATTCAATAATTGATTTTGCACCATATGGTTTTTCAAAATCACTTGGATTTTCTAATGCTACAAGTCCAGAACCTCTAATAACTGGAGTAGTATCTCCTGGAAATTCGTATTTAGTTAATAAGTCTCTAATTTCCATTTCAACTAAGTCTAACATTTCTGCATCATCTACCATATCACATTTATTCATATATACAACGATATATGGAACTCATACTTGTCTAGCTAATAGAATATGTTCTCTAGTTTGAGACATAGGTCCATCAGTCGCAGCAACTACTAAAATTGCAGCATCCATTTGTGCAGCTCATGTAATCATATTTTTAATATAATCCGCATGTCCTGGACAGTCAACGTGAGCGTAATGTCTATTAGCAGTTTCATATTCAATATGAGCTGTGTTAATAGTAATACCTCTTGCTCTTTCTTCAGGAGCACTATCGATCTTATCAAATGAAGTAATTTCACCTGTACCATATTTTTTATTTGTAACAACAGAAATTGCAGCAGTCGTAGTAGTTTTACCATGATCTACGTGTCCTATAGTACCAATATTTAAATGTGGCTTTGATCTATCAAAATTTGCCATAAATATAAAAATTAAAAATTAAATATAAATTTAAGTGTATCGATTATATGAAAAAAACAAAAAAGTAAAAATTATTTTTGAATTTTTTTCATTTTTTTAGTAATTCTTTGTGTAGCTCTTCTTAATTTCTTATGAGCTTTAGTTGTTAATCTAGGCATAGTTATTAAATTTTATTAACATTTATAGAATACTTTTTAAATTTTGCCAAAACTATTTTTTTAGCATTTTGTAACCATTTAGTATCTCACTCTTCCCCTTCTCTAATTAAAAGAGATTTGTAATGTCTAATACAATTATCAATCTTATTTCAAGATTTTGCTCATTTTTTATTAACATAATAGTTAAGAGCTCTTGGTCTTTTATTTCTTAATCACATAATTATATTATCTTAAAAGTGTAAAATACATTGGTGGAGACTAAGGGAGTCGAACCCTTGACCCCCTGCGTGCAAGGCAGGTGCTCTAGCCAACTGAGCTAAGTCCCCACATAATTTTTAAATAAAAATTAATTTATTGAATAAAAAATTTATTCCTAAATTAAAATCCTATAAAACGAAATTTCGCTTTATAATGGCGGAGCCAACGAGACTCGAACTCGCGACCTCCCGCGTGACAGGCGGGCGCTCTAACCAACTGAGCTATGGCTCCAAAAAGGACGCGGGAGGAAGTATATATTTTTTTGT
>JALNXF010000002.1 GCA_023230505.1 Candidatus Altimarinota bacterium | reverse complement strand
ACTAAACCCGAAATAAATTTTATGTTTTCACTTAGCAATGCTACTTGGGGCTAGAATTATTTCTTATTTTATTTTTTAACTTATAGTATACTATGAGTATTTTATTAAAGAAGATTACTTCTGCGGTAAGTGCTGCTACTATTGCATTCGTTGCTGTTGCTCCTTCAATCACGAACGCTGCAAGTGGTTTTGCTCCTTACGCTGAAGCTTTAGCTAAAGCTAAAATTATAACAACTCAATCAAATGAGGCTGGATATAGATTAGCTGATAGCGCTATGAGACAAGAAGTTGCTGCTATGATGATTGCTTTAAATAAAGCTGATACATCTGCTGCTACTTGTACTGGTAAATTTAGTGATGTTTCTGCTACTAAACCTAATTCTTGGGTTTGTAAAGTAGTTGAAACTGCACTTGCAAAAGGTTTAATTGCTGCTAATGCAACATTTAGACCAGAAGCAAACATTACTAGAGCTGAAGCTCTTGCTATGATCTTAAAAGGTCAAGGTGTTGAGATAGCTACTGGTGCTGCTGCTTCATTCAACGATACTCCTATAGCTTGGCAAAAAGACGTTGCTAACACTGCATTATCTAAAAAGATAATCAGCGCTAACGCTTCTTTCAGACCAAACGCTTCAGTTACTAGAGGTGAACTATTTGTAATGGCTGCTAACGCTGCTGGATTAGAAATAGCTTCTGCTTCTGATGACTTAAATCTTGACGATTTATTCGGAGATGACACTGCTACTGGAACTACTTCTACTGGTACTACTGATACTCCTGTAGTAGTTAAAGCTGGTGACTTAAATGTTGCTCTAGCTGCTTCTACTCCTGCTGCTACTACTATTCCTGCTAATGTTTCTGGAATTATAGTTGCAAAATTTGACTTAACTGCTGGATCTAACGATATATCTGTTAATTCAATTAAATTAAAAAGAGTTGGTCTAGGTAATACTGATACTCTTTCTGCTTTAGCTTTATCTACTGCTGATGGAAGAATCTCTAAATCAAAGAATGAAAATTCTTCTGATGATACTGTAGATTTCGCCCTTTCTTCTGCTTTAGTTGTAAAAGCTGGTTCTACTATTACAGTTAATGTATTAGCTTCAGTTCCTGCTATTGCTACAAATGCTGGTGGTGATGAATTTGCTATACAATTATTAAGCGTAGGATCTTCAGCTGCTAATGTAAATATGGGATCTGTTGTTGGTAATACTATGAAAGTAGGTTGAGTTGATGCTGCTGGATTAACAGTTGCTGATGACGGAACTACTGCTACTGTAAAAGTTGGTGAAACTAACAAAGAAGTTTACAAATTTAAAATTACAAATGGTTCTAATGATGAAGATATGACTTTATCTTCTATTACATTAAAAGAAACTGGTACTGTTGATGATATGATTGAAATCGCTAACTGGAAATTATATATGGATGGAACTGAAGTAGCTACTACTGCTAAATCATCTGATAAATATGTAACTTTCAATCTAGCTACTGCTGCTACATTAAAAGCTTCTAAAATAGTTAAATTTGTAGTTAAAGCTGACATCATAGGTGGTGCTGGTAAAAATGTATTATTAAGTCTTGATTCTACTCTTGATGTAACTGCACAAGGTACTAAATATGGTTACTGAGTAGGTGTTACAGATTCTTCTGATGGTGCTGCAGTTTCAATTGATGCTTGAGAATTAGTTCTTGGTGCTATCGATGCTACTAATGCTACTATTAAAGAAGATAAAAACGATGTAATTTTAGGTAAAATTAAAGTTACTTCTAATGCTGGTAAAAACTTAGAATTACAAAAATTTAAAGTTACTGTTACTAACAGTTATAATGATGATAATTATGGATGAGATGGTATCACTAGAACACCAGATACTTATCTTGAAAATGTTGAATTATATGACGAAACTAATGGTGTAGTATATGATTTAACTAGAACTGCTGTTGATACAAATTCTGATTATTATGCAGATGCTGATTTAAATATAGCTCTACCTTCTACAGGTTCAGTTACATTTGCAATTAGAGCTGATACTAAAAATCTTTCTGGAAATAGCTTAATTACTTTTGCTTCTTCTAGATTTACTCCTGCAGTTTCTTTAGCTGCTCCTAATGTTGGTTTCTATGTTGTAGAAACTGAAGATGATACAGCTGTTACTGATATTACTCCTTCTTCTATGTCATTTAAAGTATTAGAAGGTTCTACTGCTACTGCTACTACTTCTTTAATTCCTCTTTCAGCAAGTAAAACTGCTGTAATTGGTTCTGTTGATGTAGAAGCTCTTACTTTTGAAGTAAAAGCTGATGACAGCTCTACTTTAAAAATGACAGAAGCAAAAGTTTCTGGTACTCCAGGAACTGATACTTTAGATAATACAAGAGTTACAGAATTAAAATTATATAAAGATTCTATTTCTGAAGCTAATTTACTTGATAGAGTAAGTGGTTCTCAAATATCTACAGAAGTTGCTACTTTTGATGGATTTAATGTGGAAATCGCTAAAAATAATACACAAAAATTCATAGTTACTATGTCTATAGCTGATGACAATACTATGGCAAATGATGTATTAAAATTAGCTTTATTAGATCTTAGCTTAGATGATGAAGATAATGATGATGTTGATGCTAATCTTGATGCTGATTCTGATATCACTACTTCTGCTGTAGCAGCTGGTTATACTTCTGCTAGAGCCGTTACTATTTCTGGAGTTGGTACTCTAACTGCTACAGTTGATAATACTGATTCTTCTACTAGTAATGATAAAACAGTTTTAGCTAATGCTACTTCTGATTTTGTTGCTAGCTGGGAAATGGTTGCTACTAATGAAGCTGTAAAAGTTAAAGACTTAACTCTTACTGCTGATGAAACTGGTGAATCTACTGCATTTGAATCTGCTGTTTCTACAGTTATTCTTTATGCTAATGATAAAACTACAGAAATCGCTAGAAAATCAGTTACATCTAATGTAACTACATTTAGCGATGTAAATTATGTTGTTGCTGAAGGATCTTCTAATATATATGCTAAAGTTATTACTAGAAAAATAGGAAGAGATGAAGCTGGATTACTAGCTGCAAATGGTTATGAATTAGAATTAACTGTTACAGATGCTGACGGTAATGCTTCTTCTAAAGCTGTTGATGTTTCTGCAATTGATGCTATTGCTGATGCTGCAGTTGCTCCTTCTAATACATTCCTAGTTGCTCCTACTAGAATATCTAATGTTGCATTTGTTTCTTCTTATGGAAGTGAAACTGTAACATCTAAATTAACTAATGGACAAAATACAGTTGCTATTCTTGCTGTTACTACTGATTCTGCTACAAATACAGACGGCACTAATGGTTCAACTTTAAAATCTGTATTAAGACAACTTAACTTTACTCTTACTTCAGATGCTACTGTTGCTGATAATAGCACTGTTGTTACTAGAGTAAATGGTCCTGGAACAGACGATGATTATGCTACTACTCACGTAGGTGCTGCTGCTGCTACTGTTACTACTGATTTAACTACAGTTACTTCTGTAAATAATGAAGTAGATAATGGTAGTGTTGCTTACTATGCAATCAAAGTTACCGTTTCTGGTCTAACTGATGCTACTGCAAAATATGTACAAGTTGAACTTGGTAATTTAGATGATGGTACTACTGTTACTTACTCATCTAACGATTCATGATTAACTGATACTGCTGATACTACTTACTTAGTAGGTGGTGATGATGCTGCAGAAATTACTGCTGCTACATTCAGTGCACTTAACTTATCATTTGATAAATTAACTGCTACTAAAGTATCTCAATAATTCCATTATTGATTTGCTAAATAAAAAAATATTTAATTATTTTTTAAGAACTCCCGCAAGGGGGTTCTTTTTTTGTTTGCAAAAATTGAGGAAATGAATATAAATATGCTCATATTTTATATTTAAATTATTTAGACTATGAACAAACTTATTAACAAAAGAAACATTTTAATAATATTAATTGCATTACTTATTATTTTATGAATACTTTGATTTTATTTTAAAAATAAGTTATTTCCAAATAAGATAATTACCCAAACTCAAATAATCAATACATGAGCAGTAAATGAATTAATTACAAAAAATTATAAAAAGGAATTTCATCATTTAGACTTAAGATCAAAAAATCTATGAACTATGCCAGATATTTGTAAAATGGTAATTTGAACTAATTATGAATATGATATTTGGTCTTTAGATTTAGCAGATAATGAAATTGTTGAAATTGATAAAGATTTATGATGTCTAAAGAATTTATCAGAACTTTATTTATCTTTTAATAAAATAACTGAAATTAAGAATTTAGAATGATTAACTTTTTTGAAAAAACTTGATTTGGGAAATAATGAAATTAAGGAAATATCTTGATTAGATACGCTTGTAAATTTAGTTGACCTACATTTATGATATAATCAGATTATATCAACGACTTGACTCGAAAAACTTGTTAATTTAACTTCTCTACAATTACAAAGTAATAAACTAGAGGATATTTCAAATTTATCAAATCTAACTAAATTAGAGACACTAAAATTGGAATTTAATAAACTAGACAATGAAGATATTAAAATAATTGATAAATTAAAGGCTTTAAAAATAATTACAGTTTGAGAAAATCCTCAAGTAGATAAGAAAACTATTGATAAATTAAATGAATTAAGCAGAAAAAATATGAAGTAAATTTTGAAAAATTTTTCAATAACCCTCGCTTTTGCGAGGGTTATTTTTTTGTGCCCAAACCAGAGTCCTGTCTCTGCAAGTGAATTTGCATTTTTAAGAAATTAAATATAATAGAAGAAGTTTAGTTTTTAATTTTAGAAATTTATGAATTTAACTATATTTTTTACAAGTGAACCAGAAGGGTGATACACAGCTGAAATCCTAGAGCTTCCATGATGTGTTTCTTATTGAGAAACCCTGGAAGAAGCTAAAGAAATGATAAAAGATGCTGCAATATGATACATTACTTCTCTAAAGAAGCATGGTGAATATGTACCCATAATAAAAAAAGAAAGTTTTATATCATTACTCTCTCTTCATGAAACAATTTAATCCTGAATTTATTATTAAATTTTTAATACATAATTGATGGATAATTGATCATACAACATGAAGTCATAAAATTATGTATAATGAAAATTCTAAAAAAAGAACCGTAGTTCCTTTTCATAAAAAAGATCTACCAATATGAACTTTATTAGCAATTTTAAAGCAAACTTGATTAACAAAACAGAATTTATTAGACTTTAAAAAGTAATATTTATTTCTGTATTTTTTCTAATTCTTCATCTTTCTTCTTTCCAACTCTAAAATAAACCACAATAAAAACCAAAACAATGTAATAAATTATTTCAAAAATATATTTATATTCATCAAAATTAATACTAATGGTGGCATATTGAAGACTTCAGAAAAAGTTTGTTATTATTAGGATATATTTCAGAAATGCCCAGCCTATAAATCAAATTGTAATTCATAGTATCGGAGTAATAAAATAAAGTACTATACTTAAAAATCAAAATAGCATTGATAATGGAATTGCGAAGGTAACTAGGATATTTGAAATTGGTGACATTATAGACAGTTGTCCAAAATTGACCACTATTATAGGAAGTGTAAATATTACAGAACAAAGTGTTAAAATAAGTGCTTCTTTTATAGAAAATTTATTTGGCAGTAAGTTTAGTAATTTCTTTAAATAGTCTGAAAAATAAACTATTCAAATTACCGATAACAGAGACAACTGGAAACTTATGTCATAATTTATAATTAACGGATTTAATATAATAAAAAATATTACAATAAACAAAATCAAATTAAATAAATTAATTTTTCTGGAATAAGAAAGTGAAATATAAGATATTATTCACATAATAGCCGCTCTAATAGCTGGAGAGTTATCTCATACAATGTTCACAAAAACTACAATAAAACCTACAATTATTGGAATTTTAATTGCCATAGGAAATGGTCTTAAAATAAAAGACAGAAATATTATAATAATTGTGATATTAAATCAACTAACAGCTATGATATGAGTAAGACCTGATCTATTAAAATTATTTTTTAGCTCTAGACTCAAATCATTTCTTTCTCAAATTAATATCCCAGAAAGTAAATTAGAGCTATCTTTTGGATAAATTTCTTTAATTGTTATTAAAATTTTATTTCTTATTTTTTCTATAAAATTTTCATAATTTGTACTATTTTTTCATATTACATCAAAGTTATACATATAAACCATTCAGTATATGTTTTTTAGTTTTAAATACGTTCTATAGTCAAAATTTCAGGTATTTTTTATTTCATAAATTTTTGATTTAAAATTTATTAGATCTCATGGATTTAAATTTAATTTTTTGCCAGTTTTCACCAGTAGTGAAATATCTTCTTTTATTAAATTATTATCAATTTTATTTATTTTGAGAATGTAATTCTTGTAGTCTGAATTAGTAGAATCTAATTTTAATATTTTTCATTCTAGAGTCATTGTCTTATTTACAAAACTATTTATTATATTTTCTTTTTGACTTATAATATTTGACTTATATTGGGAATAAAAAAATCAAATAAACAGTCATAAAATTCAAAAAAATACTAAAAAATATAGTTTTTTGTAATTTAAAACAAAAACCAGAGATATAATTATAAACAATAAAAAAATATATACAGAAAATTGCCCGTATATATTTGTAATAAAAGTTGATGTTATAAATGAAATTGAAAATAAAATATAGAAATTAACTATATTTTTTCATTTTTGTATATTTTTCTCAGTCATCTTATTCAAATTAAGATTAATCCAAGGGCTCAAATTTGTGTTAAATTAACATAAATTAGGGAATTAAATATGTCTGGACTTCAATTAAAAAATTCAAAAATAAGTAAGAACGAAGAAAAAATTATTATTCAAATATATCCTACAAATCATTCAATTTTTACAAAAACTCTTGTAATATACAATCCTGTAAAAAGTAAAAATGAAATTATAGAATATACTATAGCAAGCGGAAAGGTTGGTGATGAATATGGATTTTTACTCAGGGGATTATTATAAGTAATTCAAATAGGTAGATCAGTTGGTTTACCATAAACCTGTCAACCTAAAAATGTTCAAATATATCATATTACTGCTGCAAATAAAAATGATAAAACCACAGCATCAATATATTTATTTCCTTTTAATTTAAATTTTTTAATATTTATATAAAGTACAATAAAAAATCACACAACCCCTCAAATTAGGGAAAAGTTATAATCTGACATAAAGAAAAATTTAAAAAATCATCAGCTTAATGAATATTTAAAATCCACCCATTCAGCGAGTACATAGAATAATCTAGAAAAAATAAATGATGATATAAAGAAGAAGAAAACATTACCAAGAAAGAAGTTTGTATTAATTCAAAATTTTAGAGATAATTTGTACAACATCCAGAAAAATAATATGAATGATATACTAAGTGATAATCAGAAAGTGTAAATTATTATAGGTCCAAGCTCAATTTGAGGATACATATATAATTATTAAAATATAAAATTATTAATTAATATTCCTTTTATATGTCATTTCTAGTCTTTTTGTCATTCCTGCGTAGGCAGGAATCTTCCATTTATAGAATTAAATATTTTGTAGATTCCTTTCTTCAAAGGAATGACAATTACTTATCTTGCATATTCGGTTATTCTCTTTTCTCTTATTAAATTCACTTTTACTTCTCATGGGTAATTTAAATTATTTTCAATAGATAGAGCTATTTCTCTTGCTAATTTCTCTGCTTCTAAATCCGTAACTCAATCTGAGTCTACAAATATTCTTACTTCTCTTCCAGCAGAAAGTGCATATGCTTTTGTAACTCCCGCAAAATTAAGTACTAGATTTTCCATTTCGTGCATTCTTTTAATATATTGTTCTACTGATGCTCTTCTGGCTCCTGGCCTAACTGCGCTTATTGCATCTGCAATTTGTATAATTTTAGTTTCAATACAAGTATGAGTAACTCAATCATGATGTCATTCAATAATATTTACTATTTTTTCTCATAAATTATATTTTCTAGCAATTTTTCCTCAGATTTCAGGATGAGTTCATTCTATGTCGTGATCTAGGGCCTTTCCGATATCGTGCAGTAGTCATCATTTTAGACATAATGCAGCATCTGCTCAAAGCTCTTGGGCTATTGCTTGTGCAATATAAGCCACTTCTTTTGAGTGAGTTAAAATATTTTGTCCATAACTAGTACGGAATCTTAGTTTTCAAACAAGTCCAATTATTTCTTCTGGAATTCATGCTATTCACATTTCATTTATGGTTTTTTCTCATAAATCATAAATCAATTTTTCACCATCTTTTTGGTTTTGTTCTACGATTTCTTCAATACGAGCTGGTTGAATTCTCTTATCTTCTATAAGTTGTTCTAGGGATTTTTTTGCAACATATCTTCTAAATAAATCAAAACTTGAAATAAATACAGTATCTGGAGTATCATCAATTATAAGCGAAACCCCTGTAGTTCTTTCGAAAGCTATAATATTTCTTCATTCTTTTCAGATAAGCTTTCATTTAATATCATCATTTTCTAGGTGAATTGTGGTTTGAGTGGTTTCTGAAATTATTTCTCAGCTATATTGTTGAATTGATTTAATTAGAATTTCTCTTGATAATTCTTTTTCTTTTAATTTTAGTTCTCATTTTTTCTTCTCAATAATGGCTAAAATATCTTTTTCATAGATATCTTCAGTTTGTTTTAGGATTAATTCTTTTGCCTCCTCTTGTGTTAAGGATGCTATTTGAGCTAGTTTTCAGTTTAATTCTTCTTTTATTTTATTTATTTCTAATTTTCTTTTTTCAATTTCTTCTTCTTTTGAAACTAAATCCTTTTTCTTATTTTCAACTTCTTCAAGCTTTTTCTCTATTTCTTCAAGCCTCTTTTCTATTTTTTCCTCTCTTTCAAGAAATTTTTCTTCCATTTTATCAAGTCTTTGTTTCTTTTGTTCAAGCTCATTTTTTTCTTCATTAAGCCTACGTTTATCATCATCTAAATTTAACTTAATCTTGCTAATTTCTTCTTCTTTTTCTTTCTTTAGATCTAATTGTTTTTTACTAGTATTAATGTATACTAAAATACCTGAGACTGCTCCTCAAGCAATAAGGGACAAAATTATATTTAACATATTTATTTTTTAAATTATCTAAAAGTTTTGATTTTTTTTGGATTTTTTAGGAAGTTACATTTCTCATATTAAGAAAAATATTTAAAAGTCAATTTTTATTGATATATAAAATATCGTTTTCCCTATTAAATAGCTAAAAAGCTTATTTTTATTTCTTTAACTAGAAATTATTTTTTGTATTTTTTTAAAAATTGAGTATATTAGTTTTAATTTAACAACCACAATTATGGCGAGACTTTTTGAAAAAAGCTCAGGTGGGATTGTTTATCGTAAGAAGTGAAATTCGTTTGAAATCCTTTTACTTGAGAGAAAAAATCCTAAATGACAAATAGTATATGTTATTCCCAAATGACGTATAGAAGATGAGGAAAAAGCAAAGGAAACCGCATTAAGAGAAATTAGTGAGGAAACTTGACTTTTAGAATCAGAGCTTGAGATTATTAAATTTATTACAAAAATAAATTTTACTTTTGTTGCTAGTTACAAGGAATGAAGCCCTACTATCAACAAAGATGTTTATTTATTTTTGGTTAAATATATTTGAGAAAATGAGCCAAATTTGAAATCTTTTGAAAATATTTGAGCTGAAAGAGAAAAAATAATTTGATTTAAATGGTTTAAATTAGCAGAACTAAAATGAATTGATGTTAAGCCAGACATTTTTTCTTATGTTAAGAAAAATTTACAATATATGTAAAAAAATTTTGTAAGGAACGCAGGCCTGCGTTCCTTACAAAATAAAAAATTTATATTTTATAATTTATATTTTTATGGAATTTACGAAAAAAAATTGAAACATTGTTTTAATTTCAGATAAAAGAGAGGTTGAATTTGATTGAATTAAAATAATTCTTGACGGAATGGTTCTTGACTTTCCAGGTGAATACGAAAAATCTGGAATATTAGCTTTAATTGCAGAAGTTTGAGATAAATTATTTTTTCAATTAAGAGTTGATGATAAAAATATATCATATATTCCTTATGATGATATAGATTTGACTGAAGAAGTTTTAAAAATATTTTGAAATATTGATGTACTTGTTATCAAATGAAGCAAGAATTCAATTAAAATATATGAAAATCTTGAGGCTAGATATGTATTGCCTTATTGAGAGGCAAAAGATGTATTTTTTACAACTCTTGGTCAACATCCAGAAGAAGTAAAAACGTATAAAATAAAAGAAACTTGATTAGAAAATGAAGTTATTTTTATAAATATTTGATAATTTAATTTTTAATTTAAAAAGTTATGGCATCAATGGAAGATGTAAAAATTTGAAAAAAATTACTTATAGACGGGATACCTTATGAAGTTATAAAATCCGAGCATTTAAAGGTGGCAATGTGAAAATGAATGGAAAAAACCATTTTAAAAAATTTATTAAATGGTACTACAATGCAGAAAACTTTCCGTGAAGTTGATAAGGTTGAAAGTGCTGAAATAACTTATGCTAATGCTGAGTTTTTATATAAAGATGATGAAGGTTGTAATTTTATGAATATGGATAATTATGAGCAATTTAATCTATGAGATGAGGTTATTCAGGATAATAAATATTTTTTATCTGAATGAGATAAGGTTATTGTTCAAATTTTTAATGAGAGACCGATTAATATTCAAGTAGAACCTTCAATTGTTCTTGAAGTTATAGATACGCCACCAGGAGAAAAATGAGATACAGCAACCGGATGAAAAAAACCAGCAACTCTATCATCATGACTTGTTGTACCAGTTCCACTTTTTGTAAAAATATGAGATAAAATAAAAATAGACACAAGAACCAGAGAATATTTAAGTAGAGTTTAAATAAACATTAAAAAAACCTGAAATTTTAATTTCAGGTTTTTTGTTTAATACTTTTCAAAATAAATTTTGTCTTCTCCAACTCATAGTTCAAGAAGTTTTTTTCTGGAATCTTCGACCATGACTGGACTTCCGCAGATATAGAATTCTTCAAAATCAGAGATATTCTCTTTTTTTAAAAAATCTGTAACATATCATTTTGTGTATTTTTGACTATCTTCTCTACTTAAATACAAATTATAATCAAAATTTGTATTTTCTTGTTTTATTTTATTTAATTCTTCTTCGTAGAATATGTCTTCTAAATGTCTAACTCAAAAGATAAAGTGAAGATTGGATTTGAGTCAAAGCTCAGTTGCTTTTTTTATTTGAAAATAAAGCGGCGCAAAACCTGTTCCTGTACCAATAAATAGCTTATTTTCTGGAGTTTCCTTTAATATAAAATGTCAAACTGGTCAGATAAAATCAAGTGAGGTTCCAAGCTCTAAATCACAAATTTCTTTACTTCATCATCTTCCATCTTCGAGTCTTTTTATAATAAATTCAAAATTAGATCAATTCTGAAAAGCTACCGAATAAGCTCTTCTAAGTCATGATGGCAAAATAAAAGTAATAAATTGTCAGGCAAGAGAGGTTAAATTTCAGTCAAATTCAAAAATTAACTCGTAAACATCTGGAGTTAATTTATTTTTTGCAATTAATTTCATGTTCATATTATGCTGCTTTTTTAAATTGTAAATCATCATTATTTGCCGATAAATCATAGTCATCAGCTTTTGCATTTTGCCACTCTTGATATTTTATTTTTGTATCAACTAATCTTGCATAAATTTCTGGATCTAGATTATTAGACCCGAGTATATTTAAAATAATTCCTTTTCAAGCGATTAATATTCATCTTAAAGGATTTGTTTCTTGGGACACAAATAAACTAAAATCAACAACTTCGTCAGCTTTTTTATGAGTTTCTTTTATAATAGAAGAAATAGAAGATGGTAATTTCATTTCTTCTTGTTTTTGGTTGATGTGTAAATCAATAGTCATATTTTTTTATTTTAATTGTCTATACTATATCACAAATCCTTAAAAAAGCAAAAAAAACTTGCAAAAATTGCTATTTTTACAATAATACAAATTATGTATTAAATTAATTTTATTATTTATGAGCGATAGAAATAGATTTTTAGGAGAATGAGAAGAAAGACCAGCTTACAAGCCACCTATAAATACTGGTGAATGAAAAATTTGAGGAATCTCTAAAAAAATTAGTAAAAAAGTTATCTTTATATTAGCTTGAATTTTTTGAAATAAAGAATTTAACTGAACATGAAATTCTTTTGTAATGCCTGAAGATTGAAATTTTTGATATGGTTGAGAATTTGAAGTAAAAAATGATTGAGATTCAAACATTCATTTAATTGCTGAGCATTTATGAGATTGGGAATATATTCCTAATCAAGATTCAATAAAATGAGAAAAATGAGTTTTTTTAAATAAGGAAGAACTTACAACTTTACTTGCAATGGGACAAGAAGAAGCAAAAATCCTAAAAGGATTAATTATCGAAGAAATTAGTGAAAATGTACTTAGTAATCCAGAAACGGCATATAAAAATTTAATTTTAGAAGAAAAATACAGTGAAGCAATTAAATTTTGTGTTGTTATGGTAGCAAAAATAACTAAGGAAATTGAAATTATAAAATGAAGTACTTTTAATAAAAATAAACTTGATAAATTAATTTCTAAATTAGATGAAATTAAGAAGATGTGGGAAAATAGATGAGATGCATCTATAGCTCTTTTTAATCGTGAACTTTAATTATTATTCTCCAAAATTTAAGTAGAAATTTTTATTATCTCTTTTAAAGAATATTGTGTTTCAAATTATATTTAGTATATCTCAATCAATTATTTTAATTAAATCCGTTCATCATTTATAATAAAAATAAACTTGAGAAGGAGTCCTGAATAAATAAATTCAATTTGTTTTGGAAATTTCTAAATTATCTATATTTATTTCAGAAAATATTCAATTATATTTTCTGTTAAAATCAAGTAAAACAAAGACTTTTTTATCATTTTTATAACCAGCTAGCATAAGTTCATCTCAAAAATTTTGGGTTTTCACAATATTATCAATTAAAGATATTTCAAATTTTTCCTTCGCTCATTTTTGAAATTTCCACAAACTTCAGTTTTTTAGATAATAAGGAAGTCATGAGACATGTACTATATTTTCAGAATCAGAAATTTCCTCATTTTCATGATTATAAGAATTCCAGTTTGAGTTAGAATTATTATAGACATAATTTTTTGTCAAAATTATATTTTCATTTATTTTTAAAATATTCTCATTTAAGCTTAGATCTTTTGTAATATAACTCATATTATCATAACAAAATAAGTTATTAGAAATTATTCTAGAAACCTTACATGTTGCTTGTAGAGAAGTTATTTTTGATAAATAAGGAACTGGCGTATTTGAACTCAAATCATAGATAAAAATTTTTCAATACAAAGAAAAATAATTTTGTCATAAATATATATAATCTTTAGCATAAAATGCCTTTTTTAATTTAAAATTTAAGTCTAAAACTTTAATTAATTTAATTTTATCATCATAAGCGAGATAGTAATTATCAATCTTATAAATTGATGAAAAACTCTCTCAAATAGGATAATAGTAGAGTTTTTTAATTAAATTAATTGTGTTAGTGTAATACGTATTTTCTTTGTTAATATTGAAATTAAGAGATACTGGAATATATCAATCTTTGTTTATTTTGACACTATAATTTCAAAAATCAAAAATACTTCTTGAGTTGTTTTGGTAATTAACTCAATTAATAATTATCTTGTCTGCTTCTGGAAGGGTTAAAATATTTATAATTCAAAATTGTCTTAAAACATTTTGGGGTTCTTTAGTTTTAAAATTGAAATCAATATTTAAATAATATCATTGAAAAAAAAGAAAAAGATAACTCGCAAAAGAAAATACTACTATCCAAAAAATAATATTTTTTCTTTTTTTATTTCTTACTTCATCGTTATATGATTGTATCATAAATAAATTTAAAAATTATTTCCTCTTCATTTTCTTGGTGCTTTCAAAAAAATCAATTCTTTTGTTGAAAAAATATCTTATTTGGCTTTCTATTGCAGGAAGTGAAAACAACGTAAGCGTTAGTGTTGGAATTAAAAGCCATTGTAAAATATTTACTGCATAATCTCTTTTTCTAAAGTGGACATATTTTCTCATAATTAAAATAGAGATAAAACTCGGGAAAGCAATTGTCGCGAAAATCATTGTAAAAATTAATGATACTGAAAGTGGTATTGTAAGTGTTATTATGCTGTTTTTGAGATTATCTACAACTCCTGGCAAATATCCTATAAAAAATAGAGTAAGTGCTCCTCCTGACCAAAATAAATGATTAAAGATCAAATAAGCGATTTTCTTAATTTTCTCTCTTTTTTTAATTTTCTTGTTTTTATAAAACTCTGGAATTACATATTCAAGATCACTACATCACCATGACCATCTTCTAAGTTGCTTATATTGAGACTTAATCGTTTTAAATATATTTTCTTCCTCTACGACGTCCATCATACAAACTGCTGGCACATTTACAATTCTAAAAACTCAACCCCAAGCAAAATAACTTCTCCAATATTGAAGTCAATCCTCTACTATACTTGTTTTTGACCAATAATCAGATTTTTTTAGACACTTTAAAGACATTCAGTAGACAGCAAAATTTCTATAAAATTCTGGATTTTGACTTTCTGATAATTGCCAAAAAGTTGTTCACATAGCTATAAGACGGGCAAAAAAAGTTCATTTATTCCAATTATTTGAGTAAACGGGAGTATATTGATAAATTGCATTTGTGTTTTTTTCTGTTGTTAAATAAGTATAAGCAACTATTGTAAAGAAATTTTTCTCGACTTTTGTATCTGTATCAATTGTCGAAATATAAGTCATTTGTTCGTCTAAATTCTTGTCTTTAATATACTCTTTTATCGCATATGTAATATTGGCTCATTTTACTTTTCATTCACCCGGAAGTCAACTTGGATGCACAACAGATACAATTTCCACTCCAGAATTTTTAAATTTTTTAATAATTTTTTCTGCATTTACTATTGTGTCTATTCATCTCTCTTCTGGCGCTAAAAGAATAGTTATGTTATTTTTATATGGATAAACATTATTAATTATAGAAATCACATTATCCTCAATTACATCATAAGGTTCAGAGTAAAATGGTACAATAATTATGTGTTTTAGGTTTTTTGCATCCTTTTTTATAATATCTGAATTTGAATAATCTTTCGCGTTGAGATTGAGTAATTTAAGGTAAGAAGTTATTACATAAAAATATGATTCAAATACTTTAATGGTCCAATAAGATATATAGAAAGCTATAAAATAAAGCCCAATTCTATAGTTTATTTTAAGCAATACTATAGGCACAAAAAAGATTAAAACCAAAAAAGTTAAAGGAAGTTTTGATATAAATTTCTGACTTAGAATGAATTGTTTCACCTGTTTTTTAAACATTTTTTCTAGGATTTTAATAAATTGTAGATTCCAGCTGGAGTTTATACTTCCTTGTGGGGTGCGGGAATGACAGGGATGGGCGGGAATGACAAAAATAGTAGTAGCTATTCAATTTATTTAATATTTTTTGGTACAGCCGATAGGAATCGAACCTATATCGCAGCCTTCGCAGGGCCGCATTCTATCCGTTGAAATACGGCTGCTAAAAGTTTATAAGTTTTTTGCTTATTATTAACGTGGCATTCCATAATAGTCTAAACCTTTCGCGTCAGTCATTGATTTTGTGATAAAATTTTTCTTTTTTCCTTTTTTAAAAAATCCCCTATCATCAATTACTCCAACTTCAATTAGGTAATTAATGTCTTTATTTCATAGTTTTTTCTTAGGGAAACTTTGTTTATTTTCGTAATAATGTTTTCTTTGTTTATAGCTTTGATTTTTTCTTGATTGTGCATTTTCATTACCAATATATACCTGCATAGAAGCCTTTTTATGCTTCGCAAGTTTTCTTGATGCAGCTTGTTTTTTAACAATACTTCCTTTTAATCAATGTTTATTGGCCATAATTTAAATAGATTTTATTTTGCAAAAATTGGAGCGGGGAACGAGGTTTGAACTCGTACACCCAAGGGTTGAAGCCTTAGTACACTCACTCTTTTATGTTACCCCCGCTTATATTTGCGGGCATTATTCTATTGAAAAAGGATATTTTGTCAAAAAATTTTGTTTATTTTGGAAAATCTATATCTATTCAGGCTTCACGACAAGCTTGAACTAATTTATTTCTAATTGTTTCATTGTGAATTTTTTCCATTGGATGACCTGTTCTTGGTGGGTTGTGATTATTATAGGTACTTTTTAGAATAAACTCAGTTCTAGAATCTTTATCTGGATCTTCTAAAAGTGATAAAATTTCAAATGAAAAATGTCAAAGTACAAAAGGTAATCCTGTTCATATAACAGTTTGTAGTTGAGAGCTAGGATTTTCATTGTCTAACTTTTCAATTGCTTTTGCAAGTTTTCTCATTTTTTCTCACATATTTTTTTGAATTAAAATATAAAATTATTTATTATTCTTTTTAAGAATTGTGTCAACACAAGCTACAAATTTAGCATTTTCTTCATTTGCAGTTCTTTCTATTTCAGAATTTCATTTAATTTTCACACTATAAAATTCTTTTATTTGAGTTAAATTTTCTTTTGAAAATGAACTAAAAATTTTCTCTACTTCTCCACAAGTATTTGCTTGAACTTCAGCAATTGCAAATGACGGAACTCATACTGTTAAACCAGCCAATAAAGCCAAGCCATATAATTTATTTTTTACCCCAAGGGCACCTGTTTTATTACTCATAAAATTTACGTTAAGATATAGAATATTATTTATAATAGATAAATTTCTAAAAAGTCAAGCATTTAAATTATTTTACTTTTTTGCCTCATTAAATATACTCTCTAAAATTAACCAATTTTTGAATGACAGATATAAAGGCAGAAATTATAGATAAAATAATTTTTTCAGTTGTGGAAAATGAGGAGATTGCTACAAGTGAGGATTTTCATAGACTAAAAAATTCCATTTATAAGGATTACAAAATAAGTGAATTAATACCAAATATAGCACTTTTGAAGCGTTACAGAGAGCTTATTGATTTATGAGAAATAAAGCAGGATTTAAGAGTTTTTAAATTACTAAGAAAAAGGGCTATAAGAAGTCTTTCTGGGGTTTCTGTAATTTCAATTCTCACCAAGAGTGCAAAATGTGTCTGAAAATGTATTTATTGTCCAAGTTATGACAATTTACCAAAAAGTTATATTTCAAATGAACCCGCTGTAATGAGGGCAGAACTCAACCAATTTGATGCGACAAAACAAGTTCAAAATAGACTTAGATCTCTTGAGATTACTGGACATAATATTTGAAAATGTGATGTGAGAATAATTGGTGGCACTTGGAGCCTATATCCAGACGATTATCAGGAGGAATTCATAAAAGATATATACGATGCACACTCTAATTATGAAGAAGTTAAAAAAAATATAATTACCACAAGTTTAGATAATGAAAAATTTGCATCTTTTGAAATTAAACCCTGATTTGAAATTATAAAATCGAAAAATCTTGAGGAAGCCAAAAAAAGAAATGAAACTTCTGCTTCTCGCGTTATTTGAATTGCAATTGAGACTAGACCTGATTTTATAAATATAGAAGAAATTAAAAAACTTAGAAAATATTGAGTTACAAGAGTTGAGATTGGCTACCAGACGACAATTGATGAGATAAATAAATTAAATAAAAGATGACATGGAAACACAGAAAGTAAACTTGCAACCAAACTTTTAAAAGATGCTGGATTTAAGGTAGTTGCCCACATTATGCCAAATTTGCTTGGCTCTAATCCAGAATTAGATATAAAAAGCCTTAAAAATGTTTTTGATGATGAGGATTTTCGTCCAGATGAGCTGAAAATTTACCCAATGGTCGTGACTCCAAATAGTGAACTCACTCAAATTTGGCAAAAATGAGGATTTGCGCCTTATGACGACGAAACCTTAATTGATTTAATGGCGAGCTTACAGGGATTGATCCCAGAATATGTGAGACTTAATAGAATGTATCGCGATATTCCATCTTCTGAAATACTCGCCTGATCTCACTTGGCTAATTTACGCCAGATTACAGATAAGAAAATGAAAGAAAAATGACTTACCAAAAAAGATATCTCAGCACGCGAAATAAGATTAAAATTAAATAATCCAGAAAATGCAATTCTAGACACCATAAGCTACTCTGCATCAAGTGGAGATGAATATTTCTTGCAGTTTATAGACAAAGAAGACAGAACAATTTTTTCTCAATTAAGGCTTAGAATTCCATCTAATATTTTCTCTAAAGAACTTCACTTTATCCCAGAACTTCAGGATGCGGCAATTATAAGGGAAGTTCATACCTATGGAGATCAGCTAAAAATCTGAGAAAAAGGAAGTTTATCAGGTCAGCACATTTGATTCTGAAAAAAACTAATTATGGAAGCTGAAAATATAGTAAAAACCAATTTTCCACAAATCAAAAAAATTGCAGTAATAAGCTGAGTATGAGTGAGATGATATTATGAGAAATTGTGATATAAACTTGAGTGAGAATATATGGTGAAAGTTATTTAAATTTGAAAATATTAAAATACTTATATAATCAAAATATATTAAGTAAAGAATTATGAAAAAAATTTTAATTATTGAAGATGATGTTTGAATTCTAAATTCGCTTGGAAGCTATATTTCTGGGAGCGGATTTGGTCTATCTACTTGCGAGGATTGATCTGAAGCTCTAAATATTTTCCATAGTTTTAAACCAGATTTAGTAGTTTTAGATATTAATTTACCAGGTAAAAATTGAATTGAAATTTGTAAGGAAATTAGACAAATAAGCGATACTCCGATAATTATTTTATCGGCTCGTGGAGATGAAGAAGATAAAATTTTAGCACTAGAGCTATGAGCTGATGATTATGTATCTAAGCCATTTTCTCCTCGTGAACTTCTGGCTCGTATAAATAGTGTTTTAAAGAGATTTTCAAATAATAAAGAGGCTGATAAAAGTGATAATTTTTTACATTTCAATAATATAGAGCTTGATTTGAAAAATTATTTACTTAAGATAAATGGAACTGAAATCAAGACAACAAAAACAGAATTTTTACTTCTAAAGTATATTATAGAAAAGAAAGACGAAGTAATTTTAAGGGAAAATTTAATGAAAGATATTATGTGATATGATAATTATATCTATGACAGAACTATTGATACTCACATCAAAAATCTTAGAAAAAAAGTCTGAAATGAGATAGAAATTAAAACACTCAGATGAATTTGATATAAAATAAGTAAATAATTTTTTCGTTATTTCCACTATTTCTGTCACCCTGAGCGAAACGCAGTGTAGTCGAATGGGTCTATTAACTTAATTTAACAATTTTTATGAAATTCTCACAAAAATTCCTTATAGCCAATATTTTAATTCTTTGATTTGTGATAATCTCAAATATTTTTGCGCTTAAATATTTTTCTTCTATTTATTTTGAGGACTATGTTGTGGCGGTAAAAAAGCAAACAATTAAAAATAATATAAACTTTGAAACAATATCAAAAATTTTAGATAGTGAATATCTTGATAAAAATACAGTTGAGGAATATAAAAAAATTACAAAAGATTTATCAAGTATTTCAGCTTCACTTGAAAAATTTTCAGAAGATCCAAAAGTTTCAGATTCATCTCTAGTTGAATCTATGCAACAAATTTGACTGTCTGGAGTCGCAATAGAAAAAGTAATTTGAACAAATGCACTTCAGTCTTTTTTCTCTAATATTTCAAATTTTTTCAAAATTGATTATACAACTCTTGAATGAACCTTTGTACTAAAAACCCTTAAATCCATACTTTATTTTAATTTATTTTTAATAGTTTTAATTTCTGGAATAATTTACATTTGGATTAAATTAACGTTTAATCCAATCAAACAAGTTATCTCAAATCTTTCAAATATTATTCACAAAAAAGAATATAAAAATTTATTTTACAATAAAAAAGACGAATTTTATCCACTTATTGAGGCTATAAATAATCTTAATAAAAGTCTTTCTTTGCAAGAAAAAATAAGATCTGATTTTTTATCTGATTTAAGTCATGAGATAAAAACCCCAATAACTGCGGTTAAATGTTATATTGAATGAATTGAGGATTGAGTGATGAAATTAGATGAAAAAAATATTAAACTTTTACATGGAGAAATTGATAGACTTATTAAAATTACAAACTTAATAATGGATTATGAAAAAGTAGAAAGTAAGAAAAATGATAATATTTTTATAACTAAATTTGATTTAATTGAACTGCTTGAATTCGTTAAAACTGAATATTTTATGGAACTTCAAAAAAATAACTCGGAAGTAATTTTTAATTCATCTAAGAAATTTTATTTAAATGCTGACCGAGATAAAATTATACAAATTTTACACAATATTTTTTCAAATTTTCTCAAATATGCTTGAAAAAATACAAAAATGGAAATTAGTTTTTCTAATAACAAAAATTATTCTGTAGTTTGTTTTTCTGATAATTGAGCCTGAGTTAAAGAGGAAGATTTACCATTTTTAAAAGAAAAATTCTATAAATGAGAAAAGGTAAGAAATAAAAATAGTGATCTTTGAGTTGGAATTTGACTCTCAATAATCGATAAAATTGTTAAAAACCATAATTGAATTTTTGAAATAAATTCAGTAAATAAAAAATGATTTGAAATTAAGATAAGTTTGCCGAAATAATCTTCACAATTTTTTCACATTGACAATTTGCTTTTTGTAAGGAAACTTATATAAAGGCTAAATGAGAAAAATATATAAAATTTTTACATTTTCAATCATAGGATTTTTATGACTTTTTGTTTCAAACCAAAATGGTATTTTTTGATTTTCTAATTCTGTTTTTGCTAGTGAAAATGCTGTAAAAAAGCAAAATAAATTTTCTATCTTAGAAGAAAATTCTGATTCTCAGGAAGAAAAAGGAAAACAAAGACAGGAAGAAAATAATTCTGGAACAGTTTTAGAAAAGAATCAAGAAAAGGCTAAATTAGTTAAAAATTTAAATACACTACTAGTTGAAACATACAAAATAAAACTTGACCAAATTTTAGATAACTTAAAAGAAAATATTAAAAATAATTCTGTAGAAAATCAAATTAAGGCTCTAACTATGGTTTTAATTCCTGTTAATTCAAAATTAAAAATTATAGAATCAAAAAATGATATTACTCCAAACAGAAAGGAAATTTTAATTTTAGTATTGAAACACATCAAAAATAATCTTGATAATGAGATTAATAATTTATTAGAGAATAAATAAATTTTCAAAATTAAATTTGAAAATTATCACTTATTACGTATATTGTAGGGCAAATTAGGTTTATTTATTAATTTGAGTTTTTTTATGAAATTTAAAATATTGTTTTTTGTGTTTTTATTGAGTTTTTTTCTATTTTCTTGTACGACTCAGACTGTTAAGAATCCTACAGTTTCAAAAAATATAGATAGTCCAACTTTTGGTAATATTAATTCAAAAACTCAAGTTATAGTTTTTTCTGATTTTGAGTGTCCAGCTTGTATTAATTTTGAGAAATCAATCTGAGAAAAAATGTTAAATAATTATGCTCTTACAAATAAAATTGGATTGACTTACAAAAACTTCCCACTCACTTTTCATCCAAATGCTTTTGGAGATGCTTTGGCTGCAATGTGCGCTCATTCTCAGTGAAAATACTCAGAATTTGCAAAAGCAATGTATAACTTAGAGGATATCAAAAAATGAGAAAAAGTTACTCCTCAAGAAAGAGAAAAATTAGCTACAGATATTTCTCTAAATATAGCTGATTTTAATAAATGTGTGAACGAGTGACATTATATAAACAAGATAAATGAAGACTTGGCTCTATGAAATAAAATGCAATTACCTGGCACTCCTTCTGTTTATGTAAATTGAAAAATTTTAAATTATACAAACGAACAAGACTTTTTTACTATTTTAAATGAATTATCTAAATAGATATGGAGAAAAAAACAGTTTTAATTATTGAAGATGGCGTAGTTTTACAAGATTCTTTTAAAAGACTTATGTCTAAAAAAATAAATCTTTTACAGGCTTTTACATGTAGAGAAGCAAAGGAAATTTTTGATAAAAACCAAGAAAAAATTGATATTATTGCTTTTGATTGAAATATAAAATCAGAATGAACAACCCTTGATTTAATTAAAGAAATTAAAACAAAATTTAATTGAACCATGATTGCAATGTCAAATGATGATTTTTTAAGAAATGAACAAATGGAGGCATGATGCGATATTGAGCTTGATGATAAAGCTAATCTATTAACAGCAATTTATAATTTATATAAATTAAACATATGCGCAGTGAAACAAGTGCTCTTGGGGTAAAAAAATTAATAACAATTTGTATTTTGTCATTTATTGCCTTTGTTAATGCAAGTTATCTGACTTACAATAATTACAAAATCGAACAAAATATCTGAAAAATTGGATCTTTTTGTGATATAAATAATACTCTTTCTTGTTCAAATGTACTTTCTAGTCCTTACTCAAAAATATTTTGACTTCCATTTACAGCTTATGCAATGATAGTTTATCCGATTATTTTTGTAATTGCATTTTTGTGAATTACTTCTGTTTTGAAAAAGTCAGAAAAAATAATTGCAATTTTATGACTTGGTTGAATATTATTTAATTCTTATTTTATCTATCAGGAATTTGCAAATATAGGTTCTTATTGTCCACTTTGTATGCTTTGTAGTGCGATAATAATTACAATTTTTATACTAGCTTTAATTTGAATAAAAAATGAAAATAAATAATAGAGTTTTAATAAAAATATCTGGAGAAGCTTTACAATGAGAAAAAACTCATTGAATAGATCCAGTTTTTATAAAAAATTTAGCGACTGATTTAAAAGAAATTAGAGATGCTGGATTTGAAATTGCAATAGTATTATGAGGATGAAATATATTTAGATGATTAGCTGGAGCTGCAGGCGGAATGGACAGAACAGCAGCGGATTATGTATGAATGATGGCAACAATTATGAACGGAGTTGCAATGCAGGATGCACTTGAATCAGTTTGATGTGAGACAAGATTAATGAGTGCACTTGATATTCCAGAAGTCTGAGAAAAATATATTAAAAGAAGATGAGCTCGTCATATGGAAAAATGAAGAATTGTAATATGTGTAGCCTGAACTTGAAATCCATATTTTACAACAGATACTGCGGGAGTTCTTAGGGCATTAGAGCTTGATTGTTGATTGATGATTAAGGCAACAAAAGTAAATTGAGTATATAATAAAGATCCTTTAAAATTTAGCGATGCAGTTCTAATAAAAAATGCAACTTATGATGAGGTTATAAAAAATGATATAAAAGTTATGGATCAGACATGATTTGCACTAGCTAAAGATAGTAAATTAAAACTAAGAATAGTAAGTTTATATGAGAAATGAGCTATTTTAAGAGCTTGTAAAAATATGGGTGAATGAACGCTCGTGAGTTAATTAAATAAAATAATTTATAATTTAAATAAAATATTATGGCAGTAGAAATGAAAGATATAGTAGAACTAGCAAAAACACGCGGTTTTGTATATCCAGGATCAGAAATTTATGGTTGACTTGCAAATAGCTGGGATTATGGTCCTTATGGTTCAATCCTAAAAGAAAATATTAAAAATGCTTGGATGAAGGAATTTATTCAAAAAAGAACAGATGTTGTCTATCTTGATGCTGCAATATTAATGAATCCACAAACATGGGTTGCGTCAGGGCATGTTGGATGATTTTCAGACCCATTAGTAGAATGTAAATGATGTCATACTAGACATAGAGCAGACAAATTAATAGAGGCTAAAATTGAAAAAGATGCAAATTGTATATTGCCAGAAAACTGGGCAGGAGACAAAACTCCAAGTGAGGATTTAAATAATTATACAAAAGCTTGACATCTAGAATGTCCAAATTGTGGCGAAAGAAATTTTGCAGATGTTGTTAGATTTAATCTAATGTTAAAAACTCAATTATGAGTAAATGAGGATAATTCAAGCTTGTCTTATCTAAGACCAGAAACGGCTCAATGAATTTTTGTGGATTTCCCAAATATTCTAAGAACCAGTAGAAGAAAGCTACCTTTTTGAGTAGCTCAATGTGGAAAGGCTTTTAGAAATGAGATAACTCCAGGGAATTTTATATTTAGAACCAGGGAATTTGAACAAATTGAAATAGAATATTTTTGTGAACCAGGAACAGATGAAGCCAATTTTTCTATGTGGCTCGCGGAAGAAACTAGATTTTTTACCGAAGTTTTAGGATTAAATCAAGACAAAGTTAGATTTGTGGAAATTCCAAAAGATTGACTTCCTCATTATTCAAAAAGAGCAGGAGATTTCGAATTTTTATTTCCGTTTGGTTGGTGAGAAATCTCAACTCTAGCAAACAGAACTGACTATGACCTAAAGGCTCATATGACCTTATCTAAGCAAGATATGAGTTATTTTGACCCTTTTACAAGTAGAAAATTTATTCCTTATGTAATTGAACCATCTATTTGATTATCTAGATTGGTACTAGCAACATTAGCAAATGCTTATGATAAAATTGAGACAGAAGAGTGAGAAAGAATCGTGCTTAGATTAAAACCGAGTTTAGCTCCAATTAAAATTGCAATTTTACCAATTGTTAAAAAACTAAATGTGGAAGCCGGAGAGATTTATAGTCTTTTGAGTAAGAATTATATGTGTGAATACGATGATACTGGAGCCATTGGTAAGAGATATTTTAGATTTGATGAGATTGGTACACCATTTTGTGTGACAATTGATAGTGAGAATTATAATAATTGATTAGTTACAGTAAGAGATAGAGATACAATGGCACAAGATTTAGTGAAAATAACAGAACTAGAAGAATATTTTAGAGGAAAAATTTAAAACCCTCACCCCAACCCTCTCCACGAGTAGAGAGGGAGAAAAATTAAAATATAATTTATTTTTTTACGATAAATTCTCTTAATTTTGGATTGTTAATATCGTGACTATCATCAAAATAATCAAGGTGAATCATAACTGTTGCGTGAGGAATTTCTTCTATTATTGAAGCCTCAAGCTCATCACTTATTGTGTGAGCTTCACGAAGTGATATATTGTCATCTCTAAAAACTATATGAAATTCTATAAAATTTCTTTTCCCAGATTTTCTGGTTTTTAAGAAATGGAAGCCAGTAAGCTCCGGATGTTTTTTGATAATTTCTTTAATAAAATCTAGATGTTCATCACTAATTTTTTTGTCCATTAACATTTCAAATCAATCTTTTAAAATTTCAATACTTCAATAAATAATATAAAAAGCTATAGCTATAGAAATTACTGGATCTATTACTGGAAAATTAAATATTTTTATAAAAACTAGAGCTATAATAATTCAGAAATTTGTAAATAAATCCGTCTTATAATGAAGTAAATCAGATTTTATTATAAGACTTTGAGTTTTTTGGGCTATATTTGAAAGATAATTTACAAGTAAAAATGTAATGATAATTGAAATTATCATTACATAAATAGATTCTGAGGTTTTTTGTAAAAATTCATTGTGAAGTATCTTAAAAAATGAAAAATAAATTACAGTTATTCATGAAATAAAAATAATTAATCCCTCAATTAATGCTCCAAATCCCTCAATTTTTCAATGTCAATAATTATATTGTTCATCAATAGGTTGTTCAGATTTCCTAATAGCAAAAAAATTCATCAAACTCACAAAAAAGTCAAGAGTTGAATCAATTGCACTCGTCAAAATAGCCATACTTCCAGTAAGTACCCCAAAAACTCATTTGATAATTATAAGTAAAACTGCTGTCAAACTCGCCACAACCACAGCCTTTTTCTCTGGTGAAAACATAATTAATTGTTAATATTTAATCTTCTCATAAAAGTAAATTCAAAACACTTATTCTACAAGTATGCGTAACTACTCCAAGTACACAATATGTCGCATTTGAAACAGATGGATTTTTTACTATAGCTTCTTTTTTTAATAGACAATAGACTAATAATAATAAATTTCTTTTAGTTTGAAATTTTATATTTTTTCTTTTTTCAAAATCATTTATAATTTTCTTGAATGCCTCATATGTTAAATCTTCTCTATAAACTACATTATCTATTAAATCTCTGATAAATAAAGTAAGAACATATCTGGGATTTTCAAAAAAATTTATTTTTTCTTTATTTACATTTACTGGTTTTAATTTTGAATCATCAAAAAAAGAGCTTCATCAACCAAGAATTTTTTTTACAGCAAAAAGATGATCAAATTTTGTGTCATATATGTCTTTTAACTTGAAATTAGACTTTTCATTAATATCTTTGATGAGTAATTCTAGATGTTCCCTTAAAAAATCTCTACTTTTTTTGATAAATTCTTCGACTGATGCTTTTGTATAATCATCAACAAATATAGTTTCTTTTTCTACTTCAAGGTTACTTGTTTTACTTGGCATAGTTTTTATTCTACTTCTAAATTAATTTGATTAGTTTCCTCTGGAGTGGCTTCTTCGTCTTCTTCTCCGGCTACCATTACTGTAGCTGAAGTAAGTACATCAGATTTTCATTTTATTTTTGTGAGAATTACTCATTGGGTTACACGAGATGTTGCTCTAAGTCATTTAAGAGCTAATCTAATTGTTTGACCTGATTTTGAGATTAACATAACTTCTCAGTTATCTTTCTTTTCTTGAGAGAGTAAATTTACTCAAATAATATCTCCAGTTTTTGCTGTCATTGCTCATACTTTTACTCCACTTCATCATCTTCCTTGTTCTCTATATTCTTCGATATCAGTCATTTTACCAAGTCAATTTTCTGTAACGGTAAATACATATTTATCTCACTCACTTACCACATCAGCTTCAATTACCTTATCTTCTTTTGCTATCCTCATTCATCTTACTCCCGCTGCCGCTCTTCACATTACACGAACATCTTTTTCATTAAATTGAATTGCTTTTCATTTTTTTGAAACAATAAGTACATTATCTTCTCAATTTGTTACTTTTACCCAACCAAGTTCATCATTTTCTCTTGGCTTCATTACGATAAGACCAGAAGATCTAATACTTTTTACATCTTCAATATCAAGTCTTTTTACGATTGCATTTTTAGTGATTAAAACAAGATGTTTACCACTAATTTCTGTCATATCAAGAATAGAAGTAACTTCCTCATCTTTTTGTAAATTAAATAAATTAATTATTGGTTGTCATTTTGCAGTGCGTTGAGTTTCTGGGATTTCGTATGCAGGAAGTGAAAATACTCTACCTGTGTTAGTGAAGAAAAGTAGGTCATTATGATTTTTTGTTGAAATAATAATTTTTACTTCATCCTCGTCCTTAACAGCCACTTGAACTCATCTTCCTCATCTTCTTTGAGTGCGGAAAGCCGATGATTTTATTCTTTTTATGTATGAATTTTTAGATAATGTTATTACAATATCTTCATTTGGAATTGTGTCGCGAGGATTAAATTCTCCAATTGCTCACTCATTTACTAGGGTTTTTCTCTCATCCCCAAATCTTGACTTAATTTCTTCAAATTCCTCAACTATAATTTTGTTAATTCTTTCAGGGCGAGCTAAAATATCTTTTAAATCAGCTATTAATAATAATTTTTCAGCTAGTTCATCTTCTAATTTTTGTCTTTCAAGACCGGATAATTTTTGAAGTTGCATTTCAAGAATTGCTTGAGATTGTCTTTCTGATAAATTAAAATTTGTCATCAAATTAGCATGAGCTTCTTCTTTTGTCTTAGATGCTTTAATTGTTTTAATTATTGCATCAATATTATCTAGTGCTATTTTTAATCATTCGAGAATATGAGCTCTAGCTTCAGCTACTTTTAGCTCAAAAGCCGTTCTTCTAGCAACTACTTCTTTTCTGTGTTCGATAAATTCTTCTAGAATTTCTAGTAAATTAAATAATTTTGGTTGCATTCCTCCTTCATGAAGTGCTATCATATTAAATGAAAAGCTTGTTTGAAGTGGAGTTAGTTTATATAATTGGTTTAGAATTTTTTTAGGGAAAGCATCTTTTTTTAGCTCTATTACAATTCTAACTAATTCTTTATTTGATTCATCACGAATATCATGAATTCCCACTATTATCTTATCTCTCACCAAATCTGCAATTTTACTTACAAAAGTAGATTTATTTAATTGATACGGAACTTCTGTAATAATTATTGCCACTCTTCAGTTTTTTGCTTCATCAATTGATGCTTTTCATCTCATAATTACGCTTCATCTACCTGTTGCATATGCATTTAGTATATCTTTTTTATTGTAAATAATTCATCCAGTTGGAAAATCTGGTCATTTTATGAAATTCATCAAATCTTCAATTGTAATTTCTTCTTTATTTGGGTGATTTATAATGTAAATAAGTGCATTTAAAAGCTCAGTCAAATTATGTGGTGGAATATTTGTCGCCATTCAAACCGCAATTCCCATTACTCAGTTTAGAAGTAAATTAGGAATTCTAGCAGGAAGCACAGCAGGTTCCTTAGTACTAGCATCATAATTATCTCTCCAATTTACAGTATCTTTATCAATATCAGCCAACATATATTCAGTGATTTTTGCCATTTTTACCTCAGTATAACGCATCGCAGCAGCTCCATCTCAATCCATAGATCAGAAATTTCATTGCCCATCAACTAGCATATATCTCATACTGAAATATTGTGCCATTCTTACCATTGCCTCATACACAGAGCTATCTCCATGTGGATGATATTTTCAAAGTACATCTCAGACAACTCTCGCTGATTTACGGTGTTTACCGCTTGCTCTCAATCATCCCTCATGCATAGCATAAAGAATACGGCGGTGAACTGGCTTCAATCAATCACGAATATCCGGTAAAGCTCTTTGAACGATTACCGACATCGCATAATCAAGGTAACAAGTCTCCATTTCTTCCACGATAGATCTTGCCTTGTCTCAAGTGTAAATTATTGCGTTTGGATTACCGCTTACTACTGGCTCTTCTGGGAATAATTCCCCATTTTCTAAATCAATATTTTCAGACATAAAAAAATAAGTATATAATTGCTAAAATAATAGCTTGAATATACTCATTTTTATATTTTTTACAAGTTAATTTTGAAAGATTTTTTTTGAGGGTTAAAGTAATACTTCTTAGTTTAAAAAATTATTATTCTCTCAAAGACTTTTTATACTTTTTATATTTTTATTTTCCAAAAGTGATTTCATTTGCTCAATTGCGGTTTTATTTAATATTTTTAATCTTTCAGCTTGTTTAAATCAATTTTTTATAAGTTCTGCATTATAACTTTCAAGATTTGATAAAACTACTAGTTGTTCAGTTGTTGCAAAGTCTCTCATATTTCAAGTTTTTAAAAGTTTTTGATTTTTTAATTCCCATTCTTTCGCTGTTAATCAAAATAATGCGATATTTAATAAATCAAGTTCACTAGCATAAACAAGTCAAATATCTTTCGGAGATAGTTTTTTAGGTAAAACTAAATTTTCTTTTATAGAATCTGTATGTATAAAATGATTTACTTTTGATAAAATTCTGTTTGTATTCCATTCTATTTTCTGAATAATTGCCTCATTTGTCTTTAATCTATCAAATTCTTTTATGATATAAAGTTTGAAAATTGGACTTAACCAACTAGCAAATTCAAAAGCGATATCTTTGTGTGCAAAAGTTCAAGCTCAATATTTTCATTTTTTTGAGAATATTCAAATAGCATTTGTAGCTTCTTTCCATTTAGAAACAGACATTAAAAATCTATTTGTTCAAGCCTCATTTCTTAAACGGTCGAATTCGACCGTTCTAAAATCTGGATTATACAAACTTTCCCAAGCTCAAAGGAATTCAAGAGTATCTTTATTTTTCATCCAATTTTTTATACTATCTTCAGAATAGTCTTTTAACATTTCTGTAAGATTTATATAATCTTTATTATCTATTTGTATAACTGAGATAACTAGTTCATTAACTTGAATTTTTCATAATGGAAGTATTTTTGACATAGATTTGTGAGTTAAAAATTAATCACTTTATATACCAAGTATATAAATATTATTTTTAAAGTCAAATTATTATATTGAAATTTTCTTTAGAATTATTTCTAATGCAAATTCTTTTCAAATTTCATAATTTTCTGAATATATATATTTCATTCAAGACTGATGACTAAATTTTCATCTTATTTTTCTTAAAATATTGAAATCTTCTATTTTTCAAGACAAATTATATTTATTAAAAATCTCTGTTCTTATCTCATTTCATCTCTCTTTTTTTTGTTCATCAATTATTTCCTGTCTGAAAGTTTCTAAATTTATTTCTTCATTAATTTCAGACATAAGGTCACTAATTTTCTTTATTAAATCACTTTTTTTAATCAAAATCACTTTTTCAAATTTATTTTCTTCAATTTCTATAATTTTATAGAAATAATTAAATGCATCTGACATAAAACCATGATTTTCAAGAAATAATCAATTATTATAATAATTGATTTGGGTTAGTAATTCTTCATTATCTAGTTTTAATAATATTTGTTTATTTTTTATAATTTCTTGATATTTTGATATCAATGAAGTTCACGGAGTAACTTCCAAGTTAGATAATCTAAATTTGTATCAATTAAAATTATTTGGATTATTTAAAATTTCTTCATGTGCTTTTTTATAATAATTCCAACAAAAATTATCATTTACCAAATATCACAAATTATGAAATATTTTGTCATTGTTTTCATATTCATTTACTCAACTTAAAATCCAACTAACAACTGAAATATTTCTTGTTAATCAAAAAATGGATAATTCTATTTCTATATTATCTTGAGCCAAAAATCTAAGACTTCTTTCGTTGTTTCATATGTAATTAAGATTATTTCAATTAAAATTAAAATAAAAACTAAATTTATATTTTAAATAATTTTTTAACAATCAAGGAAATCAGTTTGTTCATTCATCTTTTGAAATATAAAATCAATCAAACAACATAGTTTCCTGATTATTTACCAATAAATTTTTATTTCAATATATTTCTCATTCAATTTTATAAATCATATTCTTAATATTATTTGGAATATATTACTTCTTAATTTAAGTAAAATTATATCCCAATCCTCACATAAATCAACATATTATTTCCACAACAAAAAAATATTAGCCTTCGGCTAATATTTTCGTAAAATTATAGTAATTCCTACCCCCTCACAATCTCCACAAAGTTCGTTCTGTCTTCTTTTTGAAGTTCGATATATTCTAAGGATACCCATTCTTGAACCTTTTGTCAGCTTCAGTTAAGAAGTCTTATTTGAAGTTGAGTTTTGTACTCTGGGTCGGCATAGATAAATTTAAATTTATCTCATTTTTCTATTTTAGAATGAGCAATATTGTCTAGAATTTCTATTTTACCTGACATGAAAGTTACAATAGTTGAGTCATAAGTTGTACTTCAGTTTTTTTCTACAGATTCTACTGTTTCTTCTTGGAAATGTTCATCTTCCTTTTCAACCTCTAGAATTCCTAATTTTGTGGCAGCTAGTTTAAATGATTTGCACATTTGACCATATCTTAGTTCATATTTTCTTTCAATCGCAAAAGATTGAATAATTGACTCTTGTAGTTCTTTTAATTCCAGCAATTCTTTTGTAATCATATCAATTCAAACTATATTATATCTAGATCACACTCTAATTTTTTTAATTCAAATTTTTTTTAATCCAGTAGTCCATATATCCCTGCAACTTGCCAATATTTCCCAATGGCTTATGGCTTTAAAATCATCATTGCTTAAATTTTGCTTAAATTTTTCCATTAAATCTCTAACTTTTTCAATTGATCAATTTGTTCAATTTTTCTCATTTCAGTTAAGATGTAAATCCAGTAAATTAAATACTAGATTTTTAACTTTTTCCATTTCAATTTCACTTTTATTTTCTGCAGAAATTATTGTTTGATATGCCTCGTCTAAAAGTGCACTATTTGCTCTAGAATCAACTGAAAATAAGACCATAATTTTTAAGTTAAAAATTAAAAACGACCGTCTATTTATAGATAATTTTATTTGAATGTCAATATTTTTTTGAAGAATCTATTTTTTTAGCCTACCAATGCTATGTTTGGAGGTATAACCCTTTTTAAAAATGTCGGTAAATCTACTATTTTATCAAGATCATCAAGATTTCTCGCTAAATTATATCAAAGTTCCAGTTGTCATCTAGTATAGGCATTGTAATACATTTGGGAAGCCCTATTTTTATAATCATTTGTAGTATTAACTTCTCTTTTTTTATTTTAAACTCAATAAATATATTTAACTAGATTAATATCTCAAGCTCACTTCCAATCTCATTCTTCCAAGAAATCTTGTGTGAATTTATGTAAATCAATATCTCAACATATAAATTTTCTAAGTATTATTGAAACATAATCTCCACACATAAATAATTCTGATGAAATTTGCCTTTTTTTGATTAAAAAATCTAGGATACTATTTTTAAAAATTTTCTCTAATTCTTCCTGAGTAATTCTCAGGATTCAATCTCTTCTGTCTAAAATATTTGTTACTTCTTCTTTAAATTTTTTCGCTAAAACTAGATATTCTTCTATAGATTTAGTCAAAATTCTTCTATCTAATTTGTCACCTTCTTTTTCTTTTTTGTATCAATCTAATCTAATTATTTTGCTCATAAATTAAATATTAAATTTTACTCATAATTTGAATATATGTAAAATATTTAAAATGTAAATAGATTATATTTTATTAATTATTTTGAGGTTTTAGTTTTTAGGAATTCCATTAATTTTGGTCATAAATCTTCTTTATCTAGTGCAAAATCTATCGTAGCCTTTAGAAATCAAAATTTATCTCATGTATCATATCTTTTTCATTGCATTTCTAATCAATAAATATCTTTTTCTTTTAACATTAAAGAAAAAGCATCGGCAAGCCTAATTTCTCCATCTTTTCATACTGGAGCTTTTAGTAAATAATCAAAAATATCTGGAGTTAAAACATATTTTCATATAACTCATAATCTTGATTTTGTTTCAGAGGGTTTTGGTTTTTCTTTGAAATTTGATACTACATGGATATTGTCTTCATTATAACTAGATTCAACTATTCAGTAACTTGAAACTTCTTCATTACCCACTTTTTCTAGTGCGATTATTGGTGCATTTTTTCTATAATATGCATCGATTAATTGCTTTGCTCCTGGGGCTTCTCATTTTATTAAATCATCTCAAAATAATACTAAAAATGGTTCATTTCATATAAAATGCCTTGCTCTTAAAATAGCATCTCAATCTCATCTTGGAACTGGTTGTCTTACATATGCAATGTTGGCCATCATAGAAATTTGCTCTACTTCTTTAAGTTCTTTAATTTTTCATTTTTCAACTAGGGTATATTCAAGTTCAAAAGATGTATCAAAATGATCTTCTATACTTCTTTTTCATCTTCCTGTAATTATAATAATATCCTCAATTCCTGACGCCACAGCCTCTTCTACGAGATATTGAATTACTGGTTTATCAACTATTGGAAGCATTTCTTTTGGTTGTGCCTTTGTCGCAGGTAAAAATCTAGTTCCAAATCAAGCAGCTGGAATTATACATTTTGTAATTTTTTTCATATTTTTCATATTAAATTTTACTCATAATTTGAATATATGTAAAATAAATAAAATGTAAATAGAAAATAATTAAATAAATTTAATTGAAAGTTTAGCTTTTTTGAATATAGTGGCGTATATTAGAATTAATTTTAGAAAAATGTTAAAGTTTACTTGTACTGGTTGTAGATATATTTACAATCCTTATATATGAGATATGGAGCAAGAAATTGAGCCTGGAACTGATTTTTTTGAAATTAGGGAAGACTGGGTTTGCCCAGTTTGTGGGGAAAGTAAAGATTCTTTTGTTGAGCTAGTTCCTGTTATAAATGAACCGCCAACCATCGAACTAATGACTCCAGGAGAAGAAAAACATACTCCATTTTATAGAAGAGTTTGAGATAAAATTATAGTTAGAATTTGAGATGAGGATAATTTACATCCGACAGAAGATGAACATTTTATAGAATATTTATGACTTTTTGATGAAAATATCGATGAAGTTGAAATGGTAGCATTGCCAGATGTAAGCCAAGAATTTGAGTTTGATGTATCAGGACTTGAATTTTTTGAAGTTAGGCTAAGTTGTAACTTACACTGAGTCTGGAAATGAGTTGAAATTATTGGTTAATAAAGCCATCACCCCAACCCTCTCCCCAGAGGGGAGAGGGAGAATAATGTAATAACTAAAATTTAAATTAATAATATAATGCAAAATTTAACTAAGAAAAAAGTGGGATATGTGGCCCTAATAGGAAGGCCAAATTCGGGGAAATCGACTTTTATAAACACACTTCTTGATGAGAAAGTGTCTATAATTTCGGCCAGACCTCAGACCACTCAAAAAGTTATTAAATGAATTTATAATGACGAAAATTCTCAAATAATTTTCTTTGACACTCCGGGGATAAATGAGAATAAAGAAGGATTTTATGAAATTCTTAGAGAAAATGTATTAAGCTCGCTTAAAAATGCTGAAGTTATCGTGAGATTTATAGACTCGTCTAGACAATATTGAGCCGAAGAGCAAGAAATAGAGGAAATTCTACAAAATGTTAGCGCGCCAATAATTGAAGTTTATTCAAAAGTAGATCTTGTAAAATCTCCAAAAACTGATAAATTAAACATTTCTTCTCAAGATAAAACTTGATACAGCGAGTTAATAACTCAAATTAAGAATTTTTTAAAGGAAGATTTTCCGTATTATGATGATGATTATTATACGGATCAAGATATTTATACTAGAATTACAGAAATTATTAGAGAGAAAATTTTTACAGATTTTAAGGAGGAAGTGCCATATTCAGTCTATCTTGAAGTCGGGGAAATTGAGGAAACTCCGAATCTTCTAAAAGTTCAAGTATATCTTTATACCGAGACTGATTCTCAGAAAAAAATAATAATTTGAAAAGGTGCTGAAAATCTGACAAAAATTGGTACTGAATCTAGGCTAGAATTACAAAAAATTCTAGGTAAAAAAATATTTTTATCGCTTCGTGTAAAGGTAATGCCAAAATGGAAAAGAAATAAAAAACTACTAAACAAATTATATAATTAAATTTATATGACTTCAAATACACAATCTTATGATAATTTTTCAAAAACTTTTTCGGCTTCAAGAAAATCTATGAAATGGCCAGAAATGGATTATTTTATGGATTTTATAAAAAACAAAAACATCTGAAATTATAAAATTTTAGATGTTTGATGTGGAAACGGAAGGCTTTTAAATTATCTAAAGCAATTTAGTTTAGACAAATTTTATCTGTGAATTGATGAGTCAGTTTGAATGATAAATGAGGCAAAAATAGAACATCCAGGTCATAATTTCGAGGTTTTAGATATGACAAATTTAGACAAGCTAGACAGAAGCTTTGATTTTATATTTTTTATTGCATCTTTCCATCATTTAAAAATCCAAAAAGAAAGACAAGAAGTTCTTCAAAAAACTCTTAAAATACTAAATAAGGGTTGATTTATTTTTATGACTAATTGGAATTTATTATCTCCTTCTAATTTAAAAAAATACCAAGAAACCTCAAAATGAAGTCAAGATTTTAATATTAAAATTTGAGATTTCTTTAGATTTTATCACTGATTTAAAATTGAAGAACTAGATAATTTATTTAAAAAAGAATGATTTAAAATTATAGAAAATAGAGTTTTTGAATGAGAAAGAAATATAATTTCAATACTTTGAAAATAATTAAATTTGACTTATGTGATTTTTAGTTAATATTAATTTTAATTATTTTTTAAAAACATAAATATGTCTGAAAATTTAGAAACTGATGTTGTTGTTATTGGTTCTGATTGAGAATATTATTTAGCTAATCATTTTTCAAATGAAGAATTAAGCTGAGTTTGATGAAAGCATATATCATTTTTTGAGGATTTACACCCAATTCCTACCTGAATCGAAATAACTGAAGTTGTCTTAAGATGAATAATTAAAACAAAAGTTTCTGATATTATGCAATAATTTATCAAAATAAATTTGATTTATTTTTAAAAAAGGTATATTGATATAATTTATATTTAATTTTATCAATATGCAAACTTGTTTAAATATTCCAGACTTTCCAAATGAGGAAGTGAAAACTTTAGGTCAAATTTATGCACTGCGTGCTTGAGTTTGTGCAAAAACTTGCGAAGTGTTATTAGAAGGTGAGGAAAAATATTTTAAATTAATTTTAAAATGAATGTGGCCAGAGGTTATAATATTGTGTGATGAAATTATTTCAAAAATAAATAATTCCCAATCTCCAGATTTTGATAGATATTTATTAGAAACATGGGAAAATAGGAAAAGTGATGCTTATGAAATTATTTTGGAAAATTTACTCTCAGAATAATTTTTAAAAAATTTATTGATATAATTCAATAATTTATATACTTTAATTTAAGACATACAATTTAGTTTAAAACTATTGTATGTTTTTTATTAAATTAATTATTTAAGTATGGCAGATAGTAGAGCATTTCTTGAACCAATATTAGATCCTAATATAAAACTTAAAAAACCAGTATTTGATAGAAAATTATTTTTTACTGATTATTGAGCTATAGATGAAAACTGAATAAAAAAAGAACATGATTTTACAAAAGATATTATTTCAATAAATGAAATTATTTTTAAACTTATAGAAAAATCATATTTCTTTAAATGATTAGATAATAAGATTATAATTAGTGCTATAAAAAAGAAAAGAATAAATATTATAGAACTTAAAAAATGAATTGAAATTATTAATGAAAGTGATCATAATTGTGATGTATTTTATGTGCTTTTGAGATGAAAACTCTGAATTTATAGAGGAAAAAATAAACACAAACACAAAATTTGTATTATTGATAAAATAAGTGTAATTTGAGAGATAGGATTTATAAATCCTGAAATTAAAAGAACGGCAACAGTTATTACTGAAGAAAAAAGTTTTTTGATGAGATTTGACAGAGTTTTTATTGATAATCTTTCAGAAAATGATCAATTAAAAATATATAAAAATTTTGCAAGGGAAATATCAAGTAAAGTTATGATGTCAACTGAAATTATACATAATTATCTAAAATGATGAAATTGATGAGACATTAAAGTAACCGAAGATATTGAGAATAAAATTAAAGATTTAGTGTTCCATACTGTTGAATAGTAAGATAATTTGCATTATCTCTATAAATATGACATAATGATAGATATAAATTTTATTTCCCTTTTATGAATGAACAAAAAATTATAAATGAAGCCCTAATATATGTAATTAATTTACTTGAAAGGGTAAATCATTATCCATATCATAATATTAATCATACTCTTGATGTTTATTCTAGAGTATGACATTTGGCTGATAAAGAATTTGTATATCTTGAGGAGAAAACAGATTTGCTTTTAGCAGCCCTTTTCCATGATACTTGATTTGTTGAGTCTTATTTTCAAAATGAAATAATCGGAGCAAAAATTGCTAGAAAATATTTAGAAAGTATAAATTTTAGAGATGATAGAATAAAAAGAATAGAAGATATGATTTTGGCTACCATAATGTTTTCTCCTGCAAAAAATAAGTATGAAAAAATTATACAAGATGCTGATTTTGATAATTTATGAAGAAGAGATTTTATAGTAAAAAGTCTTCTTGTAAAGAAAGAATTAAATCTTATAACATCGCAAGAAATATCCATAAAAGATTGGTTTGAAACAACTTATATTTTAATGAGAAGACATTCATTTAAAACACTTACTGCAAAAAGTGAAAGAGATCAAATTAAAAAAGAAAATACCAAAAAATTAAAAGAAAAAATTAAATCATTTTAAGAAAGTTCATTATTTTCCATTTCAATTAAAATTTTTCTAGTAATAGAAACATCACTCCATGGAATAGGTCAAGCATTTGTAATTTGAGCAGTTTCCGCTCATTTTCAAGCTATTAGAATTATATCATTTGGTTCAGCTACTGTTAGTCCGGTTCTAATTGCATCCTCTCTATCAGAGATTATCCAAAAATTTTCTCCCTCTTTTCTTTTTATTCATTTTGAGACATCTTTTATAATAGATAATGAATTTTCAGTATAAGTGTCATCATCCGTTAAAATTATAAAATCAGACAATTCATCAACAACATTTCACATTTTTGGTCTTTTTGTCTTATCTCTATCTCAGGTAGCTCAAAAAATAGTTATAATTTTTCAAATTCCTTCCATTTGTTTTATTGTAGACAAAACACTTTTTAGAGATTCTTCAGTATGAGCGTAATCCACAAAAATTTTAAATCAAAAATTATTAGATACTTCCTCTAATCTTCCAGGAATTCAATTTATATTCTCAATAGTTTTTGCAATTGCATCAAGTGGAATTTTTTGAGAAATAAGTACACAAGTAGCTGCTAGGATATTATAAATATTAAATTCTCATTTTAAGCGAGTTGAAATTTTAATGGTATTAGATGGAAGTTTTATTTCAAATTTAGTTTCATCTTGTCAATAAGAGATATTTAAGGCTTTAATTTGAGCACCATCACTTAATCAGTATGTATAGATATTATCAGCAATTGCTTGCAAAAATACATTAGAATAAGGACTATCAAGATTAATAATTGAGATTTTTTTCACTCTAGGTTTTCTTCTATATTTTACGAGATTTTCAAATAATCTGTATTTTACTTTAGCATATTCGTCCATAGTCTTGTGCAAATCTAAATGATCTTGGCTTAAATTTGTAAAAACAGCCACATCAAAATCAATTCAGTAATTTCTATTATAATAAATTGAATGACTTGAAGTCTCGATTACAGCATATTCACAACCTGCTTCTTTAGCTTTTTTTAACAACTTTTGTAAAATAAATGGCGATGGAGAAGTCATTTTGAGATTATTATCAAATGTTTCATCTCAAATCATATAATTAATTGTTGAAAACATAAATACTTTTTTTCAAGCATTTCTAAGTCAGTTAGCTACGATATTTGTGGTCGTAGTTTTTCATTTTGTTCCAGTTATTCAAATTACTATCATATCGGCAGATGGATTTCCATAAATTAAATTTGCCAAAACTCATCTTAAATAATGATAAAAAATTCTAACTGGATTATTTAATGATATATTATTTAAAGACATATTATTTAAATTAAAAACTATTAATTTGATTTTATAAAATTTTTGTTTAAAATCAAACATATAAATAAAGTATTTTTTATGAGGATAAAAATAGAGATTTGAAAAAATAATGAGATACTCAGAACTGTAAGCCAAGAAATAAGACAAGATGAGATAAAAAAATACTCAAAAATATGAGAAGAAATGGTTAAATTTATTAAAAATTCTTCTAATTGATGAGTATGATTGGCGGCTCCACAGATTTGAATATCAAAAAGACTTATTTGTGTAAGTCTTTTAAAAAGTTATAATGATGATAATTTTAAAACAATTTTTATGATAAATCCAAAAATCATAGAAAAATGAGAAAAATTATGTATTGATGAAGAATGATGTCTAAGCGTTCCTGGTGAAATTTTAAAAGTTGAAAGACCAGATGAAATAAAATTATTTTTCCTAGATACTAAATGAAAAGAAAATATTTTATTCTTAAAATGAATTGCTTCTCGTATAGTTCAACATGAAATAGACCATTTGGATTGAATACTTTTTATTGATAGAATAATAAAAAAATGAGATTTACATAAAGAACATATTTTATAATTTTTAAAAAAATGAACAATACACAATTAAAACAACTACAAGAAGAAAACGAAGAATTAAAAAGAAAACTTAGTCTTTGTATGAATTGGATGACTAAAGAAGTTGAAGAGGAAATTCATAAAATAGCTAGAAGAAGGGTATCGAGCCTTACTCAAGATGATAAAGATGAGTTCCTAAGAGAAAATCAAGAACAAATAATTTCAAAGAGAATACAAAATTATTTCTGAGATATTTTACTTCTTAATGCTCCAAAAGAAACTTTATTATATCTTACAAACTCTGAAATAAATTATTACAATATTAAGAAGAATCCAAACTTAGATTGATTTGCAGTTGTGAGTTCTTACCATAAAATACTTGATTCTTTTATTGAACATTTTATTACAAGTAATTTTAGAAAATTTTGTGTAAAAAAATGAAAAACAATCCTAAGAAGTAATGATCCGATAGAAAAAGCTCTAAATTCAGTAGTAAACAAAAAATATAATTTATCTGTTTGAAGACTTTTTCATCTTATTAGATCTATAAAAAATGATGAGAAAATGTTTGAATACTGAGAAACATTTGCTGCTTACTTAGATAAATATATAGAAGTAAAAGATGTGCTTTTATCTGATGATTTTTATAAATTATTTGCTGAAGTTATAACTAGTGATGTACTTGGATGAAAAAGACATGCTGGAAAAATAAATATCAAAGAAACAGAAAAAACTAGAAAATTAATGGTGTGAGATTATACTGATAAAAATTCGATATTATATATTTTACTTGAGTCTCAATCAGTAGTTTATTAAGAAAAACCCTTACCCCAACCCTCTCCACAAATGTATAGAGGTAGAAAAAAATCTGAGGAATTTACTTAATATTACTACATAAGCAATTTTAATTCCTCGATTTCTCAGGGGGTGAAATAACAAATAAGATTGATAAATTCCTGTTTTTGAGATTCATTTACTCTACTTGAATTTTGAATTTTCGTAATTATATCACTTTCACATACGGTTTCAACAAACATATTATTTTGTATAATAAATATTAAATAATTTAACTAATATAAGTATATTAAAACATAAAAATCAAAATATGTCAATTATTTTAGGTATTGACCCAGGAACGACAACAACGGGGTTTGCAATAATCAAAAAAGAGTGAAAAAATATAGAAATTTTGAATTATTGAGTAATCGAAACAAAAGCACTTACAAATATTTCAGAAAAAATACGAATTATTTGAAATGATATAGAAAATTTAATTAAAGAATACAAACCTGATATATGTGGAATTGAGAAATTATTTTTTCTTAAAAATCTTAAAACCTGAATAGATGTTGCACAAGCCAGATGAACAATGCTATATATTCTAGCTACTCATGGAATTCCAGTATTAGAATATACTCCATTACAAGTAAAATCGGGAATTTGCGGAAGCGGAAGTGCCCTCAAAAAACAAGTCCAAAATGCACTAAAAATTATCTACAAACTAGACTCAATCCCAACTCCAGATGATGCAGCCGATGCGCTAGCTATAGCTTATATTACGAGTTTATCGAGGAGTTTGATTTAGAGAAATTATCTATCATTTTCTACTTCTATTTTCTTATTTTAAAAAGATTTTAAAAGTTTTGTCAAAAAAAGATTTGACAAAACTATATTTTTAAATATAAATCACAAACAAACAAAAATAAATATTTTACAAATAAGTTCTTTAACATCTTGTATTTTATATAAACTGAAATAGGAATTATATTTTCAATTGCAGATTTTGTAATTGAAATTTGTAAACAACCAGAAACAATGAATTCTCTAAGAATTCAACCAACCCATTCCATATTGGAGGAATACCATGAAAACACCGTTTAATAAGTTAATCGCATCGTTTGTACTGTCCCTGTTTGTCATCTCCGGTGTAAGTGCCGGTAATGCCGATGCACGTGCTGGCAGTATTGGAGGTAGTGGTGGTGGAGGAGGAAGAGCAACTGTAACTTCTTTCCGTTCTCCTTCTCCAGCTCCGGTTCGGGTATCTACTCCTACCCCAGTCTATACCAAACCCACAACTCCAACCCCTACTCCGTATGTTAAGCCTGCAATTCCGACAGCTACTCCATCGGCTTACACCAAGCCTGCAATTCCGACAGCTACTCCATCGGCTTACACCAAGCCTGCAACCCCAGCTCCTGCTCCGGTTTACACCAAGCCCGCAACTTCCACTGCTCCGGCGGCTATGAGCAAGACCGATCAGGCCCTGGCAAACAAAGCTACAATGTCTGGCACACAGTTTACCAGCCGTGAAGCTGCACAGACAGCGTTCAAGCAAAAGTATGCCACACAGTATACGAACAAGTTTGACCGCGAGCCCGCCACTCGTCCGGAGCACATTCCAGCTACCTTTAAGGATGGCAACAGAAATGTTACAGTTGTCTACAACCAAGGAAACGGTGGCTACGGCTATTATGGCCCGAGTGGAGCATGGATTATGTACGATGCCATGCGCGATGTTGCGATGATGAATATGTTGATGAGTCGCAATAATTACGCCGTTGTTCAGCCAGTGGTTGTTCAGCAGAGTCATGGTGTCGGCTACTTCCTTCTTATGACCGTAATCGCACTTGTGCTGGTCATTGGTGGGATTGTCGTAATCAAAAGGCTCAAGGAAATTCCGTGAAAATCTGAAAAACCCTAGCTCAGGAGAAAAATATGGAGATAACAACCATTCCGGGTCTGAAAAGACTCAAAAAAGGTGATTTTGTCACCCTGACTGATGAGCGCACGCTCATCCTTCAGATGAAGACCGGTCTCGGTCTCAAACCTGTTGATCGCAAGATTAACCAGATTGAGACCATCGAGGCCAACGGAGGCCTGGCTCAGATTATCATCTGCGATATTACTGGCGAATCGGAAACTTTCCGTAAGATTATTTTCGCCAAGATCGTCGATGATACCTTTGGTGTGCGCATTTATGATGAGGATCCGAAGTTTCTCAAGGGAAACCGTGATGACCTTATGAAAAATGCGTCTCTCTGGGTATCTGACACCGAGCACGTGTTTTTCGACCAACCACCTGGTCTTACCGGTCTCAATGATTTGCGCTATACTGGCGCATTTGCCATTGGTGATCTTACCTACATCAGGAAACAACCTGGCGAGTACGATGGTGAATTCCGTCAAATCCCAGCCGCAAGTGGAATTAACTATCCCTTGCTTGCAACGGTCTGTGAGTATGCTCTTGAAGCAGGTAAGCAGACCAATCCGGAAGTACCCAACCAGGCACTTTTCCTGGAAGTAGGTTCTGCGGAGTCTGACTTAGGAGGTCTTGTGACCCTCTGGTACGGACATGAAATCAAAAACAATGAATTCCAAGTTCTCGCCTGCTAGGCAAAAACCCAATCTCAAGGAGAATTCCCATGAATGAAAACATTCAAAACCCCGAAGATCTCGTACGTTTTCTTGAAGAAAAGCGTGGCAACACTGCCCAGATCCTTTCTGAGGGAATCGTCGGCATCGTTATGGGCTCCCGACCGGTCATCATGACCATGGAAGAATCCAAGCTCACCATTTCCTGCGAGGTGGCTCACTTCGACGGATCTGCTGATCCCGAGGAACTCCTGAAGCAGTCCTTGCTTCTTCTGAAACAGAATGTTGCCATCCTGCCATATGCGTATGCCATGGTGTCCGGTGAAAACGATGAATCCGCACATTTTGTGCTCATCGATTCCCTTATGGTCGGCGATCTCTCTGAGGAAGAACTCGGCTCCAGTCTGGATTCCTTGCGTGCTGCCCTCGTGGCTCACGACAAGCTTTTCGGCTAAAAAGCCTTTGTCTGGTAGTGATGATTAATGATTTTTAAGATAAAAAACATACAGAGGATACGACTATGGCATTTGGAATAGAAACCTTGAAACAACTTCTCAAAAAGGGAAATCGTCTTGATGAAGAAACCGCCGAGAAGCTCCGCGATCCTGTCGCGGACGGCAAGGATGTAATCAAAGCCGCGGAAGAAGAGGTCCGTCGTCATACCGCATCCGTGACCGCACTGGTTGCCAGCAATAACGAAATCATCGCTCAGAAGGCTCTCGCGGAAGCGGAAATCGCCAAATATGAGCGTCTTGCTCAGCAGGCCGGTGCAGCCAAGAACGTGGATGATGTTCGACAGGCACTTGCCGAAAAGGCAAAGGCTCAATCGACCGTCGCAACTTTTACTGGCACTATCAACGCCAATGAAGTTCAGCTGGCCAAACTGAGATCCAATCTGAGTGCTGCCCGCGATCGTATCGCAACGGCCAAGACCGATCAGGTCCAGCTCGCCGCCGTTATTACCGGCTCCAAGATTCGTCAGGGTCTGGCGGAAGCCTCTAATGCCCTTACCGATAACAACTCGGCCCTGGGCAAGCTCGGACAGCTCAAGCAAGATGCAATCCATGCTCAAGCTCAGGCAGAAGCAGCCGAAGAAATGGCCAACATTTCGGCTCCCGGGGTTGCCCTGGAACAGAAATATGCTCAGGCTCCCGTCTCTGACGATGACGTCGCCAAGTACATGAAGTAATTTCTTTTCAATCTACAAAATACAAGATGTAAGACAAGATTTTTTACCAAAAGGAGGTAAATTTATCCTATCTTGGAGGAGATAGGAAGACAATAAAAAAGTCCCGCACTCGTAAGTGCGGGACTTTTTGCCTTTCTAATCATGAAACATAATTTTTTCTACTAATCATTTTATACTAAACACTTCCATATTTACAACTTCTTCGGCTCTTTTGATGTTGGCAGGAATTGTATCTGTTACTATTAGTTTATCTAAAGATTTGGCGAGATCTATGTGAGAATTATTTGGGAAAACTCAGTGAGTCGCATAAGAGCTGACACTTTTTGCTCCGAGTTCTCTTAGTTTCTCGGCCGTTTTTTTGATAGTTCAACCAGTCTGGATGAGATCATCAATTATTATTACGTCTTTTCATTTTGGATCTCATTCTTTTATAGTGATATCTCTTTTGTCTCAATTTCTTACTTTTGAGCAAACTATTATGTCTTGATCTTTAAAATCTTTTCAAAATCTTTTTAGTGCTCCTTCATCAGGAAAAACTATACTTTTTCATTTTATTTCTTCCCTAAGCAAGCTCATTGCAGTATGGATTTCTACATTTACACTATGAGAATCAAATAAAAATCTCTCAACTAGCGCGTGAATATCAAATATATGAATTGAAGTTTTTGATTCTCTGGCAAATGGAAATTGACTCATAATATCTGCGTAATATCTAGCTGTTGCCACTTGTCATTTTGTGTCTATTCTCTCCATAGTTCCGACTGGAAAATAAGGCAGGATTACTCTTACTTTATTCGCATAATAATCAAGTATTCATCTAATTGCTGCGAAGTTTAGAAATAAATCTTCACTTTTTGAGAAATCTCAAATGTAGGTAATTTCCTTGTGTTCTACTAATTCTTTTACTCAATTTATAAAAATATTTGGCCATCCATCTTCGAATTTTTCAAAGCTTACATTTGCTCTGTCTATATTGTTGTCTAGAGCTATTTTATCTCACAAATAATCAAAGTTTGGATGAGTAATTACAGTTTTCATAGTTTTTTAGGTTAAAAATTATTATACATACGATACCAGACTATCTATTTTATATCAAGCCACTTTTTTTCTTGAGTCGAGTTTTACAAGTCATTTTTCGTCTAGAGAGATTGCAAATACAAGGTTGTTTATTTCTCATCATTCTCACTCTACTAAGTCTATTGCAGCTTTTACAGTTCCACCAGTTGCGAGTAAATCATCTATTACTGATACTTTTTGTCATTTCTGGATTACTCCAGACTGTATTTCGAGTATATCTTTTCAATATTCTAATCAGTAAGATATTTCGCGAGTAGCTCCTGGAAGCTTTCATTTTTTTCTTAGCATTACAAATGGTTTTCCAAGGTTTTTTGCAACTAAGCTTCCGAATATAAATCCCCTAGCATCAAGTCATACTATTACATCGGATTCACTGCATTTTTGAGCCATTTCTAGTACTGCATATCTTAGAGCTTCTTTTGATTGTAACATTGGAGAAATATCTTTAAAATTAATTCCTGGTTTTGGAAAGTCTGGATAATTTCAGATATAATCTTTTAAATCAATTTGTGATTTGTATAGTTCTTTGCGAGAATCAAATTTCTGCACATTTCTTTCAATTACTTGATTTAAAGACATACTAGGGTCTGAGAAATTCAAAACTTCTCATACTAAATCTTTTGTGATTTGCCCTACTTCATTTAGGTCTACTTTTTCTCTTGAATATCTATTTCTAAGCGATTGGATTTTTGTATTCCATTTTCCGAGTAAAACCGATAATTTAAGAGGTGATTTTTCGGATGTGGTTTTCTCTAAATTAATATCAATTCATAGCTCATGATTTACTGAAAATATATTAACTAGTACATCTCCGGCTTCTTTATACATTTCCTCATCATTTCCTTCTATACTGGCTTCAATTAATTCTCACACTTCTTGAGTAACTTTGTTCATTACATCATCAAGTGTTATATGAGCAAATCTTTCTATAGATTTATATTCTCATAAATGATTTTTTAATACTACTGCTTCCATAATTTTATTGGGTTAATAAGTAAAACAACACCCCCACTATAAAGGAAAAATAAAATATTTTGTAAAATTGAAACTATTTGTAACAAAAAAGTTTGATTAAATTATATAAATGACTATAGTAAAAGAAAAACGAGTTTAATTTATTTAGTAACAAAATGTAACATATGAAAAAATTTATACCACTTTTAGAATGAATTTGACTTCCGAAGAATTCCGCGCTTATTTATTTGACTTTATTAGAACATTGAAAATTAACTATCTCAGATTTAACAAATTTTACCTCTCTTCATAGAGTTCAACTTTATAGACTATTGCCTTATTTACTAGAATCTGGATTTGTTTTTGTTTCTGTAAAATGAAAGAAAAAGTATTATTCTCCAGCTTCTCCTAGTAAAATTAACGAAGCATATAAGGAAATGGAGGAGAGAAATAAATGAAATATAAATCAACTTCTTGATAAATATTCTAACTTAGACAAAAAACCAAATGTAATATATAACCAATGAGCAAAATGAATAAGAAATATTTTTAGTGACATAGTTGATAGTCAGAATAAATGAGATATTTTTTATCGTATTACGTCTGAAACTGATGTCGAGAAAATTAACCAGCAGTATTTACCGAAAGATTACAGAGAGAAGAGAGACAAAAAGGAGTTAGAGCGTTATGTAATTATGTCATCTCATGCGGCGAGCATTAAGAAGCCAAGGCTCGAAAGAGAATTGAGAATTATTCCAAAAAATATAGATGATTTTCAAGATAATATTTTAATGACTATTTATGCGAACAAAGTTGCTTTTGTTGATTTTAATACAGAAACTTCTATTCTTATAGAAAACAAGGATATAGCCGATTTCCAGAAAAAACTTTTTAAATTGCTTTTTAAGAGTTTGAAATAGAATAATTTATATTTTATAAATCAATAGTTTTTCTTAATAAATTACTTCAAATTTCTTCTTCATAAAAATCTCAATCTGGTGTTATAATTATCCCATTTCTAGCAACTTTATTAAAATCTGGTCATTTTATCATATCTCAATCTTGAGTAAAATTATATGGAATTAAAGGTTTAATTCAAATTGCTTTTAAATGATTATCTGTTGTCATAAAAAACATTCATTTTGTACTTGGTTGAATATTTACAAAAGTTTTCCATGGATTTTTTTCATCAGTAATAACTCTTGTTGGCAGATCAATTACTTGTAATCATATTTCTTCTTTAAGTGCTTTTTGCCAGCTTAACGGAGTTTTTCCAAAACGATTTTCATTCAAACCGTCCATTTCCCATTTTTTATATTGTTCAATTATGCTTCTTGATTGTGTATTATTAGGTTCAAAATATTTTGCGTTTGCTTTTAATAAAATATCTTCTCCATTTTCTGGGGTATCAACTCCAATAGAAATTTCAACACTTAAAGTATTTATATCTTGAAGATTATCTATTGCTTTCAATACTTGTATATCTTGATCGGGAGTTGCTTTAGATTGATCATATCAGGTTGATGAATATAGTGCATCTCACCCAGTATCAACACCAATAATTGTATCTATACCTCCTAAATATTGACTAATTATTTTAATTTGGCTTGTTAAATCAATACCTTCTTTAATTAAAATTAAAAATGTTGGAATTTCATCAGCAATAATTGGTTCAACGGACCTTCCTTTCATTTGTGTATCTGAGTTTATTAAGTATACACCATCAGAAATTTGTTTTGCATTTTTAGGAGTCCTATCTTCTCATATTTTACTATTTATTCATTGTGAGCCTGTTTTATTTGTTCTTACAGAAACAACAGCTGGTATTTGCTTTCATACTTCTTTTAATAATTTAGCTAATTGTGCAGACTGAATTACATCAGAACCTCAACCTATTCCAATTGGAAGAATTATTTTTCATGGAATTTCAGAAAGATTAGAAATTTGATAAAATTTTTCTTTATCAATTGTTGAAAATGGCTTCATATCAATTTCTGCATCTTGTCACACGGATTTTAATTGAATTTCATTTTTCAATAAATCACTCGGATTTTCATTCGCTATTTTAGCTATATTAGAAGCCATAACTGTATAAACTCAATTTCCTTCCCTATTTTTAAGATTAATTCTAGCTTCTTGATAAATACGAGCAAGTGTTATTAATCCTAATGTTAATGCCTCCTGAATATTATTATTCATACTTTTTTCTATATTTGCAAGTAATGCTAGTGAATAGTATATTAAAGTTGTAAAACCATCATTAATCCCATTTTTATTAAGTTCCATTTCTAAAATAATTTGTACATTTTTTGGTAAGTTTTCAAATACTTGTTTTACTATATTGGCTTGTTCAGGGTTTGAATAGCGTAACATACAACAAATTCTTGTAATAACTCTTTCAGTTGGATTATTAATATCCAATTCTAATCAGTTAGACTTTTGTAATAAATAATCATTATATACAGATTCTAAATTTTCATTATCACTTATTTTTTCTAAAGCACTAATTGATTGTTTAAATCATTGATAGGTAGGTTCTGTCATTACTGCTGATCAATTTTGTACAAATTGTCCTGCTGCTCAGGCAATATCACATAAAGCATGTAATAAATAAAATCTAAGACTGTCTTCATCAATACCTTTTAATCAAGATAAGTTTGCCGGAACATTTTCTCCTTGAATAAATTGTCCAATATTAAATTCCGCACCCAGTCAATTTAAGATCAAATTTTGATATTTTGGAGAAAGCCTTTGAAAGCTAGGAGAAATTTCAGCATGATCTCTTAGGGCTACGAGTAAAAGCTTATCATGATCTATTTCTTCTATTTTTGATTTTTTTTGAATCTCAGAAACTATAGATTTAATTTTTGTTAAATCATTAATAACCATATATACAATCATTGCGTCTATTGCCCCTTTATCAGGAAGAATACTTTGTATATATTTTTTTAATTCTATAAAACTTTCTTTGGAAAGTTTTATATTATCTTTTTGACAAGCTGTAAAATTTTCATAATCATCTTGCAAAATCCATTGTAAAACCAGTATGCCAACAACAGTTCTATTAAACTCTATAAGATTTTTTTTATCTATATTTGGAAATATTTGTTCTCATATAGTTAAATTAGAATTAGGTTTTCATGATTCTGGTGTACTTGCTGTATCGCCTGTAAGCCAAGAAATTTCAGGATAATTTTTAACAATATCTTCTATTAAATTTACTGGATTTTGTGATATAAGAAGATTAGAAATTAATCAATTAAAATTAGTTTTAACTTTTTTAATAGTGGTATTTTTAGTTCATTCTACTGAATTAATCCCCTTTAAATCCTCATTCATAATAAATAAAATTAATAAATAAATTATATGTTTTCATATTACCATTTTTTGCTAAAAAATGCAAATCTTACGCCACTTTCATAAATCTCTCCTTAACCTCCTTTTGCAACGCTTGAGTTTTTTCACTTTTTTTAGTGGGTAATAGGGCTAATTTCTCGCTTTCTATTAATCTCTGTCTTGCTTTGTCGAGAGCTTCTATATCATTTCACTCAAAAAATAATTTTCAATTATTATAAACTGTTTTAAGAAGTCTTTCTCATAAAACTAGCTCATCTTCCTGGACAATATATCTAGCGTCTGCTCTTATTTCTACATTTAGTTCTCATGGAATTGCCTCTTTTCAGGCGTCATTTGATAATTTTCATGTATCAAATTCCTCTGTTTTTGTGAGCTTAAAGGCAGCAGATACACTATCTCTTAGTTTATTTTTTATTACGAGAAGTCCTCCAAGTCAGTAAACTATAAAATCTTTTGGATCAAATCAAATCTCTCTCACTTTATCTTCAATTTCTCTTATTTTATCCACATTACTTATGTCAGCCACTACTATTTTATCTTTTAGAGGATCTAATAATCATTCTTCTTTTTGCCTTTTTAGAGCGTAAAGTGCCTGATCTACTAGATCTCAGCTATCCAGTCTCATCCAAATAGTTTTTCATTTTGCTCTGTATTCTTTCTTTAAGGCTATTATTTTATCTATTCATTTGTAACTATCTACTAAATCTACCAAGAGCGCTACTTTATCAGTTTTTTCTATCGCATTTCTAAATGCCTCGTCTTCTGTGCTATAACAAGCCAAATATCTATGAGCCGTAGTTCAAGAAGAATTCACTTGAGGAATTGCAGCTCAGGCGATATCATTTGAAGTTCAAGTCAATCATCCTCATACATACAATGCTTCCACCGCATCGATATGAGCTCTTTCGTTAATTGCAGCTCTTTTTCAGAATTCTACAACTCTTCCAGCTCAGATAATATTTTCGATAAATCTCATATCAGTAGCTACTACACTCTGGAAAAATACTCTCAATAGTTCTGGTTCAAACACAGCAGCAAGCTCTCATGGTCAAGAAATACTCATAACCGGTTCTCATACTCTCAATACTGTTCAATCATCCACTGCTTTTACTTCTACAGGAAGATATCATCCCGCATCCACAACTAATTCTTGCCACATTTTTTTATCAAAATATCAATTAGCTCATTTTTTTACTTGTTGCTCATAATAATCAGATGCAAAATCTAGCTCGGCTTGAGTGAATTTTTTTCACAAAAGTTTCTTCACAATATTTCTCACTCAATAAACTACATTAGATACTTTATTTGGAGATTTGCGGAAAGTGAGTGTATAAGTCTCTTTTTGGCGAGATTTTTTTTCTCATTTTAAATAAGTCATAGTCCTATTATACGCGTCAGTTGAGAGGATTTTATTTTTCTGAGCTATCTCTTTTCTAAGCTCCATATCATCGAGAGCTTCAAATTCCTCGAAAGTGATTTCTGGAAAAGACATCTGTCTTTCTTTGTAAGCCTCTGCATTAAAATTAGTTGTCATAGTATTTTATGGTTAATAATATTTTAAATAAATTTTGCTCAATTTTTCATCATTTCATCTATTGCATTTTGTTCATCTTCTGGATTAATATTTACTGCTTTAATTCAATCTCTTACAACTAGCACTTCAAAATTAAGTTTCGCGGCATCAATTACAGTTGCTTTTACGCAGTAGTCAGTTGCTAGTCATACGATTTTTAGAACTTCTACCTTATAATTTGTTAATATTTCTAGTAAGTTTTTTCTTGGAATATCATTTTTAAACTCTTGTCCTCAGAATGCAGAATAAGAATCGGCATCTACTCTAAATCATTTCTTTACTTCCACTTCAATTTCTTCAACATTCAATCAATCCATATATTCCACTCAAGGTGTATTTATTACACAGTGATTTGGCCAATTAGAAAAAGATGTATGATTTTCTGGATGCCAATCACGACTGGCAATTACAATACCTGCATTTGCTTTAGTTTCCGCAATAAGTTTATTTATTACAGGGACTATAGCTTCCGCTTTTTTTACATATAAACTTCATTCTTTTGCTCAGAAATCTTTCTGGCAATCTACGAGTAGTAGAGCTTCTTTTTTCGCCTCAAGGGCACTTGTTTTACTGCGCATAATAATATAAATTAAAAAATAAATGTGTAATATTAACACTCTACTTATATGTATTAAAAATATTTCTCTAGGAAATATTACAAGTGTTAATATTACACTCAATTATATAAATATTTCTAATAAGTCAAATTTATTTTTGAGAAAAGTTTGTAATTATTCTATATTTCCCTTAAATTTGCGAAAAAAATATTTGAATAAATATAAAATATAATTAAAATAAACAAAAAAATATTTTAACAAAAACAACTTATGGCTAATATATTATTATTTTGAGATAGTATCACATGGTGAGCTTTTGATGATGAAAAGTGAGGTTGGGTAGATAGGCTGAAGGTGGATTTTATGAAAAATATAGATAATGAATGGAATTTGGTTTATAATCTATGAATTCCGGGTGATATTTCTAGTAATTTGGTAAAAAGATTTGAATCTGAGACTATTTTTAGAGATTGAGAGATTGTAATTGTGGCTATTTGAATAAATGATTCTTGTTTTATTCAGGGCTATGATATTAATTTAGTTTCAAGGGAAGAATTTGCAAAAAATCTATCTAAAATCTATGAGATTTCTCTCAAATTAAGATTACAAAAATTAATATTTGTATGATTAACTCAAGTAAATGAAACACTTGTAAATCCATACCCAGAGAGTTCCACTTGAAAATCATATAAAAATAAATTTATTAGAGAATATGATGAAATTATAGAAAAATTTTGTAGTGAAAATAATTTAGGCTACATTGATTTAAAGAATCTAATAAAAATAGATGAACTTCCTGATTGAATTCATCCCAATTCAGTCTGACATGAGAAAATATTTGAGAAAGTAAAAAAATCTCTAGTTAAATAATTTAAAACCCCCACTTGATTGCTCAAGTGGGGGTTTTCTTTTCCTCCTTTTTAGAAAAAGTTTATCTGTTTTTGTTTATATTTATAGACCCTTGTTTTTATATTTCTCCTTTTTGTAAAATTGTTAAATGGTAGCGAAGCCGCCCATAGAAGCGAAGTTGCCGGCAGATTGGCTGGCTCTCACTGCACTACGGGAGAACATCTGGAACATTTTGCGAATGGCAGATTCATTTTTCTCCTTGGTGTTGAATTTTTTGGGGTCGTGAATCCATTCGTCCCGAACACCCATTTCTTGGAATACCTTGGTAAAGTCGGTTCGACCACCATCATCAATACCCATGGCAGAGATAATACAACTCAGCTCCGACATAAGGACATCATCGATGACCTTCTTGACCTTGGCGGGGTCCCGAAATTTCTCGGAACCCTCATCATTACCATCCGTAATAACACCCAGAATTGCCCGGCAGGGAACACCGTTATCCATGTAACGGAGCATCTCAGCCATCAGGGTTCCGAGGATGATTACAGTCTGGTCATAAAGAGGAGTTCCACCCATTGGGTTGTAGTTGTGGTTATCCATCTTCACTGCCTGATCGACAGTGATGAACGGATACAGTACATGACCGTTCATATATCTGGTATGAACTAGAGTTTTACCGCTTTGTCTGGCGCCGGCGATAGAATCAATCACAAGATTGTGACCATCGCGGACGGACTGGGCATTGTTGGCAAACCGAATAGAACCAGAATCATCGATAAGCATAGCAACGAGGGTGACTTCAGAGGCATCGACATCATCGATATTTGTGCCGAGACCGGCTTGAATCTGGGTACCGACATCCACCAAAGACAGCATATTTGCCGTACCTTGGGAGATCATACCTTCCTCTGCCGCACCCTGAAAAAGTTTGTTAAGATTTGCGGTTTGAGACATGACTTTCTCCTTATAATAGAGTTTTTTTAAATATCCATTCCGGGCCAATCCTCGATGGGAGTCGTACTCTTCACGAGATTCATTCCGGCGTCTTGGAATTTCTGCATTGCCTTCTCGGCCTCATCAGTAAAATCGACGAGACCAGGAATTACAACAGAAGAAGTACAATCATCAAGGATATACACCTTCTTGGCAAGCGCGGGGTCAATAGCGAGAATTTCAGCGAGGAAGTCCTCGATACTTTCCTTAACGCAGTGGCTAGCAGCCTGACCAGCCATAATGACATAGTCAGACTTAACAAGCTTCTGGATAAGGGCAGTATTTTTCTGCGCGCCGGGGATAGCTTGGCCATCCCAACAGTTCGTGACCTCAGGCTTGAAAATAGAGTAATGCTCGGTAAGCGGGTTACCACCTTTGATCTCGGGAATGTTGGCGGCACCGCGAGCGAAACTATGAAAAAGACGAGCTTCTTCAATTACTCCGGCAAGCTTGTGTCCATTGGATCCGAGCATACAGTGGTACGGCCAGAGGTAGAGATTGTATTTACCCTTGGCTTCGAGCTGCTCACAGTAGTAGGTGAATTGTTTGGTGAGCCAGACCGGATCTACACCGATTTGACGAGCCATCGCGGGATTGGCACGGTATTTGCCTTGTTTGTATTCATCCGCGAAAATCATCGTATTGGGTTCAGGGTGAGACCCGTCTTCGAGCATATGAGCGACAGGAAAGAAAATCTGGAAAGGCAAGTGAGAATCCATCGTAGGCGTTACTTGAGAGATAACTCCCAGATTCGCATAGATGAATTCGGCAAGCCTTTTTTGATCATCTTGAGCGCCCATTCCACTCCTACCACCGACATACAGCGAGCCGTCAGGAAAGCTGAAATCAAACTGGTCATCGATGATGAGCAGATGGATTTTGTTGCGATCACCACCGACCGGTTTGAGAGAATAGGTTTTTTTCCACTGCTCGGCAGTTTTCTGGAGCTCGGAAATGTTTTTTACAGCAAAGCCGGAATTGTAGGCATTGGCATCATTGTAGTTAGGGGGCAGTTGGATTTTTTTCATGGCATACTCCTTTTTGGTTGTAGAGCCTCAGGATTTAGTTGAGTTTGAGGCTCAGGATTTCATTTCTCTTGACTACATAGATCTCATTTTTGCCGATATGAAGAGCACTTTCAGAGTTCACAAATGGCGCTGTATCTGGAAATTCCTTGGTAATGGTAATTTTAGTATTGCTAAGTTCAAGCCGGATAATCCCGTCATCTGTTGGAGCGAAAAGAAAATTACCGACGGCTGCCTTGCCTCTAATACTTCCAGCAAGCCAACTTACAGTGTTTTTATTACACTCTTCGCTAGACAGTATTTTACCACTTTTCGCGATAAGATGGCACTTATTAACAAGCTTACCACCCACCGATAAAGTAATAAAAAACCAGCAACAGTTGTGACCAAAATAAGTCCAGACATCAACAATTTGCCCTTTGATTGGCAGGTTAATACTATCAAGAAGACCTTTTTTGTGAGCATCGAAAATAAATCCAGTGGAAATATTTCCAGCTCTATAAAAACCGAATCCAAAATCAGATCCGACCCAAAAAAATGTCTCGCCTTCAAGCACATTTCCGATAATCTCGGGACCAAATGTGTCGTCCTTTTTGAGATTTCCAGAGGTGTCCACCCAATATTTCGAGTGCTCATTTGCATCGAAAATAGGCAGATTGCTACAGGTATCTACATCCACTACCTCCTTGATTTGTCCTTTTTCATCAAAAGTGACAACTTTGTCATTTTTTGCAAAAAAAGTTTCTTTATTCTTGATTCTAAATCTAAATCCACTCTCGAGTTTTCCCTCGGTGACTATAACTCCGTTTTCTCGCTTAAATTGCCCATTTTCAAAATAAAGCCACTTAAGCGTTCCGCACTCAGATTTCGCAAAAAGGATTACTCCCTTGGTAGTGAAAAATCTGGTTGCGACTACATTTCCTCTCACGACTACTTTCTGCTTGATGATATTGGGATTTGCTTGGAAACATTCCGGACAAACCCCTCTTGCATGCTCTGCTCCACATACACTACACTTCGTCCACCGGATATTTTCTAAGAAATTTTCCGGGAGTTCTAAGCGCTTATTTTTGTGAAACAAATTATCATAAAATGCAAGAATTTCATCGGGCAGAACCTTGTAGTGAGTGGCGAATTTTGGATAGATAACCTCGGGATTAAAGACAGTAATATTATGAAGTGGTCTTAGTTCGTGGCACATTCTCCTTGTTTTGTCTTTTGGTTTGTAGACACCGCCAAATGGATTTATATAAAGAAAGCTCTGAAAAAGCATTACACAAAAAGCATACCAATCAGACTCTTTATTGTGTGGCTTAGAGAGAATCATCCGATTGTCTACATTGGCACACAATAGAGGATCTACAAACCGGTCAGTAAAGACAGAGGAATAAAACCCTCCAAACTGAAAACTGTCGGCATCGATGAGAAAGACCTTATTTGTACTATTTACAAGCACATTTAAGTCATTAAAATCACCGATAATGACATTTTCCCGATGTATTTTCCTGACGATTTTCAAGAGATTTTGGAAAATCCCGACGACAATATTATTGTCTATGCCGGATTGTTTCACAAAATTCTTGTCACTATAGGACAGAAGTGGATTGGTATCTAAAACAAAAGGCATAGTGTAGCCAACTATAAGACCTGACCCATCAGTTACGAGATCTCGAGGCTTCACTACTTCAACGGGAAGATTTTGAGGAAAGGCAGGAAGCTTTTTTTGATGTTCAACAAGCCTTGCTTCCGCACCCTTTTGTTCTGCGACATTGCCGAGATAAAAATCATCATCTCTCCTACGAAAAATCTTTGCTACCATGTTATTTCCTAAATCATAAATATAGGCCTCACCTCCTTGTGCTTTGATTTTCTTATTACTTAAATCAACCCCTTTGCCATTTATAAAGACATTTTTTATCAAGGTATTACCTCCTTCTTATAACCACCATAGTGGTATCATCTTGAAGGAGTCCCTGCTCCCTTTGTACTCTTTTTTCTTCCCAGTCTATTTTCGTAGAATCCGTGTTCATAAGATTGAGTTTTCTACCCAACAGACTAGAATTTGAAAAGAATTTATCATTTTCCCAAAACTGGGAGATAGGACCCACAAGCTCATCTTTGCCGGGGATATTGGATTTTTCATTATCACAAATATCCTCAACACCGTCAGAGCCTATAAGTATGCATTTGAGCTCATCAGTTGGCATCACTTTTACCACTTTAAATCGATAAAGCTCTTTCGCGACTCTTATCTTGTCAGGTTCAACTGCTCCATAGGCGATATATGGTGGCTCATTATCAGGAAATGGTCCGATAATATACGGTTCACCATTTATGATAATCACACCATCACCGATAGAGAATACAAAACTGACTTCACGTGTAACAATTACACTCACAATTGTCGCTAAAAAAAAGTCTTTAATTCCGACAAGATAGTTTTTGTTAAGAGAAGAACTTATTCTCACAATCTCCTTGATACACTCTTTTCTGAGTTCCTCAAGAAAATCCGTAATAACCTCATCCAAGTTGAGTGCATAAGCCAGATTAAACGTCAGATTCTCGATTTTTTCTGCCATCTTGGCATCGAGCATTCTACATATAATATTGGCTCCAACTTCGCTTGCTTGAGCGTCACTACAGCCATCACATACAGTCGCGATAATGTAGTTGTCATCTTCGATGACTTCATAGGCATCCTGATTATTCTTATTAATCCGCCTATGATCTCTTCCTATAATACTGCCCTTGGCATACTCAAATTCTTTCATAACATTCTCCTTAGCTCTAAGTTTTTATTTTTATATTCGTAGGTTATGTTAATGAACATTTGCAAATATTTCATTTATTGGATGTTATATTTACACGCTAATTATATTCTTTTTTTAGAAATGTCAAAAGATTTTTTTTGGGAGGGGTTTTTAAATGGATTCTTCTAGCTTAAATCTATAACTATCTCTAGACACTCTATAACTTACTCAATCAAGATTAACTGTATTAATTTCTTCTGTAACAGAATCAAAATTTTCAAATTTATTTGGATTATTTTCTGCCATAGGTGGAATAAGATTATTAAATTTAGAATTAATAATTCAAATTAACACCTGAATTGTTTCAGATCTTAAAAATTCATTTGATTTTAATTCATTTCGATAATTATTTTTTGTCAAACATATCATTTTTGCCATACGATAAAATTAAAATTTATTAAATATTTATTAAGTGAATATAAATGTTTTATTATTTTTGTCAAAAGAAAGTTTTGGAGAATGATTTATTTATAATTAAATTTTTATTTTTTGAAAAATGTATATTATGTAAATGTAAAATAATTAACTCTTTTTTAAAAATGCCAAAATTTAATGATTTTGATTTAAGTTGAGAAAATTGGAAAAAATATGAAGATATTTTGACTGATAGTCTTTGGGTAATTAATGAGAGAGACAAAAGTTGAAAACACTCGAATTTTTATCATGGCAATTTTATTCCCCAAATTCCAAATCAATTAATAAAAAGATATACAAAAAAATGAGATTATGTTCTGGATTTATTTCTTGGAAGCTGAACTACAGCAATTGAATGTGAAAAGCTAGAAAGAAATATTATTTGAGTTGATATAAAAGAAGAACTTGTAAATAGAGCAAAGGAATTAATTACATCAGATAAAATCAAAAAAGAATTTCTTCTTGGTAATTCCGGATCAAAACTAACACAAAATAGAATTAAAACTTATTTAACTCTACAAAACAGAAAATGAGCCGATTTAGTCTTATTACATCCACCATATTTTGACATAATAAAATTTAGTGACAAAAAACAAGATCTTTCAAATGCACCAAATATAACTGAATTTCTAAAAATGTTTAATAAAGTATTGCAAAATAGCTTCAATTTATTAAAATGAGGCTGATATATGTGAATAATCATCGGGGATAAATATCAAAACTCCGAATGGATTCCGCTCTGATTCCAATGTATGGCAGAAGCCCAAAAGGTCTGATTTAAGCTCAAATCGATAATCATAAAAAATATGGAGTGAAATCGTTGAAAAGCCTGAACCTGATGAATTTGGAGATACAGAGCTTTAAATATTTTTAATAAATTTAATTTAATTTATGAATAATAAAGATGATATAACTTTTTCATGTGCCATTGAACAAGTTATGCTTAATAATTGATATTTTGCACCTCTTTCTTTAATTTATAAAGAATTTTGAAAATATAGAGAAAAAACTTGAAAAACTCCAGATAATTCAATTCAAGAAAGAGTTCAAAGAGACCCAAGATTTACTAGAATTGCGAAAGGAATTTATGCACTAACTGATTTTATTGAAAATATAGAAAAAAATGATTTAGGTTATTTTGAATACAATAAAAAAGATCTTATTTTTAAACAGACTAAAGAAATTGAAAAAACAGAAAAAATAATAGAGCAAAAAATTAGAATATGACAGGCTTATTTTAGAGATAATTTAATTAAAGATTTGAAAAAATGTCCTATTACACAAATAGATGACAAAAGGTTATTGGTGGCAAGTCATATAAAACCATGGGTTCATAGTAATAATAAAGAAAGAATTAATATTAAAAATGGACTTTTACTTTCTCCTTTATTTGATAAATTATTTGATAGAGGCATAGGTTTAATTACCTTTACGTTGGATAAAAAAATTTTAATTTCAAATAGATTATCAAAAGAAAACATGATAAGATTAAAGATTGAAAATAATCAAATTTTTCCTGATTTACAAATAAATGGTAGAGAAGAATTTTTAGAATATCATAGGAAAAATATATTTCAAGGATAACTGATTTTTAAATTTAAATTAACAATTTTATTATATGAAAACCAAAGATATTACATATTCTGAAGCAATCGAAAAAGTTATGATAAATAACTGATTTTATGCGCCTTTAAAATTAATTTATAAGGAAATTTGGAGATATAAAGATAAATCAAAGATTATTTGAAAAACCCCAGATTATACAATTCAAGAAAGAGTTCAAAGAGATGAAAGATTTACGAAGATTGGATTATGAATTTATGCCTTGACCGAATATTTAGGCAAATTACCAAAAGAAAAAGAAATAAAAACAGAAAAAGATAAAATTGAAAGAATGCATTCAAGAATCCAATGAATGTTAATTGAAATATGAAATATGAATTGATATGATACTTATACTCCGGATAAAAATTGAATTTTTGAAAATAAAGAAATTTGAAAAATATCTACTTTAGATAAAATTCCAAATTTTACATATGATAAAATCATCAATGATTCTATTAGATTTATAGATGTAATATGGTTTAATGAAAGATGATTTCCTTCTAAATTAATTGAGGTTGAAAATTCTACAGATTTCAGAGCTTGATTTATTAAATTTAACGAAATTCAAGATTTCAGAACAGATTTTTTATTTATAGCTCCTGAAACAAAAAAGAATAAATTTGATACTGAAAAAAATAAAACAGCATTTAAAAATATTAAAGATAGATGTTTTTTCCAAACATATAATTTCGTGGAAAATTGGTATAAAAATCAAATTGAGTGAAAAAAATTTCAAAACTTTTCTTAAAAATGATATTTATAGTCTGTTGAAAATATTTTGTTTTCATGTAAAATAAGCCAATATTAATTATTAGTTTATTTTTTTATGAACTATATTTGATCTAAAAAATCTCTACTTGATTTTATTTATAAAAATATTGTAAAGGTCGTATGAAATAAAAATTTCATATTAAGTGATCTCTTTGCATGAACTGGAATAGTTGGGAGATATTTCAAACAAAAGTGACATAAGGTTATAGCTAATGATTTGCAATATTATAGCTATATTTTAAATAAAAATTATATTTGAAATCATAAAGATTTATATTTTTCTTGATTGTTGGATGAAATTCCTGAATTATTAGTTTGAAATGTAAATAATTATAAAGAAATAGTTTGCAACTATTTAAATAATCTACCTTGAAAAAAATGATTTATTTATAAAAATTATTCTGTCGGATGAACAACTGGGGCAGAATTTGAGAGATTATATTTTAGTGATGAAAATGCTTTAAGATGCGATGGAATAAGGCAAAAAATAGAGAGCTGGAAAAAGAAAAAACTTATAAATGATAATGAATATTATTTTTTGCTTGCGAGCTTACTTGAAGCAATAGATAAGGTTGCAAATACTGCTAGTGTTTATTGAGCTTTTTTGAAAAAACTAAAAAAATCAGCTTTAAAAACTCTAGAATTAAAACCAGCAAATTATTATTTAAATGAACAAGAGCATGATGTTTTTAATGAAGATATAAATTCCTTGATAAAAAACACAAGTCATGAAGTGGTTTATTTGGATCCACCATACAATCACAGACAATATAGTGGAAATTATCATATTTTAGAAACTATAGCAAAATATGATAATCCAAAAATTAGATGAATTACTTGAATGAGAGATTGCTCGATTCAAAAATCTGATTATTGTAAAAAATCTGAAGTTCTAAAAGCTTTTGATGATTTAGTTCAAAATATTGATGCAAAATATATATTTTTAAGTTATAATGATGAGTGATTAATGAATTTAGATGAAATAAAAAAGATAATGTCTAAAAGATGAGATTATTGAGTTTTAAAACAAAAATATAGAAGATTTAAAGCAGATAAAACAGAAGCTAGAAATCATAAAAAAGACGAAACTATCGAATATTTGCATTATGTTAAAATAAAATAATTCCCCTACTTCTCCACCACTATCACCATATTAGTCACAGGATAATCCAAACTCTCGAGTTTATTTCCATTTTTCTTAAAAAACTCTACTTTTCACTCAAATCTATTTTCTACTATCCAAGGATTAGTGAAATCATGGGATTCTTTAAGGATTTTGAAATTGTGTTTTTTGAGTGTTTTTTGCCAGTCGCTGAAGCTCCAGAAACAAAAAGTCTCGTGCATTTCTGAGTACCAATTATCAGTATAATCTTTTTTACTTAGAAATTCGCAGGCATCTTGCATTTTGAGTTTTATGTATTTTGAGCCTTCTATATCTTCTATTTTATATTTTATAAGTTCATTCTCCTCAAAGCGAAAATCTTGGGCAAACCTTAGAAATCTAGAGTAAGTTGAGAGAGAATCAAGATATTCTCTGAATTTATCTTGTTCATTTTTATCAAAAATTCTGTCATAATTTTCATTTATTCAATCTGATGTATTTAGCTTCATATAGACTATTTCATCTTTATTTTCTGGTCCTACAACATCCACATTTATCCATCTTCATCCAAATTTTAGTTGGTCGTAAATTAGAGATATAAAATTAGTCAAAGTTTTCTCTTTCTGATAAGACATAATCTCATGAGTAAGGGAAAAAGTTGTGAAAGTATCAATATTGTTTGAAGGAAAAATATTGCTTGTAGCGACATTTCTTTGATAGAAAAACACATTTTCATTGGCAAAATGTCATTGGGCTTTGCGATGAAGACACTCATTATATAATTTACGGGCAACTTCTATTCCATAAAAATCAGATTCTCTAAATCTCTCATCGAGTGTAAGCTCTCTAATAAGCGAACCTGTACAACATCCAATATCTACAATACGACCGGGTTTAACTGTATTTTTAATTATTTCATATTTTCTCTTGGCTCAGTTATCAAAAGCACGAACATAAGTATTATAATCCCTTGTCTCTGTAATATCCCCATCATTTCATAAAAGTGGATCATTATGGAGATTTATTATCAAATCTCAAAAATCATATTTTTCATACATTTTACGACTAGCTCTAGAGACTTTTTGTAGGTATTTAGTATCTTTTTGCCGATTAGTTCATTTTTTATTACAATCAATAATATTTTCCACCATATCCCACGGAAGCTCCGCTTTAAAAGTCCTTTTTTCTATATTTTCTAGCTCAAATGGAAGAGTCTGAAATCACAGCTTCTCATACATATCTATAACTTCCGGAGTTGAACAGCCCAAAATTGTATTTTCTGGAGTAAGAATATGTTTACCATTGCTATCTACTTCTATTTTAGAAATTACATAATGAGCAAATCTCGGGCTAACTCAGATATCATCAATATGATACACAAAACTTTTCGCGTCTATATCTCTCCCAAAATCCTCTATCATAGCCTCGCGACGATAACCAGGAATTGGATTGCGACGAGTATTTGAATGATTAGCAGAAGTAATAACCCAGATTATAGTATCAATAGGCTCCTTTATTTTAATATTTTTGCCATGTACATCCTTAAAAGTCGAGATGTCTCACTGTGTAATAAAGTTTAATTCCTGTAATTGAAAATTAGTCAGAAGATGATGTCTTCCAGGAAATAGTAAATAAGCCATAAATTTATTTATTAAAAATAACAATAAATACAGCTTACCAAACAAATTACAAAAATCAAACTTTTAGTAGATTTTAGTATAGAAATTTTGACATAAAAAGTAATTTATGATAATATTTAAGCCATAAGTAAATAACTTCATAATTATATATGAATACAAATAATTATAATGTTCAAGATTTAGATAAAATTAGAATATCTAGAGGTAATAGCAATGCAGTTAAAAGAATTTGCTGAATGTCCAAAATTAAAGAATTTGCTTCATTTTTAAAAAATTCAGATTTTTTCACTCGTAGTAAAATTCTAACTAAAATTTTTGAGAATTATTCTTGAAATGATTATTGAGATTGTCAGTGGAACAAAACTAGTTGAGGTTGGACAACTCCAAAAGAACTAACAATTTATTGAGAATTTAGAGAAAAGTATGAAAATTTTTCTAGTTTAAGCTTAGATCATTGATTAATGACATATTTGCCAGAATTTATGGAATTTATAAAGGAGCCTCAAATATCTAATCTTTCTTTTCTAGATGCAAGACAAGCATTTAGTAAAAAATTAGGATATCAAGAAGTTTGGAGAGGAATGATGTTGACCCAAGAAGAATTAGAATATATTGAAAAAAGTTGAATAAATTCTAATTTTGTACTTAAGATTCCAGATTTTGATGAACCTGAAATACAATTTGAAGCACAGATTTTATCAGCTTACGTAAATGATTTATATGAAAGACATATTCATAATGAAAATCATTTATCCCCTTTTGTCTCAATCTCATATGAAAGAGATATTGCAATTGCTGTTTGAAGGCATTTTTGAGTAAAAAATGATTGAAGAAAATTTTATTTATTTAAAATTAAAATACCAAAAATTGACTTAATATCTTATACTGAACATGCAGTAAAAACTCCTTCAATTTTTGACAGAGTCAAAAACAATTTACTTTCAATTATAGTTGATGATAGAGAAAGTGCTCATAAATGGGATAGTAATAGCACCGAAAGTTATGTTTTTTGGAAAATAGATCCAGAAGAAATTATAGAAGTAACTCAACCAGATATCAAAAAATCAGCATGGAATAATAAAGTAACTTTAGATTAATCAAACTTTTAGTAGATTTTAGTGAAAAAATAAAAAACTTGACAAACAGCACAATATATTTATATTTAAAATCACAAGCGTTATTTGTTTAACTATTTTAAATAATAATTCTTCATACAAAAGGGGAAATGAGATGAAAATGGGACTTAAGGGTTTTCTTATGCTGTTGGCGATGTTTTCTGTAGGAATTTTGGTCGGAATCTGGTTAGGATTCTGGGCATCTGTCCTGCTGATTGTCGTAGTGGTAGTGGGCACTAAAATCTACCTTACCAACATCAAAAAGAGTTCGTCTGAAGGGTATGGTGGAATTTTCTATGTGCTTATGGGGATTGTCATCTCTGTGGGCCTCCTTCTCGGAGGAGCGGTAGGAAGTTTCGTAAAACGCATTCTGGGGTTTTTCCTCGGCTGGCTCTTCTAAATTTTCATCTTGAATAAAAAATCGTAGGAGCTCCTCCTACGATTTTTTCGTTTTAAAATTTATTTATAAAATACCAATTATTTTTAATTCTTTGTCTGAGAATTCGTATAATTTCGCCATATTGGACCTTACTTTTTCGAGGTCTCCGGTTTCTTTTAGAATTTTGAGAGAAATAATTTTTTTACGGAAATTTCTCTTGTCTATATCGTATCCTAGTATTATCTCATAGGCTTTTTGAAGCTGAGTAAGAGTGAATTTTATAGGTAGGATATTTTTTGCAATTGTTGTATATTCTAGTTTCCAATTAAGTCTTTTTTTGGCATATTCTATAATACTTTTATGGTCAAAACCGAGTTCTACTTCGCCCAATTTATCATATTCAACTAGTTGAATCTTGGTAAAATCAGCGTCTTTTAAGAATTGGTCCTTGTCTACTAGGGCATAATATGCAATAGAAACTATGTGTCATCTTGGGTCTCTGTCTGATTCTCAAAATGAATAAAGTTGTTCTTTATAAACTCCATCAATTCAGGTTTTACGAAGTAGGATATCATCAAAATTTTCTTCAAGAGAAAATCCACTTTTTATAACTCAACCAGGCAAAATCAATTTTCCTTTTTCTGGCTCTTTTGGGCGAGTAGTCAGGACTACACAGAGCTTGTCATTAAAAATAGTAAATATCACTATATCCAAAGCCAAAACTGGAATAGAAAGTCAGAAAATATTTTCTGAAAATTTCTTCTTTATCTCATCATGATTTATTGCCATAAGACTATAATTAGAGTGTAATTGATACAAATTATATTAAAATTTATTAAAAATGCAAAATTTATTTCTTCTTTAATTTGTCCAGCCAAAATAACAATCCATAAACTTTAGATCAAATCATAAATCATTGTTGGTTTAGTTTGTCTAGTTCCTCAAAAATATTGTCTAAATCAAATTCTAATACTTCGATTTGTTCCGCTCATTCGTGAGCCAATTCTTCGGTTACTTTTTTGCAATCAAAGGCAATATAACATTTACAAGTCTCATTTGTAAGACCTGACGAAGTCGGAGATTCAAAGCAAAATATGGCGTTATCACTCTCGTATCATACTTCTTCTTTTAGTTCTCTGTCTAGAATGGCGAGAGGATTTTCATTTGGTTTATCTCCGAGTCCGGCTGGAACTTCAATAACATCACGAGCTAGGGGAATGCGAAATTGTTTAATTAAAATAACTTTATTATCACTTGTTACAGGCAATACTGCGATAATATCATTTACTTTATTTCTCACTATCATCTCATAATTTCCAACTTTTCAATTAATTCAGATAAATTCTTGGTGCAAATAACTAAGGAATCTTCCTTCGTGTACTAGAGTCTGAGCTCCTAGCTCTATTTTACTATTTTTCATAATTTTTTTGGGTTAAATATATAATTTGTTTTGGTCTATAAAATTTGCGAGCACACCATTTAGTCAATCAAACACTCTTTTTTTAATATTTTCTCTTATAAGTGTGCTTGATAGGTCTGCGACTTCAGAGTTTTTGAAGGGTTCAAGTAATATAAAATTATCTATTTTAGAAGTGTCCACTTCAAATCAGGGTCTTTTTACGATAATTTTTGGGAGTCTGAGTGCTACTTCTCCGGCCGGATCCCGTTCCCACATATTATCAATTACATCAGATCAAAATATTTGGTAAGGAGAAAATCATAGTTTTTGTCTAAATAATTTGTCAGTGTTTAGTGTTGTATTTTTTATTTTTCAATCTAGAAAATCTTTACTGAGCTCGACTTTTGGAGAATTTATATTTTCCGTGAATATTTCCATAATTTTCTCTCTATATTCTTGGCTGGCCTTGTATACTTTGTCGGATCTTGGTCAGCTAGGCACTATATATAATTTGTCTAAATTTAATTGTTTTATAGCTTCTCGAGCTATTGTCTCGTGAGCTAATTGTGGTGGGTCAAATGCTCATCCATAAAGTGCTATTCTTGGTTTCATATTTATTAAGGTTAAGAGATATTATTTTATCATTTCAAATCATTGTTCACTAAATATTTTTCCATTCCAAATTTGCTCGTAACTGCCGGCTATTAGGAGTTTTACTGCAGTTTTTGATTTTCTAATTCTAATTTCTAGGTCATGATTATTTTTTTCAACTAGTGGGGTAGAATCTGCATATACAGATAGCTCATATCATCTCTCGTTATTATTTGTGATTACCACTTCTTTATTATTTTCAAAAATTATTGATTTCATATTTCTTGGCTCAAAACTGAGAAGAGGAGTAGCTATAAAATTAGGAGAAGTATGTGGTAAAACTGGTCATCCAGCTGAGATATTATAACCTGTAGATCAGGCAGGAGTTACAACTAGAACTCAATCTCATTTAAGTCTAATTTTTGAATTGTCTCCGACTTGCATATTTATGTCTATCAAATGTCAACCTGAAGTTTTGACTTGTGCTTCATTAAAAGCAACCTGACGAAATTTATTTTTTCCATCATTAACTTCGACATAAAGAAGTGGGTATTCCATTTTTTTAAAGACTTCGTTTTCTTTTAGCACAAAATCTTTTTCATTGAGCAAAAATCATTTAGATCAGAAATTAATTCCAAGATATGCAAGATTGTCTTTGTAAGTCTGTTCTATGGCTCTAAGCATTGTACCATCTCAACCCAGCACCATATAGAATTTTTCTTTTGTAATATTTGCGATTTTTAGTGCCTCCTTAGATTTTATAAATTCCATGATTTCTGGCTTTGAAGCGAGACTGAATTCATCAGCTAATATTACCGCATTATCTAATTCAAATTTTTTTACCCCAAGGGCACTTGTTTTATTGTGCATAGTTACTTTTGGTTAGTTAATATTTCTTCTTTTAATTTTGTGTACTGTGTTAGTATATAATCATCGAGAACTGCTTCGCGTAGGTCGTATCAGAAGGCTCTTTTGCTGACTGAAATTATCGGAGGAGCTTGAATTCTTTTGAAGAAAAATAAATTAAGATTTTTATAAACTTTTTCTAAATCCGCTATAAATGCTAAAGTGTTTTTGAAATATTTTTCTACTGGATTATCAAGATTTAATTTTTCTTGTAAGACTCAATCTCTAAAATATTCTAAAATTTCAACTGGGTCTTTTCTGAGTTCTACGAATTGGTAGAGAAGTTTGTCGAGATATTCGTAATTAAACGGATCTCATAATCATTTGTCTACATCTTGATTTTCGCTTAATTCTGCTGATGGGATAATATTAATTATTTCTTCTAGAATTAAATTTGGGTGTTTTGTATTTATAAAGCGAGCTAATTCCCAAACTTGTGTTTTGTATAAATCTCAAATTGGGCAAATACTTCAATTTACATCTCAATAGAGCGTTGCGTAACCTTGTGCTATTTCTGATTTATTTCAGTTATTTGTAAAAACCGCGTTATAAATTGCACTTACTCAAGCCAAAACTCTAGATCATCTGTCACGAGCTTGTATATTTTCTAGCACCAATCATTCTATTTTTTTACCAAATATTTTCTCAAATTCTCAAGCTGTATTATCTACACTCTCTTGGATTGGAAAAGTAAAATATTTCACTCATAATCTTTCTGCCTGTAATTTTGCCAGATCTTTTGTAGTCTCTGAATTAAAGCGAGATGGCATATTAACTGTAATTACATTTTTCTTTCATAGAGCCAAAGTCATCAGGGCTGCAACCACTGCACTATCTACTCATCCAGATAATCACAGTACTACTTTTTCTTTTTTAATGAGCTTAAAATACTCTTTTATCGCATAAACTAGAGATTCAAATATTTTTTCAATTTCTTCTTTTTCGTTTTCAATTCCAGTTTTTAGAGTAATTCCAGTTTCTTCAAAACTCTTGGCTTGAGCTATTTTTTTTCAATTTTTGTAAATAACTGAAGCCCCGTCGAATGTAAAAATATTTTTTCAGTTATTCTGAATTCAGACATTATTCGCATAAATTAGCTCAATTCACTTACTTTTTTCCTCTAAAATCCTATCTCTTTTTCCTTGTTTTCAATTTCCAAAAGGTGAAGATGAAAGATTAAAAATTAACTCAGCTCATTTTGATTTCAGGATTTCAGTTGGTTTCGCAAAATAATCTTCATCCCACATATCCTCACAAATTATTACTCCGACCTTTCTTCTTACATTGTCTATTATTAGCTCATAAGGCTCCAAATAATCTCTATAATCTTCTCATCTTTCCTGGGCTAATTTAAGAGTAGAATAAAAATATCTCTCATCATCAAATTCTCTGTATTTTGGCATAAGAGTCTTAATTACTGCTTCTCAGCTTCACCAATTAGTAATAAGAGCTCAATTACTAGCCACAAACGCAGCATTATATTTTCTTAATCTTCCATCTTCTCATTTTCTATTTTGGCTAAATTCTGGCAAAACATTTCCCCAAATAGCTGTGATTTTTCATCTTGTAGCTTCTATAATTTTCTCATTTTTTCTGTATGAATCTATTACAAATCTATCATTTTCCCATTTATCTCCGAGCATATATCCAGGCACCGCCATTTCAGGGAATACAATTAAATCTCTTCATTCATCTTTAGCTAGATTTATTTGATCTATTATGTTTTGTTGATTTATATCAGGTCTTCCTGGGATTACCTCCATTTGTGCTATTTTGTACATAATTACTTAAATTAAATTATACTGTATATATTACACTCAATTAATTTTCTAAAAAAATAAACTTCACTATTATTCTTAAAATTTAATCTATGTGTAATATTTACACCCTAATATATTCACAAATTAAATAAAGTCAAAAGTTTTTTCAAAAAAGCGAGTTTATGGCTTTTTTAAGCAAACTAAAATCCCTCGCGATTGCGAGGGATTTCCTAAAATTTTTATCTTGTAAGCAATAATCTAGTTTCAGATATCACTCACCTTAATGTTAACATCACTTGGCTCAAGACTGAGTTGTTTTATAATCTCAATCTTTATTGCCTCTGGAGCATCTGCCTTTGAGGTGGTTTTTGTCTCAATCTGCCAGAGTCCAGATCCCATGATTCTCTTCCTAGCCTCGTAGTTCAAGGGTTGGAGCTCCACGAAAATTGTATCGTTAAGCTCTAGTCCCCCTCTCCATTTTGCTTTTGGGTTGTCAGGAATGATTACCTTGACAATTATTTTCCTTGGAGCAAGCTTTACAACCGCAAAGTATTCATCCTCCAAAGTGCTAAAGAATCGAGGAATGAACACAGACTTCTTTGCCAGTTTTCCATCAACTTTGGAATACATCTCAAAATCAACGTCACCGACTTTTGTTTCGGTCAGCTGATTTGAAAATATAAACCAAGAAAATATTGTTGTAAATAAGAGAACAAAAGGCAAGAAATATTTTCTATTTTTTGCCCAAAGATATCCTCCAGTTATAAGAATAACAGTACCACTAACTGAACCAATTAAAATACCGACAATGGTACTGATACCAGTACTAGTATTGGCACTGGTAGCAATACAAGCGATTATTATTTGATAAAAAGATTGGCGTGGCCCATAGTAGATAATGCCAATAAATATCACCATAATCATTGCTGTAAGAACTGTGGAAAATCGGTATCCGGTCTTCCAGTAGGAGTTAAAGAGCGAGGAAAAAAAGTTTTTGTTTTCTACTGCAGTAGTAGTGGTCGTGTTCATTGTTGTACCTCCAGTAGAAGTTTTTTATATTTGTATTTCTTTTTATTTTCTGAAATTATTTCCAGTAATTGAAATATAATGGATAATGTGATTTTGTCAAGAAAAAGTTTTTCATACAAACTAAAATCCCTCGCGACTACGAGGGATTTCCTAAATTTTTATCTTGCGAGAAAGAAACTTTTCTCAAGTTCTTAATCGCCAGAAAGAGATCCGATTATGTATTTTCCAGGATTTTCCAGTATAGAGCGTGGAATTCCAGTTTCACAATCATCGACCGGTCGATCACAGTGTTCTCGTGCATCTGGATTACCAGTGAACTTGATACCCAATCGTTCTGCGCCACTACCTTTTCTTGGTCTCATCGGTTTTTTTACCTCAAGAAAAAGATTATCCATAATGATGGAATGGAGATAAACAGAAGAAACGGAATGTAGTAGCTCTCGTAATTCCTGTACAACCCATCATTTATGAACATGAGAACTCCCCATACTCCGATACCGAAAAGCAATACTATGTTCTCGATATCGAAAAAAACGATGTTTGTAGACACAAGCAGAAAAAACACTGACAGTGCGACGAGTGCGGATATACCACCACCGAGCATACCAGCAACCACTTTGTTAGTGGTAGTGCCGATAATTGTCGAGCCGAAAATAGCTCCAAGCAACAGCGTTATCAAGATTGCCAATCCGGTGTTGTAGCCAAATGGCTGATGTAATCCAGCCCGAACTATCCAGACCAATAATGTTGTCAGGATGACAACCATAGCTCTTGTCATCAATTTCTCATTTTGTCTGAGGAAATTGATGATTGAAGAAGATGAGTTTTGATCGTTTTTTACCCCGATTTCTACCTCGTTCATAATAATTTCCCCTCCTCAAGTAGTTTTTTATTTTTGTCTTGGTTTTTGTTTTAGTAAATGTAAAATAAGAATAAATGAAGTTTTGTCAAGAGATAATAATTAAAATTAAAATTGTATTTTTTGTTTCTTTATTATAATGCCAGAAAGATTAATAATTTACTTTTTAGAAAATGTCATTTAAAATAAGTAATGTTTTAGAATACGATAATTTTATAGCGCTTGATATTGGTTCTTCTAAGATAAAAGTGGCTATTTGTAAAATCGAGAGCTGAGAAATAAAAATACTCGCTAAATCAAGCCTAAGACAAAATAAAAAAGATTTTATATTTTGAGAAATTGCTGACTTAAATTCCTCTGCAAAATCAATAGAAAAGGCTATAATTAAAGCTTGTCAAAATATAGAAAAAATTCCAAAAGACATAATTGTTGGATTTAGTTCTTCTCAGGAATTATATGATAACATTTCTACAAATTATGTGAGACAATCAAAAGAGAAGCCAATTACAATGGAAGAAATAGATGAAATCATAAAGACAGTTGAATATAAATCACTGGACAAAATTAAAACTAAAATTGAAGCTCGCCTTGGAATAATTTCTACTGAAATGAAATTAATTACAACTTCAATAATCTCTATTTATATTGATGGACAAAGGATTTCTAATCCGATTTGATTTACTGGAAAAAACGTTAAATTAAATTTAATAAATATTTTTGCTCCAACAGGAAAATTTAACATAATTAAAAAAATTATAAATTGATTAGGTAAGAATTTAATTTCAATAATTCCTATTGGCATAACTATTCCAAAACTTATTGAGGATACACCATTTGCTTTTGATTATAATCTTTTTGTAGATTTTGGCTATTCAAAGACAACAATAGTTCTAGAAAATAATTCAGAAATTCTTGGATTTAATGTTATAAATTTTTGAATTGAGGTTTTAGAAGAGGAATTTAAGAAAAATTTGAGTTTAAATTATTTTGATATTGAAAATATTATTAAAGAAACAGATGCTAATTATTCTAAATATAAAGAAATTTTCTCATCATTTTTTGATTTAATTTTTGATGCAATATCTGTTGCTAGTCAAGATATTGAGAAGAAACTTTTTATAAAAAATATTTTTGTATCATGAGGTGCAGTGAGTGAAATTCTTAAAGAAAAAATGAAAGAATACTTTACTCAGAAGAATTTTTGAAAAAATATACTTGTAAAAGACAAATATATTGAAGATAAAAATTTAGAAGAACTAAATAATAACAGTGATATAATTTTGGCTTCTATCGTAAAAGTTTGAAAGGAAATGCTTGGTGCAAAAAAAGACCCGATAGCGCGTATTTTAAGATATATTTTATATAAATATGAATAATAAAGAGAAAAAAATAGTAATAAAAAATACAGATACAATACTTGATATAGTTTCAAAAATAGAAAAAGAAGCTAAGGATAGTAACTTAATTTATCTTGAAGTTGAGGATAATTTTGTGTTAAAAAATTATTTTAATTTAAAATTGTTAACTTATAGATTTAGCTCAAAAAAGCTACATATAATTACGTCAGATAAGGAATTAAAAACTCTCTGAGAGAAATTATGAATTAAATTTTTCTACAAAAGTGATGATATTGAATTTGAAGAAAATTTCGCCAAAACCCATATTTTAAGATATAATTTCACATTTTTCGAATATCTTATATATGAGATAAAAAAAATTACTGAAAAATTTTTCTTCTTTTTTAGAAAAAGAGTTAAGACTTATAAAAATAAAAAAATGATTGAAGATTCTAATTTTTTTCTTCTAATCTTTGGTTTAGTTATTTCATTATCGCTTTTATCATTTATTTTTTATTTTGCAGTTTCAAAAACTTATGTTTATATTAGTCCAGAACTTTGAGTTAAGACTGTTTCAAGAAATATTATTTATTCTACACAAGATGATTCTGGATTGCTAGATGCTAAAAATATAATTCAAACAAGAAGCATTACGGCAGAGGATAGCCTAGATTACACTTTTAATATTTCTACAATTGATAAAAAAAGTACAAAAAATGCTTATTGAAGCATTGAAATTTTAAATGAATTATATCAAGAACAAATTTTTAAACCAAATACAAGATTTGTAACAGATAGCGGGCTAGTTTTTAGAAGTTCAGAGTGGGCAAAAGTTCCACCTGCAAAAACCTTATCTTGAATAACAACAGCATGAAACACTGTTATAAATGTTATAACAGATCCTTATGATTTAGCTGGAAATATAATTTGAAAAAAATGAAATATTTCTAAGGATTTAATTCTTACTATTCCTGGTTTAAAATTTAATAGAGATAAGATTTACGCAAAAACAACAATTGATTTTACTGGTTGACTTGACCCAAAAATCCATATTCTAACAAAAGAAGAACTAGAAAAATTCACAAATATTTTAAGTGAAAAATTAAAAACAAAAGTTCTAGAAACTCTAAAACAAAAAATAAAAACGACTAATATTCAAAACAATGAGGATTATCAAATTTTGCCAATAAATGATATCATTAAATATGAATTGTCTGAAATAAAACCTATAAATGAAATTAAAATTTGAGATAAAGCAGAGGAAATTACTTTAAAATGAACTGTAGTAGCTAGGACTTTTATCTATGATAAGAGATGACTTGTCGGTTATCTTAAAAACATTTTAAATGAAAATATTTTACTCGGCACTGAGAGATTAATGAATGTAAATGAAGATTCTGTAAAAATAACAAATATTTTATCTAAAAATGAAAATTCTTGATTTCAAATGAAGGCAACAACAGAACTAGATTCTACTATCTCGTACAATTTTGAAGATTCTACAAGTAATCTTACAAAAAAACTAAAAAACCTAATAGCCTGATCTACCCAAAAAGAAGCAACTTCCATTCTTTTAAATGATACGAATATTGCAAATGTAAAAATAGAATTTTCACCATTTTGGCTGACTCGTGTTTCAAGTAATCCAGACAGTATTGATTTTATAATTGAGAAGTAAAAAAAATTCTCCTCATGTTTTGAGGGGAATTTTTTAAGATTTTTTATTTTGTTTCTGGAATTACAGTTCAGGTATTTTCTATAATTCAAGTATTTGTATTTTCCCATATTGTTCAGTTTTCTGTAGTAGCTCATGATAATATTTCATCTGTATTTCAAGAATTTGTCGGTTCTGCCTTTTTGGCTTTTGGATTTGCTCTTCTATTAGTAGATATAAAATAATCAACTCATTCAACATAATTATTGTTTGTTCAAGAGCTTGTTGAAATTACTTGATTATCAATATTGTTTCAATTATTTTCAGCAATATTAACTTTTCAAAAATCTGAGATATTAAATATCGAAAATACTCAAACTCAAACTATTAAAGCTCATAAGGTAGAAAAAATTACCCTTTTCTTTATAGATTTTATTCATCACATTAATCTTTTTGCAGATAAATCTGTTTTTACTTTATTTACATATTCCGCACTACCTGGTAATGGTTCATTTTCCAAAACTTCTTGTTTTAAAGAATTTTCTGTTCATGTTAAGGCAGAATTATTTAAATCAATAATCTCCTCATCCTCTGCTTTTATTAGATTTTCATCTGCAGTTGGAATATTTTCTTCTTGTAATGATATCACATTATTTTCATTTATCTTTTCCTCTGGAGTTTCAATAATATCTTTAGTGTCGGTTATTATTTCTTCAACTGGTGAAATATTTATTATTTCCTCAGTTGAATCAATTATTTCTGGACTAGTATTTTCAGATTCAATTGAATTAGTAATAGAGCTGCTGGCCTTATTTTCATCTTCATCATCAAAAAGATTAAATTCTTTACCAATATCAAAATTTGGAAAAAATTCTTTTCATGTTGAATTTACTATTTCATCTTCTTTTTCCTCTTTTTCATGTTGAATAAAAAGAGATTCTGAGTTATTTTTTTCTTCTTCAATTTCCTCGGAAATTTCCTCTTCCATTATAGCTTCTTCTTGTTTTTCAGTTAAAATAATTGTAGCTTCTTCAATTTTTGGAAGTAATATTTCTTTTACACTAGGAGTTGTATTGATGATTTCTTGAGCTATAACATTCTCTTCTAATTTAATTTCTGGTATTTTTTCTGGTTCCGCTACAGGACTTGTTTCTGTAGTCTCAGATATTCACATAAGTTTTGATAAACTAATTTTTGGTTTAGAAGGAGTTTCAATATTCTCTTCTTTTGGAGAAGTATTTTCTATAACTGTATTAGTTGTAGACTCAGACTCTTTATCTATAATAGGAGTATTATTCATTTTTTGTAGTGCTCCTAGATCTAACTTAACCATATTTATTTTTGTTTAATTTTTAGAATATGGTTATACTATATCGTATATTTTAAAAATTGTCAAAAATATGAAAGTTTTTTATTTTCTAATCTTTTTTTCTATTTCAGAAGCCACTTTTGGATTGTCTCTCAAAAATTGTTTTGCATTTTCTCTTCATTGACCTAGTTTAATTTCTCAATAAGAGAAAAATGCTCATGATTTTTTAATAATATCTTTTGCAGCTCAAATATCTATGATTTCTCATACTTTTGAAATACCTTCAGCAAAAAGAATATCTATTTCTGCATCTTTAAAAGGAGGTGCTATTTTATTTTTAACAACTTTTACTTTTACCCTATTTCCAGTTGCTTCTTTTCAATCAAGAGTTGTACTTTCAATTTTCTCTTTTTTTCTAATATCAAGTCTTTGAGATGCATAGAATTTTAGTGCATTTCAACCTGTTGTAGTCTCAGGATTACCAAACATAACTCAAATTTTCATTCTTATTTGATTAATAAAAATTACTGTTGTATGAGATTTTGATATTACTCAAGTGATTTTACGAAGAGCCTGACTCATAAGACGAGCCTGAAGTCACATATGAGAATCTCACATAGATCATTCTATTTCAGCTTTTGGCACAAGAGCTGCAACTGAATCTACTATAATTAAATCAACAGCTCAACTTCTTACAAGAGCATCTACAATTTCTAGGGCTTGTTCTCAATAATCTGGTTGTGAAACTATTAAATCATCAGTGTTAACTCAAATTTTACGAGCATATTCAGGATCAAGAGCGTGCTCTGCATCTATAAAAGCTGCCGTTCAACCTATTTTTTGCATTTCAGCTATAGCATGAAGAGTAAGGGTTGTTTTACCAGATGATTCTGGTCAATATATTTCAATAATTCTTCATTTTGCATATCCTCCACCAAGTGCATCATCTAAAGCTATACTTCAAGATGATGTAGTTTCAACTTTTTGAACTTGTTTATCTCCAAGTTTCATTATAGAACCAGCTCAAAATTGCTTTTCTATCATAGATAGTGCTTGATTTAGAGCATCCTTTTTATTATCTGTCATAAATATATAATTAAAAATTAAATATACACGAAGTATATAAAGAAGTATATAAATTGCAAATCTTTTTTAAAAATTACTTAATTTCATAAAAATCAACAAGTCATTCTTGCGTTCAAATAGAGATATTTCTTCATTTACAAATTTGACATTCATATATATATTTATTTGGATCTAATCTTTTTGTCTCTACAATTTTTCTACAGTCACGACAAAAAAACTTTATATCTCATCTTTCTGGATTAAAATTCTCTTTCTTTTTTCAAAATGTCGGAACATTTATAAGTTCATCATATGTTGTCATATTTGCGTGTTATTAAAATATTTTTCAAAAAATTCACTTGTTTGTTTCAATTCACTTAATTTCTGCTATTTGTTCGTATAATTCCTTTTCTTTTTTTGTAGGATTTGTTGGAATTTTTATTTTTACTTTTATAAATAAATCTCATTTTATATCTCTTCAGACATCTTTTACTCAATCTCATTTAAATTTTATAATTTCTCAATCTTGAATTCAGATCTTTATTTCAATGGTTCTTTCTCATAATAGAGGTAATTTTACTTTCTTTTTTATTCAAAGTACAGCCTCAACTGGATCTAGGATTAAGTCATAAAATAAATTTGAATTTTCTCTCACTAATCAATCAAAACTATCTGGAACACTAAATATTACATATAAATCTCAATTTCTTCCGTTAGTTCATTTATTTCATTCTCATTTGATTTTTAGCGTCATTTCATTGTCAATTCAAGCCGGCACATCTATTTCTTTTTTAATTTTCTCTACAATTCTCTTATTTCAATTGCATTTCCCACATTTTTCCTCAATAATAACTCAGCTTCAATGACAGGTAGGACAGGCAGAAGCTTGCTCAATAACTCAAAAAAATGAATTAACTCTCTTTCTTACTTGTCCAGTTCAATGACAAGTAATACATGTTTTTGGTGTTGTTCATTTTTTTGCTCAACTTCAAGCGCAATCTGAACAAACTTCCTTTCTATCAAAATTTATAGTTTTTTTAACTCATAATATAGATTCCCCGAAATCGAGTTTTACATTTATTTCTATATCTTCTCAGTTTTCATTTTTCTTCTTTCTTCACCCAGTATTACCTCAAAATCATTGCCCGAAAAAAGATTCAAAAATATCTCAAATATCAAAGTCTACATTAAAACCTCCCTGTCAACCGCCAAATCCTCACATTCCTTCTGTAGAGCCAAATCTATCATAATGAGCCTTTTTTCAAGTGTCACTCAAAACTCCATAAGCCTCATTAATTTTCTTGAATTGAGCCTCTTTTTCTTTATCTCAACCATGTCTATCTGGGTGAGATTCCATTGCTTTTTTGCGATATGCTTTTTTTATTTCTTCTCATGTGGCATCCTTTGAAACCCCAAGTATATCATAATAATTATCTGCCATTTTTTTATAAATTTCGTTATTTTAAATAAATGCCAAACTATTTTACGAAAAAAAATTAAAAATCAATAAATTAAAATAATTTTCTTGACTTCCTCCAAAAAATATACTACACTTCCACCAAGTTTTTTAAGAAAACAAAAAAACTTATTTATTTTTTTAACTTAAATCTCCATGAAACCACTAAACAAAAAACTTAACTACAAATGATTCACCCTCGTAGAACTAATAGTAGTAATCTCAATCCTTGCAATCCTCTGAACCATTGCCTTCTTGAGCTTCTGATGATTCTCATCTAAAGCTAGAGATTGAACTAGAATATCAGATACTGCTAGTCTATCAAAATGAATAGAGCTATATCAAGTAAAATCTGGTTACTATCCAAAGCCAGATTGAATAAGTCTAATGGAATGAGTAATAAATTGAACTGTAGTTGCCTACAAATGAGAAATACAAGATCAAGTATCAAATCTTGCTAAAATATCTAAAACACCCAAAGACCCACTTTCTAATAACTACTACATCTACTGAACTACACTTGACCTCAAACAATACCAAATAGCCACAACTCTAGAAAACTCAATTGCATTTATTTCCCCTCTACCTCTGGGAGAGGGGTTAGGGGCGAGGGTTTATGCAGATTGACAATCTTATCAAGCTAAAGTAACATGAAATTACAAATGATTACTAAAATACTCTGATTGAACTAATACATATCTTTCAAATATTCCTTCTCTAATATACAATTCATGAAATAATCTACTAGACAATAATACATATTATTCAATTGATAAATCAACTAATCTACCTTACTCTATACAAAACGCAACTTGAACAAATCTAGTAGCAAATACAATACTACAACAATTAACCTGAACTACAACTAATCTTACAAAAGTAGATATAACAGCAATAAAAACAGTCGCAGATATACAATCAAACTCTTGAGCTCTAAAAGCTTTGTGATATAATTTATCTGCTATTGAGAAAACTGTAATTAGTTGAGGAACTGTAGTTGGACAGAGTGGGGGTGTATTACCAGCCTACTCTTGTATTTGAACACTAGTACAAACTAATGCCAATATAACAAATAATACAAATTTAACTCAAGATACAACTTATCAATCAACTAATTCTGCAAATAGTTGTTATTACACTTGTAAAAGCTGATATACTGGAACTAATTGTGATATATATTCTAAATTCCCATGAGAAGATTGAATATCGGGCACATCTGATGATTGTGATAAAGATAATATAAAAATATGAACATGAACAGCAACAGAACAAATTTGGTCAGCCTGTAATCTTTGAGCTAAGATAGCTTTTGATTGAACAAATGCTTGAATATATAATACGCCTCCTTCATCATTAAGATGATGATATGATGATGTAAATTGAAAAATTTATCAATGGTGAAGAGATAAATGATTTAGCTCAAATGATATATCTCAACAATCCACTCTTCTTACATCTAATCCAAATTGAAATGATATTTATGACTTTATATGGAGTGGTACATTACTGTTACCATATGATTGGTTAAACCCACAAATAAATGATATTTGGTGATGATCTACAACTGACTCAGTTACAATAGATTGACAAACAGATAAAACTAAAAGAAAATGACCTTGTCCAATTTGATGGCATGTACCAAGTGTAAAAGAATTCCAAGATGCTTGTAATTCTATAGCTTGAACTATTTGTAAAAATTGAACAACATATGCAACTGTAAGGGCTACTTTACTATTACCCCTTGCAGGTTATCGTCAATGGAAAACTGGACTATATGAAAGTCAAGGTTCAGTTTGACAATATTGGTCTTCTTCTCCTAGTGGAATCAGTGGCTTTAATTTAATGTTAATTAATAATGCTGTTTATACTTCAGTATGAAATGTTCGCTCATATTGATCTTCTATTCGTTGTATTAAAAACTAGATAACCTTAAATTAAATTTAATAAAACCGTTTTTAAGCGGTTTTATTAATTTTTGCAATTTTTTTGACTGATTTAAAAAAATATGATATTGTAAGAATAACAAATAAAACAAATACAAATATTTTATAAAACAAATACAAAATGAGTGAGTTAGAAACAAATAATTTTTCTGAGACTTCGGAAGTAAATTCTTTTTTAAACGGAGATGATATTTTAAGTATATTAAGTCATTTAGATGATGATTTAAACATAGCTACTCCCGTAGTAGAAGAAACAATTATTGAGGAAAATAAAACAGAAGAAATTCAATCAAATGAAATTGCAGAGAGAATAATTAATGAGGCTCAAATTTTGAGTTTTGAAGAATTTGAAGAAAATAATTTAAGTATTGATGATATTTATTTAAATGAAAGAAGGGGTGGATTAAAATCTTTTGTAGGTAAATTAGGAATAAAACAAAAATTAAGTTTTGTGGGTCATTATATTTTTGTATCAGTAGTGGTATTTTTTATTTTACTTTGAATTTCAAATTATAGTGCATATTCAAAAATGGCTTACAATTACATTAATCCAAATTATTTAAAAAATTCATCTCGTGATATTTTAACTGCTATCGATGATTCAAAAATTAAAGTATATGCTGATTCACTAAGTTCAGATGAATTACAAAAAAAGGAAGAAAAATTGAAGAAAAAAATGAATGAGGAAAATATAAGTCAAGTTAAGGATACATTTTTTTCACCAAAGAAATTAGTTTCTTTTGATGATAAAATATCTTTAGATCTTGAGGTTACTCCTTATGAAAATAGAATTATAATTCCAAAATTAGGTAAAAATGTACCGTTAGTTGATGTAAACAATAAATCTTGATTAAATTTTGAGAATTTACAAGACTTATTTATGAAAGAACTTGAAAAATGAATATTAAGATATCCAGGAACGGGTACTCCTTGAAAAGTTTGAAATGCATTTATATTTTGACATAGTTCTAATTATCCTTGGGCAAAATGAGACTATAATGATGTCTTTGCTTTACTTGATAATCTTACTTTTTGAGATGAAATAATAGTTTATTATAACCAAAAAAAGTTTATTTATACAATTACTGAAAAGAAAGTTGTAAGACCTGGAGACGTAAAAGTTCTAAAAAGAGATGAGTGAAAAAAAGAAATAAGCCTTATGACTTGTTGGCCTGTTTGAACTACACTTAACAGAATGATAGTATTTTGAGAAATGAAGGAAGTTAAATAATTATTTTTCTAATCTATAATATTATGTGATTAACATTTGATTTTATATATGATTTTACGAGATTAAATAAATTTAGTTTTTCTCTATTTTCTTGAAATTTTGATTTAAATATATTAATAATTTTATCTATTTTATTAGTTGTTTATGTGGTTTTATATTTGATTACGCCATATATATATTGATATTTCTTGGTAAAAAATGATGAAAATAGAACTCTAAGAAATAAAGACAAAATTAAAGAATTAATTCTTATGAAAGAAATTCAGCAAGAATTTGAAAATGAAATGGAACAAGCATTTCTAAATGCAGGACTTAAAAAAGAAGCCTAAGGCTTCTTTTTTTAAATCTCAATTATAATTTCGGATTTATCTAGACCATATCAAATATTTTTATAATTAAAATAAAGACTTCTTCAGAGTTTTAAGAGATTTATTTTTTCTTCCGAAATTAATTGTTTCAAGAACTCAAGTCATTTTTCTTTGTTTTCTTCTCAAATTTTAATTGTAGAAATTACTCAGGAGTTCAGGGCATTTTTAAGGGCTTTTTGATGTCTTGGCTCACGAGGCGGTGGTATGAAAAAAATAGAACTTTTTAATTTATTATAATCCTTAAAACTATAAATTAAATTTGAAATATTAGCTCCAATTGTAACTGGTGCATTTTTAAAATCTATTTCAAATCTATTTAAGCTCTCGTTAAAATAACCTAAATCAAGATAGAGATTTCTAATTATTTGAACTTCTTCAATTAGACTTATATTTTCAAGATGTATTTTTTTATTTTCTTTCAGTGTTTTTTCTACAATTTCTTCAAAAATTTTTAGTTCATCTTTTGGTGAGAAAACCTGATTCCACATTTTATAATCCTTTTTAAAATCTAAGTTCTCGTTTTTATAGGGAAGTAATAATTCTGCCATATCAACTTCAAAATCACAGCTTAAATTAGCAGGTAAATAAAACAAAAACTTATTGTCAAAATGGTTTTCGCCTACTGTTATTATTTTATTTTCAAAAATTTGTTTCATATTAATGATGATATCAGGTATTTTTCTTAATATTTTCTATTCTATAAATTTGTTCTAAAATTATAAGTAAGCTCATTGAATGCGGAAAAGTCATTTTACTTAATGATAATTTTTTGTTAATTAATGGATTTAAGATTTTGTAGTCAACTCAATAAGCCCCTCAAATTATTATATTAATTTTTGGATTATGTAAAAATAATTTTTCAATAGTATTATGAAATTCAAGAGAGCTTAGACTTTCTCATAGAATATCTAGATAAATGTTATATCATTTTTCTTTTTCAAGAATTTGTTTTATAGACTTAGTTTCTTCAGATATTATACGTGCTTTTTCGGTGCTTTTTTCGCTTTTTATTTTGATAATTTTGAGTTTATTTAATCTCTTTATGTATTCATTAATTACTTTCTCAAAATGAGAAAATCAGTCTGAAACTATTATTAATTGTATCATATAGTAAGTTAGTTTTAAAATAAAAAATACCCTTAAGGGTATTTTTTTAAAGCTATGTTAAACTATTTTTTGTTTAGAGATCTGTATGTTTCTCTAACTATAGCTTTTTCTCTAATTTTTCTTTTAGATATGTCACGAACATTGTATCTCTCATTTCTGAGTTTGTTAGCAACTCTAGTCTGAAAAAACATTTTCTTATATCTTAGTATAAGTTTTTCGTTTGATTCAGTCTTTTTCTTAAAAGCGTAAATAAGCATTAAATTCTCCCTGATTAAAAATAAATAAAGTGCGACTATCTTATAAAAAAACTCTATATTGTCAAATTTTACTTTCTTTGAACTACTTTAAATATTTCTAAAGTATCTCAAACTTCTACTTTTAAATCTCATTTAAAGGCAATTCAGCAGTCTTCTCAAGCCAAAACTTCGTTTGTATCCATAACTCAAGATTTAAGACTTGCAACTTCTCAATTTCATATTTTTTTACCATCTCTGATTATTCTTAATTTAGCTCTATTTTCTATTTTTCAAGTTAAAACTTCAAGTCATAATACAAGTTTATCTTTTCCTGTATAAAAAATTTGTTTAACTTTTGCTTCTCAAAGTTCAAGATCATCATGTTTTATATCTATCATTCAAGTAATAATAAGTTCAATTTTTTCTAAAATATGATAAATTACCTTTTTATTAATTACTTCAATTTTTGAATTAGCTAAAATATTTTTAGCTTGTCATACATATCCTACATTAAATCAAACCAAAATTGCCTGGCTAGTTCAAGCCATTAATACATCACTATCGTTAATATCTCAAACTCAACTATGAATTAACTGAATTTGAGTTTCGGCAGTATTTAACTTAAATAACGCCTCTTTCATTGCTTCAAGACTTCAATTTGAGTCAGCTTTTAATACAATTTTTAATTGTTTTAGATTTCATGTTTTAATTCTATTTAGAAGCATTTCAAGAGAGGCTTGTTCAAATTTATTAATACTTTTTGATGATTTTGCTATATTATATTCACTAGTTTTTTGTCTTGCTGTAAGTGCGTCTTGAGTAACTTGTAAAATATCTCAACCTTCGACTACACTACTTAATCATGATAGTAGTACTGGAGTAGATGGACCTGCTGCTTCAATATTTTTTCATTTAAAATCTTTTAGGAATTTTACTCTTCAAAAAGCCCCCGCACAGGTTATAAAATCTCATTTATTCAATGTTCAAGCATTTACTAAAACAGTTGCTAAAGGTCATAATTTCGCATCAAGATGTGATTCTATTATTGTTCAAATTGCAGATCTGTCTGGATTTGCTTTAAGTTCCTGTATTTCAGTAGTTAAAATTATCATATCAAGAAGTGTGTCAATTCAAAGTCCAGTATGAGCTGAAACTGGAACTACAACGGTATTTCATCACCAATCTTCTGGTTGTAGTCAATTTTCTGCTAATTGTCATTTTACAAGATCTAAATTCGCTCAAGCTTTATCCATTTTATTAACAGCAACTATTATTGGAACTCCTGCTTCTTTCGCATGATTTATTGATTCTATTGTTTGTGGTTTAATTCATTCATCTCCCGCGACTACTATAATCGCAATATCTGTTAATTTAGCTCATCTTGCTCTCATTATAGAGAAAGCCTCATGACCTGGAGTATCTAGAAATGTTATTTTTTTACCTTCTTTTTCAATTTGGTATGCTCAAATTTTTTGTGTAATTCATCCGGCTTCATCGGAGGCTACTGCTGTTTTACGAATATAATCTAATATTGAAGTCTTACCATGATCTACATGTCACATGATACTTATTATTGGCGGTCTTTCTTTTAATTTATCAGTATCTTCGTTTTTTGTTAAATCAGAAATATTTCATTTTAAAATACTTGCCATAGAAACTTCCTGATCTTTATCTTTTATAACCTTAATTCCAAAAGTTTCAGCAATAATAAAACAAGTATCAAAATCTATTTTTGAATTTAAATTTACCATCATTCAGTTTTTCAAGAATTCTTGAATTAATTTTGAAATTGGCACTCAGATTTTGTCTGAAAATTCTTTTACTGTTAAAAAATCTCAAATTGGAATATTTTGCCCTGTTCTATCCACTAATATTTGTTTGATTTCTTCTACATTTTTTTCTTTTTTTCATTCTTTTGATTTTTTAGATCTTCTAAAAGAACCATCATCTTCTACAAATCATCTTGTTTTTAATCATCTTTTTTGTCAAAATTTTCTAGATAAATAATCATCTTGGCTACCAAAAGGTTTTCCTCATCCTGGCTTTTTATTAAAACCAAATTCCTTTTTTTGAGGAGTAAATTTTGGACTACTCAAAGGAGTTTGAAAGTCTGGCTTATTTTTATTAGTTTCTCATGATTTAGTTTGTTTATTTTCTTGATTTTCAGGTCTTTTAAAAAATGGTCTATCTCAAGTTGGCCTATTAAATTCTGGTCTTGGTTTTTGGAAATTAGAATGAAAAACCTTTTTTTCTTCTGGTTTTATTTCTTTTCTAGGTTCAAATGAAATTACATTTGTAGGTGTTTTTGCTTTAAACTGTTTTTCTTCTTTTTTATCTTCGATAATAACTGTCTCTACTTCCTTAGAAACAACTTCTTCCTCAATTTTTTTGGCTTTTATTTTAAGCTTTAAAACTGGCTTTTTACTATCAGTATCACTTCCAGATTCTACTTGAATTTGAGAGTAATAATCATCTATATTTTGGTCTTTACCTGTCATTAAAAAAAATTATATTATAATTAAAAATGTAAAAAGAGTCTTTCTTTTTACTTTTGCTTACTTTTGATAAATTTAAGTATATGGTTTTTAGAAAAAAGTCAAATGTGGTAAATATTATTACTTTATTTTTCTTCTTTAATTTCATTCTTATCAATTTTTTCAATCTTTACTTTAATTTTTTCTTTTCATTCTATTTTCTCTACCTTCTTGGGTTCTGTTTTTTTAGTTTCCTTTTCTCCACAATATGGACAGTTACTCCAATAAATTTTAATTTCTTTATTACATTTTTCACATTTTTTTGTTAGTTTTTCTTTACAGTATGGACAAAATAAGAAATCATCTTCTATGTGTTTACTACAATGTGGACATTTTAAAATTTCTTTTTTTTCAATTTTTTCTTCTATTTCCTCATTTTCCTCGCTTTCTAGCTGAGTCTCCTCTTCATAATATTTCTCAAAAATTGTAGTTCTAGGTCTTATTAATAAGTAGATTGGCAATCCAAATATTGGAGTGAATAAAATTACAATTAAAATTGATAAAACTTGTACTAAAATATTTGTAGTTCTATTTGTAATATCTTTTACAACCCAAATTATAAAAGCTCACCAGATTATAAAAAAATACAAAATTGCAAATTTAATAATTCAATCTAATGTTATGCTTGAGATAATTAAATTGTAAAATCAAATAAAACCATCAATTGTATCATTTATATAATTCATAAAAAATTATTTAATTATAAAATTTTTCCTTCCATTTTTGGATTAGTTTTGGGTCTCAACTAAGAAGTTGCCTCGGTACTTTGTGTCACATAAATTCTTCGGGCCTAGTGTATTGCGGATATTCTTTTTTGCCTTTTAGACTTGGACTATATGACTCTTCAGCGAGTGATTTATCATTTATTACTCAAGGCAAGAGTCTAATAATTCAATCTATAAATACCATAGAAGCTAATTCTCAACTAGTCAAAACATATTTTCAAATTGAAATTTCTTCAATCTCAAAAATTTCTTTTATTCTCTCATCAATTCATTCATAATGACCGCAAATCAATATAATATCTTTTTCACTTTTTGCAAATTTTTCTAATTTTGCCTGATTTAGAATTTTTCCGCCGGGAGTTAGATAGATTTTTTTAAGCTTTCAATACATATTTTCAATATGAGAAATAGCTTTATATAATGGCTCTATCGAAATTAGAGTTCAGGCTCATCATCAATAAGGTCTCGAATCAACTCTTCTTGTATTTTTAACAGAAAAATCACAGATATTATAGAACAAAGGCTTGAATAATCCCTTATCTATCGCAATTTTAATAATACTTGATTTGAAATAACTTTCAAAAGATTCTGGGAAAAGAGTAAGGATATGAATTTTCATTTTAATTATTTAATTTCTTTGATTTCAACATCAAAAATCAATGTCTTTCCAGCTAGTTCATGAGGATTATTCATTTCAACTTTTACACTCTCAGAGCTAATTTCAGTAATTTTTACTTTTTGTCAGTTTGGCAGAGTTCACTCAAGTCATACAATTAATTTTTTACCATAAAATGGATTTTGTTTATTTTGGATTTCTAGAGTTACATTTGTGTCATCAATTTTTTTAATAGTTAGCTTATTCCCTTGATATTCTCATTCTAATCCCACAACTAATTTTTTACCATAAAATGGATTTTGGTCATTAACTATTTCAAGTGTTACTCCAGTTCAATTAAGACTTTTAACTGTTCATTTAACTCAGCTTATATCTATTTCTTCTCATACTTTTAAATTTTTTCATTTTTCACCTAACATTTCAACTGGCACTTCTTGAGTTATTTTATCCTCAAAGTTTTTCTTTTCTACTTCTTGAGTAATAATATCTTGTAAGTTAGAAAGTGGAACTTCTTGAATAATAGTTTTTTCTCAGTAAGCGTCAGCAGGAGCTATAGTTAAAGTCTTTTTTTCTCATAATTTCATTCAAACAACACCTGTATCAAATCATTTTATCATATTTCAAGCTCAAACTTGGAATTCAAGTGGTTCGTATTTTCTACCAGAAGCAGGATCATAATTTTTCATTTTTTTCGCAAATTCTTCAATTGAAGAATCAAAAATTGTTCCATCTTCAAGACGTCAAACATAATCAACTTTAACAGTATTTCAGTTTTGAACCGTATCTCAAACTGGAGTAGAAGTTGTAGTAGAATTATTTTGATTTAAATTTAGTGAATTTGAAGTTGGTGAAATTTCTACATTTTTTGATTTATTTCAATTTCAAAGTAGATAAAAAACTACAATTAATATCAATAAAGCAACTCCAAAAATAACATAAACTTTATTAAATTTTATTTTTTTCTCCATAACTGTTTCTGTCTTTGGATTTTCTATTTCTTGTGCAACATTAGAAATAACTTTCTTCGGAGCAACTTTTTTTACAACTACTTTTTTCTTCGGAGCAACTTTCTTTTTTGTATCTCCTGTAACTTTTTTAGCAACCATAAATATAATTAATTATTAATAAACTTCGTCATTTTATTTATTTTTTTATTTTTTCAAATTTAAAATTTCTTTTTCAAGTGCAAGTCTCAGGGCATTTTCTCAATCTCAAATCAATTCTCCTGTTTTTGATTGCTTGTCTATTTTAACTAAATTCTTGAAAAGAACCTTTAAATTATTTATATTTTTAACGTTTCTTGTCTTATCTACGAGAAAAGGATGAATTTTTAAAGTGCTTACTATTTCATCTTTTTTAAATCACTTCTCAAGTAAATAGTTGATATACAAGAAATTCCTTAAATTAGACATTATAACCGAAAAAACTTGAAAAACACTATTACTATCAAGAATGGTTTTAAGTGATGAAATTCACTTCATTGTATTTTGTTCAGCAATGGCATCGGTAAGTTCAAAAATTGATATTTCTATTTCTGGGATTACGTAATTAGTTATGTCTTCATCAGTAATTCTTCAATTCATTTTAAATAAATGAAGTTTATCAATTTCTAGTTCTATTTTATTTAGGGATGAATTTTTGTAAGTTATTAATTTTGAAATTGCATTACTATCAATATTTATAAGTCTTGTTCTTATATAATTTCTAAGTTTTTCTCACTCAATATTATTGTATTCCTTTATTTGAGCGATTTCAAGTAATTTCTTATAAAGAGATTTTCTCTTATCTGGTGTACTTTCGACAAACACGACTATGTTATTTTCTGGGATTTTCTCCAAATTTTCTAAAATAATTTCATCAAAATTTTTATTTTCTTGTTCTTCAGCTTTTTCTTGAGCTTTACTTGGAAAACCCTCAAGAATTATTAATCTATGAGAACCTAAAAATGGCATTGTAGTTAGTTCGGCTCAAATATTTATTTTAGAAATATTATCCAGAGAAAATCTTGAAATATTAAAATCTCAATGTTTTTCATTAAAAAGAGAAATCCATTTATCCAGATCCTTATTTAAGAAAACTAAATTTTCTCATGTAAAAAATATAATATTTGTTTTTTTCATAATTATTTAATTTTTCAAATTGCACAAGATGTATAACTTATTGCCTTTCTCATAAAACTTTTTGTAGCCTCAGATCAAACTTCTGGATAACCAAGAGAACAAAGTTTTTCAACTACAATATTTCTATCTCAATTAAAACTATATTTTATAGTTCAAGTCGGAATGTCAATCATAATATCTGTAGCTCACATAGATTCTAGTGTTTTAGTAACTGTATTTGCACAACCTCAACATTTAATATTTACAACTTGAATTTTTTGTAAAGTATTCATAAAAGTATAATAAAATTTATAATAATTTGCATTATATGAATTTTCCATAAAATCAAAAAGATTTTTGTTTCTGTAAAAAAGAAAGAAAATATCCTTGGAGAGGTCGCATAGTGGCCTAGTGCGCACCCTTGGAAAGGGTGTGTGGGGCAACCCACCGGGAGTTCGAATCTCCCTCTCTCCGCCAAATATAAAAAATAAAGAGGGAGATAATCAAAAAATATTAAATTTGACAAAAAATAAAAACATATATACTTTGGATATAAACTAATTATTTTTTATCTGCCAAAATATGGTATCAAAAATAAATTCCGTTTCAATAAACTGACTTGAGTGAACGAAAATCGAGGTAGAAGTGGATGTATCATATTGAGTTACAAGCTTCACAATCGTATGACTTGCGGATACTTCAATCCAAGAAAGTAAAGAAAGAGTGAGAACTGCAGTTAAAAATTCAGGATATAGTTTTCCAACTACAAGAATTACAGTTAATCTCGCGCCAGCTGACATTAGAAAAAGATGACCGAGTTTTGACCTTGCTATTGCTATTTGAATACTCGCTAAAGATTTTGAATTTAGTGACGATTTTTTAAATAAATCAATTTTTTTATGAGAATTAGCTCTTGATGGAAAATTAAGATGAATTAGTTCAATTTTGCCGTCAGTAATTTTTGCCAAAGAAAATAATTATAAATATATATTTGTTCCAGAGGAAAATAGAGAAGAGGCGAGTTTAATTCCTGGAATTAATATTGTCGCTGTAAATAATTTAACCGAAATTGTAGATATTTTAAATGAGACCGTAGAAGCTCCTATAGCACCAAAAATTAATATAAAGGATTTTTTATCTATTGATAAATTTGAAGTTGATTTTGCTCAAATTATCTGACAAGAACAAGCAAAACGCACTCTACTTATTGCTGGAGCCTGAGGACACAATCTACTTATGGAATGACCTCCAGGATCTGGGAAAACAATGCTTGCCAAGGCTTTTGCATCAATATTGCCAGAAATGAGTATCGATGAAGTAATTGAAGTCTCAAAAATATACTCTATTGCCGGACTTCTCACAAAAGAAAAACCTCTAATTTTTCGCAGACCTTTCAGAAAAGTTCATCACACAGCAAGTATCATAAGTATTGTAGGTGGATGAAGAGATTCTCGCCCTGGTGAAATTAGTCTTTCCCATAAATGAGTTCTATTTTTGGATGAATTTCTAGAATTTGATAATAAATTAATTGAAACTCTTCGCCAGCCAATTGAAGACGGAGAAATTACAATAAATAGAATAAACGCTTCTTACAAATATCCAGCCAAATTTACGCTTATTTGAGCGCTAAATCCTTGTCCTTGCGGATTTTTATGAGATAAAGAAAAACCTTGTATTTGCTCTCAATCTCAAGTGGAAAAATACAGAAGTAAGCTCTCAGGTCCAATATTAGATAGAATGGATATTTTCATAAATGTTCCAAGAGTGAAAATAGAAGATTTTGACACACAAAAAGCGAAAAAAACCTCAAGCAAAGATATGAAAGAAATTATAGAAAGAGCCCGTAAAATACAGCTTGCTAGATTTACTGGAACTGGAAAAACCTACAATAGTGAAATGAGTAATAAGGAAATTGAAAAATTCTGTAAAATATGAGTTGAAGAAGATAAATTTATCAAAAATTCAGTCCAAAAACTAGATTTATCCACAAGAGCATACTTTAGAATCCTAAAACTCGCCCAAACCATAGCTGACCTTGAATGAAGCGATACAATCAAAATCCCACATTTAGCGGAGGCCTTAAGTTATAGAAAGAAGTAATTTAATTACATTTATCTATAGGATGGATAATCTCTATATAATTGTTGTCTTTTAATTTCTTGTATTTTCTCTTCGAGCTTATATATAACATTTTTTGAAATAATAGAATCAAAATTACTTTTGAATTTAGCTCTTTTTAAAGCGGATAATATTATAGAATAATTTTTAATTTTCTTTTCTAAATTGTTCTCAGATCTAGTATCTTCCATTGGGGTTTCTGGATTATTATATGCTTTCTTTAATAATTTCTCGGCTAATTTCTCATCTGCAATATATTTTTTTCATAATTTTATAAGAACCTCTCAAGGAATTGAGCTAAAAATTGAAACAATATTTTGTCTAGAAAGAATTGGATCTTCATATAATAAACTATAGTCTTGTCTCATTCAAGTGGTTTGAAATCCAGAAGGTCACATATAAGATTTTGTTTTTATATCGTAATCTAAAAATGAATTAATAATAGCTGTATATTTCTCAATATCCGTTATTCAACTTTTTACTAAATTATTCAATGATATAATGAAATTATCCCTGTCTTCTTCTGATTCTATTCATAATAACTTATATGTCTCTGAAATAATTTCAAGATTATCTTTAAAATAATTAATTAACAGTGTTTTTATTTCTATTTTAAGTTTTAAAAATTGTTTTTGTGACTCTTTGGCTTGTGATAATTGATCCTCAAACCAATTAAAACCTTCACCGTCCTTGCCTCTGTCTACATAAAAATCTATTTTTGTCTCAATATTTTTTAAATCATTAATTATAATTCTTAGGGTAAAAAGAAGATTATGTGGGTTTGATATAAAACTTTTTTGACTTAAATAAGTGTCAAATTTAGTTATTCAAATTCAAGTAGAAAGAAGTAGATATATATTATTTATAAATTCATCTTCTCAAAAAGCATTTATATATTTAGTTATATATTTTATATAATCAGAATTATTAGCATTATTACAGTGAAGATTGTAATTATTTTCTAGCATAGAATTATCATCAATAATTGTTGGAAATTTAAAATATCAATTTATTATTTTATATCAAATATCAGTTAAAATTAATAGCTTTAATACAGGAGAATAATCTGTATCTGAAATACTTAAAGAGCACATTTCATATTTTTTTTCAGAAACATATTCAATTATATTTACTGCAAAATTATGAAATAGAGATTTTATAGATGATATTTCATTTATAGTATTTTTTAATAAAAGCAGAAAATTTTCCTTATTAATCTTATCAGATTTATTAAATTTTGAGTTATTTTCATAGTATTTATATAAAGTACCTAAAGCATTTTTTACCGCTTCATTTATTCTCTCATTTTTGACCTGATTTTTTGTATCAATAAGTCTAATGCCTGATTCAATTATTGTAATATTATTAAAGTCGGTTTCTGGATAAGGTTGTAATGGCAGGTATATACTTTCCTCAAAAGTAGAATTCTCAAACTCCTCAAAATCTATAAATAAATCATATGAATTTTCTAGTCATAGTGATTCAAATTTTTTCATAAAATCTTTTAATTGGAGTCTTGCAGGTTCAAAGGGAATTCATTTTTTAACTAATATTTTTGATAAAATTGAAATAAAAATAACCTTTTTATTAACATCTATATCTTTCTTATTTTCAAAATATGTTTCCATAAAATTAGAATAACTAATCTCAATTCATAATATATCAGATACTCTTTTTAGAGTGGCAATCCTAAATTTCTTTTTTTCAAGTCTTTCTTTGTAGATATCATTTGATGGTAGATTGCCCGAAAATAATTTTGCCTCAATTTTATTTAGTATAACTAAATATCTTTTTAAAAATTTGTAATAATCCTCTACTCTTAGGGTTTTGCTCATCTCTATAGGATTTGGCAACATCATGAAATCATAGTTAATTACATTTAAATAATTTCAATTATTTTTTCGGGCGATATAAATCTCAATTTGTTCTTTTTTCGCAAGCACTCTTCTGGCAAGCAAAATAGAAAATCTTTTCTCTAGTTCTTCAACAATTAATCTAACATTAACCTTTTTAAGATTATTTTTTAGAGAAATCATACTATCTCATATAATTTCCTTAATTCTTTCAATAGTGCTTTCAATTAAGTCTGGTTCTTTTTCTTCTTCGGGTGCTTGTTTTGACGGGGTTGAATCATATATCCTACATTTTCATCAAAAATCAACTTCTGTTATTCAATGTCATCAATATCAACCCTCGCCATTGTCTACATATCAAGCAAGCAATCTAGATTTAATTTTTCTCAATCTTGCTAGTCAAATAGCTAGAGTATTTATATTTTTACAATCTCATTTTTTTGTATGAGCAACTCAAGAGAGGTGAGTTTTATATTTTTGATGTTCTTTGCTAGTATCTCAAGTTTTTGAATATAAAAAGTTTTCCTTAAAATATGTTACAAATGCCTTCATAAACTCATCATCAGATAAATTTTTAGTTGAATCCATAAAATCAATAATTTCTTGTGTTAATTCTTCTCTTGATAAAAATTGATTTAAATGTTTTCAAATAGACTCACTATTTTCTTTAGAGAAAAATATTCAATAACTTTTTTCATCTCAATATCTTCTGAATTCAATTTTTATAGGAAAATCTGGTTTTTCAGTTAAATCTAAATAGAAATATCCTAGCTCTTTTATGCAATATAATTTATATGAAATTCATTTTTCATCTAACAGTTCTTTTGTTTCTGCAGTCAAAATAGGAAGATATCATCTTGGGCATACTATAGAATTTCTTCATTTTCTTAGATTATTATTATCTAATATCATAATTGTTGGTTTATCAGTAGGAGCGCGTAGCGACCATTTGAATCTATCTAAAAACATAGAATAATCTCCATCTACACCACTATTACTATTGTTATCAAATGATTCTAGAATATGAATATCTGAGAAATCTATATTTTCCTTTTCCCATTTATATTTTTTAAAATCTATAAATATCTCTCAAACCAATAATCAATTTTTTAATTTATCATAATTTATGATATCTATTCATGTTAATTTATCGCTCTTTTGATTTCTGAGATTTTGCTGACCTTCTACATTATTAGATTTACTATTAAATCAATCTCTTAAATCAGCCGAAAACATTCAATTTTCTAAAATATTTCATAATATATCACCTATAGTAATTCGAAATAATTTATCCAATCATCAGCCTCATCATCAATATTTTTGAGGAATGTATTTTAATAATTTAGGTGGAATCGGTATATTTATAATTGGCTTTGTTATAGATTGAGCTGATTTTTTCAAAAATGAAAATAAAAAAGTTAAAACATCTTTAATTATTTTTATTATTTTCACTAAAATAATTCAAGTAATTCAAAGTGATCCAATAAAAACCTTACCTAATCTAATGATATTTTTAATAATATTATCGTGTATAATATCCATTTTATCTCAAAGTTTATCAAAAATTGATTTTTTTATCTCATCAAGATTTTCTTTTTCAGTGTAATTTAGAATTTTCTGAATTTTCTCTCTTCATAATTCGATAATACTGGTATCAGTTGGTGAAAAATTCTCTTTTTTGAAAAAGCTAAATATGGATTTATCTATAATGCCCCTTTCAAGAAGTTTATTTGATAGATCTATTTTCAGCTTAATATCGTTAATTTTTAATTCATCAAAACATTTTATGACAAGTGAAATTTTTAATAATTCACCTAAACATTCCTTAAAATTTTCAGACATATATCAGTCTATCTTGCTTTCTATAAAATGCACAATTCTATCTTCTATATAGCCTTCCAAAGATTCTCAAAAAGACTTTAAATTAAATGTAAATATGTTGATTAAATCATCTGGAATTTCTTCATTTTTTTTATATCTGGAAATAATGTTAGATATTTTCTTTATTTGAAATAGTACGCCTCAATTTAGTGCTCTTTTCTCTCTTTGCACAAAAAAATTAAATTCATCTACAGCTTCAAGATATTTCCCTTTTGTTATTAGTTTTAATATTAAATTATAAGTCCCAATTTTTCATTCTCTGAATTCTTCAAAAATAGGATTCATTTTAAAAAGAAGTTTTTGAGTTTTATTTATAGAAAAATCTTTGAAATCATTATTTTCAAATGCTTCTAGAAAAGTTTTTTCTATTTCAATATTTGATTCCTTTTTATTTCAAGAAGAATTAGTATTTGTGCTTAGTTCATCTTTTATAAGCGATTTAAATTTTATTTGTTTTCCAATAAAATCTGCATGAATTTGTTGAATTTGTTTGAAATTATTCTCAATCTCTGGTTTTGATATATAATTTTTTTCAGAATTAGATTTAATTAGATTTAATTCTTGTCTTAATAATGAGACCTTATCTTTAAAATCATCATCTCTTTCAATTAATTCTAATCATTTTTCAATAGTTTCGAATATAAAAAAAATTCTTTCATTACTATATTCTATAAAATTAGTAAAATTAAGCATACTCACATTTTGACATAATTGTGAGAGAATTTCACTTTCTGTATCACTTAAAATATAAAATCTCTTCAAATCTTCATTTTTGAAATTATCTCTTAAAATAGAACAAACTCTATCTTTAACAAACTCTGAAATTTTTCAATTATTTCATTTTTTTAAAGTGGTTTCGTATATGTGTAATAATCATTTTCTAAAATTCATAATAGTTTTTTAAAAGATTAATTAAATATTCTATTATTTCTTTTTCACTTGTTATAAGATTATCTTTTATAGAAATTCGCTTTCAAAATATTGCGCCAGTGTTAATTCCATTAAATGGAAATATATCTTTTTCAGATGAAAATATATCAAAAGGGCGTCAGATATTGTTTTCCATTTTGAAAATTAAGCACCCATTATTTTTATATCCATTCGCCTCAATATCAATATTTATTATAATTTCGGGATTTATATTAATTTTTTCTAAAAAACTTTTACATAATTTGGCTTCCTCGTCTGATTCACAGCTTGCATTAATTTTTAATTTGTCATTTAGTATTTCTTGGCAAATACCAATTATTTTGAAAAATAATTCAATATGTTTCAGATAATCTTGCTCAAAGGAAAGACTATTTAAATTTTTAAAAATATCATCGGCAAAAGCAATTCCAACATCCATTTCTTCAGGAGGAAGCTCAACTTCTTCTTTTTTTGGGATTATTTTTATTTCTCTTGATATTGTGTCTTCTTTTGTAATATAAATTTCTTCAAAGTCAGGATTATCAACTTGTTTTTCTTCTAGAAAAGGCATTTTAACTCATCTATTATTTACTTCCTTTTTATCATCCTCAAAAGACGAAAGTTTGTATACGAAAACTTCCTCTGTATTATATTTTTTAATTCTTACAGCTTCTTTAAGTTTTTCAGATAAAATTGATTTTGCATTCTCAACAATTGAATTAAAGGATCTTTCCACAAGACTATCACTTAATTTTAATACTTCATTAATTTCAAGAGATTTTTTCCTGGTTAATGAGCTAGTCCTTGTTGTAGGTCTGCTTAACCGTCCAGTCGCTCAAAAATCACTTTTTTCAAAAGATTCATCCCAAGCATCTAAACTAGATCATCCTCCTACCATAATTTATAATTTAATTGTATTAGTTACTATTTCTCAGGTTTTATTACTAAGATTTACAAAAATATATTCAAATGTTGAATCAAATTTAATATTAGAAATTACCCAATTTCAGTCTTTAGGAAGTCAAAAATCACTCACAGAAAATGATGATAGTTTTATAAATTTCTTTATTTTTTCAAAATAACTAACTTCACTTAATTTCTCTAAGATAATTTTTTCATTTACTATTGGATAAATATCTACATCCATTCCATTATTGTGAAATACATGTATAAATAATCAAGTTTCATCTGTTTCTATTCTTAAATCTCATCTATATTCTTCTTTATTATTTGGAAAATTTAAATATGTTATATTTTTATCTTTTCTTAATCTACTTTTTGATATTCTTTCTCAACTAAAATTATGCACTTCTTCAAGAATTTCTCAATCTTTATAAAATATATCTGATAGATTAGTATATATTATTGATTCATCTACAGAATTTTCTATGTTAATAGATAAGTAACCTCATTTTTCTGCTCCTTGATTTATTAAAAATAATTCATTTTCTTTTATTTTCTCAATACTTTCACAACTAAATCTTACTTTTCTTCAGTTATCTATACTTACATCAAGTGTTTTATCGTCTTCTTTAAAATCTAAAATAATTTCATGAAATGAAGTTTTTATATTAAATGTTTTATTTCCACCATTATCTTGCTTTTCCTTTTTAACACTTTCCTTTGATATTATTGAATTTAATTTAATATCTGATCTATTTAATATTCTTGATACTTGTTCAGAATAATTCAGGATTCTTGTCCTTCAATTTTCATTCACTCTTTTTTTATTTCTTTGGTCTGATACTATTAGCCTTAGAAGAATATTGCCTAAATCTAATTTTCTCAATACAGAGTTTACTCTAGCTTTTACTCATTTTGAAAGTCTTGCTCAATTTAATATTCTCTCACTTTCTAATTTTCTAATTTTGGCATTAATTTCGCCCAATATTTTCTTTTTTTGTTCTCATAAATCTTTAATAATAGTAGATTTTATAGATTTATTTCCATAAATGTCTTCAGTTTGCATTTCAAATGCATTTTTTAGAGCGTCATATATAAATGTATCTTTATTTGAAACATCAAATTTTTTCTGAACAATTCAATCTTTTCTTTGTATAAATCCATTAATAAAATTATCTAAAAGACGTATTGAAAAATCAAGAAACTTATATGATCCATCAGAATTATTTTTTTCTATTGCTGATGCTATTATTGAAAGACAATCTTTTATTTGCCCAAGTTCCAAATTATCAAATGGACAAGATAGCTCATTATCAACAATTCTTGAAACTAGATATAAGGTCATATTTTCAATATCTAGATAATCAAAATGCATGCTATTAAATCTTCTTCAAAGTGGTCAACTTGGTTTGAGATCATCATTTGATGTGGCATAAACTCAAAACCATTCTGGAATAAATATTTCCCTGTCAGTTCATTGAATTTTGTGAGATCTTCAAGTTTCTAAGTCTAGAAATGCCAGTATTCAATTTATTTCTTTTTCCTTAACTTTGTCAATTTCATCTAGAAGCGGTATTTGTCAGTTACTTATACAATTTAAAAGTTCTCATTCAATTATTTCTTTTTTATTTAAAAGAAGAGTAAAAATTTTCTCACTTTTCCAATAAGATAGAGAATCAAGCACAAATTTCTTTACTTTTTCAGGATCTTCTATGGTTTCTAATTTTGCCTTTTTTGTCTCATCTCATAAATATTTACTAGAATCAAAGATATTATTTATAAAATCTATAAGATTAAATTCAGAAGGAAATTTATCCTTGTTTTTATCGAATAAAATTTCAAGCTCTCAAATAAGGTCTTCTCATCAAATTTCTTTATAATTTTTTATTATAGTATCAATAAATTCGATTTGATTTTTACTTGGAGAAAGGTTTGTAGACTGGATAAGTAGTTCATAAAAATTTATATATTCATGCATACTTATGACCTTAATCGGTCTTCTTAATTTTTCTCATAAATGTTCAAAAATTCTTGTTTTTCAAGTTCAAGGAGGTCATTTAAGAACAACTTGTCATACTTTTCAATTTCTTTTAGATTTTTCAATCTTTTTTATCATATCATCAAAAAATGGCAATTTTATATATGAGCTAGATTTCTGTTCTTTAAGCCATTGTCCAGTCATTATAGAATTTATAACACTATTATCTCATTTTACTGATAAGAAATTAATTTTTTTAAGATATTCTCCAATTTCCATATTTATAGTTTCTATAAAAACATCAAAAGAAGGAATTTCTTCATAATTTCAAGTTGACATAGATCATTTAAGTGAGATATTTTCTGATTCAGATTCTAAGATTGAGATAAATTCCTTAATCATAGGATTTTTTTCATTTGAATAAATTTTTTTAATTATTTCTATTAAGCCATTTGCATTTAATTTTTCTTTTTTTTCTCCCAAAATCAAAACTATTTCAGATATATCAATACCAGTTTTTTGAGATAATATTGATTCAAGAGATTTTTTAGAATCCTCTAATTTTCATTTATCATTTTGTTTTAATCACAGATGAATATCCAGAATTGACTTTTTAACTAGCGATAATTCATTAATAAAATCCTGAAGTTTCATAAGTGGAAAAATAACTTTTTTGATAATCTCGCGTCATTTCAAGATTTTATCAAAATTATTATCAAATCTATTTAATTCAGGATCACTTTCATTCCCCAAAATATCTTTTAATTCTAGATTTATTTGTTCCTCATCAGAATGTCATCTATGAACTTGTTCTAATATAAATCTCTTAGTTCATTTCGAAAGTTTTTTATCACTTCCTGTAGAATTTATTTGTTTCATATATAATATATTTATTAAATAACTTCTTAATCTTATCATAAATATTTTTTTTATGCAAATAATCACCATAAAAATCTTGATTAAACTCTGATTAAATAAAAAAATTTGCTAAAGCAAATTTTTCCTATAAAATAGTTTGAATTAATCAAATATAAATTTATTATTTAATTTCAACAATTATGCAAAATTCATACATACCAAAGGCTCCTATGGAGAATTTCTGTGAATGATTAAATCTTTGTAGTGTTAGAAAAACTTCTGATGGAATTGTAAAATTATGAGTTAAAGATTTATGAGGAAATATAAGCGAAGAATTTTTAGAAAAAATAATAAATTCCGAAACTTATAATTCTAAAAAAATTGTTAGAGTTTATTCTTCTGGACACATTTTCTTGAGTGAAGATAATAAAAAAGTATTTCTTGTAACCACTCAAAAGGATTGAAAAATCCAACATCAATTTACCTGATGAAGTCCTATGGAAGAAGAAAATAAAGAAGTTATTTTTATACAAGATTGAGTTTATAAATTTGATATAGATAAAGTAAGAAATAATGCAAGAATTAGGACCGAAAATAGAACCTGAGCAAAAATTATTGAAGAATATAATAACATTCCACTTGTAGATTGGGCACTAATGGAAAATGAAGAAAATTGAGAAATATATTATAAATTAGTTTGTCTAATGCATTTTATAGTAAAGAAATACGAATGAAATTTGTGACATATTCAAACAGAATATACAATTGATGGAAATTGGTACGAAATCGACAAACTACCAACAATCCCAAATATGGCACCAAATGCCTACATTGTAAGCAAAAAGGCAGTGGAGTTATTGGAAAAAAATTAGATGTAATTAAGGAATTATAATTTTAAAAAATATTATGATTGGTAAAATTTTGTTTTCAAAGGATATAGTTATTGATGCTATGTATTTTCAAATTAATCAAGATTGGGAAGTTCCAATTCCTGGATTTTTTATTCTAGCTCTAAAAAGAAAAATTAAGTCTATCTCTGAATTTACAGATGAAGAATCTATAGAATTTATGAATCTTTTACGTAAAATTCGTAAATGAATGAAGGAGGCTCTTGATATCAAAGACGTGTATTTATTTCAAAATGAAGATACAGACGGAGATTTTCATTTATGGATTTTTCCAAGATATATTCGGATGGAGAAATTTGGAAATAAAATAGAATCTGTAAGACCAATTATGAATTATGCAAAAGAAAATATGGTCACTAATGAAGTAGTAAAAGAGGTTAAAGAATATGTTGAGATAATGAAGGAATATATGAAGGATTTTTAATTTAACTAATTTTTATGTTAGCAAAATCATTACGAAAAGGAGACACGATTGGAATTATTGCTCCGTCAAATAAGATAACTCAAGATAATAAATATTTACTTGATAATGCAATTAAGAAATTTGAAAGTTTGTGATTGAAAGTTGTTTATTCTAAAAATTGTTTTAATTTTGATAAATATAATGTTTCTGGTGGTGAACCACAAGAAAGAGCAGATGATTTAAATGAAATGTTTTTAAATCCTCAAATTAAGGCAATTTATTGCGCTCAGGGTTGAGATACAGTAAATCAAATTTTGTCTTTAATTGATTATGAATTAATAAAGAAAAACCCAAAAATATTATTATGAATGAGTGATATCGATGTCCTACATTTGGCAATAAATAAAAAAACTGGATTAATAGTATTTCATGGATCTGATCCAAAAAGTGGAAGAGATTTGGATTTGGATTTTGAATATACTTGGACAAGTTTTCAGGATAGAATGATGCATCGTTCAAAGGAAATACCTGCATCATCTGAGAGAAAATGTGTTAGAAAAGGAATTGCAGAAGGTAAAATTATTTGATGTAATTTATCTTCAATTTTAAAACTTGCAGGAACTCCTTATTTCCCTGATTTTCAAAATTCAATTTTATTTTTGGAAGGATATTCAGAAAATACAAAAAAAGCAATTGCTAAATTACAGCAATTAAAAGAAATAGGTGTTTTTGATAAAATAAAATGAATAGTTATAGGTTATGTCTTAGGCTTCCAAGATAAGGATTGGATTAAAGAAAATAATATAGAATCAAATTATGAAGATATAGTTTTAGATATAACTAAGGATTATAATTTTCCTATTTTAAAAACAAATGATTTTGGACATAAATGTCCCAATTGCTATTTGCCCATTTGAGCGAAAATAAAATTAGATGCTCAAGAAAAAGAAATTACAATAATTGAAGATTTTTTAATTTAAAACTATGCAACAAACATTTACAATTGGTACTTTTGGAATTATTACAAATGAACAAAATCATGTTCTTTTATGTTTGAGAACTGATTGTGATTATTGGAATTTGCCTGGCGGTGGTCTCGAAAAATGAGAATCACCTTCACAATGAGTTATTCGTGAAATAAAAGAAGAAACTTGATTTGATGCAGAAGTTATAAAGTTACATGGTATTTATAGTAAAACTCATAAAAATGAGATTGTTTTTTCTTTTGAATGTAGAATTATTGGTGGTGAGATAACTTTAAACGAAGAAGCAAGAGATATAAAATATTTTCCTAGTCATGAAATTCCTGAAAATACTTTTTGAAATCATATAGAAAGAATAAAAGACTATTTTGAAAGCAAAAAGGAAAATAAGGTAATATTTAAGATACAAAAAGGAAATTCTGCAATTAAATAGGAAGTATTTATCTAATTTAAAAACCTATGAAATATAATAAACTTATAAGAGATAAAATTCCAGAAATAATGGAGGGAAAATGAGTAAAATTTAGTTCTCATATTGCGAATAATGAGGAATATTGGCTTAAGTTAAAAGAAAAACTTCAAGAAGAAGTAGCTGAAGTTTTGGAAGATGATAGTGTTTTAATTGAAGAACTAGCCGATACTCTTGAAGTTATTTATGCGATTTGTGATTTTAAATGAATTAGTAGAGAAGATTTAGAGAATTTAAGAAAAGAAAAACAAGAAAAAAGATGAGGTTTTAGAGATAAAATAATTTTAGATGAAACTGATTAATTTAGAAAATATGATAGAAAAAATTAAAATCAAAATTCTTTCTTGAAAAGCAAAAAAAGAATATGAGAAAGAACTTTTAAGACTATATGATAATGAAAATAAAAGAGTAAGGGAATATAAAAAATCTTTCTTGAATTCTAATTTTATTGTGATTGCACTGCTTGAAAATAAAATAGTTTGAGCTGTAAGGATTATATCAGATATGTTTATGTGTGCATTAATAATAGATTTATTAGTAGATCCATGATTCAGATGAAAATGAATTTGAAATAAAATTATGAAAGAAACTGTAAAACTTTGTATTAATAAAAAAATTAAAAATATTGAGCTTATTGCTGATCCAAGCTTTAATTGGTTGCCAAATTTTTATGAAAAAGTAGGATTTCAAAATTCACCCGAAAACTGAGTATATATGTCATTAAATAAAAGTTTAATTCAGAAGCTATGAAAAAAGCAATAAGACTCTTTTTGATTATATTTCTTTCTTATGTGGCCTTTTGTATTTTCATGTTTTTAAATCAGAAAAATTTATTATTTTTTCCTTTTAAGGGAGTTTTTATTGTTCCAAAATTAGACAATCTTGAGGAAGTGTATATCAAGACGGAGGATAATATTAAATTAAATGCGTGGTATTTGGATAATAAAAGTGACAGGGCTATTATATTTTTTCATGGGAATTGAGGGAATGTTTTCTTTAATAGAGAGAGAATAAAAATATTTAATGAACTTAAAATAAACGCAATAATGCCAGATTATCGCGGTTATGGTAGAAGTTGAGGTGAAATTTTGAGTGAGAATGATTTGGAAAAAGATGCAAATGCAACTTACTCGTATTTGATAAATAAATGATTTAAGAGTGAAAATATTATAATTTGGGGACAATCTTTTGGGGGAGCTGTGGCAATAGATTTGGCTCAGAATAAGAATATAAAGGCTTTAGTTGTAGAATCTGCATTTTCTTCGGTAGATGAAATGGCAAGCTCACAATTCCCATATTTACCAATTAAATTTCTTCTAAAATTCCATTTTAGAAATGATGAAAAAATATCAAAAATTCACGTTCCCGTTTTAATAATTCATAGTATTAATGATGAGATAATTAATTTTTCAAATTGAGAAAAACTTTTTCCACTGGCAAATGAGCCAAAATTTTTCTTAAAAACAAGCGGAACACACAATGGATGATTTTCAAGCTCTTTTGATTTATATGTTTCTACTTTTAGAGATTTTTTGAAATTATAATAAAAAATAATTTTGCAATTTTGCAATTTTGTTTATAGTACAATTTGTTAATTATAATTTAATTCTCTTAAATGTCACTGGAGGAAAATTGAAGATATACGTCCATAGCCGGCGATAAAGTTCACATAAAACGAAAAGTTGATGATATAATATTTCATTTTTCAGATAAAATCATTGAACTTCTTGGAATAGAGAAACTACTTTATGAAGAGCAAATAGAAATTTTAAATAAAAATAACGTATTAGTTTGACTTACGGATAATTCTGTTATGCCAGCTTGACGGTGGCATAAAGAGAGTTGAAAATGTATTGGTTGAAATACTGGATGACTCGCAGGTCATTGTGAAAAATATGATAGATTAATAGAGGGGTTTGATATAAAATTAGAAACGGAATTTAATATTTCATCAAATAGTGAAAATTATATAGAAGCTTGATTATCAAATTTAGCTCGTTATCCTTTTGATTTAAATTGAATACCTTATGCCTCTATAGAGGCATTTTGGCAGTCTTTAAAATTTGAGGAATGAAGTTCAAAATGGCTTGAGTGTCTGGAATTATTTTGAGTAGAATCAAAAAAAATTTGAAATAAAACTCCACCAAAAGAATATTTTATATATAACTGAAATACATACAAAGTATGAAGTAAACCTCATCAGCAATTAATGAAATTGGCCTTAAGGGAACAACTAAAACAAAACCATAATAAATTAAAATTGCTTTTATTAACTGGAAAATCAAAACTAATTCACAAACCAAGGAAAAAAGATTGAAGTTTATATCCAGATAGTATCACAATTCCTGGTGAAATTTTTTCACAATTTCTTATGGAGTTAAGAGAAGAATTTAAACCTAGTGAACATTTAAAAACATGATTTTAGTTATATGCTCAGATATTTGCAAAAATTAATAAACTCACTATACTAAATTTTAGTAAATATATTTTTTAGTCATTTTATTTATGAATAAAATTTCGAATTCTTTAGAAGAACATGAGGAATCTAGTGAAATTATCAGAATTTCAGTAGCTAATTTAGTATCGGATATTAACTGAAGAATTGTAGGAATTGTTAATAAAAAAAGATTAAAACTTTGAATGAGAAATATTTGATTGATTTGAGGTTGAGCAACTTTGTTTGATAAGAAATTTGTAGAAGAATTGGGTGGTTTTGATTTTGAAAAGAATGATGTAAGATTTAAAATTCCAGCCAAATCATTAGATCAAATGATACATATATTTTCCCAAGAAAATTCATTTTTATACGAAAGGGCTATTTATAGGGAATTAATAGAAGAGCTAAGTAGAGAGTTAATTTGAAATATGACCGAGCCCATTTTATCAGAAAATGAATGTTATGAATTTACACCCAAATTTATTGGTACAGTGTATGAGCAGTGATACTGAAGTTCTGTAAAAAGAGAAATTATCACCAAGTATATTTGGCATATTTTTTCTCTAAACTGACCGGCTCATATTGTACAGAAATTAGAAAAACATGAGATAGTTTATTTTTTAAGTGAACAAGATTTTGAAAGAGAAGAAACGTATGATTGATTTGTTTTATGACCAAATGTAGTAACTGTTAAAGATTTTTTAGACAAAAATAAGCAATAAAAAACACCCTCGATGTCGTTTTAACTCCATTTGTATTTCTCTTTCTACGAAATCATTATTCCTTCAATAACTTAGAAAAAATAATGTGAGTGTGACATAATTAGTACGAATACTAATTATTTAAATCAACACCGGAAAGTATACAAATTTGTGAGAAAAAATAGGAGCAGATGCACAAATCATCAGAAGATGTTAAAATATTATATCCCTTTTTTGAAAATATCAAATTAAATTTGTAGACAAAAATAATATAGTGTTTTTGAAGTTTTTAAGATTTTCAATCCTCATCATTGTACTCATATTTTCACTCAATTATTTTTCATCTTGTAATTTTCTCGTTTTTGAATGGCTTAAAGTTGGCTTCATTTAGGGGAATATAATTTTCTGACCATCCGGAAAAGTTATTTTGAGAGACTTTTTCAATTAGAATTTTTAGAATTTTTCAGTTATTTTTTTTGTAAAAATTATCTTCTACAATTTTTGCTTCTTTACTAATTTTATTCATTCTCTCTCTTTTTATTTTATCGCTAATTTGATTGTCTAGCTTGGAAGCTGGAATAATGTGATGATTTTTGTGAGAAGAAAATGGAAAAGCGTGAAGTTTGGTGATATTGTATTTTTTAATTAATTCAAGAGATTTTTGAAAATCATCATCAGTTTCACCTGGAAATCCCACAATAATATCAGCTCCGAGACTTACCAAAACTCAATCACCCCTTTTTAAATTATTTAATTTTTCAAGAGTTTCATTTAGGGTTTTTTCGCTATAATTTCTTCACATAAGCTTAAGGACTTTATCGCTTCCAGATTGGATTGACAAGTGAAAATGAGGATAAATTCTGGTATTTCTAAAAACTTCTAAAAGCTCTGAATTTATATATTCAATTCCAAGAGATGAAATTCTAATTCTCTTAACTTTTGTTTTTTCAAGAATTTGAGAGAGTAGTTCAGATAATTTTGATTCCTCAAATTTTTTTGTGTTAGAAGCTCACCAAGCTCAGATATTTATTCCAGTTAACACTACTTCCTGAGCGCTCGTTTTATTTATTTCTTCAATAATTTCTTCAATCCCGCGAGAAACATGAGATCATCTTGCCTGAATTGTCAGACAAAATGTACAATTATTATCGCATCAGTTTTGAATAACTAAATATTTTCTGGTGAATAAAGCCCTGCCTCAATATTTTTTTCCCTCACCCCAACACTCTCCACTTAGGTGGAGAGGGAATAAATTAATTTTTTCTTTTGGTTCTTCCTCAAGAAGCTCAATCTTATCGCTAAATTCCTGTAGCTCCGGGTAGACTTTATAAAAGTCAGTATTTAGTTTTCACTTTTTTATTGGACCACATCAGCTTAAATACACTTTATCATTTTCACTTTCAAAATTCTTAATTGTATCTTTTACAAATTTTATCCATTTTGATTTTGCTTTATCTGTAACTACACAAGACGCCACAAAAACTCAAGTTTTATTTTCTAATTCTTTTGAATTTAACCATTTTTCAGTAAAGTATTTATTTGTCTTACATCAAAATATTTTGTATTGCATTTTTTTAAAAAAATATATAATATAAAGTTATTATCACTAATTGTCAATATTATGTATAAAACAAGCGCCCTTGAGGCTAGAAAAATAATAAGTTTGGCATTATCTTTGCTTCTAATAATTCCTAGTATAACGTCAGCAGCACCGTTTGATATTTTCGATAAATATTATCCAGATTATTTAATATCAAATATATGGCAAGATAATAGTTCAAAAGACATTTATGTCAAGATTTGTAATGTTTGATGAAGTATGGATGGTTTTTGAACAATGCTTATTTGATTTAAAAAATCTAATTGAAGTAAGTATTGAAAAATTTTCCAAAATGTAAATATTTATAATTGAGGTTGTGTTGATTATAGAGTTTTTACCCCATCTGAGATTTGAATTGGTAGTAGTGGAAATTATGATTTAGCCGTTTGAGTAATTATAAAATCAAACAAGACAGAGAGAAATAAATATAATAATGTTTCTAGAAGAAATTTATATATTACCACCCAGACAACTTTTTATAACAATCAAAATTACAATTATTATAATCAAAATTATTACTACAATGATTATAATTCGTACTACAATAGAAATATAGATATTACCTATCCAGCTGGATGAGAAACTTTTTCAAATAATTCAAGCAATTATATAAATCTAAGAGCTAAGGTTTATGCAAATTCTCGTGATATTAGTTATGTAAATATTTATTTTATAAGACAAAATAACTGAGAACAATATAAATATGAAAGAATTGATAATATAAATTATACTTACGGAACTAATAATCCATTTGATATAAATAAGACTTTTTATATAAATAATTGGCCAGCATGAGATTATTATGTAAAAATGGCAGCTTATGATAATTATGGAAATATTGTAGCAACTGATATAACTCGTAGTTTTACTATAAATAATTACTATAACGATAATTATAATTATAACTACAATTATAATTATTCTAATCCAGATTTGGTTGTAAGAGAAGTTTGGCAAGATACTTACAATAATAGAATTTATGCAAAAATCTGTAATATTTGAGGAAATATGTCAAGTTCTTTAAATTTAAGATTTGATTTTTTACTTAATGGAAAAACTGTAGAAAAATATTTTTCTGTTAATTTAAATAGAGATGCATGTACTACTGATTTATACGTAAATACTACCGATTTTATGCAATGATATTATTATGATAATAGTGTTTCAGTTAGAATTGATGTAAATAATAATTTACAGGAAAGCAATGAAAACAATAATTATTATTCTCAAAATATAAATACTTCTTGGCTTAGATCTGATCTTGTAGTTGATAATATTACTCAAAATAGAAATAGTAGAACTTTAACTATAAAGATTTGTAATAGATGAAATTCTACACTAAACAATCAAAATTGGTCAACTAGAATTTACAATAACTCAAACTCAACTACAATAATCAAAAATCATTCGACAAATTTATCTCAAAATGCTTGTATAGATTTTGATGTAAGTTACTATGAAATTTGAATTGCCTACAATAATTATTGATACTACGAAATAAAAGTAGAAACAGATATTTACAATAATATATATGAATCAAATGAAGATAATAATTCATATATAAGAAGTTTTAATTACTAATTATTTAAAAAAATGAAATTAATAAATTCACCAGCCTGAGCACTAAATCTTGAAGTGCAGAAAAAATTACACAAAAGAACCGTTTGAAAAACAGCCCAACAAGTTTCTTGGATTATTGAGGCCTTAGTAAAAAAATGAGCCCATCCATTTGAGGCTCAAATAAATGCTCCATTAATTCAATATAGAATGAGTAATAATTGAAATTTAATTACTCAAAAATAATGAAAATAGCCAGAAAATATATAGTGACTTGTGAAAAGAAAGAGAAATCTTTTCTAGATAAGCTCCTCAAAAGAACCAAAGATTTTGAAGTCTGGAATTCCTGTATTGTAAATAATTTTACAGATTCAATCAATACCAAAATCTGGCGTATTCTCTCAATTAAACCAACAGATGAGAAGATGGAGGTGTTTGGAGGGTAGAGGAGAAATAAAGAGCCCTACGGGCTCTTTATTTTATTGATTTTTTTGCTACCTCCACGTAGAATTGTTTGATTGAATTAATATTGAAGACTTTGTTAATAAAATTTGAGATTGCATTTTAAATGCTTTCTATATAATATATCTTATATTTCATATAAATTTATTTATAGAAACTTTTAATGAATTTCTTGAAAATTTTAAATATAATTCAATAAATTATGACAAATAAAAATATAAATAATAAAATCTCCATTCGTTTTTTTGATAACAAAGAAGTTCGTGCCATCTGGAATGATATTCAGAGTAAATGGTGGTATTCTGTAGTAGATGTTATTGCTATTTTGACGGGAAGTGCTAATCCTAGAAAGTATTGGAGCGTTATAAAAACAAGGCTCAAAAAAGAAGGAAATCAGTTGACTACAAAATGTAGTCAACTTAAACTTATATCTGCAGATGGAAAAAAATATGCAACAGATTGTTTTTCACAAGATGATATTATTGAAGTAGTGAAACTGATTCCTGGTAAAAAATCCATAAAATTTCTAGATTGGTTTACTTATAGTGATAATAGTATAGATGGGCAGAGTAAACTGAAAGCATATAATTTATTTGAAAGTTCGCTTATTGATAGTATCGAAGTAGGGACAATCAAATGACTACAACAAATTCATGCTTATTTGTTTGGCGGTTTGTATGATTTTGCGGGAAAAATTAGACAAAAAAATATTTCTAAAAATGGTTTTCAATTTGCAATGGCACAGTATTTAGATAATACATTAAAGGAAATTGAAGGAATGCCTGAGAATACATTTGAAGAAATTGCACAAAAATACATAGAAATGAATATTGCTCATCCATTTATGGAAGGAAATGGAAGAAGTGCTCGTATTTGGCTGGATTTAATTCTAAAAAAACATCTATCTAAATGTATAGATTGGAGCAAAATAAGTAAAAACGATTATATGAATGCAATGATAGAAAGTTCGACAAATAGAATAAAAATAACAAACTTACTAAAAAATGCTCTGACTAATGAAATTCTTAGTCGTGAGATGTTTATGAGGGGAATAGATTATTCATATTATTATGAAGAAGAATAATTAAAAAAATAAGTTTTAAAATCAATACCAAAATCTGGACGATTTTGTCAGTCAAACCGACTGATGAGAAGATGGAGGTGTTTGGAGGGTAGATTTAATTTAAAAATTATGAAAAATTCCATTAAAGAAAATAGTAAATTACTTTTGTTTATCACAATATCACTTATTATTTTAATGATAACCAGTTCTAATTTTTTATTAATTTGAGAATATATTAATAAATTTTTTATGTGTAAAACTATGGAAATGAATTCATTTCCATGTTATGGTATATATTCAATATTCTTAATGGTATCTTCTTTATTTGTCTTTAATATTTCATCAATTATATTAACTTTAAAATATTATAAAATTGTAAAGAATCTATATATAAAATTTATACTTTTTTTAATCTTACTGGCGTTATTACTATTAACATTATGGACAACTTGAGTTACCCTTAGCGTATTTAATATAATTAAATTATAAAAAACTGTTTCAAAAAAATTGAAACAGTTTTTTATTTATAAATTTCATTTTGGTACTCCCACGGAGAATCGAACTCCGGTTCCAGCCTTGAGAAGGCCGTGTCCTAACCGCTAGACGATGGGAGCAAAAAAATCCCACTTTCGCCCTCTCCTTTTGGGAGAGGGTTGGGGGTGAGGGTTTTATTTCTTTAAATCAGTTGTAATACCCATTGAGCGAGCACTTCCTGCCACTATGTTCATAGCGTGATCCATATCATTTGCGTTTAGGTCTACCATTTTAAGGTCGGCGATTTTTTTAAGTTGGTCTATAGTTAGGTGACCTACTTTTTCTTTATGAGGAACTTTAGATCCACTTTCAAGTTTTAACTCATTTTTAATTAAATAAGTCATAGGTGGTTGTTTTGTGTAGAAATCAAAAGTTCTGTCTTCATAAATGTTAATAACTGTAGGTAGAACAGTTCACATTTTTTCTTTTGTAGCGTCATTAAATTGTTTACAAAACTCAGCTATTTGTATTCCTGTGGGTCCTAGAGCGGTACCAACCGGAGGTGCTGGGGTTGCTTGTCCAGCTTTAAGTTGTAATTTAACAACTTTTGAAGGTTTCTTCTTTGGTGCCATAATTAGTTTTAAATTAAGAATTATATTAAATGTAATATCTTTTAAAGGAGAATTTAAAAGTTTTTTATTTTAGAAGCCAGCCTATTATAGCTAAATTTTTTTAAAATCAATAAAAAATGATATTTTCTAATTATTTTGTTTTTATTTATTTGACTTTAAATAAAAAATCTTAGAATTAGCGAAGAATTTTAGTTTATTTAAAAATTATTTTATGCAAACACCATTATACGATTGGATTTGATTTTTTGTATTTATTATAATTATGCTAGCTCTTGATATTTGAGTTTTTAATAAAAAAAATCATGAAGTAAAAATCAAAGAAGCTATTGGTTGGAGTGTAGTCTGGATAGGTCTTGCTATGGTTTTCAATGTAATTATTTATTTCCAATTTGGCGCCACTCGCGCTATGGAGTTTTTCACAGGTTATATAATTGAGAAGTCGCTTAGTGTAGACAATTTATTTGTTTTTATAATGATTTTTTCTTATTTTCATGTCAAGAAAATGTATCAGCACAAAATTCTTTTTTGGTGAATAATCGGAGCTTTAATTATGAGAGCAGTTATGATTTTTACTTGAATTAAATTAATGGAGAATTTTCATTTTATAGTATATATTTTTGGAGGTTTTCTTATTGTAAGTGGTATTAAAATACTTTTTGAAAGTAAGGAAGAAATTGATTTAGAAAAAAAGACTGTTATGATTTTTCTGAAAAAGTTTTTGCCAATATCAAAAGCAAATGATGACGGTAATTTTTTCACAAGAATTGATAAAAAATTCTTCGTTACACCACTTTTTGTGACTTTAATTATGATAGAGCTTTCTGATCTTATTTTCGCTATGGATTCAGTTCCAGCAATTCTTGCAATTTCAAATGATATGTTTATTATCTATACATCTAATATTTTTGCAATCCTATGACTTAGATCGCTTTATTTTGCTTTAAATAGCTTTATGTCGGCATTTCATTATCTTAAATTTGGGCTTTCAGCGATATTAATGTTTGTATGATTAAAGATGATTTTAGGCTGAATTAATATTGTTATTTCTACTCCAGTTTCTTTGTGAATAATTGTAATTTTGCTTTTTCTTTCAGTTATTGCATCAATCACTTTCCCAGAACAAAAGGAAATTTAATTACAATAAAATATCTTTAATATTAAGATCTATTGATGTTTTTCCGTTCCATAAATTTCTCTCAATTTCGACAATTAGAGAGATTTTTTTACTCTCCTTAATTTCTCTAAAATAATCTCAAAATCCAAATGCCTTAGTGTTAATATTTTTATCATTTGTGATAAATTTTAGATGTTTTTCATCTTTTCATAAGAAATTTAAAACTGTATATTTAAAATTTTTTATCAAAAATAATGGCTTTGGATTTCAAATGCCAAATGGTCTCATTTTTTCAATATTTTCTAGAAGTTTGTAATTTATCTCTTCAATATTTAAGGGGCAATCTACATTTAAAATCTTGTCTGTATTGAGATTGCAAGACAAGTGAGCCACTTTCTTTTCAATAGTTTTCTTAAATTCGCTGTAATTTTTCTTTGTTATAGTAAATCCTGCCGCTCAATTATGACCTCCAAAAAACAGAAATAAATCTTTCATTTCTTCTAAAACATCTATTATACTGATATTTTCTGGACTACGACAACTTGCCACTAATTTATCTCATTCATCTTTTAGGACTATAGCAACTCTATTATATGTTTCACATAATCTTCCTGCTATTAGTCATATAATTCAGTGTTCAATCTCAGTTGAATTAAAAAAAATCACACTCTCATTTCATCTTATAACTTCTCCGGCTTTTTTGTAGAATTTCTCTGTTGAGATTTTTCTTTTAGTATTAAGAGTTTCTATTTCATCCATAACTTCATCGAGATTTTTTTCTCACGCAAGTAGTACTTTGAGCGCTTTATAAGGTGAGTCCATACGACCAGCAGCATTTAGTTTTGGTCATATTTTAAATCACACAATATCGGCATCAAGTGAGTCTCAATTCGTTCATTCAATTAGTTTTTTCAGTCAATGAGACGAAGTATTTTTAAGTTGTTTTAGTCAAGCAAATGCTATAATTCTATTCTCTCAAACTAGTGGCATACAATCAGCTACAGTCCCAAGCATCGCTAGGTCTATATATTTTTTTAGAATTTTTTCTACTTCATTTTTTGGAAATAATGTAAGAGTGAGCGCATGCAGTAGTTTAAAAGCGACTCCAGATCCAGATAGATTTGAGTTAGGATATGGAGAGTTTTTTAATTTTGGATTAATGAGAGCTACTACATTTTCAGGAATTATCTCAGGAACTGCATGATGATCGGTAATTATCATCTCGATTTTTTTAGTTTTAGCATAATTTATAACCTCAATATCGCGAGTTCCACAATCTACTGTAATCAGAAGTTTTACATTTTTCTCCGCAATATCATCTATAAAATGAGATTTCAATCAATACCCATCATTCACTCTGTGAGGTAATCTATACGAAACCTCCACTCATATTTCAGCAAGGAATTTAGATAGCATCGCCGTAGAGCTCACCCCATCCACATCATAATCTCAAAATACCACAACCCTTCCCTTTTTGTCTCTCATTTCTAATATTTTTGCAACCGCCCTATCCATTCCCACAAACAAAAATGGGTCAAATAAATTTTCGATTGACGGCTCAAAAAAACTATCCAATTCACTGGATTTTATCCCTCTATTCTCAAGTAAAATTTCCTCAATATTCTGATTTTTTTCACTTTGAAGTACGTTTAGTTTATATCATTTTAAAGTCAACATTTTTCATAATTTAATATGTTTTTATATTAGAGAAAAATAACCAAAAGACAAATTTTAATTTGATTTAAAAAATATTTATATTAAAATACTTGTGCTTTTTTATAATTTAATTTAAATTTTTATGAAAGAAACAATAAAGAAATCAATTATTTGAGCTGTTGTGTTCTTTTCTACTATTGTAATTTTATCAGTAGCATATGCTTTAGTAGGCTGATTATCTACAGCAGATAAAGTATGAACTGGGAGTGGGCTTACATCTACTTCTTGGAATAGAATAGTAGATTGAATATTAGATCTTGATAGTAGATTAAATAATTTCACTTTTAATTCTTGAAATGTTTGAATTTGAGTAACTCCTACATCTAAATTACAAGTGAATTGAGATATTAAATCTACTAACACCCCAAAAGCTTGGGTAGCTTTTAATTGAGAAACTCTTGCTATTTATGCTAGTTATGGTGTTTCAAGTGTTACAAGAGCTTCATCTTATCCAGCCTGAGCTTATAAGATAAATTTTTCAACTCCACTTCCTGATATAAATTATGCTGTTATGTGATCTTGCAATGCTCGGGGTTACAGTTGAAATTCATTTACAGTTGAATGAAATAATATTTCATGAAATACATATCAATGATTGTTTACTACTTATGCACAAGTGGGTTGTAGAGTATCTTCTACTAATGTCAATACAAACAGTAATTATGTGACAGCCGTGATTTACGACAATTAAAAATATTCAGATTTCAAAATTAAATCCAGTTCTTCAGAGTGGATTTAATTTTTTTGCATTTTTCAATTTTTTTATATACTTAAAAAACTTATTAACCAAAAAACACTATGAAATCTAAAATATCACAAATTCTGGGGAAAATTGAGAGTTTAAGAAATGATTTGTATAAGGAATATGAGAAATTAGCACATCAATATGATTTTTTTGTAAAAAATAAAAAGGTTGTTTTTGCTGATAAAATTAAGATTTTCCATAAATCAAAAAGAGTAAATCTTTTTAAATATATTTTTACCGCTGATGTAAAAAATATCCTTTCAATTCCATTTATTTATGCGATGATAATTCCTTGAATAATTTTGGATTTATTTTTGACTATTTATCAATTTACAGCCTTGCCTCTTTACGGAATTCCAAGAGTTCATAGAAGGAATTATTTTATTTATGATAGAAGATTTTTAAAATATTTAAATTTATTACAAAAAATTAATTGTTTATATTGTGCTTATATCAATGGATTATTCGCATATGCTAGGGAAATTTGAGGTAGGACAGAACAATATTGGTGTCCTATAAAACATGCTATAAATAATGAAAATGAACACAAATATTTTAAAGATTTTGCGGATTTCGGCGACAGTGAGTGATTTAAAGAAGTTTTTAATAAAAATACTTGTTTCACAAAAAATTAAATATATGGTAGATTCCTGCTTTTGCAGGAATGACAATCTAAAAAAATTAAATATCTTGTTTCAAGAAATCTAGATTTAGCTCAGTTAAAGATAGTACACATTCATTTGCTGCGATATTTTTTTCAAGATCTTTTATGGATAGTACTCAATATAAAATCTCTTTGTTATCTAAAATTGGCAAGGCATTAATTCATAGCTTCATCATAATCTTTTTTGCATCATTATTTGTAATACCTCTTTTTCAGTATTCTTCGATTTTCCCTCATACTTCAGAAATTTTTTTATTTAAATCAAATTCTTGAAGTTGGATTTTAGTGTAGATTCAAATAAATTTATTATCTTTATCTAATAAAAATACACAATTATATCCGGTTTTTTCAGTTTTATGAATTGCTTCTCAAACTGTATTATTTTCATAAACTATAATTCCAAGTTCTCTTTCTCAAGTCATTAAATCATTTTTAGCTGAAATTTCCTCTCTTTTTGTTCTTTTTACAGATCTTAGGAACGCTTCAATTTCCTCTCTTTTAATTTCCCCAGAAATAAATTCACTCATTTTTTCTGATTTATCAAAAATTGAAATTTTCTCATCTTCTAGCTTATTTAATTTTTCTGCAAAATGTCCTTGTTCTTCTTGTGTCCATTCTATAAGTCATTTTAATTTTCTTTTACTTTCTACCGTAATAAGATATGCTTTTAATCTTTTTTTTGTTTCTAGATTTATTTTTAATTTATCAATTCTATTTTCTATAGCATCTAAAAAGTCTATTTTATCACGAAAATAAACTTCATTAAATCATTTTTGTTCTGTATTTATTTGTTTCGCCTCAGCCATAATTTGAATTATTTTAAACTCTTTAGTCTATACTATCATAAATTTCACATTTACGCAAATTTTTGGGGTTTAATTTGAGATATTTATAAAAAAATATTTTTTCCTTGAAATAAAATTATTTTGATATACAATGCAAATGTTTTCTAAAAAGAAAATTTTAAAAATTAAAAAACAAAAATGAAAGAGTGAACTACTAAATACATAAACGAAATAGAGAGCTTAAAATATAATTGAAATTATACTGCAGCTCGCGAACAAATTCAAAAAAGTCTACTTAAATATACTGATGACTATAGGCTTTATGAAGAATTAGCTGATATTTATCTTTATGAGTGAAATTTTAAAAAAGCAGAAAATGCAATGAAATATGCTCAAAAACTTCATCCAGATTCAGCAACTGGAACTTATTTAATGGGCTATATTTACCTCTCAAAATGAGATTTTAATCTATGAGTTGAACTTCTTATTAAGGCAAATGAATTATTTCCAAACAATTCAGAAATTCTTAGAAATCTCTGATGGGGATACAATATGCTTGGTCAGACAAAAAAATGAATTACCCTGCTTAAAAGAGCTTTAAATTTATCGCCTGAAGATAAATTAATTATGGAAGATTTATGAGTTGCTTTAATTTGAAATTGAGATGTGGATCTGTGAGAATTTTATCTAAAAAAAGCCTGAAAAGAAAATAAAATAAATGAACTAAAAACTTTAATGAATTTATAATTTGTCTCTAAATAGCGAAATTTTATGTATATACTAGCCTTTGAGACATCTTGTGACGATACTTCCATAGCTATTTTTGAAAATAATAAATTAATAGCTCTAGATACTAAATCTCAAATAAAGGAACATAATATTACTTCTGGAGTTGTGCCAGAAGTGGCAGCCAGACTTCATGCAAATAATATTTTTTCTGTTTTAGAGAATGTGTTAAAATCATCAGGTATAAAACTTGAAGATATTAATTATATTGCCTGCACAGAAACTCCGGGGCTCATCCCGTCTCTTCTTGTGTGACTCAGCGTGGCTAAAACCATATCAAAACTTCTAAATAAGCCACTTTTATTAATAAATCATATAGAAGCTCATATTTTTAGTAATCTACTTGAGAGAGACGAAAAAGACTTAATTTTTCCAAGTATTTGTCTTACGGTGTCTGGTGGGCACAATGAACTTTATTTATGGAAAAGCCTTTTTGATATGGAATTAATATGAGAGACTTTAGATGATTCAGCTGGAGAGGCTTTTGACAAGGTATCTAAAATGATGTGACTTGGTTATCCTGGTTGACCCGTAATTTCGCGCTTAGCAACGGAGTATAAGTGAGATTTTAAATGAATTTTTCCTACAGTATTACTTGAAAAAAATAGCCTTGATTTTAGTTTTTCTTGATTAAAAAGTGCTGTAAAAAGGGAAGTTGATGAAAGAATTAAAAAAACCTGAGCTCTTACCGAGCAAGACAAGATAGAAATTGCATATGAATTTGAAAATACAGTTGTAAAAATACTTAAAACAAAAATATTTCTAGCAGCAGAAAAATATAATATTAAATCTCTAGTTTTGGCTTGATGAGTGAGCGCTAATGATAATTTAAAATTAGAAATTTCTAAGCAAGCAAAATCCCAGCACTATAATTTTATCTACCCCACAAAAAATATATATTCCCAAGACAATGCCGCAATGGTCTGAATTCTCGCTTATTATAAAATAAAAAACAACCTAAATTAGGTTGTTTTTTATTTTTAAAAGTTTTTATTATTTCTTTAATTGATACAAATTTCTTCAAACTCTTTCAATATGTTTTCTGTCTTGCAAGTTCATATAGACTGTTGAGCTTTTTACTTTTCTAGTTTTGAGAACTTTCCCTATAATCGCATCAGTAGAAAGTGGTCATTTAACTTTTCATAGGATATCAATTATAACATCAATTACAGTTCCTGGTTTGTATCCCCATTCTTTAAGAACATAAATTCCTCTACCAATTAACACAAATTCATTATTTCTAATAAGTTCATTATGAATTGTAGCGGTTTTTACTGGTTCTTTAAAGTGAGTTGAAATTGCATTAGTTAATTCTACAAAATGAACTGGTTTTTTCTCTTTTTTCATTATGTAAATGGCTTTATCTTTAAGAGTTGCTGGATTAAGGATTTTCCATTTTTCAAGTCAAATATATTTTTCTTCTCATTTTACAATATCTGTAAAAATATCAAGAATAGAATCAACTAAAACTGTTTCAATTTTTCCATATGATTGGAATAAATTAATTTTAATCATTTCATATAATGAATTCTTTTCTAGAATATCACCTTTTTTCTTGAGCATTTTAAGGGCTTCTTTGTGCACTTCTGAGACTACCTTCTTATTTATTTCTGGAAAATAAAAATATGTCTTAGTTCAAAGTTGAGGTTTGCTTTTTGTAATATTGAAATCTGATTGTAATATAATTTCTACAATTCCAGGATTTATAGCTTTATCTATTTTTAATTCATTAATAACTCCATTAATAAGATTATCTTTAATAAGAAGTCATCCATGAAGATTAATCAACTCTTCTCACATTTCTTGAATTTTTGATAATTCAGTTGTCTTGATAATTCTTCAAATTTTCTTAATTCAAACATCTTCAATTTGTCTTACTCTTTCTCTAGTAATATCATAATCGTTACCAATTTCTTGTAAGGTTTCCTTTTCTCAATTAAGTCAAATTCTTCTTGAAATGATAATTTTCTCTTTATCCGCAAGACTACCTAATATTTTAGTGAAGCTGCTTACAATTTCTGTACTTTTTGTTATCATTTTGATGTAGATTATATATTAAATTTAATTAAATCTTTATAGGTATGTATAATTTTTTTTTATAAAAAGTCAAGTTAAATTGGTAAACTCATATTACTTTTATCTGAACTTGGCTTATTATCGAGGATATCTTTATACTCTTCCATATCTAAATTATTTTTTAAATTGTTTTCTACATAAATTTTATGCAAAATTTCTTGTTTTTTCTCTCTATAATTTAAAATTCCTGAAAAAATTATAAAAATAGAACCAACTAATTCAAAAATAATTCAATTTCAAATTGAAATATCTTGAAAAAGTAATGTAAATCATTTGATAGAATTAAAAATTGCTCAAGTTAAAAGGAAAATTATTAATCAAAAGAATATAATTATGGTGTGGTCATGAAAAACTAAATTAGTTTTTGATTTAAACTTCTCTTTATTGCTATTTGACAGAATTAGGAAAAGTAAAATTAATAATTCTGCAAATATTATCCATCCAACATATCATGCATTTATACTAAAAGCTGTATAATTTAGAACTCTATCATATTTTATTGTAAACCAATTTAAAAATAGGGAAATAAAAGAAATTATTATTCCCACAAATGTTATTTTTTGACTTAGGGATAAATTAAAGAAATTAAACCCCATTCTATTCAAAATTAAATGTATCTTATATTTTAATTTTCTGTTTTTAGAATTTATTGAATAATTCATTTGTTATTATTTAATTTTAAAAATATTTACTTCACATACTTATACTTAAAAAATTTTTTAAGTAAAGCTTAATTAACTTGACTTTTTTAGTGTATGCAGTTAAATTGCATCATATTATGTATTTTTTTAATTATATCGAATATGAATAATAAGGAAGAAAATAATAAAATTATAATAATATTTTTTATAATAATAAACTTTTTTAAATCAGTTTTTTTAAGTGTTTTGCTTTTTATAAAGCACTTATTTTGATTTAAGACGTGACCAATAAAAGAAAATAAATTTTTGGATATTCTAAATTTCTTATTTCATATTTGACCAAAGAATTTTTGGAAAAACCCTACTTGAATAAAAATTGGAAGAAGTATATCTACATTTATTCATTATATTTTTTATAAAAATACTAATTTTAAAGAAAAAAAATAAATCTTTACAAAAACAAATAAAAATCTAAAATAATTTAAATTAATTTAGCAAAAATGATTAAAGAAAAAAAATGATTTACATTAATTGAGATGATGATTTCAATTACAGTTTTTTCGATGATTATTGTTATGGCATTTGAAGCTATGTCAAATATCTGATTTTTAAGATTAAAAATTTCTGATAGATTAGATTTAAACAAAGATTTATATTATTCAATTGAAAATTTTGTATCTCTGGTTAAGGAATTTAATTGAGAAATTGATTATGAGGAATATTTCAACAGAAGGGCAGTTTGAGATACGCAATATCAATCTGGTCATTATCAGAAATTTACTTGATTTTGAAATTATTGAAATGGCTGAGGTTTAGTTAATTGAATTTTAATAACTCCAAATAATTATTGATCTGGATTTTATTATTGTAGAAGCTCTGCTATAAACATGCGAACCTGATGATGTCTAGATAATGATTTTAATGATGGTAATGCAATTATGAGTGGTACTCCACAGAGATTTTGAGAATACGCTTTTCAATTTATAGATTATAATTCAAATATGAACAGTGATTTGTGAGATGAGGATTGAGATTGAAATATTAGATGAGATGATGATGATGAGAATTTATGATCTGGACCCGAGGCATTTTCTGGAACTCAAGTAAAAGAACTTTATTTTATAAAAAATGGAATAAAAAAGGAGAGACTTTATTTTAGATTAAATTATAAATTAGATCCAGATGCACCTCCATGATCTAGTTGTACATCATTATCTGGTTGAATTATGTCATGAAGTTGATGTCTTGGAAATATCCAAATGTTAAAACTAATATGAAAAGATTTATGATTAAGCCATACAGGCACAACAAATGCAGATGGAATAATTGATACTTGGACTTGTGACAGTGATTATAATTGTACTGGATCAAATAATTTACCAACTTGAGCTAATTCTGAATGGGTGGATATTTTGCCAGAATATATTAATATTAAAAATGCTAATTTTTATTTATATCCAAATAAAAATTATTTATATAGCTGGAAAGAAGATAATGCAAATATAAATATAAATCCATATTTGAGAATTAATATGACTGTATGATTTTCATGGATTAAGAGAAAACAAATAAAAATGTCTAACCAAGAAGTAAATATTTCAACAACTATTAATCTTAATAAAACAAAATAATGAAAAATAATAAAAACTGATCAGCTCTTATTATAGCAATATTTGTTACTATGATTATTACTATAATTTGAATATTTCTCCTTAATAAAATAATTCCATTATCAAAAAATGTTAAATGAATTGAAAATAGTAATATAGCTTATTATAATGCGAATTCTTGAGTAGAAGAAGCTTTATTATATATGAGTTCTTCAGACCCTTCTAGAGAAACTACCTGAACTGGTTGAAATACAGTTTCTTCATATAATTATAAATTAACAGCAAATACAAGCATAATTCCTTTGTCTTGAGAATGAAACAGTGAATATGATAAAAATTTTAATAAAATATGAATATGACAGCCAATTCAATTGGTGATAAATAATAATTCCATAAGTTGGAATAATGTTATATTTAATTTTAAAGTGCCAGATTTAAATTGAAATTGAAATGAATCATTATCCAATACAAGCAGTGGAGTTATAAATTGGATATTATCAGGAAGTGGAACAAGTGCATTTGCGAGTTGAGAGACAAATATGATAAAATGAAGTGAGGTTAATTGAGTAAATTGGAAAATATGATGAAAAAATTGAATGGATTTAAATTGAAGTTGAGGAACCTTTAGTCAATTTTATACACAATTTGGTTGTAGTATTTTAAATAAATGTACACTTAAATTATCAGTAATTAATCCTTTATTATTGTCAAACTGACAAATTGCCCCATATTTAGAATATAAAATTGATTTTTTATGATCAACTATTCCAAATCAATATTCTAAAATAGAATCAAACTGAAATGCTTTTTGATTTAAGAGAACTATAAAAAGAAATGTAGAACAATTAACTTCAAACGAGGCAATGGACTTTACTGTATTCCAATAATAATGGAAAAACCCGTACATGCGAGGCTTTTAATTAAAATGGCCTATGTACGGGTTTTATTTTGTGTTCAATAACTAAACTACAGCTATTGATTTTTATTTACTACATTTCGGTATTTTTTTAGAGAATTACCAGCTCTTTTTATGAGAATGTAATCTGGTTGTCACATTTCATAAGATTTTATTTTATAGTTTTATAAAAATTTGTTTTTGTTTTTTGCTGGTTAGTAGTTTAACCAAATTAAGTAGTAAACAAGTATATTAAAACATATAAAATTTATTTTGTCAAACTTTTTTACAATTTTCTTTTTAGTTTTTAATAACTTGATTTTTTTTGGCTTATTATTAGTATAATTAAATCCGCATTTTTTTTAAAAAATAAAATATTATGAATAAACCGGCACTAAAAAGTTTTGATTGAGAAAAAATAGATCATAATGCAAATGTGTGAAACAATAAAATTGACGAATTAAAATCTCGTTTTGTAAAGATGCAAGAACGGAAAACTAGATTTGATATTATCAAAGAGGACAAAAAAATATCTGAATGGATAAATTTTTCTATAGATGAATATGAGGACATCATTTATGCTTCTTTAATGGAGGATTTAGGCATTGATTATAGTGAAGAAGTTGATGATGAAAAAACAAAATTATTAATTTCTAGTCAGATTTTTGCTCAAAAACAATCAATTTTACTTGAAATAAAAAATTTAATAAAAGAATTAGAAAAGGCTAAAGATGATTTTAGAGTGAATGCAAAAAGTACATTTAATTTATTAAATCAAACTATAAATAACGCAGAAATGATTTTTGTTACATTAAATAAAAATCATAAACTGAAAATTTCAGATTTAAATGAATGTTTTTTTCATTATGATGAACTTGAGACTCATATAAAATCTATTTTTAATTCATATTCAGTAATAGAAAAAATATATACGGCTCTAAATAAAACATCTTTAGATACGATAGTTAATCTTTATATAATTAAATTATTTAAAGATAAAAAATTTAATGTAGATAGTTATAAGGAATTCTGTAAATCTGAGAAAGTTAGAGCTTTGCTGCAGGATAAATCTTGAGAAAATAAAGAATTTATTTTTAATGAGCAAAGATTATTACTAAGTCAACTTGAAAACCAAAGAAATGATATTGAAATTGCATTAGATAACTTAGAAATTAGTACAAATATTATTATAGGTCAGATTTTAAAAACCCATTATATTAATACTATTTTTGAAGAAATAGAAAAAATTTCTGAAGTCTTAGGTAAGCTTGAGATATCTTTTTTTGATCAAAAAGTTATGTTAAATAAAATAAATAAGGACATAGAAGAAATAGATTTTTCAGGTAATTTATCCGATATTTTTAGTAAAATACAAAAAATTTCAGATAATTATAAATCAAATATTCTTACATTACAAAGAAAATATTCTGATTTAGAAAAAATTAAAAATATTTCAAATATTATAGAAAAGCTAAAAACTCTTTATTTTAAAATAAAAGTAGAATTGATACCAAAGATAGTAAAAGAATATCAAGATACGAGAAAAATTGAATCCCATTTAAAACCAGAAACAAGTGTTAAAGATGTTTTAAATACGGTAAATCCTGGCAATATGTGATTACTAAAAATGCTTTATTATTTTTTATTAAAAATATTTGATAAAAAAGTTTTTGATGAAGAAATGATTACAGAGGCTTTAAAAAAATATGATAAAATTTCTCCAGATAAATGACAAAAACGTGCATGATCAATAAGAGGTTCGATAGAAAAATTACTTATTGATAATGTAAATGATATGTTTTATGAGGAAAATTTAAATATTTTAGAGGAAGCTGTAATTTTATATATAAAAAGAGTAGAGGATTACATATGAAATTTTGCACTAAGATCTGAACATAGTGATATTAAAAATATTAGTGATTTACAAAAAAATATAAACAATAATATTGAAAGTGATAAATGAAAGAATTAATTATTTTACGCTAAATTCCCAACTTCAATCCCAATTTTCTATAGGATTAGATATAAGGTAATTACATCTTTTTACAAAAATTTTAGATGGTTCATCTCATAAATTCTCTAATTTTCTAAAAATTTCTTTAGCTTCACTAAATTTTTTCTCAAAATAAAGAGACAATGCTTTTTCAAAATCTTTAATTAGAGATATTAACTCATTATTTATCTCATTTTTATATCAAATAAGCTCATAAATGTTAACTGAATTTTTCTTTCATTTTACTTTAATTAAATCTAATTTTCTGAAAATAAAATCATTAATTCATTCATCACGAATTGATTCTGAAACACAAATTTTTGTATTATATTGCTTATTAACTCACTCAAGACGAGAGGCAAGATTTACATTATCTCAAATAGCTGTATATTCTATTTTTCTTCATAGACTTCAAATATTTCCAACTATCGCATCTCATTTATTTAATCCCATTCTAACAGAAACCTTAAAATTATATTCTTTTTCAAATCTTTCATTTAATTTATCAATGGTTCTTTGTTGCTCAATGGCAGATCTACAGGCATTATAAACCTGTTTTTTACCATCTCAAAAAGTTCACCAAAGTGCCATAATAGCATCTCATTCATATTTATTGATAAATCATTTATTATCAATAATTACATCACTTGTTTCTTTTAAATAAATTTTTAGGAAATTCATTAAATCATGCGGAGTCATGGTTTCTGAAAGAGTAGTAAAGCCAGCAATATCCGAGAAAAATATACTTATTTCTTTTTTATCTCCATCAAGATTTATTTTCTCAAAATTATTTAAAACTGAACTTACAAGATCTTCAGCTAGATACTGACTTAGGGCATCTTTTAAAACTCTTTTTCATTTTCATTCATAGGCATATTTATATAGATTTACAAAAATAAATGAGAGCAAAATTGATATAAAAAAGTAAATTGGAATTGAGAATATGGTATTATATTTTAAGAAAACAAATTGATAAAGCTTAAAATAAGATATTGATAAAATAAAAAGTGAAACTATAAAATAATATTTGTGTCTATCATAAACTCATAAAAGTGTAATTATAAAAATGAAAAATAGAAGGGCAATCAGTTCTGTATTTATTGATATATAATTTATAATTTTTTTATTTAATATCGTATTAATTGCATTTACATGCGTATAAACTCCAGGCATTATTCAGAGTGGTGTATTAAATTCGTCATGTAGAGCTGTGGCAGTTGATCAAATTAAAATTATCTTATCTTTTACAAGACTTTTATTATAATTTGAATTATATACATCTACGAAAGAGATTTTTTGGTATGAATTATAGCTAGGAATATAATTTATTAAAAAATTTATTTTTCATTCATTTTCAAAAGAGTTTTTGAGTGGTATATTTATATTATAAAATTTTAAATAATCTTTTTTGAAATCATCCATTTTAATCTCTTGTTTCTTTCATAAAATAGTTGAATAATATTTATCCAAAACAGAAAAGGAAAGAGACTTTAATATATTTCCATTTTCAAAATAAAAAGGGAATATACTATATATCGTATTATTATATTTATTTACAATTGGTAGTACATCTCATATTCAATATGCTACATTTTTAAGATTATCTATCGGATATAAATTATTTATGTAATGAAAAGATAAAATTACATTTCCAGCATTTTTTATAGATTTTTCAAGAATTTTATCAGCATTTGAGGTTATCGCTTTTTCAGAAAAAAGCACATCTATTCATATTACTATAGCTCAATCTTTAGTTAAATTATCTATAACTTTTGCATAATTAGCACGGCTGAAATCCTGCCATCTCCCAAGTCATCACTTATCTTTATCTATAAGGGTTTTATCATCAATTTCCACAACTGTAAGAGAAGAATTTGGCTTTTTATTATTTGAATATTTTTCTTCATATAATCAGTTCTGTAAATTTAAATTAAGACGCGTGAAAAAATCACCAAAAAAATCATTATAAAGTAAAATAATTATAGCTACAATCCCAAGAGAAATAACAAGAGAAACCAAAAATTTATTATTTAAGGTTAGATTTTTTTCATATTTTTTAAATATATTTTTCATAGGATTATTTTAGAGATTATTATATTAAAAAACTAAATTACCAAAAAAATCTTCAATTTCTCTTGTTTTTTGATTAAAAAATAAGAGATTATATAAAATATCTTCATCAAATACTTTTGGATTATTGGCATAATTTTGCTTAAATGCTCAGCCATCAATAAGTACATATTTATTTTTAGTTTGTTCCTTATGAGATGTAATTAATTTTGTTACAATATTTACATCTTCTAGTGATGGTTGTCAATTAGGCATATTATTTTTTACATAATTTTCTATAGAACTTCCTTTCTCTTTTAATACCTTTTCAAATTTATCAGAGCCAGTTGTACCTTTTACTAAAGAACAACATAAAATTGTGCAATCAAGCCTTTCATCGCCCAACAATAGTGAAGAAACCATATTTTTTAAAAATGCATAATCATTAAATCCGTCTTTTGGCAGAAATACTTGTATAGATGCATTGTATATAACTTTTGTATTTTCATTAATAAGTTTTTTTCTTTGAAGTGATTCAACCAGCATTAAATTATTAATATGTGTTGTAATAGTTGGATCTCAATTATTTGCTCTTCGAAAAAAATTCCATCTATCAATAGTATCTCCCGCATTTGTCATTCATACATTAAGAAAAAGAGTTTTGATTTTTTTATTTCAATATTGAGATAGAAAATCTTCTATAAATTGATCCACATTTTCACTTTTAGAAATATCTAGATACATTCGATGATTTTTTTCTGTCTGTTTTTCTTCTATACAATTCAATATCTTTTCTCTTGTAGTTCAAATAACATCAAAAGTATCAGTTAAACTATTAAAAATGGATTTTCAAATTTCTGATGAAGATGATCAAACCACTAAAACAATATCCTTATTATCCTTTACTATTGGCTCAAGTATTGGTTTTGTTGCAGTAGTATTATTTAGATTCATTATGGTGGATATTAATTAAATAAATATTAACATATAATGGATATTATTGCAAATAACAAGACATATTTTATTTTACAAAATAATTTTTAATTTTATCGACAAAACCTCCAAAAATTCAGGTTGCTTTTTCTAGGTCTTTTTGGGTTTGGGCTTGGAATTCTTCTCATATATTTTTATCTTTGAGTTTATCTATAATGTCTTTTGTAGCTGAGCTAATTCAAGAAAATTTTGAATTAATTTCCTCTACTTTTTTCTTATCAAATGAATTTAGAATTTTTTTAATTGTTTGGCTGTTTTTATCTTGTTTTAGGTATTTTTCAATATTAGATTTTATTTTATTTGAAGTCGTAATTTCTTTATTTTTAACAGCATCAAAATAATCAAATAAATTAAGTCTCATAAAATCATCTATAAAATTTTGCTTATTTATTCAAGTAGCAGAGTTGATAATTTCTTCTCTTAGAGAATTTTTTATTTCAAGATTTTTTGCAGAATTTGGCAAGAAATTTATATTTTGATAAAGATTAAGTAAAACCTTATTATAATCCTCTTTATTGGTTGTTATTTTTTGAATTTTTTCTTTTAAAGAGTCTATATTTTCAGATTTTCAATCAACTATATTTGTTAATAAATTCTTTAAATCGTTATCATTTATAGTTTTAGAAATTTCGTTTTTCCATTTATTAATTAACTCATTTATATAAATTAAATCTTCATTTTTATTCCAATCTATCCAAGATTTTTCAAGCAATTTTTCCTGTACAATCTGCAAAATATTTTTAATTTCGCGAGCTTCTCATTCTGGGATATTATATTCTTCTTTGGTCTCAGTGTCTTCTATTGCAATCGAGTGATTTACACTATGAATATAATTATTTGTTAAATTTATTTCAAAAACAGTTCATCTAACAGTAGCAGCTAGTCTCCCATTTTCATAAGTTTCTATAAAGTAAGAATTTTTATCTAAATATCTTATTATATTTGACCATGATTTTCCAGAATCTAGATTAAATTTTACTCTATTTATTCCCTCGCCCCCTGGGAGAGGGTTAGGGTGAGGGTTAAATGTAATTTCTGAGATTGTTACAGAACTCTTTTCTCAAAGCCTAGTAACACTTCAATCTGGCCAAAAAATAGTTGCAGAAGAATTTTCTAATGTTATTATTTTGTCTCAAATAATAATATCATTTTTCTCTCAAGAAATTAATTTAATTATTTTTTCTCTTTTAATTAGAGCTTGTCAATTTGTAACAAGAACATATGGATTAATTTTATCATAACTCAGAGAATCTGCTCATAAATTATTTTTTGAAACATCTGAATAAATAATAAAGATAAGCCCCAAAGTTAGTAATGTAACTAAAACAGCTATTTTATTTCTAGATAAAAACGACATTATTTTTTTCATTTTATAAAAAAAATTAGAAAAAATTAAAATTTTTAGTATTGTATCATAAATTTACAAAAAATAAAATTATTTAACAAAGTAATGAGAAAAAAATACCAATATATTTTATTTACACTAATAATCATAATTGTTTATGAGCTTTATTTGATATTTTCTTTTAAATATATCGATATTCAAAAAGACTCAATAATTGTATTAACTCAAAAGGAAATAGAGCAAAGACAAAAGGATTTAGCACAAAAAAAGAAATATTTTGATTATGTAAATTCGCAAGCTTACAAGGATAAAGTTATTAAAACTTCACAAAATAAAAAAAATCCATGAGAAGAAGTAGTTTTTGTTGTAACAAAAGAAGATGCTGATTTGTATAAAAAAATAGATGTGGATAAGCAAATCTATCAGCAAAATGAAGCAAAAAGTCCGACTTATAATATGTCAAATCGGCAAAAATGGATTTACTATATTTTTAAAGTTGATTTAAATGATTAGTAATCTCATAGTATTCTAATATCTGTTGTGAAAAATTTTAATTCTTCAAGTGCTCATTTTACTTCAACACTGTCCAATCTTCCGTCTAAATCTATCCAAAACATATATTCGAAAGGATTTTCTTTAGCAGGAAGAGATTCTATTTTTGTTAAATTTATATTTCTAGTAGCAAAAGCTCCGAGGCATTTATAAAGTACTGCTGGTACACTTTTTGCTTTAAAAATAAGAGATATTTTTCACTTCTTTTCTAATCACAAATTAAGTCAATTTTGTCCTACAAGAAAAAATCTTGTAGTATTTCCACTTTGATCTTCAATATTTTTTTCTAAAATATTTAATCAATAAATTTCTCCAGCGAATTCTGAGCAAATTGCTCAGAATTCGGAATTTTGTAATTCTTTAATATAGGCAGCACTTCAAGCAGTATCAAGATAAGATTCTTGGGTTAAATTATTTTTATTTAAATAATTCTCACATTGCATTAGGGCTTGATAGTGAGAAAAAACTTTTTTAATTGAGGAAATATTTGAAGAAGTTGAGACAAGACAATGATTAATATCAAGATAATATTCGTCGTAAATTTTTACATCGTATTTCGATAGATTAAAAAAATTCTCATAAACACTTCCAGCATAACTGTTTTCTATTGGAATTATTCAGTAATTTCATTTAATTATTTCCTCAAAAACCTCTTTGAAATTTTTCACTCATTCTACATCTTTAATTCCAAGTTTTTCTCAATAAAAATTCCCAACAATATGAGAATAAGCTCATTCTACTCATCAGTAATATATTTTCATTTTAAATTAATTATTAAATATTTTTTTGTTTATCTTCCTCTTTAATTGCATATTCATGTATCATATTCCAGATATTTTCTATTAAATTTTCTGATAATCCGAAATCTTTTGCTAAAGCTTTTTTAGTTTTCAAAACTTCTGCCCATCTAGACGGCTGAAGGGATTCCATATTTCTTTCTTTTTTATACTCTCAAACAAACCTTACAACTTCAAATCTTTTTGCAATCAGCGAAATTATTTCACTATCTATTTTGTCTATTTCTTGTCTGTATTCTAATAATTTATCCATTTTTTTGAAATTAAAATTTTATTTAATCTAATCCAAAGCTCTAAAGAGTCAAATTTATTTTTTTAAAATATTTTTTGATTTTATTTCAAATTTAAATATTATCTTTTAATTTTAAACTAAAAAATATGACACGCAAACTTTCAACAAGCTCTACACAATTAACAGTAGAAACAGGATTTTTATGAGAATGTCTCTTAAATCTCTGATTAATATCCGAAACTCAATTAAAAGAAGCTTTAATTATTCAAAAAGAATATAGGGAAAACAGTAATTTATCAAGGCCTATTTGAGAAATTTTATCAGAGATTTGTGGAATTTCTATGGAAAAAATAGAATCCGTTTTTGTTAAAGAGCAACTAATTTTTTGAATAAAAAGGTTAGTAAAAGATATTTTACATCAAGATGGTATTATTAACAAAAGAATAGATAATGAAGAACTTCCTTCACTAAAAACTAATTTCTCAGAAGAAAATATACAAATTACTATTCCTTACTGGGGTGTAAATTGCGCCAAATCTATGTATTTTAAGGAAGAGGATTGAATTGTAAAAGCAAGTAAAAGTCCGAATTATACAATTGAAAGCATTGAATGATTATTAGAACTTGTTATTAGTCTTAATTGAGAAAAAATTTTTCATGAAAAAACTTTCTTTTATAATGTAAAAGATAAAAAAATTAATATTAGTCCGATGGAACTTATGTGAATGATTAGAGTTTCATTTTTAACTCTATATTTTCAAATGTCTAAAAATAAATCAATTCAGTCTAAGACAATTGATTATTGAATGTGATCAATAGATTAGCTTCTTATTTCATTTCAATTTGACATTTCAAAAATTTGTCTATGATAGATTTTACTATCTTTTCAATAAAACTAAAATAAAAACATATACAAAAATAAAAAGGATATAAAAATGGAACATTATTTTGATAGTTTTGTCAGATGCTCTTCTGGAAAAACGGTAAAGGTACTAGTAAGAAAAATCTTAAAAAGAAGGCGACCAATACTTATAGATGGAAGAGAAACTCCTTATTTTGTAGATAAGAATCACAAAATCGTGATGTCAAATGGTTTATTTGGAACCAAAGAAATATCCACTCTTTCACTTGAAGAATTTATAAAAAAGTTCTTTTAAGGAAGATTTAAAAAAGGAGAATGCCATGAGTCAAAAAATCGCAAGATTTGTTTGTAAGCACATAGCTGGAATAAAACTTCTTGTCAGAATAACTCCTGACTTGATGATGGTAGCAGGTATTTGTTTACCCCTGCTTGTTCCAAATGTTGTTAAAAATGATTATTTAGCTCTTTTTCTTTTTTCTGTCAGTATGTTGATGATTATTTTTCCAACTATGCTGATATTACTGAAAATCCAGGGAATAAAAGTTCCTGAAAACCATCCTGACATAGAAACTCTTCGATTCCTCGGAATTGCAAAGTAATTCTGTCAACAAAAAATTCCCCGCTTGAGAGCGGGGAATTTCCTTTTCTATTTCTTCTCCTTCAGATATTCCTCAGTTACAGCTCTAAAATCTTCTGTTTCAATATATTCTCCAGAACCGTTTTTTATCTCATAATCTTCTCAGATATGTTTGAGTTTTCCTCATTTATCTACATTTTCTGGGAGATGGAGCTTTTCTTGGAAATACTTGAAAGGCACTCCACTTTCTCTAATTAGATACTCCAGAGTATTACTTCATTTAAGATTTGCCACATTAATTGTACCATCATCTGACTTAATATTGGAAGCTGGTCCAGTCTGCCAAAAAGGAAGGAAAACAATAATTAAAAGAAGTCCAAAAAATCAAAAAACTACAATATTTCTAAATAATTTTTTGCTTATGTCTTTTCAGGCTATTTTTGCTTTGAGTGCTCAGAAATTACAAGCATCGACACATTTTAGACAGCTAATACATTCTGCGCTATTTACTGCTTTCATATCTTTAAAACTCAATCCTACAGGACATGATCTACTACAAGCTCCACATTTTGTACAGGTCTCATTATTTTTATCAAGCTTAAAAAATGAAAATTTCTTTATAATTCAGAAAAAACCTCCAAGTGGACAGAAATATCTGCACCACCAATTTTTTGTAAAAAGTGATAAAACTACGATAGTTCCAAGAATTCCGTATGCCCAATAAATCTCATCAAATTCCTGTCATAAATGTGAAAAAGCCACAAATGGATCATAATATCTAAAAATTAATTCTCAATAAACATAGGATAAAACAATTAATCCAGCTAACATTACATATTTAAAATATCTCATTACTTTATCAACTTTTTTAGGAAGTTCATAATCTTTTTTAATTCAAATAAGTTTTCCTAGTTTTCCTAGCCATTCTTGAATTGCTCCAAGTGGACAGAAAAAACCACAAAAAACTCTTCCAAAAAAGAAAGTCATTCCAACAAATATAAATAAAAGAATATAATTACTGAAATAAATTCTTTGTAAAAATTCTCAACTTGTCATTGCTTTTATTAAATTTTCCAAAGCTCCAAAAGGACAATATGCATCAACCGGAGCAGCTTTTTCTATTCACCATAATTGATGAGCTAGAGCAAGTCCTAAAATAATTACAACTACCAAAATTTGTGAGAAAGTTCTCAAATTAAAATATTTTTTCATGCCCCAATAATTTAAATATTAAAATAAAATCCTAAGCTAGGATTACTATAATTAAAGATACGAAATAATAAAATTTTTCTTTCAAAAAAAGAATTTGACTTTTTATATTTTATTGTTATATATTAATAGTTAATTATTTAATTTTTGTAAAATTATGTCTAAAAATATCATCTCTAAATGAGGAAACAATCCAGTTCAAGCTATAACTTGAACCTGAAAAGTACAAGAAGTTAAAGCAATTTCAGCAGAAAAAATTGAAAAAATTTTGGATTATATGGAAGAAAATGATATGCCACTTAGAAATTTGGAGGAACATTTAGAATGTATGGGTGTTAATGATTCTCCAGAAATTATTTCACAAATAAAAAGAAGTGATAAATTTATTTTAGGATCTCTAAAAGAAAAATTTTTAAATCATAAAACTGAAAAATTTGCAAAAGAAATTATAGAATTAACAAAAACCATGTCGCCAGAAGATGCTTTACTAAACCTAGATTGGTGATATGATAATTCTTGAAATAAAATTTCAAGTATATTTCAAGAAGCTAAAGTTATACCTGCTAAATTAATAATAGAACAGGCTAAAAATATGGAAATAAATGAAGCTATAGATTTATTATGTTTTTGACTTCGTCATTCGAATTTTCAAATTGAAAAAATGTTTTCAGAAGCTATTGTAAATTTAACTAATAAATTAGAGCCAAAAGAGTCAATAAGATTTTTAAGTAATGCCTTTTATTTTAGATGAGAAAGTAGAAATATTATTAAAAATGCTTTAATGTCTCATTCTAATTTACTTATAGAATCTACAAAAAAGTTAAATCAACCAAAAGATATTTTGGATACATTAAGATGGCTATGTAATAATGCTTGAATTGAAGATTCTATAGAAACTTTTGAAGAATCTATGATTATTCCTGCTAAATCTTTTATAGAAAATACAAAAAAAATGCCACAAAGAGGAATTTGGGAAACCTTAAAAAATAAAGATGATAATTATATAAAAAATTTCTTCAAAATTTCTTTTGATGTGATTACAAAAAATAAAAGAACAAAAGATATTTTAGAGGATTTAGAGTGGGGATTGTACCATACTAGATGAAAAGCTAGTGAAATTTTTGCAAATGCAATTGTTGAAGTTTTAAAAGAAATGAAATCAAAAGAGGCTTTAAAATTTTTAAAACAAAAATATCATAGATTTTGAACCTTTATATCTGAAATTTTTGCAAATGTAATTGTTGATATAGTTTCGAAAAATACTAATCAAAAAGAAATATTAAAAGATTTGGAATGGTGATTTGAAAATGGTGGATGGGATGATAGAAAAATATTTACTAAAGCCATTATTTCTTTAACTAAAAAATTAGAGCCTATTGAAGCTTTAAAAATATTATACAAAGGTTATAATTTTTCTAGTGATGAAATACAGGACCTGTTTAAAGAGGCCATGGTTGCTCCATCTAAATCACTTATAGAATCTACTAAAAATATGCCACAAAAACAGGCCTTAAAAATCTTAAGATGAGGACGCTATAATTCAGCTTATTCAAGAAAAATTTCTGAATTATTTGATAAAGAAATAGGTTATAGATCAAACATATCTAAATTAAATGAAATAATTCAAAATTAAAAGACCCTTAAATTTCATAACGCTTAGGTCAGTATGAATATTTTATAATAAAAAATCCCCATTTTCAAGCGGGGATTTTTTGTAAAGGTTAATTTCTTCTAAGCATTGGCCAGAGTGGCGAAGCTGTGTAGGTAAGAATACTTACGAGAAGAAAAATTTTGTAATTCAAGCCTATGGCAAGGACCACAACCACTGCGATGAGTTTTTAAATTTTTCTCAAATTATTGAGTTATCATCGGACAATTTCCGTTATTTCCACCTCTCATTCATCCTCTTCCTCCACCCCTTTTACCTCACATTTTACCTCACATTCCACCTTGACCAAAAGCTCACATTTTAGCTGTAGTTGCTCTATCTTGGATAGATTTTACAGTTTCTGCATCAGTTGAAGTCATTGTTATCTTTGTTCCATTAGCTAGTTTTTCTCTTTTTAGAGTAATTAGAGAATTTTTTGGAGTTTTTGTTTGATTTTTATCAAACATTGACTGCATATGAGCTAAAGTATTTGCATCAGTTGTTGTCATAGTTATCTCAACTCCATTTGCAATATTGTTCACAGTTCTTGTGATTTTAGATACATATAAGCTTTGATTAATTGCTCCAGAGTTATTTCTTTGAGCAAAATTTGCCCCTGATGACATTTGTCATCTTGCCGCGTAAGTAGAACTTACAAGTACTGCACCAAGTACAATAACTCAAGCGGTAATAAGTAGTGTTTTTTTCATAATATATAAAATTATTAAATAAATTAAAGTTTAAATTCAAGCTTGACCGAGAGATAAGGAAGGGCATTCTGTCATTCCCGTGAAGACGGGAATCTATTAAAATCAAAATTACTTTCTTCTCTCTCAAAAGTTAATACGAAAGAGTGAATTTTTTCTTTCAAAAAAAGAAAAACTCGCTTCATTAAGCAAGTTTTTAATTTCTTATTTTTCCCAAGATATTTTATTATTTCCCAAGATATTTTATTATCTCATTAACATCCCTATCTTTTATTTTCATTAAAATTTCAAGCGCTATACTTTTTAATTCATAAGATTTTCTAAAAATATCATTATATGCCACTTCTGGATATAATTTAAACATAATTTCTAATATATCTTTAATTGACCTATTATTTTTAAATTTTTCTATAATAGCTAAATATATTTTGTCAGTATTTTTGCTGACCTCAGTATTGTTTTTATTTAAATAATCAATAACAAGTAAATGATCTTTATCTGCAAAATATTTGTCAATAATATTTTTTGTCTCTTCATTACTAAATCTACCACCAACTTCAATTAATTTAAATAAAAAATCATTTCACTTTTCTTCTAGAATTTTTTTAGATATAAAACCTAGAGAAATTTCAGTATTTGTTTTTTCTGCTAATTTTAATAAAAATTCCTCATCATTTCTAAGTTCTTTTGGAATACTATCATAAATACGAAAAAAACAAACTCATCACTCTACAATTTTCATAAAGAAATTTTTAGTGAGAATTTTTCTCTCATATAATTCATTCGTAATGTTTTTAGTTCCTAATATTTTTTTAGATCTCATACCTAGAGTATAGCCTTTAGTAGCATTATAATTACCAATAAATTCATCAATTTCTCTTTCTTCTTTAAAACCATCAAAGACATTTCCTTTTATAATTCCTGCTATAATTTTATCTGAAGCTTCCTCTTCATCAAACATTTTATCATAGAGTATATCAACAGCATTAATTCATTCGGTTTTTCCGTGGCGGATATTTTTGTCTGCCTGTCTTTGGGCTTCCATAAAATGTTTGTCTGCATCTTTGCGTACAAATCCGGTTTCATCTTCGGTATTTATAAAGTCATCACGAAAAGCACGTGGCAAATCTTCCACTTTTTTATATTTTGGATCACTTGGATTAAAAAGAATTTGAGCCACATTTTTTCTTGTAGTTTGTTCTACTTGTAATTCTCAAGTAGTATCTATTTCTTGTTTTCCAGTATTAGCTGGATTAGGTGTATTAACCATAATTATAAGGTTTAGGTAATAAAATTATACATAATATGCTTTAATTGGTAATTTTTCTCATTTCTTATAACGAAAAATTTGTTTATTTTCACTGGCTCTGTAATATTTAGAAGGATATGTCCAGTGCCATAATCATTTTCAATTATTGCTAACAAAAAAATTATTTGCTAACATTATCTCAAATATCTTCTGATTAATATCTTCTTTTTTCATATCAATTATACATATTTCATCCCGCGCAGAGCTAACATTATTCTCTCATGAATATGCATAAAAACAAATTTCTCATCATTTTAATGAATCATTACCTCTTCATGCTATCATATGATTTTGTAGAATATATTTTCTTATTTCTTCTTCAATTTTATTGAGAGTTTCATTATTTATTAAATCTTTTAAAGTTTCATTAAGTTCATTATCTTGTTGTAAAGAGAAAATATTTAAATTTCATAAATAGTTTACATTTTCATCAAAAATCTCAAAATATCTTTCTCTATCCCGAGAAACTCGACCACTTGCCCACTCATTTCTTTCCATTCTAGTTATTTTGAGCTTAAATATATCTAGGATTTTTTTTATCTTTGTCAAATCATGCAATACTTCAATATATCATTCAATATTTCAATCTTCTTTTATTTTAGATAATTTTTGATTAAATAAATGTATTTCTCTCAATAAGTTGTTTCTATATAAAATATAATTACTCCAAAATCAAGTATTATTTAAATATTTGCCAATTAACTCCTTATCTAAGGAAGAAAGTTCTTTTTTAAGTTTTTCATCAACATTATCGTCAATAAATTTATTTACTAAAGAATTATTTTTTAAATTTTCTATCTCCAATATACCATCAATATTTATTCATTTTAATCAAAATTTTATTTTTTTGTACGGAGATAATACTTTCTTTTTATCTTTTATTTTTCAATATTTAAATACTTCTTTTCAGTATTTTTCAGCTCTATTTTCTCACTTTAATATCTCATTTGCCCTACAAGAAAACATGGATTTCATCATACCAAGTTCGTTTTCTCTATAAGGCTTCTCAATATAAGCCATTTCCTCGGCTATTTGAGAATCTATTATTCTACCATCATTATCCTTAAAATTCGTTGTCATAATTCTAATAATTAAAAATTAAACTATATTTATGTTACCATATTATTTTTATTTTTGCAAATATTCTTGACAATACAATATTAATCACTCTAAATTCTTAGCTAATCCATTTTGCATTAAGATAACTTACGCATAATAATCCTTGTCATTCTGCCTCTGTATCGTCTATAATAGTGTGAACTTCTATTCATTTAAACATTTCTTTTGGAACAACGGGTAAAAATACTTCATCGAGTCATAATTCTCTTAATCTCTCTGTTTGCATTTCAGGATCTCATCAACTAAAGATTACAACCTTTTTTCAAGAAAGAATATTTCTAGTTAATTTATTAACAAGTGGCAAATATAATTCTCAATCTTTTATAAGAGTTCAGTCAACATCTACACAAGTAATATCTAGCACTCACTCTGCAATTTCCTTTTTTTTCATCTTTTCTGTTAAATCTTTAATTTGAAGCTCACCCATTTTTTGCAGAAATTCACGAGGTGTTTTTGACTCACAAAAACGAATTAACTTCATATTATATTCTCTATCAAAACGATTTCAAAGTCACTCTGTATTAAATCATTCTGGGCGAAATGTAAACTCATCAAGATTTCAATTTTCTATATCCTCTAGGGCAAGTCTTGTAAAAGCTCATAAGGTGCGATATAAATTACCTCATCAACGAATAATGGCTGTATTTACAAGTAATTCAGCTGTTTCACGAAGAGATGGTTTATCTAGAAATGAATATTCTTCTTCAGATCTACCATAATCTTCAAATAAATGACATAGAGAATGATCATCAAATTTATCAGTTGTAATATATATTTGAGCTACCTTATCTATAAGTGGAGAAAATATTTCTCTTTGATTCATTTTAAAGAGTTTTGAAATAATTCCTTCTGCGTTTATACAATTATAATCTCCATAATTTATACTGTGTCTTACTCATAATTTGTTACAAAGCCCTTCAATTCCGCCTGTTTCATAAATTTTGGTCAATTCCTCATAAAGTTTGGTTTGTCTTTTTATTTCTCTTTTTTCAAAATCATCCATTTCTCATTTTTTCTCTTCAAATCAAGTCATTAATGAGCTAACTTTTTCTTTATTCTCTATTTTCATTAATTCTTCTCATTTTTTCTCTTCTATTTCATCTTCTTTGCGTTTTTCCTCTTCTTGTCTTGCTAATTCCTCTGCTTCTTTCTTTTCTTTTTCGGCAAATAATTCTTCTCAATGAGTTATAGCTACCATTTCTCATAGTAGAATTTCATTAGATTTTAAATTAAATATTCTTTTTAAGAAATTTACAGGAGTTTCTCTATATGGCTTCTCAATATATGCCATTTCCTCGGCAATAGTATGATCTATTACACGACCTTCTGTATCTAAAAATTTCGTTGTCATAGTATTAAAAGTTAAGATATAAAATGTTTTTCTTCAAAGAAATTAAACTTCCTTGATATGAGTTACAGTAATCATTTAAAAATATTTAACAAAACTTGATGAAATATTTGATGAAAAATTAAGAGTTTATGGCTTATTTGTAAGATAATATTTTGTTGTCTAGGTAAGACAAATAATTTTTGCCATTTTTACTAAATTATGTTATACTAATTCTGTTTTTAATTAAATTAAATCAATGAAAAATTGTGATAATTATAGAGATTTTAGGAATGATTATATCAAAAGACTTTCTTTTGGTGAGAATTTTTCTGCGAAAAATAAAGTTGCCCTATTTAAGAGATTTGTGGCTATTTGAATTAACTCTATTTTAGATCAAAACAAGAACTTATCAAAAGAAGATTTTCCATTTTTGAAAATGAGAGATTATGAAAAAGGGATTTTTAAAGAAATTTTGTGAATCTTAAAAGAAAAAGATACCATCAAAAATGAATGAACAAATAATGACATTTCTCATAAGATGTATGATTTTATTTCAAATTTATATTGACTGTTATATCAGATAAATACTGAAGGAGTTTCGCCACACAATGCCTTTATTTTGCTTGTAAATGATTTTGATATTTTCTTGAAATCAGTCGGGCTTAATATTAATAAATCTCTTTCATCTCAACAAAAAACTTGTGAAAAAATATGAGAATTTGAGCTACAAAAAATCAAAAAAATCTCTAAAATTTTATATTCATATTTTTTCAAAAGCTGAAATCCTTATTTATGAAGGAAATTTTTGACTTTTTTGTGAGATAAAAATGAAGCCAAAAAAGTTTTAAGCAAAAGAAGGCTATATTTTCCTAATTGAGTGGATTATCGCGATGCAGATATTTATGAATTAATTTTAAATTTCTCTACAAAATCTGAAAAAAGAATAGCAACAGGAGAATATATAAGACAACATGGATTGGGTTACCCATTTTTTGACTCGATGCCTTATTTTAAGAAAAGAATTAAGAAAATAAATAGAGAGCTCAAGAAATACTGTAAAAAATATAATATTCCATTTAAACAACTTCTTAATGCTGAAAGCCTTAATATGGCAGTTGAAACTCTTAGAAATAATTATGATTTTACAATTTGAATACTTGGAAGTGGCACAGGAGTCGCAGCTTTACATGAAATGTTCGGTAGAAATGTGGGATATATGGAGTGGCATAAAAAATGGAAAAAAGAGGCTGTATGGAGGAAAATATGAGAAAATGAATGAAAAGTAAATTCAAAAAATCCTAAAAAAATTCTAGTTTGTGAACATGATACAAGTACTTGAGCTACGCTTGTGCAATTAAAAGAACGCTTTGAAAAGCTCTATCCAAAGTCAATTGTTGATATTTGTTTCCTATATGATTTTTGAAAAAATGCAGATTTTGTAGATAATGTCTGATTTTTCAGAAAATGTATCAATCCAAGAGAAATAGTCCAAGTATATTTTTTTGATAATATAGAAATACTGTACAAAATGGTAAATTCCAAAGAATTTAGGGCCAAACTCTAGAATTTTTACAAAAAATTTTCAAAAAAAACTGGCTAAAAGCCAGTTTTTTTCTTTAGTTTAAATTAAGCTGCTTTTGCTGCTTGTTGATGAAATTTAGTCCGAATCATTGCGGCAAGTTTTTTTGAAATACGAGCTCAATCAATTCTTCCAGATATATCATCACTTGTTGAAGTTCTTGTATTTTGAGTATATCCTCTTACTTCATAAGTAGTTATTTCTATCTTATTTTCTCAGATTGTTCAATACAGCGTATTACTTTTTTCTTTAACTTCATTAGGTGTGATTCAAAGTATATTACTATCTTTTTCAAATTTATCATCATTTCAATGAACCTTATTATTGTAATGAAGTGAATAATTTCATTCATTCATTAATTTTATATATTTTAGCTCATTACTTGGCAGGGTATCCCTAGTACCTGTAATTTTAGATTGAACTTCTCTATATTTCTCTAAAATTGTTTTACAATATTCATCTTTTAAATATACTCAATTTAGTTTTCAGGTATATCTCCAATAGTAGCTATAAAACCTTTCTCATAAAATTTTACCGTCATATTTTTTATGACGTTTTAGTGTAATTTCTACCTTAACTCAATCAACTCTTCAATAAATTTCTTGTTCACCATTTTTTGTAGTATAAAATCCCAATAAATCCATATCTATATTTTCCAGTTTTGATAGGAATTTCTTAAAATTTTCTTCACTATTTAATATAGTATTATTTACAAGATCTCTTCCTATTTCTTCTTGCTCCTTTTTTATTCTATCTTCTTCAGCTTTTTTCTCTTCCGCTATTCTTTTTTCCTCTGCAAGTCTTAATTCTTCTTCTAATTTCTTTTCAAATTCTATTTTTTTATTTAAGAATTCTTCTGATTTTTCTTGTCATTTTAGTATTTCAGAAGCTCTTCATATGAATATTGATTTTATAATTCCTAATTTATTTTCTCTATAAGGTTTCTCAATATATGCCATTTCCTCAGCTATTTCATGATCTAATACACGACCATCGGCGTCCATAAATTTCGTTGTCATAATTCTAAAAGTTAAGATATAAAATATTTAAATTATTTATTTGTGAATAAGATGTTCTACTTTTTCACAAGGGACAGTAACAATACTTCTTATATAGCCACGAGCATAACTATCAACTGCAGCATAACAAATTCATGCCTTATCTTTGACATAATAAAGTTTATTTGGTAATTCTTTTGCTCTTTGTTCACGGAAATCATTTAGATCTTTTGCCCTTCTTTGTTGTTCTTCTTTTTGTATTTCTTTACCTTTTGCATTTATTTTATCACATCATTGTATAGGAATACAAGCTAGTGCTATTAATCAAAGTATTTGTGCTTTATTGTTTGATACAAGTTTTTGCAAAAAAGTTTCTTGTTTTTCTGCTGGAGTATTAACTCATTCAATACGATCTATTGTTGTCATAATTCTAAAAGTTAAAAATTAAATTCTTCTTTTTGAAGAAATCAAGTTGCCTTGACACAAGGACATTAATCATTTTAAAATATTTCACAAAATTTGATAAAATATTTTTTAGAAAATCAGGAATTCATGGCTTAGCAATGAGATAAATTTTTGTCGTCAGAAATAGACAAATAAATTTGTAATTTTGGGGTAAAAGTGATATAATAGTTTTTAGTTAGAAATTAAAATTTCATTTATGAAGAAAAATATTTATCTTTTTTACTCTATAAGTTTTTTAGAAACCTTTGTTTTTACAACTGCAATTTGGGCTTTTTTCTTCACTAGTTACCTCAATTTTTCATTTTGACAGGCATTATTTTTAATAACTCTAAGTTGAATTACAGCAACTATTTTTGAGGTTCCTTCTTGAGTTTGGGCTGATAGATTTGGAAGAAAAAAATTGTATATCTTGTGAACAATATTGCTTATTTTAAATTTAGTTTTTTGGGCTTTATCAACTAGCTTTTGTTGTTTTATAATTGCCGGAATAATTAACTGAATATGAGGAGCTATAATTTCTTGAAATTTGGAAGCATTAGTTCATGATAATCTTGAAGAAGAGGGAAATGAAAAAGAATTTAGGGATATTGGTTCTAATTCCTATATATCAGTATTTTTATGACGAGCTATTTCCGCTTCAGTTTCTTGATTTTTGTTTGTTGTAAATCCACTTTTGCCTGTTTATTTTACTTTATTTTCTAAAATTATAATACTTATTTTGACTATTTTTTTGAAAGAACCAACTCAAATTTTATCAGTTCATAAAAATGATTTCTTACATTTAAAAGAAACTTTTAATTTTTTATTAAAGCATAAATTTATATTTAATTTTATGCTTATTTTGTGATTATTATCTTGAATTTGAAATGTTTATTTTTTCACACAACAACCATATTTTAGACAATTATGATTTAGTATAGAATTTATTTGAATTATTTTCACAATTTGAGCGTTATTTTCAGCTTTATGAAGCTATTTATTTAAGAAAATCAGCAATTATTTTAATGACAAACAAATTTTAAATATAATGCTATTAATGGTTTTTTTTGTAAGTGTTTTGTTTAGCTTATTTCAAAGGGAATTTGCCTTAGTCGCGGTAATCATTGTTTCAATAATGTTTTGATTTGTAATGACTTTTTGAAACAATTTTTTGATACATAAAGTTCCTAAAAACCAAAAATCCACAATTTTATCAACTTTCTCTTTTTTTATAATAATTTGTTATTCCTTTTTCAATATTATTTTATCCTTAATTATAGGCAAAGTTTGACTAGTTAATATTTATTTTGTTAACATTGCGTTAATTATCTTTTTGATAATATTTAATTTATGGACTTTTAATAGACAAGAGATTGGAATGCTTAAATAATATTATTTTTTAATTTTAAATTTATGTCATCAAAATACGCAAAATATCTGGAGGAATTGGGGCTTGATAAAAATGAGGCTACGATATATTTGAGTCTTTTGCAGTTTGGGAATGCGATAGCTGGGACTATTGTTAGAGAGACTTGATTGCCGAGAGCAACTGTTTATCAGGTTTTAGATAGACTTGTGCAGAAGAATTTAGTTTTAAAAATTGATAAAGAAAATATACTTACTTATTTCCCAGAAAGTCCAGAAAAATTAATAACAAATCTTAATAAACAGACAAGAGATTTAAGAAAAAAATTAGATTTAGCAGAGAAGTTAGTGCCTCATTTGGACACCTTAAAAAATCCTCACAAAAAGGATCCACAAGCGAGTTATTTTGAATGAGAAGAGGCTTATTATGAACTTCTGGAAAAATCATTAAAGAAAAATGCGTGAGAAATACTTATGATTTCTAATTCTAAATATAAAAAACAAAATATAAAAGACGAGACAAAACTTGAGGCTATCTACAATTATGAGGACAAAATTTTCTCAACTAAAAGGCTTGAAGCCAAAATTAAACTGAGATTTATCACAAATGAAGCCAGTATTTGAGAAGAATTACAAAAACAAGATAGTGAATTTTTAAGAGAAACTCGTATATTAAGTGATGATTTCGGAGAAACAGAAACTATGATAATTGCCGGAGATAATCTTATAATGATTACCGATAACTACCCAATAATTGGACTTCATATAAAAGAAGCCCAACTCACAACCATGATGAGAAATCTATTTGAATTTGTATGGAAGAGTTTGGGATAAATTTTAATTCTTTATTTTAAAAAATATGAAAACTATAAAAATCCTCGGAACTGGTTGTCCGAATTGTATGACACTTGAAAATAATGTAAAATCGGCGGTCAAAGTTGCTTCTATAGAGGCAAATATCGAGAAAATTACAGATATTGCAGAAATTATGAATTATAATATTATGTCCGTTCCGGCTCTCGTAATAGATGAGAAAGTCGTAAGTTCTGGAAAAGTTTTGAGTGTTTTGGAAATTTTATCTCTTTTAAAAAAATAAAATATGTTTGATTTTATACAAATTTTTGCTGATTATATTTCTTATTCTTTGCTCAAACTTGATGGTTCTCATCTTGGAGAAGCACTGAATTTTTTCATTTATGATAGTATTAAGATTTTTTTCTTGATGATTTTTATAGTTCATTTAATGACTTTAATAAATCATTTCTTACCGATTGAAAAAATCAGAGATTTCTTGGTAAAAAATAAAATGTTTTGATTTGATTATTTACTTTCTGCTCTATTTTGAGCTGTAACTCCATTTTGTACTTGCTCGAGTATTCCGATGTTTGTGGGATTCTTGAAGGCTGGAATTCCTCTTGGAATCACATTTACCTTCCTCATTACATCACCCCTTATCAATGAAGTCGCGGTTGCCTTGTTTATAGGACTTTTTGGACTTAAAATCACAGCTATTTATGTAGCCTCTTGAATGTTTCTTTGAATGTTTTGAGGATTTATAATTGGGAAATTAAAAATGGAATGAGAAGTGGCAGAATTTATCTGGAAGAGTATTTGAGTCCCAACTGAAGTAAAAGAAGAAACCAGAAAATGGAAGAAATTTTTAAGAGAAGTAAGTAAGGACAGTTTTTTTCTTATCTGGAAAATTATGCCTTATGTTTTACTCGGAGTGGCTATTTGATGACTAATTCATGGATTTGTCCCAACCGGATTTTTTGAAAAATATATTACTAAATCAAATCCTTTCGCAGTGCCAATCTCAGTAATTCTAGGGATACCGATGTATGCCAATGCTACAAGCATATTACCGATAATTCAAGCTCTTATCACAAAATGAATTCCCCTCGGAACCGGACTTGCCTTTATGATGGCGGTTGTCGGACTTAGTTTACCAGAATTTTTGATTTTAAAGAAAGTTATGAGTATGAAATTACTCCTTACATTCTTCGGAATCGTCGGATTTTTTATGATTTTACTTGGGTATTTTTTTAATGTGGTGATGTAACTCAAAAATTTGATTTAATTCAAAAAAATATTACAATACTCTCGTATTTTAATTTCTAATTAAATAAATTATGGCAAGTATTAAATGAACCCAAACTGAAAAAAATCTTTTAAAATCTTTCGCGGGGGAATCTCAAGCTAGAATGCGTTATGATTATTTTGCAAAGGTTGCAAAAAGTGAATGATATGAGCAAATTAGGGCATTTTTCGAAGAGACAGCACTAAATGAAAAAGAACATGCAAAGAGATTTTTTAAATTTCTTGAATGAGAAATGGTGGAAATTACAGCTACTTACCCAGCTGGGAAGATAGGTACAACTCTTGAAAATCTGGAAGCTTCAGCTAATTGAGAAAATGAGGAATGGACAGAACTTTATCCAGAATTTGCTCGTATAGCTGATGAAGAAGGATTTAGTGATATTGCGAAAGTTTGGAGAAGTATAGCACTAGTAGAAAAAGCTCACGAGACAAGATATAGAAAACTTCTTGAAAATATTAAAAACAATGAGGTTTTTGAAAAATCTGAAATAAAAAAATGGAAATGTGCGAATTGTGGATATATTCATACTGGGAATAAGGCTCTTGAAGTTTGTCCAAGCTGCGATCACCCAAAATCATATTTTGAAATTTGGGTAGAGAATTATTAAAATTTTAAATTAAAAAAATCTCTCGCTTTGCGAGAGATTTTTTGTTATCTCCAGTTCATCATTCATCTTCCTCATCTTCATCACATCATCCCTCCTCACATACCGGCAGAATTTATAATTTCGGTTGCGATAAATTCTCAAGTTCCGGTTTTTTGTCAGATAATTTTCACTCTGTCTCAGATATTTAAGTTACTTGAATTTGCACTTCAAGAAAGGGTAACGCTAAATTTATCTCATCTAATATTTGAGATAATAATTTTGTCATTTTTAATTTCTTCAATAATACCTCACATCCTTCATTCACTTGGATTTTTCCACATTTGTTGACCTAGAGTAAAATCTCTATATCATCTCATATGTGAACCCATATAGTTATTCATATTGTGTCCAACTCCAAATCTATAACCTAAAAATCCTACAAAAATAAATATTGCGATAATAGTTCAAATTATCCATCAAATTGGATATTTATAACCTTTTCCAGTATTTTGGAAATCTTTAAATGCAAAAAATCAAATTCAAAAAATTATTAAAATCCAAAGAAGTGGGAAATGAAAATAACGAAGATTAAAAAATCTCATATTTTCCCCAAAATCTGACATAAATAGCATTGTAAGAAGAATTCCTACAAATAATAGAAATATCAAAGCTCATATTTGTAAATATTTTTTTGTTATAAAATAACCCACGGAAGTTGGTTTTACCTCTTCTTTCTTGATTTTCCCAAGAATTTTATCTTTGATTGACATAATGTGATAGTTAAAAATTAAAATTTAAGTTTTCTTTAATTTGAGCCTTTGCTCTATTTATAAGTGTCCCGACAGTTCCTGTTGGTATACGGAGGATATCACTTATTTCATCATAACTTTTGTCTTCAATAAATTTTAGAATTAGAATTTCTCTGTACTCTTTTTTTATTTTTGACAAAGCAAGTTGCACAATTTCTTTTATCTCTTTTTTATCTAAATCGAGTCTTGGATCAAAGTCACTTTTTATATTGTTTATCAGGAAACTATATGACTCATCATCTAAACTCACTTTTTCAATTTTGCTATTTTTGCGAAAATAATCTATTATATAATTGTGTGCAATCCTGTAAATCCAAGAAGAAAACGAGAGATTTTCCTTTACTTCAAATATATTTTTGTAGACTTTTATAAATATTTCTTGCAATAAATCGTCTGCTTCTTCATTTGTAATATCGGTAGAGCGCATTATATATTTATAGAGTTTTTGCTCATATCTATCAATAATAAGCCCAAAATTATCCGGATTTTCTTTTATTTTCTGGATTATCTCATAATCAGTTAAATCTGATGAAACCATTTTATTTATTTTAGAAATATTTTATATTATATTGATTTTTATTTTTTTACTAAATCTCACTCATTGTTTGATACGAATTTTTGAAATTTTTATTTCAAAAAATCAAAAGAAGATTTTAAGGCCTCAAATATTTGCATAATATTTCAAAATATGATAAACTTAAAAAGAATTTAATAAATAACTTAATATTTATATGGCACCAACAAAAACAGAAACGCCTCAAGTAAGTCCAGAAATACCTCAAATTAATCCTCTTGCTGAGTTAAAACAAGAAGTAGATATTACAAAAGCAAAAGAAGATGTTAAGGCTAATACAGGAAAAGAAGTTTGATTTTTAAGAAATAAGATAGAGAAATATTTAACAGAAGTAAATATAGAAAATGTAAAAACATCTCTAGATACAATAGAAAAATTAGAAGATGAACAAGATAGAGCTTTTAATGCAAATTATTTAATTTGAAAATTAGAAGCAAATGGTTATCCAATTTATATTGATTCTAATAAAATAAAAATTGATTCAAAGGCAAAATCTTCACTTGAATTTGAGACATTAATTAATAATTATTCTTCTAAAAATCCTAAACTTTTAGATAGTTTCAAAACGGCAATCCTACAAAGAACAACTTCACTAGATAAATATATCACTATTAATACAGATAAAGATTGAAATTTAAAAACTGATAAAATAACATCAGAAACTTATTATAAACATCTAACTGAAATTTCAGGTTTAGATAAAAATATATTTATTTCTGTAGAAGACATAAAAAATTCTAATTTAAGCCAAAAAGACAAAGCATTTATGATTTCTTATAAAAATGGTGCTTTTGATGATGTGAAAATAGATGAAAAAATGAAACAATACAAAGAAGATAGAACAACTAAATTAGCCAAAACAGATGAAATAATTGAAAATATGTCGCCAGCTGCAAGAAAAAATCTTGAAGATGCGACTAGAATTCCAGGTGATAATAGATCTGTAAAACAAAAAGTTTGAGATTTATTAAAAGATCCTTTTACAGAAATGTGAAAAATAATGACTGGAGCCGGTCCATTTGGATTAATTGCTATAATGTGATCTATTATTTATTTCTTATTTAAAGAACCAAAGCTTATTTTTTGAAGCATTGCTGCTTGGTGAGTAGCAAAATGAACTTGATTAGCAGATCATTTCTGAAATGCAATTGAATGAAAGGCTTGAGCCAGAGAACCATACAGGGCTTGAATTGAATATTCTAAAGAAATGGTTGATTGGGCATGGACAAAAGCTAAATGAATCCCAAATCAAATTTCTTGATCTATAGATAAATTACAAGCTAAAATGCTTGAATGGGGGAATTTTAAAGATACACAATTTTTAGATGCAGCATGAAATAAAGATGAAATTCTTCATAGCAATTTTATGCAATTATATAATTCTAAAGATTGATTTCCAAATCAATTAACATGAAAAGATTGAAAACCAGTTTCAAAAGAAGAAAGCCAGGAATTAAATCAAAAATTATCAGAACTTTATAATAAATGAATTGATAAAGATTGAAAAGATTTTCCAAAAAAAGTTGAAAAAATGAGTGTAGCACAAGTTATAGATTTATTAATTGATGAATCTACTAGTCCTTCTGCTCCAGCAAAATGAGCAGCTGCAGCTTGAGCTTGAGCTGCTACAGCAGGGGCTACTTGAAGTACTTGAGGTCCATTATCAGCACCGGCTGCTGCTCCGGCAAAATCTAAAGAAGAGTTAGAATCAGAAAAAGAAGCCTTAAAAGATAGAATATCAAATTTAAAAATTACATTATTTTCTCTTGCTGATAAAAATAATATTAATAATTTTGATTTAAATGAACTAAAAACTTCAATTAGAAGAAAATTAAATGAATTTGAATGACAAATAAATGAAAAAAATATAAATGAAAGTAATATTAATTTGGGTTTATTTGAGAACATTTTAACTAATAAAATTTCTTTATTATCTAATTTAGGTAATCAATCTTTGAGTTATAGAAATAATTATATAAATGAAACAGTAAAATATGTTAAATGAGTTGATTTAAATAATTATTCTAAAAAACCCTATAGTTCTTCTTGGAATATGAATCATTTCAAAAGTTTATTAACTAATTTTGATCTTAAATGAAGTGATTTAACTGATTCTGATATGGAAAATAATGTTGTTTATATTATGTTAGAAGAAAAAATTAAGAAGTTATTTGAATTAACTAAAAGTGAAAAAAATATAGCTAAAACTAATTTATATAAGGAATATTTATATGCAGATTTGAGATTACAATTACATAAAAATTACAAAGATAGCTGAATGGTTTTTAAGAAAATGACAGAAGATGATATTGATAAATTAGAACTTAAGTCTTTTGAGCAGTGGAAAACAGAATTTAGTGTTTAGAAAAATAAAATAATAATTTAAAACAAAATTATGGCTCCAAATAAGTCTGAAATAATCCATACAATAAAAACAAAAGAAGAACTTAAAAATAAATTAGGTCTTTGAGTTAATATTAATATCCCAGAATTTAAACAAACTTTGGAATTTACTCAAAGTGAACTTGATGAGTTAAAAGAAAGTATTATAAAAAAACCAAATAATGAGATTTTTGAGATTTTAAAAGATAAAATAAAAGAAAAAACTTCTTTATCTACAAAGGTTCAATGAGAAGCAATAGTTGCGGAAGCATGATTAAAAAAAGATATGCTCAGACAAAATGTAGAAACTCCAAATTCTCCAGAAAGAAGAATTCAAAAATTGCAACAGAGTCAAATTTCAGAGATTAAATCTATAGATTTAACAAAATGAATTGACGTTCAATTTAGACAATTTAAGGCTTTTGAATTTGGAATGATAGCTTTAATTCAGCATTTGTCAGTTTCTTGAGTAAGCAAGGAAATTTTATCAAATAAAGATAAATTTAAAGTTTTATTAACTTCAAATAAAATTCCACTAGATGATAGCTTAGTTGCGGTTAAAGATAAATATCTAGAAGCGAGTAATTTAAAATGAAATGAAATAAATGATTATTTTGATAGAAATTGGGATAAAATAACTACTCTTTCAGGCTCTAAAACTCAAGAAATTAGAGAAATTCAAAGTGCAGTAAAAAATAAAAAAGAAATTCCAGAAACTAATACAATTAAAAAATACGCGAAAGAACATCCATATATTGCCTGAGCGGTGGCATTAGCCTGAGCTTATGGTCTTTATAAAATATTTTGAAGTCTTTTTGGGTGAGGCGAAAAAGAATCAGGTTCTAAAGAAAAATGATTTTTCAGTGGAATTTTAGATAAAATATGAGGTCCATGGAAATGGATTTTATGAGGAGTTTTGTGAATTTTTGGACTCGGAAAAGTTATGTGACTTGATGGAACAAAAGATTTTTTCAGAAACCATCTCGGATTTGACATTGATGAAAATAGAATTACAAAAGCAATAGAATTATTTAGTGAAGGGAAAATAATGGAGTGAATAAAGGTATTATTTATTTGAGTTCAATTAGAAAAACTTAGTGACTCTTGATTTAAAGATCTAAAAGGAATTATTAAAAAAGAACAAAAATTAGATGTAGAAATAGATGACAGTGTTTTTAAATGAGTTATGAAAATGAATGCAAAAGATTTTATCATTTGATGAAATAGTCTTGTAAGAAGTGTTTTAAGGGGATTATGGATGAAATGAAAGGAATTAACAGGATTTTCAAATGAATCTGATATTCAAGAAAATGCAATAAGAGATTATCTTAAAAAACAAATAGATGAGAAAAAAATAGAAATCTGAAAAACGGAGAAAGTAGAAGATATAGTTACTAAAATTTTTCCACAATATTTAAAAGAAGGTAAAGCAAATTGAGAAAGTGTAGACAATTGAGCGAAAGCTGCTGTCGTGGCTTGATGAGTTTGAACAGCTGTCGTTGCAGCGAATTCTCAAGTAGAAAAACCACAAGAAAATTGAAAAGAAAAAGCAGACTGAAAAACTGAGTGGAGTCTAAGCAATCCATTTTTATATGTATGGATGAAATGAAAAAGATTTGAAATTGGTAAGGCTCACACAAGATGGTCAATTAGAAAATATATTAGCTCTCTTGAATGAAAAGCGATGTGAATTCCAGATTCTAAGGCTACAATCAAGGAATTAGAAACTCTAGAAAGCTTGTTACAAAAATGAAGTTTATCTCTAAAAGAACAACAATCACTTGAAAACTGAATAGAGAAATTTTTAAAGAAAAATCCAAGTTTTTTATGAGAGTTTAAAACAATTTGAAAGGCCGATATTGATTCTCTAATTAAAGATCCAGAGCTTAAAAAATGATTATTAGAAGAACAATTAGTAATAAAAGAAAAGGCTATAGATTATCATAATCAAGCTGAAAAACTAAGAAAAGCTAAATATGAAGCCGTGCTTAATTGAGAAAAACAATTAAGAGAATTATCATGAAAAAAAGACGGTAAATTTAGTGATATTTTTAAGGCAAATAATAAATATTCTCCATATAATCTTACCAGAGAAGCTATATTAAAGGATATTCAAAAAATTGATGATGATATATTGAAATTAAATAATTGAATGAATTCTGGACTGGAAAAAAGTTTATGAAAAATAAATTGATTATATGAAACACACAGTCTTCCTACAGAAAAAAGAATTAAAATAACTAAATGAATTTTATGACCTCTAGAATGATTATGAGTTAAATTTGATAGTGCAATTTCAAGAGTTCCAGGTTCTTGAATTGTTAAGGGAGGTTTAAAAATATGATTTATTTGACTTATTGCTTGAAGTTTAGTAAGAGATTGACTTGCCTGAAAAGAATCATTTAAATGGGATGCTACAGAGGTTGGACTCGGATTATTACCAATAACTAGTGAAATCCTTGATTTTAAAGCAGCTTTAACATGACATGATTTAGCTTGAAGAGATTTAAAAGCCGGTGATAGATGGATGAGAGCATGATTTTGAGTAGTTTGAACTATTGCTGATGCAGCAACTCTCATTACTTTTGGACAATCTCAATGGGCAAGAACTTGGCTTGCATGAGCAAAATGAACTGCAAAAGTGGCAGATATAGCAAATGATGCTTCAAAACTTGATAAAATGAAAGATGCAATATTTGCATTTTCAGAAACTTCTAAATTTACAAAAACTGTTCAAATGGCTAATACTGGATGAAAGTTATTAACTTTTGGAGCTTTATGACTTGCTACTTATGATATAGTTTGAGATATTTCTGGATGAAGCATAAAAGAAAAATGACAAAATATTGCCTCTCAAACTAGAGAAGAATTAGATTGATTATTAAAAAAAGCTGCTTAATCTCCCAAAAATCTCCACAAAAAAACTCCACGACTAGTCGTGGAGTTTTTCCCTCTAAAATTTGCATAATATTTCAAAATATGTTAAACTAATTAAGTAATTTAATTTTTATTTAAAAAAATATGTGAAATAAAATAGGGAGTGAAAAAATATCTTATAAAGAAGATATTAAAAAACCAAAACAATCATTAAATGATGAAATTAATGATAAACTTACTAATTTAAGTGATGATTTTGAAAGAAATAATTTTTCTGAGACACCTGAACAAGTTATGAATCATGTTTCTGCTATTCTTAAATCTCTTAATAGTAGTAAAATATTTAAAGATAAGATTATTTCTCAAAAAGAAATAAAAGAAATTAAAGAGGGCTTTAAATTAAGTATTTATGAGATAAGCTATCTTACAACTGGAATAGCTTATCTTTCTCGTGTTCATCCTGATAAATTTAAAAATGTACTTAAAAAAGAGGTTTGAGTTTCTGATTTGGACGCTTTCTTAACTAACATAAGTATAGAGCTTCCAGATTGAAGAAAAAAATCCCTCCTTCATGCAATGATTGAAAATAGAAATAATTCTATCTCAAATGAGTATTATGATAAGATTACTTTTGCAAGTCGTAGCTCAGGAAGTGTTAGTATACTTGAAAAGAATCCAAAAAATATTTTAAAAGAAACACCAAAAACGTCTGTTGATTTACAAAATAAATTATCTAAAGAAATCAAATGACATTGAGAAGAATTTTTTAGAAATTTCTGAATGCATTTTGAAAAATTAAGCTCAAATGAAAAGACTTTACTTTTACTTTCAATTGCAGATAATACAAAAATTTCTCCTTTGTTACTTAAAACAAGACAAGAATATTTAAGTTTGCCTGAAAATAAAAAACAGATAATAAAAAATATTTTTTCAGATGTTGCTTCCAGGCCTTTTATGTATTGAACTATTTGAATTAAAGAAATATTAATTATTCAAGAAAAATTAAAAAATATTTTTGCATAAAAACTACCTAATCCCAAAAATCCTCACAAAAAAACTCCACGACTAGTCGTGGAGTTTTTCGCATTTGTAGATGAAGGCTGGGGGAAAATTAAGAAGTTGCAGAGAGATTTTATGGTTTTTAAAAGTATTGAAAATATCTTTTTTATTTTGTAGAAAATACTGAAATTGAACAAATTTTCCGTTAAGTTTGAGATTTTTATGACTTTCATCTAAAATACTTTTCCCAAGTTTTTTCGGCAGACTCCCAAAAGGCAATCCAGAAATAATTACATCAGCTTTTTCTCAATTTAGATAATTGGTGATATTTTGAGCTCAATCGTGTATAATTTTAACTCTTGGGTCTTTAATTTTATTTAGCTCATCTATAAATTCGCTATGAATTTCAAAAACTAAAATTTTAGAATTAGGAGAAATTTTTTTTAAGATTTGTTTTGTAATTACACCAGTCCCAGCTCAGAATTCCACAATCAATAAATCTTCTAAAAAATCAATATTCTTAAGCATTGAACTAATTAATTTATGTGAACTTGGCACAAAAGAGCCAACAGTCTTAGGTGATTTAATGAATTTCTTTAAAAAAGTTTTCATTTTTAAATGATTGTTTATGAAAATTTGATATTTATATCCAACTATAAGAAAATTGCAAATGATTATAAAATATTTTCCCTTACCTCCACTCTCCTATCATTATCATGAAATTTCAAAATATTATCAGAGACTATGAGACCCTCGGGATTTCATAGTCTTTTTTTGTGAGCGAGAGTTTTTGGCAAAAAAATCTTTTTAAGAAGATAATTTAAAAAATTAAGAATTAATGACAGGAATTTTTCTCCCTCTCCACCCGAGTGGAGAGGGTTGGGGTGAGGGTTTTCAGTTGGAATTTCATAAATTCTATTATCTTTGTGGAGATTGATTGAGTCAATTCCAAGGGGTTTATTGGCTTTTATAAAATTTTCATAAGTGAGGTCTTTATTTATAATTGGTTTAAGATAATAAATCCAAAAATATAAATAAATATCATTTTCTATTGCAAAACTCGAGAAATCCTCAGTAGTTTCATCTATAAAAAAAGACAGACAAAACCTCTCTGCTATTTTATTTCAATGCCTTCTTACTCCGAGTAATTGAAAAACCAAAGTTACCATAATCCTAACTAGCCAAAGTCTATTTTTCGCTGTAATAATAAATAAATCAATATCACTTCATTTTTTTTTGGTTGCATACATCGACAAAGAATTACAAACGGCTACCATTTTAAGACCTGGAATCCAGGAAATATATCTGCAATATTTTTGAGTTTTAGAAAATAATTCTTTCTCATAACTTGATGGATAATTTTTTGATCAAATATATTTATCAAATTTAGTTTTCAAATTTATCATAAAATGGGTTTAATAAACACTTTTCATTATGTATAAAATTTAAGAAAAACAATTTTAAATTTTTTTTTGACTTGTGGAGGTTTTTTTATACAATGGTCCAGCACTTTTGAAAGAAAGTGTTTTATAATCAATTTAATTGATTAGTTTGCTCCTTAACATAACCAAAAAATATATTAAACAATATATTGAAATAAATAATCTCTAAATTATTTATATAAGAGAAATATAAGATTAGTTGAAATTAGACATAAATTAATTTTTTTAATTT
>JALNXF010000001.1 GCA_023230505.1 Candidatus Altimarinota bacterium | reverse complement strand
CGGATGGACTATCTCCTTTATCTATACATAAAAGTTAGACATAATTCAATATATTTTTCAGATTTATTTCTCTAAAATATCTTCTATTTTTCTCTCTTTTATAGATAAATTAAAATATTCTTTTTTCTAAATTAGAAACACATTCTTTTTATTATTCATCTTCTGGTGTATTGGTTGTTTTTATACAGCAAAAAAATCTCTTTTGAAAAAAAGAGTTTTTTTTATTTCCACCTAAAATATATTTGACATTTAGAATATTTTATTACTATATAAAAGTATATAAATTTTAAAAAAATAAATATGAAAAATTCTTGAAATAATTGATGAAATAATTTTATTGAATGACCAGAAAATACTTGAAAAAAGGTGGCTTCAGATACAAAGGCAAAGGTTTATTGAGTTTATTTTGAGGTATCTGTTGTGAATATAAAAACGGGTGAGCTTGAAGATGAATTTCAATATTCTACTTTATCAGAGGATGATTATAAAAAAATTTTAGAGACCAAATATAATATAAATCCCCCAGATTCCATAGAAGTTGATGTGAAAAATTGATTTTGACATATTAAAAAGGTTCAACTTTGAGTAAAAGGCACCTATCTAGTAAATTAATTAATTTTCAAAAAGTAAATAAACTCACCAATACAAAATATTGGTGTTTTTTAAAAAATTAATATAATCAAGTTAATTAATAAATTTTTTAAATGAAACACTTGAGAATTAACATAGATTTGTATGAGACAAACAAGAAAGAAATACTTAAAAATATTTCTTTTTTGGTGAACGAACGTGACAGAATTGCAATTGTTGGTTGAAACGGTGCAGGGAAGACAACTTTACTTAAAGTTCTAACTTGAGAAATTACGGAATTTAGTGGGAAAGTGGAAAATATAGGGTCGTTATCGCTTGGATACTTAGCTCAGATTTATTTTGATGATGAGCAGAAAATTGTTAGGAAAGAATTAAAGGAGGCATTTTCAAAAATATTAGAAATAGAAAAAGAATTAGATATTTTAGAAAAACAAATGAGTGATAATTCTTGAGATGTTAACGTAATAGAGAAGTATACTCAAACTCTCGAATATTTCAATGTAATGTGATGATATGATTATGAGAATAAAATAAGCCGTGTGGCTAGTTGACTTGGAATTGAAGATTTACTTGATAAGAAAATAGTTGAAGTAAGCTGATGACAAAGAACTAAAATAGCACTCGCAAAAATTTTGCTTGAATCTCCAGATTTACTACTTCTTGATGAGCCGACGAATTTTATAGATCTAGCGAGTACTGAATGGCTAGAAAATTACCTCAAAAATACTTGGAAATGAGGTTATATAATTATTTCCCATGATAGAGATTTTCTGGATAAGACCTGTAGCAAGACTTATGAAATCCTTCCTGCTAGACCTTTGGAATTCTATAATTGAAGTTATTCTTATTATGTTAAAGAAAAAGCAAAAAGGGAACAAATTTTACTTGATGATTGGGAAAGACAGCATGAATTTATTGATAAAGAAAAAAAACTTATAAATAGATTCCGAGCTGGAAGCAGAGCCTGAATGGCAAAAAGTAGAGGAAAAGCACTTGAAAAATTGGATATTATAGAAAAACCATATATCGCTACTAAACCAAAATTTAGTTTTAATTATTCGGAAATGTCTGTTAATAAAATTCTTTATTTTAAGGATGTTTTTATTGGTAGATCTGATCCTTTATTTTATATTAGAGAATTAGAATTAACACTTGGGCAAAGAGTTTGAATAATTTGAGAAAATTGAGTAGGGAAGTCTACTCTAATTAAAACTATTTTATGACAGATTGAGCCTCTTGAGTGAACTATTTCAAGATGAAAATGACTTGTAATTAGTTATTTTTCTCAACTTCACGAAGAATTAGATAAAAATAAAACTCTCAGAGAAAATTTTAAGCTCGCTTGATTTGATTATATCGATCAGAAGTTAATAGCTATTTTATCTAATTATTTATTTGAAAAAGATGATTTAGATAAAAAAGTGAGAGAATTTTCTTGAGGTCAAATAAGTAAAATATTGTTTGCAATTTTATGACAAAAGGAGTGTAATTTTCTTGTTTTAGATGAGCCTACAAATCATTTGGATTATGATTTTCGTGAAGCACTTGAGCGAGAGTTACTTAAATTTAAATGAACTATTTTATTTATATCTCACGATAGATATTTTATAAACAAAGTCGCAACTCACCTGTGGCTTATTAAAGACCAGGAATTAATTGTGAGTTATGGAAATTATGATGATTACAAATACAAACTTGAGAGATGATTAAATTTTGACGCATCACTTTTTGATGAAGAAGCTCAGCTTAATTATACTCTAGAAGAAAAACTCGGAGAAAAAGAAGCAAAAAGAATTAGGGAAAAATATAGCAGAAAGAAGCGATAAATTACTTTTTGATAAAATTAAATATCTATAAAATTAATAAAAACGCTTGACAATTAACATAAATTGATTATATAGTAAACTAATTTCAATCAGAAATTCTATTTTTGTTTGTAAAAATTCACAAAAATAATTAATTAATTTTATTAAAAATTATGAAAAGTAATTCATCAAAAGTTGATTTAACTCAAATTGCCATAAATCCTGAAACTAAACCAAAAGATAGCTTAGTTTCTCGTCATAATAGATTTAGTCATGATAAACTAATAGATATTTTAGGGATGGATACTCCTCATATCCATATTAAATTAACTTCTCCAAAATATAAGGATACAATCTTAGGAATTGTAAAAGATATTAGTAAAACTTGAATGAGATTGCTTACAAAAAATTCTCTTAAAAAATGAGAAAAGATTAAATTATCTTTTGTTTTTAATACTCGTCTAATTAATGTTGAAGAAGCTGAAGTAATGTGGGCAGATAATGAAAAATGATTTTATACAATATGATTAAAATTTAATAAATTTGAAGAGGATTGAAAATTACCCAAAATTTGAGACTTTCTTTGAACTCTTTCTAAATTTAATTTTATGACGAAAGTCTCAGATAGAAATACTTCATATTCAAAGGATGAAATAAGACAAAAATTAGAAGAAAGTTTTTTTGATGAATTAACAATTAAAAATGATATTGATAAGCTAATAGCTAGAAATTTTTCTGAAAAATCAAATTTTGCAGTATCTGATTTACCAAAGGTTTTTGTAATGCTTTTGTATAAAAGAGCTGAGATTTCTGCTGATAGATTGACTATGGATGTATCACTTCCATTTCCTGGAAATAAAGAACGTATTAATTTTATTATAAAAATAATTTACACTTTCTTACAATCTGTAAATGTACAATTATTTAAAAGAGACAAAAAATGAGATGAATTTAAGAGGTTTGCATCTAAAATAAATAATGCTTTATTTGAAAATGAACAGTGATTATTTCTTTTGTGAGAAAATATATCTGATTATGGACTTTCAAGAAAGGTTTTTATCAAAAAAGAAATTATATCTTGAAAACCGCATGCATCTTTAGTTATTAAATGAGAAAAACAAGTTTGACAAGATTTAGATGAGTTGAAGATATTTTTTGATGTAGAAAAAGCTATTGCTACAAAATTAGTTGAAAATTTAACCTTAGAAGATATTGATAATTTTCCATTTGTAAAAAAATGAAAAACCTTAATGTGATTCGAATGATATGTTGCTTGAAAAAAATGAGTTGATTGTCTAGGATTTGTATTGCCTCCGAAAAAAATTCCTCAAACTCCAAATATTAATCTTAAAAATATTTCCATAAAAAGAAAGATTATAGAAGACGAGTCAGGATTAGAAAAAATAAATATTTATTTTGTAGCTGAGAGTGATTGAATTGTAATTTGTAAAAAATCAGCAAAAACTGGAGAAATAATAAATTTATGAATTAGAAAAGATATTCCATGAGTTGAAGATATTAATTTATCAAAAAATGAAACTGTTGTATTGCAATCTAGCGTAGATTTATCTCCAAAATCTATGACTTGAAATTTTGATATAAAATGAGATTGAGAGATAAAAATAGAAACTAATTTTGATTGAGTTTTGAAAACTAAATGAAGTTTTGATGCATGATCAGTAGATGATGAAGCTATAATTGAAGCCAATAAATCAGTTAAAGTAAAATGAAAAGTTTGAAAAAAAGTAACCATTTCATCTAAATGAGAAGTAATTTTGCCATCAGGAGTTTGCTCAGAAATTACAGTTTCTTGAAAAGAAGTTAAATGAAATGATATTATGGTAACTGGAGCTACAATTATCGAATGAAATAGAATAGATTTAACTAATTTTACAGCTAATGGTAAAATTATTGTAAAACTTTGACTTGAAAATATTTTAGCTAGAAGAAAAGAATTATATAAAGCACTAAATCAATTAAAAAAGATTAATACTAAGGACATGGATACAAAAATTGATTTAATTATTTCAAATATTCTAAGCTTATTAGAGATAAAATTAGACAAAGAAGATTATATTGATGATATGAATAAAATTAAGCGTTTTATGAAAGATTGAAAAACTGAAGAAGCTTCTGATTTATATGAGCTTATCCTTGGTAGATTACCTCATAAAATTAGACATAATGAAGCATTGACTCAGTATAATAAAATTGCATCTTCAGACCCAAAGTTTGTTTCTATACCAATTTTATCTTCTGAAGCCGCATCTTTATTGAAAAAATTACAAAAAAGATCTGATGCTCAAAAAGAATTAGCAGAAATTGAAAAAATTCTAGAAAATGAAGAAATAAGCTTTTCTATTGATTGAGTGCTATCTCCGAATTCATCTATAGAAATAAGATTTTGAAGTCTTAAAACAGAAAGACTTACCTGATTAATCTGAACAGACCGTGAACTCCCAATCTCCCTAGTCTACAAATACAACAAAGAAATATTTGACCTAAAAAAGGAAAGATGGAAAATGAAGAGATAATTTTCTAATTTTTAGTTTCTACGAAAAGTCTTGCTTTACCATATCATGCAATACTAGAAGCACATGAAGGAGATGTTGATAACCAATCCCTCATTTGAACTTTAATAGTATGAGATCAGGCTCATAAATCTGTTACTCTTTCTAAATTCCAATTACACCGCCGTCAGTAACCACTAGAAGAAGTTCAACATCATATAATTTGTTCTCACCAAGTAGTATCTCAATAAGTTACTCAGTCAATATTAAATCTAAAAGAACAATGTGTATATGTAGTTTGAGATGATCATGGTACTACGGCTCAAAAAGCTCTCATTCAAACTTTTTTAGGAGAAGATAGATTAAAGGTTACAGAGGCTCATGGAAAATCTGTAAAAGTTTGATTACTTACAGTTAATTCTGCGTTTTGTTCAGCTTGTCATAGGAATTGAGGGACTGAAATATTGTTTACTCTTCCATCAAGATTATTGAAATTCTCAAGAAGTTTATTCCAAGAAGTGGCAGAAAGTCCAGATCCGGCTCATACTTCTAGAGTTGCAGGATTGGTCCAGGTACTCCCGATTGCAGCGTAGATTATTCATCCAGCGAGAATTGTTGCAAGAAATACAACTCATCTCACAAGTCCGGATTTAATGTCTTGTTTAAATGATTTCATATACTAAAAGTTAGAAAATATTTTTTTAACTTTTAAAGTCTATACTATTTTTTAAATATTTCAATTTTTTTTTTTTGAAAAAATGTTTTTCTCTAAAATTTTGATTTTAGGAATTTTTTTATATAATTGAAAATAATTAATTAAATAAAATAATTTATGACCACAACTCAGACTAAAAATACTCCTCATGTTATAAAATCTATAGAATCTCTTCAGGAAAAAGCGGGGGATAAGGTTTTAAATTGTCTCACGGGTATGAGACCAAGTGGAAGATTACATTTAGGTCATTATAAGTGAGCTCTAGAAAATTGGCTTAAACTTCAGGAAAGTCCAAATATTAAAAACAATTTTTTAATTGCAGATTATCAGGTTCTTGGAGATCATCTCGGCGAGACTGAAAGACTTAGAACTTCTGTTATTGATATGGTAATTGATTGGCTAGCTGTAGGACTTGATCCTAATAAATCTAATTTTATTGTACAAAGTTATGTCCCAGAATTTGCTGAACTTTTCAATCTTCTAACAATGTTTGTACCTTATTCTCTTGCGACTAATAACCCAACTCTAAAAGATGAAATGAAAAAAATCGAACTTAGATGAAGTAAGGAAAGTAGTTCAATTTCGCTCGGATTTATCAATTACCCCGTAAGTCAAGTTGCTGATATTATGCTTCCACATGGTGAAATAGTGCCAGTTTGAGAAGATCAAATTCCTCATATTGAACTTGCCCGTAAAATTATAAAAAAAGTTAACACAATGTATGGAACTAATTACCCATTACCTCTCGCTTTATTGTCAGAAAATCCAAGACTAGTTGGAACTGACGGAAATGATAAAATGAGTAAAAGTCTCGGAAATACTATTTATTTAACAGCTACTTTAAAAGAAATAACAACTTGAGTAAATAGTATGTACACAGATACTGGAAAAACTAGTATTGAATCAAAATGAAATATAGAAAAACACGTAGTATTTAAATATTTAGATATTTTCTATAATGACAAAAAACATATAAAAGATTTAAAAAAGAGATATATTGAGTGATGAGCAAATTCTTTATGAGATTGAGAACTTAAAAAACTCCTAATTCAAGTATTAGAAGAGCTAATCTCACCAATAAGAGAAAGAAGAGAATATTACAAAAATAATATGAATCTAGTTATTTCTGCCATCGAAAAATGATCTTTAAACGCCAGAATAGAATGACAAAAACTACTCACAGAATTAAAAGAAAAAATGGGTATTTTGGATTATGGAAGGGAATTTAAGAAGTAACATATTAATTTTTTATTTAAAATAAATGAATAAAAATGAACCAAAAAATAGAGATATTTATAAAATTTTAAAAAAAATAAATTGAATTCCATTTGATATAATTGATGAGATTTTAACAGAAAATGAATGAATTATTTATAAATGGTTATTAGATAATTGATATATAATTATTGATTTACATACTGAAATAATTTTAAAAAAAGAATTCAAACAAAAAGTTTTTATTGATGAATGCATTTGAATATTGACATTAGATTGAAAACAAGTCCCTTCTGAATGGTATATTTCGGATAATTTATTTATTGTATTAATTACAAATAAGTGAAATATATTTTTAAATAATTTTTCAGACTTTAAAACTAAAATTGAGTTAATAAATGAAGATTATCCCTTTTTAATATCAACGATATCTTGATTTATATGATGAATAATTTCATCGTTATTATTATATATATTTATTTGAAAATAATTTTTAATTTAATCTAAAAACCCTATTTTTATCGTTTTCTTTTTTCCTCTTGATTTAATCTTATTAATCGCTGAAATAATATCTTCAGTTTTAATTATTAGAGTTTCTTTTGGGGCTCATTCTGCTTCTTCTATTGCTTTTTTCTGTAGTACCATACGAATTACTTCTTCAATATCCGCTCCACTAAATCATTTGCTTGATGAAATTAATTTAGAAATATCTATATCATCAGCTAATATTTTTCTTTCAGTTCATTTTTTTGCTTTATCTAGGTAAATTTGATAAATTTCCTCAATTCATTTTTTATTTGGTAAATCAATTTTTATTTGAAGAGACATTCTTCAAGAGCGCACTACAGCTTTATCAATAGCTTCCAGATTATTCGTTGTTCATATAAATACTATATTTTCTAAATCCTCAAATCATCACATTTCTGATAAGAATGTATTTACTACTTTTGTATCTTCGCTACTTTGATTTATTTCATTTCTACTCTTAAAAAGTGCATCAAGCTCATCTAAAATTACTATTATTTTTTTGCTTTCAACTCAAGCTTTTAATCTTAAGAATTTAAATAAATCGGAAATATTATTAGATGAGGTATTTACTAATGCACTTTTTGAAATATCTGTTAGTTTTATAAGGTATACCTCTGCATCTATTTCACTAGCTAGCGCTTTAGCTAATAGTGTTTTACCAGTTCCAGAAGGTCATTCAAAAATAATTCATGATGTATTTTTTGTTCACCAAGATTTCATTATTTCTTCAAATTTGAAAGTTTTTATAATTAATTTTAATTCTTCTTTTGCCTCTTCTTGTCATCCTATTTCATTAAAATAAACAGGATTTTTCATTTTTACAAGAAAATTTTTAAATTTAGCTTCTAATTTTTCATCATTTTCTTTGTCTTCCTTAGTAATTTTTGATACATCTTCACTATAAAGTAATGAATTACTACTAAAAGCATGAAAGCGTTTTCATCATTTATGATTAGTTACATCTCATAAAAAATTTATAACTAAATTATTTAAGTCTAACATTGAAATAAATAAATTTTTTGTATCTTCTGGACTAATATCATTTGCTAATTCTGGATTATGAATAGTCACAGTACAATAGTCATCAACAAAATCTCAATAAACTCTTCATGAATCAGTTATTTTTGAAACTTTTATATAAAAACCTTTATGAATTCATTCCTTTATAAAATATTCACCATTTTTTGATTTTCAAAAATAAGCTCCAAGTTCTTTTGTAATAGTACTATAATTTACTACTTTTTCTTTTTTTATTTTTACCGTTGTAGGATCTCCGTCATCTATTACTTCAGTATTGGTTAATTTTACAGTAAAATAACTTTCATAAATTCAATTTTCTTGATTTAAATAATATTGATTTGTTCCAAAATTTCATCAAATATTAAAACTTCTTTCAAATAAAGCTCATAAATGATCTATTTCATATAAAAAAGCTGCTTCAGATCAAATATTTACACCATAAAATCAATTGCTTGAAATTATTATATTTACCTTATTAATTACATTTCAAAGTATTTTATCAAGCTCTTTGTCTATATCTTCCTGTTTCCAATTATCAATATAATCGGGAAGCAACACTCAATTAGTAATTGTAGTGAACAAATTCTTATAAAAACTTACTTTATTATCAAATATAATTCAATAAAATTTTTCAATTTTATATTGAAGTGCATTTAAGTCTTCTATGGAAAAATTTTTTATTTTTTTCTCTAAATAATTATTAATTTTTTCTTCTCATATTTTCTTTAGTATATCAATATTTAGAGCTTGCACATGATCTTTAATGTTAGTCCTATTTAAAACTATTCACGATTGTACAATTTGTTCTTTACGTAAAGTATTCATTTAATAATTATTTAAGTTATAATATACTTTTTATAAGAAAAAAATAATTTTTGTCAAACTAATTTTCCTGTTTTTTTGACAAAAAAATTCATTTACCGTACAATGTGCGTATATTATTTAATATTTTAATAAGATAACTAATTTAAATTCAGCTCTTCCTAATATTATAAATACTGAATTATAAGAAAAACAAAAGATTAAAACAATATTTGAAATTAATTAAAATATGAATGAATTATATAAGAAGGAAGGGAAGTAATATTATTTAATTTAAGGAAAATGATTAAGAAAAAAAATGATAACAAAAATAATGAAATTAAAGCAAAAATATCTTTATCATTATGAATTTTTATTATGATTATTATATGAGCTCTTATGCTACCTAAATGAAAGCGGTCACATAACTCAAATTTTGAATATTATTCATGGAACGAGTATTTCTTGAGGTTATTTTTTATTTCAGTTTGATTAATTTTAATTTTTTTGATTACAAGAATGTATAATAAAAAAATACTAAACAAAAAAAGTGATTTTAATCACTTTTTTTGTTTCTTAATGTGTAGTTCTTGAGATAAATATCGCATTTCATTTTTGGATAACATTTGCTTGAACATTTTTTTGATATAATTCACTAAGAAGAGGGATGATTCATTTATCATAAAATATAAACGTATCATGTCATACAGCTTCTTTAGGATTTTCTATTATTTTACCATTATCTAGTTTAACTGTTAAATCCTCTATTCAGTTTAAATCTAAAAATTTTAATAGTTCTGTATATTCTTTTGGACTTTCTATTTCGTGTTTAAAAGATACCTTAAATCATTCCTTATTTAATTCATTCAACTCAGTAGATGGTTCAATTAGAATTAATAGATTTTCTTTTGTTACTCAAACAGTTTGTTGTATTTTACCTGTATTAACTCCTTTTTTTGGAGATGTTCCTTGCTCTCTAATTTTGTCCATAATTATTAAAGTTATTAAATAAGATTTATTGTTTATAGGCATTTCTAATATAAAGTCAAGCTTTTTTTGAAAAATCTTACTTCAAACTTAAAACCACCATATCAACTATCCATTTTGCGTTTGCATTTGTGGAATAAATATTTTGTATAGACTCTTCAATTAGTTTGTAGATTGAGGTATCTTGGTCACTTTCTTTGAGTTTTTCTTTGATATAATAAAGTATTGCTAGATATTCACTTTTTTCTATTTTTGATGAGAAAATATAAGTGATAAATTCATTTTTAGATCCCTTAAAAAAATTATCAATTTTTGTTTTAATTTCTTCATTTAGCTCATATATTGTAAAATTTGTTGAGAAAAATAAAATACGAGATGTTATAGTTTCGATAATATTTTCCTTAGAATTTGAAGTGAGAAGAAATATTATTCATTTTGGAACATCTTCTAATACTTTAAGTAAGCTATTTCAGGCTTGGTCTGTAAATTTATCTATTTCTTCAATTATAAAAATATTAAAATCTCAACTTGGTTTTATTGAAGCTTTTTCTATAATTTCTCTGGTTTTTTCTATTTTAAAACTTTTTTCCTCAGTCTTAAATATAAAAACATTTCTTGTGTATTCATTTTCTATATCTTGAATTGATTCAATATTAGAATCGTTTAGATAATTAACTATTTCGCAAATTTCTACATTATCTACAAGAAGAGGTTGTATATTTTCTCATGCCTTAAATTTTTCCAGTAAAAACTTTAATTCTCTTTTCATTTGATTTTATTAACAAAAAAAATATTATATAAAAGAGTGTATTTATATAAAAAACTTTGTAAAGAGATTTTTATTTTTTAATTTTATTTTCGTGTCAAATAGGCTTACAGCAATGCTAATTCTTACAATAATATTTTGAGGAATTTTTTGAATTTACTATTATTTTTTTGTTGCAAATGTTGCAAGTATTACTTTTGATGTCTGAAGTTTCACTTGAGTTACTATAAAAATGGAATCTGAATATAAAAAATATGATATAATTTGTGATCAAAAATGTAGTTTATGAAATGTTCCGCCTTTTTCATATTTTATTTCAGCAAATATCACTTGATATAAAGATATCAGTTTGAGTACAACTTTGCAAAGATGAGAAAATAAAGCTATAAAATTAACTTTTGAGAAATTAGTTTATATAGAGGAAATTAAGACTCCAAGTGAAGAAAAAATTGCACTTCTAAAATTTAAACAAATAAATTCTTCGTCTGGCTCAACTGATTTAGAAGATAAAAAGACTATAATTTGAGTAAAATGAACTCAAGTTTTCTATTATAGTTATGATCCGGATTTTTCTGTTTATTCAGAGGAAAAGTGAATTATAAAGCCAATTTTAAATATTGAGTGAAAGAAAATTGATGAAGTTATTTTTAATAAAAATGATTTACTTCTTGTAATAAAAAGTTGAAATTTTAATTATTTGTATGATTTAACAAATAATATGAATTATTCTCTAAATATTGATGATAAAATTATTTATCCGAAAAAAGCTAATTTTGACTGAAAATATCTTATTAATACTATTGTTTGAACTTATTTATATGATGTTTCAAATAACACAAAAACAAAAAATACAATTTTTAATGATTATATTGTAGTTTCTGAAGGTAAAATTATCTGATTAATTAACCAAAAAGATAAAGAAAAATTAAATATTCTCAATTTTTGAGAAAGAAAATGAGATATTTTAGTTTTAAATAATATTGATACAAGAGATAGAAAAATAATTTATGAAACTGAAAATAATATTAAATATCTTGAATTTGTTGATTCTAATGTCATCTTAACCACAGAAGATTGAACTACTTTTGAATTAAAAGAATTAGAATTTTAAAATTTTTTTTAATTTGTCATTCACATTTTTTCTGTCATTCCTGCGTAGGCAGGAATCTACAAAATGTTAGGAAGATTCCCACTTTCGTGGGAATGACAATCAATTATATTTTCACAATCCCAACTTCTCTCTCATCTTCTGTTTCTGTTTTTGTGATGTATATTTTATAAGTAGGGGAATATACATTTTCTATTAATTCGGGCCATTCAATAAATGAAATATTATTTTTATCGTCAAAAATTTCTTCTCAGCCGATATTCACAAATTCATCGTAGTTTTCTAATTTGTATAAATCAAAATGATAAATATGGTCTAGATATTTTTTGTAATGAATATAAGTTGGACTTTTCACTTTTTCATTAATTCCTAAAATTTCACTTATAAAATAACTTATAAAAGTAGTTTTTCCAGCTCATAAGTCTCAATAAAGGAAAATTATGTCTCAATTTTTAATTTTTAATTTTAGCTTATTTAAGCCATTTAATTTAATTTTCATATTTTTTATTATTATAAATGTGTATTTTTTTGCAATATTTTAGGTTTTATGATAAGATGTACTTAGATTATTTTCTAACATAACTATATGGAAAAAACAAATCTATGAAATAAGGAAGAATTAAAACAAGATATGAATGCCACTCTAAAGGGTAAATCTTGAGTTTATCTTACTATTTCAACAATTTTATTTACTTTGGTAATTATTGCAAGTATTTACTTGTATATTACAAATTTAAATCTTACAAAAGATTTAGAAAAAGCGAAATCTGATATAACAGGTTTTCAAGATCAAATAACAAAACTTGAAGATAATTCAGAAATTCTAGCTTATAATACTGTAAAATCTGCAATGCCTGAAATCGAAAAAAATATTTTAGCTTCACAGGCTTATATTTATATTGATGAGTTAAAGTCAATATCAAAAAAATACAGTCTTGATTTTTCTTGATTTTCTTATCAAGAATGAAAGATTTCAACTTCAGCAATGGCTAGCTTAACAAAAGAAAAGGATGCTGTAGAGAAAATTTCTCGCTTTATTAAAGACTACAGAGATGAAAACAAAAATATGTTTATACTTAATCCTGTGTCTAATATTAGCTGAGATTACCTAAAAAGAAGTTTTGAGATTTCTATGCAATTATCTAAATAATATAATTTAATTTTAAATTTATGGAAACTAAATCAATGTTATATGAAAATAACAAAAAAAGTATGTATGCTTCAGCTTTGCTTATTTTAGCTGTTATCATTGCTTTTTTCTTTACAAAAAATTTATATACTGACAATATTGAAGCTAAAACTAATTTGGAATTATCAAATTCTCAAGCAAGTGAATTAAAAAATAAGCTTGATGAACTAACTTCTATAAAAGATAATATTACAAAGGATGAAAAAACTAAAAAAGATATTTCTTGGTTTGGATCTAGCTTTAGAGAAGATAAAATTATTGATAGCATATTTGGTTCAAAGGAATGAGTTGCTATAAATGATATTTCAATTGAGAAATGATCTAAACTACCAAATTGATTAATGATGTGAGATATTTCTTTAAATATTGAAGCTTCAAAAGTTGATGTCTTAAATAAATATTTGAAATATTTAAGCTCAGATCAAAATAATATAAAATACGTTATTAAAAGTGTAAATTTTCCTTTTGATTCTAGAACAGATTTACCTATTACAGCTTCTATTAATTTGTGAATGTATTATTTCGCTAAATAAAAATTAAAATGAATACAATTGATGAGAAAAAAGTAGAAGTCTACTTTTGGCATAAAATTACAACAAAAGGTAAAGCTCTATTATATGAACATTTAGCTAATCTTATTGATTGATGAGTGACTGTAGTAGATGCTCTTTACTCTTTTTTAGAGAAAACAAATAATCCAAAATTATATAAGGAGATTCAAAATTTACTTTTATTTATAGAATCTGGAGATAGTTTTTCAATTTCTATGAAAAAATTACCTTATACTTTTGATAAAAAAGAAATTGCAATAGTTGAAGCAGGGGAGAGTTCTTGAACTATGCAACGTTCATTTTCAAGTCTTGCTCGCCAATTACACCAACAAGAAGATTTAAAAGCAAAAGTAAAATGAGCACTAACTTACCCAATTATTATTTTAGTTTTCTTAATTTTTGCTTTATTTGTGATTATGATTTATGTAATCCCAAAATTAAGACCACTTTTTGAAACAACTTGAGTAGAGCTTCCATTTTCAACTAGAACCTTAATTTATACAAGTGAATTTTTTAGTAATAATATTGTTGCGATAATTTTTGTTATTTTTATTTGATTCTTGGCACTAAAAATTTACAGAAAATCTTATTCATGAAAAAGAGTTTTTGATGATTTATTTTTAAATTTACCTCTAATTTGAGATGTTTATAGAAATTATATTATCTCTCAAATTTCATCAAATCTATGACTGCTAATTTGAGCTTGAATCCCAATAATTAAAACTCTAAAATTAACTGGGGAATCAAGTAATAATGCAATTTATATTGAGGCTATGGAAATGATAGCCAATAGTGTCGCATCTGGAAATAAAATTACTCAAAGTATTGAAAATATAGACCCAAGACATAAATATTTTACAAACGATTTTATTCAAATGATTTCAGCCTGAGAAAAAACTTCAACTATTAATAAAGTTTGTGATAAAATATCAACTCAATACACAAGAGAAGTTGATAATTCTATTTGAATTCTAGTTAAATGGATTGAGCCTCTTGCAATTGCTATAGCCTGAACTTTCGTACTTTGGTTTGCCTTTTCAATTTTTGCTGCAGTTATAAAAATCACAGAACTTGTAGGATAATCTGGTCTGTCATTCTCGCGCAGGCGGGAATCTAAATAGCCTTATGAAAATAAGGCTATTTTTTGCATTAAAATAGAAAATATGATAAAATTAAGAAAGATATTTTTTAAAATAAAATTTATGAGTGAATGATATAATAAAGATTGGTATAAAGAATTAAAATCTTTTGATGTATGAGGTGATGATAAGAATAATAAAAAACAAGATAAAATTCGCAATGAGGCTATTAGAATGATAAATGATTTTAAAATTAGAAATCTTCCGCCTGAGCAATTTAATAGATTAGTTGATTGAATTGAGGATATTTTATTTAGAAAAGATATAGATGAAGAAAAACTTAAAACTGAATTTAAAAATGTTTTAAATCATGAAAAAAATCTTGTTGATTACTACAAAAAACTTGCTCCATTGAAATCTACGTTAGATGATATTAATAAAGCAATAAAAACAAAGTGAGTTTCAGATAAATTATTTGATAAAGCTACTTGATGAGAAATTGATAAATCATTAAGAGAAAGTCTTAAAATAACTAGATCTTCTATATGAGAAATATATACAGAAATTAAAGATATCATTTTTTATGATAGTTCACTGACAGAAAAACAAAAAAAGGCCTATGAAGAATTAATAAGTAATTATATTAACCTATTGCGCATGAATTCTGATGATCCAACAATTTTTCAAATGTTAAATAATCAAATTAATAATACTTGAGTGCAAGTTAATACCGTAAAAAAGACTATTGAAACAAAATTAAATCCTAATCAAGAATTATTTAAAATTGCTATAAGTACTTGAATAAATTCAAATAAAGCAATTGAAGATATTTTTAATAATTGAAAACAAATTGAATTTGAGAATTATTTGATTAGCAATAATTCTCAAAGAAAAGTATTTTTAGATAAATTTTCAAAAGTAAGAATTTGAGCCATGTGCCCGTCAATAAATGGTTCTATTTTTTATGATTTTTTATGAAAATTGCATTTATTTGAATTTAATAAAAAAAGAAAAGTATTTGAACAAGAGTTAGTAAAAAAATTATGAAAAGAAAACTGAAAAAAGCTTCTAAATTTAATAGATGAAGAATCTAAAATTAGCGCTTGTACTTTTGATTTAGTTAAAGTAATTAGTGATTTTAATAAAACTTTAGATTGAACAAAAACTAATAAATTATCTTTAAATGAAATTAAATATTTTACTTGAGAATCAATTAATTTAAAAAATGATGAACATTACATTGAATTAAATAAAATTTTAAATGAAAATGATGTACTTTTAAATGAATTAGAATGAAAAAATGAGAAAGAAATTAGAAGAATTTTATGATTTAAAAAGATAAATATTGAAGCCCAAGATAAAATTATTTGATTATATTTAAAATATAAAGATTCAAATATTATTACAAAAAGATTTAATACTTTAACTACAGCAGATATTTGACAAATTATTGAATGAAAGAATAAATGATTGTCTAATAAAGAAATAAATTCCTGATTAGAAAAATGAAATCCAGCATTAAAAACTATTAATCAAAATAATAATATCTCTTCTAATATTAATTTCTCATCTTCAGTTATAAATATTCCATCCGACAATAGAAGAGAATTTTATAATGAATTATACAAAAATCTTGATTCTGGAAAGGATTGAGATATAAAAACTTTATCTTCTAATGATTGATTTAATTTTAATATTTCAAAAACATGAAATAAATATAGAGTAAATTATTGAGATAGAACTGAGATTTGTGAGAGAAAAGAAGTTAGAAATGTAATTGAAATGTGAAAGTATATGAAAAAAATTTGACTAGGATTTTTATTTTGAGGAATTAGTAGGGTTATAGAAAAAATTAATTCTAAGCCGACTTGAATTAAAATAAATGAACTTGATTGATTAGATAATTCAGAGAAAATTCTTTGATTAAAATCAATTTGAGAAGCCTTAATTCCAGGATTTGATAGTTCTAATACAGATATAAAAGAATTAGAAAGACAATTTACAGATAAGGATATTTTTAATGAAAAAATTAAACAAGCAAAATCTGATAAAAATTGTAAATTTGCGGACAAATTAAAGGGACAAATTTGAAATATTTCTTCTTTAGAGCAATTAGCCAAAATTTTATACCCAGCTGATTCAAACAGAAAAGATTTTTCAATAGATTCATTTATTAATAATTTATAATATATGAGTGAAAAACAATGACAATTAAGTTTAAATGAAGCTACTGAATTAAAAGAAAATGCTTGTCTTCCTGATAGTTTTGTTAAGTTAGATGATTATGAAGTTAATTTTGCTGAAATTAAATACGATGAAAACCTTTCTATAGCCTGAAAATTTCATAAACTAGAATCTCTTAGGGATAAACTTATTTCTGAAGAGGATCATCAAAAAATAATAGCTAGGATTAGATGAGGTACAAGATGAGATTTAGATGATTTAATGTGAGATATTATACCTAAAAAAACTTGATTTGATAATGAAAGCGAAAATAATAATCCTTGGATTAATGTTGAACAAATAAAATTTTCTAAGGAAAAGAAAAATAATTTTAGTGAAAATTTAAATAATATTATACATAATAAATTTAATATATTAAATTTTAATAAAAAAATTGAAAGTAATCAAAGGATTACAAAGGAAGATTATAAAGATATATATGAGTTTATTCTTGCTGATAATGCAGATTTTATGACTTCTAAACAAAAAGAATTAACACTAAATTATTTTAAAAATAATAAAAAAGAAAGACAGGAATTTATAGAATTTGTAAGTATTCATAATAAATGAGCTACTAGTTTATTAATGTTAGATTTGGTATTATTTGATTTTGAAGATTCTTTAAATGATATTTTATCTAAATCAAGAGGTAGTTTATCAAAGGAAGAATTAGAATTTTTAAAAAATGAACTTAAAGAACAAATTAAAAGCCAAGAAAAATCTGTTCTAACTTTAGATAGGGCAAAATTTTTAGAAGATTTTTTACAAAAAATTCAAAAAAATAGTAAATTTAATTGAGAGAATTTAAAGAAATTTATCTTAAAAGCAAATGAACTTAAGGCAGATAGTCATAAATATGAATTATTGCAAGATAATAAATTATATAATTTATGAGTAGATATTCCTAAAGAAAAAGATCCAAATCCTATAATATTAAAAAATCAAAAAATTTTATTAGCCAATATCGATGTTAAGATTAAGAAACTTGAAGAAGAGAATTTAAAAAATCCAAGTGATGATATTTTGGAAGATATTGCAGATTATAAAAAATTAAAAGAAAATTTAGAAAAATTTACTTGAGTAAAAATAGATCAAGAAAGAGTAAAAACATTTAAAGAAAGAGATTTCTCTGTAATGGCACATTTGATTAGCGAATGAAAATCGGATAAAGAGATAATGACTGAATTGGAGAAATGAAATTCTGCTTTAAAAGATTTTAATCAAAAAACTTGATTTAATTTATCACAAAAAGAAGTTAATTTAAGTAATAATTCTTCAATAAATTTTTCATCTTCTACTATTTATGCACCAAACTCAGATTATAGATGAGATTTTTTTGGTGAAATTTTTAAAAATCTTGATGCCTGAAGAGATTGAGAAATAAAAACTGTTTCATATAATGATTGATTTAGTGTAAATATTTCAAAAGAATGAGATAGATATAATGTTAAATATTGAGATAGAACAGAATCATGCAATAAAGATGAAGTAAAAAATGTAATAAGTATGTGAAGATATATGAATCAGATGTGATTAGGTTTTTTATTTTGATGAATAAATAAAATTCTTTATAAGATTAATCAAAAATGAAATTGAAAAATTAATGAATTAGATTGACTAGAATATGAGGAAAAAATTTTATGACTTAAATCAATTTGAGAAGCTTTAATTCCTGGTTTTGACTCGACAAATACTGATATTAAAGAATTAGAAAAACAATTTAACCCTTTGATATTTAATAATAATATTAGACAAATGAGGACTGACAAAAGCAATAAACTACCAAAAAAATTAGCTGATAATAATTGAGAAATTTCATCTCTTTTTGAGCTTGCAAAAGTTATGTATCCTGGAGATTCTAAATGAAAAGATTTTTCAATAGACTCTTTTATTAAAAATATATAGTAAAATATAAATTTTCCCTAAAAAATATTTTACTTTTTTCAAAAAATAGTTAATATCAATTTGTGATTATAACAATCTCTTCAAGCTTTTCTCAGGTTGTTATTTTTATTATTTTGTTATTTAATTATAAATTATGTCAAAAACATCATATGATGCTTCAAATATACAGATTTTAGAATGATTAGACCCAGTAAGAAAGAGACCTTGAATGTATATAGGTTCGACTGATGAGAGATGACTTCATCACTTGATTTGGGAAATTGTTGATAATTCTATCGATGAGGCGATGGCTTGATTTGGTTCTCATATAAACCTAGTTATCTGAAAAGATGGAAGCATGGAAGTAACTGATGAAGGAAGATGAATTCCAGTTGATGTGCATCCAAAAACTTGAAAATCAACACTTGAAACAGTTTTGACTGTGCTACATGCAGGATGAAAATTTGGATGAGAAGAAAGTGGATATAAGGTTTCTGGTTGACTTCATTGAGTTTGAGCTTCTGTAGTAAATGCTCTGTCTTCAAAATTAGAAGCATATGTTCATAGAGATTGAAAAATTTATTATCAAGAATATGTTAGATGAGTACCAGTTGATGAAATTAAGCCAATTTGAAAAACAGATAGAACAGGTACGACTATTAAATTCTATCCAGATGCTGAAATGTTTACAGCACTAGATTTTGATTTTAAAACTGTATTAGTTAGACTTCGCCAACAAGCTTACCTTACAAAAGGTATTCAAATGACATTAACAGATGAAAGAAGTTGAGAAAGATATAGATTTTATTTTGAAGGATGAGTTAAATCTTATGTTAGATTTTTAAATAAAAGATTTGAGGAACTTGGTGATATTTTCTACGTTGATAAAAATATTGATGGGGTAAATGTAGAAATTGCAATGCAATACAAAAAAGATGATTATACAGACAAAATTATAACTTTCGTAAATAATATTCATACCCCAGAAGGATGAACACATTTAGTTGGTTATAGAACCGCTCTAACTCGTACAATTAACAAGTATGCGAGAGCTAATGATATTTTAAAAGAAAAAGATACAAATCTTACAAATGAAGATGTAATAGAATGAATCACTGCTGTAATAAGCGTAAAAGTAAGTGAGCCTCAATTTGAATGACAAACTAAATCAAAACTCGGAAATAGTGAAGTTAGATGAATTGTAGATAAATTAATGTGAGAAAAACTTTACGAATTTTTTGAAGAAAATCCAAGATCTGCAAAATTAATTATTGAAAAATCACTTCTTGCTTCGCGTGCTCGTCTTGCTGCTCGTAATGCTCGTGATACAATTATTAGAAAATGAGCATTAGAATGAATGACTCTTCCAGGTAAATTAGCTGATTGTTCTAGTAAAGATCCAGTTAAATCAGAACTTTATATTGTAGAGGGAGACTCAGCGGGATGATCAGCTAAACAATGAAGAGATAGGGAATTTCAAGCTATACTTCCACTTAGAGGTAAAATCTTAAATACAGAGCAAGCTCGTCTAGATAAAATTTTTGCAAATCAAGAAATAAAAAATCTAATTATTGCGCTTGGTACTTCTATTTGAGACACTTTTGATTTATCGAGATTAAGATACCACAGAATAGTAATAATGACAGATGCGGATGTAGATGGAGCGCATATTAGAACTCTACTTTTGACATTCTTCTATAGATATTTGAAGGATTTGATTAGTAATTCTAATATTTTTATCGCTCAGCCACCACTATACAAGCTTGCAAAATGAAAACAAACTTGGTATGTATATTCGCCTGAAGAAATGCAAAAAATAGTTGATGAATTCTGAGTTACAACTGAATGAATTCAACGTTATAAATGACTTTGAGAAATGAATCCTGAACAATTATGGGAAACAACCATGGATCCTCAAGCTCGTAAAATGTACAAGGTAGCAATAGAGGATGCCGAAAAAGCCGACGAAGTTTTCAAAATCCTTATGGGAGAAGAAGTTCCACCTCGCAAAAGATTCATCCAATCCAGAGCAAAACAAGTAGCGAATTTGGATATATAAAATCTAAAAATCACCAACAAAATTGTTGGTGATTTTTGATATTTTTTTAATTTAAATTTATGTTTGAATATTTTTTATCTAAATTTCTTGATGGTCAAGTAGTAAATGTTAGAAAAATAGTAATATTTACAATAATATTAATTATTAGTATAATAATATGAATTTTAATGATTCCTGTAAATATGATTGAATGATTTATTTTCATATGTTTTTATATTCTATCTTTTCATATAGTTCTTTTATCGAAAATAATTATTGAGTTTCTTCCCTTTGTTCCTACTAGAAATCTTTTTGTAAATGAAGAATGACTTATTTATATTCCAGTTATGATTATACTTTTTGCTCCAGTTTTTTGATCATACTTATTAAAAATGAAATATAATTATAGTTATTTAACTTTAATTAAATTTGTAAAAACTTTATTTGCATTTTATTTTTAATATATTACAATACCCACACAAAATCTATTCCTCCCATATTTTAGGGGAGATTAGGTAGGGTAATTTATAACTTAATCTTTCATTTTATGAAACAAACAATAAAAAAATTCTTTAAAAAACTATGAAGTGGTGCAATAATCTGATTATGATTTATACTCAGTATTTGAATATTTTTTATAGTCTATGCTGCCGGACGGAGTGTCATGACTCCAGTAACTTCTGGAAGCTGACTATCTGCAAATGCCTGGAATCAAATGATAGACAATCTAAACACCCTAAAAACAACTTCTGATTGACTACAAACTACCACAACCACTTTATCTTGAGATATTACTACTATTAATTCAAAAATAAATAATTTTAATATTAGTTGAACTAAAGTTACAATACCTGGTAATCCTCATTTAACTTGTCGTCTAACAAATACTTTAAATGCTAGCATAGCTAATGCTTGTTCTATAGTTACTTCAAGATGATGATTAGCATGGAGTTGAGATCGTATAAATATTCCCATAGCCTGAGTTTATCTAATAACTTTTAATGCTATTTCATCATTGTCTTCTATAAGAGTTGACTCTGCAATTTTAGTTAATTGACTTGGTATTGCTAGTGCTTTAAGTGAAAACACAACTACTTGATATCATCAAAAAACTTTGAGTTTAGCAATATTTTTAAATGTTTGAGATTATGTGCAATTTAGTAATAATGATTGGCATGATTCGGTAAGCACTTCAGTTCGGAAGACAGCAAGTGTAACATTACTAAATTAAACAATCCCGAAATCTAGAAATCACATTTTTTTGTCGGCTTTGAGGACTTGGATTTGGAGGGGTTTTCAGATGGTGAATTTTTGGTTGGTTTTGGTCTCTATGAAGCATTTTTGTTCGGTATCGTAGGTCATTGATTTTATGAAATTTCTGTTATGGATAAATCCTTCGACTCAGTTTTCGAGTTCGGCGTATATTCAAATTGGTGATATTCATGAGATTGTAGCTTTGTATTTTCTTCAAATTTTATCAGACATATATTCTATAGTTTTGAGGAATTTAATTTTATTTTCAATACTTTCTGCGATTACCTCACTATCTGAATTTTGCTTTGCTATTTTTTTAAGAATTCTTTTATATTTATCAAGTTTGTTTTTGGATAATTCTCAGTCTAGATATTGCTTTATAATTCTATGTATTTGCAGGTCAGGGTATCTTCTAATTGGAGATGTAAAGTGAGAATAATATTTTAGAGAAAGTCAGAAATGTCATAGAGCTTCGTCCATATATTTTGCCTTTGCCATAGCTTGGAGAATTTGTTTTGATAGAAAATATTTATCAGATTTTCACTCGAGACTATCTATAATCTGGCTAATCAGAAGGGGATTTATGTTTTTTTCATCTATAAAAATTCACTTAGAATTTAGAGTTTTTTTGAGCTCTTCTATACTTGTCTCTTCTGGTTTTTCGTGGACTCTGTACAGGAATGGAATTTTCTTTTCTGAGAAAAATCTTGATACTTCCTCATTGGCAAGTATCATAAATTCCTCAATTATCTTGTGAGCCTCATTTCTTTTTAACTTATAAATATCTTTTACTTTTCCATCCTCTCACATTTCTATTTTTACCTCTTCGAATTCAAACTCAATTTTTCATTCTTTTTTTCTACGAGCATATACTATTTTTTTTAATTCAAACGCTAGTTTTAACATCTCAATAATTTCACCATCCTGTCATTTTGGTAGGGAACGATTGCAATCGTTCCCTATATTTATAATTATTTCAGCCACCTCGTCATAAGTCAATCTTGCTTTACTTTTTATGTAGGTTTTTTTAATTTTTTTATTAATTACTTTTGATGTTTTAGCATCAATTTCCATAAAAATACTAAGCGTTGCTTTCATCTCTTTTGGATTTAGAGAACATAGGTCATTTGATATTTTTTCTGGAAGCATTGGGATTACACGGCCAGGAGTGTAGATACTTGTTCATCTCTCTAGAGCCTCTCTGTCAAGCGAACTTCACTCAGTTACATAATGTGTTACATCAGCTATATGTACACCAAGCTCATAATTTCAATTATCTAGTTTTTTGACAGAAATTGCATCGTCAAGGTCTTTTGCATCAGCTCAGTCAATTGTTACAATTAATTCATTTGTGAGGTCAGTTCTGTTTTTATAATCAGAAAATTGTTTGAGATTTTGGGCTTCTTTTAGTGTGTTTTGCTCAAATTCTTGCCTTACATTATTGCTATATAAAATTATCATTTCCTCAATTTGAGGCGAGCTTTTATTTCACAAGACTTTCTTTATAGCTCAATTTGGCTTATCTGTTCATCAAATAATTTGTACCATTACAACATCATCATTTTTGGCATTTAGAGAATTTTGATTTCAGATAAAAATATCTTTTCAATAAAAAGTATTATAAACTCTCACGAATCCAAAATCCTTATTTTTTTGTTTGATAAAAATTCAAACTAAATCTTTTGTAGTTCTTGAGATAATTTTAATGATTTCTGCTTCTGCTTTCTTCCCATTTGTAGCTTCTTTCAGAATTTTTATTTTCACAAAATCTCAGCTAAAAGCATTTGCTCTTCCTGTTTTGTAAATAAAATAATCATTAGAGTCAGCGTCCCCAACTATTCAGTAATTTGCATTTACTTGTTTATAAATTCCTTCCTTGTACATATTTGAGTAAATTTTTTTTTGTAATATTTAGTATTATATGATATAATTTTTTTATACAAGTAATTTTAATTAAACTATGTGAAATTTTGTATCTCTAGAGAGTAATTTTGATTTTATAAGAAGAAAAAATTTCTTCATTTATTGATTTATTTCATCATTTGTTTGGATGTGTTTTCATTTCACTCTTGTCTTTTTCTTTTGATTACAATTAGGTTCTATACTACTTGTTGGTATTTTTTTATGAATTTGAAATGCTGTATCATTTGTTGTAGATAGTCCTGTTTGAGTATTACAAAAATATTTTTCTGCAAAGAAATTATTTATAGCTTCTGCCATTTTTATGCTTGTAGTGTCAGTTATTTTTCTTTATTTTATTTATAATGCAAAAACACTGGATTCTGTAAATTGAGATTTTTTTTCTACAACTATGTTAAAAAATCTTTTAAGCTCAGTTATGAATTTATTGCTTCTATTGGTTTCAGTAGTTTTATATTGAATAATTAAAGAATTAAGTGATGTTACAAGTCTTTCTTATATTATGAATAATGCAGATCCTAGTGAATATGCTGAACTACTTTCAAAAAATTGAATTTTTTCATGAATTGGGAGCCTAGCTTGACTTGTAATTTCATGAGTTATTTTACTTTTTAGTCCATTTATCGCAGTAAGTACTCTTGTAATTCTTGTAATTCTTTTTATAACCTTTATAGTTATATATTTTGATAACTCAAATCAAACAATAAATATTGATATAAATCAAATTAAAAAATTAAAATTTATTTCACCAAAAGAGACCATAGAATCTGTAAAACAATATACTGTTACTCAAATTCAAAAAGCAGATTTTGCAAAGCTTACTGCCTGAGCTAAATTTATTTTTCTTAAACCTCTTGAAATTAAAAAAGAAATTAATTGGAAAGATGTTTATCTTACAACAAAAAATGATATTAAATCTTTTATAAATATTTTATTTAAGCCACCATACAGTCATAAACTTATAATGCTTTCTTCAATAATAATTTTCTTCTGATTTTGGGATACTTTTGTAATTACTTTTTTGATTGAATTTTTGGATAAGATTATTAATAAATCATGAGATAATGTTTTAGTACAAACTAAATTAATGACTTGATATGTATTTATTGCAATTTTGGCAATTCCTGCTTATTGACTTCAGCTAAAATTTATAAGTTTATCTAAAAAAATTTGAAATTTTTTAATAATTTTTGCCTGAGTTTTATTTTCTTGAATATCAATATTTTTGTTTTGATTTTTTGAATGATTTACAATAATTTTATTTCTTTGATTAATAAATAGTATTTGATATGCTGCAGCTATGCCACTTGCACAATGAGATTTTTCTGAGGAATATAATAATGTTTATGCAGCCAAAAATAATTTATCTGAAATTGATTCAAATGCTTCATCTTCTCCGCTTAAAATGATACTAAATCTTGCAAATGTTATATGATTATTACTTGGTTGATTACTAGTTTTTGTTCTATGATTTAATGCAACTTTTGTAATATTTTGAATATTTCTTCTTGTCTTATTTGGATTTGGAATTGTAAATAAAATTAAGCGGAAATTATAGAGGTTTTCTTAAAACAAAGAATTTATCATAAGGCATTTTATACCATTTAAATTTTGATTTATCTCCGAGCGAATCTATATCCCATGTTGCGTCATAATAATAATTTCATATTTTATTCCAAGAGTGGCTTATCCATTTTCCATTAATTAAAGCCTGTCATCATTCTATACTGGCATCTTGAATTCCTGCAAAATTCAGCATATATTCAAATAAATGAGAATATCAATCACAAACTCAATTTTTATTTTTGTAAGTTCAAATACCTGTGAAAACTTCATAATTTACATTTTTCATAAAATAATCTTCACTATATTTTCATTTTATGAAATCAAGTGAAAATTGATCATATTTAATATTACTTGTAATCCATGAGTAAATACTTGAAATCTTTTCTTCATCTGTGCTACTTTTTTTAGTTAATTCTAATGATTTTGATTTTATATTATTAAATTGTGTTTCAATATCTGATCAAGTGTAACTATATAAATCCTTTGAAAAATATCCTAAAAATGCATCTTTATTCGAAATATTTTCTAGTAGACTTGATTTGAATAATTTTACTGTTTCAAATTCAACAATTAGGAAATAATTTCAATCTTTATATAGTAAAATACTTTCTCATAAATTTATTTTATATGTATTTTGACTAAGAAAAAATCAATTTACTGGAATTGGAATATACTTATATTTGTGTAGATTGTAGACATAGTAATATCAGTTGATTACTTTAAATAATGAGGCTTCTTTCGATTCACTATATAATATTACTTTTGATTTAATATCACTTATTTCTAATTTTTGTTCAAAACTATATCCTCACTTTGAAATATAAAATCTACCTCATTTTTCAAATAAAATTTCATTATTTAATGTTGGAATATTTAGATATAGATTAACAGGTTTGTTTATATCTATAATGTAATATTCATCTATTTTAAGCAAATACTGTTTTCAATTTCTATTAAAAACCAATTTTGAATCTACACCTATTGCATCTTTTGTATGTTTTTGTAATTCATTAATATAATCTTTCGCATAATTAGATGAATATGTAATTTTAGAGTCTGGATAATAAATTGATGGAGCAAGATTTGTATCGCTATTTGTATTACTAGAATTAGACGATGTAGTAGTTGTTGTTTTTGTTTCTGATGTTGAATTATTATCTACAATATCACTGTAAGTTTTTAGCTTAAAATAAAGATAATTATAAATATTTTGTTTATCTGAGTTTAGATTTAAATAATTAATTTTTTGAAGCGCAATAATATATTTTGAGGCTGTAGTTTTTGATGTAATTTTTTGACCCACGAATAAATCAACTTTACTTTTGAGAATATCTTCAATATATAAAGATTTATTATTAAAACTATAATTATACGCTCAGACTTGCCCAAAAACAGATACCGCAAGAATGGCAATTATAAGTAATATTTTATTTCAAATTTTTCTCGCTCCAAGAGCACTTTTTTCAGTGTACATAATTTTTAATTTAAGTTTTAAGATTTTATTTAATTAGATATTTTTTGCAAATTAAAATTCCCCGAAAAAAAATAACGATTTGAAAAAATCGTTATTTTTTTAATTTTGATTATACATTTACTTTTTATAATTTACTTCTGTAATTCAATAGCTCCTCAGGTAAATCTATATAGAATTTTCAGTCTTCATCTTTTTTAACATTTATAAGTTTTTCAGATAAATCCTTTAATTGAATTTTAAATATTCTCTCGTTATTGCTGATTTTTTTCACTTTGATTTCTTTGATTTCTTTAATGAATTTAGAATTTCTTATACTCATTTTTGCTGATAATTTCTTGTAAAATTCATCATTTTCATTTACATTTTCAAACGTTTCTAGAACCTCGGTATTAATCACAGAATTTAAGAGTGGTATATTTTTAATAAAATCAGATATTTGAATATCAAAAACTGAGATAATTACGACAAGAATTGATGTTATTAATACTCAAATTATCAATCTTATTTTACCGAATGTTTCAATTCAGTCTTTTAATTTATTAAAAATTCAATTAATTCATTTTATTTCTTTGAGTTTTTTTTCTAGTTCTTCAATTTGCTTTAGTCATTGTGTTGTAATTTTAATATCCATAAAGTGCTCATAAAATAGCTCTTTTTTAAATATTTTATTTCAATCTTCTTCTATAAAAAAAATATTTGGATCAATATTTTTTTTGTGAGATTTTTCATTTATTTCATTTAGATGTCGCTCATCAATTTCATTTAATATTATATGTCACATTCAAAAATTATACATCACCCTCATTTCTATATCTTGTTTTATACAATTAAGCGAATTTAGAATTTCCTCATCAATAAAATCTCTTACATCAATAAATCAAAAATTTTTATTTAGTAAAATTTCTTTTAGTGTTTTTAAAATAAAGAGATCAATCTCTATTATTTGCTTTTCTGTTAAAAATTCTTCATCCATCATAAAACCTAATTTTTTATTTTTAAAACAAAAATATCTTAACACATAATTATATCAAAAGTCAAAAGTTTATTTTATTTTTATGGCTCACTTATTTTGATTTTGAGACATTTTCTGCTATAATGGATACAAATATATTTTAATAAAATAAAAAAATGTTTAATAACTTTTCTGTTAATTATAAAAATGCTTTAATTTGAGCCGAAAACAAAGTAAAAAAGGAATGATATAAAGAAATTCTTAGTGAGGATATTTTTCTTGAAATCATAAAAATGCAAAAATGAAATATGTACGAAATCTTTTCTTGATATTGAATTAATGAAAAAATAACTTTAGAAGTACTTACTCAAAAACAATTTAAAATATTTTCTAGCACTCGTAAATGAGAATATATTTGAATATCAAAAAGTCTTAAGGAATTAATTGTAAGTAGCGTTAAAATAGCAGCTTCTTACAACAAAAAACAAGCTTGACTTGAAGATTTTTTACTTGCAATGTTAAAATCAAAAGAAAATTGGTTTGCAAGTTATCTTGATTTTTTGTGAGTTAGTCCAAGAGATTTTGAGACAAATTTATCAAATATAAATAATAATTACAAGAAAAATTGATGAAATTTTGATCCAATAGATAATATTTTAATGGCTTTAGAAGAAGGACTTTGAATTAGTTCTGGGTTTGAAGATATTGAAAATAATCCATTTTTTGCTAATAAAAAACCAGCAGGAAAAAAAGAAGAAAGCCAAACTCAGGCTCTTGATTTTTTCTGAGTAGATTTGACAGCTGAGGCAGCAAATTGAAAAATTGATAATATTATTTGAAGAGATAAGGAAATTGAGAGATTAATTTCAGTTATAAATAGAAAAACTAAAAATAATCCATGTCTAGTTTGAGAGCCTGGAGTAGGGAAGACTGCCGTTATTGAATGATTAGCAAAAAGAATTATTGAATGAAATGTACCTCTTGCTATGCAATCAAAACGCATTATAAATCTTGATTTATGAGCCATTATTGCTGGTACTAAGTATAGATGAGAATTTGAATGAAGAATTAAACAAATTATAGATGAGGCCTCAAAAATGGAAAATGAAATAATTTTATTTATTGATGAAATTCATACAATTATCTGAGCTGGAAGCTGAGAAGGCTGACTTGATGTTGCTAATATTTTAAAACCAGCAATGTGAAGATGAAGAATTACAATTATTTGAGCTACAACTTTAAATGAATACCAAAAATATATTGAAAAAGATTCAGCGCTCGAGAGAAGATTTCAAAAAATCGAAGTAGATGAGCCAACTAGTGATGTTGCAAAAGAAATTATTCAATGATTAAAAAAGTCTTTTGAGCAATATCATAATTTAATTATTGAAGATGAAGCAATTGAGGCTTCTGTTGATTATTCAATTCGTTACATTACTGATAAATATCTTCCTGATAAGGCAATTGACTTGATAGATGAGGCTTGTAGTGCAAAAAGTATGAAGTATAATTATGATGAATGATCTACAAAAGAATTAAAAATTAAAATTGAAGAACTTCAAAAAGATATAGAAAATTATGTAATTTCTCAACAATATCACAAGGCTATTCTTGCCAAAGATAAACAAAAAGAGCTTGAGGATAAGGTTAAAGCACTTAGACAGAAAAAAACTATTCCAGAAGAAAAAAGATTACATATTACCATTGATGATGTTCAAAAAATCGTAAATCAAATAACTGGTATTCCTATTCAAAATCTTAGTTTAGAGGATTTAGATAAATTAAAAAATATTGAAGGAAATTTAAAAAAACATATTATTGGTCAAGACGAGGCTATTAAATGAATTGTAAGTTCTATAAAAAGATCTAGAACCTGAGTTGCTAGTAAAGATAGACCAATTTGAAGTTTTCTATTTCTTGGACCCACTTGAGTTGGTAAGACTGAGCTAGTTAAGGTTCTTGCGAAGGAATTTTTCTGAGATCCAAAAGCGATGATTAAAATTGATATGTCTGAATATAGCGAAAAAGCTTCATTATCTAAGCTTATTGGTTCTGCTCCTGGATATGTATGATATGAAGAATGATGAATGTTAACTGAAAAAGTTAGAAGAAAACCTTATTGTATTGTTCTTTTTGATGAGTTAGAAAAATGAAATTTTGAAATTTTTAATATTTTACTTCAAATTCTTGAAGAATGAAATTTAACAGATGCAAAATGAAGAAAAGTAAATTTTATAAATACAATTGTTATTATGACATCAAATATTTGAAGTGCTGAATTTAATTCAAAAGCCACTCAAATTTGATTTAATGTCTCTACTGAAAAAGAAGCAAAAATAATTAAAGATTATGAAAAAATTAAAGAAAAGATTTTATGAGATTTGGATGAATATTTTGCTCCAGAATTTATAAATAGAATTGATAAAACCATTGTTTTTAATCCAATTGATAAAAATGTATTGAAAAAAATTATAGTTTTACAAATTGCAGAATTAAATAATAGACTTAAAGATATTTGATTAAAAATCGAATGTGATGCAAAAGCACTAAATTTTATTTTGAAGAATACTTACAATCCAGAATATTGAGCACGCCCTGTTAGAAGATATATTCAAGACAATATTGAAGAAGAAATATCAAATCTCTTGATTAATAAAAAAATATCTGGTACAATAAACTTGTCAGCAGATAGTAAAAAACTAATTTTTAAATAATGAAAAAACTTTTTCTTATTTCTATATTAATATTTAATGTATTTCAAGCCAATGCTTCCGATGTAGGCGTTGGTCTTGATTTGTATAAAAAAGTTGATAGCTGAGTTTATGAGTTAAATAAAAAACTTCTACAAAAAGAATTAGAATGAAGCGCTGAAAGTATTAATAATTTTTGTCCAAATGGTGTTTGATGTACTGCTTATTTTGATAAATGAAGAGACTTTACAATAACTGAGCTTGATAATATTGTAAATGATTGAGATATAAGTTCAATATCAAAACATTTATTACCAGAAAAAAATACACTTACCACCGATGAATTAAAAGCTTTAGTTGATAGAATTTCGACTTGGTATTCACAAAAAAACCAAAAAGTAAATAAAAAAGCCAAGGAATTTAAGGTTCTTTCTTCAATTTGACTTTATAATGATTGAGATATAGAAAACTCTGGATATGATATAATGTATGACATTGAACAAATAAATAAAGTAATTTTTGCTAAAAATATTCCCTATAATTGATCTGAATTAAATTTTTTAAATTCTGATATGGATGATTTTTTAGCAAATAATAATACACCAAATTATAATCAAAATTTAACAAATACTGGCCCAATATCTTGAAATACAAATACTTGAAATACAGCAAATTCAACTTGATCTACTTTTACAAATAATAATTCACTTTCATTTTGTAGTAATAATACAAAGCTTAAATTAGATAACGCTATTTTAGCTGATATTGCATCTGAAATTGTAACTGGAAATAGTTCTTGTACAACTGTCTGATCTAGCTCAAATCCTTCTAAATCGAAAAAAACTGAACCAGGAGTTTTTCCTAGTGCTTCACAAAACAATAATTCTAGTACAGATTTACTTGATACTTTTCCTTGTAATACATTTTATTGTATAGAAATGAGCACTGATATCTACAGTCAAAATTTACTTTCAGGTTGAGCAAATAATAGTATTGAATGAATTTTAGATAAGCATTTCGCTATTATGGATAAGCAATCAAGAACCAGTATGAATCAATCAAATATGACCACAGAATTTTTTAGTTTAGACCTTTTGAAAAATTTCAATTTACCAGATATGGCTCATTTGTGAATAATTGTTACAAGTCTACCTCCTCCAATTCTTAATCTAGAAGCAAAAGATAGACAAAATCCAGACTGAACTAATAAATGAAATTGATCTAAGGCTGATTTTTCTGATGATAATTTATATAGTATGATTTTTGATTGATACGGCCTAAAATTTAATTCTCCAAATGATTTATCAGCAGAACTTACTGATTTACAAATTTCTAATTGTTGAGAGTTAACTACAAATGAGTGTAATGAAAAATTAAATTTAATTAAAAATGATCCATATAACAACCCAGATATTGTAAAGGTCCTTGATACAAGTTTAAAAAATGAATATTTTAATTTGTTTAATAAAGATTTGATAAAATTTAATTCCTTTTCTTCTGAACTCCAAGAAAGAATTAAATCACTTATTGCTATAACTAATACTACTAAGAAAAAACATTGTGATTAATATGAAAAAAGCAATATTTACATTAACAATATTTTTTTCATTTTACACCTTAACAAGTGCAAGTGGTTCTTGTGATATCTCTTCTGGACCTTCGCCACGTCTATCTGAGTATATTCAAGATATTGATATAGTATTAACAGAAATTTGAACAAAAGCAAAATCAACGTGTAAAAATAATGAGCAATACAGTAAGTCTTTAGGTAGATCTAGCTCAAAACTATCCAATGATTATAATAAAATATTAGATGTTTGAAGTTTTACTTCTTCTTTCAAATCTATAATGATGGTGACGGACTGAGATTTGGTAGATCCTGTTTATAGAGACTATAATCTTATAAAATACCAACACGAAAAAATTAATAAATATAGTGATAGTGTTACAAAAAAATGTGCACTAGATATTGAAATTTCTGATTCAAATGTTATTAATAATTTCTTAATAAAATATGATTGGTGAAATAAAAATACATATACAATTGAAGATACTATTTCAAAACTTAGAGAAATAAATGGTGATATTTTTTCTTTTTATGTTAATGCTATAATTGGTGAAAAATACAAGACAAGTGATGCTGATTCAGCTTGAAAATTAAATTTAAAGAATGATTTTTTATCTTATTATACCTGAGATAAATTAGTTGGTTGTAAACAGGAATATTGATCTTGAATAATTGATAAATTAGAGTGATTATTTGCTACTTGAGCAAAAGTAAATTGATGATTTGATGTTTGGAAAAATTCTTGGAATTTGCTTATTTGAAATGATGCTGGAAAAGATAAATATAGTGAAGTAGAGAAAAAATTACTTTCAAAGGAACTTTGAAAACAATGAATTAGTCCGAATTGAGCTGATCAAATGATGAAAAATTTGGAAAGTATAAATAAGTGTAGCGACCCAGCTTGTATTGCAGAAGAGACCTGAAGAAGAATAACCTGAACTCTTTCTTATTTTTGAGATTTTTTTACAGAACTAAAAAATGATTTAACTGATACAAAACAAGATAAAAATTTTAGTATGATTGTAAATGGTAAAAAAGTTAAATATAATCCAAATCCAGCTAAAACAACAGATGAATATATCGCAAGATTGAAAAAAATTGAAACTACATCGGCTATTTTTAATGATATACAAACAAGCTATAATACTGTAAAATCTGAAATTGACATTCAAAATACGACCCTGGATAGTAATATTTGAAACCTAGTTAATCTTTATTATAATTTAGTTGATACTAATCTTCAAATCAAGAAAAATATAAATGTAGCTGAAGAACTCTGTAATTGTCAGGCTTCTGGAATTTGAAATTGTCATTTTTAAAATATTTTCCCTCACCCCAACCCTCTCCCCAGAGCAGAGAGGGAGAAAAATCTGTCATTATATTTATCAAATAATTCAATAATCTTTTAATGTTTCAATTTGGTTTTTATTAAGAATTTTTTCAATTTCATCTTCTGAAATAGTTGCAATATTATCAACGCTTCCAGCAATTTTTAAAAGTTTTTGTCTGGTTTTAGCTCAAAATCAAGGAAGTTCTTCTAGAATATTTTTTTTCATTGCTTTATTTCTAGAGGTTCTATTAAATGATATTGCAAATCTATGAGCTTCATCCCTGATTTTCTGTATTAGCATCAATTCAGGACTTCATACTTCAAAAATAATTGGTTTAGAGTTTCCCGGAACAAATATTTCTTCTTCGCGTTTTGCAATTGAACAAATATTTCGAAAATTGGCAGAAATTGCTCAAACTGCAGAACTTAGTTGTCATTTTCATCAGTCAATTATTATTAAATCCGGCCAGTTATCGTGTTTTATTGCATCAAGAGTTCTTCTTTCTAGAATTTCAGCCAACGATTTAAAATCATTTATTTCTCATTCAGTTATGGTTTTTAGTTTGTATTTTTTATATTTTGATGTATCAGATTTTCAGTTTACAATTACACTTTTTGAGGCTACGGTAAAATTCCCAGAAATATGAGAAATATCATAACACTCAAAAATTATATCCTTCTTTTTATCGAATTTATATCCAAGTTTTTCAAGAATTGATATTTGAGTATTTTTGGTAAGAGTTTTTTTGGAAATTTGCCCGAGTTCTTGCTTGTAAGCAAAATTTAGTAAATTATTTTTTGTGAAATTTATAATATCAAGTTTTGGTCAAATACTTGGATTTTCAATTGAAATATGTTGATTTTTTAGATATGTTACAAGTAGTTTATCTGCAATTTTTTCGTTTGTAATCAAACGTAGGGAACAATTGTATTGTTCCAATTTTTCCAATTTTTCAGATTTTTCAGGATCGATGCAATCGTTCCCTACATAATGTTGCTTCAAAAAATCTGAAATTACTTCATTTTTCTCTTCTTCTAGCTTATTTTCAATCAAAAAATTATTCATTCCAATAATTTCACCATTTCTAATTTGTGTGAGTCAAATATAACTTTTACTGTATTTCTTCAAATAAACTAAAATATCATTGTTTCATGAAATTATATCCCTTGCAATTTGTTTTTCTTTGAGTTCGGTAATATATTTAATCTGCTCTTTTATTTTAGATGCCTCCTCAAATTCTAAATTTTTTGCTTTTTCTCTCATTTCCTTTTCAAGAGATGTTATTATTTTTGAGATGTTTCATTTCAAAAAATCTTTTAAAGCCTCAATATTATTTTGATAAATTTCTATTTTATTAGCTTCCAGAAGACATGGACCAGGGCAAAGTCAAATATAATAATCAAGACAGGGAATTGTTTTACTGTATTTTTTTGTAATTATAATTTTTCAATTTTCTCAAACTCAAAACTCCATTTTACAAGACCTAATCTTAAATATTTTCCTGATTGTTTTTAGGATTTCAGATACATTTAGAGTGCTTGTATATGGTCAAAAATAAGTTCAATCTTTGTTTTTAATTCTTGTTTTATAGACTTCTGGAATTACACTATCCGTTATTTTTATATAAGTCAGATTTTTATCATCCTTCATTAAAATATTGTATTTTGGTTTATTGTTTTTGATATAATTAGTTTCTAGAACTAGTGCTTCCAGTTCATTTTTTGTCTCAATAAAATCAATAAAATCAACCTGTTTTATCATATTTTGCTTCGCAAAATTAAGAAGTGCTTTCCCGTTAAAATACGAATTAACTCTGGCTTTTAGATTTACCGATTTTCAGATATAAATAATTTTACCTCATTTATTTTTCATCAAATAAATCCCAGGAGTCCTTGGAATATTCTCTATAATTTTCTCAATTTTTTTCATCAATTTAATTTTGTATTATTATATTTAATAGATTTCTCGTTACACTCGAAATGACAGAATAAATCTATTATTTTTGATTATATCCAAATTATTAAAATCGCAAATGTTAGTTTTTTCAAAATAAACTGTAAAAATTATCAAAAATATATATAGTTAGTCAAACTAACTAAATTTTATGAAATATAATATAACTTGTATACCTTGAGTTGAGTCAATTTTAAAGAAAGAAATTGAGAGATTTGGGTATAAAATTACTGAAACTCGCGATAGAATTGTGACTTTTGAGTGAGATTTAATGGCTTTGGCTAGGCTAAATATCTGGAGCAGGGTAGGGAATAAAGTTTATCTTGAACTTGCTGAATGATATGTAAATAATTTTGACGATTTATTTGATTTAATTCATAAAATTAACTGGAAATATTATATTGGCGAAAATAATCCAATTATCGTAAATTGAGTTTCTGTGAAATCAAGTCTAGAGAGTATTCCTGCAATTCAAAAAACAGCTAAAAAGGCAATAGTAACAAAAATTACTTGAGTTAAAGATAAATTTTTAAATGAAGATGATACTCTTCCTATAAATGATATTTTAGTAATGATTTTTGATAATAAAGCTAAAATTTTATTAGATACTACCTGAGAAGCACTTCACAAAAGATGATATAGACAAGGTCAGCACGACGCACCAATTAAGGAATCTTTAGCAGCAGCATTAGTTTTATTATCAGGTTGGAATTTTAGAGAAAACTTTTATGACTTTTTTTGCTGAAGTTGAACAATTCCTATTGAAGCTGCTCTTATTGCGAAAAATATTGCACCAGGACTAATTTGAAGAAGATATGCTTTTGAGAATTTTTCATGGTATCCTAAAAACTTTTATGACGAGGCAATTGAGGAAGCTAAATGAAAAATGATAACTTGAAAAACCTATAATATTTTTGCGTCTGATGTTGATGAATATTCAATTGAATCAGCTCTTATTAATGCTAGAAATGCAAATGTAGATGATATTATAAAATTTGAAATAAAATGAGTGGAATCATATCTTTGAAGCAGAAATCTTGAGTGAACTCTAGTCTCAAATCCGCCATACTGACTTAGACTTAATCCTAAAGATCTACAAACAATTTACAAAAATATCTCCACAATCCTGAAAAATAATCCAAATTTAAACTGATGAATTATAACATCATTTCTAGAATTTGACTCTCTGATTAATCTTTCTAACTGGAAAAAAAGAAAACTCTACAACTGAAATGAACTTTGTTATTTTTATAAAAAGATAAAATAACTTTTTTAAATTTTCTCTTGCACTTTTTGAAAAAATATATTACTATCTTGGAGCTGGCCAAGCAATATAAAATATTAATTCTTAATCTATTAAATTATGACAGAAGGGAGAGAACAAAATGAACTACACAGACAAATTGGAGAGGCGATCTCTATGCATTTTGGAAGTGACACAGCCGTAAATAATACAAGGGGTTTATTTGATGAAATTCTTTGAACTGAAACTTGAATGGAATAAAATAAAATAATTTATTTCCGGAAATATTTATTATTTATTCTAGCTTGAATTCCTCATATTTTATATTTTTTTGAAGAATGGTCCTTTGGATCATTCTTTCATTTTTATTAAGAGAACTGCTCCCAGATTTTATTTCAAAAAATATTATTTCTTTTAAATCTCAAGCAGATAATCCATCAAGAATTAAATAATCAAATCATTTTCAGATAAATACCATATCTTTTGGATTGTATGTGAAATTTTTTAAAAAGGGGATTATCTTTTCATAAACTTCTCATAAAATAGCAGATTTTGACCTTTTTATTGCATCAATTTTATAACGCTTTACTTCTCAATATTTTGTAATTTTTCAAATAACAATTCAAATTAAAATTCAAATTATTAGTAATACTAGCATTATAAATATCACTGCAACCTTGTTATTTAAAATATTTAAAAAATCTTTCATATTTTTATTGTTTATTTAATAATTTTTCTTATAATAAGATTATATTTTAATCTTTACTACTAATTTATGATTTTTTGAATAATTGCAAATAAAATTACATCTGAGTTTTTAATAAAAAAATATGAACTAAAAAAAATTGAAAATAATGAAAATATTTCTTTGTATAAAGCCTGAAATAAAATTTTAGCTGTGGTAGAGGAAAATGAAGATTCTATTGATAAATCTCTTTTATATATTTACACTGAATTTAATCCAAATTTTATATTTTATATTTGATTATGAACTTGAATTAGTAATGAGCATTCCATTTGAGATATTGTTTTACCGAATATTTTTTTACAGTATGACACTAGAATTGAAGAAACTGAGTTTAAAAAAGAAAATATAGATTCATTTTTTAAATGAGCATTATTTATTGAAAATTATCATCTCCAAAAAGATTATGATTTTAATAAATTTGGTCTTAGTATTGGCTGAATTTGAGTTTCTGGAAATAAAAAAATCACAGACGATTTAATAGATAAAACAAGAATGGCTTATGAGGCCGATGTTTATGATAGAAATAGTTTTTCTTTTGTAAATGAAGCTTCAAAAATTTCAATTTTAGATAAAATATATGTTATTTTAATGATTTGAGATGAGAATAGTGAATGATTATCTACAATAATTTCAAATTGAATTTATGTTTTTGATTTTATTTTGGCTAATTTATCTGAATTAGAAGAGACTTTAGAGGTAGAAATTTAATTATTTCCATTCAATATTAATTTCTTTATTTCTGAAAATTTCAAATTTTATAGTAGTTAGAAAGTCTTGCAAATTATCTCATTTTATAATAATTTTCTGATAAAAAAGCGAAGCTTTTTTTGAGAAAATTTCTTTATCATAAAAAATCGTAAAATCTCAATTATTTTCTATTTCCAATTTATTTTTAAGTTTAACTATTATATCTTTTACTTTTTCTTTACTCTTTGATTTTACCCATATATAAGCCAGCTCTTTAAATGGGGGATATCAAAATTGTTTTCTTTCTGCGAGAGTATAGTTTAAAAAATCCTTATAATTACCTTCTGTAATTAATTTCAAAAAGTTGCTTTCTGGGATATAAGTTTGGATTAAAATGTTAGATCATCTCTTGATATTGTAGTAAATATTATCATAAATTTGCTCTTCAATATTGTATTCTGATATTAGAAATTCAGACTCAAGTAAGAGAATTCCGACAAGTCATAAATTTTCAATAGCTATAGTATTTATAATTTCAGTTGCTATAATTAAATCTGCCGTTTTAATCGCATCTTTATTTATTCACTCTTTTTTAATTTTATCAGAATCAAGTCTTAGAATTTTATATTTGCTGAATAATTTTCCTATATTTTCTTCAATTTTCTGGATTCAGACTCATACTTGAGCTAAATTAGTACTCATGCATTTTGGGCATTTTTCTGGAATATTTTTTTCTGCATTACATAGGTGACAAATTAACATTTTTTTTGGATATTTATGAACAGTCATTCATATATCACAAAAATCACATTTTATCTGAGTTGAACAATCTTTACAAATTAGCGAATTTGCTTCTCATCTTTTGTTTAAAAAAAGAAGAGTTTTTTTTCATTCACTTATCGTTTTTTCTATTGAATTAATTAGATTTTGGCTTATTAATGGAAATATATTTTTACTATAATTTAAATCTACAATATTTATCATATTATTCAAATTCTATTTTTATAAACTTAATAAAGTCACCTACACTTTCAAAATTATGATAAATTGATGCAAATCTGATATAAGCAACATCATCCATATATTTTAGCTTATTTAATACATCTTTTCAAATACGTTTCGAGGTAATTCATTTTTTATTTGAAGCCCACTCGCTTTCCAAGTCATTAATCATTTGCTCAATTCTATCCATTTCAATATTTCTCTTACTAAAAGATTTTAAAATACTTCTTTGAAGTTTGGATCTATCATACATTTCCTTTTCTCAATTGTTTTTTGTTACCAAAAAATTCACAAATTCCATTCTCTCAAATGTTGTAAATCTGGCTCCACATTTTTCGCATTCTCTTCTTCTTCTAATTGATTTTCAATCTTCTGTGATACGAGAATCAATTACTTTTGTATCAAGATTTCTACATTTTTGACATTTCATAATTTTTTAATTATTGATTTATTATAAATTCATATTATTGAAAAAACCTAAAAAGTCTATTTAATTTTTTTAAAATTATATTTTCTGTTGAATTTAAATAATTTTAATTAAAATATATTTTGAGGATGTTCTTTTATTATTAAAAATACGCTATTTTTAGCGATTACTTGAGGGGGGATTTGGATATGTTTCAGGATAATGAGATGTTAAAAATACCTGATGATACTAACAAATGGAATTCTTATACAAATGTAGATCTTTATCAAAAAGATGAATCTGGCAAGTATATTCTATACAAAACTAAAGGAACTACCATTTTCAGTTTAGTCAAAAAAACAGGCTTTTTACCAGATGATCTCTATATTTTAATTGAAGCGGAAAATAATGTTTTTCTATCTTCAGCTAAATCTTATAGAGAAAAAGTTTTACTTACAAAGAATCCAGGTCTTATAATCGAGTTCCAAAAGGAAATGAATGATAAATTAGGACAAACTCTTAGTTCGTCTCCTCATAAGGCGAAAGAAGTTTTAACAGAGTTTGCTACAATGTTTTCTGCTGTACCAAACAAAGAAGTTCTGGAAAGGAGTACATCTACAGTCTCAGTTATTGTAGATAATTGTATTTCTAATCCAGATATCCTCAAAACTCTTAATTCGATTGTTTTAAAGGATTACTCGACTTCTGTACATGTTGTAAATGTTATGTTTCTCTGTATCGGATTTGCTAATTATCAAAAATATTCCAGCGAGGCAAGAAATTTATTTGCTCTCAAAGGACTACTTCATGATGTTGGCAAATTATATACTCCACACGATATCTTAACTGCTCCTAGATGTCTTACAAATGATGAATTCAAGACAATGAAGGAGCATACAACAAATGGTTATGATATCTTGTCCAAAACTTCTCTTCCGGAAAGCGTTGCACTGTGTGCTCTAAATCATCATGAAAAGTTTGATGGTTCAGGTTACCCTAATGGAAGGAAGTCTAAAGATATTGATTATGACTCTCAGGTTTTAGGCATGATAGATATCTTCGAAGCTCTTACAAACAAACGCCCTTACAAGAATCCCATGAATCCATTTGAAGCTCTCAGGATAATATCTGAAGATGTTGAAAAAGGAAAACATGGTAAGATACCTTTTAAGGACTTTGTACAAAGCATCGTGGGTATCACATACTGAAACCCTTTCAAAAAGAGGAGGCCTTGGCCTCCTCTTTTCTTTTATCTAATTTTTTTTTTTTAAATTTTCCTTAATTTTGCGATAAAAAATCCTTCTGATATTTTTGATGGTAAAATTCTTAGAGTTTTAGATAAATCTTTACTATATTTTTTAGAATTGAATTCTGTTAGTCAATTTCTTGTATATTCAAAATCTAGACTAATTTCTTCTATAACGAGTGAATATTTTTCACAAATAATATTCACTACTTCTTCATTTTCTTCAGGAGCGAGAGTACAGGTTGAATATACAATTTCTCATCCAGAAGCAAGGAGTGGTACTATACTTTCAAAAATATCTAGTTGTAATTTCTGTTTATCTAAAATATTTTTTTCTGTCCAAAAACCATATGATTTTTCATTTTTAAGATTAATTCTTCCCTCTGCGCTACACGGAGCATCAAAAAGTATTTTATTAAAATATCAATTCTTGAATTTATCTTTTAAATTAATTGAATCCATTTTTATAGATTCAGCTATATTACATCACTGAATATTTAGATTATAATTGAGCTTATCGAATCTAATTTGATTTTTTTCGCATGCTATAATTTCTCACTTATTTTTCATCATCGCACAAATTTGAGTAGTTTTAGATCCTGGTGATGCTGTTACATCAAGTACTTTATCACCCGATATTGGATTTAAAATAGTGGCAGGAATAAGACTTGCAATTCACTGCAAATAAATCTTTCCATCATAAAAGATGGGCGATCCTTTAATAAAAAATTCATCTTTTTTATCTAGAATATAAGTGTTTTCTAGAAAATCATTTTTCTTAAATTCAATATTATTTAAATTCAGAAATTCCTCTATTTCCTCATTATTTGACTTAATAGTATTAACTCTAAAAGATGTAATTCTCTCACCATTAAATCATTCCATAGCTATTTTAACATCATTTTGAGAATATATTTTATTAAGTCTCTCAAAGAATTTATCTAGTACCATATTTTAATTTTTTTAAAAAATAAAAGAATACTCCATGTGAGAAGCATTCTTTTTAATTGAAGTTTACTAAATATAATTATTTTACGAATTCAACAATATTTTTGAATACTTCAGGATTAGTTATTGCTAGATTTGATAAAACTTTTCTATTTAATGCTACTTTTTTTGTAGTTAAAAGATTTATAAATGTAGAATAATTTAAACCGTGTAATCTTGCAGCATTGTTGATTCTAATTGTCCAAAGACCTCTAAAGTCTCTCTTTTTAAGTTTTCTACCAATATATGCATTAGTTCATGATTTAGCTAGTGCATTTTTTGCTCTAGAAAAAACATTACCATTCATCATTCTAAAACCTTTAACTTGTGCTAGAAGATTTTTATGTCTTTTTCTGGTCTGAAGACCTCTTTTTACTCTTGTCATAATTAATTTTATTAAATATAAATAATAAGATTATCACTTATGTGATAAATTTAAATTTTAAAGTCAATTTGGTAAGCTTTGTCTCATTTCTCTTACATTAGCTGTTCCAGAAACTTTACCATATTTTTCTCTTCCTTTTGCTTTTTTAGATTTATCAGATAAAAGATGTCTTTTACATGATTTTGCTAATACATATTTACCTGTTCCAGTAATTTTAACTCTTTTTTTAGCTCAAGAGTGAGTTTTTGCTTTCATAAATTATTAAATTAAATTTTATTATTTTTTAAATTATTTTTTCAGACTTAGCATTACATTGAATACTGTACCTGTCTTAATTATTTTTCATTCTAATTTATAAATATCAGTTAATGAATTTATAAATTGTTCTATTTTTTCAATTGCAGCTTTTTCAAAGTGATTTTCTCTTCATCTTAGCATTAAATTGATTTTTAGAGGATGCCCCTCTTTTGCGAATTTAATTGCTTGATTTCTTCTAACTTCCAAGTCATGGTCTCACATTTTATATGTTAATCTCAATGTCTTTATTTCATTTCTTTTAGAATTACTTTTGCTTTTACTTATGTTTTTTTGTTGTTTGAATAAGAATTTTCAGTAATCCATTATTTTGGCTATTGTAACTCATTCATTCATTCCTCCTATTTCAACTAAATCCACATTTGCATCTGCAGCTAATTGTAATGCTTTAGCAGTTGGCATAACTCACAATTTTTCTCAATCAACGCCTATAACATTTACTGTATAGCTTCTTATTTCTTCATTAATTCTCTTGTCTTTCTGACCCATTAATTATGATTTTAAAGATAAAGATTTTGCAAACTTTGCAAATTTTGATTTCTTTCTAGATCAATTGTTTTTGTGAATTATATTCTTTTTCACTAATTTATCAATAGAAGAATAAACTTTAGATAATAAAGAGTTTGCTTCTTCAACTGAATTGCTTTTTATAGCTCTTTCAAGACTTTTAATATTTTCTTTATATAAAGAACTGAAATGTTTATTTCTAGATTTCTTTGTAATACTTTGTTTTAGAGCTTTTTTAGCTGATGTAGTATTTGGCATTATTAATGTAATTATTTATAATAGTTAAAGAAAAAATGCCACTAAGACATTTTTAAAGTGCTCGCATTGTATATAAAATGATTTTATAGTCAAATAAAAATTTGATTTTATTAATTTTATTTAAAATTTATGTATTTTTTGTACAAATTTGTTTTAATTTAATATGTTTCAATAAAATTTGCATTTTAGAAAAATAAAATATACTCAATTTATATTAAACTTATTTTATAAAATATGACAAGAAATTTTCCTAATGATAATATAGATATACCTTTTCAACTTATTTTGACTAATCCACTTGGCACTATAACAAAGAAATCTAAAGATAAGACAAGTGAATTATTATGACAAAATAATCCTAGAAGAAATAAAAAATTATTAGAAATTAATGAAATTTTAAGACCAACTGAGGTAATGGCAGTGTGAGATTTACATTGAAATATTAACGCTTTGTATTGAAATTTAAGCACTCTTTGAGTTATTTCAAAAAACGTAGATTGGATTTGAGGCGATACTCAATTATTTTTTTTATGAGATATAATAGGGGATAGACACGCTTCTTGATTTGAGATTTTAACCAAAATTAACGAATTAAATAAACAAGCAAAATTGCTTTGATGAGCAATTAATATAATAGCCTGAAATCACGATAATATGTTAATCTCACTTTTATTATGAAGAGATATTCCAGGATGACGTAGTTATGTTGATTATTGACATCAAACTAAGTGAATTCAGGAATTAATTGAATTTGTAAATGAAGATGAGAAAGAAAAACAGATAAAAAATTTAGAAAGAATCTACTCTATGACTAACTCATCTTATAATCCACCAAATAAATTAGATAGAACTCAAATTCTTACTAATATGAAAAATAGCGAAAAATGAAGAGAATTGTTAGAAATAATTTGTAATATGAAAGTTGTAGAGCAAATAGATGATATTCTTTTTGTTCATACTGATATTATGCCAGGAATGATTGAATTAATTCTTAAATACTGAGTAGATAAAATAAATCAAATATTTCAAGATTGATTAAAGAAGGTTTTATTAAAATGATATAATCCTCAGAAATTAGATGAATTTTGTGAGTTAATTGATGTATTTTTGGATACAGATAATAGATATTTATTTTTGTCTGACTCTTATTTATCTGGAGATTTATTTGCAAAAATAAGTCTTGATTGAATTAAAGCAAAATTAAAAGATTGATTAAAAGGACTTAAACAAAAATGAATTAATCTTATATTTCATTGACATTCAAATTACTGAGATTTTTCTCTCTCAGAATCATGAATAATTATCAAATCACTAGATAGATTTGCCTATAAAAAAGACGATAATGACACAGTAAAATCCATAGGAATAGTTCATAAAAACTGAAATATAGAGTATTGAGAAGAGAGGAAATCTTTGAATTGATTTTAAGGTTGGGATTATTAGAAATAATATGTTCCAAAATGGAACTAACTGAATTTAAGCCAATGTGCATTTTTTGCACATTCCTTTAATTAAGCCAATTTTGAGCTTGTGCAAAAAATGCACTAACTAATTTTGGCTTAATTTTGAACTTCTTTTATTTTTTAGAATTTATTAAATAATTTTCTTTTGAAATTACACTCTTTCAAATCTCTTTTTCAGTTTCTTTTCTTGCATTTCCTGCGACTTTCCCACCTCTTTTAGCCACTTTTTGATTTTTTTTAAAAGTTTCAGGTTTTTCAATTTTTGAGATTTCTGTAGTTACCTTTTCTCATAACATAGTAAAAATTAATTCCAAATCTGTCATATTATCTCTTAGATTTGATTTTGATTTTTCTGGAATATTTTTAAATTTTTTGTATTCACTTGGAGTCATACCAAATGTGGCCTTGCTTATTTCTGATGTAAGTATAGTATAATCAGTATTACTTGTAATTCATCTTTCTTTCCATTCATCTGTAAGATTTTGACGAATAGCTACACCGCGTAATCTTTTATCTATCCAATCTTTATTATATCATTTTTGTTCATAAAGATTTTTCATTCTTTCTTGAGCTAATTCTGGATTTTCTATTTCCTCAATTCTCTCATATCCAACTCTAGCAAGCCATCTCTTGAAAGGTTCAGCTTTAGGACTAGGAATAGATTGAATAATACGAAAAATCTGTTCAATATTACCGGCTAATGTCTTTCTATTTTTTCCTGTTTCAGTAAGCATTTCTACCTGGGGACAATTTGTCCCTATGTAATTTCAAATCTCTAAATCTCTTTTACGTAGTTTTTTTAGATAATCAGTTGGATTACTAGAATCTGTCAAAGAAGCTACTATATCAACTACTGAAAAATACCATTCATTATTATACCATGCACGACGAATTTTTTTTGATTCAAAAAGTATTATTTTATTTATCATAAAATGATAATTAAATATTAATTAACTTATACACTAAGTATATAAAATAATCTTTTAAAGTCAAATTTAAAAAATTTAAGTATTTAAAAATCCCCCTCCGGGAGATTTTTAAAACTTCTTGAAATTCAACGAATGTTTATGTCGAAAGGAAGTGTTCCGTCTCTTCGACAGGTTCAACATCGTCAAGTTTCTTTTGGCGTCTTCTCTCTTCAGCCACACCTACACAGTAGCCGATGGCCGCGTATATAAAGCCAACAATAAGAGCGAGAAATAACTGAATAGGCTCAGAGAGATGTATAGCGGTTTGTCCCATGACTCTTCTCCTTTTTAATAAAAAGTTTAATGGTGAGGTATTTATAATCAGATTTGTAGAAAAGTCAAGCAGAATAATTTATCTCATGTTTATTTACGAATAAATTTTAGATACTTAATCTAAGTAATCCTCTATAATATAAAAATAGTTATTATTTGTGTCATAATTATCATTATGATATAATATTGGCGTTTTGGTTTGTATATTTTTATAATTAACATTTTCTATTTTTAATGGATATTTAACCTCCATTTTTCTTATTATCATTTGAGAATTATTTTTTTCATATATTGATTCATGTGGTCTTCATCAATAAGAAGAAAATGCTTCTTTTATAATAATCCAAATTAATGCAGAAAATATACTTTCACTTCATCAAATATATTTGTTACTTCTCCAAAAATCTATAAATAAAGGATTATTTTTATTTCAATTATGTATATATTTGGCTGTTTCAAATAAAATGGATAATCTCCAATCAATTCATATTCATTGTTTTTTTAATAAAGCAATATAATTTGAATTAGCATTTCTTAATATATGTTTTAAAAGCCTCATAGTTATTTGTTCTGGAAATTCTTTAAAAATTCATTCTAAAAATGAAGTTATCTGTCATTTTAAAAAAAGATTATTATATATTTCATCAATAAATAATTCTTTTACTAATAAATCTAATTTTATATCTTTTAAAGAGAATGTATAAAAATAATCTAATGATTTTAAATATGATGTTTTTAAATCATCTTTATCATAATTTTCTTTTCAAATTGGTACTATAACTACTATTTTTGGTACCATTTTTTCATTATTTTTTAGAAAATGATTCAATGTTTCAAGAAAATAAAGTCAATTATCTCATGAACGGTCAATATCCTCTAAAATTATATAAATATTTTTTTCTTGTATTTTATTTATCAATTCACTTAATAAATTTTCAATTTCAAAATTTCTTTTTGCTGGTGTTGTTTTTATAAAATGATTAAAATTTTTAATGACCGATAGTCATGGCATATCTCAAATTGTATTTATTAATACTTTTTTATCATCATTAATTGTTCAGTCAACTTGTTTCATTGTTTTATCAAAAATCTCTTTATTAATTTGTCTAGCAAATTCCAAAACAAAATTTTCCCATAAGTTTGCTCTTTCTGGGTATTTCCAGGCATCAAATTCAAACCATTTACTATTTTCAGAATATTTATTCTTAATTTGATTCAAAAAATTACTCTTTCATATTCAGAATTTTCAAATAAATCAAATCATAGAAGAAAAATCAACACTATCTAATTTAATTGAAAATCTTTCAATTTCAGAAGTTAAGTCAATTAAGTTTTCGACTCTTGAATTTTCTTCAAGAAGTTTTTTATTTTTTATAAATCAATTTTCAAACATATTTTTAATTAAATATTAAACAACTTTATTTTATCCTTTTTTCTACAAATACAAACTTTTCTCCAAATTCCCACCACCCAAAAACAAATTTCACACAAAAATTTGATTTTTTAAAAAATTCTTTATAATGCCGGTGCTTTTTTATATTATTTAAGTTTTTGGTATGTCAGCGGTAGCCGAAACGGTATCACATGAAGTGGGACCACATATTCCTTCTATGCAGGGGGAGTTTTTGCATGGGCTTTCTTTTGATTTGTTTGGGATGCATTTTGGGATTTCAAATACCGTTTTGTCGACTTGGATTTTTATGATTTTGCTTTTTGTGGTTTTGGTTCTTTTTAGAATTAATTTAAAAAGTAAGAAATGATTTTTTAAGACAACTTGAATGATTATAGTGGGCGGACTTTATGATATGACTGCGGATTTTGTGGGGAATAAAAAGTTTGCGAAAAAGATTTTATTTTTGGTTTGAGGAATGTTTATTTTCATTCTTCTTTCAAATATTTTCAGTCTGTTTCTTGATTGGATAATCACTTTTACAGGTTGGCATGAATATTTGAGACCTATAAATAGTGATCTAAACACAACTTTTGGACTTTCTCTTACAATAATAGTTTTGTCGCATTTTGTAGCGGTTTTCCATAGATGAATTCCAAAATATTTAAAATGATATTTCTTTAATTTTCATGGTCATGGAGTTTTTGAGAAATCTGTAAATGTATTTGTGGGATGGTTACATTTAGTATGAGAAATAGTTAAAATTCTATCTCTATCTCTAAGGTTATTTTGAAATATATTTGCCGGAGTAGTGTTAATTTGAATGATAGCATTTTTGACAGGACAAATTAATGTTCTCGGTCTACATGTTTGAGAATTATTCGTGCTTCCGTTTTGGATTTTTGAATTATTTGTAGCACTAATTCAAGCTGTAGTATTTTTTGTACTTTCTTCTATTTACTTCAAACAAGCCATAGAAGACCACCATTAAAAAAGTAAGAAGTGAAGAATTTAATAAAAATTAAGTTTTTTCTTTTTATTTTTTAAATTAATAATTATGACACCAGATATTTCTATGGCTTTAGCCTTTGGTTTATGAGCTTTTTGACCTGCAATAGCAATTGGTCTTATTGGTTTTAGTGGTTTAAATGCAATCGGAAGAAATCCTTCTGCATCTAACGATATTAAAACAACTATGATCCTAGCAATCGCCTTTGCTGAAGCACTTTGAATATTCGCTTTTGTAATCGCAATTATGATCAAGTTCGTTAAGTAAAAGTTATAAAAAATGCGAATTTTGCATTCAAAGCTCTGTTTCCTCGCTCACCGTAGCTTTCGCTACGACTCGCTCCGGTACTCGCTTTTCATACAAACTTCACTATTTTTTAAAACTTTTAGAGAAATTTTGAGAAAACTTTTATAACTTTAAAATCTTTTTATGGACTCATTTGTAAATCTTTGATCTTTTATTATACAATTTGTAAATATTGTAGTTATAATTTTTATGTTAAATAAGTTCTTATTTAAGCCTTATTTAGTGTATTTACATAATGAAGAAATCAAGAGAAAAGAACTTGAGGAAGCTCATTTGAAATTGCATGAAATTAAAGAAAATGCGAAAAAAGAGGCAAAAACTATTATTGATGATGCGAAAAAAGAAGCTTCTTTTATAAAATCTCAATGAGAGACTTTGGCTAAAGAAGAGACTTTAGCAATTATAAATGAGGCAAAAGAAGAAAGTGAAAGAATAAAGACAAAAGCAATGCTTGATATAGACAATGAAAGAAAAGCAATGAATTCTACAATGAAAGAAAAAATACTTGAAGTTGCTCTTCTTTTAAATGAGAAATTATTTAAACAAAGTGAAGCTAATGTTTCTTTTATTAAGAAAAATGCTTGAGAAGAAATAATTTAATTTGTATTTAATTAACACAAAAATGGATATAAGTAAATACAATAAATCTGAGCTTGAGCAAGTATATGCCATACTTAAAAAGTACAGAGATTTGAAAAAAAATATTTGAAAAAAATCAGATGAAGTTATTTATTTTGAATTAAATAACGAAAAAAAGATTTTAATTGAGTATTTTCCTGAGCTTAAAATAGATGAAATCAAAGATTTTCTAAAAAATCTTTATAAGAAACATTTTTGAGTTGAAATTGATCTATGCAAAGCTTCATTCAAGAAAAGTTCTTTATTAAAAGGATGAGTAAGAATATTTTTATGAGATGATATGGTAGATATATCATTTGAAAATATATACAACAAAATAAGTAAAATTTAATTTTAAAATATTATGACAAATACAAATTTACTTGATGGAATAATCAAGGAAATACAATTAAAACTAGACTCAGCTGAGATTAATCCGGAGAGAGTTAATAGTTGAGAGGTAATTTACCTTGGGGATGGTATCGCAAAAGTTTTAGGACTTCGTGATATTTCTTATAATGAACTTGTGGAATTTGAGAGTGGAGCTACATGAGTTGCTCTTAATCTTGAGAAAAATTTCGTATGAGTCGTAATATTATCAGGGTTTAATACCATTAAGGAATGAATGATAGCTAAAAAAACTTGAAAAGTTTTGGAAGTTCCAGTTTGACCAGATTTACTTGGAAGAGTAGTGGACGCACTTGGTAATCCAATTGATTGACTTTGAGAAATTAAAGCAACTGAATTTTATCCAACAGAACGCGTTGCAACTGGAGTTATGAGCCGTAAACACGTACATGAACCACTTGAAACTTGACTTAAAGCAATTGACTCGCTAGTGCCAATCGGAAGATGACAAAGAGAATTAATTATTTGAGACCGCCAGACAGGGAAGACTCAAATTGCAATTGATACAATCCTAAATCAAAAATGAAAATGAATTAAATGTATTTATGTATCTATCTGACAAAAAAATTCTAAAGTAGTTGCAATCGCTGAAGAACTAAAAAAGGCATGAGCTATGGATTATACAATTATAGTTTCAGCTGGATCTTCAGCTCCTGCTTCTATGCAATGGCTTGCTCCTTTTTCAGGATGTGCGATAGCTGAATATTTTATGTTTAATGGTGAACATGCTCTAATTATTTATGATGATCTGACAAAACATGCGAATGCATATCGTGAGATGAGTTTGCTTCTTAGAAGGCCACCAGGACGTGAAGCATATCCTTGAGATGTATTTTACCTTCACTCAAGACTTCTTGAGAGATCTGCAAAATTAAATGACTCACTTGGTGCTTGAAGTCTAACTGCTCTTCCAATTATCGAAACTCAAGCCTGAGATGTATCAGCTTATATTCCTACAAATGTAATATCAATTACTGACTGACAAATATTTTTAGAAACTTCGCTATTTAATGCCGGAGTAAAACCAGCTATAAATGTATGATTATCTGTATCTCGTGTATGATGAGATGCTCAAACTAAAGCCATGAAAAAGGTAGCTGGAACTCTTAAATTATCTCTAGCTCAATATAGAGAATTAGAAGCATTTTCTCAATTTGCATCTGATCTTGATGAAGATACTAGAAAAGACTTAGAAAGAGGTAAAAGAAATGTTGAAGTTCTAAAACAATGAATTTATTCTCCAGTTGCATCTGAAAAACAAGTTTGTATAGTTTTTGCTTCAACTAACTGATATCTAGACTCAATTGAAGTTTCTAAAATCGCGCAATTTGAAAAAGATTTATATGCAAAACTTGAAAAAGAAGAAACAATTCTAAATTCTATCAGATCTGAAAAAGTATTAAATGACGAAACTCTTGCTAAACTTATAAAAGTCCTAGAAAACCTAAAAGAAATGTATTAATAATTTTATAAAATGGCTTCTACAAAAGAAATTAAATGAAGAATTAAAACAGTTACTAATACTGAAAAAATCACGAGAGCGATGGAACTTATTTCGACTGTAAAAATGAAAAAAGCTCAAGACTCAGTTCTTTCAAGTCGTCCTTTTGCTATAGGAGCTTTAAAAATCCTTTCTACAATTGAGGATAGTGTGAGCGATTCTTTATTTTTTGCAAAACCTAAAAAACCTAATAACAAGGAATTGCTTATTGTAATTTCTTCTAATAAATGACTTTGTGGATGATATAATGTGAATATTTTTAAAAAAGTTGCTGAATATCTTAGGAATAATAAAGACAAGAATTTTGATTTTATTTCTATTTGAAAAAAATCTCAAGACTTTATTTTGAGAACTGGAGCTAATTTAATATGAGATTTTAGTGAAGTTTTGACTGACAATATTGAGCTTTCAGAATCGAAAAAAGTTTCTAAAGATTTAGTAAATAAATTTAGCTCGCTCGCTTATGATAAAGTCGTAGTTTTTTATAGTTATTATGTTTCAGCTATCACTCAAAGATCTGTAGCAAAACAATTTCTTACAATTAATAAGCAAGATATTATTTCTTATTTAGAAGAAATTGTTTGAATTAGCGCTCAAGAGCAAATAAAATCAATAGATTACGCAATAGAACCAGACAAAAATACGATTACAAATGAAATTATTCCAATGATTTTGGATATGATGTTTTACGAAATTTTACTTGAAGCAAAAGCGTCAGAGCACGCTTCTCGTATGGTTGCTATGAAAAATGCAAAAGATAGCGCTGGAAAGAAAGTTTTTGAACTAACCCTAAAATACAACAAAGCCAGACAAGCAAATATTACCAAAGAAATCTCTGAGCTAGTAAGCGGAGTCGAGAGTATGAAGGAATAAAAGCTCCCCCTTAATCCCCCTCATTTGAGAGGGAGAGTGAGGAAACGAACTAGGGGGAGTTAATAAAATTAATTTAATTTATGAAATTAAAAGTATTCACAGACGGATGAGCGAGATGAAATCCGGGAATTTCGGGAATTGGGGTTTATATAACAGATGAAAATAATAATCCAGTTGAGAAAAGATATAAATGACTTGGAATTAAGACAAATAATCAAGCAGAATATTTGGGAGCATTGAATTGAATACAAAGAGCAATAGAGTTAAAAGCAAAAGAGATTGAATTATATATGGATAGTCAACTTGTAGTTAATCAATTATCCGGAATATTTAAAATAAAAAATCAAGAATTGGCAGAAATAAAACTAGAAATACAAAAAGCAATCAACACTTGGTGATGAAAAATAAGCTTCTATCACATCCCAAGAGAAAAAAACAAAGAAGCAGACAGACTCTCTAATATTGCGATGGATAAATTCCCTCACCCCACCATCTCGAGAGAGGGAGAGGGAGAATAAGGATAACTTAAAATATAATTTATAATTACTAATTTTTACTTTTATGAATAAATGAATCATTACTAAAATAATCTGAGTGGTTATTGATGTAGAATTTAGCAATGGATATGTACCAAATATCTATGATGCGCTTGAGGTTGTGGGTGCTCCAGTTAAATTAATACTTGAGGTACAACAACAATTAGGTGATTGAGTTGTGAGAACTATCGCGATGAATCCTGTTGAATGAGTAAAAAGATGACTTGAAGTTATAGCGACAAATAATCCTATAAGTATTCCAGTTTGACAAAAAGTTTTATGAAGAATGTTTAATGTACTTGGTGATCCTATTGATGAAATTGATGCACCAAAGACAGAGGAAAAATGGCCAATTCACAGAAAATCTCCTGAATATAATGAGCTTTCTACTCAAACTGAAGTTCTTGAGACTTGAATTAAGGTAGTAGATTTAGTCGCACCAATGTTAAAATGATGAAAAGTTTGACTTTTTTGATGAGCTTGAGTTGGAAAAACTGTTATAATGCAAGAATTAATTCACAATATTGCATCAGAGCACGGATGATACTCAGTAGTTGCCGGAGTATGAGAGAGAACAAGAGAATGAAATGATTTATATCATGAAATGAAGGAGTCAGGAGTAATTGATAAAACTGCGATGGTTTTCGGACAAATGAACGAAGCACCAGGACCAAGAGCAAGAGTGGCGTTGACTTGATTAACTATGGCGGAATATTTCCGTGATGTAGAAAAAAGAGATGTTCTACTTTTCGTTGATAATATTTTCCGTTTCACACAAGCTGGATCTGAAATATCAGCGCTTCTTTGAAGAATACCATCAGCCGTTTGATACCAACCAACTCTAGCGACTGATATGGGAGCACTTCAAGAAAGAATTGCATCAACTAAAAATGGTTCTATTACTTCTGTTCAAGCAGTTTACGTACCAGCTGACGATCTAACTGATCCTGCTCCAGCCAATACTTTTGCCCATCTTGACTCGACTGTAGTACTTGCTCGTAGTATTGCTGAGCTTGGTATTTATCCAGCAGTAGATCCACTTGATTCTACTTCTACAGTTATGATCCCAAAAGTTGTATGAGATGACCATTATAACACGACTAGACTTGTTCAAAAAATCTTACAAAGATATAAAGAATTACAAGATATTATAGCAATTCTAGGTATGGATGAGCTTTCAGAAGAAGATAAATTATCAGTATCTCGCGCACGTAAAATTCAAAGATTTTTTTCTCAACCATTTTTCGTTGCTGAGCAATTTACAGGAACTCCTGGGGTTTATGTAAAACTTGAAGACACAGTTAAATGATTTAAAATGATAGCAGCCTGAGAACTAGACCATATCTGAGAAAAATTTTTCATGTACAAATGAAGAATTGAAGAAGTGATTGATGCTTATGAGAAAGAAAAAACTAAATAGTCTCGTGTCATCCTACCCATTTCTGTCATTCCTGCGGAGGCAGGAATCTACAAAATATATTAAAAAAATACAAGGAAGATTCCCATCTTCATGGGAATGACAATTAATCTAATTTAATTTAACTTAATTCAATATGAAACTTACGTTAATTTCTGTAAAGAAAAAAGTTCTTGAGATAGATAATCTAGAGCAAGCTATAATTCCAACGAAAGCAGGGGAGATAACTGTATTATCTTCGCATGTTCCTCTTATTTCAGCTTTAAGACCTGGTATTTTGAAATTAAAATTTGAAGGAAATGTTGAAAAATTCGCAATTGGAGGTTGAGTAATTGAGACTGATTGAACGAATTTAACAATTATTGCTGATATGGTGGATGATTGAGCATGACTTAATCTTGAAGAAATTAAAGCCAAAAAAGATGAAGCAAAGAAACTAATGGAAGAAATGTCAGCTAGCGAAAAAAAGATGGATATGGATAGATATATAGAGCTAGAACTTGAATATCTAAAAGAAAGTGCTAAAGAGCAATTAGCTATTTGATAGTTAAATTATGAAATATATCCCAGACTATTCCAAATTTGAAACACTCAAAAATTATGCGCTTTGGTATTATCTCAGATATTACCCATCTATTTGAAAACTAGTAAAAAAACTAGAACAAAAAACTCAAAATAAAGAAAATATCAAAAAATTATTAATTGAGCTAAAAGATGATTTTAGAGAGGAATATTTACTTGAAATAAAAATATGAGAACTTCTTGATAAGTGAAAAAGTCAAAGATTTATAATAAGTAAATTAATCCAGAAAGATTTCAAAAAAGATGATATAGAAAAAATTCTCTTAAATTTAACCCCAAAGTCAGAAAATAATTTTAAATCTTATGCTTATATTAAACAAAAAATAGAGCTTTCTCTAAATAAAAAATCTATTAAAAATATTGTTTGCTCACTGCTTCAATCTTGATTTGATAAAGAAATTATATCTCAAATTATTGAGGAGAATAAACTCTGAGACACGGAGGATAAAATATTAAATGAAATCGAAAAATTAAAACAAGGCCAATTTCAAAAAGAAAAAATTATCCAAAAAATGTTTTCAAAATGATATAAATACTGAGATTTCAAGGATTTTTTGTAAAATAAAACTGGATTATATTTAAGCCAGTTTTATTTATTTGCTTTTTTGAAAAAAATATATTACAATTTCGACGCATTTATTTTTTTAATATTAAATTTATGAGAGAAACAATAAAAAAATCAGTTATCTGATGATTAACATTTTTTATTACAGTTTGAACTTGTGTTGTAGTTTATGGAGCTCTTACTAATCTTCCAGCTAAAGTATCACCTGGAACCTGATTAACTGCAAATTCTTGGAATATGATGGTTGATAGTCTGACAGAACTTGATGGTAAGATAAATTCTAATTCTGTTCCATCTTGAGCAATTCTAATGTTTAATAACTGATGTCCAGATACTACTAACTGGACCAGAGTCACAGCTCTAGACAATAAATTCCCAAGAGGTGCCACAACTTATGGTACAACAGGTTGAGCTGATACTCATACACATGCCGCTACAGGCTTATTATGACCTAGTCATACTCATACAATGGTTCATAAACACGAAATGCCTTTTGGTATTAGTACTAATGCTTGATATTCATTTCGGTGACCTTCTTCAGTTGAACCATTTTGAGTATGATCAAGTTTTACTTCGGTAAGATGGAATTATTATGGTGATGCATCTCAAAATATTACTGATAATTATGTTCTCACCAACAATCCATATTGAAGTCCTAGTACTTGAGCTGATTGAAATGATCCTATTACCTGAAATACTGCGAGTTCAAGCAATGTTCCGGCTTATGTGACTGTGGTTTATTGTTCAAAGAATTAAATTTAAAATTTTAAATAAAAAAATCTGAATTCCAGAATTCAGATTTTTTTATATTTATGATTACTTAATCTTATAATTCTCCCGAAACTTATTTCTAAAGGCTTCATATTGTCAATTCAGGATGTGTTCGCGGGCTTTGGTGGTTATGTTGAGGAGGAATTCGAGGTTGTGGAGTGAGAGGAGTTGTCAACCTAGGATTTCTCAGGTGTGGAGTAAATGGCGGAGATAACCGAGTGAATAAGTTCTAGATACATGCGTAGATAGTTCAGGGTCTATTGGAATTCAAGTTTTTTCGTGTTCGTATTTCTTGTTGGTGAGTTTAATATTTCAATAAGATGTAAAAGCTACTCCGTGGCGACCTAAACGAGTTGGGAGTACACAATCAAACATATCAATTCAGCGATAAATTCATTCAATTAGGTCTTCTGGAGTTCCAAGTCACATAAGATAGTGAGGTTTTTCTGAAGGCAAAATTGGTGATAGTACATCTAGAATTCTGAGTAAATCTTCTTTTGACTCTCATACACTCAATCATCCTATTGCAATTCCTGGAGTATCAAGTTCACTTAAGAATTTCGCTGATTCACGGCGTAAGTCCTCATAGATTACTCATTGAATAATTGGAAATAGTGCTTGAGGATTTTTTCATAAACTTGCTCTTTTTTCTTGTAATTTTGCGTGTTCAAGCTGGCATCTAGTTGCCCATCTATGAGTTCTGTTCATTGCTTTTGTAGCGTAGGAGTGAGAGCTATCTCCAGGGGCACATTCATCAAAAGCCATTATTATATCAGCTCCGAGCTTTTCTTGTATTTGCATGGCAAGTTCTGGTGTGAAGAAGTGTTTAGATCAATCTCTGTGAGATCTAAAATGAACTCAGTCTTCTGTGATTTTCACAAGACTTTCTCAATTTTTAAATCATTTTCAGGTTTGTCATAGTGAGAAAACTTGAAAACCTCCACTATCAGTTAAAATAGGAATTTTAATTCACATAAAATCGTGTAATCCTCAAAATTCTTCTATTAAATTCTCGCCTGGTTTGAGGTAGAGATGGTAAGTATTTGATAAAATTATTTGAGAACCAATTTGTTCTAGCTGTTCTTTTGTAATTCATTTAACTGTGGCTTGAGTTCAAACTGGCATAAAAATAGGAGTTTTTATCACTCAATTTGGCGTAACAAATTCTCAGGCTCTCGCAAGTCAATCATTTTTTTCTATTTTAAATTCAAACATTATAAGGGGTGAGGTTAATTAAAAATTAATTTAAAAATATCTTTATATGCTACAAATAGGCTGAGAGTTATGAGGAATAAAAATCATAGTAGGTGAATTAAATTCTCAACTCGTCAATCTATAACTTTTTTTCAGAAAATGAATATTACAATAGAATTAAGTAGCATTATAAAAAACCTTCATCAATCAAGTGCTGGAAGTGGGAGTAAATTAAATATGGCTAAATTCACACTAAGTAATGCTCAAATTAGTAAAATCATAAGTATACTTGCATTTTCTTTCACTAAATCTACAAATAAATTTCATACAGCGATCGGTCATCATAAACTATTTACAGCTTCTGTTCTTTCAATATTATTTTTTGGATTTAATATCTTTGAAACTAAATTTTTCATAAGCTCTAAAACTAGTTTTGATTGATTTATAGTTTCTCAAAATCACTGCCTTACAGCTTCACTTGGACTAAATTTATATTTAAAATCTTTATTTACAGATGATACATTATATCATACATAAGCTCAAATTTTTCATGAAATTGGCAAAATACCTTTAATAAATTCATCGTTTCATCTTCTAATTAAAAATTTGAGTGATTTTTTAGAGCTAGATACAATTTCTACCATTTGTTCAGGGCTTGAAATCATTTCATTATCTATTGAAAGTAAGATATCTCATTCCTTTAATCCAGCATTATCTGCAATGCTTCAGACAATTGGAGATAAAATAATTCCAGATGTTTTTATAATTCATAAATTAACTGCTTCATTTAGGCTAGGGATTAATTTTGTGGTAACATTTGTATCAAATTTTGTATTAATTGTAAGAGGTCCGGTTCATATCATAAATGCTGTAGTAAAGATAACAGTCGCAATTATAAAATTAAAACAAACTCAAGCTAAAATTATAATCATTTGTTTTATAGTTGATTTTGAGACAAGACTATTTTTATTTTTTATAGTATCCTCATTATACTCTTCTCAAAAAAGCTTTACAAATCATCAAATAGGGAACCAGTTAATTGTATATTCTGTTCCTGATTTATCCTTAAATAATCTTGTAATTCTCGGTGGAATTCATATTCAAAATTCTTCAACTTTTACTCAAAAAAGCTTAGCAAATAAAAAATGTCCTAGCTCATGAAAAAATACTATTACTGAAAAAACAATAATTGCTAAGATAATTCATAAAATTATATTCATAATATTTTAGTTATATTTTAAAACTCCCGCCGGGGCGGGAATTTTGTAATTTCTTATTTATTTACTTGATAATTCTTCTTTGAAGTGATCAAATAAATGATTAATTAAATCGTCTAATTTTTTAAAATCTTCTCTTTCATATCTAAATTTTTTTCAATCTATAATTAATTGGAGTATTCAATCAAATAGATTTTTTTTGTTTTTTTCAATAGTTAGAGATAATTCTCATTCTATATCATCTTTATCAAATTTTTGTAAATATTTATCTAATTTGGTAGACATATTTTCATCAATAAGTCTTTCAACAACATTTTTGTCGTTATCCAAATTTTTTAGGTTAACTTTTCTTTGTAATTCCATAATATTTTTTATTAGTAAATAAATAACATTTGTATTATATAAAAAAATATTTAATTAATCAAGAATAAATTTAAAAATCTTCTAATAATTTTGGTTCTTCTATAATAAAATCCTTAGCTGGACTATAAAAATCAAGATTTTCTTTTCAAACTTTTCCTATAATATGATCTAATAAATTATCTAATTTTACTTCTTCTTGAGTTCCGGCTACCATATCTTTAAGTTGGCAAACTCAATTTTTTGCCTCCATAACACCAACTATTGCTACAAATTTTGCATTAATTTTATTAGCTTTTTTTAATTGTATTTTAATTGATGGAGTTCAAAGTGAAATTGAGGAATTCAATCATCTTTTTCTTGCTTCGATATCAAGTGGTAATATTATTTTTTTTGCAGCATCTCAAAGTTGAATGAAATAAAGGTGAATTATATCTTTATTTTTTAATTTCACTCATGTTTCCATAATTTGCTCAATTAGACGTTCTGCTCAAAATGCAAATCAAACGGCTGGAACCGCAGTTTTATATCATAGGGTTTTAGAGAGTTCATCATATCTTCATCATCAACCAAGTGCATCTTGACTTCTTCCAGAAAAATCAACAAATTCCCAAACAGTATGACAATAATAATCAAGTCATCTTACAAGTGATGAATCTTCAATATATTCTACATTTAAAATATCTAAATATTCTTTAACTTTTTCATAAAATTCTCTTGATTCTTTTTTTAGGAAATCTGTGATTTTTGGAGCGAATTTAAGTAATTCAATTGTATCAGGATTTTTACTATCTAGAATGCGTAGTGGATTAGTCTCTAATCTATGTAAATCTGTATCATCTAGATGAGCTTTTTTATTTGAAAAAAATCATTTTAATTCTTCTAAATATTTTTCTCTTTCTTTATTTGTTCAAATTGAATTAATTTTCACTTTAAAAGTATCTTTAAGTCAGATAGAATCTAAAATTGATTTTCAAATATGTATTAATTTTGCATCTAAAACAGGATCTAATTCTCATATAATTTCAGATCCAATTTGATTAAATTGTCTATATCTTCATTTTTGTGGTCTTTCATATCTAAAATGAGGTTCAATATAATATAAATAAACTGGCTGAGTCTCATCTAGGAAATTATTTAAATAAGCTCTCATAATTCCAGCTGTTGATTCAGGTTTTAATACTAATTCTCTTCATTTCTTATCAATAATATTATACATTTCTTTTGAGACAATGTCTGTATTTTCTCAAATACTTCTTTTGATTAATTCTGCTTTTTCAATAATTGGTGTTGAAATACGGGTAAATCAATTTTTACGAAATTCATGACGAGAAACTTTTTTTAAAAATGTAAAATACCTTTGGTATTCTCAAAAAATATCCTGCATTCATCTTACTTTTTGTGGTATTTCCATAGTTTTTTTGTTTTAAAAAATATAAACTGATTATTGTAGTTTATACTATTTAACTAATAAATCAAATCTAAATTTAGGTTTTTATAAAAATATTTAATTTAGTTATGAAGTAAATCATAATCGGATGATATATTATTTTCTTTTGCATTTTTGATAAATTCCTTAATTTCAACTAAATTTCATCTTTCAAAAACTTGTTTGCATTTAATACTTATTTTTCATTTAGTTTTATTAATACATTCAAGTAATAAATCTAGTAATCAGGCCTTTAATTTTACCATCTTTCATTTTATATAGTGCGTTGTTCATCAAGGTTGTTCGATGGTGAATAATGATTTATTTGTTTCAGTCAAAACTCAATTAATTCTTTCAGAAGTAATATTTTTTATATTTCATAAAATATTTTTTGCAGTGATAGGATCGATTGTTGTTATTTTTTCGTTTTTAATCAGATAATCTACAACCTCATCTCAGTTAGCCCTTTCAAAAATATCTTTACATTTCAGTGTTACAATTCATCTTGAATTTCAAATATACTCTTTAAATAAATAATAATATCACATTCATTTTAATTTTACCATTACAGTTTCATTGCCTCATTTCCTACCTTGGAAAAAATGAGTTGTTCAATCAATTTGATTAATAAAAAATCCTCAATTTTTTATTACTTCTGGACTATTTTCTGATAAATGAACCTTATTTGGGTCTTGTATGTAAGATACATCTTTAAATACTTGTCAAAAAAACGGAGCCTTACAACCAGTAAAAGTATAATTATTTCAATTTAAGCTCATAAATTTTCAATTAAGGAAATTTGATTATTATATTTTAATTGAAAATTAGTCAAAGAGAATATTTAATTTTGGATTGACAACTATAAATAATTATTTTGAATAATTAAAGTGGCCTCAGTTTGAAGTTTTTCTTTGTATTTAATATTATTTCTTTCTTTATCAAATTCTAAATCTCTACAATTAACAAAAAAATCATCTAAAAATTTATATTTTCATGTTTTAAGCTCGGTTGCTGTTTTCTTTGTTGGATCTTTTATAACTCAGGCTTTTTCAAAATAATCTCTTACGTAATAATTTAATTTATTAGAAAATTCCTTATCTGAAGCGTCTAAATTAGAAATTATTTCTATATATTTTTTCTTTAAAAGCATTTTTTCAATCCTTTTTGCGTATAATTTTTTAAGATATTTAACTAATTTATCAATTCAAAATGATATTAAAAAAACAATAAAAAATAAAATTACAAATTCAAAAAAATAACTAAAAAATTGCTTGCTAAATAAATTCGCATACAAAACTCATTTTATATCAAAAATATCTTTCATTATTTTCTTAATTTAAAAAATTTATATAAAACTGAAAAAATATCATCTATGTTACTTGTTTTTAGGTAACTTCATCCGAGCGAAAATATTTTTTTCTTAAATTTTGAGATTTTCTCATTTCTTAAATTTATATATTTTTCTTTTTTATCCTTATTCTCTATATTTATTTCTATATTTTTTTGATTTCAAACTAAATTATAAAATCATTTTCAGTCTAAATTATTCTCAAAATCATCGAATGTATTTATAAAAATCAAATCATTTTTGTTTGATAGCGCTTTAAAATATATTTCGTTAATTTCATCCAAATAATCTGACATTATAAAAATAATACTATTTCTTTTTTGTTTTTTAAAAAGATTTTCAAGAACTTTATTAATATTTGATGTAGCGAGAGAATCTTTTGAAATAATCTCATCAAATTTTCTTTTTATTAAAAAAAAGTTTTGCAGTGTTTTTTTAGATTTTAAATCAATAATTTCTTTATTATTGTAAAAAATAACTCATATCTTATTTTGATTTTTTATTCATGATAAAGCCAATATTTCAAATATTTCTTTTGCAATTTCTAACTTTGTTTTGTTTTCAAATCAGAAATACATACTTGTTCAAGTATCTATGATAAAGAGTAATTCTATTTCTCTTTCTTCAATATATTTTTTTACAAAAACTTTAGAGTTTTTAGCTGATGCTAACCAGTCTATATTTTTAACATCATCTCAGAAGCTATATTGTCTTAGTTCATCAAATTCCATTCATGCTCATAAAAAATTTGTTTTATAATTTCACGCAAATAAACTAGATACTTTTTTGAAAGTCTTAATGTCTATAAGGCGAAAATTATTGCTCATTTTACGGAACTAATACATTATCTAAAATAATTTTAATTATATCGTCAGTTTTCATATTTTCTCATATAGCTTCAAAACTAAGTCCAATTCTGTGTCTAAGTACATCGTATGCCATTTCTTTAATGTCTTCAGGAATTACGTAAGCTCTACCTGATAGGAATGCATTTACCTTTGCGGTTTTAATGAGAGATAGGGAAGCTCTTGGAGATGCTCAAAAACTAATATAAGGTGAAATTTGAGATAAATTATAATCGCTTGGATTTCTCGTTGCAAATACTATATCTCTTACGTATTCGTAAATTTTATCATCAATAAATATTTCATTTTCTATAAAATTTTGAATTTCAATTAAATCTTTTTTTGATAAGATCTTTTTAATTTTTTCTTTTCTAGTGTCATTTTTCATTATTTGAATTTCCTCTTCTTGACTTGGATAATTAATAATGGTTTTTAATAAAAATCTATCTAATTGTGCTTCAGGTAGCTCATAAGTTCATTCTTGCTCTATAGGATTTTGAGTAGCTAGTACTATAAATGGGTTATCTAGTGTAAATACCTCATCAGCAATTGTAATTTTTTTCTCTTGCATAGCTTCAAGTAGGGCAGACTGCACTTTTGCTGGAGCTCTGTTTATCTCATCAGCAAGTAAAAAGTTTGTAAAAATTGGTCACTTTTTAATGTAAAATTTTGAATCAGCTTGATTATAAATTTGTCCTCAAATCAAATCACCTGGCAATAAATCTGGAGTAAATGAAATTCTTCAAAAACCTAGATTTAAAGCTTCAGATAAGGTTTTAATTGAGAGAGTTTTTGCTAAGCCTGGAACTCATTCAAGAATTATATGCCCCCCAGCAAGAAGTGCTATAAGTAAATTTTTTATTAAAGTTTCTTGTCAGATTATTACTTTTTTCATTTCATTTCTTAGTTCATTTATTTGCTCTAAATGCGAATTAATTTTGTTTTCCATACGTGTTTGTGTTAAAAAATATATTTTATAATTTTACTATTTCCTCCATATTATCCTCAAAATAATCAACTCAATAATTTAGAATATAATTTGAGCTTTTTGTATTATATGCACGTAACTTTCTCTTTGTGTCTATATAAATTTTTGAGAATTCTTCGCTGTTTTGTACTTCTAATTTTGATTCAAATAATGATGAAAAAATATCACACATTTTCACTATTTTTCAGTCTTCTCCAGAAAATGGTTCAAGCATTATTTTAGCTAAATCTTTTTTAAAATCAAATCAACTAATATGAATAAATAAATATTCTTCCAGCATTTCAAGCTCAATATCTCAAAGTAGCTCAGCAAAGCCTGGAACTGCCTTTTTTGTAGGTGATACAATATCTCAGGTAATTGATTCTGGAACATCATGAAATAAGGCCCTAGTCATTATATCTAGTATTTTTTCATCATTATAATCTTCTGTTTTACCAGCTATGTAGGCAAGAAAAAAAGTTATATAGCTATGAGCCATAACAGAAATTGGATAAATTCTTTTCATTCTGTTCCACCTAAAATTTGACTGAAGACGTCTAATATTTAATAAAAATTTCTCTAAATCATTTGAGGTGTTATTTATATTTAAGTATTTTAATAATGTTGAATATTTTGTGTTATCCAATCTATCTTTGATATTATTCAAAACATCTTCATACATTTCAGGATAAATTTTTGCTGAGAAATAAGCCTCATAATAAGCTACCCATAATTTTGAAAATTCCATTATTTCATGTTCACGAGCGTATTTTGGATTATTTTCATTTTTGTAAATATATAATATATCATCTTTAATATTTCAGCTAATATCTTGCGAGGTTAAAAAATCTTGAACCTTTTTAACTAATTTAGCATAAATTCAGCTATTTTTATTTATAATTCTTCTTTGTAAATCCGAATTAATATCAGATAAGATTAATGTTTCAAAAGAAGAAAAAATAATTTTTTTAAAAATATACAAAATATCAAGCTTTATTCACTCCTTTTCCTCTATTACTTTACTCAATATATACGCAACTTGAAGCGTAAAACCCTTATTATCAATAGTAGAAATATTCTCAATTCTAGAAAAATTATTCCATCTGTAAATAGAGGTTCATTTGAATATTAAATTCAGAAAATGTCAGATCATAGTATTTTAGTTAATAATTAATAAGAACAACGAAAACCTACAGAAGGGTGCCAACTAGTTTCTGACCACCGTAAATTAAGTGTGAATATACCAGAATAAGGTGAGCTATTAAGATTAGATGTACCTCAACGAATCCATACATTATTGGGAGTATTGAATGAGTATATTCTTCATATACCATTATCTGTATTTAAATTTAATATTTTTGGTCAATTATTAGAATAGGAATATCAATTTATATAATTACATGTTCATAGAGTTGGAGGTGTAATTTCTCAATTAGAGAATGCATACCAGCCATTCGCTCAATTACAAGCAACTCATGATTTAAAATCATTTGAATTATAATTAATTCAATCATTTGTATTTGCTTTATTTACATATTCCCAAATATTTCAAGCTAAATCCCATATAATTTCTCAATTAGATAGTTTAAGTTGTCTTTTTGGATTACAAAGTATTCAAGTTGATGTAGTTGATGGTCAAGTTTTAGTAGCATATGGGTAAGTTTCTATGTTTCATCATTTAGCATCACATCATAGAGAATCGTTTAAATTTACAACTCATCTATATATCCCTCAACTTCCAACAATTCAAGTAGACCAATTAGAACTTTGTGCTTCTATATTTCTTGCTACAGTCATCCATTCATTATTTGTAATTAAATGTCATCAAATAGATTTACAAGCAGCCATAGCTTGAATTTGAGTTATATTTGCTATTTGATATTTTCATGGAGCAGACACTATAGTTCAATCAATCCAGATTGTTCATGTTCAACGAGTTGTAGTAGATCAAGTCCATGTATTAAAATTTGCAGGACTGAGTTCAGAAGTAGTTAAATCTCTTTCCAGAGCCATTTTATACTTTGCCACACAAAAACCAGGTTGTGAGAATTCTGCATTACCTGGAACTGGAATAAATCAAGTTGGACAAGTTTTTGGTTGAGATAAATCTCATCATTTGAGTGCTAGAGCTTGTAATCCTCAGGCAATTTCAATTCCTGATCAAGTTATAGAATTAGAATTATCTATTATAGCTTTATATGAATTAGTATTATTATTTAATTCTGTATTTATAGATACTGGTATATTTGTAGTATAATCAACAAGTATTGCCGGTCATTTTGAAGTTACTCTTGGAATTCTTGTTGTATAATCTATTGCATAAACCCTCACCCCTAACCCCTCTCCTAGAGGTAGAGGGAAACTGGAATTTAGAGCAGTTTGTTTCTCTAGATAGTAGAGTAACTTATATGATATCTGATTTGAATCTGTTGAATAAATATATTTAGTCTGGTCTAATGGATCTACAGGAGTTTTAGATATTTTAATAATACTAGATTGATTATCTCATAAATATCATTGTAAAGAAATAATATTTCAACTCAAAGTTATTGTAGCTGGACTTTCAGGCAAAGGATATTTTCATGAATTTACTTTGTATAATTCTAATCACTTAGATATATTTGCTATATCACTTATTCTTACGCTATCTCTAGAAGATGATGAATATCAAGAGAATGAAAGAAATGCAATAGTTCAGAGAATTGCGAGTATTGAGATGACTACGATTAGTTCTACTAAGGTAAATCAAGTTTTGAGTTTGAGTTTGTGGTTTAATATAGACATAAAATTTTGATTAATAATAAAGTGAAATTATTGTAATATATTTATTTTGTGAGTCAAATTTTAGTTAATAATTTTTTTAATGTCATTTTTGAGTGGTGCCTCAAAATTATAATCAATTCAGTCTAAATTGAAAGATAATTTATAGGAATGAAGAAATTGCCTTCATAATCCATAAATTTCTTTAAAATATTTATTGGTTTTTTCATTTCAATATGTCTTGTCTCAAACTATTGGATGACCGATGCTTGCAAAATGCACTCTAATTTGGTGAGTTCTTCCAGTAAGCAAATCAACTTCAGCGAGAGTATATTTATTTTCAACATATTTAATTACACTAAATTTTGTCTTAGCAAGCTTTGGATTAATTGGATTTTTAACTGTCATTTTTTTGCGGTCTTGCGGATCTCTTCAAATGTAGGATTCTATATAACCTCCACTTTCTTTTATTATTCAATCTACAAGTGCTAGATAAGTTTTTTTAATAGTTCTTTTGTTCATCTTAATTTGCAGAGCTCTCATAGTTTTATCATTTTTTGCGATAATTATAAGTCAGCTTGTGTCCTTATCTAAGCGATGAACGATACCTGGGCGTTCAACTCAATTTATCACAGAAAGTCAGTCAAAATGATGAAGGAGCGCATTTACTAAAGTCCCACTTTTTCATCACTCTCCAGGTACTGGATGAGTATTTATTCCTGCATCTTTGTTGATTATTGCAAAATCCTCGTTTTCATAAACTATATCTAAAGCCATATTTTCAGCTTCAATTTCCATTTTCTCAGTTTCAAAAATCATCTCAACCAGGTCTCATTTTTTTAATTTTTCATGTTTTGAAACTATTTTTCCGTTTACAGTCACATTTCATTTTTCGATTAATTTCTGAATATAACTTCTTGATTGTTCCTTAAAAAGAGCCGATAAATACATATCGACTCTCCTTATTTCTTTATCAAAAATGTAAACACAAAATTCTAATTTCATATTATTTTATTGCATTATATGAGAGTATTTTTCCGTCTTCATTAAATCTAAAGCTATACTCCACAGTTTCACAATTTAAAATTCTTGGAAGCCAAATACTGTCATCTTCCCACATTTTATCGTATGGGATTTTATCTATTTTAAACCACTCTGGCCTCATTTCCTCAGTTTCAAAAATTTCTCAGCTGTAATCTTTTACTACAAATAATGTAACATCTTGATCCCAGTCAGGTCTATTTTCAAAGAAATAATGAAAAAGTCATCTATTTTCAAATTTTTCTTCTCATACTTTTACTCATGTTTCCTCTTCTAATTCTCTTCTTGCTCCTGCTAAAATAGTCTCTCATCACTCTATTTTTCCTCAGGCTCCATTATATTTTCATTCTCAAAAACCTCTTTTTTTCATATTAAGAAGTATTTGATTTTGGCTGTTAAATACTAGAATTAGAGTACTTTGTCTCATAAATTATAAATATTTACTTTTATAAATTTCAATAGCATCATTACTATTTTTTATTTCAGTTATATCAAAAATTCCTGTTTCTTTTCCATCAATATTAATCGTAGGATTTGAGAGTGAATTTAGAGCTTGTTCCTTTGAAATTCAAGAAACTAACATTTTATTGTATAAATTTGTTTTTTCAGGAGAATAAGCAGAGCTTGAGATATCTTTTAAGAAATTATTTATTTCAAAAATAGCTTCAAAAGGCCCAGCTGACATATGAATTCCATTATTTCAAATATTTACTTCTTTCATTCCATAATTATCTTTATTTGCATATAATTCTCATCTAATTGATTCGCTCACTGCCTTTTCTGGGAATGTATCTCATATCATAATATCTCTTAGAGAATCCCAATTATTGTCTGATCTAGCTAGTAATATTAGAATTTTATGAGGCGGATTTATAAAGTGTTTTAATTGAGCTGGATGAAATGCATCAACTAGAACAAATTTCTCTCAATTTATCTCATATTTTTGAATATAAAAACCTCATTTAATTTTAGCTGATTTTTTAGTTGCCCAAAATTCATCTAGAGATTCTTCTGTAAAATCAGGATGAGTTGCTAAAAATTCATGTCATCCGTAAATTTTGTAATTTTCTCTGTCTGTTATTTCAAGAAGAGAATATATTTTTTCTAAGTCGTCATTTTCTAGAATTTTTGAAGCATTTTTTGATAGTTTATTAATAAATCCATAATGTCTATCCATAATTGCCAGCTCATTTAAACGATCTCAAGTCAAAAGTAAAATTCCAGAAATATCTACATTATTAACACTAAATTTATCAAAAGCCATAGAAATAATAGATTCAGCTTTATCTGCACCTCAGAAAAATACCTCAGGCTTGAAAAATATTAAAAATTCATTTTGCTTTTCATTGCTAAATTCAAAAGGAGTAATCATAACCTCAGTTTTTCCTGAATTAATCGCATCATTTATTTTGTTTATTAAATTCGTTTCCATTTTCAGTTAAGTTTAAAAATTAAAGTGCGCTTAGTATAAAAAAATATCTAAAAATTTCAAATTTAGTTTGAAAAAAATTAAAAAAGGTTATAATCTGAGATAAGTATTTTTAATTCTCTACAATGGACTTAAAAAATATATATATCTTTGAGTGATTGAGCGATGAAGAATTATCATATTTTGATACTATTGCAAAAAAACAATCTTTTAAAAAATGAGATTTTATAATTAGTGAGTGAGATAAATCCAATGATAATGCCTATATTATAGAATCAGGTTTTGTAGAGGTTTTTCATAAAGGCGAGAAATTAGCTACCATAAATGAATGAGACATTTTCTGAGAAATAGCCTTAATTGTAAATGAACCAAGAGCTTCTTCAGTAATAGCTTGAGATGATTTAAAATTACTTGCATTTAATAGAAATGATTTTGTAATGCTTTACAAGAAATCTGGAAATTTTGAACAAATAAGAAATAAAATCTTTCAAAGAATTAAAAAATCTTTTTACTGAATTAAGGAATAAATCTAGAAAATATATTAAAAAAATCTAAAAACTTTTGCTTTTTAGATTTTTTTAATATAATCTTTGCACTTAATCTGGTGTATTTTCTGGATAAGTTTTATTTTTTTAATATTTAAAAATACTATGGAAAGAAAAGAGAAAAAGGCTTTAATGGAGAAATTCTCAACTCATAAATGAGATACTGGGTCTCCAGAAGTACAAATTGCTATTCTAACAACTAGAATAGAAAACCTAAAAGATCATCTTAATCTTCATAAAAAAGATAATCATTCTAGACGTTGAATTATGCTTATGGTAGCTAAAAGAAGAAAACTTCTTAACTATATAAAGAGAAAAGATCAATCAAGATATGAGTCAATCTTAGAAAGACTTGAATTAAGAAAATAATTAAAAGAAAAAATCCAAACAAAAATGTTTGGATTTTTTTAAAAATTGGTTAATATCATTTTATCTAATTATTTTTTTCTAAAAATGATAAAATATAGAAAAATATTTATAATTTCAATTCTGTTCTTTTTAGGTAGTTTTTTGTTTTATTTGTGAAGTTTTAGTAAAATTAAAAAGCTTGATATTACAAAGGTAATAAATTATTCTAATATTAATTTTGCTGGAGAAAATGTGTCTTTTGAAGATAAATATTATTTTAATAAAGAAAAATTTGAAAAAGAATTAAGTATTACAAGATATAATTTGTACCAATTTGTACTTTATCATAAAAGAGAACCAATATACCTTCCTATAATTGAAAAAAAATTAAAAGAAGCTTGAATTCCAGATGATTTTAAATATCTTGCTATCGCAGAAAGTTCTCTTAAAAATGATGCACTATCAGATAGTAATGCTTGATGAATTTGGCAATTTATTCCTGAAACAGGGAAGAGATATTGACTTATAATCAATGAAAATATTGATGAAAGATATAATTTTGAAAAGGAGACGGATGCGGCAATTTTATTTTTTAAAAAACTTTACGAGGATTTTAATAATCGGACTCTAGTAGCTGCTGCCTATAATAGGGGAGAGAATTGACTCAGAAGGGCGCTGGACGATCAAAATGTTAATTCTTATTATGATCTTTATATTAATGAGGAAACTTGAAGATATGTTTTTAGAATATTAGCTATAAAATATCTTATGCAAAATAGATATGAAATTTTTAATAAGGAAGATTTATGAGAACAATTCACTCCACCAAAAACTAAGGAAATTGAGATTAGAGATATTGCATCTTTTAAGAAGTATGCTCAAGATAATTGATATAATTATGCATCTTTAAAGCAATTAAATCCATGGATTATTTGAGATGTAATACCAGCTGGAGTTTGGAAAATTAAAGTTTTTGATTATTAAAACCTCTCTGTCATTTCGAATGATGTGAGAAATCTATTTTAATATATAAATATACAATTATGGCTTTAAGTTATTTTGATGAGTTATTTTTTGCAAAGTATGTAAAAATTGATGATGAAGTTGTTGAAGTTTGTCATAAACATCCAATTTGAATTATTGATGATATTTTAATTTGGATGTTTTTTTGAGTTATTTTACCCTCATTTTTTTATTATAATAATTCATTTGATTTAAAAAATTTAGTTGAATTTATTTATTTTGAATGATTTATTGTTTTTATTTACCTTATTTTAATGTATAAGATTTTTGATTGGTATAATGATTCTTGGATTATTACTAGTACTTGAATTATAGATTTGGATTGGCAATTTTTTAAAGCAAATATTGTTTATATAGATTTTAGCGATATAAAATGAATAGAATTAAAACAGAGCTCTATGTGGGACTGACTTCTTGATAAAGCTAACATTATTATTCATCTTGAATGAGAAAGTTCTAATTTTATTTTAGAAGATGCTAAATCACCAAAAAATATTGTTTGATTTATACAGGAAGTTATAGAAGAAAAGCAAAAAGCTGCCGAAGAGGAGGATAAGGATTCTTTTGAATTTCTAATTAATACTTTAAAAAAAGTTGTAAAAGATCATTTAGTTGAAGGTAAAGAGAAAATTGAGGATAATAAGGTTGAAATTGAAAAGGTTCTCAATAAAAAATGAACTGTAGATTTAAGAGATATTTAATTATCTATTTACAATATCTTCATCATGTCTTTCCTCTCATATTTCAGCCATAAACCCTTCACTATCTAATTTCTTTTTATCTTCTTCATCAGTTTTTTTCTTTTTTCTTTCTTCTATAAGATCTAGATCTTCTTTTGTAATAGTAAATTCTCAATAACTATTTACAATTTTCGCTCAAACTAAATTCATAATTTTATTTCAATCTAGATTTTCAGTTTCTTTAAAAATAGGATAGGCAATTCAGTTTTTTTCTTTCATTCAAGGTTTAATTACTCATCTGGCAACTAACTCTTCTTCTATACATTTAAAATATTTTACACTGTACATATAATAATCAGCCTCTTCTTTAATTAATTCTATAATTTGTTGAGTTTCTTCCATAGTTTGGTCTTTCTTGTAAAATTCTTTAACATTAAAATATTTTAATCACCAACTAGTTCATATTCATGTGGTATTATAATAATCTTGTCTTATACTATTAAGTTTATTTATTATTTGTTCTGTAGTTGTATTTTCAAAAATTATCACAAATTCATCTCAACCTAATCTATAAAATCCATCACCTGGTCTTAAATTTCTAGCCTCTTTCATATATAAAGAAAAATCTTTTAATACCTTATCTCAGGCTGCATGACCTCAATCTTCATTGAATTTCTTAAAATCGTCTATATCAATGAGGGCAAGTACTATATTTTTTGGATCGCTTTCTCTTAATTTATGAATAAATAAATTATGTAAATCTTCATCAAGTGCTCTTCTATTAGATACTCCAGTCAGTTTATCACTCATTGCTTTTTCTTCCATTTCATTGAGTAAATAACGAGTTTTTGCTAATTCTTCTTCTATCTCTTCTTTGGTTTTTAAATATTCAGCAAATCTATTTGTTCCACCTTGTCAATTTGGCTCTGTAGTCCATAGAAATGTCTTTAACTCTCAAGATTTTGTAGTCATTGTAAATGCAACTTTACTATATCAGATTCCCTCATCTTTTACTTTTTTTAAATATCTTTTAACTCTTTCTAATTCTTCTCATTTATATAAAAGTGACATTATTTCTCAATGCTCATTATAATATTCTAAAACTTCTTTAAGTGTATATCAAGTTTCTTGTTCCATTTTTTCATTCCATATTACAGGTTTTCATTTACTATTATAACTAGCAAACGGAATTGGCATTTTTTCAATAGTTCAATATTTATATTTTTTGTCATTTTTAACATTTCTATAATGATAATAAACTACAGATCAAGCTAAAGCAAAAGATTCAAGATATACTATAGATCAAGGCGTAACTCAATTAACTAAAGTCATTCATCAGGCAATTAATGAAAATGATAAAAAACTACTAGCTTCGACTGGCATATAATCATCCCTTACTTTTCTGACATTTTTCATATAAGCAATGTAATATAAATATCAAAGTAGTAAAGATTGTAGCAACATAGTTCAATTTACCTTGTCATATTTATTTATTTTTTCAAAAAGAGCTTTCTGTAGGTTTTCATTATTAATATCATCAGTTCATACTTCTTTTACTGTTTCTTTAAATATCTTGTCTATTATTTTCTGTTTTGTTATTTCTAATTGTAATCATAAATTATCATTTAGTACTCTATTAACTCAAAACCTTGCATTTTCATATACTTTATTAATTGTTCCAGAATTTAGATGAGTTAAAGCAAAAAGCACAAGTCAACTAAAAATAACTCTATTATTATAGATAATATCCTTATAGTCCAATACAATTTCTTTTCATTCTGAAATATATAAGCTAGAGTGTTCTTTTATTTTACTCTTTATTTCTTTGAGTTTTCAGACATACACTCACCTTATTTCATTTATTTTATTTTTCATAATTTTATGTATAATTGTTTATAATTTTATTTATAACTTTTTTTAGTTATTTTGCAAGTATTTTTATACTATAAAAAAAGAAATAGTCCTTAATTCTATTTCTTTTTTTTAAAAATATTTTATTAATTATCTTTTTTTGAAAAAAGTTTTTCTTTTCTTCTTTTTATAATTGCGATTTTTTTCATACATAGCTCTCTTGTTCAATTATTAGTAAGTATATTTACTCATGTTATTTGTCAAGAGTTATTTATTATAGGAGTTCATATAAAATTTTTACATTTTTTTGTTATTGTTGCCATTGCAAATTCTTTTATTTCTCATGACTCATTTTTAATTAATTTTTGTTCATTTGAATCAATTTGTATTTTTTTTGAATCTAGGGCAATTTTATATTGTTCATTATTTAATAGATAACAATGCTTTGCTATTATTAATATTTCATCTGTAGACATTTTTAATTTTTCTAATTCTCTTTCTAATATAGAATTTACTTCATCCGGATTTGTACTTATTTTCCTTAAGTTAGCATAGTTAAAATCTGAAACTCATATACTTAGTCAAATAGGTGGTAGAAATATTTGTCAATTAGTAATCTCTCTATTTTTTTCATAAAAATCTTGAGCTTCTTGATGATTTTTTCTTTTTATACTATTTATTATTTGTCCATTTTCTACTATAAAATTAATTGAATTAAATTCATCTTTTATTCTACTTACTCTTTCTATAATTTGGTCATGTTTTGTAGTATTAAATAATATAGCAAATTCATCTCAACCTAAACTATAAATATGATCTCAGTCTCTTAGTTTTGAATTAAAGAATTTAACAAATTCAGCTAATACATGATCTCATGCTGCATGTCAATATACTTCGTTAAATAATTTAAAATCATCAATGTCAATCATAGCTAAAGCTAGCACACTTCTTGCTTCTTCAATTTTTCATCTTTTATTTAATATGTAATCACGAAAATCTTTTTTTAGAGCAGATTTTTTAAGACATGGAAGAAAATCGTGCATTCTAAGCATTCTTTGGACATCAGTATAGTCTTCGCTTCAAAAACTTATTCTATATTTATTATCGTGTGATCTTTCAGTATTCCATGCAACCTCAATAATTGTTCATCTAGCAGTTCTAAGTGTACATACAAAATTTTCATATCAGGTTCACGTATCTTTTATCCTTTTAAATCTTTCAGAAATTTTTTCTATCTGATCCTGATCGTGTCAATAAAAAAGTTCCATTATACTTTCTCAATTATTATATTTTGCAATTATTTCATCAAATATATAACCTGACATATTTTCCATTTTTTTTGACCAATATATTGGTTTTTCTCTTCAGTCTTCTTGTTCTTCGTATATTACAACAGCAAATTTTTTAGCTTTTTCTATATGCTCTCTAAGTAGGTTTCAGATTTTTATATTTAGGTCTTGTTTCTCTAAAATTTTTTGAATTGAATCAACTACATTTTTAGATGTTTTTTCTAGTTGTAGTAATTCAATGACTTCTCTGGTTGTTTCTGATTGTCAAGATTTATTTAGGTGCCCCATATTTTTATATTAAATTTTAAAATTATTTACTTTTGGTGTAGCTACTCATTTTTTGATTTTTAATTTTACTATTTCATTAACTGCCACTGTTATTATTCACATAAAAAAAGCTATAAAATACCCAATAGAACCAATATGATATCAATTAGAAATTCCAAGTCATAGGTTTGTTAGTGCAAATCATGTAAATGAAATTGATGATACATTATGACAATCTTTAATAATTTTTCTAATAGTAAGAGAATATAAATATGCATAGAGTGCACCCAGTAAAATTGATATAATTTCTTTATTTGATAATAATAAATGCATATCTTTATTTTTTAAATTTTAATATCTTCAAGTCTTGGATATTTTCTTCTTAATCAATTTTCTACTCTTCATTTTTTTCATCAAAAAAGAAATTCAGCGTTATTAATTGTAATATTTTTTATAGCTTTTTTTGATAATTTTGCAAGTAATTTATTAAATTTGTAATTTATAAATCAAATGCGGTGAAAATCTTTCCCTAAAATATCAGATCAAAGTAATATTCTATTTGAAAATTCTTCTGATAATTCTGCCCACTCATCTAGTGATTTTTCGTCTTTACCTATAATTTCTTCAAATACTGCCCATGAATAATCTACATAAAGAGAAGGATATTCATCTAGTAATCTTTTAATCATTTTTGCATAATATGGTGCATATACTCTACGAGATACTCAGCAATGAGCATAAATTATTTTAGTTTTTGGAAATTCTCTGAGTATTGATTCAAGTTCACTAAGATATTTTGGATGATCTGAAACACCAGGTGCTGAAATATTATTGTGAATTAACACCGGTAAGTCGTATTCAGTTGCAAATTCTAGGATAGGGAATATTGATTTACTACTTAATCTTGGAGCTTCTCATTGTGTTAGAAATGTAAGATCATCATGGCGAAGTAATATTTCTCAAATTCAGCAAAAAACTCCTGGATAGAATTTAAACATATTTTCAATATGTTTAATTGCATTAATATCCATTGGATTAAATCAGCTAATTAATGGATAAAATTTCTCTTTATTTTTATCTGATAATTTATTATATTCCTCTGCAACCATTCAATCTGTAAATGAATAATAATAACATTCGTTATCATCATCAAGGTAATATTCAGGTTGACTTTTTTCGTGTTCTCACCAGTTTTTTTTCACTGGCATTCAAAAAATTACACTTGATTTAATATTTGTTTTTTTCATGTAGTATAGAAGCTTTTCAAGTCATTCTGTTTCTTGCATAAAATTAATAATATGAACATGTGCATCAATCATCTTATATTTACATCATCTTAGTTGTTCTAGATCACTTGTTTTATCAAGAAATCACTCTTTTTTTTCAAGTTTTTTAAGTTCTATATTTATTTTATTTTCCGTTATTAACATAATTTTATTTTTTAATTCATAAATGTTTTAAAAATAAATCTTCTTTTCTGTCTGATAATTTACTTAAAAAATATGTAAATTCTCAATTATTTGTAAATAGATCCTTAATTTCTTGTCTTGAAAAAAAAGATAATAATTCACTTGCTTTTTCCATTGAAAATCATTTTAATATTAGAAGTAAATCTTTCCGGCTTTTAATTTTTTCTAAAATTGTTTTTAGTCAGATATTATTTATCAATGTGTCTTTGTTTTCATTATTTAAATAATGGAGTACATCATAAATTTCTTTTGGATAATTAAAAAAATTTTTCACATGATCAAAACATGCAATATTTAATAACTCAATTTCTGATTGACCGTAAAGCCATTCTAACACATTTGATAAATCTCTAGGTTCTAAAATTAATTTTTTTAATCCTGTTTGTCTTAATTGTTTAATGATTCTAATTTTATTTTCTTCTTCTGGAATACGGGCCAATATTTCTCATAATTGTTCTGAATTTTGTATAATTTTATTTAGTGAATCTCAGATATTTACAAGAAGTAAAAACGAGTTTCTTTCATTTAATAATTTTAGAGATTTAATTAATCACTTATACGTTTTAACAATATTTAAAAGATTTTCATCAAGCTCCATTATAACATTCCAATGTGTCATTCAAGATACTTCATCATTTCATGAAAGTAACTCAAAAATAAGAGCTAATTCGTTCTCGTCTTTAACTGTATATTTATTATCTCATATAATAAAACTATATTCTTTCATAAAAATTAATAAATTACTTTATTTTATATAAATTTTATTTTTTTCAAGAGTAGCAAACATTATTCTTGTTTTTCTTTTGGTAAATTTTTTGCATTTTTACATTCTGGATAAGCTGAGCATGCTAAAAATGGTCATCTTCTAGAAGATTTTACATGCATAATTCCAGTTCAACATTTTTCACAAATATCTCACCCAAATTTTTCTTCTAATTCTATATTTTTTTCATTTGGAATTTTACCAATCCACTTTACTTCTGGATATAGAGAACTTGCTAAAAATGGTCAAAATCTTCATGTTTTTACAACTATTGTTCCTCAGGCCTCACATGGCTTTCATTCATATTTTTCTTTTAGATTTCAAAGTAATTCTTCCTTTTGTGGATCTACAATATTTTCTAAATATTTACATTCTGGATATCTAGAACATCCTATAAATTTTCAGTTTTTTGAATATTTATAAAGCAAATCTCATTCCTTACATTCTGGACATTTTTTTCATGTTTTTTCAATTACCTTTTCTGCGTTTTCATCTGAGTTTAATAAATCTTTTTTGAAATCAGTATAAAATAATTCAAGCATTTTTATCCATTCTATTCAACCTGTGGCTATAGTATCCAATTCTTCTTCAATTTTAGCTGTAAATTTGTAATCCATCATTTTCTTAAAGTATTCCATCAAAAAATCATTTACAATAAATGCAATTTCAGTTGGAGCAAGTTTTTTATCAATTTTTTCTACATATCATCTATCAACAATTGTTGAAATAGTTGGAGCATAGGTTGAAGGTCTTCATATTCATTCACTTTCCAATTTTTTAACTAAAGCCGCTTCTGTGTATCTAGATGGTGGTCTGGTAAATACTTGGTTAGCAAGTAGATGAGAAGATTTAGCTTTTTCTCATACTTTTAAAATTGGTAAATTCATTGTCTCACTTTCCTCAGTTTCATCATCAGTTCATTCAATATACAATTTCATAAAACCAGGGAATTTTATTACTTCTCATTTTGTAATCCATTCTTGATTAGAAGCTATATCTGGCGAGAAAATGTAAGTTGTAGTTTCGATTAATGCTTCTTTCATTTGAGATGCAATTGTACGTTCCCAAATTAATTTATAAAGTCTTATATCATTTCAATCTAATCACACATTTTCAGGATTTTTTTCAATATAACTAGGTCTAATAGCCTCATGTGCTTCTTGAGCATTTGCTTGTTTGTTTTTAAATTTTCTTCAATGTGGAAGTGAATATTCTTTTCAAAAATTTTCCTCAATATATTTTTTAGATGCCTGTATTGCAAGATCTGATAAATTTACACTATCAGTTCTCATATATGTAATAAATCAATTTTGGTATAGGTTTTGTGCTACACTCATTGTTTGAGCTACTGAAAATCATAATTTACGAGAAGCTTCTTGTTGAAGTGTTGAAGTTGTAAATGGAGCACCAGGTGAGCGAGTTGAATCTTTTTTATCTTGAGAAATTACTTCAAAATCAGTAGATAGTGGTATTTCAAAATAGAAATTTCATTTTTTATCTTTCTTTTCTTCTAGTTTATTTATGTCTATTCATAGTGTAGATAATATCTTAATTATATCATCGCGATCTTTTATCTTTTTACTTTTTTCTGAAATTTTAAATAATTCAGATATAAAACTAATTCATTTTGCTTCTAGTTTTACTTTTAGTTTCCAACTTTCTTCTGGTTTAAAGTTTTGGATTTCTCTTTCTCTTTCTACAATTAATCTTACGGCAACTGATTGAACTCTTCATGCTGATAATCATTTTCTGATTTTTTTCCAAAGTACTGGACTTACTTTAAATCAAACTAATCTATCAAGAAGTCTACGAGATTGCTGTGCATTTACTAGATTTTCATCTATATGACGAGGATTTTTTACAGCTTCATCAATTGCAGTTTTTGTAATTTCATGAAAAACAATTCTATTTACAGTTTTTGAATTTAATCAAAGTGCCTCGCAAAGGTGCCATCAGATTGCTTCTCATTCGCGGTCCTCATCCGTAGCTATCCATACTTTTTCAGATTCTTTTACTAATTTTTTAAGCTCATTTACATTTTTTTTCTTATCATCACTTATTACATAAGTTGGCTTGAAATTATTTTCAATTTCTATTCAGAGTTCTTTTTTTGGAAGATCTCTAATATGTCAGAAGGATGCCTTTACAACAAAATCTTTTCATAAAAATTTTTCTATGGTTTTTCATTTTGCTGGTGACTCTACTATTACTAAATTTTTCATTTTGTTTTTTATAGGATATTTTGTAAGACTTTATAAAATAAATTACTCTTGTCAAAAGTTTTTTATTTTGTAGTATAAATTTATAAACTAAAATCTATAATTTTTAGCATAATTTAATTGATTATCATTTCAGGCCTTAAATCATTGCTCATCTAATTTTACTTCTATATCTGGATTTATTCAAATTGTATCAATTCATGTTTTTGTTTTTCCAGAAAACCATTTTGCAATAGTATATTTAAAACTAGACCCGTCAGCATAATCATCTAATGACTGAACTGATCATTTTCCATATGATTTTTCTCAAATTAATTTAACATGCATTCAATAATCTTTAATAGTTAATGCCATTATTTCAGATGCAGAAGCACTTCATTTATTAATTAATACAATTACATTTTTGTCTATAAAATTATATGGTGATCAAAGAGATTGTAAATCTGTTGAATACCTCTTATATTTTATATTTACTGTGCCTTCTCATTTTGGTACAAAATAGTTAAGTATACTTGAAACTTCATCAAGACTTCATCCTGGATCATTTCTAAGATCAATTATTGTTTTTCCATTTGGATTATTTTTTGCAATATCTTCTACTGCTTTTTTAAATGAATTATATACTCATGCTCAAAAAATTGTAATACGTATATAATTATCTCAATTATCTAATTTTTTGTACTGTACATAATCAACTATAATTTTACTTCTTGTAACTTTTATTTCCAAAGTTTGCGTACCTCTTAAAATTGTAAGTGTAACTTCTGTTCAACTCGGTCATTTAATTTTATTTACAGCATCTTGTAAACTTACCTTATCAGTAATTTCTAATTCATCAATTTTCATAATTCTATCTCACGCTTTTAATCAAGCTTTTTCGGCTGGGGTTCCTGGAAGTGGAGCTATAATTTGTAGGACTCAAGCTGTTTCCATTTCTACTTGTGCTCATATTCATTCAAAACTTCAACCAAGTTCATCATTAAAATTTTTTGCTTCTGTTGGAGGAAAATAAGTTGTAAATTTATCTCAAGTGGAGTCAACCATTCATTTAATTGCTCATCTTACTAATTGCTCATCTGTAAAATTATTACTATCATAATGATTTAATTTTAATTTTAAGTATACATCATTTAATATTGGAAAATTAATTGTATTTTGTATTGATAGACTATCAATTTTAGCTTCATTTATTGCTTCTTCATTTTGTTTTTCAGTTAAATCTTTTAACTCTTGCATTACATCAATAAATTTATCTAGAGTTATTTCTTTCGTTTTATTCGCCTCAAATTCTTGTCAGAAATTCTTTAAAATCATTCTATTAAAAACATCTTCAGTTGCCTTTTTAGATAATCATAAATCTCATTCAATATTTTTTATTAAATCAAGATATACTCATTTTTGCAGTGCATCATAAATTAAAGTATTTTCATTTACGTTTTTATATTTTAATTTTATAAATTTATATGTATCAGGAATTCATTCTCAAATAATATTATAATAAAGTATAAATAATCATTTTACTGTTAAAGTATTTTTTAATTGTACTTCACTATAATTTGCTTTATCTAAATAGTTGTCTATTTTTTTTGCTTCTAATAAGTTAATATTTACTAGTAATATAAAAGCAGTAAATATCGATATAGCAATTTTTTTAAATGTTTTCATATTATATTTTTTAAAAAATAAATTTTATTAATTTTGTGTATTTCAAGTTTCTTGTATGTTATCTGTTGTATTATTTGAACTATAATTACCTTCAATAGTACTTGGTTTTGTTAGAGTTTCATACATTCAAAATGGAAATGTAACTCCCAGAAACATTAATAATAATCAAATTAAAATTAATATAATAACCGTACCTCAACTTCATAAATATTTTTCTGCCCAGACAAATTTTCCAGTCCAGTCATATACTGTTTTTCTGTACTTTATAATAACTAATCAGGCTCAGAATAGCAGTATTCCATAAAATATTTTTAAAAAAATCATAAAAATCAAGTTATTTTCTATTTTGTTTCATTGTATCAAACTTATTTAAAAGTCAAAATGAAATTTGCAATTTCATATAATTCCATAAAATACTCTCATTAATTTATTTACAATTTTTATGTAAGAATTATGTAAACAAATTAATTTATTATTTACTCGGGATTAGCCAAGCGGTAAGGCCGTGGACTCTGAATCCGCTATCGGGGGTTCGAATCCCTCATCCCGAACCAAATATATGGATTCGAGGTTTATGCCCTTGTGGTAAATCCCTCATCCCGAACCAAATATATGGATTCGAGGTTTATGCCCTTGTGGTAAATCTCTCATCCCGAACCAAAAATCTTATATGCTAAAAAAACCCTTAATTAAACTAATCTCTCTATATCAAAAATATCTAAGTCCGGATCATAGTATTTGGTCTAGATCTGCGAATAAGCCGCCTTATTGTAGGCATATCCCGAGTTGTAGTGATTATATGAAGGAAGCAATTGAAAAAAGGGGAGTTGGAGTTTGAATTGTCAAATGAACTTGGAGAATATTAAGGTGTAATCCTTGGGGAAAGTGAGGTTATGATCCTGTTGATAAGAAGAATTAGTATTCCATAACTTTACTGATAAATTTTGCATTATCAATTATAATATCACTTCATAAGTATCTTATATTCGCCGGGTCTGAGTCATTTATTGGGTTAATATAAACTCACATTCAATTTTCATCTTGTGCATTTAATTTATATTTAAGCAATGTTGTCGGTATTGTATCAGAATTATAAGCTAAAAATATCGCATAATTCTTATTTTTAAAATCAAATATAGCTCAACTTGATGATAAATTCTCTAAACTTAATATATCATTTCAATCTAGTGATATATATCAGCTTCCAGAATTTCAAATTCATACCCATTGTTTTATTTTTACTAATTCATTTTTTTGAATAAAATTATCTTTATTAAATTCTATAATTTTAAGAGAATATGGAAAATTTACATCAAGAAATAACACTCAGGAGCTAGTATTTCAAATTACTACGTTTTGGTTGTCATAATTATTTGGATTATTTCTTATGTACTCATTAGTTTTATAATTATTCCAAAAAATATTTGAAAATGTTTTATCGCTATTTATATATCAATAAATTGTTTTTCTTCAAAGTGTATCATCATCCGCATAATTATCTGGATAATTAATTGAACCAGTTGAATTTATTTTATAATTATCAGAATCATAATTGCTGTCAATTCCAGAATAAATATCACTTCAAGTAAATGAAATAAAGCTTAAATCTGTATCATTTAAAATTCAGGTAAAATATAATCAAGATTCAAATAATATTCAAGTTCAATTATTATATCAGGCTTCTGTAAATCAGCTAAATGATGCATTATATGAAAGCAATAAATTTCAAGACGCATTAGTTCCAGAGCAATAAAGTGTTTTTGAATTTATGTCAAAATAGGGAAGAGTCTCTGAAATAGTACCGCTTAATGTAGTTCAACTTAATGAAATATTAGATGGGCAAGTAATTGTATCTACAAAACCACTTCAGTTAGTATTTAAAAATGTTTCGTATTTTAGAGAATTGGTTGCCTTATTTTTAAGATTTTCATTTAATTTTATATTGTAATTTTGCATACTTATAGTTTCTGAAAAAAAATTAGACTTATTAAGCACAATATACATTATTACAATTGCTATATTAACGAGTATTATAGCATAAACTATTGTATTTCATTTATTATTTTTAATCATAAATTATTAAAAATTTAGTGTTATATCATAATTTCTTATTTCTGGTACATTTTCTAGATTTTTTCATCAATAACCCTGTAAAAAACTTTCATAAAAAGTAATATTCATTTCTACTATAGATCACAAATTATAATCAATTAAATTAAATGATTTTACTTGTAAATTTGGAAATAAATTATCTTCAAAAAACTCAATATTGTAAATGCTTCAAGAGTTTGTTTTTATTTCGGTTATTTGATTTTGGGTTAATTGTCTAACTCAAAGAACTTTATTATCATAAGTGCTATAATTTCAAACGGGGTCTAATTTCATATAGTAAGGTGAGATTTTATTATTATTTACAACTCATATTAGAATTCATCAATTTGATAGAGTATTTGTTAAAAGTAGAGTATTATAATTTTGATTTTGAGTCAGAATTGTAGAACTTCAATATAGATTTTTTTTCACTCAGACTTTATCAATAAAATCATTAATACTTGTATAAATATTTCATTTATTTTGGGATGAAATTATTTTAGAATTTATTTCACTAATAAAGAAACTTAATCAAAGCATAACCATTGTAGATATACTTATTGCAATGACTATTTCTAGAACTGTAAAACCACGATTATTTCTCATTTTTTAAATATAATTTAAATTATTTCTCATATTATATTTAAAAATATTAATTTTTCTATTTTTATTTTAAAATTTGACTTTACAAAAAATTTTATATAATAAGTCAAGCTTTTTTAGAAAAAAGCGTGTCGTAGACAGTGGGTGAACAAATAGTTCATAAATCCTACCGAGACAAGATATAGAAAATATTAAAAGATTTTTTATCTTGTAAATTCGCGACAAAGCGAATTTTTTTATTTTCTTGAGATTTTTTAAAATTAATAATAATAATATATGGCAGTAAATAAGGCAAAGAAATCTGAAATTCTAGCTTCTCTTGAACAAGAATTAAAGGCAGCAAACTCAATTGCTTTTACTACTAATACAAAATTAACAGTATTAGATGTAACAAATATGAGAAAAGAATTAAGAACAGTTGACGCAAGTTTTACTCTTGCAAAAAAGACTTTAATTAAAATAGCATTTAAAAATGTTTATGGAGTTGAATTAAGTCCAGAGCTTTTAGTATGACAAGTTGCAGTATTAATCTCAAAATGAGATAAAATAGCTGGAATTGCAATTGTTAATAAATATGCAGTTGATTTCAGAAAAGAAGAAAAACTTAAATTTGTATGAGGTTATTTTGATGGAAATCTATTAAATGCTGCAGAAACTGCAAAAATTGCAAATCTTCCATCTCGCGAAGTTTTACTTTCAAAATTATTTGGTTCTATGAAATCTCCTATTTCTGCTCTTGCAAGATTTTTTGATTGAGCAAAGAAAGATATTGAATCTAAAGGTCTTACTAAGGTTTCAGACTTAATTGATTCAGCACCTAAAAAAGCAGATGTTAAAGAAATCCCTCACCCTAACCCTCTCCCAGAGGTAGAGGGAATAGAAAAAACTGAAGATGTAAAAGAAGAAGTTTCTGAAGTTGCTACTGAAGAAGTTGTAGAAACTCCAGCTGTAGAAGAAGTTGCTACAGAAGTTACTCCTGAAGTTGAAGCTTAATTAAAATTTAACTTGCATTGTTGATGTTTTTATATCAACAATGTAGCTAGATTTTAATCTAGAATCTCACTCTGAGATTTAAAATGTTATTTAATTTTTAAATTTATTAATTATGACTGATTCAGTAAAATTAAGTGCTAACGCACAAAAAATCATGGATATGGTAGGGGAACTTACTATTATCGAATTAGCTGATCTTGTATCTGCTATGGAAGAAAAATTTGGAGTTTCTGCTGCTGCACCAGTTGCTGCTGCCGGATCTGCATGAGCTGCTTGAGCTGATGAGGCTGAGGAAAAAACAACTGTTAATGTTGTTCTTACTTCTGCTGGAGCTGCAAAAATCGCTGTTATTAAAGTTCTAAGAGAACTTACAGGTTTAGGTTTAGCTGAAGCTAAAGCTATTGCTGATAATGGAGGTAATGTTAAAGAAAACGTTTCTCGTGCTGATGCAGAAGGAATGAAAAAATCTTTAGAAGAAGCTGGAGCGTCTGTAGAATTAAAATAATTATAAAAAGTATTTTTATAATTTTAATAGATTTCTCTCTTTGTTTGAAATGACAGAAAGAGAATAAAAAAAGAGCGATTTATCGCTCTTTTTTTATTTTACTTCGCTGTTGATTTTTTGTTTTATATCACTTAATATTTTTTCTGCCTCCTCTTTTGAAATATCTTTAAATTCATCTGTTTCAATGCAATATTTTTTATAAATATTAACTGGATTACTATTATTAAATTCTATATTCTTCTTCTTATTTATAATATGTCATTTTTTGCTAATAATTTTTTCTCAATACTGTAGTGATAATTCTCATAATCTTTCTATATTACCATTTATATAAATTACAAGATTATTCATATTCTTTTTTGTTTCATTTAATTCTTCCTCTCTTTGAGAGAGTTTTTCCTTATTTTTTTTAACAACATTATATATATGATTTATATGATTAAATTTGATTTTATATCACCAAATAAAATCAAATTCATGCTTATCGTGAAGATAATCTAAAAATTTCATTACATTATCTATCTGAAAAGGCTCCAAATAAAGTAAAGACCTTATCGCAGAGAATACTTTCTCTATTATGCTTAAATTTCCAGCTGAAATTTTTCTTGATACAACATCATAATTTCATCTTAGGTCATGTTCAATTTGTTCAACATATTTTTTAAATTCCTCTTCTCATATAGATATATCTTTTTTTGTCCTTTCAATTCTCTCTGTTAATCTCTCTTTATTTTCAAATAAATCTTCTCAGACATCAATTGTAACATTTCATTTAAGAGATAAATTTATAATCTCTATTGCATTTGCATGAATTGTATTATTATCTCATGTAATTGGTGAATTTATATATTCTCATTTATTATTTAAATTTTTTAATGTTATATATTGAGAACTTATTCAGGTTCAATTAATTGAACTTGTTTCAATACTTCATGTTGAAGAAATTTTAATTGGTTGTCATACAATTCCAGATATTCATAATGTCTTAATATTTCAATCAATTTCAACATTTGTTTTTATTGTTCATCATACCATTAGGTTTCCTCTTAATCTATGAGGACCATTTATTACCTCTTCTCATACATTTATTTCTACAAATCAATTTTTATCATAAAACTCTTTACTATCTTCTCATAGGCTTATATCAAAATCTAGATTTGGAACATTAATTTTATTAATTACTGAAATTTCGCTTAATTCAATTATTCACTCTTTATTTAGTCTTTCTTTAATTTGAACAAACCCACTTTTACTTGAATAATAAAATAATCTATTTGAATTTGGAATTTCTTCAATTACTATTCACTCTCAATGAATTAATTCGTATTTTTCTCATTTCTTAAATTCTATTAATTTTCCTGTTGCATCAACTCAGTTTTTTCATCAAAATGGTTTTGATATTTCAAGAAGCTTTGTGTGTTCTCATACATATTTATATCTAATTTGTCATTCTTCCTTATCTTTATTTCTTGGTGAGATTATATTTTTATTTTTCTGAGGTTCATTTGAGTAATCTACAACAGTATTTATACTAGCATTAGTATCATCAACTGGTTCAAATCAATCAATCCTTAGGTATTTACTGTCTTCAGAATAAAAGAATTTAATTTTTCTTTTTGGAATTCAACTTGTAGACTTTTGTTCTTCATGTCATATTTTTATAATTTTATTGTCTTGATTAGTTTCTTGTTCCCATTTTGGCTTTATTTGTAATTTTGATAATACAAATCTAACAGTATAATTTAGGATTTTTTGAAATTCCTCAGGACTCATCTCTATATCTTTTTTATATTCACTATATATTTTAGATAATACACTAAACTTTGTAGGTAAATCAAAAACTACCGATATTGTCTGTTTATTATTTTTTTTAGATGGAGTTTTTTGTATTGATTTTATAATTTTATCATAAATAACTTTTACTACTGGATTTTGAGTAGTTAATTCTAAAATATCGTTCACATTTAAAGAAGTGCTTTTAATTTTCTTATTTGCACCTGTTGAATTAATCTCATTTGATTGTGTCTGTATATTAGTATTTTTCGTATTAGACCCTCACATTATTTTTTAGGAAATTTAATAATAGATTTATTTTATCATAAATTTGAAAATATAGCAAAATTTTGAGATTTTATCTAGATTTTATTTAAACATACAAAATATTCTTCAAAACTTCTATCGCGGCAGGCTCTTGGTTTTATTCTTCTAAGTGTTTTATATCTTTTTTTAATAGGCCTTACGAGATCATCCACATCTTCTCAGATAAATACTTTTAAAACTAGATTTCCTCATTTTTTTAGGAAAATATCAGCAACGTCAAGAATTGCAAGATTTAATTCTACACTTCTGTACTGGTCTACTCCAGATTGCCCGGTTGTTGATGGAGCAATATCAGATGTTATTAAATCAAATTGTTTTATTCAAATTTTTTCTAATTCTGCTACAATTTTTTCTGTTTCAAAAATACTTTCTTGAATAAGATATATATTTGGGAAATTAAGTTTTTCAATTTTTTGAATATCTATTCAGACAATTTTTCCAGTATCTCAGATAATTTTTCTAATAACTTGCAAAAAACTACCAGGGGCTGCTCCAATATCAAGTATATTAAACCCAGGTTTTATAAGATTAAATTTTTCTTGAATTTCAAGTAATTTAAAAGCACTTCTTGCTCTGAAGCCCTGTCTTTTAGCCTCAAGAAAATATTTATCCTGTACTACAAAAGCTTTTTTTGACATTTTCTAAAAAAAGATTAAATTAACTAAATTAAATTTAATCACATTATGGATAAAAATATTATAAATCAAGTAAAAAAATTTATTTCAGAAAAAAATATAGCCTGAATCGATTTACTTATTAAGTCATCTAAGATTGATTTAGACACTCTTAATCAAATATTTTTTGTCATTTATGAGCATACAAATAGCTTTAGAAATACCAATACATCAAAGGAATTAATTGCTATTATTCCAAAGCTTCTTGATTTAGGCGTTGTACATGATAAAATAATTGTTGAGAAAACAAAGACTGAATTAATTAAAATGAAATTATTCTGAGAAGTTTTATCAAAGGTTATAAAAAATATTGAGTGAAATATTATCTGAGCAACTTTAGATAGGAATTTGTTTGATAAATACCAAATTGATTTTTTTTGTTTAAATGAACTTATTGATCAGCTACTTTTTTCTATTAAAGATGTTGAGGTAGTATTTTTTTGTATTAAATGAGAGGAAAAAAGTAAAATTGTAAGATTTAAAAATAAAAGAACAAAAAAACTTCAGGATTTATTATGTGTTTTTGAAAAAGATTCTATGAATTGTAATACTGAATTACTTGCATATTGCATGAAATGTGATTGCCAATAAAATTAATTTAAAAAAGATTTAAAACTAGATTTGACAAAATTAAAGTTCTAGTTATTATCAAAAACGTGTTGAAATAAATCGGCATAATTCGAAGTCAAAACAAATATAAAACGAGAGGAGATTCTCATGAAAAAGACAGGCATGATTATCGTTCGGGTTTTAGTTTCTTTTTTTCTTATCTCTGGTGTAGCGATGGCAAGTATCACAGATAACGAGAGGGTACCAAGGCAACAGAATAAGTGCGAGAATCAATCTGAGGCCGTTTCCATTGCTTTTGGCCTTCAAAGCTTAGGTGTTGACGAGTTAGTCATTTGTTCGAGATTAACCGAACTTTATGGAGCCGGAACAAAAGAGTGCATCCTTATAATTTCTTTGTCCAGCATTCTAAGAGAAATTGAAGGAAATATCCCGTTAAAGTATGTGAAGGAGATTGTTTACCAATCTTGCGTTGAGAACGCTATGCATAAGGGAGGTAATGCAAGAAGGTAAATCTTAATTCCTAAAGGAGGAATAATAAAAGGCTTGTAGAAATTACGAGCCTTTTTGAATTTTAAAAATAATTTTATTACTGATTTTAACTTAATTGATTTCAATAATATAAATTATCAAGAATTTTAAAATAGTAAATAAAAGAAAGTGATTTAAAGAAATATCTAGAAAAATGATATATAGACCAGATTTTAGCTACAGAATGTTATAAGGTTTTATCTAAGGAAATGAGAGATTTGAGTGGAGAGTAGGGAAAGAGAAGAGTGAGTTTAGGGCTTAGTTTACATTATATTTCTCAATTATCTCATATAAATATTTCAAATTTCTACTTTTTCTTGTTTCATTAAGAATTAGCGTAAATTCTCTTTTATTTTGTTTGTATAATCTCAATAAATAAAGAGGCTTTAATCAATATTTCATATATAGTAAATCTAATAACATCCCATCAAGTCTTCAGTTTCAATCTCAAAAAGGATGAATAGTAATAAAATCTATAGCAAATAATAATATAAAATCTAGCTTCTCTTTTTCGGTGAGGTTCTTTTGAATTTTTGAATTAAAATTATTTAATAATTTTTTCATTTTGTTTTCTACATCTTCTACTTTATCATAGATATTTTTGTTTGGATTTCCTCTTGCAATAATTTCTATTTTCTTATATTCTCCTGGTATCATCCAGACAAATTCTACTCATTTGTTATCTTTTGATTTTTGAATATATCATTCTGGATATAGACTTTTATGAAATCATTTTATAAAATCCTGAGTTAAATGAAAATTATCATTCAGGAAATCAGAATTATTGAAATAATTTGTAATCCTCTCAATATCTTTTTGAAAATATTCCTTTGCAATATCTTGTTTATCTTCTGGTATTTTCGTAAGATGTTCTTCAAGATATATCTCTAAATTATGTGATATAATTTCTTTTATTTTATTTGTCATAATATCTAAAATTATTAGTTAAAACTCTTTTCTTTTAAAGTTGAATAAACTTTTATTGCCTGCTCTTTAGTTATTTCTCAGTTTTCATAAGCCTTTTTTATATCGTTTTCGGTTATATTTAAAAGTTTTAATCAGTAATTTAGCAAATCAGGACTTTCTAAAAGTCATTTTTCTTCGAAAAGCATGAGATATTTTAGGTTTAGTGCTCAACTTCTTGAAAAAGACTCCACATTATCTTTTCTTAATTTTAATTTTTCTTTAAATTTAAAAAGAATCATCAATGTGTCATCATGTAAAGCGAGTTTTTTCCAAGCATTAAAGTATTGAATAGAAGAAACTGGAATAGGGTTTTTTCCTAATATAAATTTTCAATTTCAATCTTTTCATATTATTTCATACAAATCTCTTTTTCAATTTTCTCTATCTAAATAAATTCAAGAAACTTCCATTGCCTTATATGATGTTGGAAAAAATTTATTTGACTCTGTATCATACATAGAAAAAGCTATAAATCATGGAGATAATAATTCATTTCATTTTTCATCAAAATACATTGAAATATTTTTGGACTCATTTGAATAGATAGCCATTAATCAATTTGATATATATTTAACAGTTATTCACATATGAAATGTTTCTTTATCTTCATTTGTAAAAAATTCATTCCAAACAATATTATGAATTTTCTTTTCTTTTTCTTGTATACTATTATCAGGTAATTCTATTTTTAATCACTGTAATGCAAGCTTTGAATTAATATTATCAAAAGCCTTATTAAAACCTCAATTTTGAGTTTTTAATTCTTCTTGATTTAAAGGGGGCATATGTATATTATCCATAGAATTATTTATATTTCACATATTTTATTAAATTTATATATTAAATATTAGGTTTTCTTATCATTTTTTCCTTAACCTTAACTTTCCTCAACTCTTCACTTCCTTCATCCAACTTATCAACATATCTAATTAAATCTTTTATTCCATGACTAGATAATCAGCTCAATATTACCTCATAATCCCCAATATCTTCTCATAAATTAGCTATAGGACTAAATCATTTATCTCATTTCACATTTACTACTTTCTTTCAAGTTTCTTCTTTTCCTCTATTATACATGAAAATGTCTAATTTTGCAAATTTCTGTCTATCTTCTTCACTTACTTCTAGATTTTTGACTCCTGGAGAATTAAAAGTATAGGTTTCCTCTATTTGGTCTTTATGCATTGCATTAAAATCTTTAAAATAGATCAAAAATACTTGCAATAAGCCTTAAAATATGATAAACTTATTTAAGTATAAAACTTTTAGAAAAAACCAGCATGGATGAATTAATTAGCACCTTACTTTTAAAAATAGATAATTCCTTTTTGCTAAGCTTACAAGAAAAAGAAGAATTTAAAAGATTTATATATAAAAATCAATCTAATTACCAGTTAGACAAAATAATATTAAAATTTAGTGAAGAAAAAAGATACATAAATAGTTATTTAAAATCTATTTTGTTAAATGAAAATAAGGATTTAAATTATTTGGAAATTCATAATAATATGAGAATAAATTATATGAGATATATAAAAGAAAAAGAAGAAAATGAAGTTGAAAATTTAGAGGATATATTTGTTAATTTTGCATAAAATGATTCAATGAGTTGAACAAATAAATTGAAATGATAAACAAAAAGCAAATAAGGACTTATTTAGTTTCACAGATTCACAGAGTTTATTAAATGATTTTAATAAAAAATATTATGATGAAAAATGAAATTTAACTATTGACTGATTATCAATATTGAATTGAACATTGAATATATGAAATAATAGAGATACCTATAATCAATTTTCAAAGGAATTTAAATCAAGTTTTAATATAGAACAATTTAGAAATAAGCCTAATGAACAAAAAGAAAAAACACAAAAAGATTTACTTTTAGAAAGATGAATTGAGGCTGAATATTGATATATAGACCAAGATAAATTTTGAAATAATTGAAAAATAGATATAAAAGAAAGTAGTAATAAAGAAATGAATTCTTTTTCTAAAATGCAATTAGTTGATTTATATGAAATATGTGAATGAAATCAGTCTAAAAAGAATGAATTCATACTTGCAATAATAAATAAAAATCCAAATTTAAAAAACGATGAAATTTATGCTTTATTAATAAAAGATATTATTCCAAGCTCTGCCCAAAATGTTTACGCTAGTAATTGAGAAATATTACTTAATAAGATAGATAAAAATGTTTTATTTAAAACAATAAGTGAAAAATTAAGTGAAATATGAAAATGAATAAAAAGATATTTAGATACATGAATAAGTATTTGAACAACAGTAAAAGATCTTGTATTAAAAGTATTTGAGAATTGAGAGAAAAAAGAACAAAATTTAATACAAGATTTTGATAAAAAATATATAGTATTAAGTAAATGATTTAAGTATAATGAAGACAAATCAACATGATTTTCTTGAACTCTTATTCAAGATAAAAATGATAAGAATAATATAAGTCTAACTATTAGATGAAGTGATGAATGGAAGGATTGGACAAGTAATAATATTGAATTTGCTACAAAAACTAAACTACCACCACAAATTGAAAGTGCAGTAATGTTTATAGAAGAAATAAAACAAAGCTGAGCCTTAAAACCATGACAAAAAATAAATATGGTATGACATAGTTTATGATGATGACTTGCTCAAATTATTTCGCTTATGTATCCAGATTTGATAACTAATACTTATACATTCAATGCTCCATGAGTTACCGCAATTGAGCCAAAATTAGATACAAATAATGAAATAGTTAAAAGTAAAATCAAATTATACAGGGAAAGATTATGAGATAAAGATTTTGATACAAGTTTTGTTTTAAACACAAGAAATAAAGACTTTATATGAAACTTTGATGATGAAAATCATATTTGACTAAAAAGCTGACAAATTGACTGATATTCCCACTTTATAGAACCTCTAAATGCTTCTATAAATGAAATGAGTATTGAAGAATTTAATGAGAAGTTTAAGGTGTGGTTAGAAAAAATAGATGACAAAAATAGAAATAATTAATATTTATAATTTAATTTTTAAAATATGGATAATTTAGAAACTATTATAGAAAATATTGATTTAGTAATAGATAAACTTACTAAACAACAGGAGAAAGAATATAATTGAGAATTATTTAAAATAACATTTATTAAAAATAATATTTTTTCTGTCGAATGAAAAAGATGAAATATAAATTATTATGTTAACAGTGAATGAGAAATAACCGTTAGTCCTTGAAGAGCATATAAATTACCTTGATACTCTCAAAAACTAGAAAAACTTTGATATAAAGAAGAAAAGGTTTGAACAGAATATATTATGACAAGATTAAGTGATAATTCAAAAGTGGATAAATATAGTATAGAATACTATAATATATTTGCTGATTTAGATTTTGATTTTTCTCTGAAATATTTAAAAGAAGCAAAAACGAGTAAAAATAGACTATCAAGAAGTCAGGCTCTTGAATTATTGCCAACTTTTATAAATGCATGAAGTTTAACAATTTGAGAATTAGAATCATTTATGGAAAGATGAAGTATTACAAAAGAAGATTTTGAAAAATTTTTACCAAAAATGAGAAAATTATTAAAAGAACAAACTATAGATGAAAGATGAAATATGAGAAAATTCTCTAAAGAAATCACAGAAAAAGAAATCAAAGAATATTTACAAAAATGATATATCGACCAAAATCTAGCTAATGAGTGTTATGAAATAATCAAGAAAAGGGAAGAGAAGAATAAGAAAAAAGAGGAAATTAAATTAGATACTATTTCGAGTTTAGAATTAGAAAAAAGAAATCTCGGTTAATTTTTCTCTATCCAAATATAATCTTCCAATTTTTCTAAATTATTTCATATTTTTAAATCTGAAATTGCTTTTTGGATATTTTCAATTTCAGATGTATCTAATATTTCAAAAGGTTTATTATAAAAGAAAGAAATCATATTTTTTCAGTTTTCATTTAGTTTTAAAACATCTTGAATATTATATATTTTTGAATTTACTTGTTCATAAAAAATATTTTCTTTAATATGTTGTAAAATAGGAAAAATTCTTGTTATATTTTTCATATAAGAAATTTCTATCCTTTCTTTAAATAAAACTTCATTACTTATTATATTTGGTTGAACTATGAGAATAATTCATCAAGGATTTAATGAATATAGTAGTTTATTTATTGTTCAATTTAAGCTATCAATATATTGCAAAACATGAGAAACAATTATTAAATCAGATTTTGGCAAAGTAATATTTTCTATATTTCATTCAAAGAATGTAATATTTTCGCAATTAAAATTTTCTGTGAATGTTTCTATAAGATTTTTTGAAGGCTCTATATAATTATATGAAAATTCTTTGTTTTGTTTTCTTAAATAATTTATAATACTCTTATCTACAATTCAGCTTCAAGCTCAAATATTTGATATTGCTATACTTTTTGTATTTTCAAATTTTGAATCTAGAAAATCTATTATTTTTCAACTTAAAATATCTTTTTCATCAGTATTTTCTATAAATTTTAAGAAAGTATTATAATTATTTTTATAAAAAGAAGACATTAATTTTTGTTTATATAAAAAATCATATCATTCAATAATTAATTTATAAAAAATATCTAAATTTTTCTCGCTTCCGTGGGAATATTCTTGAATAATCTCATAAAAATATCTCTCATTTCTATTTTTATATGATGACATAAAAAATGGATATAAATCATTTTTTACAAGTAAAAAATCTACAATCATCATTGCTATTTTACCATTATCATCAGGAAATGGATGAATTTCTGTAAAAGTAAGGAAAAACTTTATACATCTTTCATATATATTTATTTCGCTATTTTCTATATATTTTAAAAGTTCAGATATTTCTTTTTTTACATTTTCTGGTGTGGTACACATAAGATAAGTTTCTGGCTTATCAAGTCTTGATATTACATTTTGTGTTGTTTTAAATTCTCCAGGCGTCATAAATTCCTCTTCTCATCAAGTAGTTTTGATTTTTACTCTCGCTATTTCGCCATATATATTTTTATGTAATCACTTAATAAAATTTATAGAAATGTTATTAGGATTATCTATATAATATTTCATAACATATTCAGTCATAATATCTATATGCCTCTCAAAATGAGAAGCAAATTTTTCTTGAATATCTTTTGATTTTTGCAAGAAATAAGGATGAAATGTATGCCAGATTATTTGTCTTACAAGATTATGTTTTCATTCACTTTGAAAATAAGGATGAAGTTTATTTTCGAATTCTCTTATTTTATTTATCATTTATATTATATCAGAAATAAACAGTAGAAAAAATATGCTTGCCATCAAGTATATTTTTTTGCAGATAAAAATCTATTCAAAGTTTGATTATCTCTTGTATATCGAAATTTATCGGCAAAGAAAAAACAATATTTTGTGTTTTTTTGAATGCTATATCCAATAAAATATTTCAATCTGGAGAAAAATCTGAAAATCCAAAAGATTTTTTATTAATATAATCAATTCATCACCAAGGTGGATCAAAATAGATTCCATCAAAATCAAGTCATGGCAATATTTTTAATATATCTCAATGAATAAAAGTAATTTGGTCGGACATTCCATAAACCATAGCATTATTTTTTGCCATATTAAGTCTCGTTTCATCTAATTCTACACAGATAACTTTTTTTCCAGTTAATGCAAAACCTATTGCACTTCATCCTACTCATCCAAAAGCGTCAAGGATGGTTTCTCACTTGATAGTTTGTGCAGTTTCGATAGCTAAAACTTCTGGTTTCACAGAATATAATCAAACTTCGTCTATTTGAATTCAATCGTAAAATTTGGAAAATAATGTTTTACTATTCCACTCAAATGTATTTTCTTTTGTGAAGTAATTTTCCCTATATTCATGAGAAACTTGAGAATGAAAATGATCTATTTTTTCAAGAATACTCAATAATAAATTATCATTTCAATTACTATTATCGTAATATCATGTCAGATGCAAAAGAAATGTTCTATTTTTAAAACGAATATCGAGCATATTTAAAAGTTTTAGATTATGTCTGAGACACTCGATATTACTAACAAGAGCTGCAATTCTTCCATTAGCATCTTCAAATGGATGAATTTGAATCAATCTAAAATATAATGCTACTACATCGGTTCTTCTTATTGTTGGAATATTATTATATGAAAAAAGGAGATGTTCTATATCTGATTCTATATCAGATATTCGAGAAGTGTTTACTAGTTCAGATTTATTTATAAACTCCTGCTTTCTCCATTCACCTGGATTATTTTTAATGTATGTACCATTATATTGAGTACTATAGATAATATCTCATTTATTAAATAGAAACTTATGAAGATCTGTAATGTATTCTTTTGTTATATTCGTATTTTTTATTAAATATTCATAGCAATAATTCACTATATTTTCTATTCTTTTTTCAAACAACTCAATAAGAACCTTATTGTTTTCCTCATTTTCTGTTATTTTTGACTGTAAAACAGGAAACAATGTTGTTTTTACTATTTCTTTTAGTTGGACTTTATTCATTCTCATTATTTATAAATCTTTACAGAGTCAATTATATCATTCCATTGATTGTAGTTTGATATATCTGAACCAATATAAATAGTATTTTGAGTTAATAAAGTATTTTCTTGTGTTCATTGCCCTAATTTATCAAATCAATCTCAAGCTACTTCTAAATTAAATTTATTAACATTAAAAGAAGCTGTAATTTTATAGAATTTATTTGAGTCTAAATTACTAAAATCTGAAATATTAATAGATTTTTCTGTTCAATTAACGAATAATTGTAATTTATTTGAAAGTGAATATGTATTTAAAACTAATTTATTATTTCCTCAAAAATCAAATAAAGTAAAATTTTTATTAAGACTACTCCTCTTCAACGCCCCACCCCTCACACTCATCTCAATACTAAAACTATCCCCCAAATTCAAATTAGTTAAATCATATTTCATATAAGCACTTTGATATGGAAATACCACAACTCCTCTATCTCAAGTATTCATTGAAATAAAAGAACTAGAATATTCCCATAAATTAATACCAGAAATTCAGGTAGGATATGTTACACCATTTGGATTTGAAATATTAGTATCTGAATCAATTAAATCACTTCTGTAGTAATTTCCTCAATCATATTTAGCACTCGCAACATAATCAGTTCTCGGTTCTAATTTCTTGTTATCCACAGTAGGGGAGTTACTATACATATACAAATCTCAGATATTATCATAAGGAGCATAAACCACAAGATTCTCGTCCTGACATCCAAATCATAGGAATGGTTTCATTGCTGTCTCACATTCCAGCTTAAATCCAGCTGAAGCTCTCTTGAGTCATATAATTGCAGATTCACTCATTGAGGTTCAGTTTGTATTTAGAGTTGCCCATCATGTACAATTTTGTTTTTCTTCGATAATATTTACACACAATCTCACAGAATAATTATTAGATCAATTAGGCCAAGGTATATCATTTTTAATAAAATATGAGTCAGTGGCTGAAAATGTTCCAGAATATGAATCTTCTATTTCTTTTCCCGTTCACTTTATTTCAATACTTGTAGCTCACATATTTTCAACTTTTATTCCAAGTTTTCCAGATATACTTCTATCAATACTTACAATATTTGGTAATATTCCAGAATTAAATTTTAATACTGGAGTTTCTATTTCGAGCACTTTTCCTGTTCCTACATTTCATATTGTAGGCGTTCAGGTTTCTATATAATTATAGTAAATAGGTTTTTCTCATGGAAGTACCTGCATATATGAGATTCAATTTTCTACACTAAATCAAGTTCAAATACTATCTGTAAATAATGGCGTAGTCCCACCAGTCTCATTTAATTTTCCTACTTCTAATTTTCAATCAATAAGAGATACACTTCCAGATGATGCATTTGTGGTCATTCCAAAAACAGTTCATCTAACTGTGGCTGCCATAAATTTATTTCTTATGATAAATGCAGATTCTTTCTCTAGTTCTGGAGCTTTTACCCAGATTTCACCAAGAGATAAATTAAGCATTACTTTTGTAAATAAATTACTGTCATCTGTATATTCTAATTCAGAGAAATCAAGGATTGATTCTTCTGAATCTGAACCCAGTCTTAGCTCGGTTCCGTCAGATAGATTAATTATTGCAATTCATCAAATAGGTACTTTTACTATATTTCATTTTTCTATTTCATAATCTAGAATATTAGTCGAGGTAATTAAATTTCAATTTCCGTCTGTAATATTTACTGCACCTAAATAAACCGAAACTCTTCATGTTAATTTTATTTCGTATGGATTGTATGGTAAATATTTATTTTTATTTATTACAAAATTTGGTCCTGCATATTCTTTTACAAGTCAAGCAAGCTCCATTCTATTTCATCCTATGTCTCACATTACATAACCAAAGTATTCTCATTTTTCATTTAAAACGGTTGCGATATTATATCCCATATTTCAATCAAGTCTTTTTCAATAACCATAATAATTTTTTGTTTGCTCATCTCTAAATGGATATCACATTTTGTCTCTTGAGAGAGTTTTTGAAGTTAGAAATCAACTTACTCAAAAGGCTCATGAAGCGCCATGAGAATATGTTCATTTATTGTCATAGTATTGTTTATTTCAGCTTGGGTCTGGGAATGTTTTGTTTTGGGTGTAATTAGTTTGGAGTATATCATATATTGCGGTGATGTCAGCGACGCGGGAGGTGTTATATTGATTAGCTTGATAATTGGTAGCGAATGTAAATCAGATTATTGCGAGAACTGCAATTATTGCAGTGGTTGTGATTATTTCTACTAGAGAAAATCACTTAATCGACTTATTCATATACTTTTATTGTAAAGAAATAATGATGCTAGTTTAGCATAATTAAATAGCTAGTCAAATTTTTTTATAAAAACTTGACTCTTAAAATATATTTTTGTACTTAAAAATTGAGATAATGTAGATATTTTTTCAATTTATCTTATAAAAGATTCTGTATTTGTATTTATTATCAATTATTTCTCTAATTCATCATCTTCTTTCCTTTCATAATAGAGGATATATTTTTAAAATATCTATACTACGTGTTAAGTAGCCTACAACCTTTGTAGCATAAAATGGATTATCTATTGATATAAAATTTGAAATTTCTATTAAATCTTGTTTTACTAAATCTGAATAAATTATTTTAAACATACATTTTATATTTAGAAAATAACTCATTATTTATAAATGAAGTCATTTCTTCCTGTGTTAATGTTTTTCATTCATCAATTTTATCCAGACTTTCTGAAATTCTTTGAATTTCTTCAAATGTACAGTCTTGTTTTAAATCATCTATTGCTTCTTGTGATAGCATATATTTTTTATTAGAAAATAAATTACTTTTATTATATAAATTTTTCCTAAATTGCAAATAATCAAATTTTTTTATAAAAACTTGATTATTTGACTAAAATTTATATAATTTGCTTAATTTAAAAATACTAGTTTAATTTATATTAAATATAATGAAAATTCTTAAGAAGTTTTTTATATATATTCTGGTTTTCTCACTCATATTTAATCAATCTTTTTATAATACTGTTTCAGCCTCAGCGTCTTTAAGTATTCAGCTTTTTTTATTAAATTGAGTTTCAAGTAATCTATCTGTTAATCCTGGAGATTCTTTTAAAATTTCTCTTGAGTGAATTAATGATGGTACTGAGGATTTGACAAGTGTTTATTGAAATGTTTATTTTTCAGATAATAGTGCATTTACTTATAATACAAATTTATTTACACTTATTAATTTTACTACAATTACTAATCCAATTCCAAATATTGATTATACTACTGGAAGTTGATTATATACTCAAATTACTAATTGAACAAATCCTAGTATTTTAGTTTGAAAAAAACCAAAAATATCTTCAAGTGTTGCCAATAATTTCACAGTTAGTTCTAGTATCTCATCTTATTCAAATACTATTTACTGAAAATTTAAAGGCTTAGATTCTGCTTTAAATACTATAAATTCTACAACTAGCCAACTCACAATTTACGCTAATGTAAGACCACATATTACTGATTATTATTTTGAAAAGTCTGATTGATCTCAGGTAACAAATCAGATACAATGATCTAGTGCTGAAGCCATTAATTTAGTTTTAAAAGTAAAAGATTATAATTGATGTACTAATATTGATGGATGAACTATTGTTGCTAATTTATCTCAAATTTGATTAGGTTGATCTGAAAGTCTTTCATATAATAGTTGTGATGTAGATGGTAAGACTGCAATTTTTAAAAGAACTTGAATTACAACAACCGCATCACTTGCTACTTATAATTTTGATTATACATTTTTTACTGCAACAGATGAAAATGCTAATGTAAATACTCCAACTGATACTAATACAACTTTTGATGATGAAGATAAAAAAACAGTTTTTCCACTTACTGTAATTTCTTCAGGTGCTCCCGGAGTTAGTAATTTATGAATTACAGATGACTATATTTGATGACCATCTGAAACTTCTGCTACTTTTACTTTTTCTTGAAGCCAGGATTGAGAATATAAGGTTTCTCTTTGAAGTGATGGTTCCTGTAATTGATGAACAACTTTACAAGATTGGACATGAAGCTGATCTTATACTGCACCAAATTCTGCTAATATTTTAATTAACTCTTCAAGTCTTAATATTTGATCTAATTCAATTTATGCATGTTTTAAAAATATTTATTGAGAAATCTGATCTACAACTCAGGTGATTACAAATGATACAACTAATCCTGTTATAAGCTCGCTCACCGTGAGTCCAGCAAGTGTAGTAACAAATGATAGTAATGCGAGTTTTATTTGTAGTGAAGCCTGATTTTATAAGGTAAACGTCTGATGAACTACAGTAACTAATTATACCGCCACAACAGCTTGAGCTACTAATAATTCTGTTATTCCAAATGTTAATTTAGTTGAATGATCTAATACTATTACTGTTTTTTGTAAAGATAATGCCTCAAATGAAGTAAGTTCTACTTCTGTTGTTACAAAATCCACAACTCCACCTTCTATGAGTTGAGCAGTTATTTCTTTTGCTGATACAGATATTGATTATGATTGATTAGACTGAAGGGATCTTAATTTAACTTGGGATAATACAAATGCTGTATCTTATTGATATTTTGAATCATATAGACTTTATTTACTTCCTTCAAGTACTGACTTAAATACAAGCTCTCAAACTTATGTAAAAATTTTACCAGATAAAAATTTATCAAGTTGGATATGAGATTCTACTATTACGAATGATTCTACAAATACAGCTTTAGTAAGTTGAGCAACTTATAAAATGTGTATAGCTATTATGGCTACAAATGGTCAACTTTGAGAAGCTTGATGTAGTGATTCTTCTATTTTGACTACTGATATTGTTCAACATCCAAATATTTTATCAGCTAAATTTAGCTCATCTACTAATCTTGAAATTACTACTGATGCAACTCTTGATACAGATTTACTATCGCATAGTTGAGAGCTTATTTCTTTTATGATTTGAACTAATACATATACATGAACCGCAGTACCATCTGTAAATTTAAAAAAAATAAATATAACAATTCCTAATTTATGAAATCTTGCAGCTACTTGATCTTCACTTATTGCACAAACTTGAGCAATACACGCATTTTCTGGTTGATTTAATAATTATTTTAGTTCTGGAAGTTTAATTATTACTGATGGTCAAACTCCTACAATTACTGGATTTTCTACTTGAACTGTTTCTCCTTATGGATGATTTTATACTGGTTCTTTAAGCGTTAATTATACCCTTTGAGAGACTCTTTTAGCTTGATGAAATAGTTATATTAGATTTTCTCGTGTTTGATGAAATGCAGGTGCAGATGTAAATTATAATATTACTAATTCTGCTGACCTAACTTCTTGAGCACATACAATTTCAATTAATTTAGTTACTTTATGATTAGTAAGTGGCGCTTATTATGATTTACAATTTATTTGAAAAGATTTAGCTTGAAATTTATGAAGTTCTTCTACAATTTCTACGATTAAATTTGATAATGTTTGACCTGCTATAATAACCCTAAACCCTGTTTGAATTGTTTGAATAACAAATCCTACATTAACATGGCTATCTACTATTGATGATAGCGGTAATTGATCTTGAGTGGGTTGATATACACTAAAAATATTTTCAGGTTCAAATTGTTCAACATTTTTATCTCAAACATGAATTACAGATCCAATAACGCTACAATATCAAACTCTTTTAGCTGATATGCTTGGTTATTCTTGGAACATAGTAGCTTATGATAAAGTAAGCAATATTTGAACTACTTCAACTTGTGATAATTTTACAATTAATACATCAATTCCTGTTATTAGCGGAATTGTGGTGAAAAATGATTCTTTATCTCCTATTTCATATACAAAAACACCAAATACTATAAATTTAATTGCAAATATTTCAAATACAAATTCTGCTAATATTACTGCTAATTTATCTGAAATATCCGGTTCTGGTTGACTTACAAGTGCTTTATGTAGCGCACCTCCTAGCTGAGTTACATGTACTTATACTGCTTGAGTTGTAACTTATACTTTTAATGTTTGATATTATTGAGCAGTATCTAATTGACTTAAATGGATGACAATAACCGCTAATAATACTGCTTGAATTAATACAAGAAGCTCAAGTGTTTCTGTTACTGTAGATAATACTGCTCCAACTATTACTTGAACACCAATTACAGCACCAATAGTATCTTCTGTTTGGTGATGAACTACTCAAAATATAGTTTGGATAGCTGGATCTATTACTGATAATTATAATCTTTCATATTTAAAATTTGAATATTCTCCTGATTCTTGAAATACTTGGAATTTAATAGCAACTTGATCTAATGCAGGTTCTTATTCTTGGAATATTTCAGCTCTACCAAGTGCTGACACTTATCAAGTAAAAATCACAGCATATGATGCAGTAGGGAATAGTAGCTCTACTTCTTCTGCAATTTTCTCAATTGATAAAGTTGTTCCAGTTGTTGCAGCTGATACTATCACATCTCCAAACTGATGAGCTATTTATAAATGATGATCAGCTCATAATATTACCTGGAATCCGGCCTCTATTACAGATAATATTGCTCTAGCTACTAATCCTATAAAACTAGAATATACTTTAGATAATTGAACCAACTGGACTCAAATAGCTAATAATGAAGCAAATGATGGCTCTTACTCTTGGACTGTTCCAAGTGCAAATTCTGCCCAAGTAAAAATTAGACTAACAGCGAGCGATAATGCTACTAATACTGCATATGATACTTCGGATAGTAATTTTATAATTGATTCTACTTCTCCAACACTCTGAATTACTTATGCTTGATGAGGTTGATCTACTCCACAAAATTGAAAATATATAAATAATTCTTGAATTGATATTTCAGCTAATTCTACAGATTCATATTTGGATAAGGTTTATTATGAATTTAAAAACACATCTGATAATGTTTGTTGGTCAGCAGCGGGTTCTGGATGGATTGCTTGCGACACTTGGAATACTCTCTGTACTGATTCACAATCTCTTTGAACAGATTTGACATGTAGTAATATTACAACTACTATTTCACCTACAATATTAAATTCAAAAAATTATAGATTATTTCTTAAATCTGTAGACGAAGCAGGAAATTCTTATACAGCAAATGCTATAGATTATATTTGAGACATTACAAATCCAGGACTTGTAATTACAACAGCTGATTCTTCATATTTTAGTGGAAGTATAAATATCTCAGGTACTGCAAGTGATGTTCTATCTTGACTTAGCTCGACTAATATTGAAATAAAGAAATGAACCGATTGGTGGGATTGAGTTAGTTCTTATACTGGAGTATTACAATCTCTTGCAACAAGCGGAACAGCTGGATCTTGGAATTATAATTTTACATCTCCTGGAGCTGATATTGATGGTACTTCTTATAGTGCCATAGTTACAACGCGCGATAGTGCATTTAAGACAAATAATAGTACAACATCTCAAATTACTTTAATAAAGGATACAACTTGACCTACTATAGACAATAACGTATTTACATTTGATACTTCAGGAATTAGAAAATGATGAGAGACTTTAAACATTACTTGGAATCCAGTACTTATTACAACTGCTTGAGCATCACTTAATGCTAATTCAATAAAACTTGATTATAATTTTACCTGAACTGTAGTTCCAATTGTATCCTGAGAAGCAAATGATTGAAGTTATAATTTTGCCATTCCTGATTGAATAGATACAACAACAGCTAAAATTATTATTACAGCTTATGATAGTGTATGAAATGAATCAAATGTTGTAGCCTCATCTAATTTTATAATTGATAGTCTACCACCGACTATTACTTCAGTTGAGACTGAAGACTTTTGAGTTACCTGAAAAGTTGATTGATATATTGTTACATTTTCAGAAAAAATAAATCACTGATTAATTAATACTTCTGAATTCAGTGTATCAGATTGAATTACCTTAAGCGGAAGTTATAGTGTATCTGATATTTGAAATAATACAATTTTAGAATTATATTTTAATACTCCATATTGAGATACTTCATCACTTCCTACTCTTAGTTTTACCGGAGTTTGAATTGAGGATATTGCGACAAATAAACTCGCAAGTATTTCTAATAGAGTTCCAACAGATAAAGCTTCTCCAATTATTACTAGTGCAGAAATTTATGATTCTAACTCAAATTGAAAAGTAGATCAAATAAAAGTTTATTTCTCAGAAAATATTTCATCAACTACAGATACGGCAAGCTTTTCTATAAATAATCCTTTGGCATGAGTGAGTTTATTAAGCATTTTAACTTCTTGAAATATTGCAACTTTTACTTTGGCTGAACCTACAGATTATAATACATCAGCTTGATGAATGACTATTGATTTTAATAATAATTGAAATTGGAAGGATTCTAGCCTAAATCTTGCCTGAAATGATACAAATATTACCTTAATTGATAAGGCAATTCCTATTAAATTATCTGCAATTACTGTTGATTCTAATTCTAATTACAAAATTGATAGAATTGATGTAACTTTTTCAGAAAATATTACCGGAAATAATGACTGAGAAATTATAGTTTGAAATCTAGCAGCAGGCTCTACTAAATGACTCTCTTCTATAGCTTCAAATATTCTAAGAATAGCTATAAATGAGACAAGTGATGATAATGATACCGGTCAAATTCCAACTTTTGCTTATAATTGAACAAATTTGAAGGATGGCTCTAATAATTTAGTAGCAAATATTACTAGTTTTAATGTAACTGATTGATTAAAACCAAAATTACTTTCTAGAGAAACTCAAGACACTGATTGAAATTGAAAAATTGATAAAATTAAGATTAATTTCTCTGAGACGCTAAATAATAATACTTGAGCAATTGTTGCATCTGTTGGTTGATATACTATAAATAGCTATACTTCAACTTGATCTATTTTATATCTTAATTTAGATGAATTGTTAGTAACTGACACTCAAGCTACTCCTTTAGTTCAAATTACTTCAAATTCGACACTATGAGATATAGCAGATAATCTTATAACTGATCTTACAAGTGCAAATGCTTCTGATAAGGTATGACCTGTTGTTATATGAGCAAGACAAATTGGAACTACAGTATATGTAGATCTTTCAGAAAATTATAATTCAGCTTTAAATAATTCTTCATTTACGTTAAGTTGAACTTCTTTACCAAATATTACCTGAGTTGTATGAGCTGGAAGTCAAGTTACTATAAGCTTGGATTGAACTTTATCTGCTTGAACTGAAATTTCAGCAACAGCTAATTCTGTAGATGATGCTACCTGAAATAAACAAACTTTAACTCATTATGTAAGTATTTCTAATCTTGTTATTATCAACGAAGTAATGTATTCAACATGAAGTACACAATATATAGAATTAAAAAATTTATGAGATACATCTATAGATTTAACAAATTGGGTTATTGAAAATGGAGGAGGGAATTGAGTGAATATTACAATTTCAACATGAAGTATTGCTGCAGGTTGATTATTTTTAATTGCTAAAACTTGAATTACGACTCTTAGTTGAGTTGTAACTGATTTTGATGCGGCTTTAAATTTAGATTTAAATAGTCAAAATGATTTAGTCTTAAAGGATAGCTGATGAATTATCTGGGATAAATCAGTTGCTAGCCCTTGGCCAGCTTGAGACAGTAATTCTTGAATTGCCTCAGAAAGATTATCAAATGCATGAGACTGATTAAATCCAGCTTCTTGGTATTCTTCAGTTGTAAATAATTGATTAACTGAATGATATTTAGGAACACCGTGAAATACTAATGTTTTTGATTCTACAGCTCCAACTATAGATAGTTTTTCACCGGCTGAAAATACACTTTATCCTATCTGAGACTTTACTGTAAATTTTAATTATTCTGATAATGTTGCTGTAAATCCTGCTTCTTATACATTTTCAATTTGAAAATGGAATTGAACAAGTTTTGATGATGCTTGATCTAATATCTCTAATTCTTGAGTAAGTACTACAACTGCTACTTTTGATTTATCTAATTTAGCATTTTGAAAATATAAAGCCTCTTTTGATATTTATGATACAAGTTGAAATAAAGCCTCTAAAGATATTATTTTCTACGTTGATAAATTTGAATTTACAATTTCAAATTCAAATATAGATTTATGAGTAATGCAAGTAGATAACCTAGTAGATGCTACCCAAAATGTAACAGTAACAATCAAAACTCTTGGTGCTTGATTTGATTTGAATTTATGATGAGATAATACTTTAAATTCTTGAATTAATTCTATACAAAGTTGGAATACTCTGTATTGATTTTGAATTGATTATGAATGACTTAACTCCGCTACCCCAAAAGCATTTTGAACTACAGATGCCTTACCAAAATTATTAGAAAGCAATGTAAGTTGAAATATTGATTTAAATTGAGTTCAAAAAACATTTACATATAATATAAAATATCAAGGAAAAATACCATTTGTTCAAGTAGCTTGAAATTATAGTGCGAATACTAGTTTTAGTGTGAATTTGAATTATTAGAAATAATTAACAATGTGAACTTACATCATCTTTTACTTTCTTTTTGAGACTAATTAGACAAAATTTATCAATTTTTTGTTTTAATCTTCTTTGAAAATATTCAATTAAATTCTCATTTTTTGTATTTCTTCCTGAAAAATTATTAACTATTGCTTGAAATTCTTTAGTACAAAGTGTATCACAATTTTTATAAATATCTTTAAAATCCCTTAAATCTACATCATTTTTATTTTTTATGTAATTCCTAATTAGTGAAACTATTTGTTTCTCAAATTCTATGTTATATAATGAAAAACTAGAGGAATCATCTAATGATAAATAATTTAGTGTTTCAATTACTGAATCAATTTTATTTTTTTCTGGATTTTTTGGATCTTGGTCAAATATAAAATCTCATAAATAATTATTTAATGTAAAAAATAAAAGAATAATTATGGCTCTAATTTCTAAATAAAGATCCATTTTTTCTTTATTATCTATAATTTTACTAAATTTTTTAAATTCAGTTATATTTTTATAGAAATTTTTTATCTCTTCTATATCTGTATGATTTTTTTTATTTTTGTGCATATTTTATATTATTAGTTATAATTAATAGATCTCTTGACTACGCTCGAGATGACGACATTGTGGTACTATCTTTCTTTTTTTCTTCATAAACTATGAGTATCAAGATATTTTGTAAATGGAGATGGCGGATCTCATTTTAGATTTCATTGTTCATTAATTATATGCGATAATGGTATTTTATTTTCTAAATTCTTTGGTCTACTATGAAATGTTATATATTCTTCTTCATTTTCTATACTCAGACTAAAATTCCTTAATTTTTCTAAATCTTTTATCGCTTTATTTATTCTTTTATTCTCTTCTAAACTTGTAATTTGTCTTCTTTTTACTAATAAAGTTTTACTTATTGCGTCAATTCTTTTTTCCATTTGTTTTGTTTTTTTAGTTAATTTATCTAATGTCTCAATTAGACGTTCTCATCATGTTGATAAATTTTTTTCAGTCACTAATTTTTGTGTAACTCTTCATTCTATTTGATTATATTTTAATATTTCAAATACACTTTCTATAATTTTTCTTGTCTTGATATTATTTTCAACTCATTCTACAAAAATCATTATTTCATCTCATCAAACTGAAATATTTATTTCTTTATTTATATATGTTTCAGCTAATTTTTTCTTTAATTCTTTTATTACATTTTGAAATTTTATAGTCATATTATCTCATGATTTTAGCAAAATTTCTTTTGCTGTAATCTCTCAATTATGCCACATATTAATTTTATCAGAAAAATCCTTCATATTAATACTTCACATATCTTTTATATCTACATAAAAAAGTTGTCATTTTTGTTTTATTTTATTGTAAAATACTCATTTTTCTAGAGAATTTTTATAATTATTTTCCGATAATTGCCTTATTTTTTTAGGACTCTTTATTTTATTTTGTTCTATTTCAAATATAACTTTTTTATATTCTTCTAGTTCTTTTGAACTTAAAATTTCTCATTTTTCTAAATCATCTCTCTTGATATACGGCGCTATAAATTCGGCTCTGGCAACATAAGAATCAAATAAAACTTTAAAATCATTATAACAATCACAATTTGTTGGAAGTTGTTTCTTTCTTACTTTTGTAATAAAATCAATATTAATATCTCAATTTGGATAAAAAATAATTGTTTTTTCAGTTTTTTCACGTCAATTTAGCATAAATTTTCTCACTAAATTGTTATTTTCTACAAAAAATACTCAATCATCATGAAGGTATTTTCTTCTTACTTTATTTTTAGAATGAAAATATTTATTAAATAATTCCTTTTCTTTAGCTACTATTTCTTCTTTTGACAAAAGTCATCTTACTCATTCTCTCTCAAGAGACAGCCTAGCAAAAGCAATATTATGCATAAAATCTTCTTGAGAGCGTCAACTAATTATTGAGCTTGTAGAGGCTATTTTAATAATATCAGTTATATCATTTTTAATTCAATATAATTTCATATTTCTTTTTAAAATATCACTCATCATCTTTTCAAGTACTTCTTGTTTTATAGATGAATTTCTTGGTATCTTAAATACGAAATTTTTCCAATCATTCCATACAACTTTTATTTCTTTGTGATTTCTTTGAATTTTTAACTTAAATTCGTTTACTACTTTATCTGTAAATGATTGGCTTGTAGTATCATTTAATTCTTTTATTCATTTAAAAATTATAATTCAGAATCTATCTCATCTTTTTAAATTTGTTAAAATACTATAAATTGGATTATTTCTTTCTATTCTTCTTATTAAAAGTAATTTCTCAATTTTTGTAATTTTCTCTCATTTATCAATTTTTGATAAAATTTCTTCTAATCTATCTCATGTTAAACAAGGCTCATTTTTTAAAAAATTATTTTGTTTTTGTACTCAATTTTGTTCGTATATATCTCATACGAGTTTTTTTACCTTCAAAACAATACCTCAAACACCAGAAAATAAATTCTTTGTTAAAGGCTTTCTTTCTTTATTTAAATCTATATTTCAATTAAATTCCATTTATATTTATTTAAATTTGTAGTTTAATTTTATCACATTATTTCAAATAAAGCAAAAAACTCAGCTTTTTATTAAAAATAATGCTATTATTTTTTATTTTTTTGTAAAATTTAATTTTTAATCTCTATTGACAAAAACTAATTTGTGATTTCTTTATAAAAATAAACTTGACTTTTAAAAAAAATTATGATAATGAAAAATATGTTTGAAATATATTTGGCCAAAATATATATTTCAAATAAAAAACATGTTTTTTATTTATTAACTTTTTATAACATGACAAATTTTAGAAAAGTTGTAGCGGGTGCAAGTGCAATTGCAATCCTTACAATGAACATGATTAACTTTACAGCTAACGCTGCTGCTATAAACAACGCAACTGCTGTTGTAACTCCTGCTACAGATGTAGTTGTTACAAGTGCTTGATCATTTGCTTGAGCTACTACCTGTACTGCTACTATAGTTATGACAAATGCTGGTTGAGCTAATTCTAATGTTGCTTTAACTTGACCTTGTACTGTAACAGATAATAATACTCTTACTTTACCTTCTACTAATGTTGCTGCAAATCAATATTATACAATTACATTTTCAGCTGATAATGGTACTTTTGGTTCTGCTACTGCTTGAGATACTACAAATAATGTTGTAGTTAGTGCTAGAGTTCTGCCAATATTAAGCATGGCAATAAGCAATTCTACTGTTGATTTATGAGTTTTATCAGCTTTAGCTCCTACTGATTCCACTACTGATACTACTGTAACTGTTGCTACAAATGCTAATTGAGGATATGTAGTAAGTGCTGCTGCTTCAAATTTTGTTGGTGCCACTACTTGAAATGTAATACCTTTTAGAACTAGAGCTGCACAATTAGCTTGAACTGAATGATTTAGTATTGATGTAGCTTCTGTTGGACAATGAGCTAATTGAACTTCAACTATTGCTGCTACTGCAGGTTTAGATGTTGCTTCTACATATGCAATCTCAGGTGTTGCTTCAAGTATTGCTGCTGCAAATTGAGGAGTTTGAACCCCAGGTACTACTGATGGTGACACTTTTGTTGCTAATTATGAAGCTAATATTTCTCCTGTTACTGAAGCTGATAATTATTCTACAACTGTTACTTATACAGTTTCAGGTACATTCTAATTATCAAAATTTAAATAAAAAATCTCAGAAGAAATTCTGGGATTTTTTTGTGGTGTTTATGTGGATAAATTTATTTATATACATCTCATCTACTTCATATTTTAATTACTGTTATTAATAATATTTCATCTTCTTTTTTATAAATTACTCTATATTTTCATATTCTTAATCTATATCTTTTTTCTTCTTGAGGAGATAGTCTTGAAATGTCTAGATTTAGGTAAATTCACATTGAAATAAGTGTGATTTTTTCTTCAATTTGGAGTTGATATTCTTTTGGAAGTTTTGTAAATTCTTTAAATGCTGTTTTTGTGAATTTTATTCTAAACATAAATTTTATATTTTTGTTAACTCTTTAAGATGAGTATATTTTTTAATATCCTCAAAATCAATAAGTTCTTCTTGTTCTCTTTTTTGTAATTCCATAAGTTCTTCTTTTGAAATATTTTCAATTGGAAAGCTGGTTTTCAATTTATTTAATATTGAATTCATAATTTTTAATAAGTGATAAATCAATTTTATTATAATCAAAATATTTTGAAATCAACTTTGTTTTTATAATTTTTTTAGGTAAGGAGATTTAGAGATAAATTTATCTTGAGTGATATATAAAATAAATTAAAATTAAATTTTGAAATTATTTAAAAATTAGTATATTTAAATAAATATATATAACTTAAATAATTTATGGAGTTTGCGAAAAAATATAATCCGAAGGATTTTGAAGGTGAGATTTATAAAAAATGGGAAACAGAGGGTAAATTTAAACCTATGGAATCGAAAACTTGAGAGACTTTTTATATTCCCATTCCACCTCCAAATGTAACTGGAAGACTTCATTTATGACACTCACTTACTTTGACTATAGAAGATATAATGGTGAGGTATCATAGATTAAAATGAGATGATACTCTTTGGGTTCCGGGGACAGATCATGCTTGAATTTCTACTCAAAATGTTGTTGAGAAAAAATTAGCAAAAGAAGGGATTTCAAGAATTGAATTATGAAGAGAAAAATTTCTTGAGGAAGTATGGAAATGGAAAGATGAATATCATAAAAATATTACAGATCAAATAAAATTAATGTGAGCCTCTTGCGATTGGAGTAAGGAAAGATTTACCCTAGATGAATGATTAAGCAAAACAGTTTGAAAAGTTTTTGTTGATTTGTATAACAAATGACTAATTTATAGATGAGAATATATGGTAAATTATTCTCCTGTTTTAAAGACTGTAGTAAGCGATATTGAGGTTGAATTTAAAGAAGAACAAGCTGAAATGTATTATATTACTTATTTTGTAAGTGGTTCTGACAATGAACTTGTAGTTGCTACAACTCGTCCTGAGACAATGCTCGCTGACCAGGCCATTGCTGTAAATCCAAAAGATAAAAGATATAAAAGACTAATTTGAAGAAAAGTAATTCTTCCACTTTTAAATAAGGAAATTCCTATTATTTGAGATGAGAGTGTTGATATGGAATTTGGGACATGAGTTCTAAAAATTACTCCTGCTCATGATAGTACAGATTTTCAAATTTGAAAAAAACACTGACTGAGACTTGATTATAGCGTTATTGATAATGCTGGATATATGAATAGGGAAGCCTGAATTTTTGCAGGTCAAGATATTAAAACAGCTAGAGATAATATCGTGGAGCTTCTTAAATCAAAATGAAATTTTCTAAAACAAGAACCTTATACTCATAAAGTATGATATTGCGAGAGAACATGATGTAAAATAGAAACTGTAATTTCTACTCAATGGTTTGTAAAATCAGATGTGCTAGCCAAAAAAGTTATTGAATGATACAAAAAATGAGATTTTAAAATTATTCCAGAAAGATACAATAAAATTTTTGAAGATTGGATTTATAATTTACGCGATTGGTGTATTTCTCGCCAACTTTGGTGGGGTCATCAAATTCCTGCTTATTATGATATTCATACTTGAAAATTATTAGAAGTTAGTTTAGATGAAGAAGCTGTTTTTGCTAAATATTGATGTGAAAATGTAAGAAGAGATGATGATGTACTTGATACATGGTTTTCATCTGCTTTATGGCCTTTTTCTGTTCTTGATTGGGATTTTGAAAATTCTGGAGATTTATATAAAAAATATTACCCTGCTCAAATGCTTGAAACCGGTCATGATATAATATTTTTCTGGGTAACTAAAATGTTATTATTCTGATATGAGTTCACAGGTCAAACTCCATTTAAAAATATTTATTTACACTGATTGGTTTTTGATGAAAAATGAAAGAAAATGAGTAAATCACTTTGAAATGGTATAGATCCGCTTGATGTAATTGAAGAATATAGTTCAGATTCACTTAGACTTTCTCTAGTAATTGGTAATACTCCTGGAAATAATATGAATTTTTCAATTAAAAATGTTGAATCTTCTTCAATTTTTCTTAATAAACTTTGGAATATTTCTAGATTTGTTTATTCAAATATTTGAGAAATTAACAAAACTTATTCTGAACTTGAAAATACAATTTCAAAAAATTATAACTCACTACTAAATCATGAAAAATGGATTATTTCAAAATTAAAAGGTATTATTGAAGCCACAACTTTATGAATGGAAAACTATAATTTTTCTCTAACTTGAATGGAATTAACCAATTTTACCAGAGATGATTTTTCTGATTTTTATATTGAAGAATACAAATTAACAAAAGAAATTTCAACACATTGAAATGATGTACTTGCCTTTTCTATTTTAACTCTTCTTAAATTATGGCATCCTTATGTACCTTTTATTACAGAAGAAATATATAGTAAATTAAGAATTTGAGAAACTTTAATAGATAGTACTTGGCCTGAATTAGCAATTACTAAGGATGAAAATATTGAAAAAGAAATGTCACTTTTATTTGAAGTAATTAAATCAATTAGAAATATTAGAGCTGAAAAATTAGTAAAACCAGGAGATTTTATTGATGTTAATTTCAAGACAAATAATTTAAATACTAGCATTATTAAATCAAATGAAATAATTCTAAAATGACTTGCAAAAATAGGAAATATTAATTTTTTCTGATTAAACGAAGAAATTAATAAAGACAAATATTCTTTTGCGATAGTAGAGGATATTGAAATTTACACTGACTTATGAGGTGAAATTGACCCAGAAGAAGAGAAATCTAGATTAAAACTTGAAATTGAAGACAGAAAAGAATATATTAAAATCATAGACCACAAACTTCTCAATGCCGAATTTATCAAAAATGCACCAGAAAGCGTAGTCAGAGCCGAACAAGCCAAAAAAGCCCAAGCCCTAGAACAACTAGAAAAATTAAAAGTGAAGTTTAATTCGTTGTAGAAAGTAAGTTTCAATTTGAGGCGGAGTTAAGTTTCTCGACTAAATATAGAGCTTCTCAGACTGTGATATTTTTATCTTTTTGAAAGTATCTATCTTTGAATTGGTCTTTCCATGAGAAATTATATTTAACTCTTAGAGTTGTAATATAATCCTTGTAATCTCATGTTTCGTCAATTAATATTTTATCATCATTTTTTAATAAATTAAGTCATAAATTATCAAAAATAATTTTTGAAAATTCTGCTCTACTAAATTTATTGTAATCATTTAATTTTGAAATATTTGCTTGAGTTTGTTTAATTTTTTCAACAATTTGAGATTTCCTTGTATAATTATTTCATGACCTCAGGAATTCATATGATAAATAATTAATTAAAATTTGTTTTACTTGCTTTCATATTAAATCCCTATCTTGTAGTAAATACCCAGAATCTAGTCTTAATAATCATTTTTTTAGTGCGGAAATATTTTCATCAAAATAAAGATATGATTTATCAAGATTTAACGGGCTTGTTACTGTAGTTTGAGATTTCATCCAAGTTATATCATATTTGTTTCAAACTTTTGCTAGAGTAAGCTTAATTGGTTGATAATCAAGTGGAATTACATTAAAAAGCAATACTCAAAAAAGAGTATCCTCATACCTAAAAGTAAGTTCTTCAACTAGTTCACTATTATTACATTTTCTTATTTTTTTTCTTGATACATTACAGAATTTTACTTTTCCAGAAAGTGATTTTACTTTGTAAGTACCATTATATGGAATATAAATTTGATTGCTTCAAAATGTAGTTTTAAATACTATTCAGGCTAATTTTTCATCTCAAAGTGCAATATTGTTTTTTATAATAAACATTGCATCCGTTGGGCTTCCAAGCTCACCTGATTTATAGAAATTAATTGTAATTCTTCAAACTGTTTGCTTTCAGAGTTTTAGGTTAATAGTTTGAGCTCAGCTTTTTAATCATGTAATAATAATTTCTCTAAATCAAGCCTCTACTGCAATTGCTTTTTCTGGAAATACCTTAACTGCTGTTTTATCATATTCAAACTCTATTCAGTTCCCAGGTAAATTTCAAGAAAATGGTCTATTAAAATATGATACATTTAATTTTGTTATATAATTTTTTCATACCATTAAATTATTTCAAGAAACTCATGTATTTAATTTAAATGAATGAGTTTTTAGAAATTCTGCAATTTCTTCTTCAAGAATTTGTTCTCTAGTTTTAATATTTTGTTTCTCAATTTTTGCAGTTCTATTTTGCATTTGTTTTATATCTTCAATTGCCTTAAATTGACCATTACTTTCTAGAAATAATATTGGATCAATTGTATTAGCTGTCAAAAAATCTCTACACATTCAATCATTTACAAGAGAAAAAATATCAACTCATTTTGAACATGTACTATACCAATATGGATGAGCTTGATTTGTAATATCAATTTGAAAATGGAGATGATTTCAATATGCATTTCCTGTCGCTCATACTTCTCAAATTGTAGTTCAGGCTTTAATACTTCATTTTGTAGTTAGTATTTTATTTAGATGTGAATAATTTGAATATACATAAGTTCAATTACTTAATTTATGCTTAATTGTAACAGAATTTCACCGTCAGGCAAGCCACCCAGCTATTATTACTTCTCAGTCTCAAATACTTCTTACTGGAGTTCCAGCGCTCGTCGCGATATCCACTCACAGATGACTTCCATATCACACATCCCATCAATAATCATAAGTTGATCACCAAAGGATAGAATATATTCTTCTGTAATTTGTATCATTTTTGTATTTTGTATAGTTTCAGCCCTCAATTCTTGGAATTGATATTTTACAATCATCAGATAATGTATTCCAGGCACTAAATCTACATTTTGGATTTGATACTTTATCAAATGGGTAAATAAAATTACCAGCTTCAGTGAAGTTGTAAAATGCTATAAATATAAAAAACGATATAATTAATTTTCTCATGATTATTGAGTTATAGGCTACTAAACCACACAACAAAGAGTAAAATGATAGTTATGAATAAAAATATTGATAAAATAGTATTTAACAATTTGTTTGTGCTTAATTTTTTTTCTAAATCACTAGTTTTTTCTTCTAATTGTAATTTTTCATGTTCTATTTTATTTGTAGAACTTTCTAGTAAAAATGCTGTTTTTTTGTATTCAACAAGTGATATTGAGTTTTTTAATTCTGCCTCAGCATTACCTAATTTGTAAGATAAATCCTTTATTAAATTATCTTTTTGTTCTATTTTACATACAATATCTTGATATAGATTTTTATATGAAACTAAATCTGTTTTTGTAAATGGATTAACTTCGATTTCTCTAGATTTAATCACTTCGTAATCTTCTTGAATTCATCAATTTTTTAAAACTTCAACATCATCAGAATTTAAAAAGACCTTTTTTCATTTTTTCTGGCTTCTTATTTTACCAGATCTAATATATCTATCAAGAGTTCTTGTTGATATATTGAGTATTTTAGCTCATTTTATTCTGTCTATTGAATACATTTTTAATAAATATGTAAATAAAACTTTTTTAGATATTAATTATTTTTTATATTTTTTCAATTTTTATTATCAAAATTCACGAAAAACTCATATAAGCACAAAATCTCAGAAATATTTCCTGAGATTTTGTTATACAAACTATGTCATTTTTATGTTCAAAACATAATAATTAATAATTAGTAATAAAAGTACTTTCGTTTCCGAAAAGTACTTTCGCATTAAACTATATATTTTTATTAAAGTCAAACAATTTTTTCATTTTCTTTCTTTGCGAAAAAATAAATATAAATTATAGGTAAAATACCGACAGAATTGATTATAAGAAGAGCTATAAACCAATTTTTATCTCAATTTCTTGCAGCCTTCCAAAGAGCTATACCTTTCCAGATAATTTCCCAGATTATTAGAGGTAAAAAATATACCAAATTTTGTTTATCCATAAATATTAAATTAAATGATAACTTAAATATGTTACTTATTTTGAATTTAATTCAAATATTTAAATAAAATAGACTTGACTTTTGTATTTATTTTCTTATAAGTTAATATATTTACAATTCTAAAAAAATATTTATGAACAATAAACCAGCTCAAGTATCTCCACAAAATGACCAGTTTGGCATTAATAATGAAGTATTATCAGTTGATATAATCAAAAAAGAATTTTTAACTATTATTGATAATTTTACAGAAGCAATAGAGAAAAACTTATTAAAAATAGATTTTGATAATGCTGATATTGTCCAAGCTTTATTACATGGAAATATTCCTATAATAAATGACTTAACTTTAAATGAAATAAATTTTATTTTTCATCAAGAATTCTATACAGTGGGTGAAATAAAACCTTTTATTTTAAATGAAATAAACGCATTCATGTCGGAATATGGCGAATTTTTTAAGTGATGAGATATTTTTAGAGAGATTTTTCATAAATCTTGAAATCAAGAAGATATTTGATTAGATCATAAAGCTGAAACAAGAAAATTAATAGAAATCATGTCTCATAATTTGTGTTTAAAAAAACACAAATTAGAATGAGATTGAAAATTTAATATTATTGATTTCAATTTGAAAAAGATTGTTTGTAAAGATAAATTAGATGATTTATCTAAAATTGATTTAAATATTCCTGGTTATATTGTTTTATTAATTTTTAGAAATATATTAAATGAACAAGAAAATGTTAAAGATTTTTTATCTTATGCTTCAATAATCCAAAATTCTTTTACTGTAAAGGATACTGCATTTTGAGAGAGAATTGATGAATTTTTTCTAAAATATACTACTGTTGAATCTACTGTTGATAAAGTAAATAAGTCCTTATTACAGAATATTGGTAAATTTTTTACAAAACGTGATTAAATTTAATTAACCCCACATTAAGCCATGCATAAATTAAGATTAGGAGATTTAAAAAATTTCCAAGTACATGAAAAAAAATTGGTACTACCTAATTCTCAGGAAATAGTATCACAAATTATTGAATGAGAAACTATGGAAATTTTTGTTAATCCAAAAAATCCAGCTGAGATAATTTCTTTGTCTAAAAATAAGACTTCTCTTGATTACAGCGAAAGAAATAGTTTTAGATGTAATGGAAATGAAGATGTTATAATAAGTAATATTTTTAAAAATCCTTCTAAAAATTTATCGGAGATAGTTACTCGTCAAAGAGTTTTCGATGAGCTATTATCAAGCAGAGTTGACTTAAAAAAATTAATAGAATTAAAAAGTGAAAGCGAGAGATTTTGAGATACTCTAAAATATCTATGGTGATATGATAGAGATGAAAAAGAACAGGCAGAAAGAAAAAGAAGGAAACCCAGAAAAAGAATAGATATTTTAAAGGAAGAAAACAAAGAATTTAAGGTAGGGAATTTCGTTAAAATAGAAGAAAAATTAAGTAAATGAAAAATAGATGAAAAAACTTTTGATAAATTTATTGGTCGCGGAGATGGAATGCTAAAATTAATTAGTCTTAAAGATGAGTTTAATGATATAAATAAATTAATAGTCTATCTTAAAAAAGTAGCAAATCCTGTTATTCAAGACTTAGCGATAAAATTAGAAAATGAATACAGACAAATAAATTTCTTGAGTGTTTCTTATTTTGTATGATTATATCTTGACTGAAAAGAAAAAGAAATAAATAAATTTTTTACTCAAGCAGATAATATTTTTAAAATATTAAATCAAGTATGAGCGCTATTATCTATAGCTTATAAAATAAAAGAAGACGAATATAGCAAGGTTAGTTTTGATGAGACTAAATCAATGGAATTTAAAAAAGCTTGGCAATTTGAAAGAACTAAAAAATGAAGAGATCGGTGAGATAAAGTTCCACCACAAAAATTAAATGATTCTATGGATAACACGCCTTGTAATGTGCTTGTTTGAGATATTATGTCTGGAAAAAGTTTTCAATGAGAACTTAACAAGCAATTACATATTTGTGCTCAATCAATTTGATACGCCCCAGCTAAAGAAGTTAATGTTCATATTTTTGATAGATTTGTATCTATAGACAGAGCTTTAACTGACTCATGAAAATGACTTAGTGCTTTTTGAGAAGATATTACAAACATAAATAAATTATTAGAACTCGATAGTAAATGATGAAAGACTTTTTTATTTATGGATGAATGGTGATCTACAACTTCCCCAGAAGATCAAGCTACTTTACTCAAAGCTATATTAACCCATATGGCACAAAAATGAATAAAAGTAGTTCTTGCTACTCACAATGAAGAATTTGTAAAATATGTTAAAGATAATGTTAATTTTAGCGTTTATCATCTTGAAGATAAATTAAATGATGACGGAACTATAACTTTTTTGTATGAATTAAAAAAATGAATTTGAGAACATCATATTTTAGAAGCCGCAAAAACTCTCTGATTACCAGAAAGTATCCATCATACAGCAGAGCAATATCTAGAATGAAATATCCTAGAGGCAAATATTCCAGAAATTAATTTTAGAAATGTTATGAGATATACCCCAGAAGAAAGAGAAAAATTAAAACAAGAGCTATGAAGTTTTATGTCTTTAATGCCACATAAGGATGAAATTAAAATTATATATAAAAAAGAAAAAAGATATGATTCATTTGCACATGATTATATAGAAAAACAAAAAATTGTATTAAAATGGAGATATTCATTAGATGAATATGATAGAGAAGAAAAATCAAGAAGTAGTTGGGGATGAGGAAGAGAATATACATGATATCAACCAGAAGAAAAACCAGAGTATAATAAGATATTGTCTGTAATAAGCGATGATGATGATTTTAAACGGACTCATTTTGAGTGATTGAAAATGCAACGCTATGAAGATATTTGAAAATTTATAACTCAATCTCCTGTAAGAAGTTCTCAAGATATTTTCGAAATCCAAAAAATGCTTGAAGAAATAGAAAGATTATGAGTTGAAAAATTAGAAGAAGAAAGAATTAAATTACATAATTTTTTATGGCATTTAAATAGGTCTTTATATACAATTAGAGATTACTGAGAAAATTTTAATAATCATTTATTTGAGGACACTTATAAAGAATTTAAGAAAGATAGTTTTTCTTGAAGAAATTTTGTACATGCCTTTAGATTATTTACATTATCTATAAAAATAAGTCTAGAATTATCATGACTTAAAATTGAAGATGATAGTTATTTTAAAGAGCAATTAGCTAAGTTTGATTTATTATTTGAATTTAAACAAAAAATAAAAGAATGGAAAAAAGAAAGGGATCAAGAAAAAAAGGATTGACTATATGAAAAACTAAATGAAGAAGAATTTAAAATGAAACAAATTGAGAATGGTAAAGAATATAATAAAATAATTGATGATTGTGCTAAACTTGCTTGATTTGATACATCAAAAAAAGATTGGTTTGAAATTAGTCAAATAATAACTTTTTGATGTAAACAAATTTGAGAAGAATTATATGAATATTATAAGGATAAATTTAAATCATATAATTTATTTGATGTAGATTTACAAATAGTTAAAAAATTAATGAATGAAGAAAAATGAGCCCTCACTTGATATGACTGGATGTGAAATAGCGATATTAGTTTTATATGTTGACTTTATGCAATAGTATGACAATATGTTAATATTTATTCTCTTACTAATGAATTGAAAAAATATGACTGTGTCTATTTTCATCAAATATCTAATTATTGGGAAAATATTTTAAAGGAAGTTTTGTGAGATATAAAAACCTGAGATGATGTTTTTCAAATTCTTAAAGTAAGTTATAATTCAAATAAGGACGAGCCAGAAAGAAGAACAAAAATAAAATCATTTCCAGATTTTGAAAAATTTATACAAGATATGTTCAATTTATTGGCTATTTTTGATTTATCTCAAATGATTAAAGACAATAATTTTTGTAAAGTTAATTTTAATCAAACTGGTTCTATTGTTTTAGATGAGCCTTATAATCCAAATAAAAAGGAAGAAGAACAGGTTAAAAATAAATTTTATTTCTGAGAAGATCAAAGAGTAGTGATAAAAACTTGAGCTAATATGTCTGGAAAAACTCAAAGTCTTAAACATACAATTTGGCCACTTGCTTTTGCAAATGCTATCGGTTATGCTCCGGCTAAAGCCATGAATACTCCTTTAATTGATAAAATTTATTGGGTAGATCGCATAAAAGCTCGTCAAGATTTGAATTTAAGTTCCTGATGAACAGAAGTTATAGTTTTGAAACAAATTTTTGAAGAAATATCAAAATCAAAATGAATGAATATTGGATTTTTTGATGAGATGTGGTCAACTGTTCCTCCTAGATTTCAGACAGCTTTAACTTACGCGACTATTAGAGAATTTATGCAAAAATGAGTTTATATAGATATTTCTCACCATAATCACGATTTTATAAATAAATTAATGCAAAATCATCCAGAAATAACTGAGTCTGTTCATTTTAAGACAAATATAATGGATGACTGAACTGTTTCATTTGATTATAAACAAGAAAGATGACATACACAATCTCAGGCTCTGCTTGTTGCAAAAACTTGTTGATTAACACAAGAAATTTTGGATATAGCTGATAGGATTTCAAAAGATGCTAATTAGAAAAAAAAAAAATAAAACCCGTCAGGGTTTTATTTTTTTGGTTTTGCATTTTGGAAAATTTTTATACAATGACCGGAATTAAAATTTTTTTAAAAACAATAAATGTTAAATACAGAGCAAGAAAAAGCAGTTAAGCAGACGGAGGGGCCACTTTTAATTTTGGCTTGAGCCTGAGTAGGGAAGACTCATACTTTAACTGAAAGGGTCTCTTATATGATTAAGGAAAAATGAATAAATCCAGAGAGTATTTTGTGTGTGACTTTTACGAATAAGGCGGCTCGCGAGATGAAGGAGAGAATTTGAAATTTATTGGGTGTGGATGGGGCGAGTATAAATATTTATAGAAGTCGTAATTTTCCGTTAATTGGTACATTTCATTCGATTTGAGTCTATTTTTTGAGGCTTTTTATTGATAAAATTGGTTACGATAAAAATTTTACAATTTGAGACGAAGATGATAAAGTGAAATTAATTAAAGAAATTTTGGATGAAAAAAATATAGATTCAAAGGAATTTCAGGCTCGTAAAATTGCAGGAGCGATAAGTGGAGCTAAAAATGCTTGAGCAAATTCTAGCTCATTTCAAGTTTCTTCTTATTACACTCAGGTTGTCAGGGATATTTTTGAGGAATATGAGAAAAAATTAAAGCAATACAATATTTTGGATTTTGATGATATCCTCACTAATACTTACAAAATTCTACAAAACAAGGAAGTTTTAGATTATTTTCAAAATAGATTTTCGTATTTTCTCGTAGATGAGTATCAGGATACAAATGAAGTTCAATACAATATTATCAAACTTCTTGCGAGTAAAACTAGGAATTTGTGCGTTGTTTGAGATGATTGGCAAGGAATTTATTCTTGGCGCGGAGCTACTATAAAAAATATTTTGCATTTCTGAAAAGATTACAAGGATTTGGTTACAGTGAAGCTTGAACAGAATTACAGATCTACAAAAAATATTATACATTGTGCGAATTGTGTGATAAAAAATAATTCTGGAATTATCGATAAAACGCTTTGGACAGACAATGAAGCAGGTGATAAAATTAATTTGATCGAAGCATTTAATGAAAAAAATGAAGTAGAAATGGTAGCTGAAATTATTGATGACAATCTAGATGAATTTAAAAATTTCTGAATTTTATATAGAACAAATGGACAATCTCGTCTTATAGAAGAAGCTTTGCTTAAAAAATGAATTCCTTATAGAGTTTTTGGTTGATTGAAATTTTATGAAAGAAAGGAAATTAAAGATATATTGGCTTATTTAAGACTTATTGCTAATCCTGCTGATTTACTTAGTCTTAAAAGAATTATCAATGTACCCTGAAGAAAAATCTGACCAAAATCACTTGAAACCCTGATTAATTATGCTAGAAATTACTGAGTAAGTCCTCTTGAGATTATGGATAATATTGAAGAAGTTGAAGAATTATCTGCATGAGCTAAAAGGTCTATTTCTTGGTTTAAGGAAATGTATGATGATTTTGTGAAATTTCTGCCAGAAAATAGTATAGAATTACTAATGAAACACATTATAAAAACAATTTGATATGAGGATTATTTGCGTGATGATTATGATGGAGAAGAGCTCGAATGAAAACTTGATAATCTTAAAGAATTTGAAAATATGGCATCGAGATTTACAGGATTAGAGAGCCAGGAAGCTCTTAATATGTTTTTAGAGGAAATATCACTAATTACGGATACAACAGATGAATGAAAAGAAAATATTAAAGTAAATCTTATGACAGTCCATCTCTCAAAATGACTAGAATTTGATGTAGTTTTTATTATTTGAGCTGAGGACTGAATTTTTCCTCATTCAAGGACTTTCTCGGAACCCAAAGAACTTGAAGAAGAAAGACGTCTAATGTATGTCGCGATGACCAGAGCTAAAAAAGTTCTCTATATTTCAAAAGCTTCAGAAAGATATATGTTTTGAAATTATTCCGCCAATCCAGCTTCAAGATTTATCAGAGAAATCCCAGCTGAATTTACTGAAAAAATAATGTCAACTTTCACTAGACCTAATTATTTTAAAAATCCTGTAACTTCAGATTTTTTACCAAATAACGATAGTTTTGAATTAAAACAAAAAATAAGAACAATAGTACATAATGATGTCTCAAAATTCTCACTCTGAGATAAGGTAGACCACGCTAAATTTTGAATTTGAACAATTATATCTCTTTCTGGAAATATGGCAGATATTGCATTTGGATCAGGGGTTTGAATCAAGAAATTTAATATAGAATTAGCACCAATTGAGAAGATTTAAACTTTTTTCCTTCTAATTACAACCTGAATTCAAACTCAGGCGAGGGTTACAATAATTATACTTATTAAGATAAAAATTCAATTTGCATCATTTTTGGTTCAATTTACAGAAATCTTAAGATTATCTCATAGATTTTCAGTTGGTTTTTCTTCTACATTAGTAATCTCTTTTGCAATATTGTCTACATTTATTTCAGGATTTTTTGGTGTAGTATTTTCTATAATTGTAGGTGAAATTACAGGAGCTACCTCATTATTTTTTGGTTCTCAAGCTGGTATTTCTGTATTTTGTTGAGTTTCTATTTTTTGAGTTTCATTTTTTATTTCAGTTTTATTTGGCGTTTCTTTTTTAATTTGAGCTGGTTCTGGTTTTGGTTCTTCTACAACTTTTGGAATTTCAACTACATTTACGAAATCCTTACTTTCTGAATTTGGGCTAAATAAAGTAATTGTTCAACTCAAACTAAACGCATTACTTACATCAAGAGTTTGTCCTGGGTAAAGCGTAGTTCTGTCTGGAATTGTATAAATTTTTCAGCTACTTCTAAGCTCCCAGAAGCTTATATCAATATCTTTTTGGTCGTTGTTTTTTATAAATAAATTACTAATTTTTCAATTAGAAAAAGTCGCATCTCAGAATAAATTTATATTATTTGAATAGTTTAGGATGTAATTATTAATTTTAATTTTTGATTCAATTTCTGTGTTTATGAATGAGAAAAAAACAAGTGGAGTGGATTTTTTTAAAATTATTGGTCAGGTATAGAGTAGTGCATCATTTGGTCATCAGTTTGGATTGAAACTATAGAATGTTTTGGCTTTGTTGTCTGTTGGTGTGAGTATTATTTTTATAACTTTATCATAAGTTCCAGACGGCAAATTTGAAGTTACATCTATTCAATCAGCAAATATATGACCAGAAAATACAAAAAAATTTATAAGTGTAAGAACTATTATTTTATATTTGTTAATTTTCATATTTATTTTTTAAAATTTATTTTTTCTATTCTATAGTATATTTTTTTAAAATCAAAAAGATTTTGAAAAAAAGTATTTTTGTGTATAATAGCACTCACATTTTTGGGGATGAAAGGATTCTATTAAGAGAATCGTTATTCTCATATGCTATCTGGGAGGTGTCTATGGCTTCCATAATCAATTATAGACGACAACAAATGCTAACGCAAGAAACGGAGGTTTAGCTACTTTAAAAGCTTCTTTTAAAAATGCTCTAACTCCTGCTTTCGCCTAGTCTAACTAAGCTTAAGCTGTAGCCTTCCCACGGGAATGAGTGTCGGATGACCTGCTACAAAAATGATATAGTTTTGTCTTAGAGCTATATCATTATCCATAAGACTTTTGTCTTGATTTTGTAATTATTTTGTAAAGACAAAATATTAAAAATAATTCTTATATAAGTTTTTTGTTAATTTTTAATTTATATAAGTACCAAAATTAACTATGATAGTAGAAGTATTTGGGTAGCCTCTTAAGACACGAGTTCAATTCTCGTCATCTCCACCAAAAAATAATTTAAATTTGACATTTATAAAATATTGATTATATATTATTTATACTTTTTAGTATAAATAATATTTTATTTTTTACTTTTAAATTCATGGCAGTAGAATTATTAAGAAATGCTGAAATAGCAAAAACACAAAAAACAGGTATATTACATGCATTTAATCCTAGTACTAAAGAATGGTGTATTTTAAGTGATTGATGAGAAAGATTTATATTTACGGCTGATATGTGTGATTCTAAAAAAGGTGTTAATTGAGAAATTTTATTTAGTGGTCTAATTAAAGGTGATGTTGTTTCTTTTACGCCCTGAGAATGAGCTGAATATGATATAGCGAAAAAAGTTGATTTTATTTCTCATATAAATGTTGAATCACTTACTACGCAGGTAAATGATAATTTTGCTGTATCTATGGAATCACTTGAAACTATGTGAATTCAAGAAAGTGGTACAATAAAAGTTTTGAGATTAAAAGAAGATTATGGTTTTGGATTTATTGCTAAGGATAATTGAGAAGATATTTTCTTTCATTCAACTAAATGTACAGGTTGATTTAGGGAATTTATGGATATTTATAATAAAAGAAAAAGTTGAGATAAAAATATAAAAGTTACTTTCAATGTTCTAAATTGACAAAGAGGTCCAATGGCATTTAATGTTTCAATAGCTAAGTAATTAAATTTTATTTAAAAAAACTCTATTTTTCTAAAATAGAGTTTTTTATTATTTCTTTTTATAAAATAAAGTTTTACAAATCAAGCTTTTTAGATACTATATTCAATATATTTAATTAACTATTAATAAAACAAATATGAAATTAAAACAAGAACTGGAAGCAAGATGATTTTTGCATCAATATACGCATGAGGAACTTTTTGATATTTATGAGAAATGAGGTGAAAAATTATATTGGTGAATAGATCCAAGCGCGGATTCTTTTCAATTGGGAAATTTTATTTCGCTTCTAAACGCTCTAAATGTGATGAAAAGATGAAATAAACTTTATCTAATTGTCTGATGAGCTACTGGAATGATAGGAAATCCAACTTGAAAAGACGCTGAGAGAAATTTTTTGACTGCTGAACAAGTTGAGGAAAATGCGAGAAAAATTGAAGCTCAAATTCATGTGATTTTAAAAAATGTTTCAGATAAAATTGGAGTAAAATTAGAAGTAGAAGTTGTGAATAATCTTAAATTTTTCAAGAATTTGAATGTTCTTGATTTTATGAGAGAAGTCGGAAAATATATGACTGTAAATTGGATGATGAATAAGGATATCGTTAAAAAAAGAATTACAGACCCAGACAAATCCATTTCTTATGCGGAATTTAGTTATATGCTCATAATGGGATATGACTTCTACAAACTATACACTGAAAATGGCGTAAGACTCGAGGTTTGATGATCTGATGAATGGGATGGAATTTTGTCGGGTGTAGAATTAACTGGAAAGAAAACCTGACAAACAGTATATGGAATGACAAATAAACTAATTACAGACTCGACCTGAAGGAAGTTTTGAAAATCAGAATGAAATGCAATTTGGCTAGATCCAACAAAAAATAGCCCCTATTTTGTATATCAATATTTACTCAATTGCAGTGACGAAGATGTAGAAAAATTATTGAAATTGTTGACTTTCATGGATTTGGACGAGATTGAAGAAATTACAAAAAAACATTTAGCAGAGCCAGAACTAAGATACTGACAAAAACAACTTGCTAATTATACAACTGAAATAATTTTCTGAAAAAAGGCTTCAAATCAAGCTGAGATGATTTCAGATATGCTATTTTGAAATAAAGATAAATTAGAAATTCTTAAAACACTCACTAAAGATGATTTAGAAGCTCTCGCAAAAGAAACCGGAAGTACAAATTTTACATCGTGATTAATAATTTTGGACGCGCTAATAAACTCATGACTAGCTAGCTCTAGATGAGACGGAAGAAAATTAATTGAATGAGGTTGAATTTATTTAAATGAGACAAAAGTTACCGATTGATTCGCTGAAATTACAGATGGTGATTTCATAAATTCCGCAATAATCCTCAGAAAATGAAAGAAAAATTTTAAATTGGTTTTGAGGTAATATTTTAAAATTCTAAATGCAAAATTTAAACAAAATACTTAAAGAAAGTTTTTGACTTGAGTCGTTTCTTGAATGACAAGAGGAAATAATACAGAGTGTCATAGACTCGAAAGACACTCTTGTTTTTATACCGACTGGATGATGAAAATCTCTTACTTATCAACTTCCGGGAGTTGTATTGCCGGGACTTACGATTGTGATTTCTCCGCTTATTTCTCTGATGAAGGATCAATTAGACAAATTAAACGAGCTTAAGATTAGGACTGAAATTATTAATTCTACAATTTCAGGGAGTGAGCAAAAGCAAATTTTGGATGAGTTAAATTTTACTGATTATTCTGAACAAAATCCAATAAAATTTCTTTATATTGCTCCTGAAAGACTAAATTCTCGTGAATTTCTTGAAGCTATTTCAAATATAAAAATAAGTCTAGTTGCTATAGATGAGGCTCATTGTATCAGTCAATGGTGACATGATTTTCGTCCTAGTTATATGAAAATTAAGAATTTTTTAACTGATTTGAAAAAAAGACAAAACTTTCCAGTGATGGCATTAACGGCTACGGCTACGAAAAAAGTAAGAGCTGATATTGTGGATAGGTTATGATTAGTTGATTACAATGTTTTCACGAAATGATTTGACCGTAAAAATATAATTTTACTGGTAAAGGAAATTAGTAAAAAAGAAGAAAAGCTAGCCAAAACTCTGGAGATTATAGAGAAAACTCCTGGGTCTGGAATTATTTATTGTTCGAGTATCAAAATGGTTGAGGAGGTTCATGAGTTTCTAAAATCAAATGGAGTGGATGTTGGTATTTACAATGGGTCTTTGGGGGCAACACTGAGAGAAAACGAGCAGAATAAATTTATGAATTCTACCTATAAGGTGATTGTCGCTACTAATGCCTTTGGGATGTGAATAGATAAGAGTGATATTAGGTTTGTAATTCATTATAATTTGCCAGGAAGTATTGAAAATTATTATCAGGAAGTCTGAAGAGCTTGAAGAGATTGACTTAGGTCTTATGGTGTTGTGCTCGCGAGCTTTGGTGACACAAAAATCCAGGAATTTTTTATAGAAAATACTTACCCAGCTAAATCTGAAATTTTAGATTTTTACGATTATTTATTTAAGGAATTTAAACTGGGTGAGTGAAAATGAACTCAAATTCTCAAAACTTATTATCAAATGTCGAAAGAATCTGGGATTGGAAGTGATATGAGAGTTGGAAGTATTCTAAAAATTCTCGAAAAATATGGTATTGTGAGCAGATGAGTTGATGAAAAAACAGATGAGGGATTTAGGTGAAAATGAATTACTCTAGTTCAGGAAAAAAGAAAACACTCTGGAATTTTAGTTGATTGGCAAAGGCAAGATTTACTCAAAAAAGAAGCATATTTTAAGCTTGAACAAATTAAAAAATTACTTTTTTATCCGAGTTGTAGAAGAAGATTTATTTTGGAATATTTTCAAGATGAAGAGGATTTAGCTACGCTCTGAGAGAGTTGTAGAACTTGTGATTATTGCATAGATAAGCTCAAACTCGAGAGTAGAGATGTTGAAAGTATTGTTAATTTATCAGTTTTTGGATTAGTTCTTGAGGTAATCAAAAAACTTGATAATAAATTCTGAATAATGATTTTTATTCAATTTTTAAGCTGAGCTGAAGATAAAAAAATTACAAATTGGAGATTGGATGAAGATGAGAATTTCTGAATTTTAAAAGAATATTCTCCACAATTTATTCAAGCCTTAATTGAAGGCTTATTAACTCAGGGTTATTTAGCTAAGGCTTCAGGACTTTATCCAGTTATCGGACTTACTGATAAGTGAAATATCGCACTTCGTAGAGAAATAATTCTTAAAAATGAAGAAAAGGAATTACAATCTTTTATCACACTTAGATCTGGTTCTAATATTTTCAAAAAATCAAAACCTGCCAAAGCAACTAAATCTAAAAAAACAACATCTTCAAAAACTAAAAAAACAAGTGGTAAAATATCAGATACTTATTTAGAGACTTTAGAATTATTTGATAAATGAAATAAAATTTCTGAAATTGCCAATTTACGCGAAATGACTACAAATACAATAGAATCTCATCTAATTAAATTATTTGAAACAGGGAAATTAACGACTGTTGATTTATTAAAAATTGCCAATACCTCAAATGTTACCAAAGTCCAAGAAATTATAAAGTCTGACTTTGCTGATAATACAGACAAGTTAAGACCTATCAAAGACAAAATTGTGGAACTAGGTTTTTGAGAAATAACTTATTTCGAAATCAAAGTTGCAATCTCATTACAAACAAAGTAAAAATTCGCTTGACAAATATCAATAATTTCTTATATTTCAATTAAATCTAAAATAAAAATAAAAAAATACTTTTGTCTATTATCTAAAATCTAGGCATTTTTTTATTTTTAATCATCATATTCTATGACAAATATTCCTTGAAATACATCTCTTGAACACAGAGAAACACAACAAAATAGCGAAACTCCAATATTTTGAGAAATTCAAATTTGAGAGTTAAAACATCCGTCATATGTAAGACCAGATTGAACTCCTTTTACAGTCTGATGAGAACCGATAATAGTTATAAGTTGCGAGGGAAATAGTGCAAGAGTTATTATGAATTTATTAGATATTTCAAATTCAATAATTGAGGTTGTATGGGAAAATAATGAGCCTAAAGTAGTAAATTTGAATTGAGATGAATTTTTGTGTAAAATATATATTGATAGTGCTGATAAAATTAAAGTAACTTTAATAAGTAATAAAATTCTTCTCCCTCACTTTTTTTATGATTATCCCTTAGAAATAATTAAAGAAGATAATTTTGATATGTTAGTTGTTAGGAAAAATGAATTATTTTATCAATTTTTATTTGTTAAAGAATTTAAGGTTTCTTCTGAAATTTTTTATAAAAAATGAGATAAATATTTACCTGTTACTTTTGAATGAGAAGATTCCCTGCATAATTTTATTTGAGTTCCAAATGTTGAAGGTATGAGTTTATGGGAAAGAAATAATCGCAGACTAATTTATTGGGACAAAGATGCTGAAACATTCAAACAAGTAGAAAAATGAGAAATAGTATTTGAGAATGTAAATATTGTCGATAAATCAGAAAATCTATTCTCAATTAGAATTTGAGAAAATGTTATACAGTTTTCTCCTTCTCTAGACAATCCAAACCAACCAGCTTCAATTGAAATTAATTGAAAATTTTTTCTTGTAAAATATATAGAAAAAGATAAATCTATAGCTAATATTTTTATTTGAGATAATGATTATGGAATTAATGTTAATGAGCCAATAATTATAAATTGAAGAACATTTTATAATTTAGATGAAAGCTATTTTACAGATTGATTAGAGATCTTTGATTTTAAATTAGATAAAAATAATGAAATAAAAACAGTAAATTATCAAGGCGATAAATTTCCAATATTAAATGATTTATGTAGTTATGATAAAGTAACTGAACCTGATTCTTTTATTAGAATTTGTTTTATTGATTGAGATATAACAAAAGAAATTATTTTGATGAAAAATCCTAAATATAATCCAGATGAAGAAGAAAAATGAGAGAAAAATGAGGAAACTAAAAAAATTGATGAATATATTAGACTTAAACTCACTCCGGATCAATCAAAAAAACATTTAATAAACACTAGTTATATTCATTGAATTATTTGCCTTTCTGATCATAGTAATAGCCGTACAAAGCAAGAATTTTATAGAATAAATTCAGATTGAACTCTGAGTTTAGTTTTTATTGATGCTAATGATATTGTTATAAATGACAATGTTATATTAGCCTATTATGATAGAGAACTTAGATTTACTAGAAGTTATATTCTTATTCGTAGACCTGGAACATCGAGCATTTTTGAGCCAGTAGATTATAATGGTAAATTTTGTTTAATGGCTAAGTGAAAAAATAAGGAATGAACTGTAACTTATATTTCTATAGAGAATTTTTCTGAAATAGTTGAGCAATATACTTGACCAGATCCAGAAATAGTTACTTTTATTCCTCATAATAAATTTGAGCTTTGATGAGAAACTTTGTTTTATAACGATGATTGAACTATTAATTTATTGGACAAAAAATTTCATTTAGTTAATTCTAGGGGTAAATTTGTAGATTCACCAGAAAAAGCAATTTTCAAAGTTTGAGATAAAGAAATTCTATTACTTGTAAATAAAGATGACACAATAGTTGGTTATTTTGTGTGAATGAAAACTGATTTAGATATGCTTGACCTAAGGCATTATATTAAAACATCTCCTGATTTACTTGAATCCATAAAAAGAGAAGTTATCAAAGTATCAGTAGATGGTGTGGAAGCTATTTGTAATATGAATTATCCAGAATTTAGAGCTCTTCGAATATGTGAAATTGTAAATGAATACTTTTATAATCGTTATGTTTGAAATGTTTGAAATGCAGATAAAATTTCTTGAAAGGAGTTTATGTGTGATTGAGAACAAATTGAAATCCAGGAAATGTGTTGAAAAGAATATGTTTTGGATAAAAAATGAGAACTCTATTATAGACCAGATCTTTGAAATGAACTAACAAAAGTAATTTTGCCGGAAAGAACTTATCTTTCCAATAATAATATTCCTTATGTAAAGCCACGTTTATATAATTATATTCCACAGAATAAATGACCTCGAGACTGAAAATTTCCTCTTAAAATTGTAAAATGAGAGATTAAACCTATAAAGTGATCTTCTACTTTATATAGACTGGATATGGAAGATTTTGATTGTATAATAAATTGAGTAGAAAAAACATTCATAAATCTATGGAATTATAAAACAAATCAAATTTGCTCTTATACCGAAGAAAGTTGGGGATTTGAAGCTTTTAAAATTACTAATCACAAGACATTTTTTGATGATAATAATATTAGAATTTATACTGATTGAGATATTGATGTTTGTAAAAATATTTTTGGAAGAAATATTATATTAACAAAAATCAAGGCTTTTAATGGTGAATATAGGCATTTAATAATTCATGAACAAATCAAGACCGAAGATTATTTATTTGCAAAAGTATGGAATTCAGATAGAGGCGGAGAACGCATATATCCATTATATAATGTTGATTGAACCTTTATTGCAATCGAGATTTTAGAATGATATAAATTTGAATTTAAAAACTGAAAAATACTGATTAATGGCATTCCCTACGGAGACAACGAACTTAAACTTTTCTACGAAAAATTCAGACCTGAACAAATTGATACTAAATGAGTCGTAGAAAAAGTGACTTGAAAAGTCAAGGATTTAACTCAGGAATAATTTTTTATAACTAATTTTATAAAATATGAAAAATAAGGCAAGTGATTATGAAATACAACAAGAACCAAAAACTTGTAGTAATATCTACGAGATTTTAGCTCATCCAGTTATCTTTAATCCACTTTTAAATTGTCTTTATCCGGAAATCAACCCAATAACAATAAATAATATTGTTCCTGATAAATCAAGCAAGATACACCATATTTTTCTTCATATTGAGAAATTTGTTAAATATTTTCAGAAAAAAGAAAATGTAGAGAAATTTGCAAAGGAAGTAGAAATTTTTTATTTAACACATAAAAATGCACTTGAGAAAGCTGGAATTAATGATTCTCATAAAAATGCTTATGTTATGGCAATAGCGACTCTTAGAAGTGTTGCAAATCAGAAAGTGAAAGAAACAAATGATTCAAAACAAAATTTTACAAGTATTAATGCCGAAATATCTGCCGTTGTCGATATTCAGTCTCAAGTTAATCTTAAATTTAGAGAAATATTTGAATGATACAGAGAACAGGTTATAGCATGAGATATTGAGTGAAATCTTGTAGGCGAAAAAGAATGAAAAATAAAAGAATTATTTGGTAAAAATGTAACTAAAGTTAATTGAAGAGTTATTTATACTGACTCAAGAAAGCCTGTTATTATAGAATGATGTGAAGTTACTAGTCTACTTAGATATGATATATTGCCTAATTGAGATAAAGTAAGAAGAGCAAATATAAGAGATAAAGACTGAAATCAAAGAATAATTCATATTACAAAAGATAATGAAATTTTTAGAGTGGAATGACATGAAATTATTAGTGCATACGGTAGTGAATATCGTTATAGTGATTTAATAATAATACCTAAGTGAGAATGTATTAAAGTTATTTCTTTAAAAAATTGAAAAATAAGATATATTACTGAAAAAAATGAATTTTTTAGAATAGAATTTATAGATATGCAATGTGAATTATGCGATATAGGTTCATATAATGATAGGCGTGGATGAAGAGAAGCTATTATAAATTATAATTGAAAAGATATTAAAGTAATTATCACAAAAGATTGAATAGAAAAACTAAATACTATTTATTAATTTTATTTAACTAATTTTTTATGAAAAATCAAATACACAAAATAGTTTTGACTGGTTGACCTTGTTCTGGTAAAACAAGTGCTCTTGCGATTTTAAGACAAACTTTTGAGGATAGATGAATTAATGTTTTACAGGTTCCTGAATCTGCTACTCATCTTTTTTGAGGGATGTGAGTTAAAATAGGAAAATGAGATTTTAATAATAGTAGGTTTCAATCTATATTGACAGAATTTCAAGTCGCACAGGAATGAATTGTTTCAAATGTAGCTAGATTATATAGAGAAAAAACAATAATTTTACTTGATAGATGATTATTAGATTCAAAAGCCTATTTATCTAATCCAAATGATATAGATTCATTGCTAAAACCTTATTGATTAACTGAATCTAGAATTCTTTCTTCTTGATATGATTGAATTGTACATATGGTAACTGCAGCTGATTGAGCAGAACAATATTATACACTTGAAAATAATACTAGTAGAACAGAGACTCCAGAGATGGCCAGAGATTTAGATGAACGCCTTCAAAATGCTTATGTTTGAGCTCCAGCAAAATTACATGTTATTGATAATTCTACTGATTTTAAAGCTAAATTACTTAGAGTAGAAAAAGCTATTTCTAGTATTATATGAATTCCTCAACCAATTGAGAGAGAAAATAAATATTTAGTAAGTATAAAGGATTTTTATAAATTAATGAAAAATTCTAGAAAGGTAGAAATTGAACAGACTTATTTATCTGATTACAAGGATAAAACTGAAGAATATATTAGAAGTCGTGCTGTTGATTGAAATGATAAGGTATTTTTCCATACTTTAAAACGTTATATTAGAAAAGAACGCATCAAAACTGAACGTGTAATATCTCCTGAAGAATATTCTCAACTTCATGTAAAATGAAAATCTCATGTTCTAAAAACTCGTCATTGTTTCTTTTATGAAAAACAATATTTTGAATTAGATTTTTTTATTAGGTCAGCTTATAGATTTTGAGATATGGCTATTCTTGAAATTAAATTTTTAGAAGAAAATCAAGATATTAAACTACCTGATTTTTTTGAAATACATTCAGATCAAACATGAAATCCTAATTTTAGAAATAGTATGTTAGCAGTTCCTCTTAAAAGAAAAGATTGAATAGAAAAAATGTAATTTATATAGCTAACCCCACAAACCCATGAACACATTAGAAAATTTTGAACAAGAAAGAAAAACCTGTAGTAATATCTACGAGATTTTGGCTCATCCAGCGATTTTTAAACCACTATTTTCTTGTATATATCAAAATTTTACTCAAGATGATATTGATAATATTATTGTTAAAATTGAAAAAATAAATTTCTTAAAGCATGAAAGTAATTTATATAAAATCCTAGATTTCTTCAAGGATGATATAAATGTAAAAAAATTCGCTGATGAAGTAGAGAAATTCTACTTGGAACATAAAGAAGCCCTTGATAGAGTTTGAATTAATGATTCTCATAAAAATGCTTATAGTATTGCAATAGCTACTTTAAGACAATTTGATGATGACAAATTTGTTGATAATTCTAAAGATAATAATCATATAAGTATAAAACTTACTCAAAAAGATGATATTATAAAAAAAGTTCAAGATAAATTTGAAGAAATTTTGTCTCAAATTCATTCAGATTATGAGATTGTTTGAGATATTGAATGAAATCTTTTTAATAGAAATAATATTAGATATGATCATTGAGAAATATACGATTTTTTTGATAAAAAGATAATGGCATTCAAGAAGTGATATATTGATATTAATACAAGAAAACCTATTTTATTTAATGATAACGAGCTTTGTATGATTCGTAAAAGAACAACTTTACCAAATTGAGAAATTGTTTTAGAAGTAGAAGTAAAATGAGAACAAATCAAAATGGATAAACTTATGATTAGTGAAACAGAAGAATATAAATTTGAATGAAAAGAAGTTTTAGGTTTTTGAGGTATTGCAATTTTACCAAACTGAGAAAATGTCGTATTAGTATGTTTGGAAAAAGACAAAAGTAGATTTATTACAAAGGAAAATAAGATTTATAAAGTACTTTTTGAAGGTGTTGAATGTGAGGTTTGTGGTTTATGGGGCACAGAAACAAATTATGAATGAGAAAAATTTAGACAAGCTACAATTATAGATAAAAACTGAAAGAAAAGAACAATACTTATTTTAAAACATAGAATACAAAAACCGAAATTTACTATATTTTGAAGAAGTTTTTTTATTTTTAATAAGCCATTTTATATATAAAAACTAATTAAAAAATTCTGGAATATTCCAGAATTTTTTGTTATTATTCTCATTTAATTAAATCTTCTTTTGTAATTTCCCAGAAGTTTCTTAGTTTTTCAAAGAGTTCGTATTCCTTACCGGAAAAATCATTATCAGAAAAAATAATTTTTGATATTGCAAATAAAATATCAAGTTTTTCTTGTTTGGTTGACATCATTTTCATATAATTTGCATTTTTTGAAAAATTTTCAGGGTCTTCGGCTATTTTTTTGATTGTCTCATCAAAATTCATTTCTGGTTTCATTCATTCTAAGTATTTATCTAAATAATCAGATAATTCTAATAACATATTATCAAATTCATTCTCCTCGATATCTCAATCAACAATCAGAAATCAAGTAAATATTTCAAAAATAGAAATAACCTTTTGTTTTAATAATTCATCCATAATTTAATTTTAAAAAATATATCTTGATATTAGCAGAATTATTTTTTAAGTCAAATTAAGTATAATTTATTATATTCTTTTGACTTTATTTTAAAAAAAATAAAATCTATTAAACTTAAATTTTATAAAAATGGCAACAAAAAAAGTATATTTCAATACTATAGCGCAATTAGCTGCAAAATTTTCAACTGCTTTTATTAGTATTTTCCTTATAAAAATTCTAACTAATTATTTAAGTATTGATGATTATGGTCTTTATTCTAAGATTTATAATTATCTTTCAATATTTGCAGTAATCGCTGATATGGGGCTTTTTACAATTACAATAAGGGAGATTTCAGCTAATAAAGAAAATAAGGAAATAGTTCAAAAAATCATTTGAAATATGATGACAATCAGAATGTCACTTTGAATTTGAATAATATTTTTATCAGTTTGAATTGCTTATTTCTTGCCCTGATATAATTCGAGCCTAGCTTTATATTCAATATTTATTACTTCATTTTTTGTATTTTTTGGATTGATGAATAGTGCGATTTTATCGCTACTTCAAGCCTATCTCAAAACCGAATTTTCATTTGTTTCCACAACTGTTTGAAAAATAGCTAATTTCTTATTTATTTTATTTGTAGTTTTTATTTTGTACCCAAAATGAGTTATTTTATGAAATTCTCATCTTCAATTTCAATCATTTCTTTGGATTATGTTTGCCTGAGTTTTTGGCAATATTGTGATGACTTTACTTATTTATTTGTATTCTAGACGTGTTGAAAAAATCAGTTTTTCTTTTCATTTACCCCAAATTAAAAGTCTTGTAAAAATGTCTATTCCATATTGACTTGCCATGTTTTTAAATGTAATTTATTTTAAAATTGATGTAATTATTTTATCTATTATGGAACCGAGAAATATTGCTGATATAAGTATCGCGCTTTATTCAGTACCCATGAAAATAGTTGAGGTTTGAATGCTTTTTGGGTGACTATTCTTACAGTCTATGCTACCACTTTTTACTAATGCAATCAAGAAAAAAGATAATATTGAAATGAAAATGCTAGTTTCAAAATCTTATAAACTACTTTTTGCTTTTTGAATAGCAATTATTTGATTTTCACTTGTTAATTGAAAAGAAATTTTATCTCTTATTGCAAATAAAGAATATTTAGATCATTCAAAATATATCTATAATTCCCTTGATTCTTATAATGTTGTAATTTTCATTTTCTTATTTTATTTTATATCATCTATTTTTACTTATATTCTCATAGCCTCCGGTGAGCAGGGAAGACTACTTAAAATAAATTTTTATTTGACTTTAATTAACATTATTTTAAATATTGCACTTATTCCTTATTTTTCTTTTGTTTGATCTTCAGTTGCTACTCTTATTTCTCAAATAATTCTTGTGGCTAGTACATACTTTATTTCACGTCATATATTTAAATTTAATTTTCTTCCGAAATACACCTTTAGTATTTTAGTCTTCTGATGATTAGCTTCTTTAGTTAATTATTTTATAATTTCTAATTTTTCTTTTTGAGTTGCGCTTAGTTTGATTTTATCTTTTATAATTTTTTGATTTATTTATATTCCAGGTTTTTATTTGAGCTATAAGAAAAACTAATCTTATTTAACTTTTTGATTTGTTAATACATCTATTAATTTAGATTGAGTTTCAATTAATTTCTTCATTACAAGAGTATTATTAGCAACCAGTGCATTGTTACTTTCTGCCAAATGTGCCATATGTTCTTCATTTGCACAAATTTTCTTTTCAACTTCTACAGACTCTTCTAATAATTCAGAATCTTTTTCTAAAATTTTTACCATTTGAGTATTTGTATCAGCTTTTTCATATGTTGTTCCATACACAGCATCTTCTATTTCTTGTTGGCTCATATCTCAATGTAGAAGATATTGTATCTCTTCAACTTTTCTTTTTTGTGCCGGAAATTGATTTGTTCTTGTTATTCTTAATACTTCTTCTATTGTTGTTTCTCAGCTTAGCGCACGACAAATACCATCTTCTGCCATACTTGTCATCCCATAACGACGGGCTATATTAGTAAGTTCAGATGATGTTTTTCATGCTAGAACAGCAATTTTTAATTCTTCATTTACACAAAATAATTCAACTATACTAAGACGTCATTTATATCATGTGTCATTACAATGATCACAACCTTTTCATTTATAAAATTTTACATCATTATCTTTTATAAATTCATCAAGATTTGCAAGATATCTTCTAAAATAATGTATATGTTTTTCATCAGGAGTATATGGTATTTTACAATGTGGACATATTTTTCTTACAAGCCTTTGTCAAGCAATAGAAACAAGTGTTGATCAAAGCAAAAAAGGTTGTATTCACATATCAAGTAGACGTGGTATAGCAGATATTGCATCATTAGTATGAAGAGTTGAGAAAAGTAGACGTCATGTAAGACCTGCTCTAAGTGCATTTTCAGCTGATTCTTTATCACGCATTTCTCAAAACATTATAATATCTGGATCTTGTCTTAATATAGATTTTACAGCATCTTTAAACGATATTGAATTTTTTCTTCATGCATCTATATGATTTACTCATGGTATTGTATATTCAACAGGATCTTCTATTGTAGTAATATTTTTCCCCTCATCATTTAGTGCTGCTAATGTTGCATTTAGAGTTGTTGTTTTACCACTTCATGTAGGTCAAGTTACAATAATTATACCATTAGACATAGCACATATTAAATCATATTTTTTTGCTATGTTTGGTTGCATTCAAAGCTCTTGAAGAGTTTTAACGGTGTCACTATGAACCAGTAAACGACATGTAATTTTATCTCAATATTTAATTGGGACAATTGAAACTCTTCAATCTATATCACACCCTTTATCGTGGTCACGTATATTTAAGCGTTCATCTCATACTTCTCATGATTTATATCAATCTGCAAATTCAAAATTATTTTTTATAGACCTAATAAATGATTCACTTATTTGAATAGGTAATTTTTTTAAAACTTGTAATGCTCAATCTATACGAATTCTTATTCTTAGACAATCAGCTTGAGGTTCTATATGTAAATCTGACGATCATAAATTAATAGCCTCTTTTAGAATACCTGCAAATATATTTAGGTTACTATTTGTACTAGATACATATTCAGATCATATATTAAGTATTGTTTCATTTCCATTTTTAGTTTTTATTTCTTTTTTTCATTTCAAGTTAATAGCTCATATACTTTCTTTTAATACTTCTTTTTCTTTAAAACATTCATCTATGAAATTATGTATTTCATCATTTGAAGTATATCAAAAATTAATACTAAGTGTTAAGTCTTTCTCTTGTATATCTTTACCAGACTTTATTAGCTTTTTTTTGATATCAGGAAACTTTCTTTTTATTTCTCTTGTAATTTCATCTGCTTTGTCTCATACTCAATCTTCTGATAATACTGTTATTACAAATCCTGTCAGTTCCTCTTTATTTTTTCATATTTCTTTTGTAGTTTCAAATATTTTATAGGGAACAAAATTTAACTTCTTCATCTTGTCTTCGTCAAAAAGAAAAAATACTTCTCAGTTTAATTCTGATACACTTGGCTTTATACGTTCCATATTCTTCTGCTGTGCTCTTATTTTTAATAGTCTTTCCTTACTAATTACTCACAAATCTTCAACTAAAATATCTCAAATATCTTTTTCTATTCACTGACTTTTACATTCTTTTTGAATTAATTTAGCATTTTCAATCTGTTCTCAATTTATAAAATTATGAGCAATTAATAATTGTCATACATCATTGTTAAATTCAGGATTTTTCTCTATAAATTTTATAAAATTTCTTTTTTCGACATAATCAAGTATCATTAATATTTCTCATATCATTAACTGTTTACCATCTTTCTTTTTTAATGCCTGATATTCTAGTGCTTTATCTAGATGACTTTGATTTATATATTTTGCTTCAATTAATGCTTCTCATAATTTTTTCTTTTTAGGTGTGTTTATTGTATTTTCAACTTTAGCACTAGTATTTTCTTGCTGAATAACAACTCATTTTAGTTTAAAATTTTCAAATTTTAATTTTTCTTTTGAATTTAATTTGATTCAATTTTCCTTAATAAAATCAGAAATTTTTTTTCTATTTAAATCATTCATATTTTTCGATTCAAAAATAATTTCCCAAAATGATAGCATTTCTCATTTATTATTAGTAAAATTCTCTTGGTAATTTATAATCTTATCAAGATCACCATTATTTATAATACCTAATTTAATAAGTGCATTGCCTATTTCTCTAGTATTTTTAATTAAGTCTTTTTTGTTTATTTCACTAGAAATACTAGGTCAATTTGTTGTATTTGGCATAATGATAAAATAGTTATTTTTTTAAATTAATATATAATATATATTGTAATATATCTTTTTGTCAAATTAAAATTTGACTATTTTTGAAAAGTATGATTTAATTTGGCTTAAAAGTATATTTTTATATAAAGCTATGAATTTAAAATTATCTGAAAAAATATCAAGTATAATTGAAACCTTAAAATATAAGGAAATTTCAAACACTAATTTAGTATGATTTATATGAGTTTTTGTTATTGCATTTTCATATCTTTGAAATATTAATTCTTCTAATCAATTTAGTAATTGATATCTTAAATCAAATCTTGCTGAAGCAAAATTAAAGAAAACAAATTGAACCTATATCATTAATATAGACTGAAAAGACTATATTTTAAATACTCTCACAAAATAATAAAGGCTTTCATTTTTTGATTTTTTGATTTTTATTATTAGAATACAGTAAATAAACTTTTTAATTATGGAAAAAATTGAAAATTCACTTAAACAATTATCTCAAATTTGGCAGAAATTTCAAATTGAATGATATTTAAATATTTATAAATCTAAATCAAAAGAAATTTCATTTACTCCAGTTTGAGATGAAATATTAGTGAGTGAGGATTCTGATATTAATTTAGTTTTAAATATTATTAAAAATAATAAAAAACTTACAATTAAATTAAATTCAATATCTTATGAAGATTTATGTAGTAAAATAGAAGATAATTTATGATTACTTGATGTATGAACTGCTGATAGTGACATTTACCTTTATCCTGTAAAAAATATTCTAGATATTAATGAAATTAAATTTGATATAGATGAGATTAGTTGAGACTTTCTTTTAAAACAGCGGAATAAAGTTAAGAATTTTGAATATGCTTCAAATATTTCAATTGAGTGATTTTCGTATTCTTTAAATGTAGATGAAAGATATTTTATTAATTCACTATGAGCATTTAAATCTCATAAATCAAGTCAGAATACATATTTTTTATGACTTTATTATAATACTCATGAATTTTCTGATACTGAATATGAAGTATTTTATAGCTCAAATTGTGAGCTAGTTACGTCTGATTTTATTTCTAAAACTCAAGATAAACTTCTCTCAAAAATAAATCCTCAAACTTCAAAACTTAACTCTTGAATTTATAATGTTACTTTTAAAAATAATTTAGCGTGAGATTTTCTAGATATTTTATTAAGTTCAGTTAGCTGAGAAAAAATTAGACAATGAATTTCATTCATTAAAAAGGATGATATTTGAAAAAAAATTGTAACAGATAAGTTAAATATTAAATCAATTCATAATATAGACAATTCACCCTTTAATAGATTTTTTGATTCTGAATGAATTGACACAGAAGATATTACTATTATCAAAAATTGAGTATTAAGTGAAATTTTTCTTGATTCTAAAAATGCAAAAAAATATTGAAAAGAGCCAGTTTGAAATCCAACTTATGCCAATATTGAACTTATTGGAGACAAAAAAAATGATTTTTTAAAAAATTCTTCATTTTTATTTACGAATTTAATGTGACTTCATACTATTGATTATTCTACCTGAAAATTTGCACTTGAATGAGAATGATTTGAAATTAATAACTCTAAAATTTGAAATTTTATTAAAAATGTAAGTATAAGCTGAAATATTTTAGATTTGTTTTGAAATATTGAGTCTTTTTGAAATGATATATATGAACATTCTGCAATAAAATCTGGTTCAATTACATTTAAAAATCAACAAATAATTATATAAAATGCAACAAATAGCTCTACAAATTTGAAATATTTTATGATTAAATCCTCAAAATGATGTTTATATCTTATTTTGATTTTTCATTTTTTTTATGATTTTTGCAATTTTGGGAACTGCAAAAATCTATGAATCACTTTTTTGAATAGTTTTATGAATTTCAATTTTCATTGTAATTCAGATTTTGCTTTGATATAGTTGAAACGATTCATATACTCTTACATTTTTAAGTGAATGAATTGTTAAATTTATTGTCTGATCTTCCGTTTATCTAATATTGATTTTATCAATTTTAGTTCCGATAAATTGATGATTCCAGGGTTCTACAACCAAAAATCCAATTTTTAAAATTTGAATAACAATTTTTCTTTCAGTTTTGTTAATTTTATTATTTTCATCTGTTTTAGTCTGATTAATTGAACAAATTTATATCTTTAAAATTGATAATGCCTTTAGTCTTCTTAAAAAATGGCCGAAATTTACAGAATTTCTTGTCTGATCTAAAATTTATGCATTTCTTATTTCTTATATTAATTTTATTATTGTTTTTTGAGTATTCTTTGTAATTTACAAAATTCTTTTTGCTGATATTGTTAGTTCTATGCTTAAATGATTTTTTATTGCAATATTTAAGAAAAAGGATAAATGATGAGACTGAGGTGGTGGTTGAGGTTGAGCAAAACCAAAAGATACTGGTCATCATTAAATATTTAACTTTAATAAATTTATTTTTTCAAAATTTTCTATAAATAAAAAACTTGCTTTTTAATTTTTATCACTATAATACTGGTGTTTGCACTAACTAAACACTTGTGTTTTTGATGAAGTTATGGCATGTTTTTTAGTATATAACGCATAAAAACGATGCCTAAGAAAAAAGATTTAATAGAATCTTCAGATAATATTAGAAATGATTTATGACAAATCTATGATATTAAATGAAGATATTTTTTTACTGACGATAAGTCAATAATTAAAATTCCAGAACTTATTGAAGTTCAGCTTGATTCTTATAAGGAATTTATTAGTACTTGATTAAATAGAGCTTTTGAAGATGCTTTTCCAATTTCTGACTTTTCATGAGAAAAAGTAGATATATTTTATAAAGGTTATTCTTTAGAAGAACCTAAATATTGAGTTTCAGACTGTAAAAGGAAAAACTTAAATTTTGAGGCTCCTTTTAAAGTAAGACTTGAAATGCTTAATAAAGTTACTTGAGAAATAAAAGAGCAAGATGTATATATGTGAGGTTTACCTCTTATGACAGATAAAGGTACATTTGTTATAAATGGTATTGAAAGAGTTATAGTAAACCAAATTATTAGATCTACTTGAATGTTTTTTACTCCAGATTCAAAAAATCCAGGAAGTTTTTCTATGAAGGTTATTCCGTATAAAGGAAGCTGGTTTGAAATAGAGATAGAAAAAAAATGAGTAATAAATGTTAAAATTGATAAAAAAAGAAAAATTCCAGTAACAACTTTATTAAGAGCATATTGATTGGAAACTGATAGTGATATTATAAAAGCATTTAATTCTAATAAGGATTTTGTTTCAAAATATATAGGTCCTACAATAGAGAAAGATAAAGCAAAAACAAAACTAGAAGCATTGAATATAATTTATAAATTATTAAGACCAGGAGATTTAGGTAATGACGAAAGAGTAAAAGATTTATTTCAAAATACATTCTTTGATATTAAAAAATTTGATTTATGAGAAATTGCAAGAATTAAAACTAATAGAAAATTATGATTAAATGTTTCTTATTCTGATGAAGGTAGATTTTTAAGTATTGACGATTTAACACTTTGAATTAATTATCTATTAAATTTAATGGAAGAAATTCCAGGTTATGATTGGGATGATATAGATCATTTAGCTAACAGAAGAGTAAGATCGGTTTGAGAACTAGTTAAAGATAAATTAAAAATAGGTTTAGCTAGAATGGAAAAAATAGCAAAAGATAGAATGACAATAGTTGAATTAGAAGATGCTACTCCGGCAAGCTTTATAAACTCTAGACCAATTATAGCTGTATTAAAGGAATTTTTTGCTTCAAGTCAATTGTCTCAATTTATGGATCAAAGTAATCCTATCTCAGAACTTGCTCACAAGAGAAGAGTAACAGCTCTATGACCTGGTTGATTATCAAGAGAAAGAGCTTCATTTGAGGTTCGTGATGTACATCCAACTCAATATTGAAGAATATGTCCAATTCATACTCCTGAAGGACCAAATATTTGACTTGTACTACATTTGGCTAGTTATGCTAAGGTTGATAAATTTTGATTTATAACTACTCCATTTAGAGAATTATCACATACTGCAAAAAATGATTGAGTTGACTGTGTAAATAGAATTTCATTAGAAGATATTGTTGATTCAAAATGAAAAGTTATAATTGCAGAAAAGGAATACATTACACCTGAAATTGCGAAAATTATTAAAGAAAAAGTAAAAAGCGATGTTATAAAAGTTAGATGATATTTAACTGATAAATTTGAATATTTTGATTGATATCAAGAAAAAGCTCTTACAATAGCACAAGCTAATAGTAAGGTTGATGAATTTTGAAATTTTCAAGAAACTCGTATTGCTGCAAGAAGAAATACAGAACCAGTTATAGCTTATATTAAAGAAATTACACATATTGATATTTCTCCAAAACAAATAATGTCAGAGACTACTTCATTAATTCCATTTCTTGAACATGATGATGCGACTAGAGCTGAAATGGGTTCTAACATGATGAGACAAGCAGTACCACTTGTGAAAACTGAAGCTCCAATTGTTTGAACATGAACTGAACGTGATATTTGAGAGGGAAGTTGATATGTAATTGTAGCAGAAGAAGACGGGGAAATTATTTGAGTTGATGCAAAACATATTTCTGTTTTATATAAATCTTGAGAAAAGAAATTATATGAACTAAGAACATTTGAAAAATCAAATAGTGATATGCTAGTTCACCAAAAAGCTCTTGTTTCAACTTGAATGAAGGTAATACAATGAGATATACTAGCTGATGGTCAATCAATACAAAATTGAGAATTGGCTTTATGAAAAAACCTTGTTGTAGCTTATATGCCTTGGGAATGATATAATTATGAGGATGCAATTATTATAAATTCATCTGTTATGGAAAATGATTTATACACCTCTCTTCATATTTCTGAATGGGTAATGGATGTTCGTGAAACAAAACTAGGACCTGAACAAACTACAAATGATATTCCAAATGTTTCAATTTGAAAATTAAAAAATCTTGATGAAGACTGAATAATTAGAACTTGAGCATATGTAAAATGATGAGATATATTGGTAGGTAAAGTTACGCCAAAATGAGAAATAGAATTATCTCCAGAAGAAAGATTGCTTCGTGCAATTTTCTGAGATAAATCAAAAGATGTTAAGGATTCATCTCTAGTTTTACCTGGATGAAGTGGATGAAAAGTAATTTGAGTTCATATTCTAAAAAGAGAAAATTGAGATAATTTACCAACATGAGTATTTAAACAAGTTAAAGTATTTATTGCTGAAACTCGTAAAATAGAAGTTTGAGATAAAATGGCAGGGCGTCATGGAAATAAATGAATTGTATCTAGAATTGTACCTGCTCAAGATATGCCATTTATGGCTGACTGAACACCAGTTGATATAATTCTAAATCCACTTTGAGTAATTTCTCGTATGAATATCGGTCAAATTCTTGAGGCTCATTTATGAATTGCTGCAAAAAAATTATGAATAACAGTAGCTTCTCCTATTTTAAATTGAATTAAAGTAGATCAAATTACTGATTTAATGGTAAAAGCTGGAATGCCAGAAGATTGAAAAGTTCAATTATTTGACTGAAAAACAGGTGAACCATTTAAAGAAAAAACTATGGTTTGAGTAAAATATATGCTTAAACTTCACCATTTAGTAGAAGATAAAATACATGCTAGGTCTGTTGGACCGTACTCTATGGTAACACAACAACCTCTTGGATGAAAAGCTCAAAACTGAGGACAAAGATTCTGAGAAATGGAGGTATGGGCACTAGAAGGTTATTGAGTAGCTAATATCTTACAAGAAATGATAACTATCAAGTCTGATGATATTACTTGAAGAACTCAAGCTTATGAAGCAATTGTGAAAGGAAAAAGAATTAAAAGACCAAATATACCTGAGTCATTTAATGTATTACTTCGTGAATTACAAGCACTTAATTTAAATATTGAATTATTTAATAAAGAAGAGTTAGCTGAAACTGAGGAAATAATGTTAAAAAAATACTTAGAGCTTGAAAAATTAGAATGACAATATGATATTGAAGTTGATACTTCAGCATTAGAAAATAAACCTGAAGTAACTTTTAATAATGATTCCAACGAAGAAATATAATATATTAACCTTAATTTAACCTTAACCTCAATAATCTATGTTTAAAGATAAAAATTTTGAAAATTTCTTAAATGACAAGATAACAGATTTTTCGCAAATTAGTAAGCATGCTTGAAAAAGAGATATTGCTGCCTGAAAAAATTTGGATAATCTAGCTTGAATTGCCATTTGAATTTCATCAAAAGAACAAATAAGAGCTCTTTCTTATTGAGAAGTTCTTATTTCTGAGACTATTAATTATAGAACTCAAAGACCTGAGCGCGGATGACTTTTTTGTGAACAAATATTTGGTCCTCGTAAAAACTATGAATGTGCTTGTTGAAAATATAAAAGAATAAGATATAAATGAGTAATTTGTGAAAGATGTTGAGTTGAAGTTACAACGAGTCAAGTTAGAAGACAAAGAGCAGGTCATATTGAACTTTCTGCTCCAGTTGCTCATATTTGGTATTTAAAATCAGTTCCATCAAGAATTGGTTTATTACTTGATATTTCAGTTAAAAAACTTGAACAAGTTGTTTATTTTGCATCTTATATTATTACAGATGTTTTTGAGGATAAAAAAGAAGAAGTTTTAAAAGACTTAGAAGCTTTATATAAGACTTCTAAAGTAGAACTTCAAAAAAAATCACAACAAGCTGTAAATGAAGCAAAACTGCAACTTGAGAAAAAAATTATTAAGAAAAAAGAATTAAAAGATTTAGAATTTTCTATATCTAAACAAATTGATGATTTAGATGAAGAGTATGCTAAACTTAAAGGTTTATTAAAAGAATTAAAAGAATCAACTGTAATTTGAGAATTAGATTACAGAATTTTATATGAAAAATTTCCACATGTATTTAAATGAGGAACTTGAGTAGAACACATTAGAGTTTTACTTCAAAGAATAGATTTGAAGAAATTCATAAGCGATAATCAAGTTGAACTTAGAAATTCTCCTAAATCTAAACAAAAGAAAATTTTACAAAAATTAAAATTAGCTTCAAATTTATTTAAATCTGACCAAAGACCAGAAAACTTTGTACTAGAAGCTCTTCAAATTATTCCACCTGATTTAAGGCCAATGATTCAATTAGATGGAGGTAGATTTGCAAGTTCTGATTTAAATGATTTATACAGAAGAGTTATAAATAGAAATAATCGTCTACGCAAATTAAGTGAGCTTGGAGCGCCTGATGTAATCCTAAAAAATGAAAAAAGAATGCTTCAAGAAGCTGTTGATATGCTTATAAATTGAGATGTAAGAAGCAATAGACCAGGTTACACTACTGCTACTAAGAAAAAATTAAAATCATTAGCTGAAATTCTAAAATGAAAACAAGGTCGTTTCAGACAAAACTTACTTGGTAAACGTGTGGATTATTCAGGACGTAGCGTAATTGTTGTTTGACCAGAGCTTAAAATGAACGAATGTTGATTACCAAAAATAATGGCTTTAACATTATTTAAACCATTTGTTATTGGTAAACTTATTGAAAGTGAAATGGCATATAATGTTAAACATGCTGAAAAAATTATTGATGAAAAATGAAAAGAAATTTGGGATGCACTAGATGAAGTTATTAAATGAAAATATGTACTTCTAAATCGTGCACCAACTCTACACCGCCTTTGAATTCAAGCCTTTTCTCCAGTACTTATTGAATGAAAAGCTATTAGATTACATCCACTTTGTTGTACGGCATTTAATGCGGATTTTGACTGAGATCAAATGGCTGTTCATTTACCACTTACACAAGAAGCTCAGGATGAAGCATCTGAAGTTATGATTACTTCAAAAAATATGCTAAATCCATCAAATTGAGAACCAATTGTTGCTCCATCTCAAGATATGCTTTTAGGTTGTTATTATCTTACAAAAATCAATGAAAATGAAGATGTAAAATATTCTTTTATTTCTATTGATGATGCTACTTGTGCTTATGAAGCAAAATGAATTACTCTTCATTCTCCAATAAATGTAAGAATAAATGGCGAAATTATTAAAACTACATATTGAAGACTTTTATTTAATCAAATAATTCCTGAGGAACTTGGTTATATAAATGAAACAATGTTAAAATGAAAAGTTAAAAAGATTCTAGCTGCTAGTTTTGATTTATTTTGAAGTGAGTATACTGCATTTTTCTCAGATAGAATTAAAAATATTTGATACAAATATGCTACACTAAGTTGACTTTCTATTTCAAAAGAAGACATGAAAATCCCTGATAATAAGTGAGAATTAATGAAGTGATGAGAAGAAAAAATAAAATGAATTCAAAAGAAATTCTGGAATTGATTTTTAACTGAAAAAGAAAGATATGAACAATCAGTTAAAGTATGGAGTGAAGTAAAAAATGTAATTGAGAAAGAAATGCCACAATTCTTTGATTCTTCAAACCATATTCATCATATGATAGTATCTGGAGCGAGATGAAATTGGGGAAATGTAACACAATTATGTTGAATGAAAGGTCTAGTTGCTTCACCATCAGGTAAGACAATTGAGCTTCCAATTAAGGCAAATTATAAGGAATGATTATCAGTTTTAGAATACTTTATTAATACGCACTCCGGTCGTAAAGGTAAGGCTGATACAGCGCTTAAAACTGCACAATCTGGGTATCTAACTCGTAGACTTGTTGATGCTGCTCAAAATATTTTAGTTAGAGAAGAGAATTGTAATACACTTAATTACGAAGAAATTAATAAAAAATCTTCTCAATCATTATTTAGAGAATCATTTGAGGAAAAAATTTATGGTAAATATTTAGCTAAAGATATTACTTCATGAAAAAAAGTAATTGTTGAATCTGGAACTTTAATTACAAAAGATATTTTGGCTATTATAAAGGAAGAAAATATAGAAAGTGTATTTATTAGAAGTGTACTTACATGTGAAAGTGAATGATGAGTTTGTCAAAAATGTTATTGAATTGATTTAGGTTATAATGATATAGTTAAAATCTGAAATCCAGTTTGAATTATTGCAGCCCAATCAATTTGAGAACCAGGAACACAATTAACTATGCGTACTTTCCATACAGGTTGAGTAGCGAAAGAATGATGAGATATTACACAGGGTCTTACGAGAGTTGATGAATTATTTGAAGCAAGAACTCCTAAATATGAAGCCTTAATTTCAACTGTTGATGGTACTGTTACTTCTCTTAAATATAAAGAAAAATTAATTGAATTAAAAATTACAGCTTCAAATCTTGAAACTAAAGAATATTATCTACCTGAAGATACTTACAAGATTGCTGTTAAAAAATGAGATAAAGTTGAAGAAAAAACTATATTAGCAAGAAGTGAAGACAAGAAGAATAAAATTTTAAATTTAAAAGCTTGAATAGTTTCTAAAATTGATTGAAATACAATTTATGTAACTGATGAACAACCTCAAGTAATTCAATATGAAATTGAGTTTGGTAAAAATATTTTAGTAAAACAATGAGATAAAGTAAGTATTTGAGACAAGGTTATTGAAGGTCATATTAATATTCATAAATTAATGGAACTAGCTTGACCTTTAAAAACTCAGTCTTACATAGTAAATGATATCAAAGAAATTTATACATCTCAAGGTCAAACTGTTAATTCTAAGCATATCGAATTAATTGTAAGACAAATGTTTTCTAAAGTTAAAATTACAAATGCAGGTGATACTTCATTTTTCCCAGGTGATATTGTTGATATAATTAGATTTAAGAAGGAAAATGATATTGCTTGATCAAATTGATGAAAACAAGCAATTTGAACTAGATTATTACTTGGTCTTACTAAAATCTCATTATTTACCGATTCATGGTTATCTGCTGCATCATTCCAAGAAACTGTAAGAGTATTAGTAGAAGCATCAGTATCTAGAAAAATTGATACTCTAAGTGGTCTAAAAGAAAATGTAATTATTGGTAGACTTATCCCAACCTGAAAATATTTTGATAATAATATGAATGTAGGTGGTTATTTCTGAGATAATCAAGATGATGAACTTTCTTACGAAAAAGTTATGATTGACAGAGAAGGGAGAGAGGATTACGGAAGTCTTAATTAATAAGAACTAAATTCCTAAAAAAATAAAGTCAAAAAATTTTGACTTTATTTTTTTATATGTTAAACTTCTGGTGATTTTATTATTAATTTTATATTTATGAAAACTCCAAACAAAAACCCTGTAAAGATGTTTTGTCAAAACATCTCTAACAAAATCTGATTCACCCTCACCGAACTCCTCGTAGTCATCTCAATCCTCGCAATTCTCTGAACCATCGCTTTCTTGAGTTTCAACAACTACTCATCTAAAGCTCGTGATTCAGTTAGGATATCAACCCTTAAATCAATGCAACAGTGATTAACTATAACTAATGTAAAAACCTGAACATTTCCACTTCCTGATAATTACATAGAAATAGTATGAATATCAAAACAATGATATGTATGAGATAATGTAACCCGTATTATAAATATAAGTTGAAAAACTTCTGATCCAAAAGATGATTCTCTTTATTCATATTCTATAGATTATACATGAAAAAAAATACAATTGGCTTGATTTTTAGAAGAAAATAATACTGTAATATTTTCTCAATCTAGTTTTTTAATTAATCATGTTCTAGCTTCATCAGTAACTGATTATACAAAAAGGTTTACATATACAGTATGAGATAGAGTATGAATTTTATTAGATTCGGTTACAAAAGCTCCTATAAATGAAATTTTACCACCATCAACAACACAATTAAATCTACCAACTGATTCAAATTTATATATTGCAATATTTTCTAATTCATCTTCAAATAGCTGAACTATAACTTGATCATGAATAAATTTACAAACTAATATATCAATAATACAAAATTCTTGTGTACTTTGAAATACAGCTGTAACAAGTGGAAAATCTCTACAGGCATTTAGCTCAAATTCTGTACCTTATAATCAAACATGTATTTCTATAACTAGAAATTGTAGCAATTGAGTTTTGGATTGAGATAAAAATTATAAATTTGATTCATGTGCTCCTTCTACACCTTTAAATTGTAATGCTATTACATATAATTGATATGAGATTCCAATGATAAATCATAATTCAACAAATCCAACAATTACAAAACAAATTACTTGATGAGTAGCTGATATATCTGCAAGTTGCGAAAATTGAATATTAAGTTATTGAACAGAAAATATTAACTGTTCAGCTAACTATGTACTAGACAACTGAGCTTGTATGCAAGATATTTGTACATGATCAGCTCCAGATTTTAGTATAGCAAACTGAACTCAAAAATACAACATACTATGGTTACATAGTACAACTCCTAAAGATTGTTCATACATCTGTCAAGCTTGATACTACTACAACACAAACATTTGTATTCCAGCTTCTATCTGAAACATGGTTCCAACAGAGTGACTTTCAACTCAAACTCCTTGTACAGATAATAACACATACCAAGACACAACATGACAAACATCTTGTAAAACAATTCAATCTTGATACTATTCTACACCAATTTGAACATGACCTAAAACATCACAAGCCCAATGTGAAGCAAATAATTATTGTATTAATTGAGTAAAAACTTCTTGTGCTATTTGATATTCAAGTCCTGCTTGATCTACAAATATCAATGATTGTAATTTAAATACATATACTGTATCATGATCTTTCTGAGCAAATGCTAATTGAGCCACTATAAATGTATGTTGAAAAACTGCTACAGCTGATACTAACTGAAATTTTTCTATAACAGCTGATTATGGTACAAATTGTAATAATGCTACAGCTACAATAACTGGATATACTTGTACTACTACAACAAACTGACCAACAAGTCTTACTAGCGATATAAATAATATTGCATGAAATTGTATAGTTAATACTCAGACTTCTAATTGTACATGATTACCTTCAAATGCAAGTTGGAATACTGCATCAAATATAACTCAAACATGGAACTGATCTACTTGGACTCCATCTGCTGTATGAATTTACAGTCTTACAGCAAGTACTACTAATTGTAATTTTAAATGTAATGATTTATACAACTGGAATTCAACTACTAATACTTGCGATCCACAACCAACTCTTCAATTAACTTGGAGAGTATGAACAACTTGATATGGTAATGCAGATTTATTAACAAATTTTTATATTGTATCAACTTGAAATTATAGTATTGATTGGTGAGATGGTAATACAGAAATATTTCCTAGCACTACTAAGAATCCAATTCATACTTATGCTATAGCATGATATAAAGTTATATCTATTACGTGAAATATACAAAGATTTTATACTACAACTCTTAATAATTCAAACTATGCTTGAAAACTAATATCAGTAAATAAATGGGATAATATTGTTTGGACTAGTATGCAAAATATGTTCCGTTATGCTAATAATTTTAATTCTCTACCAACTACAGCACCTAATCTAGCCAATGTAACTGACATGAGCTCAATGTTTTATAATACATCTGTCTTTAATCAGCCTATATGAAATTGGGATACATCAAATGTAACTACCATGGCTTCTATGTTTGGTAATGCTGATGCATTTAATCAAAATATATCAACTTGGAATACTAGTAATGTTACTAGTATGGCGAGTATGTTTAGTAGTACTACTGCCTTTAATCAGCCTATATGAAATTGGGATACATCAAATGTAACTACTATGACTAATATGTTTTTTAGTGCTAAGGCTTTTAATCAAAATATATCAACTTGGAATACTAGTAATGTTACTAGTATGAAGGGTATGTTTCGGAGTGCAAATGCTTTCAATCAACCTATATGAAATTGGGATACATCAAAAGTAACTAATATGAGTCAAATGTTTCAACTAGCTTCAATATTTAATCAAAATATATCAACTTGGAATACCAGTAATGTAATTGATATGAGTTTAATGTTTTACTCTGCCTCAATTTTCAATCAACCTATATGAAATTGGGATACATCAAAAGTAACTAATATGAATGCTATGTTTACTAGTGCTAAAGCCTTTAATCAAAATATATCAACTTGGAATACCGGTAATGTTGCTAATATGAACTATATTTTTCAGGGTGCCACTGTCTTTAATCAAAATCTCGGAGGTTGGGTTGTAAATCCAAATACTACTACCTGTACAGCTTTTAATAACAATGCTACAGCTTGGGTACTTGCGAAACCTGGGTTTATTTCTTGTACTCCTTAATTAATTATTAGATAATTTAAAAATTCCTCTTCCTATTGAGCACAAGAAGAGGAATTTTAATTTTCTTCACGTAAATAAAATAATTTCAACAAAATAAATTGAAATTAAAGTTATTTTTATATAATGGGGATTAGTTTAAAAATAAAATACCAATGAATACAAAAAAAGAAATAAAAATTGTGTCGCTTTTGAGGAATAAGAAGGCAATATTTGATTATGAGATTGTGAGTAGTTATGAGGCTGGGATTGAATTGCTTGGTTATGAGGTTAAGAGTGTAAAAGAAAAATTGATTAATCTAAAGTGAAGTTTTATTATAATTAGAGAGGGGATATTGTTTATACAGAAATTCCATATTTCGCCTTATAAAAATGTTACAAATAAGACTGCGGTAGATCCACTCCGTGAAAGGAAATTGTTTTTAAAGAAAAAAGATATTTTGTATTTATCACAAAAACTTAAGGAAAAAGGATTTAGTCTAATTCCTGAGGAAGTTTATTTAAAATGAAATCTTATTAAAGTAAAAGTATCTCTTGTAAAATGAAAGAAAAAATTTGAGAAAAAACAAATTTTGAAGGAGAAGTCTATTGATAAACAAGCTAAAATTGAATCATCTAGATTATTTAGATAATTTATAAAATATGAAATCACAAATTTTAAATAAAATTATTATTTCAATATTAATTATTTCTTCCTTGAGTACTACTTATTCTGGTGATAACATAAATAAAGAAGATTTAAAAAAAATTGAAAATCCTTGTCTAGGATATGAGGATGTTGATAAATCTGATTATATATGTAATATTATTTTAAATTTGAAAAGCGAGTGAATTATTACTCCAGATTCTAATTTTAATCCAGATAAATTTATTTCTAGGGCTGAACTTCTTTGAATTATTCTTAAATCAGCTCAAATTCCAGCAATTTTTTATAATGATTATGTTTTTGATGATATCAATGAAAAAGATTGGTGGAGTCCAGCTGTATCTACTGCTAAGAAATTATGATATATTTCAAGAGAAAATAAAAAATTTAATCCAGATAAGTCTATCACTAGAGCCGAAGCACTTCAGATAATTATGAATATTAAAGGTGTTAAATTGAGCTTTGATAAAAATCAAACTTACGAAGATATAAATGAGAAAGATTGGTGGACTCCTGCTGTAACTACTGCTAAGAAATTAGGATATATATCTCAAATAAATGATAAATTTAATCCAAGCTCTACGATTTCAAGACACGAAGCAGTGATTATAATTTACAATGTTTTTTACAAGTAAAATTAATTATTAACCTTACTTTCTCAATAAAATCTTGCCCAAAGTGTTTTTTTGATTCAGAGCATCTCAGCAATAACTTGTTCAATTTTCCATTCTCTTAGTAAAATTTCAAATAAATCTATTTCATGATTATTTAGTTTTCAGTCTGATTTAATCATATTTGACATAAAATCAAGAATTTCAAATGTTTCCTCACGAGAAAAATTATTATAAATATTTTTTGCGTCTTTTTTGAAATTTTCTATACCCATTTTTCATAAGTGGTAATTTATATTAATAGCTTCTTTGTTCATTTCTCTTCAATAACGAGTATTAAGAAAATCATTTATTATCTTCTTTTCCTTTTCATCTACATGATTATCAATCATCATAAACGCTAGTAATATGCGATAAATTGATTCATATTTATTTTCCATAGATAAATTAAATTAAAAAATAATTTGTATTAAAATTAATTACGTATAAATTATATTAATAAGATTAAAAATAACAAATTTTTTACAATGAATGAGAAGTTTATTAATTATTTTAAGGATAATTTTTTTGATAATAATGAGGATTTAAAGGTATTTTTACAAAGTCTTCATAAACATATAAAAAAAAGTATCAGAGTAAATACGAATAAAATTTCAGTTAGTGAGCTTTTAAAAAGATTAAAAAAATATTGATATGAAACAATAACAACCTTTAATGATAAAGTTTTTTATGTTGAAAGATGAGAGAATTATAGTAATATCGAAAAAAGATTAGGTTTTTCACTGGAGCATTTATTCGGATATTTTTATATTCAAGAGCTTTGAGCGAGCTCATCAGTTTTTTATTTAGCAGATTGAAAAATTGATAATAAAGAATTTTTAATTCTAGATATGGCATCAAGTCCAGGTGGAAAGACCACTCAACTAGGAGAATATTATCCAAATTCCTTTATTGTAGCAAATGAAATTAGTAGAGATAGAACCCCACAATTAATTTCAAATATTGAGAGAATGTGAAGTCAAAATATTTGAGTAACTTGTTATAATGGTCAGTTTATCGGTAGAATGACTGAGACTTTTGATAAAATTTTGCTTGATGCGCCGTGTAGTTGAGAGGGAATTGTCTTTAAATCAGAAGATACTTTAAAATACTGGAATATTAAAAATGTAACTAAAATTTGATCTTTACAACAGAAATTATTTGAAGCAGGATTAAATTCTTTAAAAATCTGATGAGAAATGCTGTATTCAACATGTACAATGAACAAAATTGAAAATGAGTGAATTATTGAAAATGCTCTAAAAAAATATCCAGAAAGTTTTAGAGTAGTTTTCCAAAAAAGATTTTGGCCCCATATAGATGAGACTGGATGATTTTTTGTGTGCAAGATAGTTAAGCTAAAAAGTATTGATTATAAAATAAATGAAAAACCAGAGTTATCTAATACAGAAATTAAAAATTTAACTTTAAATGAGAAAAAAATCCTTGATAAATTTTGTGATATTTCTTGACTAGATTTATCTGGATTTGAAATTTTTAAATATATAGATGAGGTTTTAATTTTAAAAAAATCTGAGGCAATAAATAAAATTAAGGACAGACTTTATTTTATAAAATTCTGACAAAAAATAGGGAAAATTGAAAAATGAAATTTCACTCCAAACTATTATATCTGAAGGGATTTTGAACTTCCAAAAATTAGATCATACATTATTAAAGATGACTTAGAACTAGATAATTACCTTAGATGAGCTCAAATCTGAGAAAATATCACTGATGAAGTAATTCAAATAAAATATGATAACCTCAATATTTGATTATGAACCTTAGATAAAAATACTTTAAAAATTAAAAATCTCTTTCCAATTTGATGGAGAAGGAAATAAAATATAAAAAATAAATTTGATTTTTCTAAAAAATTAAATATAAAACTCCAACTTTTTAATTTATTAATCACATTTTTATGAAACTGGCTGTAAATAAATTTTTTCCATTTATGACATGGATGAAAAAAATTACAAAAGAAACTTTAATTGCTGATGCAATTGCCTGAATTACAGGAGCTATAATTGTTTTACCTCAATGAATCGCTTTTGCTACAATTGCATGATTACCACCAGAATATGGGCTATATACTGCTATGGTTACACCAATTGTTGCTGCCTTATTTGGTTCATCAATGCATTTAATTTCATGACCAACTACTGCAATATCTCTTGTAATTTTTAGTACAATATGAGCATATGCACATCCTTGAAGTGTTGATTTTATAAGGCTTACCCTTAGTTTAACACTTTTGGCTTGAATATATCAATTAGTTTTTTGATTTGTAAAATTAGGTAAAGTTGTTGATTTTGTTTCTCATACAGTTGTTTTAGGTTTTACAGCCTGAGCTGCTATTTTAATAGTTACAAGTCAATTAAAAAGCTTGCTTTGAGTTTCAATTAAATCAACTGAATTTCTTGAAACATGGCTTGAAATTATTGAAAAATTTATGCAAATTAATGTTTATTCATTATTAATTTGATTACTTACATTTATTATTGCATTTCTTATTAAAAAAATGTATCCAAAAGTTCCTAATTTACTTGTTGCACTAATTTCTGGATCTATATTTGCTGCACTTATTAGCTGAGATGTACATAGTGTAAAATTTGTTCCTGCAATACCTAGACATTTACCACCTCTATCTTTACCAGATTTATCACTTTGAACAATTAAACAGTTAGCACCGAGTGCTTTTGCAATTGCCATTTTATGACTTATTGAAGCAATTTCTATTAGTAGATCTGTTGCATCAAAATCTCACCAAAGTATTAATGCTAATCAAGAATTTATTGGTCAATGACTTTCAAATATTATTTGAAGTTTCTTTTCAAGCTATGCTTGATCTGGTTCATTTACTCGTTCTTGAGTTAATTATTCAGCTTGAGCAAAAACTCCTCTTTCTGCTATTTTTGCTGCTATGTTTTTAGCTCTTATTGTAATGCTTATTGCACCAATTACTAGATATTTGCCAATTCCTGCTATGGCTTGAGTAATAATTTTAGTTTGATACAATCTTATTAACTTTACACAAATTAAAAAAATTATTAAAACAAGCAAAACTGAAACTGCAATTCTGGCTGTTACTTTTTTTTCTACATTATTTTTAGAATTAGAATTTGCAATTTATCTTTGAATTATACTTTCAATTATACTATTTCTAAATAAAACATCTCATCCAAAGATCACTTCTCTTTACAGTAATTTTGATTCTAAAAGAAACAAAAGAACTCTTATTTGTCCAAGTAAATTAAATCCTGATAAACTTTCAATTCTTAGATGTCCACAAGTTAAAATCATTCGTATTGATATGTCAGTTTATTTTTGATCTGTTAATTATATCCAAGAGCAAATTATGCATTTTCTTAAAAAGGAAGGTACAAAACATATTGTTATAGTAGGCTCTGGAATTAATATGATTGATATGAATGGTATGGAAATGCTTGAGGAAGTCGCTCATATGCTACAAAAATCGTGAGGATGATTATATTTTCTTGATTTAAAACTAGAAGTTCAAAAAAGCTTACAAAAAGCCTGATTCATGAAAACTATTGGGGAACAATATTTTTTCACCTCAATAAAATGAGCAATCGAATATATTTATAATAATATGCTTGATAAAAATACTTGTAAAAAATGTAAAAATAAAGCTTTCAGTGAGTGTTGAGGTGAGACATTTGAAGATTACAGTAAATCATTATAAATTTTATTTAAAATAAATAAATTTGATATTTTCTCTTATTTTTGTAAACTCAATTTAAGTTATATTTTTGTCATCTCGAGCTAAGTCGAGAGATTTATTTATTATTTATACGTTATGCTAGAAAAATTAATCTCTGTTGATGTTTCATTACTAAATTTTATTAGATCAATTATAAATCCAGATTCAATTCTACAAGTAGAATTAGTTAAATTTTTTGCTGATTTTTGAGTTTTTTATGTTGCATTATTACTTGTTTGATTATGGCTTTTTTGAGTATATCTTAAAAAAGATAAGCCAAAGGAAAAGGCTTTATGGCTTTTTTATTCAATAGCTTTTAGTTTTTTAATTTATGTGATTTTAAATCTCTGACTTCCTCTAAGACCTAGACCAGAAACAGTATCGGCAATTAGACCACTTGTGGATCATCTTCCTGATAACTCATTTCCAAGTTGACATGCAATTTTTGCTTGAGCTGCAATTTTAGCCTCATTTTTCTTTTGTTGAAAAAAATGGATTATTATGAGTTTAGTTGTAGTTTTATCATTAATGCTAGTTTCTAGAATTATAGCCTGAATACATTATCCAAGTGATATTTTTGTTGGTCTTATTATTTGATTTATCTGAAGTTTTGTTATTTTTAAATTATCTAATAAAAATATTTTCACAAAATATTTAATCCCATATCCAATTAAATTTGCTAAATTTTTTAAATTATAAAATGAATAAACAATGGAACATTTAATAAAAATAATTCTTGATTTTGTAGGATGACTTGATTATATGTCAATTATTTTTTTGATGGCTTTAGAGTCTAGTATTTTTCCTGTACCATCAGAAGTTGTTATGATTCCTGCTTGATACTTGGTTTTTACCTGAAAACTTAATTTTATTTTAGTTATTTTAGCAGGAACCTTTGGTAGTTTACTTTGAGCAATTGTTAATTATTTTATACTTGGACAATTAATAGGGAAACCATTTTTATTAAAATATTGAAAATATATACTCTTAAAAGAAAAAGACTATCACAAAGCTGAGAAATTATTTTTAGAAAATGATATACTTTATACATTTCTTGGGAGATTAATCCCAGTAATTCGTCATATTATTTCAATTCCAGCCTGAATATTTAAAATGCCACTTTGATTATTTATGTTAATTACAAGTCTTTGAGCTTGACTATGGTGTGCAATTTTAACTGTTTTTTGATATTATTTTGGAGAAAATATAATTACACTTGTTGAGAAATATACCAAATTAGCATGAGTTATTTGAGTATTATTTGCTGTTGTTTATTTGTTTTATAAATTATGATACCATAAGAAATTATCAAAAATTTTTAAACACAAAAAAACCAGTAATTAATTACTGGTTTTTTTAAAAATTATAATCATCTAATTATTCAATCTACTTCCTTATGAACTTCTGAGACAATACCTAAATGAATTTTTCAAATTCAAACCTCATGACGTTTTACTAATCTTCATTCCTTGTGTCATTCTTCTATTCAGGCAATATGTGCCTTAGTATTTTCTATTTCTTTTACTAATCAATGAATATTTAGTGTTTTACTGTGTTCACGAATGTGTTCAGGTAGTGGATGTAGTAGTTGTTCTTGTTCTTTTTCATTCATTTCAACCATTAAGCTCATATTTCTATATATTTAAATAATAAAACGCACATAATATAAACATAATTTTAAAAAAAGCAAATTTTTACAAAATTTTTACAAATAAACATTTTATATATAAAAATATTGAAAATATAAAAAATGCTATATAATTAAATAAGATTTAACTATTTAATAAGATTTATTTATGAAATTACTTATATTTTGAGACATATATTGAAGAAATTGAAGGAGACTTGTTAAGAAATATTTACCAAGCCTAAAAGAAAAATATTCTCCAGATTTTATAATAGGGAATAGTGAGAACATGACAAGCGGTAAATGACCAAATTTAAAACATATTCTTGAAATGAAGGAATTATGATTTGATTGTCTCACATCAGGAGATCATGTTTTTAATCATTTAAAGGAAATTAAAGAATATCTAGAAAGTGAAGATTCTATTCAATTAGTTCCAGCTAATTTTTATGAATCAAGATTTTATAAGGCTCCCGGGTCATGACTTAAAATAATTGAAAAAAACTGACAAAAGTTATTAATAATTAATCTTTTATGAAATGCTTTTATAGGAGCACAATCAAGTAATCCATTTATAAAAGTAGATGAAATGCTAGAAGATTTTAAAGCTAAAAAAATTGAATTTGACTGAATAATTGTTGATTATCACAGAGAAACAACTGCTGAAATTTATGCAATGTCAGAATTTTTAAGCTCTAGAGTATCGTTTGTTTATGGAACTCATACGCATGTTCAGACAAATGATGAACATATTTTAAGTTCTTGAACTTGAATGATTTCTGATATTTGAATGGTTTGACCTCTTCATAGCTCACTTTGACAAACATTTGAGACAAGACTTCCTAGATTTATTTCTTGACTAAATATTTTTGGCTCTAGACCAGAACAAGATTTGTGACTTGGTTGCCTTAATTGAGTTTATGTAGAGATTGAGAATAAGAAATGTAAATTAATTGAGAAAATCAGAATTATTGAAGAATAATTTTTATTTATAATTAACCTTATTTTTTATGAATACTAATAAAAATCTTTTTATATTAACTGTATTATTTTCGTTTATAGTTTCTATTTTTTGAAGTTTTTTAGTTTTTAATTATTTAAGCACAAAAGATAGTAATATTCCTGTAGATATTGTAAATAATATGAATTGACAAAATAATGAACCTAAAAAGATTGTAAACCTATCAGATTTACAATGAAATGTAAAAGAAATTGTAAAAAATCTAAATACTTCTGTTGTAAATATTGTAATTTCAAAGGATATTCAAACATATAGATCAGATCCTTATTGATTTTTTTATCAACCATCTTGAACTGTTAAACAAAAAGTTGGTTGATGAAGTGGTTTTTTTGTAACTAAAAATTGACTTGTACTCACAAATAAGCATGTAGTTTCTGACCCAAATGCAAGTTATACAATTATTACGTCTTCAAATGAAGAATTTGAATGAAAAATATTAGCGCTAGATCCAAGCAATGATTTGGCTATTTTAAAAGCCTATAAAGTCTGAAAAGAAATTACAATAAATAACCCAGTTTCACTTATTAACGATACAAAATCAATTGAAGTTTGAGATTTTATAATTGCAATTTGAAATGCGCTAGCAGAATTCCAAAATACAACAACTTTTTGAATGGTTTCAGGTCTTGGTAGAACAATTCAGGCTTGAGATCAAATGAGTTGAAGTTCAGAACAATTATCTGGACTAATCCAACTTGATGCAGCTATAAATCCAGGAAATAGCGGTTGACCTCTTGTAAATTTATCCGGTCAAGTTATCTGAATAAATACAGCAATAGCAGCCGGAGCTAATTGACTTGGTTTTGCAATTCCAATGTCACAAAAGGAAGTTGATTATATGATTAAATCAATAGAAAAATATTGAAAAATTGTAAGACCATATATTTGAATTAAGTATTTCCCACTAGATAAAAATATTGCAAAAAACTTAAATTTAAAATCTGAGGTATGAGATTACATATCTAGTGAGCCAGGAAGTATATTGAAGGATTGACCAGCATATAAAGCTTGATTGATGTGATGAGATATAATTTTAGAGGCAGACTCCATAAAATTATGAAACTGAATAACAATCAAAAATATTATAAAAAATAAGTTTCCAGGTGATAAAATCAAACTAAAAATTCTTAGATGAGATGAGGAAAAATATATTGATTTAATTTTGGGCTAATATTAAATCCTGTTTTTCAATTTCATTTTTAATATCAAAACTTATATCTTTCTTTATTGAATTATTTCATAAATCAGTAAATATCTCAATACTTAGATTTATTAAATTATTTTCTAGTGATAAATTTATATTATAATTATTAATTAATTTATTTTTTTTAAGATTTTTTTCAAGCTTTTCAATTAAATTATCTATTTTAATTTTATCATTAGAAAGGGATAAATTTAGGTTTATATCAATCTTATTAAATTTTGCTTGAGAAAGGTTTTCAATAGTCTCAAGTAATAGATTTTTATTTGGAATATATATAATATTTCCTGATGAATCCTTGAGTTTTGTATAACTTAGTGTAATTTCCTCAACAGTTCATTCATAAGTTTTTTTCATAATAATCCTAATTTTATCTCAGATTTTAAAATTTTTATTAAAAACCAAAATTATACTTCCTACAAAATTTGAAATAGTTTCTTTTCAGGCAATAGCAATCAAAACTCATCAAACTCAAGCTCATGTAACTATTGCAATTGGATTATAACCTAAAAACCCAAGTCAAATAAGGATTCAAATTACCCAAATTAGTATATTTAATATTTTGTGAAAAACAGGAAAAACTCTTTTTGTGAAATTTGCATTATTAAAAGTTTTAAGTAAAAATTTTCTCAGAAAAATGTCTAATATTTTTGTAAAAATATAAGTTGATAAAATTACAGAGATTATAATCATCGCCTTATCAATATAAACAGGATTAAGAAATGTAAATTTTAAGCTTGTTTTAAAATAAAAATAACCAGCAATTATCGCAATAAATAGCAATAAACTAATATAAATTTTCTTATTCATAAACATATGAATTAATGATAATAAATTTATTATATAAAAAAATCCTCTAATATAAAATTGATTTTTAAAAAAAATTAAATAAACTCCTCACTACAACAAAAAATAGTACAACCAATTAACCAATGGATTGATAGCTCAGTTGGTAGAGCAGCGCCCTCTTAAGGCGATGGTCGCGGGTTCGAATCCCGCTCGGTCCACCAAAATAAATATTTTAAAAAACTTTTTTCTAAAAGTTTTTTTATTTTATATACAGAAAAAAATAGATCTGATTATAACTAAGTACACTAAGGAATGAAATGTGAGATGTAAAAGCTAAATTGAATATACTGCTTTTTAGTAGGAAATCAATGTTTATTAGAAAATATAAAAACTTATTAAATGTTCTTTTGACTTTTAAATTATTTTAGATATAAATAAATAAAATTAAATTTTTAATTATGATAAATAAAATTTCAGATGAGGTATTACAAGATAAATGTACATGAATTTCTTGTAAAATTAAAAAAATACAAAACGAAAATCCAATTTGAAGTGTAGTTTTTTGTGCTTATAATGAAGAAAATTATTTATTACCAACACTAGACTCTTTTACAAAAATACAGACAAATTTACCTATAGAAATTATTGCAGTTAATAATAATAGTACAGATAGAACAAAAGAGATTCTTGAGCAATCTTGAATAAAAGTTATAAATGAAAATAAGAAATGAATATCCTATGCAAGAAACACATGATTAAATGAGGCAAGATGAGAAATAATATTCCAAACAGATGCAGATACAAAAATACCATCAACTTGGATTGATTCTCATTATCAACATTATTTTAATAATGATATATGATGAGTTTCGTGATGAATAAAATATGAGGATGTTTGTATTCTTTACTATTTATATAGATTTTGAGCTATTGGTTATCATGTTTTTTTGGATTTAATTTGAAAAGGACCTCTTTGTAGAGGGTGAGCTAATTTATCATATAGAAAAGATGTTGCATCTTCTGTAGGCTGATTTACACCATGATGTGATTATTGAGAAGATATTCTTCTTTTTGATAAATTATCAAAAGTAAGCAAAGTAAAAAGTGATAAATCTAAAAAAATTACTACAATAACATCATGAAGAAGATATAAAAATAGTAGTCAAGTTATTAAGCAAATAAAAGACAAAATTTTTAGTATTAGCGAAAGAATTTCATCAAATGAAGTAATACCAATAAATAAAACATTTAAGGATGCTAGATAATTCTTTAATCCAATTTCTCTCTTTTCTTTGCCATTAAATCTTTTAATCTAATTTTCCGCTCTTTAGCTCTAGGTTCTAAACTACTAATTTTTTTCTCAAATTCTTCTCCAAGGTCAAAGTTATAGACATTAGCTAGTTCCAAAACACAGACAAAAACATCGGCGATTTCTGCTTTTATATCTTCATTATCACTTTTTTCCTCATATATTTCGCTTTTCATAATCTCATCAGCCACTTCTCATACTTCTTCAGTTAAGGCTATAAATGAAGCCAACCTTGGATGTTCCATTTCTCAGAGTAAATCCTTAATTTTTTGTTGAGCCTGTTTGATATCCATAAAATTTAGATTGAAAAAATAATTGTAATTATTCTATTGATAAAATATATAACACAAAATTATTTTTAAAAAAAGGCTCCTTTCGGAGCCTTTTTTGCTTTCTGTTATCCACACCTCCTGAGAGTTGTACATATACGAGATATTTGTTTTTGTTTTGTTATTCAGCTGAGTTCTTTTCTTCGGCCGGCTTAATATTGGGTGCTGGCTTATTGACAGCAGTATTGCTTATTGGAAGAGTATATCCTACATCTTCCTTACCACCGACAATGATTGTCAGATTGTTACGTCCGGCAACTTTTTCGATGGTCTCCCACTTCTTGAACTGAAGGTATCCAGGATTTTCCCGCATTGCTTTGCCAACCTTCTCTATTGCAGTTACTTCTGCATCTGCAGCTGCCATTTTGTTGTTGGCCTGCCAGACCGTTTCATCTGGCTTGACATTAGAAATCTGAGCCGAGATGAGTTCAAGAGGAACATTGTTATTCTTGAAAACATCTGCAACCATTTTGGCAATCTCGCCGTTAATCTTTGCATAGTTTTTCATGACATCAGCATAGTCATCATACTGAGCAAAAATCTCACGGGTTTTACCACGAATGGTCATCGTAGCATATTTCATATAAATATCCGTAAGAGTAATAAACATTACTCTTGAGTTATTTGCATCAGTCCTGGGTGTTATCATCGCAAATATAGCATTACGAAGACTCGGGTCTGTAGGTACTGCAACCTGAGTTCGGATATCGACAGTAACAGGCGTACCTTTCTTAAGCATGATTCTATGATCCTGCTTATCAACATTTGCCGGATCAGTTGCAGAAGCAAAAATCTCCTTCATGGTTGCTGATGTAGCCTCAAGAAGGACAAGAGTATTGCCACGGTTACTGCTATCGAGATCACCAATATCAACCTGACCAGCTTCACGAATGTCTTTCTCCCAGCCAGTCGGCGTAAGCAGTTTAGCAACCCAACCCGGTGGAATATTTCTGATTTCCGTACAGCCTGTTAAGAATACCATGGACAAGAAAGCAAAACAAACAAGAGTAATACGATTAAACTTTTTCATAGTTTCAAAACTCCTCTTAAAATAAGATTGATTTTATGGTTGATTTTACTCGGATTTTGGCTTGTTAGCCTCTTTCTCCATTTTTTTCTCAAAGTTGGATTGGCCAGTTTTGACAGCAGAACGATCAATGGTTGCACGAGGTACCTCATTGATTACTGCGAAGTCAACAAAGAAAACAATAGTTGATACAGTGGCGATAGCGCTCATGATTAAAGCAACACGCACTGGCACTTTTTTGAATTCCTTGTATGCTTCGGGTAAATTTTTTCTTACAATCAGTGCAACAGTCCATACAAAACACAGAGTCCAAAAAAGACCCATAAGTTGGGGCTGAATAGCCCGAATAAAAGAAATCATAGTACACCCTCCTAGTTAGGTTTTTTACTATAAAAGCGTTAGTTTTAACACTAAAAAAACAAAATAACTTCTAGTTTATAGAATAGGTTAATGAGCACATTCCATTTTGTTTTGAAATGGAATAATTGATTTATATACAAATATAAGAATATGTCAAGTTTATTTTTTGAAAATAAATAAGCTTTTGTATATTACAAAATAAATTTGACATTAATCAATAGTTTTATATAGTAATCAAAGTTGCTATGTATTCTTACAATTCCAATAACTGTAATATAAATAAGATATACTTAAAAACTAAAAAAGGAGGGAAGTTATGGATAAGTATCAAATACTTGGGATAATTTCCCAAGTTGTAACAGTATGATCTGCTATTCCTTATATTTTGGGAATAATTCGTGGAGTTATTGTTCCAAATCGTGTTACTTGGGCAATATGGTCAGTGGTTGGAATTACATTGTGGTTTACCACTTGGGCAAATCCAAATTCTGATAGTATTACAGTAATGTTTGCTTTTATTCTTGCATTTAATCCAACAGTAGTTTTTATTCTTACTTTTTGGAAAGGTTCAACTGAACCAATTAGTAAAATGGAAAAAGCTGCAATTCTAATTGCAACTTCTGCAATTGCAACATGGTTATTTACAAAAAATAATCCTGGAATTCTCCCAACGCTTTTTGCTATTTTGGCTGATATTTGTGCGCTTGTTCCGACTATTCGGTTCGTAAATAACAATCCAGACCAAGATAGACCAACTGCGTGGATACTTTTCATGATTGGATCCATTTTGGCAATTTCAGGCGTAAAGCTCTGGAATATGGATAGTTTGATTCTTCCTATATATATGACCATTGGCTCATTTTTCATTGTTATACATTGGTACATTATCGGGTTAAAAATCAAACCCCATTACGCGAATGGATTTAAAAAATAAAGACCGGTGAAATATCCGGTCTTTTGCTTTATTATAAATAATTTACATTTCATATTTCAAATAAAATCTTGTATTCCACAAAAAATCCTTATAATAAATTCAACTTTTTAAAAAATTTTATCATGAATTTGACTTTTATTGATACGGAGACTACGGGCATACAGGAGCAGGATGTTATTATTCAACTGGGATTTATCAATGAAATTGACTCTAAAATTGTTCACGAGGTTAATTCATTTTTTAACAATGGAACTGTTAAGATTTCACTAATTTCAAAAGCTACTCACGGTATTATGGAAAATGACATAAAGGATTTCCCCATATTTTCTCCTCAAGTTCCTGAATACAAACTCCTAGAACAGATTAAAGATGACACGATTTTTGTTGGGCACAATGTACAATTTGATATATGAATGCTTACTAAAGTCTGACTTCAAATAAATAAATTCATTGATACCCTCCAAATAACCAAACATCTTCTACAGGACCAAGAAGAAGAATTCGAAAACACCTACAGATTAGATGTTTTGAAATTCTATTTTATGGAAAAATGAATCACCTTTCCAAACCTCAAAGCACACGATGCGATGTCTGATGTCCTTGTAATGAAACAAATCTTCAAATATTTTTTCTCCCTAATCAAAGAGAAATTCTCACTTAGCTCAGACTCAGAAATAATCACCAAAATGATAGAACTCACAAATTCCCCAATATTATTGAAAAAAATCAATTTTGGAAAATACAAATGAACCACCTTCGCCGAAATAGCCAAAAATGACCGAAACTATCTAGAATGGCTAGGCAAGAATTCCGATGATGAGAATGTGAGGTTTACATGTGGGAGGTATTTGAGGGGGTAGATTTTATAATAGATATTTGCTATTTTAGTAAAAACAAATATATTTCAAAAAAATACAAAAAACAAAAACAAATATTATTTTAATTTTTAGTTTAATACTATGAAAAAAGTTAAAGATTATTTGTTTTTTAATAATTTGTTGAAAAATTGGAAATGAATTTTATTAATATTAATAGTTTTATATATCTTACAGAGAGATTATAATTTATTCTCAAAATTTATTTGAATATTTAATTTTTGTTCTACTAGTCATTCAAAAATAGATACTGCTAAAATAACTGATTGGCTACAAGCTATTTGATGAATTTGAAGTGCCATAATTGCTTTTTTTGTAATAGTTATAACAAATAAGTTTAATAAATTTACCGAAAATCAAAGTGCGATTGCGTTAGAAGAATTTAGACCAATTATTGTTCCTGATAGAGAAAATTGAACACTTTTATTAAAAAATCAATGAACAAATGAAGCTTTAGATTTAGACTATTTTATTTCTACAAATACTTGAGAAAATAATTTTATAAAAATTAATAAATTATGAGAAAATTTAATTATTCCTCCAAATTGACATAAAAAAATTGAAATTTTAAATTGATGATATCATTCAATAATATATAAATATAAAAATTCAATATCATGAATATACTATATCTGATGATTTAATCGGTTCGATGGTAATAATTTCTTGGCAATTTGAGAAAAAAATTGAAGTTATGAATCTCCTCTAAAAAAGGAAGATTTTCAAAACTTCTATAATTCAGTTTCTGTAAAAAATCAAATTATTAATTCTATTGACTTTGAGAACGATTTTGAGAATTATTTAAAAATTCTGTAAAATATTTAATAGTAATATCACTTCATTTTAAATTTTCTTTAGCTGATTCTATAATAGCTTTTGACTGCTCTATGCTTGAATCCACATATAATGATATAAATATAGAATTCTTTAAAATTTCATTTATTCACAATACATAATCTTTTATCTGTGATGTATCTATATTTTTATGTAAATCTATAAGTACATAATCATTTATATCTATTCCCCCTAAATTATTAAATACCTCTTTTTTTATCTTTAATCTTAATGCATTTGCTAATCATTTATTTAAAAGAGTTTCTTCTCAAAAAATAACATATACTTTTTCATTTTCCATATTTCTTTTTTATATATTTTAAAATATCGCTATAATAATATCATTAATTCTAATATAATGCAAATTATGCACCTACCACCAGAAATATACAAACAAGTAATTACTAATTCAATAGTCTCATCTGTTGATGTTATTTTTGTGAATGGGGAGGGGAAGATTTTGCTTGGGTTGAGGAATAACGAGCCTTTGAAGTGAGTTTATTATATTCCGGGTGGAATGCGTTATAAGGGTGAGACGATTGAGGAGGGAGTAAGGAGGAAGATGAAGGAGGAATTGTGAATTGATATCGATGTGGGGAAGTTGATTTTTTTGGGAGTGTATGATGATATATTTGAGAATTGATATTTTGAAGGAGTAAAAGCTCACTCTTGCCCAATTACTTATGTATATCATTTGTCAGATGATGAAGAGAAAAATATCTGAATTTGAGATATTCGGCATAATGATATTAAATTTTTTGATATAGATGACCCAACTTTACATGAAATGGTTAAAATTCGTGTGAGGGATATGAGAGAGAAGGGGATAGTGTAGTCTACAACCCCAAAGCATAATCCTTATCTTCAATTTCTCCTAAAATATTAACTAATTTCCCATTTTTAACAACTATAATATTCTCGTATCTAAATCAGAATTTTTCTGGAAAATAAAGTCCGGGTTCTATTGTGAAAACATCGTTTTCTTCGATTTTAGTACTTAGGTCTCTCATTCAAAGTGGTGTTTCGTGGATATCAATTCCAATTCCATGTCAGAGATTATGTGTGAAAAACTTTGAATTTTCTCACAATATTTGATTTGCTTTTTGATGAAGTTTTTTGTATTCCATTCAGATTTTTCAGAATTTCATACATTCCTCGTTTGTGTATTTTAATAAATCATAAAATTGTTTTTGTTCAGGATTTGGCTTAGTAGTAAAAACTACACGTGTCATATCCGAGCAATATCAATTATAAATACATCAAAAATCAAATAAAATCTGGTCTCATTTTACTAATTTTCTCTCATTACTATTTGTATGATGTGGGCAAGATCATCAATCTGAGAATGCAACTATTGGCTCAAAACTTTCTCAAGTAGCTCAGAGTTTTAGGTGAGCTATTTTTATGAGTTTTGCAATTTCAAATTCTGTCATTCAAAGCCTGATTTTATCTAAAACAACCTCAAATGCTTTTAAATTAATTTCTTGGGATTTTCTGATTAGCTCAATTTCCTCACTAGTTTTTACTTTTCTTAAATTTGAAACTACTGATTCTATTCATTTTATTTTTTTCACTCATAATTTTTCAATTCTTTCTATTCTTGATAGAGTTGTTTGAGTTGAGTCGACTTTCAATAGTTTTATTTTTGAGAATAAAGCTTTAATCCTATCTTTATCCTCTACATCAACAATATCGTATCTATCAAATTTTTTACTTATTTCTTCTAGAATTAAAGCATTTGCCAAAATAGAAAATACTTTATTTTTAATTAGAATCTCAATTCTATTACTTTCTTGCAATCAAAGAAGATATTTAATATCAGAAGATTTAGAAATTAGATAATTTCAAGATAAATTTAGGTTTTCTAGTTTAGATATATTTGGAGTCATAAAATTTATTTTATAAAATATTTAACAATTTAGTCTAGTATATAAAAATTTTAAATATTGCAAAAAAATATAAAAAATTAAAATGTCAAAAATATACTTGACATTTTATAATTTTAATTATAGTCAATAAACATGACAAATGTAAATTTTATTGTTTGTCGGGCTCATTAACATTTTCCAATTAAAAAATTAAATTAAAAATTATAAGTTTAATAGGCTTATGTAGTAGTATAAAAACAACAACAAATGTTTTATAAACCCAAAAACTCATAGAGAGGACGAAGACGATGAAGATGAAAAGTTCGATTTTTTCGGCAATGGCAATGATGGCGGTTCTGTTCATGATGACTGGCTGTGGTTACAACACTATTCAGCAGAATGAGGAATGGGTTTTCGCGGCATGGGGTGATGTGGAAGCATCATACCAGCGTCGTGCTGATCTTATTCCGAATCTGGTTGAGACTGTGAAGGCCTACGCGTCGCACGAGAAGGAGACCCTTACTGCCGTTACCGAGGCTCGCGCCAAGGTCGGCACAATTCAGGTCGGGAAGGATGTTATCAACAATCCCGAGATGGTTCAGAAGTTTCAGCAAAGTCAGGGTGAGCTCTCGAGTGCTCTTTCTCGTCTGATGGTTGTGGTCGAAAAATACCCCGACCTGAAGGCAAATCAGAGTTTTCTTGATCTGCAAAATCAGCTCGAGGGAACGGAAAACCGGATTAATGTTGCGCGCGTTCGCTATAACAAGGCAGTGCAGATTTTCAATACATCCATCCGTACCTTCCCGAACAATCTGACGAATGCAATGCTACTCCAACTTCAGCGCAAGGAAGCCTTCAAAGCTGATGAAGGGGCGAAGACTGCCCCCAAGGTCCGGTTCGGCGGTCCAGCGAAATAATGAACAGGAGGCCTGAATGAAAAAATTTATTATTCCGTTTGTTTGGGCACTTCTTCTGGTAATCGCTACAAGCGGATACGCCCTGGAAGTCCCAAAACTCACAGGTTATGTGAATGACTATGCTGGCATGCTCTCAAAAGACGAGGTAGACCGTATATCTCGTGACCTTGAGTTGTATGAATCAGCAACAAGTAATCAAATCTTCATTTTAACAATCCCATCCCTTGAAGGAGAAGATATTGAAGGATTCTCCATTAAGGTCGCAGAAAGCTGGAAAGCTGGACACAAGGGCAAAGATAATGGTGTTATCATAACTCTTGCCAAGGCTGACCGCAAAATCCGAATCGAAGTCGGCAGGGGATTGGAAGGTACTCTTACCGACCTTATCTCTGGTCGTATTATTGACCAAGAAATGTCTCCACGTCTAAAAGCTGGTAAAACAGCCGAAGCCCTGGAGACTGCTATCGCCAAAATCAAACTTGCTGTAAAAGGCGAATACAAAGGCGACGGCAAGACTGCAAAAGACGGAGAAAAGGAAAAGGAAGACAGTATGCTTCAGTTTGGGCTAATTATCTTCTTTGTCATTACCGGAATAGCTGGTTTTGCAAATATTTTTCTAGGGGGTAGTATTGGCGCAGTTCTTGGACCAGCCCTAGGATATTTCATGTTCAATGTCACATTTCCGTTGCTTTTTATTTTCATTATCGGAGGTTTTATTCTTGGGCTTGCTGGACGTATAGTCCTTGAGGTCGGAATAGCCGGTGGTGGCGGTGGAGGCGGAGGATTCGGTGGCGGAGGCGGTGGTTTTGGCGGAGGCGGAGCTTCTGGAAGCTGGTAGAAAAGGAGGAGAGCAATGAAGAAAAAAAATGATGCTCTGACTTTTTTATCTGAGACAGAGCTCCAGAAAATCAAAAATACAATTACCGATGTTGAGAAAGAAACTGCCGGCGAAATAAAGGTTGCCATCGCTTCGGCATCAAGTCTTATTCCAAGGCTCTCACGAGCTGACAAGGAAAAGGCTGTTACGAGGCGTGCGAAGTCTTTGTTTCATAAACTCGGCATCAATAAGACAAAAGAAGCCACCGGAGTACTTATTCTGATTTCTCTCGAGGAGAAAATGGTAAGGATACAACCTGATATGGCGATAGATAATATCTCGCCTCAAATCAATTGGGAATCTCTTATCATTCAAATCATTGTAGGAATCAAATCCGAGCGTCCGGTCGATGCTATCTGCAACGTGATTTACCAGTTAGGTGATCGCCTCGCAAAGCATTTTCCAGTAAAACCAGATGACATCAACGAAATCTCAAATGATGTTGTCATAATGGGGAGGTGGTAGAACTCACAAAAACAAAAATACAATAAACATAATTGGAAAATGTATAAAAAAGGCGAACTCGAGAGAGTTCGCCTTTTAATTTTCTTTTAACTATTTTTCAGTGCATCCACGGGGTCTAAATTCGCGGCTTTGTTGGCTGGGTATATTCAAAAAGATACTCAGATAATCATCGCAAAAATTAGAGATAAAATCATTCAAAAATCGCTTCTAATTATTGTGTATGGAGTTGCGCTATTAAATAATAATATCATTGTCTCTCATAAAATAATTCAAACTAATCATCAAATTATAGTGAGTATGATACTTTCTATTAAAAACTGGAGTAAAATATCTTTTTTTCTGGCTCAGATAGATTTCATAATTCCTATTTCTCTTCTTCTCTCTGCCACTCCGGCATACATTATATTCATTATGCCAATTCCAGATACGACTAGCACTATGGCTCAAATTCAAATTAACAGATATTTTGTTACATCGGCCGCAGCTCTTGCCATAATTAGAATTGATCATTGGTCTTCTACATAAAAGTCATCATTTCCGTCTCATTTTAAATTGTGAGCCTCTCTTAGATATTTTTTTAAATCATCCATTCCATCTTTTACAGATTCAAGATTTGTAGCGAGAAATATCATAGCTGTTGGTTCTCTGGTGCTAGATAGGAACTTATTACTTGTATTAATTGGCATAGTAACTGAATCATCAAATGATAGAGCTCAGACTCAGCTAGATGGAGCCATTACTCATATTATTGTAAAATCTTTTCAACCTATTAAAATATGTTTTCCGACTGAGTTCATATTTCCATTGAATAGGTCGTCAATAACCTTCTTTCATATAATAACAACTCTTTTTCAGCTTATTGCTTCTTGGGTATTATAAAATCGTCCGTAAGCCATTCTCATAGGAAAAGCCTCATAAAAACTATCATTTCAAGCCATAATATTGTATTGTCTTTTCTCTTTATTTACGACTACTGTAGTTTTTCAGAAGTATAGTGGAGTTCAGATTTTAATATTTTTACTCTTTTTTAATACATAATCTATATCTTCTTGCTTAAGTTTTGATTTAGAAGTACTGGTATCAACCGGCGCAACGACGAGAGTTGTTACATTTAAAAAACTAAATTGGTCATTTATAGCTTTCTGAACTCAGGCTCAAATAGCCGTCACAATTACAATGGTAAAAACTCAAATAATTATTCATAAAGCAGATAAACTAGACCTCATCTTATTTCAAGAGAGAGCTTTAAGAGCTTGTATGATTATTTCTTTAAGCATAAATTTTAATTAGATTTTATAATCATAATTTGTAATTACTCAGTCTTCTAGAAAAATTATTTTGTCGGCGTATTTGGCGACAAGGGGAGCATGGGTTACCATAATTATAGTTTTTCAGCTTTTTTTAAGGCTTAGAATAAGTTCCATTATTTCAAGTGAAACTTTGGAGTCAAGAGACCCGGTTGGCTCGTCAGCAAGCAAAATATCTGGGTCATTTATAAGGCTTCGAGCTATTGATATTCTTTGTTGCTGACCTCAGGATAATTCTCAGGGAAATGAATTTAACTTATCTTGTAGTCATACTTTTTCAAGAAGTTTTGTTGCTTTTTCTAGTCTTTCTTTTTTATTTACTCAGAGATATAGAGCGGGGAGAGCGACATTTTCTAGGGCATTCAGCTTTGGAAGTAAATTAAATTGTTGGAAAATATATCACATTTTTTTATTTCTAATGTATGACAGAGTTTCGTCATCATCTATTTCAGATATATTTTCTCACTCCAAAATATATTCTCATTTTGTAAGTGGATGTAGCGCTCAAATTACATTTAAAAGAGTCGTTTTTCCACTTCCACTTTCTCACATTAATGCGATAAAATTTCCAGTGTCCACAGATAAATTTACTCATTTTAAAACAGGTACTTCCTCTCAATTCTCGAGAAAATATGATTTATGTAAATCTTTTAATTCAATTAACATAGAAAATTAAGAATTAATAATTAATGTTTATTATTAGAACATTCCTTCTTATTATATTGAGCTCTACAATGTCATTTCGAGCTTGTCGAGAAATCTATTTACTTAATTAAAAACTTTAGTTTTTACATTTTTAAAAATAAGGTTTATTTTAATTTAATAGATCCTTCGACTTCGTTCGTTCCGCTACGCTTTACTCACTACACTCAGGATGACAACAAAGGAATGCTTTGTAATATTCACAGTTATACCTAATATCTAATTTCGTCTCAGATTTTAAGTCCTTTTGTTACTTCGTAGAAATTTCCGTCGGCAATTCAGGTTTCTATATTTACAGAAGTTCCATCTTTTAGAATTACACTTTTTATATTTTTTTCCTCCTTAACTGCCTCGATTGGTACAAGAATTACATTATCTTTTTCTTCAATAATAAAGTCAAGTCCAGTAGTAAATCATTCTTTAATTTGAGAATTATTTTCAAGTAAATCAACGTTCACTTTATAGCTTACAATATCGTTCTCATCTGTCATAGATTTATCCGAAATATAAGTTACAACTCATTTAATTTTTACATTATCTAGAGAATCAAATGAAATATTTATTTTTTGTCAGAGTTTAATATTTGGTATATCATTTTCCTCAATATTTGTCTCTATATAAAGCTTATCCTTATTTATAATTATTAAAAATGGGTTTACACTTTGTGAATTAATTTGAGAACCTATTTTATTAATATACAATTTTCAAATGTGCCCATTAATTGGGCTTTTTAATATAGAATCTTCTATTCTCTTATTCGCTTCTTCTAATCATTTTTTTGAATTTTCTATTGCCTTATAAAATGGTGCTAATTCTTTCTCACTTGGTAGATCTTTTTTATAATCTAGGCTAGCCTCAGAAATGTTAATTTGTGATTTTGCTTGAGCAATATTATTATCTGTTTTTGTTTTAGTATTGTTGTATTGATTTATGGCAAGGTCTAATTTAAATTTTGTATCCTGTATAGTATTTTCTATATTTAAATTTATTTTATCAAAATTGTTTTTTGCTAATTCTAATTGCAAATTCAAAGATTCAATTTCTTTATTTTGATTTTCAATTTTATAATTTAATAATGTTTCTTGTTCTTGAATTGCTTGCTTTGATTGTGTAATAAGGGAAATAGATGAATTAAGATTTATAATATTTAATTCAAAAGATGAAATATATAAATTAATTGTTTCCTGAGAAAAATTTGTGGAAGAAATTGAATTTTTAAGTACATCTAGAGTTAGATTAAGCATTGTATTAACCGAATTTTCAATATCATTTATTTCCTGTAATTTATTTATTGCTAAGCTATAATTAGTTTTATTAAATTCACTCCGGTTTTTTATATAATCTTCATAAAGATTTGATGCTTCTCTAAAACTATTCTCAGCACTAATTTTAAGGCCTGTATTTTTAGCTCAAAGATATACCTCAAAAGAATCATTTAAAGCCTTATTTTTATCTGTAATTCAGAGTAAAACATCGGTATCTTTTAAATATTTTTCAAGAAGAGGGATACTATTTTCTATTTGTAAAAATCATTTTTCTTGTAGATTTACTAATTTTTCCTGCTCTTGGTTTTTAATTAAATCAAGAGTTGAAAGTCAATTATCATAGTTTTTTTGTGCTATTTCTAGGGTTGAATTTGCATTATCAATATCTTTTTGAGTTAAATTTTTAACAAAATCATAATCATTTTTTGCTATTTCAAGATTTTTTGATGCATTTTCTAATTCTAGTTCATTTGTTTTTATAATTCATTCTAAAATAGTTTTATTTGCTTCAACTTGAGATTCTCAAATTTTTAAATCACCAGAAATATTTTTTGTTGCCTTTTTTGCTTCCAAATTGGCTAAGGCAGTATTTAGTGCAATTTGAGCCTTATCTACATTTATTTTTAAATATGTGTTATCAAGAGAAGCTATCCAGTCTCATTTTTTAACTAATTCTCATTCATTTTTATAAATTTTTGAAAGTGTTCCAGAAATAGGGAAGTTGATGTTGTATTGTTCCTTATAATAGATTTTTCAATCATTATTTAAGGAATTTACAATATTTCATGTTCAAACGGTATATATTTTAAAGTCTAATTCATGTTTTTTTAAAAATGAATTATAGATTATATAGCCAATAATACTCAAGAATATAACAAAAAAAATATAGTATTTTATCTTTTTTTTCTTTTTATGTTCTATTTCTTTAAGAATAGTCATACTATTTTAGTAAGGAAATATCTTAAGTTATAATAATTTTTATAAAAAAAGCAATAGAATTTACATATTAATACTTATAAACTTTACAATTTATATTTTTTTAATATTATCAAAATAAATTATATAAGTAATAATTAAATTTTTACAAAACTATGATAACTAAAATAAATTCTATGAAAATTTTTTGAGTTGAATTACAAAAATTAAATTATAAAAATTTTTTAAATGAAATATTAAATAATAGTGAACAATCTATAATTTTTACGCCAAATCCAGAAATATTACTTGCAATAAAAAAAGATAGTGAATTTACTGAGATACTTAAAAAGGCTAATTATTTAACGAGTGATTGAATAGGTCTTTATATAGCCTTTCAAATATTGGACAATAATTTCAAATACTTAAATATTTTATTTTTACCATATTTTGTATTTAATATTTTATTTAGAAAAAATTATTTATACAAAAAATATTGAGATAAAATATGCGGAAGTGATTTGACTCTCGATTTACTTGATTATTCAGATAAAAATAAATTAGGAGTAACAATTATTGATAAATTTCAATTACCAGGAAATAAGTGAGATAATTTAAAAATAGTAAGACAAATGAAAACGCCTGAAATTTTATCTAAAAAATATCCAAAGGCTAATTTTCATTTTTATTTTTATCAAAAAGAAAATAAAGAAGAAATAATAGAACAGATCAATAAAACAAATGATATTTATTTTTTTTCTACACAATGATTAAAAGATCAGGAATCTACAATTTTAGAATTAATGCCTAAATTAAAAAATATAAAAGTTGCACTTTGAGTTTGATGAAGTTTTGATATGCTTTTATGATTTAAAAAAAGAGCACCGAAAATTTTTACTTCTTTTGGTCTTGAGTGGTTATGGAGATTAATTATTAATCCTTCAAGAATGTTGAAAAGGGTATATAATGCAATATTTGTATTTATTTATGAGGTAATATTAAGTAAATAAATAATATTTTTGGATTTTTAGAAAACAAGAAAAAAATTAATAATTATCTTGCAAATTTAAAAGGAATTTATATAATTAAATTGATATTTATTTACTTAAATTATTCTTAATAATTCATTTAAGAATAGATTTTTAATCGCTAAAATTATATGAAAAAAATAATAATATTTGATCTTGATGGTACCCTTGCTCCTAGTAAATGAAAAATAGATGAAGAGATGAGAGGATTATTTAAAAAACTTCTTGATAAATATAAAGTTGCTATTATTTCTTGATGAGATTTTGTTCAATTTGATAAACAAATCCTTCCTTATCTTGACTCTGATTCTAATTTTGATAATTTAACTATCTTTCCTACTTGTGGAGCAAAATTTTATTCATTTAAAGATTTTTCTTGGAATAAAATTTACTCAAATGATTTTAATGTAAATGAAAAAGAACTGATTTTAAAAACTCTTAATAAAGCCGTTTTAAAATTTTGATTTGATAAAATTAAAATTTATTGACCACAAATAGAGGACAGATGAAGTCAGATAACTTTTTCAGCTTTATGACAACAAGCTCCTCTAGAAATAAAAGAAAATTGGGATCCAGATTTTAAAAAAAGAATAGAAGTTATAGATTATATGTGAGATGATTTAACAGATTTTAAAGTAAGTTTTTGATGAAAAAGCTCGATAGATATCACAAAAAAATGAATAGATAAATCTTATTGAATAGCTAAAATCACAGAATTTTTTTGATTTGATAAATCTGAAATGTTTTTTGTGTGAGATGCACTTTTTCCTGGTGGAAATGATTATCCAGTAAAAGAAGCCTGAGTAGAATCTATTTTAACTACTTGAGTTGAACAAACAAAAGAAATAATTAAACAATTACTAAATAATTTATAAACTTATTAATTCATGAAGATATATTCAATTATATTAGCCGGAGGTAGTGGTACTAGGCTTTGGCCAATTTCAAGAAAATATTACCCTAAGCAGTTTATTAAATTAGCAGAACTTTGAGGAGCATCTCTTTTTCAAAATACTCTTAAAAGAGCAATTTTAATTTCAAAAGTAGAAGATATTTTAATAGCAACAAATATTGATTATAAATATCATTGTATAACTCAGGCATCTGAAATTTGAATTAAATTAAAGGAATGTCAGATTTTAATTGAACCCATGGCAAAAAATACCCTTTGAGCTATTACATTTGCTATGAAAAATATTGAGAATGATTCTTTGTGACTTATTTTACCATCTGATCAAGTTATTGAAAACGAAGATAAATTTATTATTACAATTAATGAATCAAAGGAAATCGCGCAAAAATCATTAATTACATTTTGAATAAAACCATTTTGTCCACATACTTGATATGGCTATATTAACCCAATTCTTTCTAAAGAAACTCCATATAAAGTTAAAGAATTTAAAGAAAAACCAAATAAAGAAACTGCAAAAAAATTTATAAATAATTGATATTTATGGAATTCTGGGATTTTCTTATTTTGAAAAGAAATATTTTTTAGTGAATTAAAAAAACATTCTAAAGCAATTTTTGATATTTTTGAAAGAAATGAGCAAGAAATATATAGTCCATATTATGGCTATGAACAAACTGCAAAATGAGAAGAAAAGAAATCTAATTCAAAACTTTTATTTGAAAAAGAAAAATATATTAATGAGGCATTTAATGCGCTCCCTGACCTTTCAATTGATTACGGACTTTTAGAAAAATCTAACAATATTTATGTAACTCCTCTTGATACGTATTGGAATGATTTATGAAGTTTTGATTCTATTGATGAATATTTAAAAGAAAAAAAATGGAAAAATAATAATTTACTTGAAGTTGATGCCAAAAATAATTTCTTTATTGGAGAAATTAAAGATAAAAAAGTTGCTGTCATTTGACTTGATGATTGTATTATAATAGATACAAAGGATGCACTACTTGTCTCAAAAAAATGAGAGTCACAAAAAATTAAAGATGTAGTTAATATTCTAAAGGAAGAAAATAAACAATTGGTAAATTTCTGACAAACTGTTTATAGACCATGGGGAAGTTATACAATAATTGATGAAGGAACTTGATTTAAGACAAAAAGAATTACCGTTTTAAACAATAAAAAATTATCTCTTCAAATGCACTACCATAGATCTGAACATTGGGTTGTAGTAGATGGTACTGCGGTTGTTACTGTTTGAGAAGAAGAAAAAATCGTAAGAAAATGAGAAAGTGTTTTTATACCATCTGGATTTAAGCATAGACTCGAAAACAAATGAAAAACTGAGCTTCATATTATAGAAAGCCAAATTTGAGATTATCTTGAAGAAGATGATATTGTCAGATTTGATGATGATTTTTGACGTAAATAAAATTTATTTTTAATTATTTTATCGTTGTTTGAGAATAAGAAAATAGCAATAATTACCGATTGGATTAAGGATATCTGATGAGCTGAAAAAGTATTATTTGATATAATGGATTTGTTTCCTGAAGCTGATATCTATACTTCAGTTTTTTGGCAAGAATGAAATCCAATGTTTGAATGAAGAAAAATTTATACTTCTTTTTTACAAAAAATCCTTTTTTTAAATAAAAGACCGAAAATGGCTCTAATGTTTAGACCAAGAGCCTTCGAGAGCTTTGATTTATGAAGTTATGACATTGTAATTTCTTCGAGTTCAGCTGAGTCAAAATGAGTCATTACAAAGCCAGAAACTATTCATTTTTGCTATTGCCATACTCCAACACGTTATTTCTGGAGTCATTATTTTGAATATTTTGAGAGGTTAGAATTTGGGATTTTGAATTTTGTAGCAAAAATTGCTATGAAATTTTTTATTCATAATTTGCGAATTTGGGATTTTGTAGCAACTGCACGTGTTGATTTTTTTATTGCAAATTCTGTAAATACAGCCTGACGAATTGCAAAATATTATAGAAGAGAAAGTAAGCTAATTTATCCTTGAATTGACTTAAATTCTTTTCCATTTTCAGATATCAAAAAAGATTATTATTTTTATGTGTGACGCACAATTCCATACAAAAAATTTGACTTACTCGTTGATGCCTTTAATAAAAATTGAAAAAAAATTATTTTATCAACCGCGACTGATAATGTCTTATATAGAAAATTAATTAAAATTTCAAAGCCAAATATTATCTGGAAATTCTGATTAACAAACCAACAGGTTAGACAACACATGAGTGAAGCGAAAGCTTTTATATTTCCACCAGAAGAAGATCTTTGACTTGTACCAATTGAAGCAATGGCAACATGAACTCCAGTTATAGCTTACAAAAAATGATGAAGCCTAGAAACAGTTAGAGAAAATCATAAATATTTGCCTTCAACTTGAGTATTTTTTGAGGAGCAAACAGTAGAAAGCCTAAATGGGGCTATAGAAAAATTTGAAACTTTAGAATTTGATTACCATAAAATTCGAGAATATTCTTATAATTTTGATATTTCAATTTTTAATAAGGAAATTCTAAATTTTATAAAGGAAAAAGAAAATATTAAAAAATAAGTTCTTGTATTCCTACCACTTTCTGTCATTCCCGCGAAGGCAGGAATCTACAATATATTAAGAAATATTGGAAGATTCCTTTCTTCAAAGGAATGACAAACAAAAAATTTAAATACTAAATTCTATTAAATATGCAAAATAAAAAAACTATTATAGTACATGATACTTTCTTGTATAAATGATGATGAGAAAGACTAATTATTATGATGGCAAAAGCCTTGAAAGCTGACATTGCATCAGGATTTTTTAGTCACTGAAGTTTTGACTTAAGATATGAATGATTTGAGTGAAAAATGATTCCAATAAGCTCAGAGGTTTTCAAGAAGTGATTAAGACATATCAAATTAAAATTTTCTTTTTTATTTAACACAAAATTCTTAAAAGATTATGACACAATTATTTTTAGTTGAGATTGTATAAGTGCAGTTAGAAATGCAAAAAAAGATGCTAAAAAAATATTTTATTGTCATACACCACCTAGATATTTATATGATTTACGTGAATTATATCTTAAAAAAGTTCCATTTTTATTGAGACCATTTTTTAATCTAGCATCTATTTTTTTTAGAAAAATGTATGAACGCGATATTAAAAAAATGGATTTAATTCTAACTAATTCTATAAATACAAAAAATAGAATTAAGGAGTATTTATGATTAGATTCTATAATTGTTTATCCACCTGTTATTTTAGATAGATTTAAATATATTTCACAAGGTAATTACTATCTTAGTTTTGCAAGATTAGCCTGAGCAAAAAGAGTCGATACAATTGTAAAAGCCTTCCAAAATATGCCAGATAAAAAACTAAAAATCATTCACTGAATTAATGATCCTCAAAAAGAAGAAATTATAGAGCTATCAAAATGATACAAAAATATAGAAGTTATTCCAAGTCCAAATGATGAGCAATTTTATAATTATATTTGAAATTGTATAGCAACTATTTATATTCCAGTTAATGAAGATTTTTGAATGAGTCCAGTCGAAAGTATGTCAGCAGGGAAGCCATGTATATGAGTAAATGAGGGATGACTAAAAGAAAGTATTATTAACTGAAAAACATGAATTCTAATTCCAGAATGAGCCTCAGTAGATAATTTAATACAAGCCATCCAAACTCTAACTCCAGAAAAAGCTCTCCAAATGAAATCTGATTGTGAAGCTCGTGCCAAAGATTTTTCCTATGAAAATTTTGAGAAAGAAATAAATAATATTGTTAATTGAATAAAATAAATTTATAAAAAATTTGCATTTATAAAAAAATCGTTAAAATGGAATTAAATTAAGAATTGAAAAGAATTTGGTGACAAGTTCTTTTTTTGAAAAAAGACTAGAACTTCGTCATTTCGAGCGGAGAGAGAGAAATCTATTTATTTAATAATTTATAATTTATGTTAGATTTAAAAAAGATTGAGGCTGCTATTAATCAAATATCTGCTGAGAAAAAAATTGATAAAAATAAACTTGTTGAGATAATCGAACAAGCAATTAAAACCGCTTATAAAAAAGATTATGCAAGTAAGGATACAAATGTAGAAGTTGTTTTAGATTTGCCTAATAATTCAATAGAAATTACTGTTGAAAAAGAAGTTGTGGATGTTGTAGAAAATCCGTATACACAAATTGCATTAAAAGATTTAGGAGATGCTGCAAGCTGATTTAGTATTTGAGATATGGTTGAAATAGATGTTACTGATGAAATACTTGAAAATGAAGAATGATTTGGAAGAATTGCTTCTCAAGCTGCTCGCCAAGTAATAATTCAAAAAATTCAAGAATCAGAAAAAGAAAAAATTTATAACTTATTTAAAGATAAAGTTTGAGATATTGTAAATCTAAAAATTGAATTAGTAGAAAAAAATAAAATTTTACTTGACTACAATGGGAATACAATAGTTTTGCCAAAATCAGAACAAGTTGCAAAAGATAAATATGTTCCAGGTCAAAGAATTTATGTTTATGTATGAAAAGTAGAAGAAGATACCCTAACTTGACCAAAAGTAACTCTAACTAGAAAAGATAAAAATTTCGTAATAAAATTATTTGAAATAAACTGTCCTGAACTTGAAGAGGGAACTGTGGAGGTAGTTAGAATTGTTAGAAATCCAGGGTTTAAGACAAAAATTATAGTTGGTTCTGAGTATGAGGAAATAGATCCAGCCGGAAGTCTTATTGGTCCAAAATGAATAAGAGTAAAAGCTGTAGTTGATGAGCTTTTTGGAGAAAAAGTTGATATAATAAACTATACTGATGATATAAAAGAATTAATTAAAAAATCGCTAAGTCCTGCTCAAGTTATGGATGTAAAAATTGACGAGGAGAATAGACATGCAACTTGCTATGTTTTAGAAGAAGAAAAATTAAAAGCTTTATGAAAATGATGAGCAAATGTATGACTTGCATCAGAGCTAACATGATACAAAATTACTATAATTTCTCCAGAAATAAATTAATTTCTAATTAAATAAATAAATTTTGTCATTTCGAGCTTGTCGAGAAATCTATTAAAATAAACAAAATACATATTTTAACTAAATAAAAATGGCTACAGATAAATTAAAAGTTCTAATGCTTCAAAGAATTGCCGGAATCGGGAAGCAATGAGAAATAGTAGAAGTAAGTTATAGCCAAGCAAAAAATTATTTAATTCCAAAAAATCTGGCTAAACTTGTCACAAAGGAACAAATTGAGAAATTAGAAAATACTAAAGAAACTCAACTAAAAAACACTAGAGATAATATCTACAATAGGCATAAAATAGCCGAAGCTTTACATACAAAAGAGATAGAATTTGAAGTGAAATGAAATAAAGATAAAATTTTTGGCGGAATAGGGGAGGCTGATATTATAAATAAAATTAATAAAGATTTTGGGATTAAACTCGAGAAAAAAAATATAATTTTACCAGAAAAACATCACATAAAAAAGGCTTGAATTTACGATATTAAATTAAACCTTTGATCAGATGTTTATGCTAGAATAACACTTCATTTAAAAGTTGTAAATTAATTATGAATTACCTGGCTATTGATTATTGAACTAGAAAAATTTGAATAGCTATAAATGTAGAAAACATAGCTGTTCCTGTTTGTATTCTTACAAATAAAAAATGAATTTTATCTGAACTAGCTAAAATTATAACAGAGCGAAAAATTGATAAAATAATTATTTGAATAGCTAATCATGTGGATTGAACCGAGTCTCTACATACAAAAAAAATTAAAAGTTTCACTTGAGTTTTAAAAAAGGAATTTTGACTAGAAGTTATATTTCATGATGAGAGATTTACCAGCTTTGAAGCCAAAACAAGTATGTCCGAAACTTGAGAAAAAGACTTTGATTCTACCAAGCTGGATGATATTGCTGCATGTATAATATTACAAAGTTTTTTAGATAAAAATTCACAAAATACATTATAAAGACATTGTATAGACAAAATATATATTACTTAAATTTATGATATGCACATAGGATTTATATTAGATTGAAATAGGAGATGGGCAACTTCTAAATGATTAATTAAAATGCTTGGGCATACCGCTTGAGTTGATAATATTGAGAATATTTTAGATCTGTGTCTTAGAGAAAATATAGAATATGTAAGTATGTGGATACTTGCTAAAAAAAATATTGAAAATAGAAGCAAGGAAGAATTAGCTCATTTATACTCACTTTTTAGAACTAAAATTCCAGCTTTTCTTCCAAATTTTCTAAAAAAATGAATCAAATTTGAAACTGTTTGAGATTTGAATTTACTGCCAAATGATATTAAAGAAATGCTTCATAATGTAAAAGAAAAGACAAAATTATGAAATAATATGACTTTTATATTAGGTATTTGATATGGATGACAGGATGAGATTATTAGATGAATAAAGGACTATATCACAACAAATCTAACTAAAATTCAAAATAAACCAGAAAAATTATTAGAAAAATTAAATGAACAAAGTTTTTCTGAATTCCTTGATAGCTGAAAATTTCCACCTCCAGATTTAATAGTAAGAACCGGGTGAGATATTAGGTTAAGCTGATATTTTCTTTACCAATCAGAATATAGCGAATATTATTTCACAAAAACTCTCTGGCCAGATTTCAATGAAGAAGAATTCTACAAAGCATATTTAAGCCTAAAATGAGCAAAAAGAAATTTTGGAAAATAATTTTTTTATTATAAATAAAATTATAAAAATATTTTTTATCTACAAATAATTTAAAAACTAGAATTTTAACAAAAACTTGATTTTTGTAATTATTTCAATATTATCATATAAAATACTTCACATAACTTACATTATGTTAACCGTTTGAGATTTGTAAATCTACTATTCCCTTTGTAGAAAGCAAATTTAAAAATATTTCTAATTTGAAATTTATGGAATTAACTAAAGCTGTAGAAAAATTTATTACATATTTGAAGATAAATCGTAACTCAAGTCCAAAAACTATTGAGCAATATGAATTCCATCTTTTTAAATTCTTAGCTTATCTGAACCCGGAAATTGAAAAAAAACTCGACCACAGGCTTGTTTTTATAACCTCCCCTAACAATCCTACAGAAATTAGAAAAAAAAATGAACAAAAAAAGATTTTGCAGGAATTAGTTGATTGGGATTTAAAAGATATTGATATTGAGCTAATTAATAATTTTAGATTTAGTTTAAATGAAAAAAATATTAAAACTCTAAATATTAAAACAATTAATGCATATATGATAACGCTTCGTGCATTTTTTAAATATATCAAGAAGATTCAAGAAGACTGACTAGATCCAACTCAAATAGATCTTATAAAACAGGAAGAAAGAAAAGTTGATTTTCTTGATAAAGAAGAGATTATTAGGCTTTTTTCAGAGGTAGATGACAGTATTTTTTGAGTTAGAGATAGTGCTATTATGGAGTGTATTTATTCAACTTGACTTCGTATTTCTGAGCTTGTAGCTCTCAATATCAGGGATATTAATCTAGAAAGGCAGGAGTTTGCAGTAAGATGAAAATGATGAAAAGTTAGAGTCGTATATCTGACAGAGGAAGCGAAGCAAAAAATTGAAAAATATCTTAATTTAAGAGATGATAACTTCTCTCCCCTCTTTATTCGTCACAATTTTGATGTTAAAAATATTTCAAACCTAGATGATAAACAAGTTAGATTATCTAGATTTTTCATTACAAATATGATAAAAACCTATGGACTTAAAGCTAAAATCCTAAAAGATATTTCAGCTCATACCCTCAGACATAGCTTTGCTACTACATTACTTGAGAATTGAGCAGATCTAAGAGCTATACAAGAGCTTCTTTGACACAAAAACATCACTACAACTCAAGTCTATACTCATGTAACAAATCCAAAATTAAAAGAAATTCACAAGAAGTTTCATTTTTAAAAATGTAGTGAACGCAGGCCTGCGTTCACTACATTTTTAATTTAGATTAAAATTATTTCTTCTTAACTAAAAACATAGTAATATCGTCTAGTATTTCAGCTCAGTCTATAAAATCATATAGATCTTTTAATAAGCTTTCATACATAGCCTGAATACTGCGGTGAGCATTGCTTTTGAAACTTTCTTTAAATTTATCCATTCAATAAAATTCATCACTTTTATTACGCGCTTCTGGAATTCAATCAGTATACATTAATACAACATCTCCTGTATTTAAATTTAACTCATTTACAATTACATCCTTTGAAATATCAGCAAACATTCAAATTGCAGAACCTCAAGTTTTGATTTCTTCAACTGTATCAGTTTCTTTACGATATACAAGAAGGCTTTCATGTCATGCTCATGCATAAGATAAAGAATTATTTTTAGCATTATATTCAAGAAGTAATAGTGTTATAAATACTTTTTTTGGTAATTTATGAAATAAGGTTTCATTTAATTTAATTAAAATATCTTTTATAGAATTAGCACTACTTTGAGCTAAATTATAAACTAGAGAATTACATATTGCCATCATAATTCAGGCAATAAGTCAATGACCAGTAACATCTCAAATATAGAATAGAGTTCTATCTGGATCATTTTTACAAGTAACAATATCATATAAATCTCATCCAATTTCAGTCGCTGATGTAATTCAACAATGAACTTCAACTCATTCTATTTGCATTTCTTCAGGAGCTGGCATAAAATCTTCTTGAATTTTTGAAGCTAGTTCAAATTCTTTAGAAATTCTCTCTTTTACTACAAGAGCATCTGTAGATTCTTGTAGTTTATTATAAGAAGATAATAATTCATGCTTAGTTTTTTCAAGCTCTGTAATATCAGTCTCCATCATTATCATTTCAATAATATTATTATTCATATCAAGAATTGGTGCAATAACTGATTGAAGCCAATATTCACTTCCATCTTTTCTAATATTTTTCATAATTCATTTCCAAATTTCTTTTGCTTTCATAGTTTTTTCAATATCTTTGAAAACATCTTCTCATATATCTGGATGACGAATAGTTTGATGTGGTTTTCAAATAATTTCTTTTAATTCACAACCTGCATTATTACAGAAAATATCATTTACGTAGATAAAATTACCCTCTATATCAACCTTTGAAACAAGTGCAGTTGAGTCAATTATATGTTTGTATTCATTTAAAATTTTTGTTTTCTCTTTAATCTTAAAAATCATATCATTAAATGCTCAAGCTAACACTCATATCTCATCTTTTGATTCAACATCAATATATACATTTTCATCTCCAGAAGAAAAAGTACGAACTTTTTTAAGTAGTCTTGAAAGCGGATTAATAAATTGCCATTGAATAACTGTTGCAAGAAATAATACTGAAAGAATAATAAAGATTATAATTGCATAAATAGTTTTTTTTATTCAGTCTAATGAAGAAAAAAGTTCGTTGTAACTTTGAGTAATTTTTATACTCCAATTTAATCATTTATATTTTTTATATCAATCCATTAATTTATACACAGCTAAAACATTTTCTCATCATAAATTTTCTTCTTGTAATAAAGAATTGTCTTTATACGAAGATATATTTAATTTCTTTTGTGTAAATTTATTTAAAATATCTCTTCTATCAAAAGATGCAATTATATCATTTTCACTTGTGTAAATATAAGCTCTACCAGTAGATCATAAAGAAATATCAGAAAAAATATTTTCAATATTATCTATCGATAATTTTGCTTTTATCATTCAAACAAGCTCAATTTTACCTCCATTACTAGAATTTTTTAAAACTGGTACAACAAATGAAAGAAAAATATTTCACTCAGAATCCTTTTGTATAGTATCAATATAATAATCTTTTGATTCTTTAACTTTTTTAAAAAAAACTTCAGAAGATTTATTCGTTCAGATAACATTAACTATTGAATCACGTACAATATAAGCCTTATCAACATTATCTCTTTCAAGAATTTCATTTCATTCTAATACAATTCAATTAGAATCAAGAATTACAGCTGAATAAAATGTTTTATTAATTAATAAAAAATCCTCCAGGGCTTTACGAAGATTTTCGCTTGACTTTTCTTTTTCGCTTGAAAAATTAGAAATAGATTCAAGTAATGAATTATTTGTTGAAAGAGTATTAAGACTAACAAGTCTTTCATATATAAATTTGTCAATTTCAATTGATTTTTTTTCAACATTTTGAACAAATTGATTTTTAATATTTTTACTAATCAAGGTTTCTCAATTACTAAAAACATAACTTAATCATAATATTACCACTACTCATATTGCAGAATAATATAAAGGTAGCTTAGTCTTGATTTGCATAGATTTAATATTTTATTTTTTAAAAAATTGTTTTATACTCAAGTTTGTTCTTTCTTGAAGCTTTCTTTAAATTCATCTAAAGTATCGTAAAGATTAACACGACTTGCAATTCAAACAATTTCTAACGTATCTTTTATATTTTCTTTTGCTCAAATTATAGTTGTATCTCATCACTTTTCAGAAATTGAATTATACCAATCTGCTATATATCAAATAGCGGTAGAATTAATATAACTAACTTCTCACATTTCTAATAAAAGAACAAATGGATTCTCATTATTAATAATTAGTTCATTTATTGATTTATGATATTCAGGAATAGTTATTTGATCTAGTTGTCAAATAAGTTGTACTGTAAATACTGGTTTCATTTTAGAAATATATTAAAATATAAATTAAAAAACTAAAGCTTCAACTTTAATTTGGTTCTTAATACTTGCATTTTCATTTAATTTCTTTAAATCTTTTTCTCAACAATCCTGTGTAAATTTTTTACACATTCTGGCCGTTAGTCATCAAGTACTATTATTTTCATATTTAAAATCATCACTCCAATTTAATACTATCATAGCAAGTCATCTTCATCTTATTGACTTATTAGATAGAGGATTAACTGTCATTGCTTCCCTGCTTGCTTTTACAAAATCCATTAATTCATTTGCATTTATTTGTTTTTTACCAGTTCAACTATCTTCAATAATAATTTCAAAATCACTATTATTAGAAATAGTCAATGTAATTTTAACAATATTTCATGGGGCAGAACCATGTTCAATTGCATTATTGATTAACTCATCAGCCATAAGCTGAATTCTATGTTTCCATTTAGATGAAAACTGTGTATCATTCTGTATTAGAGATCATATTAAATCTCTTAGTATTGACGAAAAAGTCATACTTGCAGGTATGGTAATCTTCATTGATTTACCATGCTCATCCAAGAGAACTTCCGTACAAACATTTCAACTTGTCATATTTGTTTTTATTTAAAAATAAATTAATACATTATAAGTGTATCATACAATATTTAGAAAATCAAATTTTTTTATAAAATTCATTTGCAAAATAGTACAAAAAAAAGTATACTATATATGTTAAAATTAATTAGGAATTATGATAGATGATGAAAAAGAGAAAATACAACTGAAGGCAACAAAATTATATTTATCTAAATTGGCTGAAAAATATAAGTCAATGTGATACGAAAATGTTTTTATAAATAAAAAATTTAATTTTTTACCTGAATTAAAAATTAATGCAGAACTAATTAATAAAAAAAATTTAAAAATTGAAAGTATATTTGAAAAAAATGTAAATTTTATAGAATACCTAAGCAAAAATGATGACATTGATGAAAATATTAAAAATAAATTACTAATAGATTTTATTGATTTTTTTTGAGATTTTGTTGATTTTTTTAAAATATTAATAGAGAGTGAGCAATTACTTATTCAAAATACTGAAACCTTTAGAAATCTTGAAAAAGAAATTGATACAAAAACAAAAGCACTTACAAAGTATTGATTCAACAAAGAATTTAAAGCAGTTTTAGAAGATGTGCATACATGAGTATTAAATGCTATTTCTGTAATAATTTTTGATCAAAATAATTTAAAAAATATTAATGAAAATTATGGTCATGAAATATGACAAGAGTCAATATGGAAATTTTGAAGCTTATTAAGAGAAGAACTACTTAATTCATGATTTAATTATATTTTATCAAATTACTACGGGTGAGATGAATGGTTTTTAATTTTAATTGATATAAGTCAAATTAGAACGATAAATTTCATAAATAAATTTTTTAACAAATTAAAGATTGGCACATACAAAATTAAAAATTTTGATATAAAATTATGAGCATGCGCATGAATTACATATTATTCACATCAAGAAAATAATAATAGGGATTTATTTGATACAAAATTATTATTGCATATTACAGATACTCTAGTATTACAGGCTAAAGTTCAAAAAAATAAAAATAAATCTGATTTTGCATATAAAGCAATTGATGTTAGTAATTTTAACCAAGAACAGATTAATAAAATTTACAAAAAAATACAAATACTCCCAAAGAAATTAAAAATTCAAACACTTGATAAAAAAGATTTAAAAGATTTATTTGAAATAAGAAAAAAGCAAAATGAAAAGATAATGAAAGCTCGTACTCTTTGAGTTAAAAAAGTATTAAGATGAAATATTGATCTTATAAATGAAATAATATGACAAAAAATTGTTGAACAAATTACTAAAACATTTAAAGAATCAAGACAAAAAATTATTAACACACTACCAAAGCTAAGTGAACAAATATATGAAGAATTATTAAAAAATATGAAAAAATCTGAAAAAAATCAAATTTGAAGAAAAGAAATTATAAATAAGGTCTTTAAAACAAGCGAAATTAAAAAATTGATTGAAGAAAATATTAATATATTTAATAAATAAAATATGATAAAAAATATTAAAATTAAAGTCTATCTTTTAATACTTTCAATAATTTTTGCATCAAGCCTTATTTCGTCGGCACTATTATTTTTCTATATGAACCCTGAATCAAATATAAAAATATGATTCACGGTTATGATTTTAGCTATTTTTTTATTACTAAGTTCCTTTTTTACACTCATAATATATTTCTTCAAAAAAGTTTATTATAGATGAGAAATATATCTTTCAAATATGAATTCTTCCCTTAGACAATGAATATTCTGAGCAATTTATATAATATGAATCACTGCATTTAATGCCACATCTGTATTTAGTTACAAAACATGATTTCTTCTTTTTATAATTTTATTTTTCATAGAACTTATTTTTCAGAGCATGAAGGATTAAATAAAAAATCACTCCATTTCTAGAATGATTTTTTTAAAAACTTAAATTAAGCTGCAATTTTATTATAAGTTGGAATTTCAACTGAAATTTCTGTTAAACATTTATCTAGTAAATCCTGTAAACCTTGAGCATTTCTAAGAGCCTGTAAATCTCCTGATTCTCATTTTTCTCTTTGAAGTTTAATATTTTTTTTCATTACTCAGATAGGATCTTTGCTTAGTTTTGAGATTACTTCTTTTTTAACTCTAGCGCTAACTTTATATTTTGGATCAAATACATTTTTAGTTAAAATTTTCAAAACATCAGAAGTAAGATATCTTACTCTATTTTTATTATCATCAACTAAACTTCTAACAGATTTATTTGTTCTACTAGAATTCGCAATAATTCTAGTATCATTAACAAAATTAATTGAACTATCTGTATTATCAAGTCATAAATTTACATTTGATACTGACATTGTATTTTTTGTTGTATCAATAGTACCATTTCATAAAACTCTAAATACTTCTTTGCTAGTATTTTTTGCTAAAATAATTCTATCTTGTTGAGGTAAAATATTTTGTTCAATCTGGTTATCCTGATTAGGAATAGTCTCAATATTAATTATATCTTCCCTATCATCAGAAATTTTATTTTCAATTGAGGAAACTTGTAAAATATGATGTCTTAACTTAATATCATCAGTATTATAAACTTCTGAAGATTTGGCTCAATTCAATAAAGCATAACATCTATTTAATGCTCATCAAATTCAAACATTATAAGCCATTACAGTTAATTTTGTCTTATTTGAACAAGATAAATCTTTTGCCCTAGAATCAATTTGTTTATAATTTCTAATAAAATTAGATAATATAAATTTAGCCATTTTCTCGGTATCAAATCTGCAATCAGTTTTAATTAAAATTTCTTTAGTTTGCTCTTGTGTCAAACCTTTTTCAACAGCATATGTAAAAGACTTAATTAATTTTTGTTTTAAAAGAGACATATTGTCATTAATTTTTCAATTAAATTCAATTCAGCTATTTTTTATTTCAGTCTTAATCCATCCTGGAGTAATTTGGAAAGGTCATAAATCATTATCCTTTCAAAGTGATCTTTTTACAGCCTGCTTAATATAATAAGTTCTTCTTCATTCATCTGTAGTATTTTGAGCAAGTTTAACTGAATCATAAAAATTTCATCAACTAGTTTCTACTTTTGTAATTGTAGATAATAAATTATATACAGTTGCTCACTCATATCATCAATTTGTAAGTATTTGAGTAATACTTTTTTCTAATCAGTCATCAAATTTAATTTCATTTATTTCTTGGACTACAGGTTTATTCTTAAATTCCCTAGAATCTTCTAAAAATAAATCAAGAATTGCTCAGTTTTTATTATCTTGAGAAATGCTAGAATTTAAAATTTTTCATAAATCTCTTTTTTTATATATTCCTAGGTATGTAACTAGTGACTTAATATTACTATCAACAGATAGTATTTCCTTCTTTAAAACTTCTGGAACTTTCGCAATTTTCTCAATATTATCAGAAACTTTTGCTTTTGGAAATTTTTTACTAAGTAATTTATATCTACAAGGAATTTGTATTGTATTTCAAGTTTTAATAACATCCTTATCAGTTATTTCTGGGTTAATTTCCATTATTTTTGTCATTTTAACTCAAAATTTCTGAGCTAATTTAGAAAGACTATCTCATTTTTTTATTTGATAACTAATCATTTCAAAATTTGGTTTTGGTGGATTTTTTTCAATTTGAATTATTGCAGGTTTATTAAATGCTTCAAAATTTAAATTAACATCACTTTTAGAGCTAGCTCTAGCAAAAGATGGAGCACTTATCATACTAGCTATTGCAGCAGCACTAAAAAATTGTCATCCAATTCTTAAAATCGGATTTACATTAGATAAAGTTTTATTTGAAGATAATGTTGAACTAATAGTATTCATAAGCCATTTTATTAAAATATAAATGAGTGGATTTCTGGATTTTAATAGTTTTTAATAAAATGTCAAGGGCAAAATATAAAGAAAAATTAAATTACTTGAAATTAATATCAATTTCAATGTTTTTATGACAATGAGGACATTCTTTAATAATTTTATTTTGGGAATTATTTTCAACAGGATTGCTAGTATTTCAAATCATAGATTTTACTTTTTCTACAGCATCTTTTGGAGTTGTACTAGCCTTCAATAAATAAGCATCAGCTCAAAGCTTCATACACTTATCTATATCATCCTTACTGTTAAGATTAGAAAACATAATAATTTTAGTATTTAGCGATGGCGCTAAATCTCTAATAACTCTTAAAGTTTCAAATCAATCCATAGATGGCATCATAATATCAAGCAATATTGCATTTGGTTTAAATTCAGTAACCAATGTAACAGCTGTAAGTCAATTATCAGCAACCTTCACCTCGTATCATTCTTTTTCAAATTTAATTTTATACATTGTAGATAAATCTGTATCGTCTTCAACGATTAATATTTTGTTTTGCATAAATAAAAAGTTAATTAATAAATTATATAGTTGGTAATGTAATTGTAAAAGTCGTTCATCTTCAAACCTCACTTTCTACAGTTATTTTTCATCCTAGTTTTTCTACTATTGTTTTTGCAATAGGAAGACCCAATCAAGTTCAGTTTATATCTCTTGTTAAAGAATTTTTAACTTGTCAGAATTTTTCAAAAATAACTCAAAGACTGGCTTTATCAATTCAAATTCAAGAATCTTTTATTTTAATTTCTAATTCGTTTGTATCTAAAATTTCTGCTTTTAAATAAATTTCTCATCAATCGGGAGTAAACTTATTAGCATTTCATAATATATTTATTATAACTTGTTTTAGTTTATTCAAATCTGTAATAAATTCAAATTTTTCGAAATCTATTTCTTTAATAAACTTCTGTCATTTCTTTTTAAATAATTGTTCAAACTCAAAACTTACATCATCAAGCATTTTCTTTACATCAATTTTCTCAAGAATAAATTCTTGTTTTCCTGATTCAATTTTGGAAATATCAAGCATATCATTAATTAGATTTAAAAGCCTTGATGAGCTTTTATAAACCTGAGATAGGTATTGTCTTACTTCATCATTAATTTCACCTGCATCTCAATCTAGGATCATTGAAATATATCATTTAACAGAAGTCATTGGAGTACGAAGTTCATGACTTGCAATATTTAAAAATTCATCTTTTTTCGTGTCTAATTCTTTTAATTTTTCAAATGATTCCTTTAAATCTTCTCTTGCAAGCTCTAATTCAGTAATATCGGTTCTAATTGCTATATATTCTAAAATATTATTATTTTCATCCAAAATTGGTACAATAGTTGACTTTACCCAATATGCATCTCAATTTTTCTTTTTATTTTTTATATTTCATTTCCATACATTTTTAGATTGAATTGTATCCCATAACTCTTTGAAGGTTTCTTTAGGAGTATCTGGATGTCTTATAATATTGTGAGATTTTCATATTAACTCATCACTTGTATATCCCGAAAGTCTACAAAATTCATCATTTACATAGACAATATTTCAATTAATATCAGTTTTTGAGATAATATTAGAATGATCTATAGCTAATTTATGCTCATTTAATAATTTTATTATTGTATCGTTATAATTTTTTGATAAGAGAATTGAAATATCATCAAAAATTGAATTAATAAAATTTACATGTTTTGGTGTATCAAATTTAATATAATCTAAGATAGCTCATTTAAGATAAACAACCATCTTTAATAAATCCTCTAATTCAATATTTTTTGATTTAATATAATCAAAAAATTTAGTAGTAAGAAAATGTTGTTCTCTAATTTTATCAATTCAAGAGAACAAAAAATCATAAATTCTTTCTCAAAAAAACAATCAATATTGTATTTTTTCATCTTTATTAATATCCAGTTCTTTGCAGAAATCCTTAACTTCCTTAGAATAAAACCATAAATCTATAATAATTGATTTATGTTCTAATAAATCTTTTTTTAAGATATTTTTTTCTTCTACAGAAAGATTGTCCTTTTTTTCTAAAATACAAACATCGTGTTCCTCAAGATAAGAATGCTTATCAACTAATAATTTTTTTAATTCATTTTCTCAAAATTTTTCTCACCAATAAAATAACTCTCTAGAGTTTAGAATATATTGTTCTTCTTTGTCGTGCATAATTGGTTAGTTTAAATGTTAAGCTTATTATATCATTAGTTTAATAAAATTACAATTTTTTTTGAAAATAAAAAAAGATTTGATTTTTATAGTAAAATGGTTACTATTTTTATAGTAAAATCATTTTGATTTTTATAGTTTATTTTTATCTTATTTAAAGCAAATTAACTTATGATAGATTTTGACAAAATTGTTAATAAATTGTCTAAAAAAGAATGACAAATACTTTCTTTAGTTGAAATATGAAGTATTTTTGATCCAGATTTTCGAAAATGAAGTACAAAAAATATAAGCTCAATTTATAAAATTATATACAGACTTAAAGCACTAGACATTATTATTCCAATAAAAAACTCGCTGTATTTTGTGAGTAATTGAAAAAAAATAAAAGATATTGAGATAATAGACCTCTATTATTGGAAAATTCTTAAAAAGATAATAACTGATATTGCTTGAAGTGAGTATTTTATCTGAAATATAAAGGCACTAGAAGTTTTATTAAATGATTATTCCGTTAGTCCAAAAATAATTATCTACAATAAAGAAGTAGATAAAATAGTTACTTTATCAAAAAAACATAAAATAATTTTTAAAAAATTAATTTCTTGAAAAAAAAGTGAAAATACTAATATTTTCACTAAATTTAAGAAATTTACTAAAATAATAAATATAAATAATATTGATTTAAGAATTTCAGATGAAGAGCTCAGTATTCTCGATTCCCTACTCATTAGAGATAATAAAAATAAAATTGATTCTTATCTTATAAATAAATTTTTGAATAAATATAACTTGCATTTATCTAGAGAAAAATTATGAGAACTTGTAAAACTCAAATACATCACATCTATAAATAGATTAAAGGAAATTTCAGTGCAAAATAATTATAATTCATTATATACTCATTGTTTAGACATTATAAAGAGAGAATGATGAAATTGTTTTTTAACAAAAAGGTAATTTATATTTAAAAGATTCTTCGACTACGCTCAGAATGACGCGGCGGAACGGAGCGAAGTCGAATGGGTCTTTTATTTAATTTCAAGTAATTTCGCATCAATAAACTCATCGGTAATAATTAATTTAATTTTATCAATAAGTCTATCGAAAATATAATAATCTTCATTGTTTGTTATCAAATTTAAAGTAATTTTAATATTTCAATCAGAATCTTTAGCAGTATGAATTTCCTCAATATTAATTCACATATGAAAAAATATGTCAGTGATCTTTTTAAGAACTCAAATTTTATTTTTAAAAATCATTTCTACAATTAAGCTAACTTCTTGTTTTTCTTCTGTTCATTCATAATTTGCTTGAATAAATCTGTCAAAACTTAATTTTTTTAATGAAGGACAATTTAATTTGTGAATACTAACTCAATTTCTGGTCATATATCAAACAATTTTATTTCATTTTTTAGGTTCACAACAACTAGATAATTTATAAGGAATATTTTTTTGTCATCAAATTATAATATTATCTGTAATATCATCCCTTGATTTAGTTATTTCCCTTTTGTTATCCTGATTATCTTCCTCTTTTTTAATTAGTTTTAATTTGTTTAGTGCTGTAAAATTAGAATTTTCTAAAAGCTTTGAAATAATATTTCATGGTTTTCTTGAGAGGTTTCAAATTTGAACCAAAATATCTTCCTTTCATCTTGTATCAAGAATATTTCAATCAATGTTTTTTAAAATTGTAACGTCTTTATCAAGTCAAATTCAAAAATTCTTTTGTAAGTAAGTATTTAAAATAAATTTTCATCTTTCAATTAATTCTTCCCTATTTGTCTTGTTTATATAACTTTTTATAAAATCACGAGCCTTGGCAGTCTTTATGAATGACAACCAAGTCAAGAGAGGATTTCTTTTTTTATCAACAATAATTTCAACGCTTTCTCAATTATTTAACTCATAATCAAGAGGAACAACTTTTCCATTAACTTTTGCGATTGCAATGTGATTTCAAAGCTCAGAATGAATATAATAAGCAAAATCAACTGGTGTAGATCATTTTGGTAAATTTATAACATCTCATTTTGGAGAAAAAACAAAAATTCTATCATCAAAAATTCATAATTTCATATTACTCATAAATTCTGAATCTTCCTGATCTAGAGATGAATCAACAATATTTTTAATTTCAGAAACCCAATATGCATCTTTTGCAATTTTTGATTTTCAGCTCTCTGAATATGCAAAATGAGCAGCTACTCAAATCTCAGCTTTTAAATGCATTTCTTGAGTTCTAATTTGAATTTCAGTTGGATGAGTTCTGGCAGATCATAATTCTCTTAAAACTCAGGTAACAGTAGTATGTAAGCTTTGATATCAATTTTCTTTTGGAAGAGCTATATAATCCTTAAATCTTTTTGGGATTGGAGACCATTTATTGTGTAATTCTCAAAGAATTTCATAACAATTTGGGATAGAATTTGTAATAATTCTTAAGGCAAACAAATCATGTAGATCTTCAACGCGTGAATATCATTTTCTCTTCATTTTTTTATAAATACTATAAGGAGATTTAATTCTACATGAAATATCTATTAAAGGAATATTATCTGGGACAATTTTGAAGATATAGTCCTTTACATTTTTACTAAAAATATTTTGTTCTCATTTAATAGCATCTAATTCACTTTGAATTTTATTAAATTCAATAGGATACAAATTCTTAAAACATAAATTTTCTAATGATTCCTTAAAATCAAAAATACCTAATCTATCAGCAATTGGAGCATAAATATTTAAAGTTTCTTCTGAAATTCTTTTTCTTTTTTCTGGATTTGGATGAAATTCAAGAGTCTTCATATTATGAATTCTATCAGCTAATTTCACAAAAATTACTCTAATATCCTCACTCATCGCGATAAACATTTTACGAAGACTAGCAATACCTCTTTGTTCTCATTTATATTTAAGTTTTGATAATTTCTCCATTCAGCTAGTAATATAAGCAACTTCAGCTCAGAAAACTTCTTCAATATCCTCAACAGTCTTAGTAGTATCCTCTGGCACATCATGAAGTAAGCATGCTTGAATTGTAACAATATCAGGATTTAAAATTAGAAGTTCGCGAGTCGCCTTAACTGGATGAATTATATAAGGATCTCATGATTGTCTAAATTGTCATTCATGCGCATCGCGTGAATACAAATAAGCTTTTGTAATATCATTTCTTATTTCCTCCTCAGAGACTTTCGGCATATAAGAAATAGCTTTTGTAATTATTTCTTCGACAATTAAGTCGATATTTGAATAATCTACGCGTTTAAATGAATCTTCTAATATTTGATTTCCCATTCTTTTTTGAATTAATTTTTATTTTTAATAAAAGTATTATATCTATAAATTAATTTTTTTCCAGATAATATTAATAAAATCTAACATCTATTGTATTTTTTAAAAAAAACTTTATAATTGCAAGGTTTTATTTCATAATTACATTATATGAAAAAATTAATAATTTTAGCCTTATTCATAATTAGTTTGAATATCGCAAATGCAAGTGAAGACAATAGTCTTGTAAATCTTGAAAATAGTTGAAGTGTTCAAAATTTGAACGCGAATTTTAAACTTCAAAAATTTTCTTCATGTGGAAATTTTGAAGAAGTTACGAAAAAATTTATTAAGGATTATTTTGAAATAAACCCAGGATGAGGAATGTATAGATGAGGTGTAATGCCACTTGATGATGTTATGACAGTTGATAAAGCAGCTGACTCGAATCAATGAGTAACTAGCGAAGTAAAATCTCCTTCATCAACTGTTGAAGTAAAGCCAGTTTCTGATTATTCTTCTACAAATATTCAAGTAGCTTGAGTGGATGAGAGCGAGATAATTAAGACTGATTGAAAATATATTTATTTCTACAATAATAAAAATCATAAAGTATATATTTTATCAAAAAATGAAGATGAAAAATACGATATCATTAAAACAATAAATGTGCCAGGCTCATATTCTAATCCAGAATTATTTATATGACAAAATAAATTAATTATTACTGCTACTAAATATTCAAACGCAAATTATAATTATTATTGGTTTAATAGAGCCACAAAATCAATTGTAGTCGCTTATGATACAACTGATATTAATAATCTAAAAATTGATAAATTCTATCAAACAGACGGAGACATCATGAAATCAAGAAAAATCTGAGATTATGTCTATATTATCTCAAAAACTGATTTTAATTTCCCATACCATAATTTCTATGGACCAATGATTAAAAATGTACAAACATTAAATGATACTAAACTAAACGCTGATATGGAAGCCAAAAGACTTCTTCCAAGAAAATCTGAGTTAAGACCAACTGATATTGCAAGAGAACAAAATGTATCTGTAAGATGAAAAAAAATTCCATATAATCTAACATCTGATTATGATTCAAAATGTGTGGATATTGAATATCTTATTCCAGACCGCGAAACTATGAAAAAATATAATTTCACACCAAGTTATGTTACAGTTTCTGCTATAAATATAGCAAATCCGAAGGAAGAAATTAAAACAAAATTACTTTTTGGAGATGTATCAGAAATCCATATGAGCACAGATAGCTTATATATCACATCTTCTCTATACACAAACTACAATTTTAGTTGTCCTGTAATCCAGTGTTTCAGAGCTCCTTGTCCAACGCTTCCTTGTGCGATGCCATTTTATAGTTCATGAGAAAATACACTAATTCACAAGTATAGTATAAATAAAAATATCATAAGTTATAAAGCTACTACAATTGTTGCTGGAACTCCACTAAATCAATACTCAATGGATGAGTCTAGTTGATATTTTAGAATAGTGACATCAGTTAATTATCCAGAAAGATATACTTCCCTATTTATTCTTGATAAAGATTTGAAAGTGACCGGAAGCTTATCTAATATCGCAAAATGAGAAACATTTCAAAGCTCTAGATTTATTCAAGATAAATTGTATCTCGTAACATTTCAGCAAATAGATCAGCTTTTTGTAATAAATGTGGTAGACCCAACTAAGCCAGAAATTCTTTGAGAACTAAAAATTCCAGGTTATTCTACATATTTGCATCCTTACAATTCTGATTATCTAATTGGGCTCGGATATGACACAAAAACAAACCAATGGTGAGGAACACAAAATAATGGAGTTAAAGTAGATTTATATAATATTTCTGATTTTGCCAATCCAAAACAAACCTACACTCTAACTCTAGGATGAGCTGGAAGTAGTTCAGAGGCTCTATCAAATCCTAGATTATTCACATGGCAATCATCTAAAAAGTTACTTTTCCTACCAGCAACTCTCTACATAAATGCTTCTGATTATTCTACATCTTATAGAAATATAGATGTATTCCAATGATCTCTTGCAATTAATATTGACAAAGACATTTGAATTAAAGAAAAGGCAAGAGTAACTCACATTGACCCAACTTGACTCGAGCAAGAAAGAACAAAAGAATGTGCCACATATGCCAATGTAGATACAACTCCAGAATGTGAAAAGATAATTTGAGGCTGAGAATATTGTCCACCAGTATCGCAATATATTCCAACATACTGCTACCAATCATCTCCAATCTGAGAATACCTGGCAAATAAAATTTGGGATTACAATAACTCATTTGTTATAAGAAATCTATATCTAGATAACCTCTGGCTCACAGTCAGCAACGACAAAATCCAAATAAACGATACAAGCACCGGATTTGGAAAAGTTGGTGAGGTGGAGATGAAATAGTCTATTCCAAATTCAAAATAATAATCCCGCAGAATGCGGGATTATTATTTATATTTATCTATAAAACTTTTGAATTTTTTGAAAAATCTGTATAATAGAGTTGGGTTAAAATAACTTTACAAAAATGAATAAAATATCATCAAATTTTAAAAAAATTCTTTGGGAATATGATTTAACTAAGCTAAAGTTTAATGATGATATTGTGATTAACAGAGTTATGTCTTTTTGAGATTTAGAGGATATGGATTTGCTTGTAAAGGAAGTTTGATATGATTTTTTAAAAGATTATTTTAGAAAAAATTACACTAATTTAGATGTTAAATCGCAGAAATTATGGTGATTATTTTTTTGAATAAAAGAATTAAAAATTAAACAAAATAGCATGTATGACCAACTCAACAAACCTGTATTTCAAAGAAGTTTTAGATAAAATATGTGGATTTATATTTTATAATTCAAGCAATTTGAATTAATAATTTACTGGATAGTTTTTTAAAGAAATTTGGAAATATTGTAATTAAAACTCAAATTCTAAAATCTCTTGTATATTTTGATGACATCAAAGACGAAAAACTAATTATGAAAAATTCTAAATATAGCTTTTCGTTTATTAAAAGAAAGTTAGAGAAAATAGTAAAAGACTATCTAGGAAAATAAATTTTATATATAATCTAAAAGACTAGTTTTTGAAACTGGTCTTTTTTTTGTGTTTTATTAAAAAAGTTTGCATTTTATTCAAAAAGGATAAAATAAAAGTGCCAGATAAATTCTTTTAATAATTAATATTCTTTTTGTTTTAAAAGCATAAAAGGTGGGTAATTATCCTTACCACTTTTGCTTTTTAAAGAGTATTAATGGGAATTTGTCTGGCGACAATCGGATAATTACCCATTTTTTGTTATAAATTTTTTTAAAATTTAAAAAACCAAAAAAAAAAAAAAAATAGAATGGGTACAAGAATTTTTATATTTCTTAATTTTATATTTATGAGAACTTTATTAAAAAGATTAGTTTCTAAAATTGGAAATTGATTATTAGTCTCTATTTGATTTACTCTTTGAATTTGAATTATTGGATTAGTTTATGCATACACTTGGACAATTCAAACTGATGTATGAGCCTGAAGTTGACTTACAGCTTCGGCTTGGAATGATACTTTAAATAACATTAGATATCTGAAAGAAAGTGTAGATAGTAAAGTAAGTAGTCAGTGGATTACTTCTTGAAGTAATATCTCTTATAATTGATGAAATGTTTGAATTTGAATAACTCCTACATCTAAATTACAAGTAAATTGAGATTTAAAAGTATGATGACAAATATATTGAAGAATTAGTAATGAATGGGAATTAAAAAATATATTTGCATGAGCTTGTTTAGCTTGATGAACAACAGGTTGAAGATTTATAACAGTTACAACGACAAGTTGACAAAATTGTAATACAGCATGTCAGAATTCAGTCTCATCAGCTTCATGCGTATGGGGAATAACCTTTTGGGCTTGGAGTGGTTTTTATTGATATAATTATGAGTGTTCCACTTGAGTTAATTATCAACAAGGATCAAGTGGTTATATCTGCTGTTGTTCTCAGTGAGTAAGTGCAATTTATCCTATCAGATAAAATAAAAAAGTTTTTAGACTTTTGAAAAAATTCAGAAAATTATCCCGCAGAATGCGGGATAATTTTCTGAATTTTCAAAATTAGCTTATTTCAACAACAAACTCACTATCAATCCAATACTAGATAATATCATACCGATAAGCCAAAATCTCATGACTACAGATTCTTCTTTCCATCAGATAGCTTCAAGATGATGATGAAATGGTGCAATACGGAAGATTTTTTTTCAGTTTCTGAGTTTTTTAGAGGTCATTTGAATAATTACACTTAATATTTCTAGAATATAAATTCAAGAAATAATTACAAGAACAATAAGTGTATCAGTCATCATAGCCATAATTCAGAGATTAGCTCAGAGTGCGAGGGCTCAGACATCTCACATATAAAATTTTGCAGGCTTGATATTAAACCACAAGAAAGCAATAAGAGCTCAGACAATAATCATACAAAGAGCTGAGAGAATTAGAAGTTTTTGATTATAGGTAATTATTGCGTAAACAGAATAATTAAAAAGTAGAAGTCCTCAAGCTAGTCAGTCAAGTCAGTCGGTAATATTGACTGCATTTGCCATTGAAATAATTATAAATATAAAAAGTGGAATATAAAAAAATCAAAGATGAATATCTCATAAAAATGGAAAATTAAAACTTGTATGACCTAATTTAAAGTAAAACCAATAAGCTCAAATAAGTGAAAAAAGTATTAACCAAATCATTTTAAATTTTGCCGAAATTCACTTTGTTCTTCAAATTCATCTTACATTCATATAATCGTCAATTAAACCTAATCATCCAACTGTAAAAAGTGTAAATAATGGCAAATAAGTCTCATTTCTATTAAATAAACTATATTTTACTTTTATATTAAAAAAATGTAGGATATCTGCTCAGTAATGCTGTAAAATCATTGAAACTACAACAAGAAAAATTATCATAAAAAGAATTATTCAAGCTCACATCGTAGGAGTTCAAGTCTTACTTTTATGGAGTTTGGCAAATTCCGTAGCTTTTCAAATTAATCATTCCTCTCTAATTTGTTTTCAGAGCTTATATTTATGTAAAAATTTTATATAAGGAGGAATTAAAATAAAAGTAAATAAAAAAGATAGAAGTAAATAGCTTATAAGAAAAATTATATTTCACATAGGAATTTTTTATTAATATTAAAATTATTTTCTTAATTCAACTCATGTTTTAGCTAGATTTGCAATTATTTTGTTTTGAATAATAAGAGCTATATCGTCTGTCATAGTTTTTTCAAAATCCTGAATAAAAACTGAAAATGTTATAGATTTTTTATTTTCTCAAACTTTTTCTTCATTTCTGTAAATATCAATAACTCTAGTGTTTCTAATAAGAATATCAGAATTATTTATTACCTCAATAATCTCTCAAACTGGAGTTTTTTCTGGAATTACAAAATTAAGTTCTCTATCAATTCCAGGAAATTTTGATATTTCGCTAAATTCTAAATTAGAAGCTAAATAATTATCAAACAATAAATTAAAATCTATTTCAAAATAAATTAAATTACTATCATCAAGCGAAAAATTTGAAGCTACTATTGGATTAATATATCAAAAAGTTACTAATTTTTTTCAATTTTCTAGAACAAAATTTCATGATTTATTTGGGTGAAAATAAGGAAATTCTGATATATCAGTCCCTTGATTTACACTATAATTAATTCCTGGCAAAATAAAATCTAGAAATCCAGAAATAGCAGATTTCACAAAATCAAAATCTCTATTGTATGAAATTCAGGCTATATTTAAATTTTCCTCAAATTTATCTCAAGCTTTTTGGTGAGTTTTTCAAAGCTCAAAAAATGCAAAATCACTTCATATTTTTATATTATCAGCAACATTTTGAAGTAAATTAGCAACCATATTTCTTCTCAAAATTGTGAATTCATTACTATAGGCATTTACTATTTTAATCGAATTAGAGTGGTCTATAATTCATATTTTTTCATCTAATATTTCATTAGAAAATGAATAATTATAAACTTCGAAAAAATTATGAGATCCAAAATGATTAATAATTTTATCTTTTAACTCAATTGTTTTATTTTTGGCTCAAATCGTGAAATCTCATTTTATTGGAGTATCCTCAATTTTATCATATCAATTTATTCTACCGATTTCCTCTACAATATCCTCTTTTATTGAAATATCCTTAGTCGCCCTCCAAGATGGGACTTTAATTTTGTATGTATCTCAATTTAGACTAAATTCAAATCAAAGCGCTTTTAAAATTCTTTCAATTTCATTTTTTTCAATTTCTATTCATAATTTGTTTTCTATAAAGAATTTGTCTATTCAAATTTCAATATTTTTAATAATGCTTTTATTTAAATAACTTGAATAATCAAAAATTTGATAATCCTTTCCTAGATAATTTAAAAAATCAACAGCTCTACTTAGTGCAATTTCAGACATTAATGGGTCAAAAGATTTCTCATATCTCGTTGAAGAATCAGAGCGAAGCGCTAATCTCAGAGAAGTTAATCTAACAGAAGTTGGATCAAAACAAGCAGATTCTAGATAAATATTTTTTGTATTTTCTGAAACAGCTGATTCAATTCATCACATAATTCAAGCTAAAGCTAAAATTTTAGACTCATCAGCTATAACTAAATCAGTTTCATTTAATTCATAAATTTCTCCGTTTAGTGCATTTATTTTTTCTCCATTTTTCGCCATTCTAACAGAAATATTTCAACTGATTTTATCAGCATCGAAAGCGTGCATTGGTTGACCAAGTTCAGTCATAATATAATTAGTCATATCAACCATATCAAATTTTGAATTTATTCAAGATTTAAATAGTAAATATCTAATTGCAAAAGGTGAAATAGAAGCATTTACATTATCTATTTTTACAAGATTATAAGCTAAAACCTTGTCTGACTCAATACTTACTTTTAGCTTATTTTGAGTAGAGCTAAATTTCTTAATATAATCTCTAAAATTGAGTGAAAATATCGCACCAAACTCACGAGCATTTCCGATAACACTGAATAAATCAGGTCTATTTGTAATAAATTTATTATCAATTTCAAAAACAATGTCAGATAATTTCATCTTAAAATTCTTTCCATCAAATCCTGGCAATTCAATTTCTAAATCAAAAAATGGTTTTCATAAATTAGATTCGAGTATTTTTTCATCAAAAATTTCTTCTAATTTCATAATTCCAGGAGCTCTGTCTTCTTGAAAACCAAGCTCATCTTCACTACAAATCATTCAATTACTTTCTTCTCATCTAAGCTTTGTCGCTTTTATTTCAAATCATTCTCCAAGTTTTGCTCAAATAGTAGCCACTGGCACATATTTTGCAGTCGCAACATTTGCAGCTCAACAAACTATTTGAGTCTTTCACATTTTTCATAAATCAACTTGTACTACATTCAAATGATCAGAATCAGAATGAGATTTTACCTCCAAAACTTTTCAAATTACTATTTTATTTTCCTGCCCGAAAGATTCAATTCAATCAATTTCAGCTGTATAAATAGAAAATTTATGAGCTAAATTTCTCACTCATAAATCATTCAAAACGCCACTAATATCAGTAAAAGCTGACACCCAATTTAAAGAAATTTTCATGTTTACAATTAATAATTAATTTTAATGTGCCAAATTATATAAATTTTTTCAAAAAATCAAAAAAATAATCTCTGCTTTACAAAGATTATAAATTTTATTTCTTATAAAAATTTATATTTTCTACAAATCTAATTTTATCTTCAATATTTTCAATATAATTTAATAAAATACTATAATTTCAAACAATGATAAAAATTGAATATTTTAGTTCATCGATTACCATATTTCATAAAATTCTTTTCTGTTTTAACCTAGTATCAATTTCATTATATATATTATTTCTAAATTCTTTCGATAATTCTATATAATTTTTTCTGATTAAATTTTCATTAAAAATTCATGTATCTAAAAATCTATTTAAAAAAATTTTTCTATATGAGTCTATAAAATTGTCTATATCATAAATAACTTCTTCAGATAATACAACACTAAACATAAATTTCTTTTTTACGAACTAAAATCTGTTCTGATTTCCTTAAATCCTGTATAAGAAGTTGAGCAGATTTTTTAATATTTTCATCTGAAATTTTTTTTGATTCAACCAATGTATAATAGTTTTTTCAATCTTTTTTTATCATAATTTTAAAACTTAATTTTAAATTAATTTAATTATATAAATTTTTTCAAAAAATCAAAAAAATAAGAAAAATTTGTGATTTTAGATTTATAAATATAATAGGGTTATATTAACTTTTTAAGGATTATGAGAAAAATATTATTTTTTATATTGTCATATATTTTCGCAGTGAGTCATGTTTTGGCAGAAGATAACTATTTGGGGATTGATAATGAAAAATTAAGGAATTGAGATGTCGGAATTGATCAAATTCCAAAAACAATAACTTCTGTTACTAGTTTTATAATTGGTTTTGGAGCAACCCTATCTATGCTAATGATTATTGTTGGGGCTTTTAGACTAGCACTTCCGACTTCTGATAACAAACAAAAATGAAAAGATGCAATAATGTATTGAATTATAGGTTTTATTGTGACACTTTCGTCTTGGTTTATAGTAAATACTTTAATTGCTAATTTATAATTTATGTTTTCATGGGAATTTAACTCAAAAAAAGAAAAAAGCTCATCGTGGTATACTGTTGCGATTATTATCGCAATTTCCTTAATTATTTGGGGATATATTGTTGGACTTTATGTAATGAGTATTGTGATTTTTATGTTTATCTGAGTGTATATTTTAATAGAAAATAATACACCTGATTTAATCGATATTGAAATAAATGAGTCATGAATTAAGGTTTGAGATACTTTTTATGATTATCCAAAAATAGAAAAATTTAGCATAATTTATAATAAAAATACTCCAGTTTATCTTAGATTAAGACTTAGAGTAAGGTGATTTAAATTACTTGATTTACCTATTACAAGTGATGTAAATGCAGCTGGAGTAAGAGCTTTTTTATCTGATTATGTTGAGGAGGATGAAAAATGAGAAATTGGTGCTATTGATAGAATACTAAATTATTTAAAATTATAAACGGTTGTTTCAATATGACTCTTACCCGCATCAGTAATTACTCTTCATCTACCAGTTCTTTCTATAAATCAAATTTTAAGTAAAAATGGTTCGATAACATCTTCTATTGTATCCTCTTCTTCTCATACAATAGATGAAAGTGTATTAAGTCAAATTGGTTTAAGTCAGAAACTATTGAGTGTTTCAAGAATTTTTCTATCTAAATAATCAAGACCTAGAGAATCAATTCCAAGTCAATCAAATATCTTTTCAATTCCGGAAATACTCTCAACATCATGCCCGACTGTCTGATAATCTCTGACAATTTTTACAAATCTATTTACAATTCTCGGAGTTCATCTGCTTTTTTTAGCCACTATATCCCCTACTTCATTATTTTTTATTTCACATCAAAGTATATTTAATGATCTTCTAACTATTTTACCTAGTTCATCTCTATTATAAAAATCAAGTTTAAAAATATTTCAAAATCTATCTCTAAGTGGACTAGAAAGCGAAGATAATTTAGTTGTAGCTCCAACTAAAGTAAATTTTGGAATATCCATTTTAATTGACGTTGCTCCAGTCCCTGATCCAACCATAATATCAATTGTATAATCTTCCATCGCTCCATACAAAATCTCCTCAATTTGAGGCTTTAATCTATGAATTTCATCAATAAATAAAATATCTCATTCAGAAATTCCAGTTAAAATCGAAATAATATCTGCTTGTTTCTCAATTGCAGGTCATGAAGTGTGTTTTAGATTTACTCACATCTCATTTGAAATAATTAGAGAAAGTGTAGTTTTACCAAGACCAGGAGGTCAATAAAGTAAAATATGCTCGAGTGGTTCTCATCTTATATTAGCTGACTTAATAGCAATATCAAGATGTTTCTTAATGGAATCCTGACCAATGTAATCCACCAATAGTTTAGGACGAAGTTTTACCTCATTTAAAGTATCTAATTCACTTTCCTTAGGTGAAATAACTCTTTCTTTTGTATTGTCATCAGTTTTTTTAGAAGATTTTATTGCCATATTTTTAAAAATTTATATTTAACTTTTCTATACAAAATATACACATAAATAACAATTTATCAAATTTATGTTTACATTTTAAATTTTATTACTAATATAATTTTTATAAAAATAACTTTTATAAAAATGATAATATTTGAAGAAAGAAAAGGCGAAATTTTTATATTTTTTGAAGCTTTACTTTGGAGTCTTTTTCCAATAGTTACAATATTATCATTAAATACCTTATCACCTATAACATCACTAGCTTGGAGTACATTTTTTGCTAGTATATTTTTTTGAATTACTTTGTATCTTAAATGAAATTTTAGAGAAATAAAAAATAAGGAATCTCTAAAAGATAATCTAATTGGTACTTTTATTCTTTGAATATTATATTATTGCTTGTTTTTCTTTGGGCTTCGTTATACCACAGCATGAAATGCTAGTATTATAGCACTTAGCGAGATATTTTTCAGTTTTTTGTTTTTTAATATTTTAAAGAAAAAACATTTGCCAGTTATTCATATTCTATGAGCTATTTTTACATTAAGTTGAGCTATGATAATCTTAGCACCAAATTTTACTCATTTTAAATTAGGAGATTTATTAGTGTTATTGGCAGCTATGGTAGCTCCAATTTGAAATCATTTTATGCTAAAAGCAAGAGAAAAAGTAAGTAGTGAAAATATAATGTTTATAAGAAGTATTATAAGTACGCCAATATTATTTATTATTTGATACTTATTGAATATTTCTCTTAAAATAAGCAATTTTAATTCTTTATTATTTCTGGTTATAAATTGATTTTTATTACTAGGTTTATCTAAAATATTATGGCTTGAGAGTATAAAAAGAATCAGCGTAGTCAAAGCCTGATCTCTATCAAGTATTTCACCATTCTTTACTTTAATTATTGCATGGTTAGTCCTAGATAATATACCTAATTATAACCAATTATTTGCTATTATTCCTATGTTTATAGGAATAATATTGCTAAGTTATACAAAAAAGAAAAAAGAAATTTTAATATAGAACTAAAATATTAAAAACAAAAATGTAAATAGCAAAGAAAAATAGAAATGTTGTAATTTGAAAAAAATTATTATAATCGAGTAAATAAGTAATTTTAAATGGAAGAAAAAGAAATTTCTAAAATAAATGATATTGTTCAAAATGAAGATGGGAAAAGTTATCCTGTTAATCTTTTGGAATTCTTCCCAAAGGCTAATTTAAAGGCAATATTACATAATAGTGGAAATGTTTTTAATGACATAGAGAAAGCTTTAAATGATAAAAAAATTAATTTAACTAAAAAGAAAAAACTCTCAATAAATAAGCTAAAAAATAAGAATTTTTACGATATTCTGGGGAAAAAATTAAATAAACTAAAATTAAAAGAAGTTCTAAAATTTAGGAAAGAAAGAATTTTAATTAATCCACTTAGTATTACGACTCCCCTGCCAGAATTAAGTTATAATTCTCTGGATGTAAGAGAATTAAAAGAATCTCCAGTTTTCAAAACCTATCCAGATATTTATGTAATTAAAAGGCCTTCAGTTAAGAAATATATTAGAAATCTAAAAAAACTAAATAAAATTTTAATTAAGCATAAAAAGTTTTTCTATAGATGAGGTCAGGCTGGATTAATTGCTTTCATAATTTCCGCTTCATTTGTATTAATTTGAATTTGATTTAAAAACTATATTCAAGGTGAAGTTATTGATTCATATCAAAAAATCTATAATTTTAAAAATTTAAGAAATTGAGAAGAAATTAAAAATGAGGCAATAAAAGTTAGAAGAAAACTAAATATTTTAAGCGTTCTTTTTGCTCCAGTAAATCTACTCGGTAATAACTCATTTTATAAAAACAATGATATAATTTTGGCTAATAATATCATAAAATGATGATCTCAGATTTGAAATATTATGATAAATATCTGACAAATTTACTCTGATTTTGAAGAAGAAATGAAAGTAAATAAAGACTTGACTTGAATTAAAAAGCTTCAAAATATTAAAATTACAACATTTTTAAAAAAAGAAGATGAAAATATCCTAAATATTAAAGAAAGTCTAAATAATGCGATAACTTACTATTCAAAAATTGATTCACTTCCAGATAAATCTCTAAACTCAAAATTTCAGACAGTTATGGAAAACCTTGTAAAATCATCATCAATTCTTGATTATTATATTGCTAATGAAGATATTTTATTAGAAATCCTTTGAGATAAAAAACCAGTTAGATATTTGATCCTAAATCAAAATAAAGACGAAATTAGGGCAAATTGAGGATTCCCAGGAAGCGTAATAACACTCGAGTTATATAAATGAAATATTAAAAGTTATGATAAAAAAGATGTATATTATTATGACTGGCATATCACTCCATACCTCGAAACTCCGCCAGAATGACTTAATATAATCTCTCCAAATCACTGATTAAGAGACGCAAATTATTTACCAATTTTTAGAGAAAGCGCTGAAAAAATTAATTTCTTTTATGAAAAATGAGGCTGATCATCGCTTGATTGAGTAATTGCAATAAATCAAGGATTAGTTCAAGATTTCCTAAAAAAATATTGAAGTGTTAGGATGGATGAGATAAATCTAGATGTTACAAGTTCTAATTTCTCACTAATTATGTCAACTCTAGTAGAGAATAAATTTCAAAAAGTAATTTCACCAAAGGATATATTGTTTAAATTCTCTGAAAAACTAGAGAAAAAACTTCTTGAGAAAAAAGATTTTATAGGTTATATCGATATTATTTTAAATAATTTTATAACTTGAGAAATACTAGTAGCTTCTAGAAATCCTGACGTTGAAGAATTTATACAAAAATATATGACATCTGAAAATTGGCTAAAAGACGAGTGAAACCGGTTATATCCAGTATTTACATCAATTTCATGAAATAAATCAGATAGATATATGTCTCGCGTATTTAATCTGAAAACAAAAGTAAATGAAGACTGTTCTATATTAAATACTCTTAACTTTAACTCAACACATAATTTTTGAGAAAAAGAAATTACAGAAATAAGAACAGTTTTAGATGATTTAAAGATTACAAATTGAGAGGAAAAAGATAGATTAATGAGAATAGAATGAGGAGCAGAAAATAGACAATTTGTAAGAATTCTTGTACCAAAATTGACTGAGCTTAAAACTAAATTACCAAATGTAAATCTAGATTCATCAAATCCTAAATATGATTTTATAAAATTTTATCTAAATACGCCAGTTTGAAAATCAACCTCAATTGATATTGAATATTTAACTCACCCAAAAGATTGTACCACAAAGACAAATTTCTACCGCCAAAGCTGACTAACTAATTATAAAGTAAATATAAACTAAAATCAAAAATTTCTTGTTCTTGAGCTTCGTGCGAGAACTTCAATCATTTTATTATTTTTAAATTAATATGTTTAAATATAAATTCATAAATAAACCAAAAGACCTTAAATTAAAAAAAGAAATTATTGAATTAATTTTTAAAAGTGTCTCTGAAAATATAAATAAATCTCAAAATTGAACAGTTAATATTGTATTTGTAGATGACAAACAAATGCAAGAATTAAATAAAAATTATAGAAATATTGATACAACTACTGATGTGCTTAGCTTCCATTATTTTGAGGATTTCTCATCACTAAAACAAAAAGAAATTGCAGGTGAAATTATACTTTCGCAAAATAAGATAATCTCACAAAGCAAGGAATATTGACTCACTGAGGAGCAAGAAACCTACAAATTAATTACACACTCTATCCTCCATATCCTAGGTTTTGACCACGAGACAGATGAGGATTATGCGGAAATGAGCGAGGAAGAAGAGAAGGTTTTAAGGGTTATTTATTAAACAAACTATACTTTAGGATATCAAAATATTTGGATTTGTTTTCGGTAAATTGTATATTTTGTTTGAAATCTCAGATATTTGAATAAGAGGTAATTTCGAGTCTTGGGAGTGCAAATCAGTCGGAACTTTGGATGTTATAGTCTATATCTCACAAATTATGATTATAAATAATTAGGTAATTATTTTCGTAAGTATTCAAAAAAGTTCAAATATCAAGAGAAGTAAGGGTAAAATCTATGGCATCAGTTGAGGTATTATTGTAAGTTTTTTTAAATAATCAATTACTTGTAGAAACTGTATAACCCGTACCAAAACTAGAGCCAGTCCCAACAATTCAAAAAGTATCTCAGGCAGTATCATTTCAAATAATATTCCAAGTAACTCAAGAGTTTGAATTAAAAGCGAATTTTAGAGTTTTAGAAATATTGCTTGTATTTGAGTTTGGATTCTTAGAATTAGTTTGGATAAAAGTTCATTTATCAAAAAAAAGTGGAATTATTTCAAATCAAGAAGATTTTATAGTTCAAGAATAACTAGAAGAAGAATTATTTATTTCATATCAAATTATTTGATTTTTACCATCAACAGAATTATTTGATAATAAATTTGAATCATAATCATCCCTATTTACGCTATCAGAAAATCACTCTGAATGATTTTTTATTTTAAGTAAAGCATATTCTAAAGATCATTCAGCTCCAGCATACGTAGAAACTGTATTAAAAACCGTACGAGTAATTTTACTTTCTTGCAAAACTAAAAACAAAATTCACGATGAAAGTATGATTAAAAAGGCTGTTAGAAGCATTGCAATTATAGTAGAAAATCATTTTTTATTCATAATTAATTATTATTTTTATAAATTTTTTCTGAAATTGTGGTCTGTATTTTCATCTTAGTCTCTTGTGCTAACTCAGTTCTAATTCATTTTCATGGCATTATTGATAAATCAAAAACCATAGTTACTTTTGCCTCATTATCAATATTTGTTATTGAATTATTTTCATTTCAAGAAATATAAAAATGTAGATTTTTAACCTCGACTCTATCATCACTAATTCTATCTCAATCTAAAACTCATAAATAACAATTCAAACCATTTTCTAAGCATGAAGAATCACAAATATTACTAGTTTTTTGGAGACAATATCTTTTATTTGATTTTACAGCTAGGATAGTGTTACCACTTCAATAATTAATATTTTGAGTATAAGTGTTGTAATAGCCAAAATCAATTCATTTTTCTCTTACTTCACGAGCTATGGTTTCAGTTATATTTCTTGCGTTCTCTTGTAGAATTCTTGATAATTCAAGTTTTTTATTTGATTCAATAATATTGGCATAAATCACAAAAATAGAAAGCATAATTATTGATAAAATAGTTATTGCAAGAATTAATTCAATTAATGTAAAAGCTTTTTTGTTCATTATTTTCTCCAATTAGTAATAATTGTATTTATCTTAAATTCTCTATATCATTTTTGGCTATTTATAACAACTGATTCTACTAAGTATCAATCAGTAACAGAAATAGGAGAATTTAAAATATTTTTAGAATTTAATGGACTCACTTTTACAAATGAATAGAATTGAGTTCTAGCAAGTCATGGCTCACAATGAACATATCTTGAACTACTATCAATACAAAGCTCAACTTTAGGATTATTTAATATTTTTTCTTTTGTTGGTACAAAATCAGCTGGTAAAACATTAATTTTAATTGGATTATTTAAATTTGAGAAATTATTTTCAATTGTAAAATATCAAATACTTCAAAAAGTTCAAACTCATGAAGTAAGAAAATTATCTACTTTATCCCAATTATTGTATTTTAAAAAATTTGAATCACGAATATTTTTAACAAGCTCAATTTGTTCTCTGGCAATATTAGCTGCAATTATTTCATTTTTAGAATAAAGAGAAGAATTAACAGCTTGAAAAAGAAGTAAATAAGCACTTAGAAATCAGATGGTAAAAACAAGAATTGCAACCATTAATTCTACGAGTGTAAATCATTTATTATTTAATTTATTACTCATTTTTAATTTTTAATTTTAATTTCTTTTGATAAAACTCAGTCCGATGCTCACTGAAATCCTACGATTATATCAGATGTACTTCAGGTAGAATTTTCATCCTTATAGATTGTAAGCTGTCCACCTGGTGCTTTATAATAAAGCAAAACCTTATCAGTATCATTAGAATCTACTTTGATTTTACTCAATTGTACAAAAGATTCAAGTTTAATTGTTTTAAGTAATTTAATATCTCACTCGAAATTAAATAAACTTCATGTATAATTATAAGGATATGAATACGATAAAATTTCTCACCTTCATTTTTCTAAATACAATCCAATATTAATATTTTTATTATCAGTATTAGTTCTTCAATTTGCAGAGGAAATGGCATCACTTATAGATTGATCTATAATTTCTTTACTAATTCTTACTTTTGAAATGTTTGAATAAAAATTATAAGGCACGGCAACTAGCATTGTAAGAAATCAAATAATTGTGATAACAATCATAATTTCAATCAGAGTAAAACCTTTTGTATTTTTAATCATAAGAAATTTTTAAAATTATTTTTTTGGCTTAATTACACTAATTCCTCACATATAAGGCCTAAGAACTTCAGGAACAATTACGCTTCCATCAGCTTGTTGATAATTTTCAAGAATTGCAATAAGTGGCCTAACAGAAGGAAGAGCTGTATCATTTAATAAATAAGCAAATTTTCTGTCTCAGTTTTTATCAATATATTTAATATTTAATCTTCTTGATTGCCAATCTACGAAATTAGAAGCAGATCAAGTCTCTCCATACCTATCCATTCCTGGCATCCAAGCCTCAATATCAAAAGCTCTGTATTTTCAAGCACTCATATCTCCAGTACAAATTTGTAAAATTCTATATGGAAGTCATAAATCCTTATGAAGTTCCTTTGAAATATTTAACATTTCATCCTGAAGTTTGTTAGATTCTTCTAAATCAGCTTTGCATATTACTACCTGTTCAATTTTCATAAATTCATGAACTCTGTAAAGTCATTTTGTATCTTTTCCGTAACTTCAAATTTCACTTCTATAACATGGAGAATAACCACTCATCTTAATTGGTAAATCTTCTTCTTTTAAAGTTTCTCCGCTATAATAAGCAAGAAGCGAAGGTTCCGCGGTTCCTATTAAAAATTTCTTTTCTTTACTTTTTGTTCAGTCTACTTCTTTATCACTTGTTGCGACTTGATAGATTTCATCCTCTTCCCCATCGTAATCTACTCATTTAAAATATCCACTTCCAAAAAGAGCAAATCATTTTACAAGAGTTGGTGGAATAAATGGTTGATATCATTTAGTCGACATTTTATTTATAGCATAATTCATCATTGCCATAACAAGAAGCGTTCCTTCATTTTTAAGGTAATAACCACGAAATCAAGCTGTTTTAACTCATCTATCAAAATCAACAATATCTAAAGCTTCCGCAATTTCTATATGATTTTTAGGTTTAAAATCAAATTTACGTATATCTCAATTTTTCTCAACTTCAATATTTCCACTCTCATCACTTGCTACTGGAGTATCTGGAGATGGAATAGTTGGTACTTTTACCATTAAATTCATAAAACTAGAGTCTATTTCCTGAAGTTTTGCTTCAAAGAAAGAAATTTCATCTTTAAGTTTTTTTCACTCTGAAATCATCTCAGGAGTTGGTTTTGAATTTTTCGACATAGCTGCAATTTCATTTCTTCTAGACCTGAGCTCATCAATACTTCTCATCATATCATTTCTTTCTCCATCAATCTTTAATAGTAGATCTAAATCTAAGTTAATATTTTTTTGTTTCGCAGCAAGTTTTACTTTATCTGCATTTTCTCTAATAAATTTTATGTCTAACATATTTTTGTATAAAATAAATATAAGTAAATTAATTATTTTGTTGGCGATCTGTTGTATTAATGATTATTTCCCTACTTCTTTTTTCAAAAGACCTTAACCTACTGAGAAATAAATTAGTTTCTTCAGTTTGTTTTAAATTAGGTTTTAATGTAACTAAAATGGCATTATCTAGTGTTTGCATATTTGTAATATTAAACTAATTAATAATTTCATTATAAAAAAAATTTCAAAATAGCAAAAAAATATTTGAAATAATGATTAGAGTGTAAGTTTTTATATAATAAATTTGCAAATTTTGATTTTTTTATATAATTACTAGGATTTTTTTCGGAAAATGAGAAAAATCATATTTTTAGTTTTATTACAATATATATTCCTGTAGCATAAAATGGCTAACTTTATATATGAAAACTAGAAATTATTTAAGGATTATTTTTTAATATTATACCTATGGTTAATAAAGAAGTTATGAAGGATATGTTTGATAATGCAGTACATATCTGATACAAAAAACAATTTTGGTCTCCTAAAATGAAATGATACATTTTTGGAATACAAAATTGAATACATGTTTTCGATTTATATAAAACAATCGAAAAACTTGAAGAAGTTAAGACAGCTCTTAAAGATTATTCTGAAAAGGGTAAAGATATACTTTTTGTTGGAACAAAAATTCAAGCAAGAAATCTTGTAAAAGAACTTGCATGAGAAACTGGACACTTTTTCGTAATTGATAAATGGGTTCCAGGTTTACTTACTAATTTTTCTACTCTTAAAAAGAGAATTGCAACATATAATAAAATAGAGAAAGATCTTGAAAATTGAACTCTTGATATGTTAAGCAAAAAAGAAAAATCAGAGAAAATGAAAGAATTAGAAAAATTAAAAAAAGCTTACGAATGACTTAAAGAATTAAAGAAAATTCCAGATGTAATATTTGCTATTGATGGACATTACGAAGGATTATCACTTACTGAAGCTCGTAAAATGAAAATCCCATCTTTTGCACTTTTAGGTTCTACTGGAGATATTGATTCTTGTACAAATTTCATTCCATGTAATGTAAATTCAATTAAATCAATAAAATTTGTTCTTGATTATTTAAAACCTATTTTAACTAAGAAAAAAATAGCAAGTTCATTTAATAAAGATCAAACAAACACTAGACCATTTAATAAAGATTTTAGAAAACCTTTCATAAAAAACGAAGCTAAACCACAAACTGAAATTACAAAATAATTTTATAAAGTATGTCAGATAATAAAATAGATTCTGAAGAATTTAATGAATGACCAAATAAAGAAGAAAGAATGTTAGCTGCAATTTGCTACCTACCATTTTGATTTCTGGCTCCACTTCTAATGCATAAAGAATCTAATTTTTTATCTTTTCATACAAAACAAGGATGAATTATATTTTGAATATATTTAATACTTAATATTTTGCCTACATTTTTTATTTGGTGAATATTAACGTTGTTTTATATTTGAATTGCAATTATTGCAATAAATAAAGCTTATAATTGAGAAATGTTTGAATTCTGGTTTATAAGAAAAATTCTTGATATTCTTAATTGAAAAAAATAGACCTCACCCCGACCCTCTCCATAAGACTGGAGAAGGAGATTAAAGGGAATAAATTAAATTTATATTTTAACATAAATAATTATGATAACAGCACAACAGGTTAAAGAACTAAGAGATAGAACTTGAGTTGGTATGGCAGATTGTAAAAATGCACTTACTGAATCAAATGGTGATATCGAAGTAGCAATTGAAATTCTAAGAAAGAAATGAATTGCAAAAGCAGCAAAACGCGCTGATAACGAGACAACAGAAGGAAAAGTAAAAATAGTAAATGACGGAAAGGTAGCTTACGTAGTTTCTGTTTCTTGTGAGACAGATTTCGTTGCTAGAACTCCAGTTTTTGAAGAAATGCTTGATAAATTTATAGATATTAGAAAAAATAGTGCAACTGATGCGGATGCAATCGCAAAAGCTGATGACTTAAAATCTACAGAATACCAACTTAAGATGTGAGAAAATATGAAAATATCTGCTCTATCAAAATTTGAATGAGATGTTATAGAATCATACGTTCACTCAAACAATAAAGTATGAGCTATAGTTATCGCAAAAGCCGGAACTGATTCTGAAAAACTAAAACAAGTTGCAATGCATATAACTGCCACTAATCCTGATGTATTATCTCCAAGCGATATAAGTGACGAAGTAGTTGCAAAAGAGAAATCAATCCAACTAGAAATAATGCAACAAGACCCAAAAAATGCAGGAAAACCAGCTGAAATTATGCTAAAAATTATCGAAGGTAAAATGACAAAATTCCGCGAAGAAAACGCTCTCCTTACTCAAGCTTTTGTAGTTAACCCAGACCTAAAAGTTCGCGACGTTATCTGAGCCGACAATATTGTAAGTTTTAAAAGATTTAGTATATAAAAATTTTTATGAAAAATTTTCTGGCTAAAGTTGCCTCAGTTCTTCTTATAATTTGACCCCTACAAGCAATGTATTTTGTTTGGTTTCCAAAAAAAGAAGATTCTGTATTTACTCAGATTTTCATTACTCAAGTAATAATATGAATCGCAATATTAGCATATCTTTTTATAGATTGGTTAGTAAATAATAAGAAATAAAATATATGAGCGAAATAATTAGAAATATTAATAATCAAGAAGTAACTTGAGAATTACCAAAAACATGAGTTGTAAAGGTAACAGAACAAGTATGAAGAAAATTGAAAACTCTTAAAATTTGAATTAATGTTTATACGTCCTTTGAATTAGGTCAAATAACTTGAGGAATGGTTGATGAAAGTAAATTAACATTTAAAGAATGATATTTTCCTTGATAAATATATAAAATATACAAAGCCTCAAGGCTTTGTATCTAGCCCTGTAGTTCAACGGTTAGAATGCAGGACTCCAAATCCTGCGATCAGAGTTCGATTCTCTGCGGGGCTGCCATTGACAAATAAATTAAAATCAGTATACTCAAAATACTGATTTTTTTTTAAAAATTAAAAATTATGATTAATAAAAAAATTTTAAGTCAAACTCTTGTTTGAAATAGTTTGTCAGTTGATTCTAATATTCTGAAACGAAAATTAAATTATAAAAAAATAATATATTGAGTCTGATTAGCTATTTCTTTAATTTTAGGTCAAACTAAAGCTCTTGCCGAAGGTCCTAAATGAATTGTAACAACCGCTTCATGATTAAGTGCTTTTTGATATTGTAATTATAGTAAAATATATTTTAAATGACAAGTATGATTATTATGAGCCTCTCATTGATTTTCAAAAACAAATAAGTTAACAAAAGAAAATGATATTCTTTTTATAAAAAATAATGAAATTGTAAAATATTTTAGTGAAGGAGATAAATATAATTCTATAAAAGACAGATATAATAATCTAAATATCTTAGAAGTATCTGATGTAAGAGATAATGATATAGGATGACATACAGTGTATGTTTATTGAACAATTCCAACAAAAAACTTTAATAGAGTGCCTATTGAAATCTGGTGAAAGGTTGGATGGGTAGATGATGATTCTACTATATTTTCAATTGAAATTAATGATTCAACTTTAAGAGATGCAAGATCTTTTAAAAATATCACTACAGATAATACTCCATGGGAGTGACTTTCCTGATCACCAGTTATTGGCATGGATTGAAAAATTGTTTCAATAGTTATTTACTCAGATGATAAATGAAAACGTTTAGGTTTTATCAAACCTGAATTATTTAGGAAAATGCTTAAAAAAGGAGCAGATAAAAATAGGAAATAATTTTATGAGTTTAAATACTGTTAATCATCTTTTCAAATTTATCAATATTAAACTCTTTAAGTACTAATAAATACTTTAGTATAATTTGAATTTTATTTATAAATCATTTTCTTTTTTAAAAGATTTGTTTATACTTTAATTAAGTTTTTAATTTATAAACAATTTTAATGAAAAACCATATTGTATTTGATTTAGATTGAACAATCGCGGATACACAGAAAATACATTAGCAAATAGAATCGGATTTTTTAAAAGGGAAGGGATTATTTATAGATCCAAAGGAAATATGAGTTAGATTTGCTTGAAGAACTCCTCAGGAATGGATTTCAGAAGTTTTGCTTTTAAATAAGATAAATTTTCATAAAGAAGAATTAGAATTATTTGTTTCAAAGAAGGATGAAATAGTTATTTCTATGTTAAATGGATGAAAAATAGAATTAATGCCTTATGCTTTTGAAATATTAGAATTATTACATCAAAATGGTTATAAAATAGGTATTTCTTCAGGTGCTTGTAGAGAATTTATTGATCAATTTATAGTGTATTTCAATTTAAAAGAAATAGTAATAGCGAGCACGAGCTCAAATGAAGTTGAAAAGAAAAAACCAAATCCCGATGTTTTTCTAACTTCATTTAAGAAAATAGAAGATTTATTTTGAATTCCAGATAACAAATTAGTTATATGAGATTGATGGTCTGATATTGAATGATGACATAAGTCTTGAGCTAAAACTATCTGGTTAAATTATTCAAAAAAAGACAAAATAAATGAATTTTATTGTGATTTTGAAATAGAATCTTTGAAAGATTTAAAAGATATTTTATGATTTAATAATTAGGCTATGATATGAATTAAATTAATCAAAAAGGTTAGCATCTCAATAAATCGCTTCAATTTTTTTAATTCTGTCTAGAATTATTGCAGTAACTTCTGGTGGAAACATTGGTTTTTTTTGTTGAGATAATTCGTTGTCTCAATTTAAGATTTGATTAAATTCCTTAACTAATCAGAAAAAATAAAAATTGTTTGCTTGTTTAAAACTAGGGTTTTTTTCAAATCAATTAAGTATCCCTATAATTCCACCATTTGGTAAATCAAGAATAGCATCTTTATAACCAAAATCATTTAGCTTATTTGTTAGCTCATTCATATCAAGAAGTCATAATCTAAAAGTCAAAAAATCAGTAAAAGAAAAAGCTTTGGCAAATTGCAGAGCTCAAAATCTAGTAATAATAGTATCTAAAACTGCATTGGACTCATGAAAACTTTCAACTAAATCATCTTCTTTTATTGTAACATTTCTATATCAAGCAAAAACTAAATTCAAAATTTTATCTTTATTTTCTCAAAATCAAGCATTATTAACGTAATCTTCAATTAATTTTTTAGTAAAATTAGTTTTTTCAATTACTTCATCAAAAACTTTAATTCACTTAGGATCTCATTTTGGAACAATGAATTTTGATTGAACATAATTAGATTCTATTAATTTACTCTTAAGATATTTTAGATGTAATTCCTTTGAATCAATTTCAATTTGAATAAGATTAATAATAAAAAGCACATTTTTTAAATCTTTATTTTCAGAAACAAAATACTCAAAATCAGAATATAATTTAATTAAATTTATGGCTACATCAAGAACTTTTTCATTCCTATAATTTAAGATAGTTCATTCTAGCTCAGTTTTTCTTTGACTAATAAAATCTAGAATATTTTTAGTTTCTTCTTGAATAGAAATATCCTTACTTGGACTAGTTTGCATAAATAACTTAAATTAAGTTTTAATAGTTTACTTATTTATATATCTAAACTATCTTTTGTCAAGTAAATATCAAATTTAATAGATTTTTTGCATAAATCAAATTAATATGTTATACTAAATTTGTATTTAATTTTTAACATAATAAATTTATGCCTAATAATAAAATTTGAGACTGACATCAAGAAATAAATCCTGAAAGCTTGATGTCATGAGAACTAAGACCTAATACTACACTTTGAGAATTTAATGCTACACCGTTTGGTAAAGATGAAGAACTAGCAAAAGCTAGAATTCAAGAAGTAAGAGAAAAAATGACAATTGATAAAATAGGAGATAAAGTAAAAAAAGGATTAAAATCTACAATAGAAATGAATGAACTCCCTTTAGATGTACTTAAAGAAAAGTTTAATTCATGTGATAGTTGATCTCCTATTGAATTATCAATTATTAAAAGCATTATAAATAATCCGAAAACAACTCTGGAAGATTTAGATTATTATTTCTTTGAAGTACAGGAATGATCTGAAGCTGAACTAGAAGTAGCAAAAGCTCTTATTGCTCATCCAGGATTAACTCAAGAACTTTTTGACAAAAACTATGGTATGGCAATGCAAAAATGAGGTCTTGTATTTGATTTATTTGAACATGCAGATTGAGAAAGAATCAGAATGGCTAAGGAAGAAAAAGAAAAAATTAACGAAACAATGCAAGGTTCTGTATTTTCATTATTTAATAAAAGAGGCTCATGAATTATTCGTTGAGATAATGGCAGAGATTATATATTTCATTTTACTGCTATTAACGATAAAAATAGAGATGAAAATAGAGAAGAGATATATGAAGAACTATCAAGAGGGTCTAAAGTGGAATTTAAACTCTTACCAAGAAAAGAGTTAAAGAATAATCCAGATATACTTACGCATTTATCTGAACTTAGTAAAAAACCCTGAACAGGTCTTGATCCAGATTTTATGGCAATAGATATTGTAGTAAAAGGCTAATTATAAATAAAAAATACTCTCAAATTTTGGAGAGTATTTTTTAAATTTAATTTATTTAAATTAATTCAACATTTAAACTAGTTCACTCATATCAAATAACTTTTATTTTCCTTCATTCCTCAAAATCATCAGTAACACTATCTTCATTTATAAGATATGCAACTCCTTCAATTTCTACTTTCCAGTCATTTCAAACTTTTTTCAATTTATAGGTTTTATCAATATAAGCTTCCATTCAGATTTTTGCAGTTCATTTAGAAAGTTTAAAGAATTTAGGAAAAATGAAAATACAAGCGGTACTAATTATTACAAAAATTATAAATTGAGTAATATCAGCAGATTGTGCATTAATTAAATAGACATAGAGTGCAACAATAAAAGATGCGATACTCATTGAGAGTCAATATAAAGTTACGGTCATCATTTCAATTATCAGAAAGAAAACACCAGCAGCAAGCCAAATATAAAGTAGTTCCATAAATATAGGGTTAGTAATTATAGATTCTCGACTTCTCGAGAATGACAGGGTTTATTATTTAATTCAAAAACTTTTTCAAATACTAGTTAGTATATCATTATCAAGAATATATTTTGTATTTCAACCAGATAGAGAATTTTCAATAACTTTTAATTGTTCTTTAGTTACTGCATTTCCTGTAAAGAATTTTTGAGCCGCCATAGATTCTAGTTCTAATCTTTTAGCTTCGGCTTCTGCTATTGCAATTTTAGCTTGAGCAATTCATTCAGCTTCAAGGATTTTTGATTGTTTTTGTCATTCAGCTTCAAGGATTTTTTGAGCTTTATCAGCTTCAGATTTTGTAATTAAAGCTATTTTATAACCTTCAGATTCAGTAATTCTAGCTGTTTTATCACTTTGCGCGTTTTTAATCATATTCATTTGATCTTGTACACTTTTTGGTGGTTCTAATTTTTTAATTTCTACTCTCATAACTTTAATTCACCATTTAACTGTTTCACGATCTAGAGTCATAAGAAGTTGAGCATTAATTACTTCACGATTAGAAAATGTATCATCGAGAGTCATTGTACCAAGTACAGATCTAAGTGTGGTTTGAGCCAAATTAATTACAGCCATAAATACATTTTGTACTTCAAATTCTGCCTTGTAGGCATCTTGAATTTGAACATAAACAACTCAGTCAACTGTAACTCAAACGTTATCTTTTGTAATTACTTGTTGTTCTGGAACGTTTATAACTTGTTCTTTTATGTCAACAATTATTATAGATTGAAAAAATGGAACTAAAAAAGTAGGACCAGATCAGACTGTTTTAGAATAAGATCAAAGATTACTAATTAATCAAGCATAACCTTGTGGTATAATTTTTATTGCTTTAAAAGCAATTATTAAAGCAAATACAACAGCTATTATTATAAATGAATTCATATGTTTTTGTTTAAAAAAATAAAGGTAAGTGCATTATAATAATTAATATGTAAAATGCAAAATATAAGACATACTTTAATAAAATAATTTTTTTGATTTTAAGGAAAAATATGATACAATAAAGAAAATTTTATAACAATTTAAAATGAGAAAACTTAATAATAAATGAGAAACGCTAGTTTCATTAATTATATGAATTTTCATAATATCTTTGGTAATTACCTGAATAGTAAGTATAATTGGCTCTAATTATAGTTTAGAAGATAGTTTTATAAAAAACAATAAAGTTTTTTTTCTTAAAAATAATACTGTAAATATAATAAAATCTATTGATACAAAATCAATTACAGAGTGAGAAAAAATTTATATTTACAAAGATAAATTAAATAAAAAATTTGAAATTTTAACTTGAACTGAAAATGACAAATATAGCTTAGTTGATGAATATTGAAATAATATACTAGACACTCAAAATTATGATGGAAATCTATATTCAAGAATAGTTTATATACAAAATGCTGATACTTCAGTCTGAACACAAAACCAAATAATTAAAATTTCAGTAAAAGAAATAACTAAAAAATAATATGAGAAAAAATTATTTAAATCTACAAAAAATATCAAAATATCTAATATTTGTATTGGCATTATTTTATTTCTCAATAACAAATGCCTCTTCCTTACCATTTACAGATATAGCCAAAACTGATAATTTTTATTCAAATCTGGAATATCTATACAATATGTGAATTATAAAGGATAATCCCACACATAAATTTAATCCAAGTGGACTAATAAGAAGAGATGAATTTGTTGGAATTGTGGTTTGAGTTTGATGTAAGGACTGTATTTCACCAAGCATTGAAGACATTATAAAATATAATACACTTCCATTTATAGATGTCGAGAAAAATAATCCATATTTTTATTGTATTTCAAGCGGAAAAGATGACTGAATAATTAAATGATATTTACTTGATAGCTCAGGAAAATATACATGTCAAAACAAAAAAACTTTTACAGAAACTCCATTTTGTCCAGAAAATAATATTACAAGAATAGAGGCTGTTACAGTATTACTTAGAACAGCGAAAATTTGGAATGACGAGCTAAATTCCAATATTTCAAGAACTACAGTAATTAATGATGTTGATGACAAATGGTATTGATTTGCAAAAAAATGAATTGAGACTTGAATTCTAAAAGCTAATAGTGAAAACAAAGTATTTCCTAATGAATATATAAATAAAGGTGAATTTATAAATATGGCATATAAAATATTTTGAATAAATTCATGTGAACTCAAAAGTAAACAAAAATCAGATTTATCATCAGAAATTAAAATTTTTGATAAAGAAAACTTAAATTCATGTTCTGGAAAATGAACTCCATCTAATTTAACAAATTCAAAAAATACAATTTATGATTTTTTTTGATATACAGAAAATGTCTGAGATTTTAGTTATATTTGGGAATTTACAAATTTATCAACAAAAGAAATTATAATAAAAGAATGAAAATGTTTAAATGATTTTGATTTAAAAACAAACTGAAAATGGATAGTAAAGCTAACTATTAAGGATAATTCAAATTGAAAAAAATCTACATCATACTCTGAAATAAACATTAGTAATAATAAAAGCTGAATTAGTGCAAATATACTTTGAAATCCAATTTATTGATCTATTCCGTTAAAAGTTGATTTTAGCTCAATTGTAGGCTGATGAGACTCTAACTACACTTATAATTGGGATTTTTGAGATAATAATAATTCTAGCCTAAAAAATCCTGAAAATATTTATTTAAATCCCTGAGTTTATTCTGTAATTCTAAGAGTTACTGATGAAAGTGTAAATGAGGCGGTTGCATCAATTCAAATAGAAGTTGCTAAAAATCTTGATAGTGATAATGATGGTACTCTTGATAAAAATGATTTATGTCCTCTTGTATTTGGTCCAGCGTCAAATTCCGGATGTCCAATTGTAAAAGAAAATTCTAAAATTAATACAAATCAAATTCAAAATAAGTGTTTACAAGATAAAATTGTGCAAAATTGATTTATTAATGCAAAGCTAAGTTGTACAAGTTGTCCATGTGATTTTAGTATAAATTTTAATGCTGAGCTAAGAACTTGTGATATAATCTTCCCTGCTATAATTAGCAAAGATGAAACAGAAATATTTTCAAGATGAGCAATATTTAATATAGACTAACTTTTTTCAAACTTAAATTTTATTTTTTTCAAAAAATTTATATAATAAGGCCATTAAAAATTAAAAATAAAAATTATGAAAGAACAGATATATGACCTATGTAATAAATTTTTTACTTTATCTAAAATTCAAGTAGATTCTCTGTCTGTAGAGTTAGAAGATGAAAAAAGAAATATCTACTATGTAAAACTTGAAACACCTGATTCTAAGCTAATTATTTGAATCCATGGGCAATCTCTCGATAATATAAAACATTTACTCGGAAGAATGATAGAGAATATTGTTTGAAAAAATTGCATAATTCACCTTGAGGTAAATGACTATTTAAAAGCAAAAGATGATAAACTTTTTAAATATATCGATTCAAGAATTGATTATATTATGAAAAATAATAAAGAAATAACACTTCCAAATTTTAGTTCATATGAGAGAAAGAAAATTCACTCTTATATTTGAGATAAGAAAATTGAATGATTAACTGCATGGAGTGATTGAGTTTGAGCTGAAAGAGTTATGCATATTTCTTTCTCAAAACCAAAGAGTGTTAATATTGATATAGATATTGATTGAATAGATATTTAATAGACAAAATATGTTAAAAAAGTTTTTTTTCTGAGTTTTTATAATATTCTCAATTTCATTTTTTTATATCCTAGGAAATTATATTAATTATCCTGTTCATCAAGATATAAAATACAATATAGTTAATCATCCAGAATTTATTCCAAGTAAAAATATTGTAAAGCTTTCTTCAGCCGGTTTTTATAATATTGTCTCTGATTTTTATTGGCTTGATACAATTCAATATATAGGATGAAATGCAGTAAGTTCAGAATATAAAAAATATTTATATCCGATGTTAAATCTAATCACTGATATTAATCCTAATTTTACATACCCATACTTAATCTGAGAATTATTATTAACAAGCTATAATGAAAGATATGAGACTATAACAAAAGAAGAAATTGAAAAAAATGTTGACCAAGCTCTAACTCTTGGATTAAAATGAATGAAAGAAAACTGTGATTTAAACAAAATTGCACTAATTAAAAATGAATATGACTTAAAGAAACTTTGGACAGAAGATAAATATAAAAATCCATGTAGTGATTCTCAAATTCCTTATTATTTAGCTTATATTTATTACTGGAATAAATTTGACGCAATAAATGCATCTCTTTATTACAAGATAACTTCTGCTAATACAGATGCACCAACTGGCGCTAGAATTATGGCAGCAATTATGCAGTGAAAATGATGAGATAGAGAAAAATCTATAATGATGTTTTTATCACTAGCTGAAAGTCTATCATCAGAAAAAGAAAAAGATTGTTCTGCCTTTTCAAAAGAACTATGAGGAGTACTACTAAATGTATTTAATAATCAAATAAAGTTTGATTGAAGATTTGTAGGACAAGTAGAAAAAATAAGACAAGAATTAGTAAAAAAACTATGAGAAGAGAAATTAGACAAAAATAAAAACCTTGATAATTTTTGTTCGACTTACCTTAATAAAGCTACAAGAGAACTTAACTTATCATATTTAGAAAATGCAGATAAGAAATATTTTGAAGACAAAAAAAATCATGCCATAAATCCAGAAATTTTATTTAAAGCATGATATATAAATTATTTACCGCTAGATTTCCAAAGAGATAAAGATTTCCAAATAATTTATTTCTACAATGATGAAATTAAAAATTGGGATTATAAAGCAGGAAATTAGGATAATTTACAAATAAAATCTTTTTGATATTTTCCGAGCATATAGTAAGGAAAATATTTTTCTTTAATTACAGCTGTCATCCATCTTACATTTTTACCACTTCAACTTACCCATTGTTTTTTAAAAGATTCTTTTGAAATTTTAAAAAGTTCTCATCTATAAGGATCATTTAATATTAGTGAAACTGGCGTAAATCCTACAATAACACCATAATGACCATAGTCTCAAATTATATCTTTATAATTTACAATTACAGGAATTCATAGTCATACAAAAAATAATAGATCTTCTAAGAGGCTATTTTTAGTATTATAAACATAATATCAGGCTGAAATAAAAAAATTAATAATGTGATGATTTTCGGTTCAATCAATTGAAGTTGTTTTTAATTCTTCAGATAATTGTTTTTCTGGAAAAGAAGTATTATCTTCCCAAAAATCAAGTACCATTCTTACGCTAGCTGGTCAGCATGTAAAACCAGTTTTTTGCATATAAAACGGAACCTTTACAAATGAATGTGTTTTAACTGATAATATAGACATATTTTATTTAATTAAATAATTTTACCCTCAAAACTTAAATAACATTACATCTCAATCTTGTACAATATATTCTTTTCATTCCATTCTTACTTTTCAGTTTTCGCGAGCTTTTGCCCAGCCTCCATTGTCAACTAGGTCCTTCCAGTTAACTGTGTCCGCTTTTATAAATTTTTTCTCGAAATCTGTGTGAATTACTCCGGCTGCCTGTGGAGCTTTCCATCCAGATTTGATTGTCCAAGCTCTTACTTCTATTTCTCATGCTGTAAAATAATATTGAAGTCAGAGAGAATCAAAACAGGTTTTAATTAACTTGTCAGTTGGATTATCAGTAATTCAATACTCAGCTAAATAATCTTTTCTATCTTCCTCTGAGAAATCCATCATATCTAATTCCATTTTTACACTTATCGGTAAGACAGGAATTTTTTTATCAGTAATTCAAGTTATATCTCTTAATTTATCTTCACTAATTCAAACATCGATTTCTGATGTATTACAAGCATAAATAAATGGCTTATTTGTAAGTAAAAATAAATCTTTAATTAATAATTTTTGCTCAGCGTCAAGCTCTAAAGTTATTGCAAGATTTCCACCTTCTAGATGTGGTTTTAGAATTTCAAAAATTTCTTGTTTTGCTTTTGCTTCTTTATCTCAACTTCTTACTTTTTTTTCATTATCTCACATTCTTTTTCATAAAGTCTCTAGGTCAGCTAAAATAAGTTCAGCATTAATTATCTCTATATCGCGTTTTGGATTTACACTTCAACTCACATGATGGACATTTGTATCTTCAAAAATTCTAACAACTTGTAAAATCGCATCAGCTTCGCGAATATTTGCTAAAAATTTATTTCCAAGTCATTCTCATTTACTCGCTCACTCTACAATCCCGGCAATATCTACAAATTCAACAGTAGCTGGAATAATTTTACTTCAATTTACTGCTTTTTGTAATTCAATAAGTCTTGAATCGTTTACATTAACAATCCCAGAATTTGGCTCAATAGTACAAAATGGAAAATTCTGCGCATCAGCGCTGTAAGATTTCGTCAAAACATTAAATAACGAAGACTTTCCAACATTTGGAAGTCAAACAATTCATACTTTCATATTTTTTAATTAATTATTATATTCTATATATACACAATTTCTGAAATAATTCAAACTAAAATTCAAAAAGCGGTCCGAAATCAACCGCTTTTTTATTGTTATACCCCCTTCTCTTACACTTTTTGCGTAATATTTTTTGAAAAAACCTTAATCTTCTTTTGGAAGTCCGGCAACATATCCCAGTGTCTTGGGTCACCTGGTTTATAAGGATCACCTTGAACACAGACAAAACATTGCCTTACGGCTTTCAGATCTGGTATAGGAACTTCATCGAGTCCAGTTTCATTCATAACAGCACTCGTAATTAATCTCCGCGCTCCGTTCGTTGATAAGGGTTTCAGTGGCATAATTTTTCTCCTTTTTTGTCCTAATTTTGTTTTTGGCTTAAAAATTGGTTTCTCTAAGCTAAAGCTTTTATATTCTTAAAAGAAGATTTGTCAAGTTCTTCACACAAAATTCACATTTAATAAATTTCTTTTATTGCACTATCTTGAACTGTAGTCGTGTTGTTATCTCAAGAACTGGTTGAATATTGGTATATTTGATAATATCAAAAAATTGTAAGAAGAAGTAAAAATATAGTCACAAATTTTGTAACAGGGGCGATATATAGACTATAATCTCTGAATTTATAAAAGTGAATTTTTGCAACTAGAAAAAATCACCAAACTATAACCATTATAATTGTATATATTCAAAATAAAACTAAAAACATAAATTTTAAAGGTAAAAAATTAAATAGATTTCTCGACAAGCTCGAAATGACAGAGGAATAGAACGGTAGGAATTAAAGTGCGTTGTTAAAGAAATCATCTTTTTTCTTCATCCAGTGATGTCATTGTCTGCATAATTTAGAAGCATCTCTAATATCATATAAGAATTCTTTTATTCATTCTTCCAAAAATATTGTATTTTGGCTTCATTTTACGAATATTACACTTTGTTTTGATGTGCTTGCTATGATTTCTCTAATTTTTCTTCCGGCTTGACGAGAACTCATAAACCATGATACATTTTCTTCTCAGAGATGTTTTACAAGGTCTTCATAGGCATATTTTTTCATTTCTTCTCAAACAATTACAACTTTATCTATTTTTGAATTTATAATTCTGTTAGCTAATTGTAAATGGAGTTTCTTTGATTCATCTCACAATTCTCTCATATCTCATAAAAATAGAATTTTAAAAAAATCTCATTCAAGTGAGTCCATATATCAAATTCAAGCGCCAATCGCAACACATCATCAATTATAACTTCCGTCAATTATTATTGAATTATTAGCTCATTTTAGTAAAACTCATCTTCATTTTTGAGGATTAATATTTGACATTATTTCTTTAATTTTCTCAATTTCTACTCCTAGCATTGCTCAAAGTGCAAAAGCTGGAAGAATATTATAAGTCTGAAATTCTCAAATTAAATTATATTTTAGAGAATGAACATGTCATTTATACTCTAGATCAAATTTTAAATTATTAATGTCAGATACAATATTAAATGCAACCAAATCAGCATTTTTTGAACTTATTCAAAAAGATAATAAGTTTTCGTGATGATTTTTTGAAAAAGCTTCATTTAATTTAATATCATCTTTGTTATAAATAATATTTTTTGAATTTAAAGGTAGCTTTAATTTTTCATTTACATAATCCTCAAAATGAGGAAATTGCAATAAATGATTTTCTGAAATATTTAAAATAATTCAATAATCTGGCTTTGCAACTCAAAGAATAAAATCCATTTCTCCTGGATGATCTATTCAATATTCTAAAACTAAATATTTTGGATAATTTTTAGAAAATCTAAGTAAAAATGATTTTATAAAAACTAATATCCATAAAAGCAGATTTCTATTTGGAGATTTGCTTTGTAAAACAGTTAAAGGAAGTCAATATTCTCAATTATAATCATAAGGAGACATATAAACACTATCTCAAAAAAGCGAACTCATAAACTCATAAATAAAATGAGTTGTAGTAGTCTTCCCTACTGTTCATGTTATTCCAATAACAATTGGTTTGTGTTTTTCAATTACCTTTCTTGCACTAATCTGCAATAATTTTAATAAGATTTTTTTCATTAATAAAAATTGTTAAAGATATTTTTTAAACAAATCATTAAATATTTTAGGGTTTCAGGCTCATTTACTTTCTTTCATGGCTTGTCAGACAAAAAATCAAAATAATTTTTCATTTCAAGCCTTATATTGTTCAACTTGTGTTGAATTATTTTCAATTACTTTTTTAACAATTTCTTCTAAAGCTCACATATCATTTGTTTGTTTTAGTCATAATCTTTCAATTATTTCATTTGTTTTTCATCAATTCATAAATAATTCTTCAATTACAACTTTTGCATTAGTTGAAGATAGTTCATTTTTATTTACAAGATTTATAACACTAGCTAGTTGTTCAATATCAAATTTCAATGAATCAAAAGAAACATTATCATCACTTTCTTTAAAATGAGCCAATAAAACAGTTGTAATATAAGAACAAGACTTTTTTGGATCAGAAGTTAATTTCACAATTTGTTCAAAATAATCTGAAATATTTTTTTCATTAGAAAGAATTCTTGCGTCATCTTCTTGGAGTTTATATTCATTTAAATATTTTAATCTTCTATCAATTGGAAGTTCATCAATCTTTCTTGCTTCAATATATTCATCAGTCAAAACTAGTGGTGGTAAATCTGGTTCTGGAAAATATCTATAATCCATCGCATCTTCCTTACTACGAAGCGGAGAACTCACTCATTTTTCATCATTCCATCATCTGGTTTCTTGATCTATTTTTCCGCCTGCGTCATATATTTTGGCTTGTCTTTTGTATTCAGTATCAATTGCCCTAGAAATAGACGCAAATGAATTAAGATTTTTGATTTCTACTCTATTTCTAAATTCAGTTTCTCCAGGCTTTCTAAGTGAAATATTCACATCACATCTTAACTGTCATTTTTCCATATCAGCGTCTGAGGCTCAGCAAAATCTCATAATTTTTTGTAATTCCTCCAAATAAGCAATTACATCTTCTTTACTGCGAAAATCTGGCTCAGTAACTATTTCCATAAGTGGACTTCAGGCTCTATTATAATCACACAAAGTCTTACTTCCTGCATGAACTAGCTTTCCAGCATCATTTTCAATATGCATTCTATGAATATGAAAAGTTTTTAATTCTCCATTTACAAAAGTCTTAACTTCACCGTGCTCAACTATCGGATGATAAAGCTGAGTTATCTGATAACCCGCCGGTAAGTCTGGATAAAAATATGATTTTCTATCAAAATTTGAAATTTTATTAACAGTGCATTTCATTGCAAGTCCAGCTCTCACAGCAAGATTTACTATCTCCTCATTTAATACAGGAAGCATCCCAGGAAATCACATACAAACAGGACAAGTATTTTCATTCGGCTCACCCGCCAACTCTACAGCATTTTTACAACTACAAAACATCTTCGTTTTTGATTTAACTCTTACGTGTGTCTCTAGTCACATTACAAGCTCATACATAATTTTATGTTTTTACTAACTATTTAATACCACCAAATAATATAGAAAATCCCAAAAATCGCAAATTAAAATTGGAAAAATTAAAATTAAAGAAAAGAATTTGATTATTTTGAGGAAAAAATATAATGGAAAAAGTTTAATTCTAAAATATATTTATATGAAAAATAACTATTTTAAAGATATGTCAATTTGAATAACTGTGGATAAATCTCAAGCAACAGAACTAAAAGGCTCACTTTTCTTACCGCCAACTCCTTATCTTGAAGAAAAGAAAAGACCTGAGGAAATTGAGCAAGAAATAATTTATAAGGTCATAAATAAAGTTAGACATCTTTTGTGATTAGCTACAATACTGCCTCCAACGCCTTTTTATAGAATTTAATTTCTTAAAATGAACCAAAACTACCAAAATATCATAAAAATCCTAAAAGATTTAAGTATAAAATTCGATGAAATCGAGCATGAAATGAGCAAGAGTTGTGATGATTCTAAGAGATTTCGTGATGATAAATGACTCATATGACTTTGAAGTAAGAATATAGTATTTCACTGCAAATGAAATTTTTATCTTGTGGTAACGCATTGAGACAAACAAATAAAAGCTCGTAATTTTAAGAAAGAATTTTGAAGTAAGGATATAAGATTTGCATCACAAGACGAAATCACTCCACTTCTTGGAGCCACAATATGATCTATTCCATCTTTTTGATTTGAAAATTCTACAATTAAAATATTTGTAGATAATGAGATTTTTGAGAGTAAATATTTTATATTTAATCCTTCTATTCCCACAAAAAGCATCAGAATAAAAAGTGATGATTTAAGGAAAATTTATGATAATTTGGAGAATGAAGTTAAATATTTTATTCAAGAAGAGGATGGGTTTGAGATTATTGGAAACTAAAAAATTATTATTTAAAAATATAAACACATGCAAATATTAAATTTAGATTGAAAAGATTATCATATGCATTCTACTAATTTTTCTGATTGAACAAGTTCAATTGATGAAATGGTAAAATTTGCATGATGACTATGATTTAGTGAAATTGCTATTACAGATCATAGTGATATAGCTATGGAAAAAGCATTTCCTATTTTATGGAATAAATGATTTCCTCCAAGAGTAAATTTATCAAGATGGAAAAATGTTTTCAATGATGTTAATGTTATATTTTGAGTTGAGTGAGATTTAGTCAATGAATGCTGAGATATTTGTAGCACAATTCAATGAATAGAACAAGATTTTATAATATTATCCGCACACATATGAGTATATGAATGAAACTCGGAATCTATAACAAATTGATATATTAATGCAATAGAAAGATTTCATAAAAAAATAAAATTTATTGGTCATCCGTGTAACAGTAGATGTTTTTCAAAATATGTTGATATTAAAAAATTAATAGAGGTTTGCAATACTTATAATATTCCTATGGAATTTGATGCTACAGATTTGATTAGAAATAATACTGATATAGAAAAACTTCATAGTATGTTAAAGTGAGCAAAATATGTTTATGTTAATAGTGATGCACATAGTTTGTACGAGTTCAAACACAATAGAGAAATAGCATTTAAATTCTTAAAGGATAATAATTACTTATAAAAGTAAATAATAAAATAATATTTATGAAATATAAATATCAAAATATCTGGGAATTAGCAATAAAATATTTAGAAAAAAGTCTAAATAAGAATTTTATCAAAATTAATTTATAAATAAATATAAGATATTAAAAATATTGACTAAATTCAATTTTGGAATATATTGTAATTTGTCTTATTTTTTAAACTGTTCCTCTAAGAGGAATTAAAAATATTAGTTGTTTTATTTTTTAACTACTTTTCTTATGAAAACTAAAGTTAATATAACAACACTATTTATTATCCTAATGCTAACCTTTTCAGATATTGCATTTTGAAATATGGTAAGCAATCAAACAGTGTTGTTAAGTGATACAGGATTGTATCAGTCTACACAATTATCTCTCGTTATTGCTGGTAATAATAATTTATGACAAATACAAAAACAAAATAAACTTAAAGAAAATTCTTGTTTTTCAGAAAATACTTGTCTTCAAGAAAGAAATCAAATAAAAAATCAAATAAAACTTACTCAAAGAAAAATGAGCGAAGAGGAAAATCAATTACAAACTCATCTTCGCACTAATTTAGAAAATACTGAAATTAATTCAATAAATAAAAATTTAAGGAATTTTATAGATGATTTAAATATCTTAGATGATTATTTTAAAAAAACTATAAGAAATTGAGATAATCTTTTGCCAATATGAGAAAGAATTACAACTCTTTATAATAAATATTTAGAAGTACTACTACCATATGTTGATTCAACAAAAATTGATAGCTTTAAATTAGCTCTTCAGTCAATAATAACAAATCGAATTAATATAAGGCAAATGACAGAAAATAAACGTATATTAAGCGAGCAAGATGAGGCTAAAATAGAAAGATTTATACAATGAGTTCCTCCATCTCGTAGACTTGAATATTTAGTTAGAGTAATTTCTAGAGTTGAAAAATTAATTCACAACGTTGGTAATTCTAATATGAATCCTGTCCGTAAAGAAAGATATCTTGCACTTATGGATGAAATATTATTAATAGCACAAGTGAAAGTTAAAGACATTTTATCTGAATGAATTAATGATACTCCACCAGTAATTGTAAATATTTCTATGTTATGAATTACATCTAATTCAGGAACACTTAGGACAATAGTAAATGAAAGTTGAACATGATATTATGTTGTTTTGGCTAGTGGTTCAACTATGCCAAGTGCAAATCAGGTAAAAGCATGACAAAATGCCCTGTGAGAAAATGTAACAATTAAATGATCTTGAGCTATAGTTTCTTGAACTAATGAATTTAATATAACATGACTTACATCTAATACTAATTATGTGATATATTTTACAGCTGAAGATATAGATAATAATTTACAACAAACTATTCAATGAGTAACATTTTCTACATTAGAGTTGGCAGATACTGTTCCTCCAGAAATAACTGTATTATCAGTTACAGGAACAACTAGTACAGGAACTACACTTCTTGCAACAGTCAATGAAAGTTGAACATGATATTATATTGTTTTGGCCAGTGGTTCAACTATGCCAAGTGCAAGTCAGGTAAAGGCATGAGAATATTGAACATGACAAATTGCACCAATACATTGATCATGAGCAACTATTATTTGAAATAATCAATTTGTAATTGAATGATTACTTCCAGATGTGGAATATATTATATATTTTACATCTGAAGATAATACTAATAATCTTCAACCAAATGTACAAAATATAGAAGTAAAAACACTGTCTACTGAATAAAACTTTATTTTTAATAAAACTCCTTGGTTAAGAGGAGTTTTATTTTTTAATATAGTTGATATTGATTATTTTGAGGAAAGAATATAATTAGAAAAATTTATTTTAAATAAAAAAATGATCTACCCCACAAAACCAGAAATATTTAATCCAAGATTTGAGATTGTCAGTTGCTTTGTTGAATTCCAGGGTGAATTTTTGCTTTTGTTGAGGCAAGATCATAAAAGTGAGCCAAATACTTATTGAGTTCCGGCTGGAAAAGTATGAGATGAGGAAGATATTTGAGAGGCAATTGAGAGAGAAATATTTGAGGAAACATGACTTTCTAATTTAGAAATTAAATATTTTGATAAAGTTTATGTAAAATATGAAAATTATGATTTTATTTATCATATATTTCATTCTAAATTAGATAAATTACCACAAATTATAATCAATCCAGACGAGCATAAATCCTACATTTGGAGAAGTCCAGAATTATCTCTTTATGAAGATTTAATCGAAGACGAAGATGAATGTATAAAATTGTTTTATTGATTGTAATCACAATATCGTAATTCTCTCTTCCTAAATTATATTTTTTTCCAAAAATAAACTTGACTTTTTACTAAAAATACATAAACATAATATGTTTTTGTATTTTTTAAAATATGTCAGTATGCAAAACTCAGTTGAAAAAGATGAAATTCTAACATCAGAAAAATATTGTACAAGCTCACTGGAAGCACTACAATCACCAGTAGCAGAAAGAGTTTTGTATTTAGCATTAAAGGAAACTCTTGATGAATTTGAATTTGAATTTAGAGATGACGATGTAGCTAAAATAATGATTATTTTTACCAAAATAATTCAATGAGAAGATATTTTAGATAATGAAATCACCTTTTTTCAAGGAGTTTTAGAAGATAAAGATTTTCAAAATTCTTATAATAAAGTTATTAATAAAATTAAATTTAAAGATATATCATTTGAGGAGTTGGAGAATCTAAAGGAAAAAATCAGTTTCTGAAATCTAAACATAATGCTTCATAAATTAATAGTAAAAAATAAAGTATCACTTGCAATATCAAATTGAGAAACTGTAAATTGAATGACAGTAAATTTTGTATATAGAAAGCTATCTAATTATTTAGAAATAGATGGTAAAATATACGAAAAAATCTGAGAAAATGTATTTAAAACAACACTTGACGAAGAAGTTAAGATTTTTATTAAAAAAGATTGAATTCTAGAAGAAATAGAATGAATTGAAGATGCTGAATTTATGTTTAAAGCAGAAACTAATATAGAATGATTAGAAAATATAGTACTGTTATATAATAATATAGATATGATGAATTATATTTATAACACAAATATTAAAAAGATTTTTAGAATTTCAACATTTTGATATATTGAAAAAGAATGAGATAAAGTGAAATTAGACAAAAAATGAAGAATAAATATAAAATTGTCATCTTTTTCCTCAAATGAAGATATATTATTATTTGATATAAATTCTATGAGTGTAGTTACTTGGGGCGTAGTAAAAAGCTTTGAATATAACTCTAAAGAATACTATATAAAAAAATTTGGAAATACGTATTCGCTTCATTGTATTTGAAATGATTTATCAATACCAATTTCTAATTGAAATCTACATAGAATAATTATAGACGAAAAGAAAGGAATAGTTAAATATAAATGATTGTTTTGAACAAATTTTGGATGAATAACTATAGATTTATCAAAATTATAAAATCTTTTTTGTCTTTTTCGTAAAAATGATTATATTTCTCACAATATAAATTTTTTGAAGAAATGGAAAAAATATCAAGAAGAAGTCTTTTGGGTAGAAAAATACCAGCCTGAAACTGAAAAAAATATGCAGTTATTTTCTGAAAGGTCTTGGTTTTTTTGTTAATTCCATTTTTACTGGCATTGCTTCTAGAATTTATCCAGAAATGAAGTATAGAATTAGTATTTAATTTAATTAAAAATAATCCAGTAGTTTTTTTATTTTCATATTTTATAACTCTTCTTTTATTTGCTTCATTCTTTTTTATTATTGGACCAAATCTATGAGTTTGAATTTTTTTTATCACATTTTTTATTTTTTCACTTATAAATCATTTTAAGGTAATTATTCTTTGAGAGCCATTTTATCCAGTTGATATTTTCGTAAATGCCGGATCTAGCAAAGAACTTTTTAGCTTTATTAAACCGGGATCAGAAATTTATTTAATATACTCATTTTTATTTTTAATTCTGATATTTGCGGTTCATTTTCTAGTTTTTAGGAAGACTAAAATCTCAAGAAAAATCAGAATAATATTGCTTTTATTACTAATACCATCAAATTATTATATTTTTGCATCAGAAGATTTTAGAGTTTATGAATTACAAAAACTTACTGGTTTAAATGTAGAATGACTTTCTTGGCAGCAAAAATATAATTATGATAATAATTGATTTGTAGTCTGATTTTATACAAATTTATGAAATATTTTTATTAAAAAACCAGATAATTATAATAAGGAAGAAATTCAAAATATTTTATCAAAAATACCTGAAACGACTAATTTATGAGAAAATAAAGTTAAACCAGATATAATTTTTATTCTAAGTGAAGCTTTTTGGGATGTCACAAAACTACAAAATATAGAATTTAGCGAAAATCCACTAAAAAACTTTGACAGTTTAAAAAAAGATTTCTCAAATGGTTTTCTACTATCCCCTACTTATGGTTGAAAAACAGCAATGGTAGAATATGAAATATTAACTGGAAACCTCGTAAAATATCTACCCTTTTGAAGTATCGCCTATCAACAATATATCAACAAACCAATTCCAAGTATTGTCTGGGAATTAAAAAATAACTGATATTCAACTCTTGCAATTCACACTTACGAAAAATCATTTTTTAATAGAGAAAAAACCTATCCTCTGCTTTGATTTGATAAATTTATTTGATTGGAAGATATGGCTTGAGCATGGTATAAATGACCTTTTATTTCAGATAAAGAATTTACAGAAGAGATAATAGAAAATTACGACAAAAAAAGTGATAATCCAAAATTTATTTTCTGAATTTCTATGGAAAATCATTTCCCATACAACTGGGAGAAATTCAAAAAAAATGAGCTAGATATTGAGGTTACAAAATCAAATCTAACCGAAGCTAGCAAACAAATTGTAACAAATTACGCTCAATGAATTAAAGATGCTGACAAACAATTAAAAAGACTTATCGACCACATCAAAGCATCAAAAAAACCTACAATTGTGGCATTTTTCTGAGATCATCTCGGGGCCCTGTGAGATAATTACTTCACATACAAAGAAACTGGATTTGTAAGTAGTGATGATGAGACAAAATGGTCAAAAGATGAACTTCTCAAAATATATTCAACGCCTTACCTAATTTGGGACAATATCTGACTAAAAAAAGACGACAAAAAATATATCTGAAGCGCGTTTTTCTGAAATTATATTCTTGACACCCTAAATATTAAAAAGAAAAGTAGGTATTTTGATTACGTTTCATATATTTATAATAATTGTATAGTATGAAATTCCAAGAAACTAATTATGGATAAAAATTACCAAATGATAGAAAATATGTCTTCTTTAAAAGAAGAATGTAAAAATATAGATACTGTTAATTATAAACTCCAGTATGATATTTTATTTTGAGAGAATTATATTAAAAAATAAAAAATAAAAAAACTAGTAAATTCTATTGCAATTTAAAAAATATAGTATATTATGTTCTCGTTTAATATTTAACATATAAATAATATGAACACAAAACAAAAATTTAAAGCTCGTTACGGTTTTACTTTAGTTGAGCTTATAGTAGTAATATCAATTCTAGCTATTCTAGGTACTATTGCATTTATGTCGTTTAATAATTATTTCTGAAACGCTAGAGATAGTGTAAGAGTAAGTGATTTAAAATCAATTCATGAATGACTTACTATACAAATGGTAAAAGCCTGAACTACTCCAATGCCAGATGATTATGTAGAAATAGTAGCTGGAGATCATGATCCAATTTTATATTCATACCAATGATACGCATGAGATTCTATTACTAGAATAATTTGACTTTCTGGAAAAGGAAAAGATCCAAAAGATGGTAGTTCTTATATTTATTCTACTGATAAAGATAAGAAAAAAATTCAACTTATGTGATATTTAGAAAATTGATCAACTATTAATTATATATCTCAAGTTCCAAGTCTAGTTTCAGAAGCATTTGCAAGTGATATTAATTATTCAAATAGATACACATACGTAACAGGTAACATGATTTGAATATTAACTGATGAAAATAAACAACCAATTCAAGAAACACTTTCATGAGCAGTAAATATTTTAAATCCAGATTATCAATTCATAACATACTTTTGATGAGATGTATACGAATGATGAAAAACAACAGCAATGACAGGAGAATTAGCAACATACATAGAATCAGCTTTAAATAATACACTACCATGCAGCCCTACAACTTATAATGATTATATAATTCCTGCAACTTCTCATTCTGGAATAGCAATGGATAAAATAACATTAAAATTACCTACAAAAAATAATCCAATTGAGTTTTGAGATGCAACAACTAAAGTTTTAACAATTCAATGTCTAAATTGAGCATTTGATACAGCTAATGCAAAGGAAGTATTAGATGTATCATGTAATGATACATATTTACCAGCTGGTGATTCTTGTATCAAGGATGAATGTTGATGAACTTTTGATGAAAATACTTCTGTATCAAATGCAACATCACAAGCTATATGAACAGATTGGCATTATTCAACGTCTTGAGATGTTTGTACATTTACATGTAAAACAAATTACTCCTGGGATGATACAAATAAAATATGTAAAGCTAATACACAAATTTCTAATTGTATAGAACCATTTGCAGATAATACTGCTTGGAATTGGAATACAGTAGCAAGTATTACACAAACATGGAATGGAACAAACTGGATACCAACTCTAGAATGAGTTCATAATGATACAGCTAGTACTACATCATGTAATTTTAAATGTAATACAGGATATACTTGGGATGATACAAATAAAATATGTGCAGCTGATGCTTGTACAATGCCAGCAACTGATACATATAGTACAGTAACATATAATATACCAACTCCTTTAGAATTAGCTTCTTGAAATACAATTCCAAAAGTATGAACATATTCATTCTGAACTAGTCCAACAAATTGAACAACTACAGCAAATTTCAGCTATACTTGTACTGCATGAGTTATAACAGAATGAACTACTACTGCTTGAGCTTGAACTTGTTGAACTTGATATGTATTTAATAATGTTTGGACTGATCCAGCCTGTACCATAAACTATTGTATATTTGATAATGCCGGATCTCTATTCTGAGATTGAACCACTAATTACTGTTATTTCGGATTATAAAATAATTCTCAAATCCAAAAAAATAAGCATCGAATGATGCTTATTTTTTATTATATTTGAAATATAAATAAAGATAAATATACTCTGTAAAATATATTACTTATTAAATTTTTAAAAATGGGACATATTTGGTTATTTCAAAATTGAAACTTTCTTCATTTTCTAGATCTACTAGGAACTGTGGCTTTTGCTGTATGATGAGCATATAAAGCAAAATCAAGATGATTGAATATTTTTGCTGTTATTTTTTTATGAACTATAACTGCAGTTTGATGAGGAACTATAAGAGATTTAATTATTTGAAGAATTCCTTTATTTTATATAAACAATAGTATCTATATAATTTTAACTATATTGTCATGAGTAATTGTTTACACGCTCCCAAATTTCTTTAAAAAAACTTATTCAATTTTTAGGTTTATAGACTCAATATGACTAGCTGCGTTTTCCATAATATGAACAAACATAACATATATTCACCTTTTTTCTAATAGAAATATTTTTGATATTCAAGTCATTCTAATTTGTATTTTTCTTTGAATCCTAACATGAGTCGGATGATGAATACTCAGAGACTCAATTCTCTGAGACACCCCCTATAGCTTCAAATCCCACTCCAACTACATAACATCCGCATTCTTCGGCTCAGCCATATACCTACTATTCTCAAACCTAAACATCTTCTTCTCAGCTTCCTTCTCCCTAATCTTCGTAATGATATTCCGCGAACTTCTTTCGCCTTATGGGATTTATAAGAAATTAGTAAAAACGAAATCTAATTAAACATTAATCAAAAAAACAGGTTATTTCTAACCTGTTTTTTTATATTCTAAATTTCTCTTATTCCACTTCCCCTTCCACAGTATTCTCATCCTCTTTCTTCTCGTTGTTGTCTTTTACCTTAACTCCATCATCTTCTTTTGGGGCTTCGGCTTGTCATTTTGAGTAGATTTCTTGTCAGATTTTCATCATGATTTCTTGGAGAGCGCTGGCTTGGGTGTCAATTTCCTCTTTTGAAACATCAAGGTTAGCTAGAACTTTTTTAAGAGATTCTATTTTTTCTTTTGCTTCGTCTCATAATTTTGCGTCAAATTTTCATTCATTGTCTTTCATTGTTTTCTCGGCTTGGTATACTGCAGAATCTGCCATATTGCGAGATTCTATAGATTCTTTTCTTTTCTTGTCAGCTTCGCGGTTTGCTTCGGCTTCTTTTACAAGTTTATCTACTTCCCCACTATCCATTCAAGTTGATCATTGAATTGTAATTTTTTGCTCTTTTCCAGTTCATTTATCTTTTGCTGTTACATGAAGAATTCATGATGCATCTATATCAAAGGTAACCTCAATTTGTGGTACTCATCTAGGAGCTCAGGCAATTCCAGAAAGAACAAATCTTCCAAGGGATTTATTGTCCGCTGCCATTTCTCTTTCTCATTGAAGCACATGGATTTCTACACTATCTTGATTGTCTTGAGCTGTAGAATATACTTGAGATTTGCTTGATGGAATTGTAGTATTTCTCTCAATCATGCGAGTCATTACTCATCCAAGAGTCTCAATACCAAGAGAAAGTGGAGTAACATCAAGTAGTAATACATCTTTAACATCTCCTGTAATAATTCAACCTTGAATAGCAGCTCAGAGTGCTACTGCTTCATCTGGATTAACTGAAGAATTTGATTTTTTACCGAAAAATTCTTCTACTTTTTTAAGAACTAATGGAACTCTAGTCGAACCTCAAACTAAAATTATTTCATCAATTTGAGATGCTTGAAGTCCTGAATCTTTTAATACTTTTTTACAAGGAGCCATAGATCTTTCAACCAAATCATAAATTAGTTCTTCAAATTTTGCTCTTGTGATTTTTAAGAATAAGTTCTTAGGTCCACTCGTATCAACTGTAATATAAGGCAAGTTAATTTCGGTTTCTGTCGTTGCTGATAACTCTTTTTTTGCTTTTTCAGCTTCATCCTTAATTCTTTGAACTGCCATAGGATCCTTACGAAGATCTACACCTTGTTCTTTTTTAAATTCATCTACGATATATTCAAATAATCTTTGATCAAAATCATCTCAACCAAGATGAGTATCTCAATTAGTTGCCAGTACTTCAAAAGTTCCCTCAGCTCAAATTTCTAGAATTGATATATCAAATGTACCTCCTCAAAAATCATAAACCGCAATTTTTTCCTCTTTTTTCTTATCAAGTCCATAAGAAAGTGCTGCAGCAGTTGGCTCATTTATAATACGTTTAACATCTAGTCCTGCAATTTTCCCTGCGTTAATTGTAGCTTGTCTTTCGTCATCATTAAAATAAGCAGGAACTGTAATTACGGCTTCAGTTACTTTTTGTCATAAAAATTTCTCAGCATCTTCTTTTAATTTTTCAAGTACTTTTGCTCACATTTCCTCTGGTCTAACATTTTTACCATTAAATTCTATAAGACATTCTCATGCAGACCCTGCTACAACTTTAAAAGGAATATTTTTAATTTCACTTTGAACTTCGCTAAATTTTCTTCAGATAAATCTTTTTGAAGAATAAATAGTTTGTGCAGGATTTACTACAGCTTGACGCTTAGCTGACATCCCCACTAATGTTTCTCAGTTTTTATTTGCAACAACTGACGGAGTAGTTCTAGCTCCTTCTGCATTTGGTATTACTTTTGCTTGTCCTCATTCCATAAATGCCACACAAGAATTGGTAGTACCAAGATCTATTCATATAATTTTTCACATAATTTTATTGGTTATAAATTAAATTAACACCTCCATTATATAGTGCTAACTCAAAAAGTCAAATCTTTTTTAGCACTTTTTTACTTTGGTGCTAATTTATGGAATTTGAAGAGAAAAAAATCTCCACCGGAGGTGGAGATTTTAAGATAATAAAAATATTTTATATGTGTTCAATAACTTTTTTAATTCTTTGAATTGATTCATCTATTCAGAAAATCATAATTAATTCAAATGCTCACGGTGAAAACTCTTCTCAAGATAGTGCTACACGAACTGGCCGAAGAACTTGTCAGTTTTTTAGAGAATTTGATTTTATTTTTTCAATAAAAGAATTTTTTAAATTATCTAACTCAAGAACTTTAGTTTCATTTAAAATATCAAGAGCAATTTGAAGTGAATTTTTTGCAAAATCTAATCAAGTAATTCACATTTTTTCATTTATGAGTAAATCAAGTCTTAACTTTGCTTCTTTGTAAAAATATCAAGTAAGTCCAATAAAATCATCAAATTTAATTAATCTAGTCTGAAGTTCCTTTAAAATAGCCAAATTATATTCTCTAGAATGTCTTACAAAAACATCAGCATAAAAATCACTCTCATATTCTTTTAAATAAGCAACAAGCTTAGTATAAAGCTCATTGATTTCAGTTTTTTGGATATATTTTGCGTTCATCCAGTTAAGTTTTTCTACATCAAAAACGGCTCAGGCTTTGTGGACATCGGCAATATCAAATCTCTCAACTAGTTTATCTAGTGTAAAAAATTCCTCAGTTGTTTTAGGATTCCATCCTAGAAATGCTAAATAATTAATTAAAGCCTCTACTAAGTATCATTTTTTTAGATAATTTTCTACTGCAACATCCCCGGTTCTTTTTGATAATTTTTTTCTGTCTATTCAGAGCACATTCGGAAGATGTGCATAATATGGAAGTTCAATTCAAAGAGCTCTGGCAGTTAAAATTTGTTTTGGCATTGATGGAAGCCATTCCTCTCAACGGAAAACATGAGTAACTTTCATTAAAAAATCATCAATTATTACAGCTCCGTGATATGTTGGAAATCCATCTGATTTCAGTAAAACCGTATCTTCAATTTCACTTGTCATAAATTCAACTTTTCACTTTACGAGGTCGTGAAAAACAAGTTTTTCTCATTTTGGAATTTTTAGACGAACTACATATTTCTCTCAGTTTTCAACTCTTTTTTTAGCATCTTCAAGCGGAATATTACGACAAAATTCATCGTATTTTGTAGGAAGTTTTAGTTCAGTTTGTTGTTGTCTTACCTCAGTTAATCTCTCAGCACTACAAAAGCAATAATAAGCACTTCCCTCTTCAATTAATTTATCAATATATTTCTTGTAAATATCTAATCTTTCAGATTGAATATATGGTCAATTTCATAAATCCTGATAAGGCGATGGTCATTCATCTGGCATAATTCCTGTTCTCTCAAACATTTTAATTATTGCCTCAATACTTCACTCCACAAATCTTCCCTGGTCAGTATCTTCAATTCTCACCATAAAAATTCACTTATTTTTCTTAGCAAAGAGGTAATCAAAAAGTGCCGTGCGCAAAAATCATAAATGTACAAATCCTGTTGGAGATGGTGCTACTCTAGTTTTTATTGTCATAAATATTGGTTAAAAATCATATTCCTTAAATACTCAAAGTTTTTTTTCAATGTTTTCATTAATTCTTGAAAGCATAATTTTATTTAATTTTATATCATCACTGGCAATTTTAATAAGTGAATTTAAATCAAGAATTATGCAAGAAACCTTTGTGTCTGCAATGACTGTGGCAGTTCTATTCTCATCTCTAATTAGAGCATATTCTCAGAAAATATTTCATTCTCAAAGCTTCTTTAAAAATTTATTTTCTATATAAACATCAACAATTCAAGATATAATAATATAAGCTTCCTTAGCTCAACTATCTCATTCCCTAATAATCCTATCTCATTCGTTATAACCTCTAACTTTAGAATTTTCTATAATTGAAGTTATAGTATTTAAGTCTAATCAATCAAAAATATATAAGGATTTTAATTCATTAACATTAATATTCATAAAATCAAGGATTAGAAAATAATAATTTAATATTATTAAAAACTTGAATTATTGCAAATAAAAAATACTTAAGAATTTTTCTTAAGTATTTTTTTCAAATTATTTTATCTCAACTGGTAAATTCTCAGGTAAAACCAAATCTGCATATTTTTCTAATTCTTCCTTGGAATGTATAGTTATTTTTTTAGAAAAAAATCATTTTTTTAAAGAAAAATAACTCATTCAATCTATATAATTAATTTTAAATCAAGGATTTAAGCAATAAACTGTTCAATCTATATACATAATATATTTTTCTTTTTTTGATTCGAGAATTACAAAACCTAATCTTAAACTATGCATTTGATTTGAGAGATAACCAAATTTTGCTAATCATTTAACTTTTTTAGAAACATTTCATGTAGTTTTATCAAAGATAACAATATATTGAATATCTTCTTTATCTCGAATTAATACAGGTATTCAAGCAAGTAATCTTGATTCAATATGATATTGTTCAATATTTATTCATTGAAGTCATTGTATTTGAATTAATTGGTTTCTTTCTTCATCAAATGAATAAAAATTATTTCAGAATAAAGTTTGAATACAAAGTAATTTTCAATTATCATAAAATTGAATATCTAAATGTTTAAAATGAGAATGAAAAGTTACATTATCTAAATCTAATAATTTAAGAACATAATCTTTTATTTGAATTGGACTTTTAGTGAAATCTACTTTTGTATTTTTAAATATTTCAACTTTTCAAAAACCACGATCTTCATCTTCATTAAAACCAATAATTAATCAATTTTTAACATTTAATTGATCAAATCTATTATCTAAAATCTTTTCAATCTTAAATTCCTTAATTCAGTTATCAACTGGACTTTCCTCAATATCTTCTCATTTATCAAGTAATACTTCATTTAAAATATCTTTCTCTATTTGACTTACACCAAGTAATCAATACTTATTATTTTCTCATTTAATAATTAATCATTCAGAAGATTCATAAACATTCTTGATTCATTTTTCTCAATAAACGAAATCAAATCAAGCTCAATTAAATTGATAAAATTCTCAAATTTTAATATATTCTGATGACAATTCTAACATAGTATCTGTACTAAAAGCTCATTTCGTTTTTTCTCAAGTATTAACACTTCAAAATATTAATCAATTTGATAAAATATCAATTTTATCAAAAAGTGTAGTTAAATAATATAATTTATCCTCTAATTTCAGAATAAATCCAGATTTATCTCATTTTTTGTATTCAAAATATTGTCATCAAACTGGATATGTGACTTTATGTTTAATTGGTGCAATCTCATCAAAACTAAAATCAAGCACAAATGGGTAATTTTCAAGATTGTGAAGCACACATCTTAGAGGATTTGAAATATCGTATTCTCACTTCTCATTTTCTAAAAATTTCTTTATAAAATTCTTATTCTTTTCTCAATATAAAATATCAATTTTTGAAAGAGTATCTAGAATAATCTCTCTAATTTCTGGATTTTTAAATAAAGTAATTAGATAATCTCTCTCATTTTTTGAAATAGGTTCTCCATTTATAAATCTATCATAACTATCCATTTTCGCTGGCTTTTTTCATAATTTCAGAGCTTCTGACAAAATACTTGGTGAAGTAGCAATTTTTTCTGGTTTATCAAGAGTTAAAGTCTGTATATCTCTTGATAATTTCTCTGTTTCTGCGATTTTAATAATTCTTGAAACAGTTTTAGAACTCAATAATTCTGTCTCATTACTACAAAATTCCTGGGAAGCTCATTTTTGAAGCTTTTCTTCCTCTGTAATATTATCTTTACCAACTGCAAAAGCCTTTATAGCAGACTCTATATCTGGAAAAGTTGGGTAAGGATATGTGTTTTCATCTTTATTTCAACCTCAAAATCTGGATTCATATTCAAATATATCCGCTTCCATAAAATAATAGTTAAAAAAATATAATAAATTTTAAATTGAACAAGTAATTCAAAGCATTTTTTTTCTTGTTTCTTGAATTTGTATTCAAAATAAATCAATTTTCGGTCTTCATGTTACACCAAGATATCAATTTATAATTTCTGTTCATTTATGAGTTAGTTTTAAGTAATCCTTCCAGTTAATATTTAAATTTATTCCAATACAAGCTTTATATTCAGTAAAACCAAGTTGAGTTAAAATAGATTCTTTTATTTTAAAATTTATATCTCTATCTAAAATGGTTTTTTCAAACTTCAACAAGTCTATAATAATTGATTCAAGTATATTTTTTAAATTATTAAAAATTAAATCTTTATCCTGAGTGTGAAATATTCCCTGATATTCTCTAAGGTTATCTTCAATCAAAGAATAAATAAACACGATTCAACCTTTCTTCCTTTCGGCTTCTAACTGAATTTCATCAAGTTTTGATGATAATGCATCTGTCATATTTTATAGTTAAAAAAATATAATAAATTTTAAATTGAACAAGTAATTCAAAGCATTTTTTCTCTTGTTTCATTTACTTTTCCTTTAATTACATCAAGTTCATTTCTTCATGTAGCTCTAAGATATTTATTAATAATATCTCTTCATTTTTGAGTTAATACAAGACAATGTGCCCATGCTCTATTATTAATATAATATGTTATTTCATCACTTGTAATTTCAATTTCATCTTGATTTTTAAATATTTTTAAAAATCATTTTTTAATATCACTTTTTTTATTTTCTAAAATTTGAATTCTGGCTTCTTTTTCCATTTCTTCTCTTGATATAGATGGTTTTAATTCAACAAAACCAAGATTTACAAAAATATTTTCTTCATTAAGTTTATTTAATTTTCGAGCATATATATCTACTCAAAATGATCTTGTTTCTTTATCAATAAGACGTTCTAGTATTCTTTCTAATGTTTTAAACATAAATTCTTTAGCTAGATTTATTTCTGCCTCCTGAATATGGAAAATTCATTGGTATTCTCTAAGATTATCTTCAATCAAAGAATAAATAAACACGATTCAACCTTTCTTCCTTTCGGCTTCTAACTGAATTTCATCAAGTTTTGATGATAATGCATCTGTCATATTTTATAGTTAAAAAATAAACTCAATATTCTAATATATAAGAAAAAATTATTAAAAGTCAAGTAAAAAGAAAATTGTAAAAATTGGAAAAAATATATAATTGGATAAAGTTTGAATTTAGTTTGATTAAATAAGTGAAATTATGACTATTTTATGACAATTTTTTAAAAATCCGGAGTTTGTTGCTTTGCTTTTATTGGTACCAGTTATATTGTATTTTGAATTAAGAAGAAATAAATATTGAATTAAATTCAAGGAAATTGAACTTTTGAAGGAGGCATTTTGATGAAGTATATGGATAAAATATATAAAGACTTTTTTTAAAGTATTAATTTTTACATTATTTGTAATAATTATTGCAAATCCTGGAGCCTATAATATCACGGTTGAGGAGTCAAAAAATGGGATTGATATTGCGCTAGTTCTTGATATTTCAAAATCAATGCTAGCTGAAGATGTAAAACCAAATAGAATTGAGGCAGCAAAAAAAGTGATTGTTAATTTTATTAAAAAAATAGGTTGAGATAGACTATCAATGGTAATATTTGCTGGAAAACCATTTGTGTCAGTACCGATGACTTTTGATTATAATACTTTAATTCAATTTATAGAAAATATTGACACAGATAGTATAAATCAAAATATTCCAGGACTTAGTGGAACGGCAATTTGAGACTCTCTAATGCAGGCATATCAAAGTCTAGAAAGTAAAATTAAGTGAGAAGAAAAGAGAGAAAAAGTTATAATCCTAATTACAGATGGTGAAGCTAATGTCTGAATTGACCCAAAAACTGTGACAAAATATATTAAAGACAAAAATATTAAAGTATATTCAATTTGAATCTGAGATCCAGCTGGAACTGACCTTTATATGACGGACCAATACTGAAATAAGCAATATTTTATGGACAATAATTGAAAACCGATAAAGGCAAATTTAGATGAGAAAACGTTAAAATACATTTCGGGTGAGACTTGATGAGAATATTATTTAGCAAAAAATGAAACAAAATTACAGGAAATATTTACTAAATTAGCTTCTCTGAATAAATCTCAAATTAAGACTAAAACTTTTAAAAATTTTGTTTACCAAATTGAAAAATATTTATATTTGCTTATAATTACCATTTGAATTTATATGATTTTTAGCTTTAAATACAGAATTAAATTATAAAATATGAAAGATAACTTTCGTAATTACATAATAAATAAAACAAGAAATTTTATTAAAAATACTTTTTTTTGAATTTGAATTTTGGTGTTAATATTCAGCTTATTTAATATAAAAGTATTTGAAAATAAAAATGAAATTGTAGATTGAAATGATATTACTTTTATCCTTGATACATCAAAAAGTATGGATGTAGAGGATATGAAATATAATTCTAATAATGTAAGTAGGCTTGATTTTGCGAAAGAAATGATAAAGAATTTTATTTCTTCTAATCCTAATAATTCTTATTCTCTAATTGCTTTTGCGGGAAATGCAAATATAATTTCACCTCTTACAACTGAATTTAATACATTTATAAATTTTTTAAATAATTTAAATTCAAAAACAATTTCAGACTGATGAACAAATTTCTTAGATGCCCTAAAGCTCTGAATTTGAACCGTTTGAAAAAATTCCATTAGAAATTTTGTAATAATAAATGATGGATGAGAGCAACAGGATAAAATAGATAGATTGTCGATTAAATCTCTAATTGAGTGAAAAAAAATTAAAATATTTTCTATATGAGTATGAAGTAATGAATGAGATAAAATTCCAATTTGAAGCGATTTATTCTGAAATAAAATTTATAAAACCTATGAAGAACAAGTTGTAATAAGTAAATTATATGAGAAAAATTTAACTGATATTAAGGATTTATGAAATTGAAAATATATTAAGGCTTGAAATATTGAAGATCTAAATAAAATTAAAGCTGAATTTATAAATTCCGCTAATTCAAAAATTAAAAATACGAATAACGAGAGTCAGAGATATTTAGTTATAATAGCCGGAATTCTTTTATTTATCTGATATTTAATTCCTAATAAAAAGAAAAAATGAGTGATGTAAAAATTAAAAAAAGAAATATAATTATTTTTATATTTGTCTGATCTATTATCTGAGCTTTTATTCTTGATATAAAAAATTTAGTTTCGTTTTATTTAATTGCAAAATGAAATATACAATATTCTCAAAAGAATTTTACATGAGCTGAGGATAGTTACAATAAAGCCTTGCCATATACGGATAATAGAAATATCATCTCAAATGATTTATGAAATGTTTTATACAAGAAAAAAAATTATAAAGATGCTGTTTTAAATTACAGTAAAATGACAGAAACAACTGATGAAAATATTTTTAACAAAAGCCATAATTTGTGAAATGCCTTCTACAAGCTATGAGAAGAAGAAAAAGATGACAATAAAAAGGTCTCATTATGGAAAAATTCAGTTAGTTTTTATAAAAAAGCTCTTATACTTAATGTAAATATAGACAAAGAAGAAACCAATAAAAATTATTTATTTGTACTAGATAAATTAAAAAAACTTGAGGAAGAAATAAAGAAGAAAGAGGAGGAAAAGAAAAAACAAGAAGAGGAAAAAAGAAAGGAGGAAGAAAAGAAACAAGAGTTAAAAAATCAATCTGGAAGTGGTTCTGAAAATGAGAAAAATTGATGAAAAGAATGAGAATGAAAAGAAACAAGTCAAAGTGGTAGTAATAATTGACAAGCTCAAAATAGTGTCGGATGAAAAACTTGGACAAATCAATGAACATGATTTTCAAGCTTGTGAGGTTCTGGAAGTGATAGCGAAAAATTAACAGAAGGCGAAAAAAAGGAATTAGAACAATATATGCAATATCTTAAAGACTTTAACCAACAAAACCAACAATTCTTAAGAAATGGTACAACCAAACCAAACACGATGGATGATATGATAAATAATTTCTTCTGAAACGACCAATTTTTCAATCAAATTATTCCAGATAATTCTGGAAATAAAAGAGATTGGTAAAATTACAAATTAAATAATTTGAAAAAAATTAAAAAATATATATATTCTATCTTATTATAATTTTATTTAAAATATGGATTTTCTACTTTCGTCGGCATTACTTAAATACGAAATATTATTTTTATTGCTAAATCTCTTATATATTGTATTTCATATGATGTATGAGACAACAAATTTCTTAATAAGAATCAGAAATATTATAATGCCAAGCAAAATAAACATTGCGGATACTATAAAGGAAATATCAAAAGAAGTAGAGGAAAAAAATAATCCTGCAAATTCAGAAGAAAAGAATCAAGAAAAAGTAAATGAAAAAATTTTACCTGCAACAAAGAATTGAGAAAAGGTCAAAGAAGAATTAACTCAGGATGAAAAAAATAATATAAATGAGTTTATAAAAATCACAAAAACTAAAATAGCGAGATGAGAATATATCGATGCTAAAGCCAAGATTATAGAATGATTAAGTATAGACAAATTCAATAAAGAACTTAATTTACTCTTGGCTTCACTTTATGAAAAAGATAAAGATTATAAAAAGGCTGAATTAGTTTATAAGGATTTAATTATTTTAAATGACTTAGATACGGAAGTTTATTTAAAACTTGGTTTCATACTTTCTCTTCAATCAAAATATGAAGTTGCCTATGAGATTTACAAAAAACTTCATTCGCTAGATAAGAAAAACACCGAAGCAATTGAAATGCTTGCTAATCTTGGACATCATTTATCATACTTTGAAGACTCAAAAGAATTTGCAAAAAAATACTTAAAAGATAATCCGAGAAATATGGATATGCTTTACTTACAAGCCATGAACTTCGTGAACTTATGAAGTAGAAATGATGCACTGGAAATGCTTAAAAAGGTAAAAGTAATTGAGCCATATAACGTAAAAGTAAATGAATTAATTGATAAATTAAATATAGAACTCGAACTTGAAAAAAATTTTAGTAAATAAATTTTAAGAAAATGATAACAAAAATTCCACCTCATTCGCTTGATGCAGAAAGATGAGTACTAGGTTCAATTCTTATAGACAAAGAATGAATGATACAAGTATGAAATCTTATAACTGCTGCGGATTTTTATGAACCAAATCATAGTCTAATTTATCAGGCTATGGTTGATTTATTTTCAAAAAATAAACCAATAGATCTACTTACTGTAAAAGAAGTTTTAGATAATAGAAAAGAATTAGAAAAAATTTGATGAAATTTATTTTTGATAGAGCTTGCAAATAGTGTCTTTACTAGTGCAAATATTTTTGAATATGCTCAAATAATTAAAAATAAAAGTGTTCTTAGGAAGCTGATTCATTCTGGAAATCAAATAATAATGAATTGATATAATGAGGAAGATGAATTGAATAAAATACTTGAAAAATCTGAACAATCGCTTTTTGGTGTAACTCAGACATTTATCCAAAATAAACTAGTTCACATCAAAGATATTCTAAATCTAAGATATGAGGAATTTGCCGAAATTCATTCTAATCCAGAAAATGCCGATATTGGAAAAATTCACACTGGATTTAAATCACTAGACCAAAAACTTGGATGACTCAAAAAATGAGATATGGTAATTCTTGCCGCTCGTCCATCTATGTGAAAAACTGCCCTAGCTCTAAATATGGCGCAAGCTGTCTGAGGTCAATGAAAAAATGTAGCTGTATTTTCTCTCGAAATGAGTAAAGAGCAATTAACTGATAGACTAATTTGTTCTGCGATGTGAGTAGATAGTTGGAAACTTCAAAAATGATTACTTGAGGATGATGAGTTTTCTAAAATGTGAGACGCACTTGAGGAATTATCAAAAACTTCAATATTTATAGACGACTCTGCCGGATGAAATTTACTTGAAATAAAATCTAAAGCAAGAAGACTTAAAATAGAATCAGGACTAGATTTTATAATTATTGATTACTTGCAATTAATGACAAGCTGAAATACTTTCAATCGTGTGCAAGAAGTATCAGACATCAGTAGATGATTAAAATCACTTGCTAGAGAACTAAATGTACCAATTCTAGCACTATCTCAATTATCAAGATCGGTTGAATGAAGACAAAATAAAGAACCAATATTATCAGACCTAAGAGAATCTGGTTCTATCGAGCAAGATGCTGATATTGTAATGATGATTTACAGAGAAGATTACTACGACGAATTCAGCGAAAACAAATGAGTTACAAATATCTTCGTAAGAAAAAATCGTAACTGACCAATCTGACAAGTAGACCTAAGATTTGAAAAGAAATTCATGAAATTCTACGATGTCGCAAAGAATATGGAAAATAATGAGGAATATTAAAAAATTAAATATTAAATTATAAGATTATTATTAATAGTTTTATCATTTATTTCCTCAATTTCTTGAATATTATTTTTATTCAGAAAACAATTAAAAATTTCATTCTCAATATTTATATCATGGCTTATGTTAATATGATTTATAGCTTGATTGGTTTTTATTAAAATTAAATCATGATACAACTTTGCTTGATATGAATATTGAGCAATAGGTATAGGAATATTTTGATTAAGTTGAATCTTTTGATTAATATTTCTTTCCTCAATTCTTTTTGAATCATGAAATATTAAAGCATCAACTTTTAAAGAAAATACATTAAAAAAATGACAAAAAATATTATTCGGTATTAGTTTAGTTTTATTAGTATTTAGTATTATATTATACTTCTATAAATAAAAAATGAGTAAAAAAATAACTAAAATTATTGTTATATATTTAACAATTTATATATTAAGCTTTGGTATTTTCTGATTTCCCTCATGACCATATATTACATCTGAATTTGAACTAAAAAATAATACATTAAATAATATTTCATTAGAGTTAATTTATAAAAATACATCTAAGAAAGAAAATATTACATCAAACCAAAAGTATTTTTTTACTGAAAAAATTGCGTTATGAGAAAATGTAGAAATAAATACTCTCGAAAATATTAAATTAGATTATTGAACAAATAAAACATTTCATTTAACAGATTTATACAGAATTATTTGGCTTCCAACAGAGTGAATACAAAATATAAATAATATTGAAGTAAATTCAAAAATATCAGATAAATCATGGAAATTATTTTTTCCAGTTTATATAGATATTCCAAAAAGAAGTAATTATACTGTAATTACAGTGAAGTAAATTTCCATTTATGTCATTCCTGCGGAGGCAGGAATCTACAATTTATACTCAACCTTTTCTCAGATTTCAATATTTCAGGTAATTTTTGAAAATGGGACATTGTCGTATTCATCTATTTCTGGGGCTTTTAGTTCCCTTCTTACTATAGCTTTTTTGGTATCGTAATCCATAATAAATCCGGTAAATTTCTTTCATTTGTCGGATTTATTTTTTTTGGAATAAATATTATTTATGACAATATCAAGTTCTTTAATTCTATTTAGGGCTGTTTTTTGTGGGACTTTTTCTGGGAGTTTTGAGCTAGCTGCAAGAGCTTCATCGTGGTATTCAAAAAGTGCGATACTATCAAAACTGTATTTTTGAATAAATTCCTTTAATTCTTGTAAATCTTCTTTTGTCTCACCTGGAAATCATACAATAAATGCAGTTCTAAGATGATAGCTTGGGAAATTATTTTTAATAAAATCAAGTAAATTAGTGATATGTTTTTTATCATAAAATCTTCACATTTTCTTGAGAATATGCTCTGAAATATGTTGAAATGGAATATCAAAATAAGGAATAAATTTTTTGAAAGTTTTAAGTTTTTCAAGATTTATAAGTGTCAGATTATCTGGATACATATACAAAAGTCTATATTTAAAATCTCAGTTTATTTTCTCAATTTCTTCAAGAAGCTCTATTAATTTAGGTTCAGAATACAAATCAACTCAATATCTTGTGGTATCTTGCGCGATTAGAATAATTTCTTTTATTCAATTATCAAGCATTATTTTCACTTCCGCTACAATATCCTCAATAGTACGCGATTTTTGTCTTCCGCGGATTTTTGGAATAATACAAAAGGTACAATTATTATCGCATCCTTCTGCGATTTTGAGATATTCATATCAAAACGGAGCATTCATATAGGCTCTCACCTTGTCAGATTTCCACACAAAAGCTTTAGTATTTATTTGATTTCATCAGATTTTCTTTAGGTCTAGAATTTTCTCTTTATTTAAGGTAAATTTTGCTTTTTTCCTATCAAAAATTATATCCTCAATTATCTCATAATTTATAAATGGGATTATTTTGTATAGATTTTTAAGTCCAGATAAAAACTCTTCATTTTTAACAGAAATATAACAACCAAGAATTATAATTTTCTTTCACAAATCATCAAAATACTTAATAGTCATCTCTGATTCTTCTCTAGAACTCGACAAAAAACCACAAGTATTAATTATCACATATTCTACTTCCTCATCCTCTGGATTTTCAAAATAATTAATTGGGAATTTATCCGAAAATTTCAAAATCTCTCAAATAGCAAATTCCAAATCCACCAAATTTTTGTTACATCAAAGGTTTATTGAAGAAAAATTAAAAGACATAAATTTAATTTAAAAAATAAGATTACAGAAAGTTTAAAGTCTTTTGCAAAGAAGTCAAATTAAATTAAATTTAGTTTTTTGACAAAATGAAAGCGGAGCATAAAGCTCCGCTTAAAGGATTTAAAACATACATCAGAAATTATTCCTTCTGAGTAGACTGCATACGGTAATAATCTGAATATCCCGCCTTAACAGAAGCATATTTGTCGACAGAATCCTTGGTCAACTCATCATACGCATCTACAATGGACAATCCGTTGATGTTATCACCTGTGTTTACAATCATGTCATCAGGTGATTCCAACCACCAGATTGGATTCAGTGCAGCATTTCCGATACTTCCAACGAGTGTCCGTACGTTAAAGGGACCAGCAACCGGAAGAACCATGTACATGCCGTCGCCAAACCCCAAACTCGCAAGACCCGAAGAAATATCCTGAGGTGGTGTATAGTTACTTACCTTAACCACCTCGATCAGTCCACCAATACCAAAGGTAGAATTGATAATAAATGCTGCCGGCTCAACCATCATCCCTTTGACATTTCCCTGCATGAGATTTCCGGCAAACCGAGAGCCAGCCTTAATGTTTCGTGAGGCATTTGAAATTGCTGTGCGGACAAACTGTGGAATAAGAAATTCGTACACTTTCACCACAGGGCGAGTCACGACGGTATGTATTCCGTCATTTACTTCAAAAACCACACGATTGGCTGGTTCAGCTGGGTCATACACGGCTCGTGCTTGCGCATCCGCCTCTGATTCAGCAATAACCATGTCATCTTCATTCTGATTTGCCATGGTTTGGCCGGCTGATACCAGCATGACCATACCTGAGCAAAACAACACATACAGCAATTTTTTAAACTTCTCCATAATCCACTTCCTCCCTTTGTAAAATTTATTAGTTGAACAATTAAAAAAATGTGTTTGTATATATAGATATATAGATATGTACCTAAATGTCAATTTTTTTTAGAATTTAATTCTATAAAAAAGTGAGGAAACAAAAAAGCCCGCCAAATGGCGGGCTTTTTTCTAGTTAAAATTAAGAAAAATAATTATTTTAATAATTCATCGATTTTTGATTCAAATTCAGTTACTGGATAAGCTCCGGCAATAAGAATATATTTTCAAGTTTCGTTGTTTATAATTACATTCCCTGGAGTTCATTGTACTCACATTTTCTTTCATTCCTCAGTATCAGCATCAAATCTTGTTACATTCTTCTTAGAATCTAGACATTCTTTAAATTTAGCTTCATTAAGTCAAATTTCTTTAGCAAGAGGAACTAAATTATCTTTACTAAATCCAGTACCATTTCATCCGTTAGATCTTTCAAAAATTTTGTGATAGTAAGAGCTATAAGCTTCTACTCAACCAAGATCTCAAGCACAAAGTGAGGCGCTAGCTTCAATTTCTGAATTTTCATGAGGAACTCATCTAAAATTCTTGAAAATATTATTTACTTTATCTCCGTATTTATCTCTTAATTGTTTAATAATTCATTCCTTTGCTTGTCTTATACAAAATGGACACTCTAAATCAGAATATTCAACAATTGTTATTTTAGCGTCTTTATTTCATTCGATAAATGATGAGGCTTTTAAAGCTTCTAATTGATCTTTTGTAAGAATACTATCTGCTGCTGGGGTAGTAGCAGAAGTGTCATTCTTATTTTCAGTAGGTTTATCATTAGGATTTTTTGCTTTATATTCTTTTACGAAATTATTAATTTGCTCTAATTGCATTTTATTAATAATTCTGTAATTATCAGGTCAACCAACTTTAGAATATTCTACTTCCATAATTTTAGTCGCAATTTCTTTTGGAAGAACAAAATACATTGCAGCAATTATAAGTCCAACAGAAACTAACATAAAAAGTAATCCACCCACAAACATAGGATGTTTACATTTCATTTGTTTTTTTGATGAAGTTTCAGTAAACATTTCATCAGTCTCAACTTTTCTAGTTTTAACCATAACTTAAATTAAATTAATAAATAATAAACGCCTTTAGTTTAACGAAAAAAAATATTTTTCAAGTAAAACAAATTGACAAAGATTAATTGATGCAAGTTATTAATATTTCCTCTCTAATCACATCTTTTAAATCAATTGAAATATTTTTCATATCAATATATTTGATATCATCAGGATTTGAGATATCATAAGTTTTTTTGAATTCTCTTTCTATATTTTCTAAATCAACAAAATTAAGAGTTCATTCAAACTCTACAGTTGCCTTTATCTTCTCAAAAACTACCATTATTCAATCATCAAGTGATATTAATTTAATCTTTAAATAAAGTGGTGAGCTAAATTCCAAATCATCATAAAATCCTGGCAATATTTCACCTTCAAATTCTAATTCCCTACTATCTCAAGTAAAAGTTGTTAATAAATCTCAAACTGGTATTTCAAACATAATTTTTAATTAAAAAATCTAATTTTGTCGGCTGATGGATGGTTTTTGAGTCTTTCAAGTGTTTTTGATTCTATTTGTCTTACGCGTTCACGAGTCACTCAAAATTCTTTTCAAACCTCTTCTAAGGTATGGATATCACCTCAATCAAGTCAGAATCTCATAATAATAATTTTTCTCTCGCGAGGTGTTAGAAAATCTAACATTTGATATAAATTTTCTTTTAAAAGTGTGAGATTTGATGCCTTATCAGGAGTAAGATATTTATCATCTTCTACGAAATCTCAAAGAGTCGTATCCTCTTCTCATCCAACTGGAGAATCAAGAGATAAAATATCTTGGCTTATACGCATTATTTGGCGAACTTTGCGAATATCCATATCAAGCTCAACTGCTAGTTCTTCCATAAGAGGTTCACGAGCAAGGTCTTGAGTCATTCTTCTATAAGTATGTGTAAATCTATTAATTGTCTCAACCATATGCACAGGAACTCTAATTGTACGAGCTTGATCAGCAATAGCTCTCGTTACTCATTGACGAATCCACCAAGTTGCATAAGTTGAAAATTTAAATCATTTTTCAGGGTCAAATTTATCTACAGCACGGAATAATCATACATTTCATTCTTGAATTAAGTCAAGAAGTCCAAGTCATCTTCACATATATTTTTTTGCAATACTTACAACAAGTCTTAAATTCGCTTCAGCTAGACGTTTACGAGCATCCTGGTCTCATTTTTTTATTAATCTTCAGAGTCTTACTTCTTCCTCGGCATCAATTAATGGAAATCTTCAAATTTCATTAAGATACATACGGATACTATCGTCACTAATTTCAGACAACTCAATTTCTTTTTGCTTAGAATCTGCTTTAAATACCTCATCCTTATCAAAAGAATCAACTATTTCAATTCAGAGTTTTAAAAGACGTGTATAAATATCATCAAGTTTATCAATATCATCTTCGGCATTTGGCATAGCAGCCATAAGCTCATCATGAGTCAATTTTCATTCAGCTTTTCATTTTTTAAGAAGAAGTTGCATTGTCTCATCAAGTCATTCAAGGAATTCTTTTGGAATAGAATAATCAATAAACTTTTGTAATCATTTTCAAACTCTTCTTTTATCCTGACTTCTTTCGATTGGAATATTTTTATCTTTTTTAGTTTTTTTCACAGGAGTTCCATCTTCTGAAAATTCTTCAAAATCATCATCTAAATCAAAATCATCTAAATCAAAATCATCCTCTATATCATCTTCAATAATTCCTAAAATATCAGGAATTTCGTCTCATTCCAAAATTTGCTCATCTTTTTTAGAATTTTTCTTTTCTTTTTCTATTGAAGTATCTTTTTTTCAAGGTATTTTTTTATCAATAAAAATATCTAAAGATCATAATTCCTCTAGATCAGCATCATCAAAATCAAGACTATTTAAATCAACTTCTTCAATATTACTTTTTTCTTCTTTTTTTATCTTTGCCATGAAATGAAAGTTAATTTGTAAAATAAATAAATAGATTTCTCCATAAAGTCGAAATGACAAATGGAAAAAAACAAAATATGATTATCTTAATCACATAGTTTTTGCCTTATTAAGTAAATCAATGTATTTTTGCATTAATTCATTACTTAGTGGATTTTTTTTGATTTGTTCCTCAAGGTCATTTTTCTCAAATTCATAAATATTTTTATTCAAAATACTAACAATATCAATGAATTTTTTCTTTATTTTTTCTTTATTTAAAGTAGAATTTTCTTCCTCAATAAAAAGCTCTAGAGTCTTGATTTTATCAAAATCTAATGACTCATTATCTGTATAAGAATTTCCTAATTTAAGTAATTTAATTAAATCTTGAGAAAAGGTGTCCTCTCTAATTTCAGAGGTATTATACTTAAAAATTTCAAAAAACAAGTCAAAATAATTATAAAGCGTAAGATAACCCATAATTTGTTCATATAAACTAAATCATTTTTTATCCAAAATTTCATTATTTTTTGTTTTTATTAGCTTTGTATTCTTAAGTTCTTCATAAATAACATCAGTTCAAATATCAAGTTTTTTAGATAATTCTCTGATATATAAGTCAACTTCAATTCTTGATTGAGTTTTTTTAAGAATTTTTACAATATCTTTAATTAGATTTTTCTTTCATTGAACTCAAGAAATATCATATTTCCTAGAAGCTTGTTTAATGTAAAATCCAATTTGAGTTAAAGAATTTTTAATATAATCCTCAAAATTTTCTCCTGATTTAATTAATTCATCAGGATCCTTGTGATTTTTTAGGTCTACAACATAAATATCAAGATCTTCATTTACAACATTATCAAGACTTTGGAAAATTGCTTTAATTCAAGCATCATCATTATCAAGACATAAATATATTTTTTTTGTAATTCTTTTTAGAAGTTTAATTTGATCTTCAGTCAGAGCTGTCCCACTTATTGCAACGGTATTAGTAAATCAAGCTTGATGAAGAGAAATTACATCCATTTGTCATTCTACAATTATTACATATCACTTTTTTGAAATTTCTCATTTAGCTAAATCAAGTCAAAAAAGAATTGAACTTTTATTAAAAATTTTTGTAGCTGGAGAATTAAGATACTTTGGGAGACTATTATCAAGAACCCTACCTGTAAAAGCAACAATATTTCCTGTATAATTTGCTATAGGAAAAACTATTCTTCAATAAAATTTATCCCTATTTTCTGAAACAAAAACACCCGATTCCATAATATCTTTATCCTTAAATCAAGCGTCTTTAATTTTATAAAAAAGATCCTTTGAATTATCGCTATACCCAATTTTAAATTTTTTAATAGTATCTAGTGTTAGTCATCTATTTAAAAGATAATCTAATTTTGATTTATTTTCAGATTTAAAAAGCTCTGTTTGATAAAAAGTAGCTGCAATTTTATATAAATCCAAAATATCTCCTCAATTATTATTTTGCTCCTTATAATAATCAGTTTTCATTTCGACTCAAGCTTCCTTGGCTAGTTTATGAAGTGCTTCATTATATGGAATTTTTTCAATTTCAGAAAGAAATTTAACAGGACCACCTCAATTATGACACGAAAAACAATATGCTATATTTTTAACTGGGCTTATTACAAATGATGCAGTCTTCTCATTGTGAAAAGGACAAAGAGCTTTGTAATTAACTCAAGCTTTTTTAATAGCAATATATCTAGAAACCAAATCAACGATGTTTATTTTCTCATCTATTTCACGTGTTATTGACAATTTATTTTAAAATTAGTTTTAATTATGAGTAATATAGTGAAATAGATAAAAAATGCAAGTGAGAGTTAATTTAATACTATCCCAAAATCTTTCTAATCTCCTCAAAAACTTCATCAATACTTTTTGAAGCATCTATTTTATAAACCTTTCTTCATTCACTTGCCCAGAGAGCTAGAAGTGGAAGAGTAATTTGGTAGAAAATATCAACGCGTTTTGATACGGCTTCGGGAGTATCATCAGATCTTATAATTAATTTGTTTCAAGTTTTTGGATTAACATCTCATGAGAAATCTGAACTAAAACTCTCTCATGTAATTGGATCTATTCTTCTTCAAGAAAGTCTTGCAATCGCGTCAGGCTTTTGTAAATCAAGAAAAATAACAATATAATCTTTTATAATTTCATCGAATAAATCCTTCTGCTCTACATTTCTAGGAATTCCATCAAATAAAATATTAACTCATTTGTGAGTTTCTTTATAGTGAGACAATATTTTTGCTATCATTTCTAATGGAACTAATTTTCACAAATCTATATGTTCGCGAACATCCTGAGATAATTCGTGACCAATCTCACAAAAATTACGAAGTTTTTGTCACATTTCAAAGAAGCTATAAGAAAAATTGTCTACAATTTTTCTTGCTTGCGTTCATTTCCCACTTCATTGTATTCAAACAAGTATTATATCCATAATTTTGTAGTTAATAATTTAATAGATTTCTCGACAAAATCAAAATGACAGAATTGGCAGAAAGACAGAACGATGCAATCGTTCACTACTTCCTTACTCCAATTAATTTCCCCTTATTTCTTCAGAAAACCTCGCTTTTGTAGAATTCAGAAATTTGCGATGGTTTTAGGTTAAAATCTCATTTGTGGGTAATTCTAATTACATAGTTAAATTCAAATAATCCAGCTTCCATACTAGAAGCAAATCCGAAATATCTATCGTCTCTAAATTCTTCTCTATCAAAGAAATTAGTAAATTTCAAGCTTTTATTTTCTGTAGATAAATTCGTATTAACTAGCTCACATCAGGCTGGGATAAATCACTCGAAAGCCACTTGGTCTCTAGGCTCTGATGTAACTATTTTGTTGTAAGCAAGAACTAATTGCCCAACTTTAAAATCCCTTATTTCGTTCAAATATTCTACGATATTTTTAGGATATTTTAGGTCTTTGTAATCGATAGTTCAGCTCATATAATTTGCCCATTCAAGATTTTTAAGATTTTCGATTTTGCGATACTGGTTATAATCAAAATAAGTTTGCTCTAGATAAAATCCTTCATCGCGTGGAATTACTTTATTAATTGGTAAGAAATAACTCAGAGATAAATCATAATAAACATTTCCAGATCACTGTTTATTTATCACAAAATCATTTTGTGGTTTTAGCTTATTTCACTCAATAATTTTTGTAAATATTTCTAGCTTATTCTTATCGTCAATATTTTTCTCATCAATAACCTCAGAATTTAGAAGTAATTTTATATTTGATTTAATATTTTTGAGTTCTCCAGAGCTTACTATATATTTTGTGAGATTTTTTATTGCATAATTATTTTCTTGAGTTGATCCAAAAGATCAATCTTTTTTCTCAGAAATTATCCATCTGTTCATATTATCAATAATTTGAGATATATCCTTGAAATTATCAAGTCACAAATTTGAAACAGCTCCGATAAAATTAGTAGTATTTAGAATTCTTGAGCTATAGCTATCTTTACCAAGAAATGCTCATCTAGGATTATATACAATAAATTCTCAAATTATATTATTAACAAGCTCTACTGCTTGAGTTTTTAGAGTTTTTTTATCTCACTCGCTAATATTTTTGTTTTTTGTAAGCTTGGCTATTACATCTACTTTTGAGATTTTTGTAGATAATTCTTCTTTTTTGGTATCTAATAATTTCCACATTTTATAAGCCTCATAATCATTTGGATCGTAGCTTAAAATTGCAGAAATCGCATCAAGTCTAGAAGTCTCGCTATATTTACAGAAATTATTATAATAGTCAGGATTACTACATCACTCTATTTTATTCGCATAAAATCTAGTTTTTAGGTAAGATATAGCACCTTTAATTGATTTATCATTTATAGTATAACCAATTGACTTTATCTCACTCATTCCGTCAACTACCATAGAAGTTAGATGAAAATCAGCTGGAGCGTTACTTGGCTCATTTGTCCAATATCAGAATCATAGAGAATTTTTTTGAAATGTAATAGACTCGGCTATAAAGTTTTTTATAATTTCATCCTCTGAAATATTTTTATATCAAGTATCTCCATCTACCCACACTTTTACCATTTTCTTAGTTAAATCAAATGGAAGTCAAGCGCTTGTATATAATTTTTTAATATAGACATTTGGCAGGATTGCAGATTGCTTTTGTTCGATACATCCATAAGGGAAATTAGCCAAAAAATCAATTCCACTTGTAATATTTGATAAAATAGTCTGAGAAAAATTTATAGTAAGCTTAGCGGAGCTTAAAATAGTATTAGTTAAGTCTATTTTTTCAGTGTAGCTCACTTTATCAGTCTTTCAAACGGTTGCCACAGTTTCTTTTGTAGAACTCTCTTTTATAGGTAAGAATTTTTCTATTTCATCAGAATCTTGAGTGTCTTTTGAAACTGCTTTTATAGTAATTTTGGAAGTAGGATTAGCAGTAGAATAAACTCAAATATCTTTTACTTTTACTCTAAATTCCACAGTTTTTTGTTCTCAATTATTTATTTTAATCTCTTGAGTTGGATTTTCAATATCAATGTTTTCTCAAGTCAAACTCACTGTGAAAATAGAATTTTTTCCAGTTTTGTTAAATACTACTGGAGATAAAATAATTGTGTCATTTGAGCCTAGAAATCTAGGAACATTTTCATTAATTATTACTTTTTGAGTGGTAACTATGGTTGCCTCTCAGACTCAAATTTTGTTATCAAGTGGAGTTGAAGCTACACTTTCTATTACCCAAGTCGTCAGATTATCAGGAAGTGCGTCAGTTGTAATTGAGGCCTTTCAATTAGCATCAGTTGTGTAGTCTGCTTGCCAAAAAGCTGTATCTTTAAATACTCATCTTTTTTTCTTAGAATCTCATCATTTCACTCATTCCCCTGCTCATCATTTTTCCCCATCGCTTATATCTTTAATTTCCAATTTTTCTACCAGATTTAATAATGACAAATAAGTATTAACCCCGAGATATCTCTTCATTTCGTAGAAAAATGCAAAAGGATTTTTCTTAGGATTTCATTTTAAAGCCAGCAAACTTTCGTCAACTATTGATACACTTCCGTTTGCGTACGGAATTGGTTTTCCATCAATATCGGTAGTTTTAATGTTTAATGTTACTTTTTCTCCGGGTTTATAATGATTTTTAGCGGGTGCGATACTTACTTTTAATTTTTTGTAATCTGTGACTACTTTTACTACGCTCAGTGCTCTTTTGTAGATTGGTAGTGGATTAGATCAAGATTTTCAAATTAGAAATACTTTCACATAAAAATTAGGATAATAAGTATCTTTAATTGGAATACTAATTCTCTCTCCAGTGGACTTAATATCTTGTGTGAAATAATCTAGGATTCAATTATCTTTTTCAACTGTTACAAATAATTTTCCTGAGGAAACTGGAGATTTTAGAGTGAAGTTAGCTGTGTCTCCGACTTTTAAAATGCTTTTATCAGCAATTAGGTCAGTCACACTATTATTTCAATCTCACCAATAAAATACCTCTTCTCATCCAACATAAACAGAAGTTGATGAGACAAATGTCTTTCAATTAGAACCGGTGTAAGTCGCTTTTATTGTATATTCTCCGGAAGTTTTTGGCATTAGAGTGTCGCTAAGTTCTCAATTAGAAGAAGATGAATATTCTTTGGTGTCCTCTATTTTTTCTTCTGCAGCATAATCATTATAAAAAATTCCGTCAACTCACTGTTTTTTTACATTTTTCCACTCTTTTTTAATAAGTTCTATTTTAACTTTTTTTCATGATAAAGGCTGGGCACTATAATTTAAAACAATTCCATCAAACTTTATTCAATCTTTTTGAGCGCTGTAATAAGGAGCTTTAACTCAAACATAGGCATCAGTATTATGTAGGATTACCTCAGTTGTTTTGCTTACTTGTTTTTTGGTATCAGGATCCTCTAGCGTCACACTGAAGCTATAAATTTTTTCTCATAAATTTTTATTGTTACTATCGGTTGTATTGGTAGGAAATGCGTAATTCCAATTTTGAGCTTCTCAGGCTTTCATATTTCATTCTTCTGAAAATAGTGTCTCATCTCCATAATCACAATATCCCCAGTAAACACAATTAAATCAGTCATATCAAGTTGAAAATTGGTAATCAGAATAATCTTTTGCATCAAAGAAATAATTTTGAGATAAAACTCATTTATAAAAATGTGCTCAATTTAATTTTCATCCAAAATAATATTCTCCGTCAAAATTTAAGTTCACATTATCTCAAATTATCGCATCTTTTTTGTCAGAATTTAAGTTAATTTTAAATACAGGTTTCTTGTATTCTTCTACAAAAAAGTTTCAATCATTATAAACTGATATTTGGCTTCAGTTTGGGTAGAATTCAAAATTAAATTTACCAAATTTCATATCACGTGGAAGTTCAAATTTACCTGAAAAATTAGAATTTTTATCTACGCTCACTTCTATTTCTTTGAAAAAATTATATTCTGCATCAAGTATTTTTAATTTCCCTTTTTTCGTATCTGATTTATGATATCAATCAAAGTTAAAATTCCTTAAAATTCATTTAAAAAATACAGTATCTCCAGGTCTATAAATTGGTCTTTCTGTGTATAAATAAAGAAAATCTGAGGTAGAAGAATCAAGTCCTGAAATATATTTAAAATCATAATTTGAAGTTGCATCATTACTTGTATTCACTATTCAATAATATTTATCATTTTTCGCGACAATTATGTTATAAAATCAAGGAATTTCGTATACTTTTTTGTCTTTAATCCATTTAGCTTTTATTTTTCAGACACTTATTAAATTATTTGAAGAATTAATATCAAATCCTTCGAAGGTTAGATTACTTGGAATATCTTTCCCATCAAGACTCGATGCAAATAATAAGTTCTTATTTCAAGCATTTTCTAAGGTGAGCGAGAGATTTGATTTTATTATAATATTTTCAAACTTTTTTCATTCACCAGTTGAAGTTCATATTTTACCAGTTATCAAATAAATTGGAGAAATAATTTTGGCTCAAATAACATCTTTTTCAATATCAAATCTATTGTGCGAAAGTGTCCAGTTTTTATTTTTTAAAGAAATTTCTCAATTATAATTCTGGATACATTTTGGCTTGAAATTAGTATCACTTGTCCTAGTAAGATAATCATTATATCAGATGACATTCATTTCACAGACTTCAAGAGATGCTTTGTTTAAATTAATACTTTGTATGTCAATAACTGTAGGCAAATCGCTTGGGATTATATTTACTTGTTTACTAAATGAAGAATAAAGATATTTATCGCTTTCTTTAATATCACCCGATTTTATATTATAAGAATAAGCTTTATCTAGGGTATTCCCAAAATCATCTTTTAAACCAGATAAAATAGATACTCCATAGCTAGTAAATGGTGCAAGTCTGAAATTAAGTAAATAGCTAATTTGACCGCTTTTTTGAGGACAAATATATTTATTGGTTTCATAATTTTTAATATCTCTTGCAATAGATCTTACAGGAGCGTTTGGAGTTAGTTTAATTTGGGTCTGATTAGCGTCTTTCTTATCTCAATAAGTATAATCATAATAACTACTATTTTCGCTTTGTGAGAATAAATAATTTGTTAAATAAACACAAGCTAGAGTATTGTCTATGTATTTAAAATCAGCTATTTTAAAGGCTTTTACTGTTTTAAAACTATGAATTTCATCCTTATCTAGATTCTCATTAGCTTTTTTAAAAATTTTTAATTCATAGCTACTATCATAATCTAGTTCATTTTTTAGAGTTAAAATTACTATTTTCTTGCTTTCTTTATCTACTGTTTTTCCATTCTCAGAAATAGATTCTGTGCCATATTTTAGAGAAAAAGGAGTCTGTTTTCCTTTTCAAGTGAACGAAAATAAATTCTCATTTAAAGATACACCTTCCTCAAAATTAAGTTTGAAAAAAACATTTTTTGTAGGAATTTTAGTGGTATCTGAAAAAAGACGAGTATCTTCAATTGCTCCGGTGCTAGACAATGCATTTTGATAAACCTCAATTGAGCTTAAATAAGCGGAACTTGTAGAAGTATTTGAGATTAAATACTTTGTAGGAATATTTCAATATTTTGGACTGATTCAAGCTGGAATTGCAAGAGTATAACTTTTGTTATAATTAAAATTTCAATTAATTGGTTTAATGGCAAATCTAGTCTCACTTCACTCAACTGGCTCTAATTTAACATTTATCTTGTTATTTCAGTTTTTTAAATCTATACTTTTTTCAATATCAGTAGGATTAACTGGAAAATTAGCAACTAAGGAAATTCAGTTTTTTGGAGAAAAATTTTCATCTGTTTTAAATGTTAGATTTGGCGTTCTAAAACTAATCTCCTTTGTTTCTTTAAGTGGATAGAGAAATTTATCGCTACTTTTTACAGATACCTCGTATTCTGTCGCTCATTCCCAATATTTTTCTGGCACAAATTCCACCACATTTCATCCGGTCCATCTACATTTTCCAGCAATTTTTGGAGTTATTTCAACTGGACAAGGTAAATTATCTTTATTATCCAGAGAAGTAAGAGGAATTAGCGGAATATTAAATAAAACGAGTAAATTTTGAGAAATATTATCTAGCGTTTTTTCTGGAAAAATCTTAGTCACCTTAGCTCCAGAAATGGTTTCAAATATAATGTTATATGGTTTTCACATTTTAACTCAATGTTTTGACTCAATATTTTCATTAACCGTAAACGAATATTCCTGCCCAATTTCTAGATTAGATTTTAGAGTATAAACAATAGTATTCCCATCTTTAAGTGTAGTATTTCACTCAATAAATGGACTCAAAGTGATTGTTTTATTATTTATAGAATCAGACTTTAAATCAGTCGAAAAACTGACTTCAAGCGTTTTAGTATCAAATGGAATTTTGCGGTATTCTATGCTGAAATTCGCTCAAACAACCTGAGGAACCTCAAGCCTTTTAGACAAAAAATCTGACAAATAATATCATCGGATTCAAAGCAAAATTATGAGAACTCAAATACTAGGATAAAGTATTTTTTTATTTTTTAGCTTAAGTTTCGCGCTCAAAACCAGATTATCAAAAAATAGTTTGAAGTTTTGCATAAATGGATATATTAAAAAATAAATACTTTTTATTTTAATGAATTCTTTATGAAAATCAAAAAGAAAATAATTATCTCATCAATCATTCTAATTCTCCCTGCTTCTTATTTATTTATAAAATATTTGCTTCCCTTAAATCTCAACGCCTTGCCGGAATCAAGTATTATTTATGATGTGAATTGAGTACAAATTTGAGAAATTCCGTATGAGGAAAAAATTAGAAGAAAAAATATAAAATATGACCAAATTCCAGAGTTTTATAGGAAAGCTCTGGTAATTTTGGAAGATAAAAGTTTTTACACTAATAATTGAGTGGATCTGAAGTGACTTGTAAGAAGTACAATAATAAATCTGAAATCTGGGCAAATTGTACAAGGTGGATCTACGATTTCTTCGCAATTAATTAGGAATAATTTATGGCTTAATGAAAAGAGAAATCTGTGGAAAAAAATACAAGAATTTATTTTAGCGATTAGACTAAATTGAAAATATAGTAAAACTGAAATTCTTGAAAAATATGTAAATCAGGTTTATTTTTGATATCTAAATTATGGACTTGAAAGCGCTGCTAATTATTACTTTTGAAAAAGTCCAGAAAATCTCACAAAAGCAGAGCTTATTACACTTCTATCTATTCCAAAAAATCCTAAATTATATAATCCATACAAAAATAAACAAGCATTTAAGACAAGATTTTTAATAATAACTGAAACTCTTGAAAAAAATAATTTGATAAATAAAAATGAGCTAAATTTAATTAAAAATGAACAATTAAAATTAAATAAAGAACACAGAGATAAATTGCCTTATATAAGGGATTTTATTGCCAAAAAATGAATTAGAGAAAACAAAATAGAAACTACAATTGATTATAATCTTACGAAAAAAATTGAAGAACTTTGAGATAATTCTGTCTATGAACTTTCTTGGAAAAATGTCTGAGATTATGGAATTCTGGTGCTTGATAGAAAGAGTAGTGAGCTAAAAGTAATGATTTGAGGAATAAACTATTACAAGCAAAATTGACAAGTTAATTCAACTCTTGCTCTAAGGCAACCAGGTTCAACCATAAAACCTTTTAATTATTTGCTTGCTTTTGCTAATTTTGGAATAAAACCTACTGATACAATTCTGGATTTACCGGTAAATTATAGCACTGATAAATGATATAGTTACGAGCCAAAAAATTATTCTACAAAATATACAGGTGAAGTAAGTTTGTCTGATGCACTCGCGCAAAGCATTAATATTCCCGCTGTGAAATTACTTGAAAAAGTCTGAGTCTGAAATCTTCTAAATTTCCTTAAAAAATTATGAATAACCTCTCTAACTCAAGATGAGAATTTTTATGGGCTGGCTCTAACTCTCGGGGTATGAGAAATGAGCTTGTATGAGCTAACTCAAGCCTATAATATATTTGCAAACGATGGGAAATTGTGTCTCACAAAATTCTTAAAAAATACACCATTAAAGTGTGAAGAAATTATTGATAAAAAATATACCGACGATATAAACTACATTCTTTCAAATAGATATTTTAAACTCGCCGGATATCCTATAAATTCTGCGCTCGATTTTGCTGACAAAAAAGTATTTGTAAAAACCGGAACTTCTAGGAATTACAGGGATAATTGGACAATATGATATACTGATAATTATATAATCTGAGTATGGGTCGGAAATAAAGACGCAAGCAATATGAAATGAGTCAGTGGAGCCACTGGAGCCTGAGAAATTTTCTCAAAAATAGTGAATTTCCTAGAAAAAGATAGCTCCTCAATTAATTCAATTAATCTCACAAAAAATACAAAAGATTATCTAGAAATCACAAATCCACTAGACAATGAAAAATATAAAATCAATGAATTTACACCTCTTGATACTCAAAAAATCAAACTAGAATTCTCTACAAACATAGCTTATGACTCATATTTCTGGACACTCGACAACAAAAAAATAAGCTCCCAATTTATCAATCTAACAAATTGAAAGCGTATTTTAAAAATAAATCTGGAAAGAAATTGAGAAATTATTAAAGAGAGTAATGTGAGTTTTGAGGTAGTAGAATAGTTTTTGTTGTTTTGTCAATAGTTTTTTATTTAAATTTGCTTTTATTTTTTAATTCATATACTGAGGCAATCCAATTTAAGTTTGGAGCAATTTTCTTTTTTGTAATTATAGGTAAAGAGTGTTCTTTATGTCTAGGTTCAAAATAGACAAAAAAGAAGATTTTTTAATTATTTAATTATTTACATTATGAACTTTGCCGAGCTAGGTCTAAAGCCCGAGATTTTGGATGCTTTAGCCAAATTAGAATACACTACTCCTACCAAAATACAGGAGGAAGTAATTAAGGTTTCACAAGATTGAAAAAATATTATTGGTCAATCACAAACTGGAACCTGAAAAACATGAGCCTTTGTAATTTCTATTTTACAAAAAATAGATTTAACAAAACCATGAATAAAAGCGATAATTCTCGCGCCAACCCGCGAGCTTGTAACTCAAACAAAAGACGAGATTTACGCTACATCAAAATTTATGAACTTAAAATCTCTATCTGTTTACGGATGAGAACCAATTTATAAGCAAATTAAAATGCTTAATAAATGACAAGATATAGTAATCGGTACTCCAGGAAGAGTAATTGATTTAATCGAAAGATGAATTCTAAAGATTGCTGAAATTGAGTTTTTTGTACTTGATGAAGTAGATAGAATGCTTGATATGTGATTTATTGACGATATTGATTTTATCTGGAATAAACTTAAAAATTTAAAACAAACATTTCTATTTTCAGCTACAATTACGCCAGAAATTAAATGAATTGTAGAGAAATATTTATGAATGGATTATACTTTTATTAAAGCTGACACAGAGCTTACTGTTGCCAAAATTGACCATTCATTTATTGAAGTACCTCACATTGATAAATATTCAATGTTAAAAAGATTTATCGTAAAACACCAATCAGAAAAAACTATAGTTTTCGTGCAAACAAAAAGAGATACCGAGGTTCTAGCTCAAAAATTAATTGAAGATGGATTAAGAGCAAGTTATCTAAATTGAGATATGAGACAAAGAGAAAGATTTAGAGCATTAAAAGATTTTTCTGAGTGAGATTCAAATATCTTTATCGTTACAGATGTAGCATCAAGATGACTAAATATGAAAAATGTCGAGCTAGTAGTAAACTACGATGTACCAAGTGATCCTGAATCTTACATTCACAGAATCGGAAGAACTTGACGTGCCTGAGCTACAGGTAAAGCTGTAATGCTAGTGTCTAGATGAGAAAAATTAGCACTTAGAAATATTGAAAAAAGAAATAAGATAACAATCAAGCAAGTTGATGGAGAATGAGATGAAATAAAAAGAACTGACAAACCAGATGATTACAGAGGAGGTGGAAGATGAGGAAACTCTAGGTCTAGATTTGACAGAAGACCTTCTGGAGGAGGAAGAAGTTCTGGAGGTTCAAGATTTTGATGAGAAAGGAAAGAATTCTGAGAGAGAAAACCTTTCGGAGAGAAAAAAAGTTTTTGAGACAGAGATTCTAGCTCAAGATTTTGATGAGAAAAGAAAGAATTCGGAGAGAGAAAATCTTTCGGAGACAGAAAACCTTTTTGAGAGAGAAGTTCTAGTCCTAGATTTTGAGACAAAAAGAATTTCGGAGAAAGAAAGAGTTTTTGAGAAAGAAAACCTTTCGGAGAAAAAAAAGAATTTTGAGAGAGAAAGAATTTCTGAGGTCCTAGTAAGTTTTGAGAGAGAAAACCTTTCGGAGAGAAAAAGTCATTTGGTGAGAGAAAACCTTTCGGAGAGAAAAAGAGTTTTTGAGAAGAAAAATATTATTCAAATAAAGAAGATTTAAGAAAAACCGAAATTTCAAGAGATAGAAAAACATCTGGAGATATTTCAAAAAAAGGAAAATGAGAATGATTTAAGAGTAATTTCTCAAAATCAAAAAAACCTTTCCCTTCTAAAAGAAGAGAAGATTAGTCTGTTATTATAAATACCCTCTTCTGTCATTTCGAATTCCCCCTTCTGTCATTTCGAATTCCCCCTTCTGTCATTTCGAAACTTCCCACCTGTCATTTCGAACGAAGTGAGAAATCCCTTTTAGAAGCACTTTTGAAAAATATAATTTCCAAATTTAACTTTTCTTTAAGTTTTAGTCTCAAAAGATTTGATTTAAAGGGATTCCTCGTTGTACTCGGAATGACAGAGTGAGGTTCGGAATGACATTTAATTAATACTCAAAAAAATCCCTAATTGGGGATTTTTTTGTTTTGTCCTTAGACAAGCTTATGATGATACTGGGATGAGACTTGAAATGACAAAATTTTTTAACAACTACCCAAAATTCTTGTTTTGACGAGTTGAAATAATTGTCAAAGTTTCAAATTGTCGGATACTAAAATTCTTATTTTTTAAATCAATTAAATTTTGTCTATAGAACTAATCCTTAATACAACGAACCGAGAAACCGAAGGTCTGAGTATTGTAACTGCGAGTGACTGAGGCGTTGGAAAAACCCATGTAGCGTCTCCAAGAAGTAGTAGGAGAAGGAGTGTAAACAGAACTAGACCAGTAGAGGGCACTGACCCCACGAAAGATGCAAGTACCACCATCACAGTAGCCTTTATAATCTTTTTGTTCTTTTAAATTTAATAATTTCCTTAATCAATCTGCTCATAATTCTTTTTCAAGTTTTATCCAGTCTTCATCTGATATAGTTTTTAATCATCTAAATTCTGCTTCTTTTAGATATCAGTGAAAATCATATTGATAATAGGTTTTTCATTCATATTCTAACTCCCAACAACAACATTCTTGATGGGGTTGTTTTTCTTTTAGGAGTTTTACTTCGGGACATTGTGGTTTGTCGAGGTCTTGGTTTAGGACTTTTAGTCAGGCTATTTCGGTGTAGTCTGGGAGTTGGTTTTGTTTTTGTAGTTCTAGCTCTCTTTTTCTTCTCTCATTTTCTTCCATGGCTGGAAGTGCAGTTTTGATTAGTTTTTTGTTTTCTTCAACTAGCCTCTGTAATTCTTCAGTTATTACAGGGGGCTTAATTTGAAATCATGGAGTTGGGGTATGTGGAGTTTGGTTTGTCATGGGTTGGGTTGGTTTTAGATGTATTTGTTTTAGTTTATCATATTTTGAGGGATTTTGCAAAAAATTGAACAATTTCAAAAAAAATCCCCAACTGGGGATTTTATTTGTTTTGTTTTTATTTGAGACTATTTTAGTCCTTTGTTATAAAAGCCATATTCATATCCTTTAACACTAGGTAATTAGGATTTTCTATTGATTCCATTATATTGGTTGTGTTTTCTTCTGAAATACTATTTAGAGACTCAACTTCAGCTATTTTCATATTAAGTAAATTCTGTTCAAACATTAGTGTTCTTCTTTCTAGTTCTAGATTTCTTATTTGGTATCATTTTGTAGCATTAACATTGAGTGACCAAACGTAGTAAATTCATAAAAATCAAATCATTAATATTGTAAGAATGTAGGTGTTGGTAAAAGACATCTTATAGTTTTCTCTTGAGGTTTTTCTTTCTGAGAAAAAAGGAATCTTTCATCTTTTCATTACAATTATATTTGGATTCATTGATTTTTATAAAGTTAAATTATATTATTGATTTTTTTTAATACTCTTAACTTGGAGCTTCTGGATCTTGGGTTTGAGTCTAGCTCATTTTGTTTTGGTATAAGTGGTTTTTTGTGTACTTTTTCAAGAATTGGCTGAGTCATATTCATTCCCGTTATTTGATTTATTTCTGTTTTTATAAATTCGTTAAAAGTCTTCTTTACTATTCTGTCTTCTAGAGAATGAAAGCTAATTACTGAAATTATTCATCCAACATCTAGTAATTTAACTGCATCTTGAAGACTTTCTTTTAATGCGCCAAATTCATCATTTACTTCAATTCTGAGTGCTTGGAATACTCTTAATTTTGATTTTGGATCAAAGCTCGAGCTCTCAATTATTTCTAGTAAATCCTTAGTTGTTTTTATTTCCTTTTCAATTCTTGATTTTAAAATATTGTCTATAATAAATTTTGATTTCTTTTCTTCTCAATATTCTCTAAATATTCTGTATAAATCGTTTTCACTATAACTGTTTACTATATCTTTTGCGGTAAGTCAGGATTTTCTATCAAATCTCATATCCAGTATCCCCTCTCCTCTGAAAGAAAATCATTTATTTTCATCATCAAAATGAACGCTACTTACTCATAAATCATAGTATATTCAACTCACTTTGTCAATTCATATTTTATTTAATTCACTTTTTAGATTTCTAAAATTTGAATTAATTAAGTATATTTTAAGATTTTTTTCTTTTATATACTCTCAAATATTTTTGCCTATATTCAAACTTGCATTTTTCAAATTATCCTCATCAGCATCAAATCCCACAAATATATCTCATTTATTTAACTTCCCTATAATTTTACTCGCGTGTCCACCTAATCCAAGGGTGCAATCAACTACTATATTTTGTCTATTTCAAGCTATTTCTATACTATCAACTAATTCATTTAATAAAACAGGTATATGTCAGAATTTAGGTTTTTCCACTTTGTCAAAAAAATGTTAAAAAGTCACTTTGTCTACTAAAATCTATCTCATACTCCAAAATCTAATCTTTTTTGCTCTATTGTCAAATAAAAAACAAAAAAACTCCCCAAAAAAACTATTGACAAACCAAAAAAACTATTTCCAGTACCTAAGGAAATAGTTTTTGACATTTTGTTAACAATGGAGAAATTAATTCGCTGGATAAATTCATGCAAAGGAAGTTGCATAAAATAAAGAATTATCATACATAGTAATAGCTCAAGTTGTACTTATACGAACTAAGCAAGAACTAGATATACTTGTAGAAGACCGACAAATTCAAGAAATATATCAAATAATATATGATGGATAACACTCTGCTGGAAGATTTGGAAAAGTAGAAACTGGCCATCAAGATGCATTTGTACCAGCTGTAACTGAAAATGATCATTTGAATTGAAGAAAATCTCAAATACGTCTACAATACATTGAAGAAGTCCAAGTTCAATTAGATGGAATTAAAGTCCGAGCAGTTGAACTTGTAAAAGAAGTAGCAGTAATTCATCAATTAATTGTAAAAGTATCAGTTGGAATTGCTCAAATTCACACTTTTCAAGAAGAAAATGTAAAATTAGAAACTCTTGAATTAAGATCATTTAAATTATCAATCATTTGATTCCAAGAACTTGCGGTTAGTCCGCTTCAAGTTCAGACCGGAGTCATAACACTCCGTCAGGCAGCATATACAATAATAAATATTCAAATACTTAAAATAAATCATATTCCAATAATCACTCAACTTCAAAGTTTTTTGAAGAATTTTTTTAGTAGAGTTTTTACCCCAAGTGTATTTATTTCATTGCGCATAAAATATTAGGTTAAAATATAAAAATTATTGGTTATTTTTACAACACATAGCTGAAGAACTAGTATATGAATCAATATAACATCCCCAAGCAGTATTTCCATTAGTATTTCTTCTAGTATCTACCATAAAATGTGAGCCTGCAGAACATTTTATATATCAATCATTCCGACCCCAGCCAGGATAAAACATTGCACTTTGTCATTCTGCACTACCTATATAACTACCAGCAATCCATGAATAACTAGTTGGATTATTATATCAAGGTCTTCTTAATGAATTAAATCAACCAGAAAATAAATCTGGAAAAGTACACATATGATAGCCAGTATTACAAGAACAAGTAGTATAAGTGCAGGCATTAGTATAATAAGCAAATTCATCACAACCTACGCCATCAACCCAAACTCATCTTCTATTTTCACATGCAACCTTTTGAATATATGCTTTAATATCACTAGCCGCAACTCATGTTTCAGAACCTCAAACTTTTAGAGAACCATTTACATCTAATTTTGCCACAGGAGTTGCGGATCATATTCATACATTTCATCAATTAAATGAAAAATTAGAAACTCTAGAATTCAAATCATCAAGATTATCTACCATTTGATTCCAAGCTGTAGAAGTTAATCAACTTCAGGTTCAAACTTTTGTTAAACTACTAAATCAAGCATAAACAACAAATACAAGACAAAGAGTAAAAAAGAAACTTAGAGCTATGGTAATTCAAGAAAATATATTTTGTTTTAGTATATTTTTCATATAAATAAAATTAAATTATAAATCAAGTAAGAAAAATATATCATATTAAAAAATAAATGCAAATTTTTGTTTTGCTATCTAAAACTCAGAAAAATCTCATTTTTCAATATCTTTTTCAATATCTTTTTCAATATTTTCAAAGTTTTTATCAGCAATTTTAGATATATTTGTCCGAGTCATATTATATCAATATTTTTTATCATTTTTATCCGTGATAAAAATTGGGATAATAATCTCGTTATTTAAATCATAAAAAATAAGCAATCTAATTGCTTTATTACAAAAATCAAATTTTAACTTCATAAAAGGACGATTAAGATAATCTCATTTTACTATTGTAAATTTATAAATAATTGAAACTATTTTTATTAAATTACAGATTGTATAATTTTTTCAGATAAATTTTTTGAAATCTTTTTCAAAAGTTTTAGAAATAATTATTTTCATGAGAATTTTTGAGAAATTGTATTTTGTAGTTTTTTGAAATTTTTAGAATTTAATAATTTAGATTCTTCATTCTCATTGAAATATTCTACTTCAACATCAGAAGTATTATTAAAATATTGTTTTATTATTCATTGTGTATTAAGAATTTCTACGAAATTATATACACTTATTTTTTTTATATCTAAAGTATTTGTTGCCATAGAATTTGAGAATTAATAGTTATTAATAAATTTATTATATATTTTTCTATAAATTATCAAATTTTATTTTTGTAAATCTAAAAAGTTTTAGGAAATACTATTTTCATAAATTTATTTTGCAAAAAAGTTGTTTTTTTATATAATCCAGAAAATTTAATTAATAGTAAATATTTTATAGTTTAATAAAGGCGAACGTGTCATTTAAAAAATCAAAAATTAAGAGGGATGAAATAGGTGAAGTTATAATAGATAAAGTAAAAGAACTCAGAGCTACTTATTTTAATGCGAAAAAGAAAAATATAGTCTCAGGAATTTTACTTGGAGTATTTTGAATTTTTGTAATAAGTGCTTTGGCATTTTTTACATATTCAAAAATTTCTGATTTTAAGATAGATTTTAGTTTTATGAATTTACTCAATATCTGAGGATTTTCTTCTATTGACCCAGAAAAAGATAAAATAAATATACTTCTAACAGGAATTTGATGAGGAAGTCATGAATGAACTGATTTAACTGACACAATAATTTTAGCTTCAATTAGTCCAAAGAAAAAAACGGTTTCAATGCTTTCTATTCCTCGTGATTTATATGTATCATATCCTACTTGATGAGCTTGACGTATCAATGAACTTTATACTAGATGATTAAAAAAAGAGTCAGAAAAAAATGCAATGAATTATTTAAAGGAAAAAATAGAAGAAATTAGTTGAGAAAAAATTGATTATTATGCTAATATTGATTTTGATTGATTTACAAAATTTGTTGATTTACTTGAATGAGTAGAAGTAAATGTACCAAAAGATCTTACAGATCCAGAATACCCAGATGGAAATTGGTGATATGAAACATTTTCAATAAAAAAATGATTGCAAACTCTTGATGGAAAAACAGCACTAAAATATGCAAGAAGTCGTCATTCAACTAGTGATTTTGATAGATCTCTAAGGCAACAATTAGTAATAAAAGCTATAAAAGAAAAATTATTTAATCTAAAATATATTTCATCACCCTCTAAGTTAAAAGCACTATTCTATACATTAAGCTCAAATATTAAAACTGATTTAACTTTAAAAGAAATAATATCATTGGCTTGAATTGCAAAAGGTATTCCAACTGAAAATATTTTTTCATTTAACTTAAATACAAGTTGTTTTGATTGAGATTGCAATATTTGAGGATTTCTGTATTATGGAGACAGAAGTGCTTTTGGTTGAGCGTCAGTGGTATTGCCAGAATGAGCTACAGCATCAAGTGTTTCGTCTTATAAAGATATAAATAAATTCGCGAATTTAGTGTTTAATTACCCAGAAATATTTGTTGAAAAAAATGAAATAGTTTTTGTAAATACTACAAAAGTTGGATGACTTGCGAGTAAATTTGCAACTAATTTAAAAAAGTATTGATTTAATATTCCTGATAAGGATTCTATTTTTAGTACAAAAGACAAATTCGAAAAATCAAAAATAAATTATATTTACGATGAACAAACTAAAACCTGAGTAAATCCAGAAAGTAAGACTCTAGAAGCACTTTCTCAATTTATATTTACCCAGCAAGAAAAAGTAGTTGATTTTAGTTATACAAAAAATCCAAATACAAAAATAGAAATTATTCTTTGAAGTGATTATCGCTTATTCCTAAATAATTAATTATGAACCAATTTAAGAAAAATCAATTAAGCAAAAAGATATCAGAAAAATATCTTAAAGTAATGAAAAGTTGAGATAAGAAAATGATTTTAATCCATGTGTGATTTTTAGTGCTTGGATTAGCTTTAGTTTTTTTTGCAATTGTATGGATATTGTATATTCGCGATCTACCTTCTATAAATAGTCTTTGAAATAATGTAATTCCAGAAAGTGTAATTATTTATGATAAAAAATGAAATGAGCTTTATAATCTTTATTCAAAAGAAAAAAGAACTTCAGTAGACATCTCTCAAATTTCAAAAACAATGCAAGACGCTATAATTTCAACTGAAGATAAGACATTTTTTACAAATAAATGATTTGATTTTAAATGACTAGTTAGAGCTTGACTTAATTATATTACTTGAAAATCAGATAAAATACAAGGAACATCTACAATTAGTCAGCAATTGATTAAAAATAGTTTTCTTACAGCTGAGCGCTCTATAAAAAGAAAAGTACAAGAATTGTATCTTTCATACAAATTAAATACTAGCTTCTCTAAAAATAAAATATTAGAACTATATTTAAATAAAATCTCATTTTGAAGTAATGCATTTTGAATCGAGGAAGCCTCAAAGACTTTTTTCTGAAAAAATGCGAAAGATTTAGGAATTTTGGAAAGCTCAATAATGAGTTCAATCCCAAAATGACCCACTTATTATTCACCATACAATCATCGCGAAAGATTAATGTGATATTTATATGTGTATAAAGAAGATAATGCAAAAGATATAATAAAAATTGATGAAACTGAAAATCCAGCATTTTATAATCCCCTAAAAGATAAATTAAAATCAATTATAACAGATGTAGAAATTACAAAAGTAAACGAAAATACGACTAAAATTTGTAAATTAAATAAAACTTATTTCAAATCTGATTTTAAAATAGACTGAAACTGATGTATACAACTTGATTATAATGACTTACTAACATTTTTGAATAGTATAAGAATTCCCTATTCAAAATTAAATATAGAAAAACCTAACAAAGATTTAATGTGATATGTTTTAGAATATAATACCGGAAGAAAAGATTTTGTGCTTTGAAGAATGCTTGAAGATACAAAAATTAAAGAAAATGAATATAAAAATACTCTAGTTGAATGAATAGATTTTAAATTTAAAAAATATACAGAAAATATTAAATATCCATATTTTGTATTTTATGTTAAGGAATACTTAGAAAATAAATATTGAAAAGATTTTGAAAGTGCTGGATGACTTAAAATTTACACTTCTATTGACCCTGATTTACAAGATAAAGCTGAGGAATTAGTAAAAAAACAAGCAGAAATTAATAAAACAAAATACTGAGCTAAAAATGCAGCTCTAATTAGTATAGATAATAAAACAGGGCAAATTCTTGCAATGGTTGGATGAGCTGATTATTTTTGAACATGAGCGTGAGCAAATGTAAATATAATAACGTCAGAACGTCAGCCAGGTTCTAGTTTTAAGCCAATAGTCTATTCTTATGCAATTGAAAATAATCCAATTTGACCAGAAACCCCAGTTTATGATAGTGAAACAAAATTTTGAGAATGGGAACCAGATAATTATGACACAAAATTTATGGGTAGAATGCCTCTTAGAAAAGCCCTAGGTTATTCTAGAAATATTCCTGCCATAAAAGTATTTTTCTATGCTGGATGAGAAAATGAAATAATAAATTATGCGAATTCTCTTTGAATTGAATCACTAAAAAAATGAAGTTATTACGGTTGACCATTAGCTATTTGAACTTGAGAATTGAAACCTCTAGAATTAGCGCAAGCTTATAGTGTTTTTGCAAACTGATGATACAAAAAAGATATAACTCCAATTATAAAAATAGAAGATACTAAATGAAATATTATTGAGGATTACAAAGAAAATAAATGAGAAAAGGTATTAAATGAAGCAGCTGCTTATGTGTTAACTGATATACTATCAAATCCAGCAAATAGACCAAATGATTTCTGGAATAATGTACTAACTCTAAAAGATAGAAAAATTGCTGCAAAAACCTGAACTTCAAATAAAAATGTAACTGTAGAATGAAAGAAGAAAGAAATCCTCCCAGGAGATCTTTGGACTGCAGGTTATACTCCACAAATAACAACAGTTGTATGGGCAGGAAACACGGACGGAACTCCTACAAAATGAACATGCGATTGACTTAATTGTGCAGCTCCAATTTGGCATTCATATATGGAATTTGCTCATAAGAATATTAAAAAAGAGGATTTTAAAAAACCAGAATCAGTAATATCAGCAACTATCTCAAAAGCTTCTGGAAGATTAGCATCAGATAGTACGCCACAAGATCTTAAAATAACTACAATATTTGCCGTAAAACCAACTGAATATGATTCATGAGCGAAAAAAATAGAAGTTGATGTAACCTGTAATTGAAAAGTAACTGATGTTACTCCACCAGATGCAATTAAAACTATATATTTATGATCTAGTGTATCCCCTATTATTGATTCATTTGATAAGGCTTGGTTAAAATGAATTTGAAATTTTTCAACTGATTGATATTTTACTTGAACAATTCTAGATACTCCATGTGACAGATTATCTCAAGATAGTGCTTGAATTAGTATTTCATCAAATCTAATTAATTGAGAAAATATTAAAAAAGAGAATAAAAAAATTGAGATTAGATATGATGCAAATAATCCGATAATAAAAATAAAAATTCTTAAAGATAATGAGCTTTATAAAACAATTGATATTGATAATAAAAAATGATGAAATATTGAAGAAATTATTGATTTTTCAAAAGATTCAGATTGAAATCATGACCTAACAATAAGGGCTGTAGATTCATTTTATTACTCAAATGAGATAAAATATAATATAATAGTTTGAAATCCACAAGAAAGTGAAAATACAAATTCATGAGCAAGTGAAACTACATGAGGTGAAAATACTCAAAGTTCACTAAGTCTGGAAATAACAAATCCTGCAAATTGAAAAGTTAATATTTATAAGGATCAATTCTTTAATTTAAGATGAACTGTAAGTGAAGTTCCTGATGTTTTAAATGTATATGTTGACGGCTCTTTATTTAAAATTCTCGAGTGAACAAAGAATTTCTTAGTTCCAATAAATGAAGACAATACTCTAGAGGTCTGACAACACTCTGTTAAAGTAGAAGTTATCTCTGGATGAAAAACAATAACTAAAGAAATAAGCGTAACTGTTTTAGCTAGATAAAGAAATTCTAAAAAGTAAAAAACCTCATTATAATTAATGAGGTTTTTAAATAAAAATTAATATTAATTATCTTCAAACTTTTACACTTCAAATAGTTTGCTCAATTATAAGAACTTGATCCTTTGGTGGGTTAATAAATTCAACTCAGTATCTATTGTTTGATAAGACATTTCTAACAATTCAAACTAGTGAAAATTCATCTTTATTTATATGAAAATCAAAAGAAAGCTCATCTCATTTTTCTTTTGGAATTTCTGATGTTATTTGTAATCAAGAACCACTAATATCAGACAAAGTATCAACACTTAAAATTCTTGTTTTAAAATTTACTGTATTAACATGAATAGGTCATTGGTCATCATTAAGTATCTCTGTAATACTTGCTCTAATATTTTTACGTTTATTAGTTCTTACGTCTAACACATCAAATTCAGGTAATACCTCTTTTTCATTATATTCAGGTAAACCATATTCTTGCAGTAATTCAGAAGAAAACTCGATATCTTTTTGTTTTGGAGTCTTAGGTATCTAATTCTAAATCAGGAGACATTTTTGTTTCAGGAAGAATATGATTAAAATTATCCCTAACAACAAGCTGAGCTCTAATAATGGGCTTTGAAACTGGTTTAGTATTCGATAAACTATTTTTTTTGGCTTCATTCTCCTTTTTATTTCCTCAAAATAATGATTTAATACTAAATCCCATAAAATATTTTTGTTTATAATTTAACTATCTCTATGTTATCATATTTATTAAATCCTGTCAAAAAATGAAAAAAAATTATATATAAAATATATCTCATAAAAAAAAATTCTTAACTTTCGTTAAGAATTTTTTGTTTATTTTTTGGTAGGGCTACGGAGAATCGAACTCCGGTTTACTGGATGAAAACCAGCTGTCCTGACCACTAGACGATAGCCCCAAAAAGGTCATAAATGTATGTATTGGAATATGGTCGGGAACGTGAGACTCGAACTCACAACCCCACGCTCCCAAAGCGTGTGCGCTAGCCAATTGCGCTAGTCCCCGGCTTTGTTTTGGAATCAAATGGTGGGTGTGCGTGGAGTTGAACCACGGACCTCGTCCTTATCAGAGACGCGCTCTAACCAACTGAGCTACACACCCGAATTTTAAAAAAAATAACACTTAATTTGGAGCGGGTGATGGGGGTCGAACCCACAACAATCTGCTTGGAAGGCAGGAACTCTAGCCAATTGAGCTACACCCGCAAAATTAAATGTGAACACATTGTATAAAAACTTCGCTTAATGTCAAAATTTTTTTATATTTTTATTGAAAAAAGTTGTTTTTCTCTAAATTTTAAATTTTTTTTAAATGTTGACTTTTCATCAAATATGGTTAAATTAAATTTTATTTAACTGAAATTTTAAATTATATGAATGAGCTAGAACTCCCAAAAATATCAAAACTAAATACTATAGAGCTAGAAACCTGATTAGATCCATATGGGAAAATATCAGATTATTGCCACACAACAATTTCTTGAGATGATTTTGATAAGGATGAGGATTTTTTTTCACTAGAAAACAAGAAAAAAGCATTTTGAGAGAATTATAGAGATAATAATCTAATTAGTGTAGAACAATCTGACTGAAGTATTGAAGAAATTGAAATATCAACAATTATTAACGGTGGAATGTGAACTGGTATTTCATCACCAGATATGGTAAAAGCTATGAATAAACTCTGATTTTGAGGACATTTGTCATCAGTTTGAATTGGAGATTATTATTTTAATAAAATTATTCCAAGCTTTAATAAACTAAAAAAATCTGAACAAAAAAATATTATTACAACGGAATTTAATAAAATATTTAAGGAAGAATTGAAATTAAGTGATGAATTTATTGAAAAACATTTCTTTAAATGTGAAGATTTATGAGAACAAGCTAAAAATAAATGATTTAACTGTGAATTACCTTGAAAAGCTATGCTTTTTAGAATGAAAGATTTAATCTGAATTTACAGAGAAACTACAAAACTCAAAAAAGAGTGAATTAATGTCTGAATAAATTGTATGTACAAAACCAGTTCATACATTGCTTCACTTAAGATTGCGACTTTAGCATGAATTGATTATATCACAACAGCTGCCGGAAATCCAGAAAAAAACCCAAAAGAATTTTTGAGTGGATTTTATAGTGATTTAGATAAAGAATGAATTAAATACAGAAAACCAGCCTTTTGACTTCTAATTTCTTCTGGAAATTCTAGATTTTTAAAAGATTTAGATTATGACTATTACACTTTTGAAGAATGAGACAAGGCAGGATGACACATTATAAGAATGTGAGATAAATATGAGGAACTAGAGAAAATCAAGAAAATTTTTGGGAAAGCTTCATCAAAAATGCCACCAATTTATGCAGCTGGATGAATTTATAATAACGCAGAAATTAAAAAAGCACTAGCCGCTTGATTTAGCTGAGTACAAATCTGAACTAATCTTGCAGTGTCAGAGGAGGCAATAGATGGAAAATGAGAAGAATTTAAAAAAACTCTAATTTCCGGAAATCATTTGTGACCAGTGTCAAAAATAGATGAAATCGCTTTTAACAGTGCACTTACAACAGAGAAAAAAATAAAACAATTTGAAAGAATTTACAGAAAAAAAGTACTAAAGTATCTTGAAAAAGAAGCCGTAAAAGCTCACATAGAATTTAACGAACTAGATATTGAAATAGTAAAAAATCATTTTTATAAAGTTATTTACAATAATTTCTTTAACAAGGAATTTATCAGAGAAGAATGAGAAGAATATACTTTTGATCAAATGCTTTTATATCATTTAATTGAGGCATTTATAATCCAAAAGGCTGCTTGAAATCAAGAAAAAATGTTTGATATGCTAAAAAGTTATGGAAATTCTCTAAAAGCAATACAGGAATTCAAAAGATTTTACGAAGAAAACCAAAATTCCATCCCAACTCACCTAGTTTTTGACAGTACAGTTGGATTCCCTGGTAGAGCAAGATTAAAACCAGAAATATATAAAATAATTCTCTGAAAAGTAGAATCAAGCGGATGTGTAAATTGTCTCACAGATTGTATCCTAGCCTGACGCGCAGAGGTAAAACCAGCAAGATGAAGCAATTTCTGTATAGTTAATTGGCTTGATAAAATCAAAGAAAAAGGTTTTAACTTAGATTTTTCTGGAAGAAGCACAGTTCCCTACCCAGAAATAAGATCACTTAAAGACATAATGGCTTACTTTATGGGATATTACGTTGAGAGGTAAATTCCTAAATAAAACATAAAATAAATTTGCTTTTTTTATCATTTTTAATATACTTCGTGTGCCTAATTTTTTGGGCGAATTTTTTGGCTGTATATGGCGAACGTAGTTCAGTTGGTTAGAACACCAGACTGTGAATCTGGTTGTCGTGGGTTCGAATCCCATCGTTCGCCCCAGAATTTTTATTTTTTAACTTATTTTTATATGACTAATGATACAAATGATTTTTGAGCTTTATTAAAAGAACAAAAACCTATTATTTCTCCAAGAATGGGAGATATTATTTCTTGAACTGTTTTATTCGCAAGTAATAAAATGATTTTAGTTGATTTGAATTGACAATTTACATGAATTATCGCCTGAGCTGATATGACTTCATCTACGGATGATACGTCAAAAATCAGAGTTGGTGATATTGTAGAATCTATGGTTTCAGGAGATGATGCAGATTCTGGTTTAATTATTCTATCTCTTAAAAAAGCTAGTCAAATTAAACTTATCGCAAGATTACATTCAAATTTTGATACAAAAGAAATTATTACAGTTATTCCAAATGAAGCAAACAAATGAGGTCTTTTAATTGATTTAGATGGTATAAAATGATTTATTCCAGTTTCTCAATTAACTCCAATGCATTACCCAAGAGTTGAATGAGCAAACGCTGAAAGAATTTTAGAACACTTAAATAAATTAGTTGGTAAACCATTTAAGGTTAGAGTTATAAATGTTGATGATGATGGTAAAAAAATTATTTTCTCTGAAAAAGCTGCGATAGAAGAAGAAAGAGGAGTTGCTTTAAAATGATTAAAAATTGGAGATGTAGTAGAATGAGTAGTAAGTGGTATTTTAACTTACTGATTATTTATTACATTCAACTGATTAGAATGATTAGTACATGTATCTGAAATTGACTGGGGACATGTTTCAAAACCAGAAAGATTTGCTAAAGTTTGAGATAAAATCAAAGTTCAAATTATCTGAATTGAAACAGATAAAATCAGTCTTTCTATCAAAAGACTTAGATCTAATCCTTGGGATGAACTTGCTAAAAAATATAAAATCTGAGATATTATCGAGGCTCCAGTTACTCGTGTTTCTAATTTCTGAATATTCTTAGCATTAGACGGAGGAATTAGCTGACTTATACATTTATCTGAAATATCTAGCTCTATGGTGAAAAATATTGAAGATCATGTAAAAGTATGAGGAACAGTTAAGGCAAAAATTATTACTTTTGATTCAAATGAAAAAAGAATCGGACTTTCTATCAAAGCTCTAGAAGAATGATATGAAGCTCCAAAAGAAGAGAAAGTAACCGCAGAAAAACCTGCAAAAAAAGCTCCAGCTAAAAAAGAAGAAGTAGAAGTGAAAGTTGAAAAAACTGAAATTAAAGAAGAGAAAAAAGCTGCAAAACCAGCTAAAGAAAAAGTAGAAAAAGCTCCAGCTAAAGTAGCTAAAGCTCCTGCAAAAAAAGCTCCAGCTAAGAAAAAAGAAGTTAAATAATTTTCTTTTAGAAACAAAAAATCAAAAAAATCCAGAAAATTTTCTGGATTTTTTTGTATTTAAAGAGAATTTATGTTACAATGTAGTTAATATAACTTATAAAACTATGAACAATCAAATTAAAACAAACGCACTTATCTCTTATTTCTTCTTGGGTTGGCTATTTCTATTAGCCTGAAATAACCCAAATTTTGCAGATGAATTTATAGTGAAACATTCAAAAAAAGCGACAAAAATCCATTTTGGATTTCTAGTTACTTTTATTTTGTATAATATATTTTTGAGTCAACACTTATATTACAATATTCCTGTTATTATGGTGAGCGTTGATAAAGTTATTAATCTATGATTTTTTACTTTTTTAACACTTGCAATCCTAAAATGAGCTTATGAAGCGCACAGAGGAATTGAGCCAAAAAGTAGCATTTGGAATAAAACAAATTTGGATACAAAAAGTGTAAATTATAATTTATCTTGAATTTCTGAAAATGATAAGATCATTTATCTTACTTCCCTTTTGCCTTTTTTATGAATAATAACTTCAAATAATTATGAGAATAATATAACAAAAAGTCTGGCAAAAATAGGCACAATATTCACTTTTTTGATTTTATCTTACTATGTTTTTAGCTGATTTGACTCAATATTTATATTACTAATCTTTGCTTATATTCTATTTATCGCTTTTATTTGAGTAAATATTTTTATAAATGATAAACTGATAATTAATAATCTTATAAATAAAATTCCGAGTTTATGAGATATTTATCTAAAATCAAGAACTTCATTTTTCTATTTTTTTGATTTTTTATCTCTAATTTTTGGCAGGAAAGTAAAACTAGATTTCACCTCAAAACACGCACAACTATTAAAAAAAGATGAGAAATCTTATGAGATATTAGCTTCATACTTTACTGATGAAAGCTTAGTTTTATCAAAAAATCTAATTTTTATACCAATTCTAAATCTTATTTTTATACCAACATTTCTAGTTTCAAAAAAATCAAAATATCTAATAGCAATAACTCAAGGCTTAATTATTAGCTTCCTGCTAATTTTTATATGGTTTTACTTCTCTTATTATTCACTTTACCAATTATTTCTACTCTTCCCAATATTCATTTGAATTGCCAATATTGACAAGAATCCATTCAAAAAAATCCCAATAATCTACGATATCTACGCCATTTTCGACAAACTATCATTCTGAATTTTCTCAAAAGTTAAGTTCCTAAATGAAAAGAAAAAAGAAGTGAAGGAGGTTAGCTATAAGTTGTAATTATTTCAACTCTAAATTTCCTATCGCATTTCTCATATTTGTATCAAAAACTCAGGTTGTAGAATTGATTTTTAGGATATCTTTGGCGAATTTTATGAGGTAATCCTTGGTTAAATTACCGAAGTATCCGGTAGGATTAAGTGCATCAAAATATCAATACATTTTAAGAATTGTCTGTAAATTCGTTACATCATCATTGTAATCACCTACTTTTAAATCTTTAGAGAAAGTATATTTATCTTTCACAAGCAATATTTGAGGAGCTTTAATTTCAGAAATAATAGGAGTTTCTAGAATTTGTTTTTTGTAAATATTATACCAGATATTTATTGCTTTTATAGCTCTCGCTTTCGCTTCTGCTGGTTTATTGTACATTCTGTAAATAGTCAAATTTAGCACAAAATCATTGTAAGCATTAATTCCAGATAAATATTCCTCCTCTGTAATTGTTTTAGAATCTTTTAATTTCTCAAATTTTGCAAGAATTTTAGCCTCTAATTTGTCTAAAGCTATAGCAATTAGTTGGAATTTAGTTTTATAAATATAAATTCAGTCTTTATAAAAGTTTTTATTAATATACTTTATTTCAGGTAAGCTTTTATTTTTTAGATAATTTGAAATAATTAGATAAAGATTTTTTGCATCCGTCTTATCTGATTCAAGTCTATTTTTTATAAAAGAATCTAATTTTAAGAAAAATAAAACATAACTATTAATTATCCTATTGTATTCTTGCTTTAAAACGCCGTCAAAACTAGTATAATAAGTAGAATCATTAAAACTTAATTTATCAAAATAACTATCTGCAAGTTTTAAAACCGCAGAATTTGAAATATTAGAGTGTAAATATTCTTTTGCTTGAACTATTCAAGAAAGATAAAAAACATCTAGTGAGCTAGTATTTAATCATGAAATATTTTGATAATCTATAGTCGGAAAAGTCGGAATAATAATAATTCAAGTAGAAATTATTCAAGTAGAAGTAGTAGGAGCGCTACATATTCAATCATAAAAATTTCAAGATAAATCTCAAGTCGGACAATAATCAGCTGAAATACTTCATCCTCCACCTCATCAACCTCATCAAGAAGTTGCAACACAAACTCATCCACTTAAATTATATCAAGAATTACAGCTAACTGTACAAGAAGGATATGCTCAAATTGTTCAATTTAAAATAGTAGAAGGCGAACAAGAAAAAGTAAAATTAACGCTTCCAGTCGAAACATTTCCTACTAAATCAGTAACATAATAATAAACTCAAGTATTACTATTTACAGAGAATGCTCAAGTATAGGCTGTGGATCAAGTAGAAGCAGTGCTTCATAATTTATAATAAATATTTCCAGATTCATTACTTGTTATAGTTACATTTTGAGAAGAACTAAAAGCTCATCCAGCTGGAGTTACTGTTACTTTTGGAGAAGCTCTATCTTCTACAACTCAGACAAAATAAGTATTATCTTCATAATTCGCATCTCAAATTATTTTTATTTGTGGAGTTTCGCTCGTTGTAAAAACAGAATCAGTAAAGACAATAGAACCAGAGTTTGCTCAAAGCGTTGAAAAAACTCAGGAAGTTACAGAAGTTCAGTTCTGGCTAATTTGAGTATTTGGAGTTCAGACAATATTTCTATCAAAAGTAAAATCATATCTATCAATAAATCAATTTTGGTTTAAATCAAAAGTATAGGCTTTTAGAAGAGATATTTTTGAAGTTAAATTTAAAGCAATATTATTAGAGGATGAAACAATATCATTTCAATTTCAAAAAATATTATCAACTGAATCAGATAAAGTGTAATTTATATTGTAATTTCAAGTAACTAGAGATGAGGTTGTATAAGCAATATTTACAATATTTTCACAAACTGTTCAGTTTGGTTTAAATCTAAAAACAAAACTATTGTTTGTATAACTATCAACTGATAAATTTCAAGCGCTCACGCCATTGATATCAGCACAAGTATCAGATTCTAAAGTGTAAGAATTATAAGTTAATCAAGCTGGTAATATTAAACTCACTCTTCATTCTCTAAATTCAGTTCATACAGTTGGAATAATATTTACACTAAAAATAACTTGCGTTCAAGCAGTTGCAACATTTATAGTATTAGAAAAACTAGAATCAGTTGATTTTTTCACCTGTAGATTATTTACAGTAAAACTCGAATAAGCTCACGCAACTCAAATTCTAAATGTTGCCAAAACAAAAAGTAAGATTAGAAATTTTTTCATATTATTTTAGTTAATAGTAAGTTTTAGATTTGCAGCATTGTAAATTCATTTTGTATCCATAATATTAAAATAATAAACTCCAGGCGTAAGGCCTGAGGGTATTTTTACAGATGCAACCTGATTGTTTATAATATTAAAAAGTGTATTTTTAAAAATGTAATTATTACTTAGTTGAAGTGATACAATCTTATTAAATCAATTTCATTGAATTACTACGTAACTATCTTTTTTATTACTTATTTTATCTGGAGTAATAGCAGCAATATTTATAGGATTTGGATTATATGAAAAAGTTAATTTCGAAGAAGATGTCTCTAGTTTACCATTTTTTAAATAAAATCCAACAAAAAAATCTCAATTTCAAAAAATATTTTTTTCAATTCTAGCATAAAATTTATCATCTTTATAAATTCATTCAATTTTCTTTTCTCAAATAACAAGATAATCAATTAGTTCTAAATTTTGTCCAGAAATTTCTAAAACATTATTTATATTTGAATTAAAATTTTGGGAATTAAAAGTAAAAATTAAGACTTCTTTTGTTTTATCGATAATTTCTTCTTCTACTATTTCTTCGGGTTTATCTCAGATTAATTCAACTTCTACATCATTTTTAATATTCTCATTTTCTAGACTATTTTGAATAGCATCTCATACAATTCTTAGCTTCAAAATATTTTTAAAATGTATATTTTTAAGACTATTTTTGTCTTTTTTCTCATCATTAATATAAATTTCTTTAATATTAATTTTCTTTTCTAACTTAGAAATATTTAAATTTAAAGAATTTCAAAAAAGTGAATCAAAAACAAAAGTAAAATCTAAGCTATCATTTTTTTTAAAAGGAACAAAATCACTTCAATTAGTTTGCCAAGTTAAATTTTTAATAAAAAGAGAGGAATTTACTTTATTATTACTTATATTAACAGAAAAATAAATATAAGCTCAAATTAGGGCTCAAGCTAAAATTGTAAGATAAATTGTATATAAAATATTTTTTTTCATTTTAATAAACATATAAATTTATTGTTTTTGAAATTATATTCCCATCATTATCATCAATAGTAACTGTAATTGTTTCATTAGTTACCTTAGAATTTGGAGAAAAATAAGTGAAATTTAGGTTTGCGGTTCAAGCTATAAGATTAACAGCATCAGTAAAACTTCAGTTAATTGGAAAATTAGATCCACTAAGTGAGGTAATAGTATAATTAACAGAAGTTGAATCTATATCCTTTAAAGCAAGGGTAAAATTTTGAATTGAATTTCTTTTTATTACAATCGGGTCAAAAGATGGAATTATCTGCAATATAACTGGAGTAGCATTTGGATTTCAAACTATTGCATATACATTCACAACTTCTCAAGCCAAGGCATTATAAGAATAATATCAAATAAATGTAGTAAGTAAAAGAAAAAATCAAAGTGATAATATTTTAGACTTTTTCATATTTTTTAAATCAAGAATTATTTATTTCTCATTTCTTCAAGTAATTGTTTCTTAAGTTTTTCTTTTGATTTTGGAGCAACAACTCTAATATAGTAGATAAATCAACCAATTATAAGTAAAATAAATCCTACCATAAAATAATTAACTCCAACATATTGTTCGTCATACGTTACTGTAAAAGTTTTTGTTTGTTTAAAATCCTTCTTTTCTTTATCTTTTCATTCATAACTAAGACTAAGATTTGCTGTAATTTTCTTATTTACTTTACGGGTATGTATTTGTTCATAAAACTGTAGATAAGCTCTTTTTTCAGCAGCTTTTGATGCATAGTACTCTGTTAAATTCTTAAATTTAACTGATTTAGTTCCATCTGCATTTAATTCAGTATATCAGAAACCTGACCAAACTCATTCAAATTTTCTTTCACTTTTTGGTAGTACATTTCAAGCTCCGTCATTCACTGGAATATAATCAACCATTTTTTCTCAAATATAAGCTCCTTGTGGACTTGTAATTGACTCTTTTCAAATGTTTTTAAGTATTTCTCAATTCTCATCAATAAGTTCAATTTTTCAAGTTGGCTTTAAGTGAGTATTTCAATCATTTTTAAATTTTACATCAAAGTAAACTGGGAAAGTATTAAAAGAATTTAAAACTTCAAATTTATTCTCAATTTTATTTCAAACATCAAAACCTGTTAAATCTCAAGAAATTTTAATATCACCTGGAACATTTATTAATATTAAAACTCAAAGTCTTTGCACAACAGCTACTTGTGCTCCACTTGGTGCGCCTGGCGAGAAAAATATTGCTCAATAATGTCATCCAGGTTCTCAATTTACTGGTACTTTTACGCTAAATTTTATTTCTCTAGTCTCTCAAGGAGCGAGTGTTATATTGTTATTATCAATAGTTATCCAATTGGACAGACTATATAAATCTGTTTTTTGGTCTTGAGGTTTAATAAAAGTAGGAGTTCAGGTATCATCTCAAGCTATAAAATCTTCCTTAGAAGTATAAAGGGTTATCGCAGTTTTCTCATTATTTGTAACCTTTATAGTCTCAGATTTTTGTTTTCAACTCTCAATTGTAAGCTCATGTTTAAGAGGAGATATACTCAAATTAGCATTTGCTGTTCATATAAATAAAAGACTAGCAAAAGCTGACAAAATTATTTTAGAAAATTTCATAAAAATAAATAAAAATATATATAATGTAAGAAATATAATTATTTTTTGAAAAAATACAAGAAAAAAACAAAAAACCCTTTCTTAAAAATAAGAAAAGGTTTTAGAAAAAATATTAAATTGAAAACTATTTAGCTTGCATTTCTTTAGCGCGAGCAGCTCTTGAATTAAATTTATCAAGATTACTTGTTTTAATAAGTCTATTTTCACCTGAAAAGAATGGATGACATTTATTACAAGATTCAACTCTTATTTCTCATTTAATTACACTTCCAGTTTTGAAAGTATTTCCACATGAACATAATACTGTTGTATCTTCACTAAATTGTGGATGAATAGATTTTTTCATAATTATATTGTTTATTAAATAACCTTTTATGGTGCCGGAAGAGAGACTCGAACTCTCACACCTTGCGGTACTGGCTTCTAAGACCAGGGTGTCTACCAATTCCACCATCCCGGCAAGTAAAAACTAGTTTTACTTGTATTGCTTTTTTATGGTGGGCCGAGTTGGATTCGAACCAACGAAGCCGTAAGCAAAGGATTTACAGTCCTCCCCATTTGACCGCTCTGGAATCGACCCATATAAAAAAATGGAGCCACTTGTCGGAATTGAACCGACGACCATCCGCTTACAAGGCGGGCGCTCTACCAGCTGAGCTAAAGTGGCTTACTTTTTTCAAAAAGCTTCTGCATTTTATGAAAAGTTTCGTTATTGTCAAAATTTTTTTTAATTTTGTTTTATTTTTTAAAAAAATAGTTCTTTTTTAAGAGAAAAATAAAAGAAAATCAAATAATTTTTTGACTTTTAAATTTTTTCTATAAAATAAGCAGGTAAATTTTATATTATTGAATAATTATTATAACTATGTTAGGTAAATTAAAGAAAAGAAAAAGATTAAGAACTCATGGATATCTAGAAAGATCTTCTACTTTTAATGGATTAAAAGTTTTAAAAGACAGAAGAAGAAAATGAAGACATGTTCTTACTGTATCATATCCTACAAGATTTAAATTAAAAAGAGGAAAATCAAAACTTCATATTATAGCAGGAGGTACTGCTAGAGTAGTTACATATCCATGACTAACTGAAAGATTTAGAAAAGCTTAATTTCTTTAATCAGTCTTTATGATAAAGAAAATATACAGACTAAATGAATCTTCACTAAAAAAGGTTTTGAAATATAAGAAACCTTTTTTTTCTTATTGATTTATTGCCAATGTTGCTCAAAATAGACTCCCCCACTCAAGATTTGCAATACTACTGAGCACTAAAAATACTAAAACCTCTGTAAATAGAAATTTTTTCAGAAGAAAATTCTATAATTTAGTGGCAGATTATATTGAAAAATGAAGCTTTGATATAGTGTTTGTGCCAAAAAAATGAAAAACTTTTGACAAAAAAAATGAAGTAAGTATAGTCGAATTTGAAAAAGACATACTTTTTTCACTCAAAAAAATTTTTAATAGTTAATTTTAAAGATATGACAATAGCAGCAAAATCATTAAATGAAACACTTATCTGATTAAATAAAGAAATAGATGAAATAAGAACTCAAAATGAACCTTCAAGATTTCTAAGAAAGGAAGTTAATGGAAATCATATTAGTTATTCGCAAGTTTCTTATGATAAAATTTATGAGAAATTTCCAGATATACCTGTAACTATATGAGATTTACATCGTAAAATGGATGAATTAATTTCATTAAAAGAGGGAACTAAATGATGAGAACAGCTAAAATATATGATGAAAAATTTTATTGAAAGAATAAATGATTGATACGATTGTGAAAGTTCTTTAATAAATGCTATTCATCGTATTAACGGAGCTTTTAAAGCTGATATATTAGATGCATACGAAGCTTATTTAGTTGGTAATTTAGGAGAATTAGAAGTTACATTATGAAAATATATTTCTATACAAAAATGAAATACTGATTTATTAGATGAATACTACAAAGCTTTTGATAAAACAATGAATGAATTAATTAAAAAAGAAATGGATAAAATAAAAAGTGTATTTGGATTTAAAAAAGGAGTCATATCTAAAACTTGAAAAAAAGTTAAAAGGAATATTTTAGATATTATTTTAAAACCAAGTAAAATTTAATATAATAACTTATGCAAACATTAGATTTACCAATTTATAGACCTGGGGCTGATTTGTCAATTTTGGGGATAAAGTGACTAGCTCCTTCATTTAATTTTGCTAGCTCTTACAATAAGGCTGCTAAAATATTTAATGATTTGCCATTTTCTAGAAATTCTTTATTTCTTGAAATGGATAAGTTGGTATATTTAAATAATAACGATAAATGAAAGAAATTTAGAGATTTTCTATTAAGAGAATTGAACTGAAATGTAGATGAGAAAAAATTAGATATTAATAAAAGAAGTTTTACAGTTCTTGATATAATTAAATCTTTAAATGATAACCAAGATAGAAATGTAAAATTATTTATTTTAAAAGAATATAGTTATTATCTGAGTGATGAAATATTTAATTTTGCAGAAAATATCAATGATTACTGTGAAATTAAGGCTAAAATATGCACATTAAAATTAGAAGAAAAGGAAATATTAAATAAATATTATTCATCTGCAATTGAAATGACTAAAGTTTTGTTGTGAGTAGAAGTTATTAAAGTTAATGTTGAATTATGATTAGACTTAGATTCTATAACAGAAAACGTTGAAAAACAGGTACAATTAGTTATTAACCAATAAAAATATTATGAAAAACGAAAAAATTCTAAATTTTATGATAGCATTTTTGCTAACAATGATTGTATTTAATTTATTTTTACCAAGTACCAAAAAAACTGATGTAGTGACAACTTCTGGAATTACTCTTAAAGTATTAGAAAAAGATTATACAGTACCAAATATTCCAGTATTAGAGTTAGATAATACCACAGCAAATGAAGTTAGTTTTAATACTTGTAAGGATTTTTCTATTTTTAAGGATTCAGCGAAAATCTGAGAAAATATTCCAAAAGATTTCTGTGTGGATGTTAATGTTAAACCAAATGCTAAATATAGTTTTAATTTTAATCCAATATCAAAATTATTTTCAGTTGCCTGAGATTATAGTTTTAAACTAAATACCTGAAATAATGAGTATACAACTTCATTTACAGAGAGCGAGAAATGATTTTTTAATAATTTGTTTTCAAATTTATTTTATGCTCCAGTTTATAATTTATTTGTGTTTTTAATAAGTAATTTACCAGGTCATAATCTTGGTTTTGCGATAATTATTGTAACTCTAATTATCAGATTAATTATTCTAGTTCCTCAACATCATATCCTGGTAAATAGCAAGAAAATGCAGACAATTCAGCCAAAAATTAAAGAAATTCAAAAGAAATATAAATGAGATCAAGCAAAAATTTGAATGGAATTACTCGAATTATATAAAAAAGAAAAAGTAAATCCTGTTGGTTCTTGTCTACCTCTACTTCTTCAATTCCCTCTTTTAATTGTACTTTATTGGGTTATATCAGGTATTGCTAGTATTTCTAATTACTATTATCTATATTCACCTCTTGCTGGTTTTGATATTACAAAAATTAATTCAAATTTTTTCTGATTAAATTTAATGTCACAAGAATGGAAATCAGGAATTATTTTGGCTATAATAATTTGATTTGCTCAATTTTTACAAATAAAATCTTCTCTTACATTTCATAAAAAAACTAAAACAAAACAATGAGAAATTATTACAAAAGACGAAATGGTAGATGAACCAGTTTCAGAATTTATGCCTGATCCAAATGTTATGAACCATTTTATGCTTCGGTGAATGCCAGCAATGCTTGCTGTAACATCTTATTTTATGCCATCATGAGTTGGTATATATTGGCTAATTTGAACTCTATTTACACTCGCTCAACAAATAGTTGTAAATAAAATGACTAAGAAATAAAACTTAAAAATGTATCAAAATCTTATTACTATCGACTCTCCTATTTGAAATAATATTTTTTCTTATGAAATAAGAAAAAATAAAGAAATTTTCGTGCCAACAATAATAGATTGAACTATTAATGATGCTCAGATTTGAAATAAACCTACATTTATTGAAATAGATGAAAAATGAATTGAGCAAGTTTATTTCTGACTAAAAAATTTTATTAAAACAAACTGGAACAAAGTTCCAGTTTATATCTTTGATAACCATAATCACGCGTTTTATTTCTGGTGCGAAGCCTTAAACAATTGAGTTATTAATAAGTGAATAAATTTAATTCATATTGACGAACATTCTGACACCAGAAATCCAGATAATTTTATTGATGAAAAAGACTTAAACAATTTAAATAAAGTCTATGAATATACAAATTATAAACTGAACGTTTGAAATTATATTTCTCCAGCTATTAAATCTGAACTAATTTGAAATTTATATAAAATAACCGGAGAAAGTGAAATACTAAGTTTTGATGAAAATATATTAAAAGAAGATTTTATTCTAAATTTAGACCTTGATTTTTTCTCTCCAAATATGGACTATATTTCATATAATTTAAAAAGGGATTTTATCCTACGCATAGCCAAAAAATCAAGACTAATTACAATTGCAACTAGTCCTTATTTTATAGACCAAAAGAAAGCTTTGGAGGTTTTGAGAGATTTATTTGGATAGATTAATTTTAGGATTTTCAAGAATTTCAAGAATATTTTCCCAAGTTTTTACTCTGATAATATTTGATGGGAGAATTTCTTTTGTTTGATTCCATGGGCTATCAAGCAATATTGTGCTAATATTTTCTCTAGAACACTCTAGTGCATAACCAAGTGAATCCTCAATAAGCAGTTTTACTCATAATTTTTTACAAATATCTGATTTAGAAGTTTTAGCTCAATCTTTTCCAAAATGGTTTCAAAAATGTATTTCTTTAAAAAATCATGGAAAATGATTTTCTAACCATTTTTTTGTCTCTTCTTCAATTGCAGTCTGACGAGAAGTTATAATAACAAGATTATAAACTTCTTTAAGTTTTTTTATAGCTTCTTGAGAGCCTTCAAATGGCGACATTGAAGTAAAATGATGTGTTTCAAAAAAATCATGAACACTATCAATGGCACTTTCCCTAGTTCCTCATGTAACTTCCCAGAAATTATAACTAAAGAAATCATCTCTCTTAAAAGTCGTACTATTTCTCAAATTATAAAATTCCAAATAAGCCTCAAGAAAATGAGATAAAACCTCATCTATATCAATTCCTATTGTATCTACATTTTTTAATTGAAAATCTGTATGCTTTCATAAAAAAGCGTCAAATCATTTAGTGTTCATAAATTAATTTTTTAAATTATTTCTTAGTTTTTCAAGCTTTTTTTAATACTCATTTTGTTTGATATTTTATATTAATTTCTTGCTCAAGGAGTTTTACTTCATTTTCTGGAATATTTAAAATTTTAGCATTTTCTTTCATACAATATATCTCTTTTTTTCTTTGTTTATTTATCAATCTTTTAGTTTCTTCGTCTTTTCTTTGTTTATGTTTTCTTTCTTTTTTTCTTTCTTTTTCTGTTAATCCTTTTTTTTCATTAACTTTTTTATTTTCCACGGGAAATCAATACTTTTTTATAACTTCTTGTATAAGTATTCTTCTAGATTCTTTTGAAATTCATGTTATTTTTGCTTTTTCTTGTATAAGTCTTATTTCTTTATCCATTTCTTCTTTTTTCACTTTTGCATCTTTTCATTTTAGAGGAGCTTTTTTTACTTTTTTTGTTTCTTTATCTGCTTTTCTAGCTCTTGATAAAGCTTTTTCTTGTTTTTCTCTTATTTCTTCTCTCAATTCATCCAATTCTAATTTTTCTGCCTTTTCTTCCATTGAAACTATTTGTCATTCATTAATTTCATTTGCTTGTATTATTTTCTTTTTTCTTATTTCCTCCAATTCTTTAGTAAGCTCAATTCATTGATGTTTCCTTTTTTGGATTATATCATTTTCATATTTTTCTTTGTATGGATTCTCTAAAAATTCTTTTACACGAGAATCCAAAGAATTGATTAACTCATAAAAAATACTACTGTCATGAATATATCAATTAATAGTCCTTGCCATATCATTAGCATAAAATCTTCTTGATAATAGAGGGGTAAATAAAGTAAGAATTTGCTTAAATCTATCTATATTAAATACTTTATTTTTAGCTTTGTAAGATTTGATAAATTTGATAATAGATAAATTATTTTCTATCATAAAATCCGGAAGCCAATGAAAAGATATTACATCATCAAGTTTTGTATTAGCAACTTCGGCTAAAATATTTGATATATTTAATCATCCTAAATCCTTTTGTAAATTTGCCATAATTCTTGGTTTTAACTTATCTTTTCCTCTTTTAGTCTTTCAATCAGTCTTAGTCATGAATTTTACATCTTTAAAAGTTTCTTGAATATAATCATGTCCTACTTCATCTATGTGTCATTCATCTACTTTTGTGATAAAAAATAATAAAGGAGTGCAATCTGTCTCTTCATCACTTGATCAGATAATAAAAGGATACCCAACATAAAAATATTTACTACTAACATCTTTTATACAAGAATTAATAGGTTTTTGAAATCATCATTTTTTCTTATTATAAAACATTTTAGTTTTTTTATCCCAGGTAAATACACTATCAAGCATTCAAGAAAGAATAGATTTTACTATCTCTTCAGTATTTTCACTATATTCCACTCAGAACTCACCTTCTGTTAACCTTTGCTTTAATGTTTCTATAGTATTTAATATCTCATTGATTCTTTTTGTCTTAATTCAAAGTAAACTTAAATCCACTATTTCATATAACATATATTCTTTTCAATTTTTAGCATATTCTTGAAATAGATTTATTTCATGACTACTTATTCATTCTTTTTTTAATCTACCAATCATTTCATTTCAAAGTGGTTCTCTAGTAGAAATTATCTTTAATAATTCAGATAAAGCTATTAAATCAGAATCTAATTTATATTTTCATTTTATAAAATCTTTCCATTTTTCTCATTTTCAGATAAATCCTTTATGATTCATAATGGCACAAATCTCAGCCATATTTCAAGAACAACCTCTTTTTATACCATTTAAAAGCATTATTCAAATATTTGGATCAAGTGGAAGATTTAAAAGTTCTTGTCATAACTCTGTTATTTTATTTTGTTCATCTATCGCTCAGAGTTTTTTTAGATTTTTATAAGACAACTCTAGAAGAGTTTTATCTGGATTATGAATAAATACTTTTTTTCAAGTCTTTATTTCTTTTTTCGGATCAAATCCTGTAGATAAGGCTATCAGAATATATCTTTCAAGTGTAATGTTTTCTATTTCTCATCTAGGAAAAGCCTCTAATTCTTCTCTAGGTATTTTATTTGCCCATACATATTCTCATTCTTGAACTCTCCCACTTCTTCATGCCCTTTGTTCAGAATCAGCAAAAGATACTGGTACTCTAAAAAGTTCTGGAACTCAATTAGAATTTACTTTTAATAGTTTACGATATCAATTATCTACTACAGCATTTATATAATCAATTGTAATACTTTCTTGAGCTATATTTGTAGCTACTATTATCGTAGGCTTATCCTGTTTTTCTAATACTTGATTTTGTTCAGCTATAGGTAGTTCACTATGAAGAGGTAGTATATTATAATCTGGTAATTGTCATCTTACTTGATCTATTACACTATCTATTTCTTTTTTGCCATCTACAAATACTAGTATATTTTTATTTTGCTTCGCAAAATCTAAGATACTTGGGATAAAATCTTTACTTAATTTTTCTTCTTTTTTTACTGGAAAAGTTCTCCCAGGAATATTTAAAATTGGTATATTTTTCGTCTGATTTATTTGTTTTATTAGATCACTATAAAAATCACTTACCAAAGTGGTATCCATGGTCGCAGACATAAATACTAACTTAATTCTTTTTTTAGTATTTAACATTAATTTGTTAATCTGAGCAGCGAGAAATTCTGTAGGAATACTATAAGTATGGACTTCATCTAAGATTAAAATATCAGGATGAACTTCTGATACAAATTGCCTTAGTAATTGTAATCAATCTGTAACAAAAAGTATATCAGAATCGGGAATTGATAATTTTTCTTTTCATGTTCTGTATCATACTTTGTATCATATAGTAAAATCTGGATTTAGAGTAGATGCTAATAATTCTTTTGAAACTCTCTTTGCAGCTCAAGTTGCTGCTATAACCCTTGGCTCTGATGTTACTATTTTTTTTGCTTTAATATGAGGGGCTTGATATAATATTTTAGGAACTTGAGTAGTTTTTCATCATCAAGTTTCCACAGCTATTATAGTCATTAAAGAATCAGCCACTGCATCTTGAATCTCAGATATATGTAAATTAATAGGTAATGAATTGACTACTTGTATTAAATCAGATCTTTCCTTACTAGTCATTATATTTCAGTTAAGATCTACTAAATCTCAATTTGATTGTATTCAAGGAATTTGTATTATATTTGACATTTTTTTATAAGTTATGTATTAATAATAATTAATACTTTTATATATAATAACAATTATCTAATTGTCAACTTATTTTTAAATTAAATTTTCATTTTGTAAATTGATATAAATATTTTGTGTTGAATTTTTTTTAAAAGTATGTATTATAATCTAATTCCCTTACATCTTATAGGGGAAATAATATCCCCTTTCAAAAGAGGAAAATGAATTCAACAAGAAATAAAAAAATATGTGATTTAATTACAGAGGAGCTAAATTCTTCTGAGAATTTATGTAATTGAACAAGTACTACAACAAAAAACACAAAAGAAATCTTATCATTTTTGCAAGATAATTTCAAAGAACAAGAAAATTGAATTCAAAATTTATTAGATTTATATGAATGTGTAAAAAAACAAGCTCTCACTTGAGTTAATCCAAAATTATCAAATAAAGTAATGAGAATTTTTCTAAATTATATTAAGAAACTATTTTTTAGAAATAAAAATCTTCCATCAAAACTTATTCATAAATTAAAGAATGATGAATTTTTTCTAGATTGAATTATATCATATTCTAAAAACATTAATTCTAGAATAATGGATTGTAATATTGAGCCTTATGAGGAAATAAGCTTCTTGCTTTTTCTATTTTGAGCGGAATCTAATTTTAATCTTATAAATGACCTTAGAGATTGATTGTGATGAATAAAAAAATTATTAAATGATAAAGTTACATTAATTGAAAAAAAATGAAACATATCTAATTTAAAAGAATATTTACAATTTATTGATACTCTAAATAAACTAACAATAATAAATAGTATAAATACAGAAGAAAGAGATATTTGAAAATCTTTATTTAATATAATCTCTTCATCTGTTAAAACCTTATTATTAGGAATAATAAAAAATATTTCTGAGGATATTTATAAAATTTTATCATATAATCCTTATCCAGTTTATACAGAGGAAGTTGAAAAAAGAATAAAACTAACTCCAGAACAAAAAACTCAAATTTCAAAATTACAAGATATGTTATGAAAAATACATATGAATTTTTCAGCAAGTCTAGACAATACTGAAATTGATTCAAAAAAATATGAAAAACAAGAATTAAGTGATGATATGAGCTTTTCTACAGCACAAAAAATAAATTATTGATTTGAATTAAGAGAAAAATCTAATTTTTGAGAAAGAAAATGAATAATTTTAGAAAAAGAAAGAAATGATGCTGAAATGATAAAGCAATGAAATATTGTATATGCAAATCTACTTGTAGATAAAAAACAAAAAGAGAAATGATATGTAAATATAGATAGCGAAGAGGTAGTACTAGATTGATTAAAACAATTAATATTTATATATAATAAATGTAACAAGGATGAATTAGTAAATTTTAATACCAGATTAGATGTTGTTAGTCATTTTATATGAACTTTATGAGAAAATATTAATATATTTCAAATAATTGTAGTTTATAAATTAATGCTATTTTATGAATTTGATAATAAAACAATGTCGGATTTATTAAAAAATTTAGTTAATAATAAAAAATGAAATATTTTATTTGAAAAATATAAAATATTACTTCTTGAGTTAATTCTAACAAAATATTCAGATGGTATAAAAATATGTGAGGCTGAAGAATGTTGTGGAGATGATTGTAGGAATAAAACTGAGGCAAATAAGATTTGTGATAATGTAATTTGTGAAATAGAGAATTATATAAAAAATAATTCTCAATATAATCTTATATATAATTTTTGAAAACTTTATTTAAGTTTATCTTTAATATATTCGGCTTGAAAAAGAAAAGAATCACAGGAAAAAGCAAAAAAATATTATCTTACATTTATTGAAAAATATTGAAATTTCCTACCAAAAGATTCACTTGAAATTGTAAAAAAAATACAAAAAAATATTTGAATTATAGAACTAGAAAATTCATATTGAATTATATCATGAATGGTTCCTTTAGATAAACTAATTAGTAAATGAGAAGATGAAATAAAAGAATATAAAGAAAAATTTTCTCTTATTGAAAGACAAAAACTACAAAAAAGAATATCTGATATTATACTTGAAATCCAAAAAAGAGATAGTAGATTAGATTGAGACATATTTCTAGATATAGAAAGAGAAATTTGAAATTCCATTGGAGAAATACTTTTTCATAATTTATGTAAAGTAAGAATTGAGTTAAAAACTAAAAAGTGAAAAATCTGAAGATTTGAAAAAGAAGAAAATATTGATAATTGATTTTTTAATATAGTTTTTGTTTATCATGATATTTATGAAAAAACTTTTAAATATATATTTGAACATGAAAAAAATTATATTAAAGAAGAGGTTGAAAAATTAATTGATATTTATCAAAATCATGTAAGACTTTCAAAATCATATAAAACTCTCTCTATAATGGTATCTGATATTATGGAAAAGAAGGATGCGTATACAAATTGACATATAAATAGAGTAAAAGATTATACAAATGAAATATGAAAACGGCTTTGATATAGCCTTGCAAAAAGAAATACTCTTGAAGTTAAAGCAATTTTACACGATTACTGAAAAAACCGGATAGATGATGAAATTTTAAAAAAACCTTCTTATCTTACTCCAGAAGAAAAAATAATAATTAATTCTCACACCTGAAATGGAATAATTAAATGAGTAAATAAATGAATGGATATTTTACTTCTAAGATGAATGATTCATCATTCAAATTTTTATTCACCAGATTGAGATGAGACCTTGACTCTTGATGATTTAATTAAAAAATGTAATGAATGAAGAAAAGTAGATCCTCTTGATTTTAATAAATTAATTTGAAGAAATATACCAGAATCATCTAGAGTTATAAGAATTGCAGATACAATTGATGCTATAGTTTCTAGAAGAATTTATGATGGTAGAGCCTGATTAAATATTTGAGAAATTATAGCCATAGTTGATGAACAATTAGTTATTTGTTCATGATTAATTAAAGATTGAGAAAAAACTGAACTTGATCTAGATAAATGGGATATTATTAATGAGAAAGAAGAAAATAAATTATGTTATTCCATAAAGTGGAATTGATTATTTTATAAACCAAAAAAAGAAATCACAATTCAATTTGATCCAACTATTATAATAAAATTTATAGATGTTCATGAAGCAACTGACAATCTCAAAAAACTAATGATTACAAATGACAAAAATGATATTTTAAATAAATTAAGTGAATTTAATGAAAATATTTCTACATTAATGGATAAGAAAAAACAATTAGAAGACGCTCTAGAAAAAAATAAGGAACTCTGAGAACAGATTATTTTTACTGAGAGAGATGAACAAAATTTACAAAGATTAACAGAAAGTTATGAAAAGATATTGGCAATTAGTTTTGAATATGAAAAAGGTGAAAATTAAGACACTTTATCTTTATTGGAAATAAGATACTTTACTAAATCATTTTGTAGAGATTTCTGGGTTTTTTCTCATATAATTCAAGCATCACTATCATTTTTTGATTTTATAATTCAGTTTTTTAACTGATAATTTATAACACTTTCCTTCGTTTTTGGTCAAAAAATTGCAGTTTCTTTTTCTTGGAAATAACCAAGTGCTTTCATTGTTTTTTGGAGATTTCTTACATGATCTCACACTTCTCCAGTTTTTGGAGTTCAGAAAGTATTTACAATTTTTTAGCTTCTTCTTGTTTTACGGCTAATTCTTTTTGCTTCTTAGCTTCCTCCTGTTTTGCAATTTCTTGATTTTTTAAAAATGCCGTGTATTTTTCTTTTAATTTTGCTTTTGTTTTAGTTCAGTAATATCCAGCACTTTTATCAAAACTAGATTGTAATAGATCAGAGCTTATCTGAAAATCTGCAATAGCATCAATTAAAAGTTTATTATAAATTCAGTCAATATCTCAATTATAAAAACCTAGTTTTGCAAAAATTTCTTGTGCTTTTTTTATATCTTCAGTTTTACTATTTTTTCAAATACTTTCTGGAACAATATTTTCTTTTGGTGTAACCTTAGCCAAAGATACTTTTCATATTTTAAATTTTTCTAAACTTAATTCATCATAATTTTTGTTTTCATTTTCATTTACTATTTTCCCATAAACTGTTCTTTTTCACCAAGTTAGAGCTCTTTTAAGTCATTCTTCTCAATATCACATCCAAATATCTATTCTATCTCCATCATATCCCCTACTCCCAGAGCCAACTATCGCTCATCATCTATCATCAACTGTTCAAACTCAAATTCAAGATAAATAAATTTTAGTTCAAAAAGAATAAGTTTTGGGGGCAGCAAGCATTCCAGGATATACTCATTTTCCGCTCGCTCATCTAATTCAGGCTCAATTTAAAATTATTTCATCCTCATAATTTCATTTTAAATAAAAACTTTGATTGGGAAGTGGCGAATAATAAGCTGTAATAATAAATTTTTTAAATTCACTTTTTTCCGTATCCAGAGCCGCATATGAAATCTGTATATTTAAAAATATAAGTAAAATTGATATAAACTTTTTCATTTGTTTTTATTTTAATATTTAAACTGTATCCTCATTTTACCATATTTATACTAAATAAATCAAACATAAAGGTATTGACTTTTATTTAATAATTTGTTTAAAGTTAATTTTCATTAAAATAATCACTAAAATTTGATAATTTACAAAAAAATATATACTAACTTAGTTAAGTAATTAATCATAAAAAAAGAAGAATTTAAAAAAATTTTAAAATATGCTTGAAAAAAATGAAACTCTGGGTGAAAAATTTATAAAAAGATGATTTTGGCTTTATTTATTTTCTTTTGTAGTTGGTCCAATTTGATATATTATTAAAATTATTTTATCTCACGATCTATCTGTTGAGGAAATTGGTATACTATATTGAATTGTGAGCCTTATCTGACTTCTAACTGTATATCATGATTTATGACTTACAGAGGCTCTAAATTTTTTCTTACCAAAATATATAGTAGAAAATAACTATTCAAAATTTAAAAGTGCTCTCGCTTACGCAATTTTAGCTCAGATTCCAACAAGTCTTTTTATTTGATGATTGCTATATTTTACATCAGATTATTTGGCAGTTAACTATTTTCATGCTAAAGAATTAGTATCAGAAACTCAATATGTACTCAAGGTTTTTTGTTTATTTTTTATATGAATGAATTTATTTCAAATTGTAAACACTGTATTTTGAGCCACACAAAATACAAAATTTCAAAAATGATCGGAATTCGTAAGGATGATTGCAATTTTGGTTTTTACTCTATTTTTCTGGTATTCCGGAATTTGAACCCTACAAAATTATTCCTGGACATGGATTTTTGGTTTAATATTTTGAATAACCTTTTCTTATGTTCTTTTTTATATAAAATATTACAAAACTTACCTAAAATGAGTCAAAATAATTTGGGATAAAATTCTATTTAAAGAGATATTTTCATATGCTCTTTGGGTACTCCTTGCTGCCAATGTTTGAATGATTTTAAGTCAAGTTGATATGCAATTAATAATTTATTTACTTGGACCAAAATCTGCGGGTTATTATACAAATTATCTCAGTATTATCTGAATTCCGTTTCTTGTAATTACGCCAATTATTTGATTTTTATTTCCTGTAATTTCAGAGCTAAATTCACACAATAATCTAGAAAAAATAAAAATAATAAGATCTATTTTTTATAAATATTTCTGAGTTATAGCGCTCGCAGTTTCTGGTCTTATGTTTGTATTTTCTGAACAAATTGCATTTATTTTATTTTGAAATAAATTTATATTTTCTGGAACAATTTTAAAATACTCAATATTTTTTATGATTTTTAATTTCTTATTACAAATTAATTTCCAAATTCTAGCCTGAATCTGAAGAATAAAAGATAGAGTAAAAATTCTTTGAATATGACTAATAGTATTTAATATTCCACTTAATCTAATCCTTATAAAATTAATGTGAGTTGAAGGATCTTCCCTTGCTGTATGACTTTCTTGGATACCTGTATTTTATCTTAGCAATAAAGCCTTAAAAACTTATCATATTACCTTTGATTATAAATTTTTTATTAGAAACTTAATTGCAATTATTTTTCTAAATTTATGAATTCGGAGTTTAATTCTACCTTACTTTTGATTTAGCTCTAGATTAAATAGTTTGGTTTTTATTTTACTTATTTGATTTTTTTATATAATCACAATATGAATTTTTAATTTAAAAGAATTTAAGATATTTATTCAAGAAATTAAAAAAATACTAAAAAAATAATACTTTATAATTAACAAATTTTATGGCATACTTAATAAATCTGTTTTCTCTACTTCTTGTTTCAATTACTTATATTTGAATTTACTACAAATGATGAGCCCACAAAGAAGTATTTACATGATCTTATTCTCCATATTTCATTTCGATAATAGTTATTTATGCTATCTATAAATTTGTTCAATTTAATTTTTGAGGCAAAAAAATAAGATTTTCTCCTTTAACAATTTTATGATATTTTATACTCCAGCTACTTGTGATGAGTTTAATATATTTTAATTTAGTTGGCTGAGGAGCTTGAGCTATAGTCTTATTTTTCAAAATAATTTGATATTTATTTTTACCATTTTTTATTGTTACTATATCTCTTTGAGCCTCAAATAAAATTTTGAATAAAATTAAATCATTTAAAAGTGAGGATTCTATATTTAAATTCCTTATTTCTCTTGGATTTGCTTTTGTATTATTTGTAACTCCTCTTGTAATATTTTGAACTATAGGCTTCTATAATTTATGGGTAGTTTTTGGTATTCTAACAATATTTTTAATATACTGATATAAAGAAATAACTGATATTTTTATAAGTTTTTATACCAAAAAATTTGAATTAGATAACCACAAAATGAACTGAGATTTTTATGAACAAATAAATTTAAATCTAATTACAACAGAACTTTTATTTATTTTTATTACATTTATAATTTGAATTAATTTTATAAATGCAGTTAGACCAATGCCAATCTGATGGGATGATCTCGGGGTTTATATGAATTACCCAAAAATTTTCGCTGCAAATTGACAGATATTATCTTGAATATGAATGATGGCACGGCAAAGCTTAACTTGAATTGGTTATATGTTTAATAGTGCCCCACAAGCATTTTTCCTAAATCAAATCTGATGAGTAATGTCGGTTATTGTAATTATTTTAGTTCTCACTTCCCTACTTAAAAATAATAAAAAAACTTTTATAAATTTACCATTTTTAGCATCGGCAATTTTTATCAGTATGCCAATGGTAATATTTGAACAAGCCAAAGATATGAAGCTTGATCCATGATTATTTTTTATAAGCGTAATTTGAATTTATTGAATTTTTTATTTATTTTTGAAGTATTTATGATATGAGAGCGAGCTAATAGAAGAAGTGGAAAATATAGATTATAAAGAAGAATGAGCATGAATTTTTTCACTAGTTTTCTCAAAAATAAAATCAGTATTTAAATCAGAAAGCTGAGATTCTCTTCTTTTTGATAATAGAGATTATTTAATAATTATTGCAATAATTTGAAGTATAGTTTGACTTGCATTTACTATAAAATTTACTTCTTTAATGCTTATTCTAGGTTTAGTTTGAGTAATATTTTATGCTAAGCTGTGATTCTCTGGTTTTCTTGGATATTTCTTCTTATTTATCAGCGCCTTCACAAAATTAAAATTATGGGACCAACTAAATGTAAATTATCCAAAAGATGATATAAATTTTATAAATTATGTTTCTTTAATCGGCTTTATAATATCAGTTACCTTATTTATTTATACCTTTAAAAAATATAAGCTAGATTCATTTAAAAAAGCTTTTTTAATAAATTTAGTTTTTATAATTTGAATCTCTATTCCAGTTCTTCCATGGCTTGTTAAAAATGTATCTGAAGTTTATCCAAAAATTTCTATTTCATGAATATTAAATTGAAATGTTACTTCAAATTTCTCAGATTATAGTAAAATTTATACTCCAGAAGAATTATCTAAAATAGAAAATAAAGACAAGGAATTGCAAGCAATTTCATCAAGTGGTAAAACTACAAATGAAGATTTATGAAGATATTTCTGATATGAGGATTGAATAAATAATTATTTAAAACTTCCTTTTAATCTAACACTACAAAGAAATCAAACATGAGAATATACAGAAATTGGTTTTATATTTTTAGCATTAATTCCAATTGTATTTTTATTCTTAAATTTTAAGAATATAGCCTGGTCCTTTGTAATTTTTGGATGAGTTTTACTTGAGTATTTATATTTTATAATTCCAGGAAGTTCTGAAAAATTGACCGCTTTTTTTGCAACTCAAACTCTACCTTTCTGATATATTTGGATAATTTGAGCCTTTTTAATTCCGCTCGCATATTTCCTTTATTCCCTTAAAAATGACAAACCAAGCCAAGTTTTCAAGCTTAATTTAGTCTTTAATACAATGTATTCCTTAATCTTTGTAATTGCAGCTTACGGTATAGTTTGGTATTGAATTTCTATGTATTTCTCATTTTTATTAATGATTACTATTGCAGGTTACTATATATCAAGCGAAGATACTGACCCTGAATATAATTCTATAAAATTTTTATGAGGCTTAATTTTGTTTGTGATAGCTTGAGTTTATTTTATAAATTCGTCAATTCCTCATTGATTTAGTAATTTAAAAGCCGCTTGATTTAATGAGTTTAAGGCTTGACTAGTTAATCAAGAAGAATGAATATTTTGAAGTCACCCAGACTATTTTAATATTGTAGCAACACTAAATCTAAAAGATCAAAACAAATTAATCACCAGTAGTCTATCTTCTATTTGAAATCCAGTTCTTAAAAAAATAGTAAATGAAAATATTTGAACAAGTCCAGCTCTTGATAAATTAGAATCTCTTTTAAAGCAAGTAATAGACACTGATTTAACTAAAATGTGAGCCGATTATAATACAGAAATAGCAATAAAAACAGAAGCTAAAAATATATCTAGAAATATGTATAAGGAGGTATTAAAACCGGCAAAAGATAATCAAAACTCAGGTTGAATTTATAGAATATGAACATTCCTAACTTATTTTATAAGCAATAATAGAGATCGTTATTATGATGATAGTCTAGTAACTAATTTTGATAAATATTTCTACAATGAAAATTCTGATATAACTGTTGAAAGAATGAAAAAAATGGGGTTAAATTATTTCCTAGTTGATTTAAATGCGGCAACAATTGATAAAGATCCACGTCATGATTTAACACGTAGATATGAAAATCTATTAAAAACATTTAAAAGTAATAAACTAGAATTAATTCAATCTGATAGTCTTTGTCTAAGAATTGCCCTAGAAGAAAAAAATGAGAACTATATGACAATGGCTTGAGTGAATTATGAATCATATACAAGTAGTTGAGAGACAATAAACAGAGGCCAAAAACAACTAGCTTGTTACAATCATATACTAGAATTATTAAAAGATAATAAGATATCTGATAAATCTTATTCATATTTGCTTCCACTACAAAATTATATAAATAAAACTCAACCAAAAAATCAAGATGAAATTCTTCAAATTTTCCAAAACTATGTAAGTCATGGGTGGCTTGCTTTATTTAAAATAAAATAAAATGTCTAAGCAAAAAGTTATAATAAAAAATGAAACTCAGATTGCTGGAATTAAGGAAGCAAGTAGAATTGCCGCGTTAACTCTAGATTATATCTGACAATACGTAAAAGTCTGAATAACAACAGAGGAGCTCGATCATATTTGCAATGCTTTTATTATGCAAAACGGCTGAAAATCAGCTTGTATCGGATATCACCAATATCCAAAATATACTTGTATTTCAATTAATGATACAATTTGTCATTGAATTCCTTCAAAATCTGAAGTTTTAAAAGATTGAGACATTGTAAATATCGATGTTACAGTATTTAAGGCTTGATATTTTTGAGATACCTCAAGAATGTACACAGTTTGAAATGTATCAAAAACTGCTTTAAAATTAATTGAAGTAACAAAAAAGGCACTAGAGATTTGAATAAGCCAAGTATTTCCTGGAAATTATACTTCAAATATTTGATATGAAATCTCAAAATATGTAGAAAAATTAGGATACTCAGTAGTGCGAGAATATACAGGACACGGAATATGATTGCAATTCCACGAAGAACCATATATCTACCACAAAGCCCAGAAAAACAACTGAACTATAATGGCTCCCGGAATGATTTTTACAATCGAACCAATGATAAATATCTGAGATCACAGAACAAAGTTACTCAAAGACTGATGGACAGTTAAAACATCTGATTGAAACCTTTCTGCACAATTCGAGCATACTATACTTGTAACTGAGGATTGATATGAAATTTTGACTTTAGCTTAATATACTTTTGTTTAAGTTTTTTAACAATTTTGTTATAAAGTTTAAACAAAGGTTTGCTCATACATTTTGTAATAAATTTGCAATAATAAAGCCATATAAAATACTTTTTTATTAAATTTTTCTGAATATTTATTTAATTTTTCAAAGTCAATAATTTCTAAATTCTCAAATCTTTCCTCTTTAAACCACTTATAAGCTTCTAAACATCATTTAGATGAAAATTTAGCTTTATCAATATTTTTATAATCATACACTGTTAGCTTTAAACTTGCTGATTTAAGGTAAAAATAATCGAGTAATGCCTTTTCCTTTTCCGCAATAAAGTATCAATCAATATATTCATATCAAAAATATAACTCTTTTTTTACATTAAAATAATGAAAAGTTCAGAAGTTATTTTTAAATGATGAAGTAGTATTTGTAGTCACAGACATAAAACTCCCCATACTGTCAGGAATAATTGAATAAACCGAAAGTACACTTTCAAGACTTACATATGATGGATAATATAATTTATTTGCAATTTCATAAGAATGGATTTTATCTTTTAAAGAATACAATCATCTTTTAAGTCTTGTAATTCATTTATTATAGCCAATTTTATTTGAAATATCCTTTTCTTGCGTGATTTGTTTTAAATCTTTTAAAGAAATAATCTTAGCCTTATCTTTGATTTTTTCAATTTTAGTTTTAAACATATTTTCTAATTTTAAAGTCTAAAAGTTTTAATATTTTTTGTATCGTTTTCGATATTATCATTGTATGTTTTAATCATCCTAATCATATTCTCATTATATTTTTCAAAAAATAAATTAAGTCTATCATTTGACCAATCAAGAAATCTCTTTAAATCCTCTTTTACCTTATTGTAATCAGTATTTTCGAGTTTTTCTAAAATCATATTAAGAGTTTCTTTATGATTTTTTGGAATAATTTTATCTTTATTATTGTTTTGATTATATTGAGTAATAATATTTGAAATATACTCCTGATTAAATTTTTTATGTGAAAAATTTGAAAAATACCAATATAAATCATAATAATCTCTTCATTTTGTATATTCCCTAAGTAATAAAGCTCAGATTTTTCCTGAAAAAGTAGATTCAATATCTTGATTTTTTAAAATAAAAGTTCAGAAATTTGATTCAATAATTTCTTTTGAATATGTGGCACCAAGTGCTGGATTAGTATCTATTTCAATTTTAATCATGATTTTTTCATCTTTTAAGGGCGAAATTCATAGATCATACAAAATATTTCAGAATTTAATATTAAGTTTTTGAACAGTTTCTACTTTTCAGTATTTAACAGACAAATCATATCAATTATCTTTTTTAAAAATTTTAGTAATTCATTCAACTAATAAATTAATATTATAATTTGAGTCGGGTTCTAAAATAGAAAAATCTAAATCTTCTGAGAATCTATCTAATTTATAACAAATTCTCAAATTTGTTCATCATAAAAAATACAACTCATTTCACTCTGAATAAATTGAATACAAAATATCCTTTTGTAATTCTTCTCTTACGAAATTTACCTGCATATCTTTATTATTAATATCCTCAAGTAATAATGAGAGTTTTTTAACTAAATCATTATAATTCATACTATGAAATTAAATATTACAACAACATTATATTCATTTTTTCTCTAAATGCAACTTTTTATTTCCAATATCACTAAATTTACTTAAATAACACAAATAAAAAGTTGTAATCTGAGATTTTACAAAAATCTTTTGAAAAATTGAAAAATAAAAATTGAAAAATAAAAATTAAATGATAAAGTGCTTATATTAATTTATTTTTTAACTTTTTTATTTATGTATAATAAAACAAGTACTAATGTAGTGAAATCATTAAAACAAGATATAAAATCAGGAATTGTAATATTTCTCATTATTGTGAGTCTATGAGCAATCACCGTATTTGCAGCAAACTGGTATGATAGTTTTACCGCAACAAGCTGAGAAGCTCTTACTACCACCAAATGGAACTTACTTGTAAAAGCTACAGTTCCAACTTGAGCAATAATGGCTTTTAATTCTGATACAGGATGTCCTGATTGATGGATTCTTGCTAACGGTACAAATCCAACAAATAAAGTCGGATGATGAAGTAATACTCTAGATCTTAGATGAAAATTTTTAAGATGAATAGATTCTAGTTGAACTTTTGATTCTGTTAGAGATTTAGGAAATTACCAAGAAGATGATTTTAAAAGTCATGCACATTCTATGAGTCCACTAGATTTGTGAGCTGTAGCTTATTGATGATGATGATCAAAATGACCATATAATCGTAGTTGGTGACCAGCAGAGGCTGCCCCAAATACAACATCAACCTGATGAACAGAAACTCGTCCTAAGAATGTGGCGGTGTTGTATTGTGTGAAGCAGTAAAATCTAAATTCTAATAAAAAAGAATATAGCTTCGCTATATTCTTTTTTTAAATTAAATAATTCTACTCCAAAACTCCTTTAATTCTCCTTACTCCACTACTACTAGCTTCTTCTTTTGTAATTTTAAATTTTCATAAAGTTCAGGTATTTTCGATGTGTGGTCATCCACAGAGTTCTTGAGAGTATATTGTTCCGTCAGTTCAAGTAATTGTATATATCTTTACAATGTCTGGATATTTTTCCCAGAAACTTCCGACAATTCCAGAAGCTTTTGCTTCATCTTTTTTCATTTCTTTCATCTCTACTTTTGCATTTTTTTGGATTACTTCATTTACGAAATCCTCTACGAGTTTTAATTGTTCTGGAGTCATTTTTTCTCAGTGTTTGAAATCAAATCTAAGTCTTTCAGATGTAATATTAGACCCAGCCTGAAATACATCACCTCATAAAACTTTTCTTAATCAAGCCAAAAGTAAATGAGTTGTAGTATGATATTTTGTCTCCATTTCACCACCTCCCGCGAGTCATCATTTGAATTTTCATTCACTCGCTGTTCTTGAAAGTTCTTGATGCTTTTCAAAAGCTTTTGTAAATCACTCTTTATCTACTTCTAATCAATTTTCTTTAGCTAATTCTTGTGTCATCTCAAGTGGAAAACCAAAAGTATCATAAAGCCTAAATGCTTTATCTCCTGAAATTGTTGTAATTTTTTGTCCACTTCTTTCAAAAGCAATTTCAAATCATTTCACAAGGCGTTCAAATTCTTTTATTCAATCTTTAATAGTTTTACTAAATTTCTCTTCTTCTTTATTTAATTCTTCAATAATTTTAGATTTATTATTTTTCACTGAAATATACACATTTTCAAATTTTGAAATATACATTTTTGCAATTTCTGAAATTATTGGTTTCTCAAAATTCATCTTGTAAAATTCACGAATTGCACGACGGATAAGCCTTCTTAGAATATATCATTGGTCTACATTTTTTGGAAATACTCAATCAGAAATCATCATAACACTAGCTCTCAGGTGATCTGCTATAATTCTCGCACTTCGCTCATTATAATTCTCTCAAACTATTTCTCTGATTTTTGCTATAATATCAGTAAAAATATCAGTATCATAAACTGAATTAGCTTTATTTAAAGTTCTAGTAATTCTTTCTAGTCACATTCCTGTATCTACGTTTTGAGCTGGAAGATTTGCCAATATATAGAAATGCTTATCTAATTTTTTTATAGATTCTGCATTTTCAAATAATTCTCACTTAATTCAAGATTGCTTTGCGCTATCAAGATTTTCTTGTAGATGGTCAATGTATATACAATCCTCGGTCTTCAATTTATTTTCGGTAAGCATTTTTTTAAAATATTCAGGATTTATTTTTGGAGGATTATTTTCATATGTAACTACTTCAAATCATGTTTGTTTTTGAATATCTTTTAATTTTTCTTTTGGTGCATTTGTAATTATTATAACTTTTTCACCAAATAAAATAATTTTATTATATACCTCTTCATTAAGTTTAAAATCTTTATCAAATAAACAATGCATTCCATCTACCAGAATAGTTTTATTAACTTTTGTTCTATTAAATTCCATAAATACATTATTCCAGATTTCCATCCAGTTATTTTCGTCATTTTTCACATTTGAGTCTGGGTTTGGTTCTCACTCTCATACCCAATAAAAAATCTCAGTATCTGGTCCACAAGGTCCAGTAGGTCATGCTGCCCACCAATTATCTTTGGCTCACATATAGCTCACTCTATTTTCTGGCATTCAGAGTGATTTCCATACTCAAGCTGAGAAATCATCTCTCGGAGCGTTTTCATCTCACTCAAAAACTGTTACAGCAAGATACTTTTTATCTATCCCAAACCATTTTGGATCCGTAAGTAATTCATAAGACATTTTGATAGATTCTTCCTTAAAATAATCTCACAAACTCCAGTTTCCAAGCATTTCAAAAAAAGTAAGATGAGTATTATCCCCCACTTCTTCAATATCAGTGGTTCTTATACATTTTTGAACATCAGCTAGACGAGTTCACATTGGATGTTTTTCTCCCAATAAATATGGTACAAGAGGTTGCATTCCGGCAGTATTAAATAGCACTGATGGATCATTTTCTGGAACAATTGGAGCTGACTCTAGAATTGAGTGATTTTTACTTTTAAAAAAATCCAAATATTTTTGGCGAATTTCTGCGCTTGTTATGTTCATTTTATTTAACCTTAAAATTAATAGCGTCTAATTTATTCATTTAACTCAAAAAATCAATTTTATTTTACTTTTTACAAAAGAAAACCCCCTCTAAACAGAGGGGGCTTGAAACAAAAAACTCCTTTTTTCTAACTGTCTTTGCAGACTACCCTGGCGCTTGGGCTATTTGCTGGCACTGAACCAGTTGAACGGGTCCCACTTGGTGAACAGGTAGCCGGCAATAGCACCAGGAACAAGGCCGAAGGCAGCGCCACCAAGGGCCGCACCGGCACTATGGTGAATTCCCTCACCAATAAGTGCTCCAGCCACAGCACCGACACCACCGCCGACGGCAGCACCCGTTTCTTCATTGGTCATGGCCATGGCCGGGGTAACGGTTGCGACACCAAACATCAAACAGGTTGCCAAAGCAATGGTACTCAACGTTTTCTTCATCCTACTTCTCCTTCATTTGAGGGTTTTAAGAAAAAAATAAAACAATTGATGAGTTATTTATAATTTTATTTTTGATAAAGTCAAACTTTTTTAAAATTTTATATTTTCTCGGCTCTACTACCTTCTTTATCGTCAATTATTTTATATCAAAAATTAGTAATTTTATCTCTTAATTCATCTGCTAAATTATAATTTTTTTCTTTTTTTGCATTATTTCTAGAATTTAGCAAGTCTAGAATTTCACCTGGAATTTCTTCATTTTGTTCAAATATTTTAAAATCAAAAATATCTAACACTTCATTAAATGTCTTAAACACTCAAATAATAGCTTCAATTTCTCCAGAATTTAAACTATTATTATCAATTCCTAAATTTATATATTTCACAAATTCAAAAACAGGAACTAGTGCTTCTACAGTGTTAAAATCATCTTCTAGAGCGCTTATATAATCTCAGATAAATTCTTGTATTTTTTGGCTCACTTCTTTTGAAGTCTTCCCTACTTTTGGTTTATAGTTTTTAATTCTTTTAAATACTTCATCAAAAGACCTAATATTTGTAATTGACTGTCTTAATTTATCAAATGTAAAATTAAAACTATCACTATATTTAGCTCCATAACTCATAAATCTATATCATCTATGAATCAAATCCAAACTCGCTTCTCACATCATTTTCTCTTCTACATCAAGCAATGTATAGAAGTTTTTAGCGCTCTTTGACATTTTCTTGTTATCCACAAGAAGATGACCACTATGAATCCAATATTTTGAAAATGTCTTGCCTGTAAAAGATTCAGTTTGGGCAATTTCGTTTTGGTGATGAGGAAAAATATTATCAATTCCTCACATATGAATATCTATTTGAGGTCCAAAAAATTTAAGATTACACGCGCTACATTCTATATGCCAACCCGGCCTTCCAGAAATTATTTTTTCTTCTCAATTTATAACAAATTTTCACTCCCATTTATTTGGTCAATCTTTTTGCTCATTATAAGCCTTCCATAGTACAAAATCAGCTGCTTGATCTTTTTCATATTCATCATTATCTATTCTAACAGACTCTTTCATTCAAGTGAAATCTAGGTGAGCTAATTGTCAATAATTTTTAAATTTTGAAATAGAATAATAAATACTTCCATCCGTTGCTAAATAAGCGTATCATTTGGCAAGAAGTCCATTAATAATTTTAATCATTTCAGGAACAAGAAGAGAAATTGCAGAAATATTATCGGCTTTTTTTATTTTTAATTTTTCTAAATCATCAAAAAATAATTTAGTATATTTTTCGGTAAAAGTCTTTAAATCAACTCACTGCGATTGACTATCTCTAATAGTCTTATCATCAATATCTGTGATATTCATAGTAGTCTCTGCTTTATAACCAAGAAAACGTAGAGTTCTAACAACCATATCAGAAAATAAATAAGCTCTCAGATTACCAATATGAGCATAATTATAAGGAGTCGGACCGCAATAATATATTTTTATTTTGTCTTGCTTTAAGGGTTTAAGTTCTTCTTTAAGACGAGTTAGTGTGTTTGTTAATTGCATATTTTTGTAAATTTTAAGTAATTAAATTAAAGTATATTGAAAAAACTTTAAAATAAAAATTATTTTAAAATAAAAAAAAACCGTGCCTATGCTAGCACACGGTTTCATATTTCCGGGTAATTCCGGAAAGCTTCCTATGAACGAAGAAGCTTCTTTGGATTACAACCTTTGCACCGGGGATCCTTATCTTTAGCCTTCAGACAAGCCTCTTTGCCAATCACTCGATTAGCTGAGCACTTTTGTACGCCTTGGATACCCTTTTTCTTCGGAGCAACTCCTTTTTTCGCCATGTTTTCTCTCCTTGAATAAGTTTTGAATAAAATTATCTTGAATATAAAAAACCGACGAAATTGATAATAGCTAAAATAATCTATATGTCAAATTTTTTAATTTGAATTATTTAGTAAAAAGGTTATATTTAATTAAAATTACAATTTAACTATAATAAATTATGAAAACCTTTAAAAAAATTATTTTAATAACTATATTGCCATTTTTTATTTTATTTTTATTTTTATACAGAGAATATAATATAAAAAAACGTGCAGACCTTACTAGTAATAATATTGAAACTCCAGTTAAAAGTGATGCGGTTTGTACCGAAGAATATGCACCTGTTTGCTGAGAAGATAACAATACTTATTCAAATACTTGTGTTGCTGAAAAGCAAAATAATGTATCTGTAAAACATACATGAATTTGTAAAAATGAAGAAAATACAGAAGAATGAAATGTTGGTGAAAATTTATGAGAATCAAATTTATGAGAAATACCAACAGAAAGTAATTGAGAGACTAATACTGAAACATGAATAATTTCAGGAAATAATACTGATTCATCATGAGATAAAATAGAAACTGAAACTTGAATTACAAATGAAAGTTCTACATGAGCATTAACAGAAAGTTGAACTATAGACTGAATTAAGGTAATTAATTATTTTAACTCAAGTTTTAATTATTGATTTAGCATACCAGCAAATAGTTATTATTCTGGGTTTGGAAGCCAAGAAGGTGCAAGTCATACGGTATGAATAAATTCCGGAACCGGGATAACAGATTTTGCAAGTGCTGATATTAAAATATATTTCTATAAAAATAAAATAATAGATGAGCTAAAAGATTCTCATTATTGATTTTATCAAAAGGGTTGAAAAACTTATTTACAAGCTTGAAATAGCTCTATGGTTGTAGAAGTTAATTCAGAAAAAACATGATTAGAAAAAACTCTAAATACAATAATTAAGACCGTTTATGAAAAATAAATCTGGTTTTACTCTTATAGAAGTTTTAACTGCATCCCTTGTTATTTGACTGACAATTTTCTGAGTATTAAGACTTGTAAATAACAACATCACTCAAGTTAATATTTTAGAATGAGAAAAAGATAAAAATTTAATTTTCTTAAACACAAAAGAATGTACAAAGTTGCTTTGATTTAGCTATTTAAATACACTTGTATGAACTTGAATAAGTATTAATTTTTGAGATGATAATACCTGATGTTTTACTTGAAGTTATAATACAAATCTTTCTTTTTCTTGAGTGAAAATAAAATCATTTGATAATGATAACAATCAGACTGAAAATGAATATTGGAGTTATATTCTAGTTTCAACATGAGAAATATTAAAATATGTAAATATTGAGAATACAATAACAGATTGAAGATATGAGAAAAAACTAAATTTTAAGGTTTATAATAATTAATAGATTTCTCGACTACACTCGAAATGACAGTGGCGAGATTACAAATATTTATTTTTATTAAAATTATGTTCTTGTAATGTCTTACCATAATGTATCTCTCATTTACTATCATGAAGATAATAATAATAAGGGGATTTTTCCGAATTTATAGTAGCTTTTAAGGTATCAATCGAAAAATTTGAAATAGGAGTTGGTGGAAGTCAGAGTTTATTTCTTGTATTATATGAAGATTTTTGGTAAATATTTTCTCAAATAAAAGCAGGAGTACAATCTTTCTGAGTAAGTCTGTATTCATAACAAACTGTCGCATCAGCTCAAATAGAAATTCATTCATTTAATCTTTTTTTAAGAATTCAAGCGACAATTGGTTTATTTTCAGAACTTTTCTCTTCCCTTTCAACAATCGAAGCTAAAATAATATCATTGTAGTCTATCTTTATTCAAGCCTCATTTATTTTATCTTCAAATTCACTAAGCATTACATCAATTATTTTATTAACATCTGAACTTGGATTTATGCGATAAGTATCAGGATAAAGAAATCATTCAAGTGTATTTACATCTTTTAAAAAACCATACTTTTGATATAATTCTGAACTTATATTTTCTGATAAATAAATCAATTCTCAATTTTTTATAATATCTAATTTAGATAAATAATTATCAATATCAAATATATTCCAACCAGGTAAAATAGTAATTTTAATATCTTTTGAGTCAGGATTTTTTAGCGTATTCTGAAATAACTCCGATAAAGTTATATCTTCAGTAATTGAAAAAGTTCAAGATTGTAGGTTAAATGAGCTATAATTTAACTTAACCCATATTTTATACAAATAATAATTTACATCAAACCCAAGTTTTTTAGGCAAAACATTTAAAGTTTCTCATTTATTTACAATAAAATCTTGTTTTGAAATAACAGTATCTCAAATTGTACTGTATTTATAGGCAAAAACTATAAAAAATATTCAAATTAAAACTAAAATTAATTTCTTCATAAATTTGTTGTTATTTAATAATTTTTTCTGTGAAATTGTATTTCTATAGTTTCTCATATAAATTCAAAAATATTAGAAGTAGGAATTTTATCAATATTTCAAGTAAATATTTTTATATTTTTATTTTTAAAAATATGGACTAATTCACTCGATGAATAAATTTCATTTTCTCAAGAAATATTGGCAGAAGTAAGGAAAATTGGAAAGTTAATTTTATCTAATAAATCCTTACTTATACATTTTTCTCAAACTCTAAAAGCAACCTTATTATAAATATTTTTATCCAAAAAAGAAGGCAAAATAAAATTTTCTTTTACAGAGGTCAAAATTGTAAATGGATGAGAATAATTTTTTAAGAAATTTAATTGAGCTTTATTAAGATTTGTAATTTTTTCTAGTTCTTTAAAGTCTTTTACAACAAACGATAATGGCTTATTTGTAGTTCTAGATTTTAAATTATAAATTTCAAAATATCATTTTTCATCAAAAAAAGAACATCCTAATCAAAAGCAAGTATCAGTTGGAATTGCAAAAATCATAAATAAATTTTATTGAATAGTTCAAGTGGACATAGCTCAAGAATCGGTTATTCAAGAACCTGTCGCTCAACTAAAACTAGATAAATCAGAAATATTTTTCTTAAATTCTTTTGTGGTTTCTATTAATTTCTGTCCAGATTCTATAGTTTTATCAGTTTGTTCAATTTTTTGATTAATAATATTTTTTGTATTATTTATTTGCTCATTTGCCTTGTTTACAGCATCTCTAGCGCTTCATATAACTTCCTCGCTTGATTTTAATTGAAGCAATTGATCTGAAACGTTATCAACTCATCATTTTAGACTTCTTACAGATAAATTGAATCATAATATTCATAATTTATCCCCTATTATATCAGCCTGTGTAGGGGTGAAAAAAATTGCTAAAATATAGATTGTAACAATTAAAATAACTGAAAAAAATACTTTATTTAAGAATGACATAGTAATTATTTAGTAAATAAGTCATTTAATGAAGAACAATCATTTAAGTCTTTTCTTAGCTTAACAATGTCATCATCTTTAATTAAACTAGTTTCTAATTCTTCTTTTTGTTTTTGAGAAATATTTTTTAAGTTTGAGATAAATTCAGGATTTTTAACATTTCAAATCATTCCAATTTCAGCTTTTACAATTCATTGAGTTTTACAATTTGGACAAATAATTTCCATATTTACAGTATTTCCGGCAGTTCAGAGAATGTTTATATTTCATTCATTTACCTGAGATTCACAATTCTTACATTTAAAATTAACCAAAGTTGCTTCTATTATGCTTTTTAAAATTATATAATTCATATTTCTATTTGTTAAAATTATAAATTAACTCTAAATATTTCCAATCAAGTATACTATATTTTTCAAATTTTATCAAATATTTTTGATGTGTTCATATTATTCATATATGACTTGGTGTCAAATTATTTTTTGGTCAATTATTTTTTGCTTTTTTAGACAGTTTATGTTAAAATAAAAGAAGTTATTTTATAAATTTTAAAAAAAATGGGAAATATTTCAAATAATACCTGAAATACACAAACTGAAAAAAGTGAGGTTGGACAAAAAAAATCTGAATGAACAATGGTAAATAAGGCCATAAAAGCTTTTATTAAGTCAAAATTAAACCAGTGAAATAATCTTGATTATTATAATGCTATTTCTGAAAAATTAGATAGTTTCTTTTCTGATGAATTTAAAAAAGAATTTATAAAATATATTGAATGAAATAAGGACTTTAAAGATATAAAAATAGAGGAAATTGAAAATAAAAAAGGAGTTTTTGTGGAAGAAATTATGTCTTTTTGAGTTCCTTATGAGTCAAAAAGAAATGCCTTGAAAGAAATAATTAAAAGGGAATACGAAGATTCTATAAATAATATAGATGCAAGTAATACTATAAATTATAATTCAAATAAATTATCAATAAAAGAGCTTGAAGAAATAATTTGAAGTTGAGTAAAAAGAGATTTATTTATCAAAAAAATATTTAAAAATAATATACCCGAAAAAAAAGATTTTTTAAGTTTTATGGAAAATCTAAAAATAGATTATAAAAAACTAAATGAAGAGCAAATTGAGGCATTGGTTACAATCAAAAATTGAAATTATATTAATCAAGATCAGCTTAAACAAGTTTTGAGCTTGTTTAAAAAAGATTTAGAGGCAAAACAAAACATTATTAAGTCTTTTATGCCAACAATAAGTCTTCAAAAATTAATAGATTTATGAATAATAACAAATAAAGAAGCTGATAATTCTTTAGAGAAATTAATAAATGAAAATGAAAAATTAATGAAATTTAAAGCACATTTAACTGATGAAAAATGAATTTTAGAGAAAATTAACTATGAGGATATTATAATACCTACTTATCTATTCCCAGAAAATGTCTTAGATAATATTTTATATAAAGATTGATTACATGTTTTGGAAAAAGAATATAATAAAATTATAGATGAAAATAATTCAAAAGATGAAATAAATAAATTTAAATTAGATAATCAATGAAAAATCACACCTGATTTTATAAAAAAAGTTCAGGAAAATCCAAACCTAGCTAATAAAATATCAGGGATAGAAAAACTCAAGAATTGAGTAATTTTTAAAACAATTATAGGTGAACCCTGACAAGAACAAGTTTGATATTTTAGAATTGATGAAATAGATACTTGAGTAATTTTAGAAACAAAAACTTTAAAAATAACAAATCTTACAAAGGCTTGATGAATTGTAAAAAATGCAGATAAATTAGATTGAGAAAGAATTACATATGATGTTTTTTATAAATTTCTAGAAAAATCAAAAAAATGAATTTTTGTTGAAAAAGAAAATTTTGAAGAAGAGAAAAAAGCTGGAAAAATTACAGAAGAAATTGAAGATAATGAAATAAATAGTTTAGAAGATTTAAATCAAAAATTAGATGAGATAGATGATAAATGAACTCAGTTTAAAGCAGAAGTTTGAATGAGTTTTGAAACAATAAATAGTGGTGCAAAATGATGAGAATATTGAGTATTTAGTATTTCAAAAATAAATAAGGATTCAAAACAAATATGGATTACAAATTGACAAAATGAAGAATGACCTTTTTCTTTTGCTGAATTTTTTAGCTGATTTAAAAATCAGACTTGAAAAAGATTTATAAGTGTTAAAAATCAAGAGTGATTTTTAAATGCTGTACAAAATCATTCGGATGAAAAAACAAAAAAATGATTTAAAGATATAATGGTAAGTGATAATAAATTTATTCCTCAAAATAGAAAAGATGATAAAGATTTTGAATGAATAAAATATTTTGTAGGAAAAGATTGAGAATCTCTACATATAGAGGAAATTAAAGATTGAAAAGTAAAATTATCAACTTGAAAATATACAGAATGACTACCAAAAAAAGATAGCAATGAAAAAGAGGCTGATACTTATAAATGAAGTAAATCTAGTTGGGTATGATATGAAATGATGTATTATTTTATACAAAAAAATAAATGTGTTCCAAAAATACCAGAAAAACCTGTAGAAAAAGAAAATGATAAAAGTATTCCTTCTTTAAAAATGTGACTTTTTAAATCTTGGATAGCTGGGAAAAGTGTATTTGATTTGGTAAAATGATGAAAGCAATTTATTGATGCTATAAAACATAATCTTGAACAATGATCTAAGCTTAAGGCATCACAATTTGCTTATTCTTTATGAAAAGCATTTCACCTGCCAGAAGATATGCTACTTAATTTGAAATCTTCTGCAGAAAAAGCTGATAAATGAACGATGGAAGAAATAGTAAATGAAATAGGAAATCTAGGTTGAATTGATAGAATAAAAAGAATAAGAACTGTTCTTTTAAATTGAGGTTCTCAAAGTTATGAAATGCAAGCAATTCTTATAGTTACATTAAAAAAATATTGAAATCTATATCCAGGATCCGGTAAAGATTTTTGATTAAATCAATACAGATGATCTTACCTTTGGTACAAAAGATTTTGATGAAAAGTTAATGATGATTTTTTCCTAAAAACTAAAAAAGATTTAGAAGCAAACTGAGAGCAATTTACAGAAGAAAGTCTGCTTAGAGAATATTTTAAAAATGATAATGTAAAAGAGCAATTAAATCTAAGACATTTATTTTGGATAGATGTAAGAAGTGCTTGGAAAGAATGAAGAGATTCTCAAGTAGAGACATGAGATAAAGACACAAATGCTCTACTTACTACCAATGCAAGAATTAAATATGCAATCTGAAAAATTAAATGATGAGAATATTATCATGTAGTTTCTGCTTTAAAAAATATATGGTGAAAAGGTTGATCTGCTGTAGAAATGAATAAAATACCATTTATTCTATTAATGGGTTGAATTACAAAAAATTTAAGTCAGGACGAGATAAAAATTTTAAAAAATAATTTTATTTGATGACTTAATTTTCCTGCCTTATGGTTTATTGATTCAGGTGATAGAATTAATTTATTTCAAGATGTAGTTCTAAAACTATCAAAATGAACAGATGCAGAAAATGATGCAAAAGAAATAGTAAAAATGGAAAGAACTTGAGACTATGATAAAGAAAAATTTATTGAAAAAATATCTAAATTTTGGGATAACCATTGAGGTATGCTTTCTCCAAAATTAACTATGACAAAAGATCCTGAAATATTCCTAAAAAAAGATGAAAGTGGATATGAAGAATACAAAATATATCATGATAGTATCAGGTGAATAATGACCTGAAATGATTTTAAAATAGATCAATGACAAATTTGAAATGATATATACAATTATGATCACTCATCTATGGCTATTACATGAATAAGACAATTCATGAAAAAATGAGTTCGTATGCAAACAAACTGAAAGATAAGTAATGAAAGTTGAGAAAAAATATTTGATTCAGTAATAGAATGATTAAAAGATATTAAAAATCTTAAAATTGATAAAGATGAAAAAAAGAATGAAGAATATAAAAAAATTATGTTTAAAGAATATTATGGTGAAATTTATAGCTTTTTAATAAAAGAAAGTATTGATATTGCAAAATTTAATAGAACAGAATACGGAAGAAAACTAAGACATTTATGACTAATTTTTGATGAAAATAAAGACGTAGAAATAGAAAGTGATTGATTTAAAAAATGAAAATACGACTTCCTAATTAATAAAGCATATGTTTCGTATAACGATTGATGACCAAAAGATAAAGATGAACCTAAAACAAAAAAAATAACTAATATATTTGAATGAAAGATAGATAATATAATAGAAAAATTAGAAAATCCTGAGAAACATACAAAATCAAAAAAAGAAAAAGATTCAGAATCATCTGCAGATGAAGAAGAAGAATATGATTTTGCTTGAAATTATTATTAAACCAACTTTATAGTTCTAACTTTACCCCACCTTTCCTCCCCTATTTTAGGGGAGGTTTTTTGTTTTACAAACTAATCCTCACCATCTTCACTTCATCCCCTGCCCCACTAATAATTTCTATTTTAGCTTTTGGAATATTCAATTCTTCTGATAAATACCTAATTAACTCAAGATTTGCTTTTCATTTTTCTGGAATTGCTTTAAGTCTTATTTTGAGTGTACCATCTTCCATTACCTGAAAAAATTCAGTCTTAGATTGACGGGGTGTGACTTTAATTCTTAAATAAGCTTTGTTATCAATAAATTTGACATATTCTTTTAATTGCATAAATTATCTTAAATTAAATTTAATTTATTATATATTTTAAATTAAATAAACAATTTATTTTACAAAAAACTTATGAAAATTTGAATAGATTGTAGGATGTATTCTACGCATTTTACTGGGATATGAAGGTATGTTTATGAGCTTGTTTCTTACCTTGAAAGTCACGATACCAAAAATGAATATGTACTATTTTTTAATGAACCTCATTTCTCAAATTATAATGTTCCAAATGAAAGATTTAAGAAAGTTTTAGTTAATGCAAAGCATTATTCATATAAGGAACAAACTGTATTTCTCTATAAATTATACAAAGAAAAACTAGATTTAATGCATTTTACTCATTTTAATGCGCCCCTTTTCTACTTTAGACCTTCAATTGTGACAATTCATGACCTTACACTGAGCTTCTATCCTGGTAAGAAAATGACCAAACATCACCATAGATTAGCCTATAATCTCACTATTAAAAATATTACAAAAAGAGCTGTTAAAATAATAGCCGTGTCTGCTCATACAAAAAAAGATATAATTGAAATTCTAAATGTCCCAGAAGAAAAAATAGAAGTAGTTTACGAATGAATTAACAAATCTGATTTTTTTGAGGCAAGTCCTGAGGAAATCGAGAAATTAAAGCTAAATTTCAACTTAAAAAAAGACTATATTTTCTATGTCTGAGTGCTTCGTGAACACAAAAATTTATTGAGATTAATTAAGGCCTACAGCGAACTTCTAAAAGAATGAGAGGATATAGACCTCGTAATAGCCTGAAAAGAGGATGTATATCTTGAGGTAAGAAACACAATAATTAACGAAAAACTTCAAAAAAATGTACACTTACTTGGATTTGTATCTGAATATGATTTAAATGTACTTTATTCTGGGGCTCGCGCTATGGTATATCCATCTCTTTATGAAGGATTTTGACTTCCAGTATTAGAAGCTATGGCTCACAGTGTGCCGGTTGCTTGTTCAAATATTTCCAGTCTTCCGGAGATTGCGGGAGAAAATGGAGTAGTTTTATTTAATCCGCTTAGTATTGAAAGTATCAAAAAGTGAATTAAGGAAGTTATAAATAATAAAACTCTTAGAAAAAAGCTTGTAGAAAATTGACTCAAAAGAATTAAGGATTTTAGTTGGGAAAAAATGTGAGAGCAAATCCTTAATATTTACAATAAAATTGAAAAATAAACATAAATTGTTATTATTAAAAAAATTTAAAAAAATAATATGAAACTTGCAAAACTTTTCGGTTCTAATTGTAGAGTAAAAATATTAGAAAAATTCATCTTTGAGCATAAATGACAAGACAACAATGCTTGATTCTTTATTCGTGAGCTTTGTAGAAATATTGATGAGCAAATTAATTCTGTAAGAAGAGAACTTATTAATCTTGAAGAACTCCATATCCTGAGATCCAAAGAGGAAAACAAGAAAAAATTCTATTATCTAAATACAGATTGTCATATTTTTGATGAAATTATAGATATTTTCGTGAAGAATTTTGATGCAATAGATGAACTTAAAAAATTCTTTAAATGAAAGAAAAAAATAGATCTAATAGCCGTAAACGAAAGTATTCAAAATATTTGAGACAAATCAAATAATGTAGTTGATATTTTTATAATCTGAGAAATCGACAAGATAGAATTTAATAATTTCCTAGGTAAGACTTTCTTCTGAAAGAAGATAAAATATGCTGTAATGACCGATGAAGATTTCAGAAATAGACTAGAATACAACGACAAACTAATCCTAAATATCCTCAACCAAAAATGAAATATTTTCCTAAAAGATAAACTAAATATCAGAGGCAGGATTGAGGGGCATAAATAAAATTTATTTAAAATATTTTTCGAAATATAATTTTGCTTCGGCTAATTTCTGTAGAACAGTATTGTCATCTCAGGCAGATAATTCTTTTGGATTTAGTTTTATTGTAAATAGTCATTTATATCAGGCTTCTTTTAGCTTAATTAGGAGGCTTTCTAACGGCATATCTCATTTTCAAAGCATTATATCTTGTTTATTTCCAGTCTTATCTCCGAGAAATACATTTCTAATAGAATTTCAAAGGAGAGAAAAAGTTTTTAATAAATCTATTCAGCTAGATGTATCAACATTAGAAACCACAAGTGATGTTTCTCAGGTAATTTTCTTAATTGTAGATAAGGTTGCATCTTTATATTCTGGAATAAAAAACAGAAATGTTTTTGGCTCAGTATTCATAACAGTAATACTAATATCTGGATTTTTTGCTTTAGCTCTTGGAAGATATGTAGAAAACCAAGTTGCATCTTTATCAAGACGATGTGGAGGATAAAAAGTAATACACTTAACTCAAAGTTCTCCTGCCATTTTTAAAATAAAATCAACGGTGTTTTTATCCATTTTCTTTTCGTAAGCTGAAATACTCACAACCGGAACACTAAATTCCTTGCTTAGTTCTTTGATATATTCAATATTTTCAGTATCAAAATCAAGACTCGATAAATCAAGATTAATTCAATCGTAGTCAGTTTGGCTAACTAATTTAAATATTTTGTGTAGTCAATATCATTTCAGACTAGAAGTGGAAATAAGAAGCATAGTTTTAAGTTAATTTAATAATTTGTAAGGAAATTATAACACACTATATTGTTTTTGTAAAACTTTTTTCTTTTTATTTAAAATATTGTAAATTGAAATAATTACAACATACAAAATAGAAGACATTGTTAAGAAAGTAAGAATAAAATATAAGAAATTACTTAAATTTAAAATATCCAAAATAAGAGTAATAAATGAATACAGAGCTAAAAATGGAACTAATAAAAATAAAATTTTGAATATATTTCATTTTGTTAATTCAAAACTTTTTTCAACATAGTGTTTTGCAGGAAGAGAAATTCTATCGGTATAAATAAAGCTAATATAAGAAAAAGATAATCTAATAAATAAATAAGCAAGAAAAATAGATGTTCAAATAAAATATAAAAGACTTACTGCTCAAAGTAGCATATTTGGATTAGTTGGGTCATTTGTTATTTTTCAAGTACTATATAGAATTGCAAGAACTAAAATACCTCAAAGTAAAATCAAAACAGGAATAAGCAAATAAAGAGATTTCCGAGTTAAAACTCATAAGAATTTATAAATATGAGTCCATGAAAAATATAGGTTTTTAGAATATGGAATTTTTGTTTTTTCAATATATCATTTATAAATATTTTGAATTAAGAAATCTCAATACATAAAGGTAAATACGAAGAATCCAAATACTAAGACTAAAATTAAAATCAAAAACAAAACTGACCAAATATTACTAATAAAAGCTGTAAGTAAATTCGCATCTATATCTCAAGAATTAATAAATAAACTCAGAGATTGAGTATTAAAAACCTTGCTTAATTTAAAAATTAAATAAACAGAAAGTGCTAAAAATGGGGATGAAATTATTAATCAAGCCAAAATTGAATAAATTCTAATTATTATTTTTGAAATATTCCAGTGCAAAAAATTAATATAAACTGTTTTTAAATTATTTAAAATATATAACATATTTTCTTTATAATCAGGTTTTCTCCAGATAAATAAAGCAACAATGGCAAAAAATATTAAGTAAATTGCAATATCTCACATATTTTTATTTAAAATTTCCATAAATATTATTTAGCAAATAATAAACTCAATATATCCAAAAATCTAAAATTTCAAAACAAAATTGATTTTTTAGTTAAATTTGTTATAAATAGCACTATTATTTATAATTTATAATTTTATGTACAGAACTCATACATGCGGCGCATTGAATAAATCAAATATTGGTCAGGAAATTACTTTATCGGGTTGGGTGGCAAATAGGCGTGATCACGGGGGTATTATTTTTATTGATTTACGCGATAAATACGGGATTACTCAGACAGTTTTTGATCCAGAAGATGATAAGGAAGCTTGGGAAATTGCAAATACTTTCCGTAGTGAATTTGTGGTAAAATTAACAGGAATTGTAAGAGCTCGTCCAGAAGGTCAGACTAATGATAAATTACCTACCTGAGAGATAGAAGTAATTATCAAAAAATCTGAAATTTTATCTAAATCTAAAACTCCTCCATTTGAAATAAATGATTTCTCTGAAGCAAATGAAGAAATAAGATTTAAACATAGATATTTAGATATTCGCAGAAAAAAAGTTCTTTCAACTATTGAATTTAGAGCCGCAATCAATCAATTTACTAGAAATTGGTTTATTGAGAATTGATTTCTCGAAGTTCAAACTCCTATATTTACTGCATCTAGCCCTGAGTGAGCAAGAGATTATTTGATTCCAAGCAGACTTCATCCAGGTAAATTTTATGCGCTTCCTCAAGCTCCACAACAATACAAACAACTTCTAATGGTTGGTTGAGTTGATAAATATTTCCAAATTGCGCCATGTTTTCGTGATGAAGACCCTAGAGCAGACCGCCATTCGTGTGAATTTTATCAAATAGATGCGGAACTTAGTTTTGTCGAACAAGAAGATATTTTCGCTATTTTGGAGTCTTATTATACTGACGCAATTACAGCTCTATCTCCAGATAAAAAAATCAAAACAAGCAAATTCCCAAGATTAACCTATAGAGAAGCTGTAGATAAATATGGTTCAGATAAGCCAGATGTGAGATTTGATATGCATTTTGAGGATTTTAGCTCGGACTTTGCTGACTCTGGATTTTCTGTATTTAAAAGTGCAGTAGATTGAGGTGGAGTAGTAAAAGCTATGAAACTAGATCAAAAAATAATGACCAGATCTGAAATAGATGAAATTACAGTAGTGGCACAAACTGCGGGAGCTAAATGACTAGCTTATATAATTTACGAACAAGAAGGACCAAGAAGTCCAATTTTGAAATTTTTCTCTGAAGCCGAAATAAAAGCACTCGAGGAAAAATTAAACCCAAAAGTATGAGATATGATATTTTTCGGAGCTGGAGATTACAAGACAGTTACAAAAGTGCTTGGAACTGTAAGATCTACGCTTAGAGATAAATACGACTTAGTAGACAAAGATGAAATTTCATTTGCATTTATCACAGATTTCCCAATGTATTCAATGAATGATGAATGAAAACTAGACTTTGAACACAACCCATTCTCTATGCCATACGGCGGAGCCGAAGGACTTGCAAACCCAAACAAACTAGAAATATACTGAATGCAATATGATGTAGCCTGCAACTGATTCGAAGTAACCTCTGGTTCAATCCGTAATCACGACCCAGAACTTCTAGTAAAAGCATTTGAAATTATCTGAAAATGAGAAAAAGAAGTAAAAGAAAGATTCTGAGCAATCTACAATGCCCTCCAATATGGTGCGCCACCCCACGGAGGTTTCGCCATCTGAATTGACAGACTTATAATGATCCTAAAAAATGAAGAAAGCGTCCGCGAAGTGTTCGCCTTCCCAAAATCCGGTAAAGCCGAAGACACAATGATGAACGCCCCAAGCTACATCGACGAAGTTCAATTGAAGGAACTAGGAATTGATTTGAGAGAGGAAGTGAAGGAAGAGCTTGGACTTGACTAGACTTATAAACTCGAAACTTTTTTGTTTCGAGTTTTTTAATTTTTTAATAATGAGAATATGATAACAAAATTTATAAAAAAAGGATTTAGAAAAATTACTCAAGAGGAATTAGATGAAATTCTTGAGAAGCACAGATTATATCTAAAAGATTGAAATGAGAAAAATAAGGCTGATTTATCTTATACTGATTTTAGAAATATTAGTTTAAAATGAAAAAATCTTGAAAAAGTAAATCTTGTAGGATCTAATCTTAGTGAAATATGAAGTTTACAAGAAAGAATTACATATTCTGATAATATCTTATATTTATTAGATTGAACTGATTTCAGTAAGGCAAATTTAACAGATACAAATGTTAAGTGATTAAATTTTCGTTTAGCAGATGTTAATGGTGCTGTATTTATTTGATCAAATTATAAATCAAATCAATTTTCTGAACAACAATTAAATTTAATTATTGAAACAGAAGAATGACTTCAGAAAAAAATATGAGAATTAGAACAAAAAATATCCATTAAAGATAAAGCAATAAAAAATATATGAGATAAAAGAACTGAAGAATTAAAAGAATGATTTGAAATCCTTAAGCAAAATTATGCAAACGAAGAAAGAAAATGGTTAGTTATTAGCATTACAATTTTTTTAGTGCTTATTACATCAGCATTTTTGCCAATTTTATTTGCAATATGATTAAAATGAGCAGAGAAGATAGTTATATATTTTATATTAGCAATTTTTGCTATAATTTATGCTTTTTTATGAGCTGAAGAATGAAAAAATAATAAAAACGAGGATTGGTTCGAAAAAATAATAAATAATAATAAAACGGCAAGGATTATTTTATCAATAGTTACCTTTATTTGATTAGTAATTTTAATACAGTATGCTATTTGAAATACAAATATGAATCTTCCATTTGACTATACTAGATTAATACCTTTTTTACCATTTGAAATAATCAGTTTAACATTTTTATATTTTTGTATATATCAATTTTCTAAAGCTAAAAATTTAAGAATTGAACAGCAAAATAAAATTGCGGTTGTAAGTTGATATCAGGCGTTGATTGCACAGGAAGAACTTACTTGAAAAGAAGTTAGGCTAAGTTATTTTTTACCAAATATTTCAGATGTATTATTTTGTAAAGTAAATGAGAAGAATGATAATAATCTTCCTATTGATAAAGTAGTTGAGGTAGCAAAATTAATTAAAGTTATAAATGGTAAATAAATTGTCCGGAAAAAACGGACATTTTAAAATTTAATATAAAATATTATGAAAAATGAACAAAAAGCAAGTAATATTGCTAAAGTATTTATAGGAGTATTTGTAGTTACTATAACAACTACATATTTGATTTACTGGTTATTTGGATTTGAAATAGCAATTTTATATTGTATTTCACTTGCCACAGCCATAATATCTATGGCCTTTTCTTGATTAGAAAATACCATAATAAACAAAGATAAATCTTAGTTTTAACTAATTTCAATTTGATTTTTTTATAAAATATATATTATGTGTATATATTAAAATTAATTTTAAATTTTATGGCAAAAGATATTAAATCTCAAAAAATAGCTTTGTTTGAATGAAAAGAAGTGAGGAAAACTATTTATAAAAATGAATGGTTTTTTAGTGTGGTGGATGTGGTGTGAATATTGTCGGAAAGTTCGGATGCTAGAAAATACTGGAACAAATTGGCGGAACGCTTACGTAATGAATGAAGTGAGTTGGTGACAATTTGTCACCAACTGAAATTAGAATCTTTAGACGGGAAAAAATACGCAACAGATTGTGCCAATACAGAGGGGATTTTGAGGATCATCCAATCTATCCCATCCCCAAAAGCTGAACCATTTAAGAGGTGGCTAGCTCAGGTTGGGTATGAGAGAATTCAGGAAATAGAAAATCCAGAATTGGCAATGATGAGGATGACGGAGATTTATGAGAAAAAATGATATCCAAAAGAATGGGTGGATGTGAGAATACGCGGAATTTCAGTGAGAAAAGATTTGACGGATGAATGGGATGAGAGATGATGAGAATTGGCTTACGGAATACTGACAAATGAAGTTTACAAGGCATATTCTGGAATGACAAATGAGCAGTGGAAAAAATTCAAATGAATGGAAAAATGAAATCTTAGAGATTGAATGACTCCAACAGAATTAATCTTAACTATGCTTGCGGAGCAAGCAACAAAAGACATTACTAAATCCCGTCGCGCTGAATGACTTCCAGAACTTAAAAAAGCCAGTAAAGACGGAGGTTGAGTTGCATTTAAGGCAAGAAAAGAACTCAAAGCTCAAACTTGAACAGATCCAATTTCAAAGAAAAATTATTTAAAGGAAATTAAAGAAGAGAAAAATGAGATTTGAAAGAAAACCCCACCTAACCTCCCCTTAAAAAATGGGAGGAAATTAAAATAAAACCTTATGTCCCAAGAAAAAATCATAACAATTGTATTAATCATAATCTCAATTTGAGTAATTGGAAATCTTGTGGTATTGTATAGCAATAACAGGAAGTAAAAAATCTTTTGACAAAGTGGGATAAAAGTATATATTTATACTACTTTTTAGTTTATAATTTTTAAGATATATGAAGACTTCAAGCGTAAAATCGTCAGTTACAATCAAATCTGATTTATTTGAAAGGCTAAAAAAATATGATAACAAATCAAAAATAATAAATGAGGCTTTGTTTATTTTCTTTCAGAGAAAGGATTATTTACAAAAATCGGAAGAAAATTTCTGGAATGAAAAAATTCAAGAGTGATTGCTTGATGTGGAAAAATGAAATATTGTGGCTATTAATCCAAAATGAGAAAAAATCAATAAAGATATTTTAAATAAAACTTTATGGAAATAAAAAATTAGTTTAAATTCTCCAACGCATTTTTCGCAGCTTCTTTTTCAGCTTTTTTCTTGCTGGCCCCAGTTCATTCTCAGATTTTATTGTCTCAGATATACACTCACATAATATAGGTCTTGTTGTGGTCCAGTCAAGATTCTTCGATAACTTTGTAGACTGGTGTAATATTTTGTTTTGACTGTATTATCTCTTGGAGATTTGTTTTTGGGTCGATGTGGAGAGAATTTTCTAGAATTTGCGATAATGTAGAAGAAATAAATTTATCTACGAATTTTTTTGCGAACTCAAATCATAAGTCAATGTAAATAGCTCATAAAAACGCCTCTAGCGTGTTTGCGAGAATATAAGGATTCTCATTTCACTTTGTAAGGGTTTCGCCTTTTGAGAGTACTATATAGTCTTGAAAATTAAGACTCGATGAAATTGAAGCTAGATTTTTTCATCTAACGATGGCACTTCTTAGGTCTGTAAGTTCTCATTCTCATTTAGTTGGGAATTTATTAAAAAGAAATTCTGTAATAAGAAGCTCTAAAATAGCATCTCAGAAAAATTCCAATCTCTCATTGCTTTCAGTAAAAGTCGAGATTTTTTCATTTAAAATTGATTTGTGAATAAAAGAATTTATGTATAGAGTTATGTTTTTATAAGGAATTTGAAGATTTAGCAATAGATTTTTTACTCTCTCTTCAAATTCATCATAATCATACTTAAGACTTTTTTTGATCATAATTATTAAAAAATAAGTTTTTATTAGTAATTTTGGTTAGCTCTTTTTTGACTTCAGTTTTGTTTTGTTTAAGTGAATTTAGAACTCAGTTTATAAAAATTCTTCATTGTGGGTCTGAATAGAATTTAACTAGTTCGAGTGCCTCATTTATTGATACATTTTCAGGAACCTTATCACATTTTAAATAAAGCATTTCATAAGATGCAATAAGTACTGGAATTATGTTAATAACTGACATTGAAGATATATCAAATTTTGGTGCAAACTTCTCAATTACATAGACTAACTTCCCTTCTTTTTCAATAATTCAAGAAAACATTTCTTCAAAATAAACCTGGTCCAAAAAACCTAAATTTCACTCAAAAAAATTATCCAGAAAAGACTCTTTTAAAAAAGAGTCTTGCAAATAGATTTTTGAATATAAAGCTTGAAATAAGCAATCTCTTGTCTTATGTCTTGAGATTTTTTGCATAATTTTATTAAGCTTTTATAGTAGTTACTTTTTTAGTTTTTCAAACTTTAATAACTTTTCTTCATTTATATTCTCCAGTTACAGGAGATGCAAAATGAGATAATCCTGTAGCATTACCGTCTTTATCGTATTGTAAAGAAGTTTTGTCTAATAATTTTTTCGCTGTTAATTTTGTCCAGTTGCTAGTTCTTCTAGAAGATCTAGATTTTGACATCTTTTTAGTAGGAGAAAAAGTCATAATTATATAATTAATAATAATCTAAAATAAAACGTGAGAATTGTATATAAAAAATAAAAAAAATCAAAATTTTTTTGAAAATTGTATTATTTATGGAATTTAGTTAACATTATAGATGTCAATAAATATCAATTTTTTGTTTAAAACAGTCCATACACTGTGAATAATAATATCTATGTGTGCCATCATAAAATATGGAAAATCTGAATCCTCTCATTTTTCATCAATCCATTCAAAAATGTATTTTGTAAGAACTTTATCGTTTCATTTGTCATTAAAAGGTAAATTTAGCTCGTTTAAAATAAGTTTTTGAATTTTTCCTTCAAGACTTAATTTATTAAGGGGTAAATCTTTAATTCTAGTTCATTTTGGTAAATCAAAAGTTACATCATATAAAAAGTTAGTAATATATATTGTGACTTCCATAAAACTTTCAGGCAAACTAGAAAATTTTAATCATAACATATTTTCTTTCTCCATTAAAGATATTAAAGAGCTAATCCAATCTTCCCTTTCTTTTAAGCTAATAATTTCATTATTTCAAAAGACATTTTCATATCATTTTATAACTCTTCATTTAGTCTTTCAAATTTTATTTATTTTAGAAGGATTTCTTCTCTTTATTGAAGAAATTTGAACTATATTTGAAGAAGATTTATTCATATTAGAATTACAAAAATACTAAAAGTCAAATTGATAATATTAAAATCATTAAATAAATCAAGTAGAAATTAAATTATTTGACTTTTTGTGATGAATAGATAATTTATAGGTGTTAATTAAATATTTTAAAATGAAAAAGAAATTTTTTGTCACAACTCCTATTTATTATGCGAATTGAGTTCCGCATATCGGGCACGCTTATTCTAGCCTTGTGGCTGATATTATTGCAAGATACAAGAGACTAAATTGATTTGATGTAAAATTCTCAACCGGAGTAGATGAAAATAGCCAAAAAGTGGTAGAAAAAGCCAAGGAAAATAAACAGGAAGTTATGGAATTTCTAGATAAAATGGCTGAAACTCATAAAAATATCTGGGATTGACTTCATATTTCATATACTGATTTTATCAGAACAACTGAGCCTCGCCATCATAAATTTGTACAAAAAATTCTTCAGAAATCTTACGAAAATTGAGATATTTATAAATGAACTTACGAGTGATTGTATTGCGTCGGTTGTGAGGCATTTAAAATGGAAAAAGAACTAACCTCAGATTGACTTTGTCCAGATCATCTCACAAAACCTGATAAAATAAAAGAACAAAATTATTTCTTTAAGCTCTCAAAATATCAAGCTCAATTAGAGGAATTTTATGCAAAAAATAAAGATTTTGTCATTCCAGATTATAGATTAAATGAAATGAAAAATTTCTTCAAAGAATGATTAGTTGATTTTTCAATTTCTCGCGAAACTAATAAATTCGGAATTCCACTTCCTTTTGATTCAAGCCAAGTTACTTATGTCTGGTATGATGCGCTTTTGAATTATTTAACAGTATGTCAAGACTGAGATGAGGACTTCTGGCCAGCAGATTTACATATTGTATGAAAAGAAATTTCAAGATTTCATATTCTATATTGGCCAGCAATGCTACTATCGGCCGGATATGAACTACCAAAAAATATACTTGTGACAGGATTTCTGACTATTGACTGACAAAAAATATCTAAATCAATTTGAAATGTAATAGATCCAGTGGAATTTAGTGGGAAGTATAGTCGTGATTTAATGCTTCTATATCTAATTACTACCTTCCCTATTGGGCAAGATGGGGATTTCTCAGAAGCTCAAGCAGTTACTATTTTTAACGCAAAACTAGCAAATAATATCGGGAATTTGTTAAATAGATTTCTCGTGCTTTCCCTTAAAATATGAGGAAAAATTAACTGAATTACAGATGAAGCTATTGAAAAAGAAAAACTAGAATTAATCAAAAAATACAAAACTTCAATGGATAAATATGATCTAAAAACCAGTCTAGAACTCATTTTTGAATTTGGAGATACTCTAAATAAATATCTTGACACTACAAAACCATGGGAACTAAAAGATGACTCAGAGCTCGAAAAACTAACTAATATTTTATATACACTCTGAGAATGACTCAGAACAATTGCAGTATTACTTCATCCATTTTTCTACGATAAAATGAACGAAGTATTTGAGAGAATTGGGCAGGATAGTGGGCAATTATCCGAAATTTGAATGGATGAATTTTTGGAGAAAAAAGTAGGATTTGAAGTGAAAGAAAAGGGAGAGGGGTTGTATGGAAGGATTATGTAGAGGCTTAAGATAATTTTTAATAATAAAAAATATGAAATTAAATATGTGATGTTGAATGGATATCAAGGATTGATATTTAAATGTAGATTCGATAAATTTACCATGAGTTGAAAAAGTATATGATTTTGAAATATTTCCATATCCCTTTGAGGATAGCACTTTTGATGAAATTTACTGTAGTCATATATTAGAACATATGTCAGATTTATGAAAAGTAATGGAAGAATTTACAAGAATAGGAAAGAATTGATGTCAAATAAAAATTAAGGTTCCCTTTTTTGCAAGTCCAAATGCATATTGAGATTATACACATAAAAGAAGTTTTAATACAAATACTTTTAAGTATTTTACACCAGAACATTATTACAATAATGCTAAAATTATAACTAAAAAATACAAAATACATTTTTTATCTAATTCATATTTTCTAAAGTCCAATCCTATAAATATAATTCCTGATTTTTTAATAAATCTATTTCCACAAATATATGAAAGATTTTTTTGTTACTTAATTCCTGCTGTTGAAATACATTATTTATTAGAAGTAAAAAAATAAAAATGCAACCAAGAGTATCTATAATCATTCTAAATTACAATTGAAAACAATTTAATCAGGATTGTTTAAATTCAGTATTATCTCAATCTTATCAAGACTTTGAGATTATTTTCGTTGATAATTGATCTAGTGACTGATCATTAGAAGAAGTAGAATATTTATTCAAAAATGAAATAATTTCCTGAAAAATAATAATTATTAAAAATAAAGAAAATACTGGTTTTACAGGCGGAAATAATATATGAGTAAAAAATAGCAATGCAATTGATTATATATGGCTTTTAAATAATGACATTATTGCAGATAAAGATGCCTTAAAATATTTAATAGAATGAATTGAAAGTGATGAAAAAATTTGAGCTACATGAAGTTTAGTATTAGATAAATGAAATGAAGAATTTTTTGAAGATATTTTAGTAAATAAAAAAAGTAAACTTACTTCTACATTTTTTTGAGAAGTAGCAATAATAAAGGCACCTATAGAAGAAATTAATAGTTGAATATATAATGCGGTTTCAATATCTTGATGTTCATTTTTATATAGAAAAAATTTAATTAAATTTCCATTTCCTGAATTTTATTTTGCTTATTGAGAAGATATTTGGTTATCATTTTTTATATTACTAAAATGAAAAAAAATTATTTTTGATACTAGATCAATTATACATCATTTCTGATGATGAGCAAAAAAATCACAAAAGAAATTAACTAATTTATCTATATTTCATTGAAATAAAAATCAAATTATTAATTATTTAGTTTTTTATGATTCTATAATAAGGTTAAAATTGTTTCCTCTATTTATTATTACACAAGTATGACATCTTATTTTTAATTTTTCATTAATAAGAATTAAAATAAAATTGAAATCAATTATATGGATTCTTAAAAATAAAAAGGAAATATTATTATTAAGAAAATTTATTAAAAAAAATAAAATAATAAATAATGAGGACTTTATTAAATATTTTTCAAGTAAGATAATTGATGAAGAATTAATCTATAATCCATATCTTAAAAAAATCACTATTCTTACAAATAAAATTTCCTATATTTATTGTAAAATAACTTGACTACAATAAATTTTTATATATATTTATATTTAAATAACTAAAAAATATGAACATTAACAAATATTGATTAACTAATATTCAGCCTATATTAAATGATAATCAAATAAGTAATTTTGAGCAATATATCAAATATTTGCCAAAAAATATGACAAGTAATAGTGAAATTTTAGAAATTTGACCTTGAAATTGAACTTTTTGTGTTTTTATTAAAAATAAATTTTGAATAAAAAATCAAAATTTAACATTACTTGATTTATCTTCATCTGTTATTAATTTATTAAATAATCAAGAAGAAACAAAATTATTTAATAATATATTATCAGATTCTATTGAATATATTGAAAACATTGAAAATAAATTTGATGTAATAATCATGAAGCATGTATTTGAACATTTGGAAAAAAAATATATTAATAAATTAATACCAGTTCTAATTAAATCATTAAAAAAATGATGAACTATATTAATAGAAGTTCCTAATCTATGAAATATTCCTAATGGTGTATATATGTATAACTGTGATTATTCTCATTATACATGATTTACAGATAAAAGTATTTGAGAAGCATTTTATTGGAATTCAGATTGAAATATATCTGTAGAAACTTTTAATCTATTTAAAAAAATATATTTTAATAAAAATTTATTTAGTATAATAAAAGATATAATTGCATTATTAGTCGAATCTATATCATTTATCTTATCTTACTTCTTTCTAAGAATTTTTTGAAATTGGAGTTATTGAGTACAAGAAAGAAGTACTAATCGTGTATTTACACCCTTACTACTATGTACTATCACAAAAAATAAGGAATAATAATTATTTACATATTCTTTATTATTTCTAAAACCTCATAGGGCATAATATTGATTGTATTATTAGATATTGGAAGAAAATAATGACTCACCTTTGGTGTAAAAGAATTTTGATATAATGATTTGTATCAACTTTTTTTAATAAATACACATTTTGGATTTGTCGGTCAAAAAAGACAGATTATATTTTTTACTTTTGTAGTAAATCATATATGTAAAGGTCAACTATCAGTTGTAATTAATATGTCAGCCTGAGATATTAATGAAGAGGTTTCTAAAATAGAAAATCTATCTATACAATTAATTAAATTTTTATTATATCAAACTCATATGAAAAAAGATTTATATATATCTTTATTCTTATTTTGTCAAATTACAATAACAACATTATCTTTTAAAAGATTTTTTGTTAACTCAATCCATTTTAAAATATCCCATGATCTTGAATACCATTGATTATCAATGAAAATTACAATAATATTTTTATATAATTTATTTGTAATAATTTGATTAATATTAACTTTATTGTTTTTATTTAAAAAAATCTTATAATCTCAATTACTTTTTGCATTTTCAATTTCTAATATTTCTGTTAAGTTTAAAGCACACTTTCTTACATCATAAGAAGAAAAAAACTTACATGGATATAAATTTTTTTTATTAATTAGTAAATTGTTAGAAGTTATTTTATTCGAATAAAGATATCAGCATTTATATTTTACATTTGATAAACAAGTAATTAATCAATTATATTCTTCTCTAAAAGAGTTAAAAATTAAATCAAAATTATAAGAATTTATTATTTTTAAATTAAAAAACAAATATTTAAATCAATATTTAAATTCAATCACATTAATAGAAGTATCATTTTCAAAAATCTTCTTTGCAGGTCAGGCTGATAATACATAAATATCATAACATTTTGTTTGTTTTAACGATTCAATAAGTGGAGTAAGTGCAAGAATATCTCATATTCAACACATATTCATAATTAATATTTTTGTGTTTTAAAAAAAATGATGGAAAAATCAATAATCTACAAACCAAATCTATAAATATTTTTAGTAACATATTAAAAAATAAGTATATTTTTAATATAATTATTTCAAAAATGGATAATTTATTACTAATATCAAACATAGTTACTTTTTAATAATTGAAATTATTGTTGGAGTGTATATTCTAATATCAGGATATATTAATAATATAAATATTTTATAAAAAAATTTCCATATATAATTTAAAGCAATTCTCTTAATAAAACCTTGTCATAAAATATCATTTCTATGTAAAATATTTTCAATATTAAATCATGATTTTAGTAATATTTGATTAAAAGAGTTGTCTGTATATAAAATTTTATGGGTAATATCTCAATATCTAAAGTAATTTGAAAATATAAATCAGGCATTTGGCATTATATTAAGCCAATATCATCATTTATTTAACAATCTAAATATTAATTCTGATAATATTTCTGCGTCCTTTAAGTCTATATGTTCAAAAACATGACTTAAAAAAATTATATCATATTTATTTAAAATATCTTTGTTATTTAAAATATCTCAATGAATAAAATTATAATTTGGATATTTTTCTTTTGAAAAATTAATTGAATAATTATCTAAATCAATTCATGTGTAATTCTGTACTCCATTCATATAACAAAATGATGTAAATGTTCAGAGTCAACATCAAATATCTAGAATATTTTTATCTTTTAAATTTCAGAGAATTAATCAAAAATTTGATTTTAAATATTTATGAATATTAGTAAATTCATTATAATCTCAATACTTATATCATCAATGATTTTTATAATAATCATTATAGTTCATAATATTAATTTTATTAAATAATTAAATTTTTTTAAGTTTAAAATGTAGTTCACTAGCTGGAAAAGTATAGCTTAAAAACCATATATATGCTCTGGGAAAAAATTTATAAATTAATTTTGGTATAAAGTAAATAATCTTATAAATTAATCATTTATAAATATCATCAATAAAAATTATTTTTCTTTCGACTAATTCGAAATATGGTTCAGATAAATCAGCTCAAGGATTCATATTTGAACAGTATTTATTATAACTATCAAAATTAAAAAAACATTTATGGTCAGCAAAAAAAGCTCAAGGATTAGAAAAATAAGGAACTTTTATTAAAATAGTTCATCATACTTTTAATATTCTATATATTTCTTTTGTAGATTTAGCATAATCAAGATGTTCTATAATATTATCAGCGTATATTTCATCAATAGAATTATCTTCAAAATCCCATGGATAATTATCTAAGTCTACAACTTTATCAACTCATTCTCATTGTACACAATCGACATTTACATAATCTTTAAATAATTTTCTGCCACATCATAAGTTTACTTTCATAATTTCTTGTATTCATTAAAAATTAAATTACTTATTCTACCCCAGCTATATTTTTCCACAACAGTATTATATCAATTCACAATTATCTGGTCTAAATTAGGAATTTTTCATTCAATGAATTCTATTAATTTTTCAGATAAATCAAATATATTTTCTTTTTCAACTAAAAATCAATTTACTCAATTCTCTATTATATCTTCCGGTCAACCTGATTTTGTAGAAATTACAGGTATTTTGCAAACCATTGCCTCCAAAATTACTATTCAAAATCACTCACTTCTGCTTGGTAATATAAATAAATCACTACTTTTGTATTCTTTTACAATATTTTCTCAAAATATTTTTCATCTAAATTTTATATATTTTTCAAGATTATGTTTTTTAACTAATTTCTTATATTTATTCTCCTCATATCAATATCAAATCAAATGAACTTCTACATTTTTCTTATCTAAAATATTTTTATCTATTTTATTTATTGCTTCAATCAAAATATCAACTCATTTGAATTCATCCAATCTTCCCACAAAAAGAATTTTGTAAATATCTTTATTTTTCTCTGCTTTTATATTTTGAAATTCTTCAATATTTACTCAATTTCATATTAAAACAACATTTTTATTTATATTTTTGTAATTAAATAAACTACTTCAAACAGTAATTTCTGTATTATATTTTATTCAAGTTAATATATATTTTTCGACAAAATATTCTAAATTTTTTATTCATTTATCCAAAACTTGTGTTCCATGACAAGTTAGAATTATAGGAATTTTTAGAAATATTGAGGCCAATTTTCAAGATAATGCTCATAAATAAACATGAGCATGTATTAAATCATATTTTTGCACTTTATTTTCTTTTATAACTCTCCAAAAAATACTAAAAATAGATAAAATTCTCTCTAGGAAATTAAAAAATTCTTTAGGTCTTCCACATCTTATTATTCTTAATTTTCAGTCTAATAAGACTTCGTCTTGGCTGTATATTTTTCAATCATCTCATTTCAAAGATCTTACAAATAAATCAATTTCGCAATTATGATTTAAAATTAATTTTTCACAGATATTTTTAATATGTACTTGTCCACCTCAAACTATTGGTTCCCAAGCATCTATAATCATTGCTATTTTCATAAAACCTCTCTATAAACTTCTAAAGTCTTCTTTATATTCTCACTCCATTCAAATCTTTTCTCAGAGATACTCTCAAAAGTTCAAGACTTAAATTTCAAAACGGCTTCAATAATATCCTGAGAATTTGATGGTTCTATAAAATTAACTTTACCACCTACAACCTCTGGAAGTGAGGCAATATTTGTAACAATTAAATTCTGTCATAATGCACAAGTCTCAGCAGCAGCAAATCCAAATCATTCAGCAAGAGATGGAATTATTACAAAATCACAAGAGAGAATATATTTTTTTATTTCACTATATTCAACAGCATTTATTAAAACTATATTTTTTTCAATATTTAATTTTTTTATCAATTCAAGCTCATGCGTAGCTGGATTATTTTTACTTTGTGCAACTATTAAGAAAGCCTTAAAATTAGGAATATTTTTAACAATTTCAGGAATAGCTTTTATATAATATCTAAGTCATTTTGAAATTCAGGGTCTTCCAAAAAATAGTCATACATAATTATTTTCTAAACTATACTTTTTTCTTATTTCATCTATTTCTTCCTGTTTTACAGAATTTTTATCCCAGACCTTATAATCAATTCAATTATAAATTGTTATTAATTTCTTATCTTCAATTCCTGAGTAAATTCTTAAATTATTTTTTGTGTAATTTGATACACAAATATATTTATCAAAATTAAAGCAAAAAATAAAACTCTCAAATAACTTAAAGAAAAATCATTTCGCTCACATAAAGTGATACCAGAGTTTTCAAAAAATCTCATGAACAGTTAAAACAACTTTTTTTCAAGAAATTTTCCCAATAAACCAAGCTGGAATTGCAGCATTATAAGTTGTAGTATGAATTAAATCACAATCTTTTGCGAGCCTAATTCATTTAAAAATAGAAAAAAACATAAAATCATATCTACTACTTCAAACTCTATATATTTCGAGATTTTCAGATATTTTCTCATATTCAGGTAGGCTACTATCAAATCTTGAAGTCAAAACAATAACCTGGTTTCCGGATTCTATTAATCAATTTATGACATTATCAAAAAGAACCTCAACTCAACCAATATGAGGCTTATATAAATCTAGGATAAATAAAATTTTCATTTTTTTGTTTAATCTTATTTATAAAAAAATTTCTTATACAACAATTCAAAGAGTATTTTAAAAGCATTACTATTTTTTTGTCATTTTCCTAGCGAATACTCACTGTATTTTATATTTACAGGAACTTCAATATATTTAGCCTTTAGTCTACTAATTTCCTCAATAAATTCTGAAGCATATGCCATATTATCAGATGTAATATTGATTTTTTTAATGAAATCTAGACTTATTACTCTGTATCAATTATGAGGATCAGAAACCCACATTCAATTTAGAAAATATGTTATAATTTTAGAACCTGAAAGAATAATTTTTCTTAAAGCTGGAATATTTTGGGCTGTTCATCAAGTAATAAACCTACTTCAAAGTAAAACATCTAAGTTTTTATTTTCCTTAATAATTCTTAAAAATAAATCCATATCATCCACATCCATTTGCCCATCAGCATCATATGTAACTACCCATTTTACCTTTAGGTCATCTCAATATTTTTTTAAAAATTCAAATCAAGTTTTATTTGCCGCTCATCATCATCTATTGATTAAATGAGTAAGTAGTAAAATATGCTTGTCTTTATTTTTTGATATAAAATCCTTTGCAACTCTTCAGGTATTGTCAGCTGAACCATCATTTACAATAATTATTTTCCTAAATCATTTTTTTAAAATTCATTCTAATACTTTTATTATTGCAGATTCTTCATTAAAAGCTCTTATCAAAAATACAAATTCATCTTTATTATCCTTATTTTTTATTTCATTAAAATCAATCCCGCAATGTGAAATTGCTCTTTCTACAGCCTGGTTAGATACAAAAGAAGTAAGATAAATTTTATTTCTTGTAATTCTATTTAGTAGTTCAAAATAAAAATAAGCAAGTAAAATAATCGAGATATATACAAGCAAATCCGCTCATCTATTAAGTCAGAAAAATGCTCAGAATTTATCTAGGGCTCCAATATTTAAAGTAAAATACAAAACAATAAAAATTCCTCCAAAAAAAACTAAAAAATGTAGAGCATTAAACTTTTTCCTCTGGAAAAAATCCAGCGCAAAAAGAAAAAAAATTAATCCTGAAATTATAATTATAAATTGTAGGGGCGATAAAGACATAATTTAAATTAAAAAGTAGTAAATCTACTATACAAAAAATTTCAAAAAAACAAATATTTTATAAAAAATTGCAAATATTATTTTTTGTATATTATAGAAACATTACTTTACATTGCAAATTTTATGAAAATAGAGAATTTAACAATTGCTTACGATAATAAAAATATTTTAAAAAATATTAATATTGAAATTAAAGAGCGTGAATTTGTATTTCTAATTGGTAATTCCGGAAGTGGTAAAACAAGTTTTATTAAATCACTTATTTGAGATTTAAAACCAAAATCAGGTAAAATTATGACTAGTGATTGATTTAATATTTATGATTTTTCTTCAAAAGAACTGACTAAATATAGAAGAAGTATTGGTATAATTTTTCAAGATTATAAGCTTTTAAAAAGTAAAACTGTCAAAGAAAATGTAGCATTTGCGATGGAGGTATGTGGCTATAGCGACAAACAAATTGCCCAAAGAGTACCAGAAGTTCTGAGTCAAGTATGACTTTTAAATAAAAAAGATAATTTTATAGATACTCTCTCAGGATGAGAAGCTCAGAGAATTGCCGTTGCTAGAGCTCTAATTCATAATCCAGATATTATTATTTGAGATGAGCCAACTGGAAATCTTGACCCACATAATGCAGATGAAATAATGGCCATTTTACAAGAACTAAATAGATGATGAAAAACTATAATTATTGCAACTCACGATGATAAAATAGTTAACAAACTGAAAAAAAGAGTCATAACTTTTAAAGAATGACTAGTTTTTTCTGATATAAAAAATTGAAATTATAATTTATAAATTAAAAAATTTTAATTTAAACTTTACTTTTTTAGTTTTTTCATATACTACAAGCATTAATTTTATTAGTATTAATTAAAAATATATGGTCTTAAAATATTTTTCTAGAATTTGGAAATCTGATGATTTAAAGAAAAAAATCATTGTAACCCTTTCTTTAGTTGTATTATTTGAGTTTTTATCAATAATTCCAGTTCCAGGAGTAAACCTAGCTGCACTTGAAAATATGCAAAAATTTCTTGAAGCAAATCAATGACTTTCGTTTTTTTCTTCTTTAATGTGAGGATGATTAAAAAGATTTTCTATAATATTAATGGGTCTTTCTCCATATATTAATGCTGTGATTATAATTCAACTTCTAGCAGTTGTTATTCCACAATTAGAAACTCTAAAAAAAGAATGAGAACAATGACAAAAGAAAATTGATAATTATACAAGACGGCTTACGCTACCTTTAGCATTTGCTCAAAGTTATGGAATGATCGTACTTTTAAATACTCTACTTGGTTCTAATATTAAACTTATTGAAACTACAGACTTTTTCGGAACAGTTTTACCTGCGATGCTTGTAATTACAGCTTGAACTTTATTTTTAGTATGGCTTTGAGAAGTAATTAGTGAATCAGGAATTTGAAATGGGTCATCAATAATAATATTTGCTTGAGTTTTAGCTGGAGTTCCTCCACATATTATGGGTTATTTAAGTGTTTGAAATTATACTCTTCTAGCAATATTACTAGCTGCAACTCTTTGAGTAATTTATGTAATTATTAAATTTACAGAATGATATAGAAAAATTCCACTAATTTATACTCGTACATGAAGATCAGAAAAATCATATTTCCCAATAAGAGTAAATCAAGCCGGAATGGTGCCAATAATTTTCGCTGTTTCTATCGTTACTTTTCCATCTTTAATCGGACAAATCCTATCTAAAAGAGCATCTGGAACTTCAAGAACTATATGAGAATTTCTTGTAAATAATTTCTCTATGAATAATCCAGGATGGATGTATATAGCTGTTTATTTCCTACTTGTACTTGGTTTTTCTTTCTTCTATATTTCTATAGTATTTAATCCGTCAGAAGTGGCTGAAAGTATCCAAAAAAGAGGATGATATATTCCAGGAGTTAGACCAGGAAAAGAAACTGAAGAATATCTTGAAAAAACATCAAATCATCTTAATTTATATGGTTGATCATTTCTAGCATTAATTGCTATTTTCCCATATTTAATCACAAAAATTAACAATGAATTACAACTAATTGATATATCTGGTTCTTGAAATATTGATTTTTTGATTAGCTGAGCTTGATTAATAATAGTAGTTTGAGTAATATTAGATTTAATTAGAAAAATAGATACTGAGCTAAAAAGCTACGATTATAAAAGATTTTATTAAAAAATAAAGAAATGAAGATTTTTGTTTTTGATACAGAGACAACATGATTTTCAGTTAAATGAGGTACTAAAGAGCAACAGCCTTATATAGTCCAATTTGCTGGGATTTTATGAACAGTAGACCCTGCGACTGGTTTTACAGAAATAGAAAGAATAAACAAACTAATAAAACCTAGAATTTCAATTCCTTTTGCCACTTCTCAAATTCACTGAATCTATGACAAAGATGTAGAGAATGCTCCATATATAGAAGAAGTAATTGGTGATATCCTAAAATATATTAATACAAGTGACGCTGTAGTTGGACACAATATCGATTTTGATGAGGAAATTATCAAATGAGAATTGGCTCGTCTTTGAAGAATTTGAGATTATCAACCAATAAAAAGTATCTGTACAATGAGATGTACAACTGATTTCTGTAAATTACAAGGAAGATGATTTTCTTACAAACCACCAAAATTAAATGAACTTTATAAACATCTATTTTGAGCCCATTTCGAGTGAGCACATGATGCAATGTTTGATGTAGAGGCAACAGCTAAAATTCTCTGAGAACTAGTCAAAAAATGAGTAATTGAACTAGAAAGAAATTTAATACAAAGACTATTTTAAAATAGTCTTTTTTATTATTTCGAGAGAGTTAGTATTTTTAAAATCCAATAATTGCTTTTTGTATCAATCAAAAGTTAGTATTTTATCAATTCAAGAATTATTTAGCTCATTTTCATTAATTAAAACATTTCATTTTTTTTCATATTCAAGAGCATTATAATATTGATGATTATTTGCTGATTCTGTTAATGGAATAATAATCATTCTAATATTAAAAGCTTCAATCTCAGCTAGTGTCGTAGCTCCAGCTCTGGTAATAGCTAAATCAGAAGTATAGTAAAGATTTTTTAAAATATTTTGATCAACAAAATCATATACATTTACAAAACTATATTTCTCAAACTTCTCTCTAAAAGTCATATTCTGACTTCCAAGAATTATATCTATCTTAAAATTTTTTAGTTTATCAATATTTCTAAGTAAAAAGTCAAAAATACGAGTAGATCATTGACTTCAGGCGATTACTAGAAGATTTGTCCTGATTTGTCTTTCGGAACGATGGCAATCGTTCCCTACATTCTGTAATTTCTGCCCCTTCTGTCATTTCGAGCTTGTCGAGAAATCTATTAAATTATATTTTTCCTTATAATTTTCAAATAACTCTGGATTTAGAATTTGTCCGATAACCTCGACTTCCATATTTTTAAAGTAAACTTTCGCGCTCTCAAATCCTAAAAATATCTTAGAAGCAAAGCGAGCAACAATTCTATTAGCAAGTCCTGGAACTGAATCTGATTCATGTAAAAATAATTTTATTCAAAATATTTTCCCAGCTATAGCCATAGGAAGTGATACATATCATCATTTTGAGAAGATTAAATCAGGTTTTAATTTATAGAGTATTATTATAGATTGAATAATTCAAATTAGAATATGAAATGGTTCTACAAAAGTTCTAAAAGAAAAATATCTTCTGAGTTTACCACTTTTTATTGCATAAAATTTTATTTCATTTTTTCAGGCAATATTTTCTTCAAGTGAGCCACTTTCCCCCACCCAAAAAAACTCTAAATTTTTGTCGTCTTTTAAAGAATTGTAAATTGCCAAAAGTGGCATAATATGGCCACCCGTTCATCATCAAAGTAAAAGTATTTTTTTTACCCAAAGGGCATTTGTTTTACTACGCATATAAAATTAGTTATTTTTTATTAAAAATTTCACCGCTTCATCTATCCACTTATCAAATTGGTCTGGTCTTTCCATATCATGATCTCAATTTTCTACAATAATTTTGTTGGTGAAATTTATATTAAGGCTTTCAGATGGCACTGCAATATCTTTGTCTCAGTGAATATGAAGAACTTGAGAATTAAAATCTTTAAAATTAGAAGAGAAATCAATATCTTTATTTGTGAGGAAATATGAAGAATTTATATAATTTGCTTTTGACATTTTATCAGTTTTTTCGCAATCTTTTAGAAAATCTAGTTCATTTAGATAAGTCTTATAATTCTGCCAAGTTATTACTAATTCAGGTCTTAACTTCTTCATCTGGCCAGTTGTAAACCGATATCTTAGAAGTTCTTTTTGATTTAGAGCTGGTGCTATTAAAATAATCTTTCCGATTTTATCCTTAATTTTCTCAATCTGGCTGGCCAAAACACAAGCGCCAAGTGAATGAGCCACAATATTAATTTTAGAATTTCAAATTTCTTGTCATAATTTTTCTATCGCGCTGAGTAAATCTTGTCATTGTTTTTCTATTGTAGTAAATCTAAAATCCCCATCTGAAAGCCCTAAACCTGAAAAATCAAATCTGAGTGTTGCAAGCATTTTTTCACTCATTCTATCAGCTAGAGTTTTGAATTTTTTCTCAGTCGTAGCTGATCTTTCAAATCCAGAAAGACAAATAACTCATCAAGCAATCTCACTTTCTGGCAATGAAATTATTCATCTTAGAGTATCTCATCAACTATTTGTGAATTCAGTTAGTTTTGTTTTCATAATTTTTTAAATTTAATATATTTCCTTATTATAACAACTCTCACAATAAACAATTTCTGGTCTTTCTGGTGAGTAAGTAGTTTTGATATCTAGGCCACATTTACTACATTTTCTATCATAGAGTTTCTTTGAGTTTCTAAGATTCATTCTATCTAGATGTCTTTGATCTGGATGTCTTCTTGGGATTGGAAGTAAATGTTTGCGATAAAAATCTAATTCTTGTTTTATTATTCTAAAAGGTTTTTTTGTAATTTCACATTCAATTGCCCAATTTAAAATATCGTCAGGAATTTTTGTAATATCATCCGGAAGTTTTTCTGCTGGAATAATTTTTGTTACATTTGGACGCGGACTCTCATAATCTGACCATTTAAATCCCAATTTTAAAACCTCTTCTTTAGTAATAGGAAAGAAATCCTGAGCCACTGTTTCATTATATCAAAATGGAGAAATTGACGAAGGAAAGAAATTTCACCACTCCCCCTGCTTCGCTATCGCTCAGCTTTCCCCCTCAGTTGAGGGGGATTTAGGGGGAGTATTCATATGTTCAATTATTTTAGGAACTAATTGTTCATATTCTTCCTTGGTGTATTGTTTGTTTAAAATGCAATAAGAAGCATTGCGAAGCCCCGTACATCAGAAACAATTAGAACATCACTCAAGTAAAATTGAATAATAAATATTGTTTGAATTTCATATTCCTGATGAGAAAAATATTTTATATGAATTTTCGGCAATTAAAACAGAATTAAAAACATATTTTGAGTCATAAATACATGTGCTATTATACACTTCCAAAAATCTCGCTCATTCAAAAACATTATAGCCATCCTCTCACCCAACCACTGTAAAGCAGTCTATACAATTTTTGCTTTCATAAATATAATCTCAAGTACAATTCTCACAAGATGTAGAATGAGTGGATTTTTGTGGAAATTTTAGTAAAAAGTTTTTATAATCTTTTTTGTATTTTTCTAGTTTATTATAATCTCAAGTCTTGAAATTGCTTTTAAATTCCTCATATTCCTCTTTTGAATATTGTTTATTTTTTATAAAATATTTTTTAGAGTTTAATCCAAAACACATTATACATTCCTCACAATTTGTACATTCCTCACAAAATATTAAATTTTTTCAAGTTGAACAATTATTACAAAAAGCTGAATTATATATTTTATCACAAGAAATTATTTCGTATGAATTGTCAATAAAAGCCGACCACCAAATATCGTTAGAATTACTAACTTCATATCAAGCCGTTGTGTAATTTGAGTCAATTATTGCAGTTCCATAAAAATTCAAATATGCGTTTTTTGAATCCGTAAGTCAATTATTATACTCAGAATTTTCGCAGTTTAAATTGTATAAATTTACCTTTGGAACCTTTAAAAATAAATTCTCAAATTGTGAAAAAAAACTCGCCCCAAAATTATAATCCTGAGAATAATTAAAAGGACTCCATTTGTCAGAAAACCATTCCTCAGAACTATAAACTGTATATGGCTTATCTGGGGAATACAATGAAATTATATCTTTTCAAGATAAATTAGATTTAATTTTATATAATTTTCTCTCATTTCTAAATGACATTAAATGCCTCAAAATACAATCTGGACTTAAAGTCTGAGATGGAATAATATATTTCACTCAATTAAAAACTGGAGAAAATTTCTCATAAGATTTAATATTTTTTTCTGAATTTTGCATAATTTTTATATTAAATAATCGGTTCCACAAAACTCTCAATTTTCTCGATTACATCTTTTTGCTCGGTTTGGGTAATTTTTTTAGCTTCCTCTAGAGATCTTGAATATTTTGAGCGAGAAATAGAATAAAGCTCTTCGATATATTTTTTATCAAGTGGAGAATCTGGCAAATAAGGTGCTTTTAAACTGAATGGATCTTTTACTTGACCTGCTACTATCATTTTTGTATAAAATTCTCTCTGGCTTAAATTAGATAAATCATAAGCATCAAGAAATGGATCAAATTGTTGTTTTATATATAAAGCGTCTTCGGATGAAATACGAAAACTTACAAGAGTTCAGACATTTCCAAAAAGACTTTCTGAAATTTTAGTTGGAATTTGTTTGATAAATTGGTGAGCTACAACAAGTCAAAGTCCGTATTTACGAGCTTCTGCTAGAATTTCAGAAAATGTGTCAGTCGCGAAATTCTGGAATTCATCGACATATAGGAAAAATGGCTTTCTTTTGTCTTTAGCTTCAGATTGTCTTGACATTGAAGCTTGAAAGATTTTTGTAATAATCATAGCTCCGAGAAATCCCATAATTTCTTCTTGAAGTTTTCATTTTGGGAGTTTTACGAGAAAAATTTTTCCTTCATCCATCATTTTTCTAAAGTCTAGTTTATTCTCCTTAGAGGCAAAAATATTTTTGATAATATCAACTGAAAGTATTTGCCCAACTTTATTTAAGATAGGCATAATAGCTTCTGTATTAAATTGCTGAGACCAAGACGCAAATTCATTTGTCCAGAAATTACGAACCACATCATCGCTAATTGATTCTATCATTGTATAGCGGAAATTTTTATCTGTAAGAGCTCTAATTACATCAAATAAAGTTGAGTCTTTCTTGTCAAGAAGAGCTAAAAATATCATACGAAGCACATGTTCAAGTTTTGAATTCCAATTAGCCCCAAAAAATTTCTTAAAAATATCAATAAATCATTTTGCAAGTATTTGCTTTGATTCTCACGCTTGTACATCAAGCGGATTAAAACAAAATGGAAACTTTTCATCAGTTGGGTCAAAAATTATTACATCATTTTTTCTTGATTCTGGGATACTCGCTAGAGCTTCTTCAAAAAGATCTCAATGCGGATCTATAATTCCAAGTCATTTTCAAGCGCGAATATCGTTAATAAACAAATTTGCAATAAATTTAGATTTTCAAACTCCGGTTTTTCCGATAACATAAGTATGTCTCAGTCTATCCTCATCATAAATTCAAACTGGAACTCTAATAGATCTATAATCAGAAATTCAAATTACATTCATATTTGAGTCTATATTTTGTGGAGTTATTTCTCAATTATTCTCTACTTTATAATCTATAGTTGGCACTCAAATAGGAAGAGTAAGTTTCTTTGCGGTTACTTTTAGAAGACTTGTTTCTCATTTTGGATTAGAAGGAAAATGAAAAAAGGAAGTAATTTCTTCTGAGCTTAATATATATTTTTTAACTGGTGATTTTCCTTGTGAGAGGCTATTTATAGACGAAATATGGTTTTGAATTTTGAGATTAAATTGATTTAGAGGATAATTATTTAAAACAAGGAAATTATTAAAAATTGATTTTATTCTAGAAATAGACTCATTTTTATCTTTAGATTGAGCTATGATATAAATTTTTGTCTCAAAAAGTTCTTTATTTAATTTTTCTTGAAAATAATTGCGCCCCACTAATTTCCAATCTTTTTGGGTTTTAAAATTGAGAATATATTTAAAAAATTGAAGCCCTAACATTATTCTAAACAAGAAAAATCTAAATCTTGATTTAAGATAAAATCAAATGCTCTCCTCTTTTATTGGTGTAAATTCTATAAAAATTCCTATTTTATCACTTGTAACATCAAAATTCTCAAATGTTCTGAAAATATTAAAAATAAAATCTGTGTTATCGGAAGTGTCTATTTTAAAAGGGAAAAACCAACTATTTTCTAAAGTTATTTCTCACAAAACTGCTTTTTCTCAAATATAATCAAAAACTCATTTATCATCTTTTATAATCTGAAAATCATTAAAAGAAGTATAGAATTTCGACTCAAAAGGAGAATAAGTTTCCCTATCGCAAGTCAGCGAATAAAAATATTCTCACTTTATATAATTTAATCACAAAATAATTTTCTGTCATTTGAGAGTCTTCCCTATTTCATCTAAAAAATTAGAGAAAATATTTTTTCATTTATTGTACCCATGATATAGTTTTATAAGATAATTTTGCATTTAATTTTTTTACAAAGTTATAATTTATTTTATTATACAAAAATCCTGAATTTATCAAATTTTTTCTCTAAATCACCACCCTATAATTCCCTCAAATCTCAGCGCTTATTAGTCAATTTATTTCAAGCATTGATAACTTATAGCTTGCAATACTTATTTCTATATCAAGCGCTTCTGCTATAGTTTCAGCGGAAGATACTTCTTTTAAAACAAAATTATAAATCTTTTCTTCGAGTTCATCGCCAAATTCTATATTTTTAATCTTTTCTTCGAGTTTTATTGTATCTCAATATTCCTCGATAATATCCTCATAACTCATTGTTGGCTTCCCCAGTCAATTTTGGATTAATTTATTGGATCAAATCGAGGCTTCTCTTGTAATATCTCAGGGTATTACAAACACATCTTTGTTGAGTTCTAAGGCAAGTCTTGCGGTAATGAGAGTTCATGATTTATCTCCGGCTTCTGTGATTAGAGTTCATCTCGAAAGCGCAGCTATAATCTCATTTCTAATTGGGAAATTATACGGAGTTCAAATTGTTTTAAATGGAAAGATAGAAACCACAGCTCCGCCAGTTTTTATAATTTCTTCGTACAAGGCTTTATTTGTAAAAGGATAGTAAATATCAATTCCAGTACCAATAACAGAAATTGTGTAACCTCAATGTTTTAAAGTGATTTTGTGAGCTAAACTATCAACTCAATAAGCTCAACCGCTCACAACTCAAAAATCATTTTTTATAAGACCTGGAATAATATTGTCTAAAATTATTTCACTGTATTTTGTAGCTTTTCTTGAACCAACTATTGATATTAAATTAGAATTTTTTCTAAGGTTTCATCTTACATAAAGCAAAAACGGAGGAATTGTAAGTTTTTTTAGCTCTTCTGGATAATCTGGATCTTTGACTGAAATTAGATCAATGTTTAAATCTTTAATTAATTTATCAATAATTTGAGAATTAAATTTCCTCTTATTTTCTAAAATTGTATTTGCCTTTTGCTCTCTTATTCAAGCCTTAATTAAATCACTATATCAAAAATTCTCAAAGAAATTTTTATAATCACTGGAACTTCAAAAAACTTTTTCTAAATTCTTTGAAGTAAATCAAATATAGTGAAGATAAGCCAAATATTTATTTTCCATTTTATTTTGGGGTTACTTTTAATTTAACTAGTATTGTCGGCGTAGCATCGCTCACCGGCATTTGCTGTCATTTTCCGCAAGTTCATCCATCAAAATATTCCAAATCATCACAAATTCACTCGATATTTTGTAGCATTTCTGGTCAATTTCCTGATATGTTAGCTCATCTTATAACTTCTCCGATTTTTCAGTCAATAATTCTATAACCCAACCCAACTTGAAATACAAAATCTCCAGTCACAGTGTTTACCTGTCATCATCCCATACTTGAGACATAAATTCCGTCTTTTACTTTTTTGATTAAATCCTCCTTTTTATCCTTTCATCACTCTAAATATGTAGATCACATTCTAACTAATGTCGTATATTTGTAGCTTTCTCTTCTTCAATGCCCAGTTGAGTCCACTCCAAAAACCTCGCCTGTCTTAGTATTATGCAAATAAGAGACCAAAATTCAATCCTTTATAAGATAAGTTTTTTTTGCAATATTTCATTCATGATCGAAGTTGTAGTTTCATCTAAGATTACAAATTGTCGGATTATCAACTACATTTACAATTGAAGCCGCCACTTTTTGTCATAGTTTTCATTTATAAACTGAAGAATTCAACAAATCCGCCTCAAGTCAATGACCTACAGCTTCATGAATTATTGTTCCACCTGCCTCATTTCCAATAATTACATCCATTAATCCAGATGGAGATTTCACTCAATTAAGGGATTTTTCTAGTTTTAAAATTGCTTTTTTTAAAGTTTCTTTTAAGAGCTCTCAAGTTAAATTATCTACAATATCTGTTCAAGTAATTTTTTCCATAATTTCCTCGCTATTTCCGTCTTTCTCTCAATTCAATACAATATAAAAAGTATTGTAATATCCACTATCCTGAGTTAAATTTCCAGATGAATTTGCCACAATAAAGCTTTTTAAAGCCAATCATAAAACCACATTATAACTAGTAATAAATCTGTATTCAGAAATTATTTCCTTTAAAGAAAGCAAAATTTCAGCAAATTTTAAAATATCATCACTTATTTTTTTCTCTACAAATTCAAGATTATCTGGACCTGATAAATTAATTTCTGAGATATTTTGGCTCAAATTATAAGTATCTCTAAAAGACAAAACTTCTTTTTCGATATCATCAAGTCATCCAATAGATTTAAAATAGGTATTTTCTCAACTTCTTGATAAAATTGAAAATCAAGACTCCTCAATAATTGTAGGAGATTCTATATTTCAATTGAGTAAATTTAGTGTAACTTTTTCTCATTTCTCAAAAAAAAGCTCTCTATATTCTCAAGAAAATGAGTTTAGTAAATTGTTTATAAAAGCTTTCCTCATGTAAATTTAGTTATTTATAAAAATTCCCATAAATTCTAGATAAATTCTTTTTGCAAACCTGTTTTTCCTTACAAGCAAACACTTTTCAAATAATTCTCACATCAACATAGTATATTTCCCCCGAACTTAGATTATCCTTGTTCATATCGTTGTAAAATTTTAACAAAGCAATTTGTCTGTACAAATCATTATTTAATTCAAAAATAATAATTGACCCAGTATCAAGCGAGATATGAAGTTCGTTTTCTGTCTTAAAATAGACCAGTTTCGCTATATTTTTATTCTGGAAAGCCTTTTTGAAATTATCTCTCAAATATATAATTTTTTTCATGGTGCTCTCATCTACTCATTCCTTATAATCAAAAAATCAATTCTCAAGCAAACTTGCATCAATTATCTCCAGATTATAAAGCAATTTTCAAATATTTTTCTCATAAATTAAAACTCCGTTTGAAGTGACTAAATATGATTTATCAATTCCCGAGAATTTGGTATAAAACTCAGGTTTATAAGATTCTAAAATTATTTTTAATCAATTTGGGAAAAGACGTGAAACTTCAACATTAAAAATATTTTTCTGGAATCAAGTAAGAGATTTTTTTATCTCATTTTTATCTATCAAAAATATAGAACTTGAATATACATTTTCAATTGATTTGTATGCAATATTTATATCTGTAATTGTATCAAGTCTCTCTATTATAACCTTTGATGGTGAAATCCTAAAATAGGGAGAAATAAAAACAATATAAATTGTCAAAGAAATTAAAGTGGCTCAAACTATTAAAAATTGATATTTATATTTTTTTGTATTACTTCAAACAACAGCCAATACACTAGTAAAAGTTCTTTTTTTATTTTTATAAACATCAAAAAAACTTACCTTTCTAATTGACTTAGAATAAAGGTATTTCTTTGATTTTTCCATTTTTATCTTTTCTCTAAACTCTTTATTTTTAAAATATTTCTTGTATTTTAAAACATAAGATTTAGCCAGTTTAATTAAGTCCATATTCCTTACTAATTTCATTTATAAGATCTGTAATATTTTTGGTATCATTTTTTATTTTTGGTAAACGAAACCTAACAATTGGAATTTTTCTTGTATTAATTTCTTTCCCAATAACTGTCCTAATCTTCCCTCAAATATCCGACAAATATGCCGGAAGTTTCTTTTGATTATTCTGACTAGTCACAAATATATCCACATACGAATAATCGCTTGTCACAACCACCTCAACCACACTCACAATTCAAAATTCCTCCATTTTCAAATTAGCATAATCTATAATATAAGGCGCCACAACCTCCTGCACAATAAATCCCAATTTCTCTACTTTTTTCATTATTTTCCATTAATTTTTAATATAAATTTCAGTATATACAAATTTACGTTTTTTAAAAATTTTCTTTCAAAAAAACCTCTTTTTTGGAAAAAAGAGGTTTTTTAAAATGAATTATATATCTATATAAAATTATTACTAACGATATAATGTTCAATAATTACACTGACAATATGCGACATTTTCAGTTCAGGAAGTCAAGGTTGTTGCCCATGTAAAAATTAATCAGCTGGTTCATCAATAATTAACATATGTAGATGGGTCTGATGTTCATGAGCTTCTATATCTCTTTTGTCATACGTGCGTTAATGAGTTACACCAAGTAGAATAACCAGTTACACCAGAATTTCACAAATAACTACTAATTAATGTTAAATAATATGTAACAACAGTATTATCCCAATATCAATTGCAATCTTCATCAATATTAGGTGTTGTGGTTTGTGAATATTTTCATGTAGAAAGTAATGAACATTTTACATAGCCCAATCTTCATAAATTTGTATTGTCTTCTAGTGCTAATCTTACTTCTAAATTTGACCAACTTGAAATCCATCAGTCAGATGGTAAATCAGCTATTTCTCAAGAATAATCTTGTCAACAATTATAAATTATATTATTAACATTTTTCCGATTTCATCAGTCATTATATTGTAATTTACAATTATTATTTACTGTTCATCAATTCCATGAAAATGTAAATGTTTTTCTACCAGAAATATGTGATAAAGATAATCATGTTGGATATATATATTCACAACCACTTCAATTCCAAGCAAAATTTGTATCACACTTAAACTGACAAGTATTAGTAGTAGGTGTTGCATTATAATTAGCAGTCAAACTAGTTCAATTTAAAGCATCAATTAATGAATAAGTTGTTGTATTATTAAAGTAAGTAGCATTTGTAGGAATTGATATACAAGATCAATTAACATAAGCTAAACAACTATTTCAAGATTGATAATATCAAGTATCACAACTCGCACTTTCAATTCAATAATTCAAGGCTCAATCATTACAACTTGCTACAATATATCAAGTTCAATTTGTAATAGATTTTGTTCAAATTCAAGATTGTGTGTGATTTAGTTGTGGTATATCGTAAGAATTGTAGGTTGTAGCTGTACAGTTAGTTGGGGTTCATTTAACACAACTTGTGTATTGATATGTATTGTCTCAATTCAGTATTCAGTTGTTACAAGTTCTTGTTAGTTGTCTATTTGTACAATCATAAGATGCATTCCAGAGGATAGTATTTTCTGAGTATGCGTTTATTGATTGTCAGTGTGGTATTGATTTTCATGAGAGAGTACAAGATGAGTAATTAACACTAGTATTTCAAAGTACTACTTTTGAGATTGATTCTAGTATTGGGGTTGTATTTGAAATATCTTGTATTGTTTGGTTTGTGTTGAAGCTTTTTAGAATTTCTTGAGTAAATGTTGTTTGTAGAGTATCTTTTGTTACTGTTGTAATATTAACTCAAGTTAATGTTGCTCAGGTGTAGCCTGTTATGTCTTTTATTAGAGTATCTGAAGTTGTATTGTTTGTATTTATTATGTTTCATACTTTGTATGGTAGATTTGATTTGTTGTTGTAGATGAAGTAGGTGTTTGTTGAAAAAAGATCATTTGTTAGAGATCAAGAGAAATTATATATTAGAGATGGTACATTAGCTAGAAATACTTGTCATCAGGTTGAGAATTTGATTATTCAGTTGTAGAATCATCAAACTTTAGCTTTTTCATTTCAGGCTGCATAAGTATCTTGGATTATGTAAGCTGTTTGAGTATCTTCTAGAGTTGTAGCTATTTGGTAGTATTTTTTGTCATATGTTGTTCAGTAGATGTATTTTTGGTTAGTATTAAGAGGATCTGTTGGTACTTTGTTAATGTTTATGTTTCTTGAAATATTGTCTGATATTATTCATTTGTAAGCAACTTCATATCAATTAACAGTTCAGCTTGATATTGTAGTTGTTGAGTCACTATCTGGAAGTGGATAATAACCAGATTTTACAGAGTAGAGTTCTAGTCATTTTTTAAGGTTTGTGGTATCTGATATACGAGTTGAGTCGCGAGCTTTAGATGAGAAGGAGTTGAAAGAGAGAAATGCGATGGTTCAGAGAATTGCAAGGATTGAGATTACTACAATGAGTTCTACGAGGGTGAATCATTTAATAGAGATGTTTTGACAAAACATCTCTACATTATTTTTGTTTAGTGTAGGTTTCATAAATATTTAAGTTAGTTATAAAATCGCTAGAAGTTTAACATATAAAAAAATAAAGTCAAAATTTTTGACTTTATTTTTTTTGATTTTTAGTTTAAATATCTATTATTAAGCTTTTTTTCTTATTCTTAGGAAGAAGAAAGTAGTAATTAGAGCTATTAAAATTAAAATTAAACTTTCTGGTCCTGTTTTAACTTTTGTAACTTCTGTTTGAGCTGGTGCAGTAGGTGCTACAACTGGAGCTCATGCATAATATGCCACACATTCAGTGTGATCCATTTTTTCACCTTCATTTCAAGTAGCGTCTATATTGTGGTAAGAAAGTGGGAATTTTAAAAGCCCAATTGCATCTCATTGCATTTTATCTGTTGAATCAACTACATAAGTAGCTCATAGATCAGATTCATATAAATTAATTGTTTTTCCTCATTCAAGTACAAATTCTTGTCTTCCACTTCAAGTTTTTGAATCACTCCAAATTATTTCTTGAGAATTTTTCCAAAATTTTGTATTATCTTCTGGGTTTGAAATCCATTTTGTATTATCTCATCATAAATTGATTAATTCTGGGAAAGTTTGTTCATCGCTATATATAATTTGTTCTGAAGTATTAGGATTAGTCCAAGTATCATTTAAAGAAGTAATTTTTTCTCAAATATTTTTATTTCAACCTGCAAAACACTCGCTACAATTATTTTGAATAAAGAAATCCTTATCACAAGCAACTTTTTCATAATTAGATACAGTTCAAGTCGGAACCATAACTTCAGGAGAAGCCGCATTTAAATCTGCTCAAGAGTCTGTTCAAGTAGTATCTGTAACTCAAGTATCAGCAGTAACTTCTGTTGGAGTATCAGAAAGAGGATCAACTAAAATAGATCAAGTTTCAGCAAAAGCATTTACTGAAATAAGGCTCAATGCTATAGCAAGACCTAGGTATTTCTTAGTATTAATCATAAATAAATAAATTAAAAATAAATAAATTCTAGTTGATTTTATTTTTTTATTAAAAATTGTCAAAAAATTGTTAAAAAATCTAATTATATATCCAAGGAGCAACACTATTTAAAATAAATCAGATTAAAAATAAAAGTATCAAAGAATAAATAACTTTTGTAATCATTTCTTTAGCTTTTGTTTTTTCTCAAGATTCTATTCAAGAAATTGATAATCTAATTCATGCAACTGCAATCATCAATACCCCAACCAAAGCTGCTAAAAAAGTCGCATATTTAACAAGTCCAGCAAACATCTGCATAACACTTCAAAATCAAGGCTCAACTGTACAAGTAAATTTTCTATTAGTTATTTTATCTAAATTATTTCAATCCTTATCTTTATATGGAACACATTTAGCCCAAGGTATATTTTCTGTTACAACAACTGTCGTAGGTCATGGACCAGTATCTCATGAAGTATTATTTCATAAAGAAGTATTATATTGATAATTACTCGCAGCATCTTTTACAGGAGAATTAATATCAAAATTATTTGGTTCAGCTCAATAAACAGCAAATATATTTACTGAAAATAAAAATAATATAATAAATAATTTCTTCATGGTGAATTTGTTATAGGCTAAAATCAGCTAGATCTTTAAGGAATGAGTAGCTAGCAAGAAGAATAATTACAGCAATAAATGTATATTTAATAATTGCAATTCATTTCTTTGCTTTGGCCTCATCTCAGGCAGAAGTAATATAATAGAAACCTCATAAAATCAAGAAAAATATAGCAATAGGACCAGCAAAAAATATTGCAAGATTGCTTAATTGAGAGAAAATTCATTGAGTTTGCGGAATATTTCAATTGTATACAACTTTTATCCAAGCCTCAATTACTCAAAGAAAAATCAACCCAAAAAATCAATATAAAAATCTTCATTTTGCTTTCTTTTTTATATCATCTTTTCCGTTTGAAGACATATAAGATAATCAAGAGAACACAAACATATAGACAGCAATTGCTGCTACAAATATTTTAACAAAGCCCAGAATTCAGCCCTCAACTGTAGAATTCCAATTAAAAAAGTTAATAAACATATTTCAAGTTCACTGGTTTGTTACATCAGAAAAATTACTTACTTCAGTAACATTTCTTTCTTTTCAAGAAAAAATATCATAAAGCTGACCTGGAATATTTATAAAAATAAAGGCAACCAATGAATATAATAATTGTCTTTTTGCAGTTGAGAGTTTATCATCAGCTCACATCGCCATAATCATTTGTATTCAAGTATACACAATATAAATAAGTGCAACTCCTCATAATATTAATTTAATTGAATGCAGGATATTTATTCAAAGAGAATTCATTTTTGATAAAGAATCTCCTCATGCTTCGGCTCCAGAAACAGAATTTCATAATTCTCATCCTCAGAGATTAATAACTCAAGCATTTACTACATTGAAATAGTAAATGCTTAAAAAAAATATATAGGTTAATTTAAGGTAAATTTTTTTCATAAAAATAAATTATTGGTCTTCCATAAAATATCACATATAATCCTCTTTTCTTACAATTCAAGCTTGTTCTAGTTTATCTGCACTATTTTTCATAGTAATCATTCATTCGGCTGATCACATTTCGATATTATTATTTATTTGAATTAAGTCTCATCATTTTATAAGGTTTTTTATTCAACTAGTCATATACATGAGTTCATGAATTCATACTCTTCCCTCTTTATCAATTCTAGGAATAAGTCTTTGACTTAATACTCAAAGTAGCGTGTCAGCAAGTCTTACTCTAACTTGGTTTTGGATATCTGGTGAGAAAAATTGAATTACACGATTAATGGTTTGAACACTTCCTGAAGTATGAAGTGTTGAAAAAACTAAATGTCACGTTTCAGATAAATTCATCGCAGCCTCTACCGTTTCCTTGTCACGCATTTCTCAAACCATAACTATATCTGGGTCTTCTCTCATCGCTGCCCTAATAGCAGATACAAAAGATTCTGTATCACGTCCAACTTCCCTTTGAGAGAAAATTGAGTTTTTATCAGAAAAAATGAATTCTATAGGATCTTCAATAGTTATAACATGTTCTCTTCTTTCTTCATTAATTTTATCAAGAATAGATACCATTGTTGTAGATTTACCTGACCCAGTAGGACCTGTAATTAGAAATAATCCCTGTTTTGCTGTAAGAATTTTTTGAAGTCAAGCAGGTAATCATAAATCATCCATATTTTTTGCATTTCTCTCTATTTTTCTAAGAACAAAACCTATTTTTCATAATTTAAAATATCCATTCACACGAAATGGAGTTCAATCTTTTGATACATATGCAAAATCTGCATCTTTTTTGTCATAGAAAGCCGCTACTTTTTTCTGGTCTCATCTAAATAATTCTAAAACTAATTTCTCTACTATTTCACGAGTAAAAATTCAAGCCTCAGTAAGTTTACCAAGCTCTCAATGAACTCTAAAAGCTACATTATCTCACTCAGAAATATGAATATCAGAACAATTTTTCTTTATTCAAAAAGCAAGTAAAGATTCTAAGCTTACATCATTATTAGACATACTATTTATGTAAAAAATTAAACTTTTTGTGATTTAAATAATTCAATCATTTTAGATACTTTATCTTCTTCCACTCCAATTTCTTTAACCTCAGCAGTAAGAGCTTTTGCACTATCTTTTAATGAAGCAATTTGTTTATTAATTTCTTCAATTTCTTTCATTTTACCATTTCTGATATCAGCGTGTGTTTTTAATAATGCCTCAAATTTTGAAACAGCATCTCATAAAATTTCATTTGGATCTTCTTTAGATTTTGTTGTAACCACAGCTTCCTCTACTACTTCATTACTATTAAAATTTAAAAAATCTGAACTTGTAGAATTATCTGAAATATCCGCAGTTTTTTCAACAATCTCTTCAGTTTCAGTATTATCTGAAATAATTAAAGAGTCTTCGGTTTTATTTTCAATTTCGATACTAGGCTCAATTTCATCTTGAATTACAATATCTTCATCGCTTGTTTTAGATTCTGTAATTTCTTCAACTTTATCTTCTGAAAAAATTGAATTAACTGTATCAGGTACGTCTTCTGATGTAATATCAGAAACACTATCATCGATAATAATTAAATCACTATCATCATCTTTTTTAGCTCAACCTTGACTTCCTCAAAAAGTCGCAGTAGCTGTGGCAGTAGAAGTCTCTTCTTCTACAATTAAGTTATCAAAAAATCCCATATTTGTTTTTGTTTATAAAAATAAAATAATTAAACATTAACATTGTAACATAAAATTAAAAAATTTGCAAAATAAAAATTATTTTTATCCATAAATTCTGAAAATCAAAAAAAGTTAACCAAAAGTTAACTTTTTTAAGAAATTTTTATTTAAATTTGAAAAATATTTACCGACATACTTGATAGTAATACCGAGTACCCAACCAAGAACTCCGAGTTGATATAAGGGCACCTCTTGAATAACTGCCGTATGATGTTAAATTTCCAGAAATGTTAGAATAAACAACTGTACCATTTATGACAATGTTAAAAGTGTTAGTTGGTGCACCATAGCTCCAAACAGTATTGTTAGATGCCCCCATAGTAAAACTACTATAACATGTTATTATTTTTGTCCAATGTGCATAATAAGTAACATTTCAAGTTATAAGAGTAGATGTTGTAATTTGAGTTCATCCACTTGTAGCAGTAAACCATCAATTGAATGTATATCAAGTTCTACTTGTTGTAGCTAGAGTTCAGATTACTGTATTATATACTACTGATTTAGTTGCAGGACTTGCTACAGTTCATCAATTTGAATTGAATGTTACAGTATAACTAATAGCATCACAAGTATTAGTTGTACTATTATATGTATAGTTTGTATTACAATCAAAATCACAAGTAGTCTGATTTTCTCACCAGCTTGTAGTTGGAGTCCAAATAGTAGAGCTCCAAGTTTGAGTATATGTAGTAGTAGTTGTTGCTGTGGCATTTCTTGGAATTGATCATCAGCAAGTAGCTACTTGAGTTGCTGGGGTACATACTCATCAAACCCGAGTATAGTTTGTATCACATTTGTAATTACAAGCAGTTGTGCTAGCTGTAGTATTATATATAGTAGTTGAATTAGCAGGAAACCAATCAGATCAATCCCATGTTTGAGTATAGCTTGATACAGAATTCCATAGAGTTCCAGTTGTAGGTTTTGCTGAACAAGTGAAAGTTTGAGTATTAGGAATACAATCATTTATACTAGCAGATCCAGCCACACTAGAATAATTTACAGGACAACTAGTTTTAACTCAATTTACACAATAGTTATTTGCTTCACATTGAGTTTCTCATATTTTTGGTCATGTTCAAATTGGTGTAGAGTAGTATCAAGACTGAACTATTTTACAAGATGTTTGTCAGGTTGTGTCTTGGAATGTATTGTTGTCTGTACAAGGAGTTTGAGTTGTGAGTCAATCTGTTGGAACTATATTTCAGATAGAAGCTGGAATACAGAGGTTTGTATTGTTGTAGTAGTATCAGGCCTGACAGATGTATGAACAATCTTTAGGAGTTGTACTGTGTAGCCATGGTATATTGTATTTTTGAGTTCAGTTTACTACACTGAAATCTGGAGCATTTCAAGTACATTTATCTTCCATACAAGCTCAGTTATCTAGAACATAGTTTGTTGAACAGTTAATGTTTTCTTGTCAGTAAGATAAAACTCAGTTAGTACAAGTAGCTGAAATATCAGCAATTCATCATGTTATTGTTTTTGTTATTGTTGATTGTGTTTGAAGATGATTTAGTGGTGGAATTGTATATCAAGAGTATGTTGTTGTTTGACAGTTTAGAGCTAGAACTGGAGAACAAGAATCAAACTTATAATTAATATCTCAATCTAGTAAAGAATCTTTACAATTTCTTTGTATCGAAGAACATGTTTGATTATATGCTACAGAACTTGAATTATATGCAGTTATTTGTTGTCAGCTTGTTACTACGGAATTTCATAACACACAAGAACTTTGTATTATTGATATTGTTGTTAATAAGCTAATTCCAGATCCGGTTATTGTTCATGAATTTGAAGTTGTGTTTGAGAATACTACTGTATATTGGTTTGGGTCTGTTGTTAGATTTATTGTTTGTTGGGTTGTTGTTTCATTTATTGGAGCTTTTGTGATTGGGTCAAGGAGTATTCATACTCTGTCTCATACTGTGTATGTGAATTTTGATGAGTAGTCGGTTGCAAAAACCCTCACCCCTAACCCCTCTCCTAGAGGTAGAGGGGAAAGAAGATTTGAATCTAGTTTTGAGAATATTACTGGATTGTTTTCTTCTAGAAATCAAGTAAGCTGTATTTTCTTTCAGGTTTGGTCTAGAGAATATGAGTAGAAAGTATTTTCTTTTGGATCTGTAGTTTTTCAAGAGATATTTATAATTCTTGTTACTGATTCTCATACGTATCAATCTTTAAATGCTCATACTACATCTATATAATCATCTGGTAATGGGTATGATCAAGCTTTTTGATATTGGATTGCGAGTCATTGTTGGATTGATTTGAGGGTTGATATTCTAACTGAGTCACGGGCTTTAGATGAATAGTTATTAAAGCTCAGAAATGCAATGGTAGCAAGGATTGCAAGGATGGAGATTACTACTAGGAGTTCGGTGAGAGTGAATCATTTGTAGTTGGTTTTTTTGTTTGGTTTCATAATGAATTATGGTTAGTGATAAAGTAAGGATATTGTATACTATTATTTAATGGAGTCAAATTTATTTTTATTTGGAATTAATTTGCAAAATAAAAATTATTTTTTATACTCTCGGTATTATTTTTTTAAAATTAAACAATATGGATTATTCTAAAGCAAAAGATTTATTGAAGCTTCAGCAAGAGGCAAGTAAAATACAAAATGAGCTAAGTAATATTCACATCGAAGCTGAAGTAGATGGGGTTGTGGTTACTGTTGACGGGCAAATGAAAATAGTTTGAGTGAAAATAGAAAACTCTGATATCCTAAAAGATACCGAAAGATTAGAAAAAGCTATAAAAGAAGCTACAAACAAATGAATTAAGAAATCTCAAGAAATAGCAGCAGATAAAATGAAAGATATAATGTGAGGTCTTGGAATGGGATTTCCTGGAATGTAATTTCTTAAATAATAAAAAATATCTCAGAAATTTCTGAGATATTTTTTATTTATTAAATTTCTTAAAATCAATTATTTATTCTAAATTTGAAATCATCTTCGATGTATTTTGCCTTAAGACTTGATAGACATTTTGTGACGTTGTTGTGCCAATTTTTATCTGAAGAGGCATAAATTGATCAGGTTTTATTTCACCGTCTTGAAAGCATATCTATTGTTTGGTATTTTCTCAAATATTTATTATTTAAGGTCTTTGTCATCCAATAAATTCATTCTCTTGGGTTGGCAAATTCGTAAGTTCAACCTGAGTCAACATTTCATACATTTCATACATTAAATGCGGTTTTTAGATTTTTACCAAGTCCAGATTCAGCAAGTCAAATACAAATAAGTAAACTTGGGTCGATTTTGGCACTAACTCATTCTTCTATCCACATATTCCAGTCATTAAAACTAGGCGTCGCATATTTGTTAAGTAAATATTTTTGTCTTTCTATTTCACTATTTCAAACTATATAGAATTTCTTAAATTTACCCATATTAACCATATTTCAATATTTAAGTTTTAAGTCTTCAATATATTTATATCTATATTTTACAGGCAGGTCATCAAAATTTAGTCTAGCTGTATCAAGGAAGCGTAGTGGATCTATTGAGGCTCTATCTTTATATAATTCAAAATGTAGATGTGCTCCGCTTGTCATAGGTCATGCTCCCGGAGTTCCTGGCGCTCATCAGCTTCTTGCGAAAACCATTCATGGTTTAATAAAATCAAATCTATTAACTAAAACTTCTGAAATATGACCATAAATACTTACAAATCCTGATGGATGCTTAAGTGCGATGTATCAATATTTTCCTGGAGCAGGAGGTAATATGAAATACACATATCAAACTGCTGGAGCTACAATGTCTGTTCCCTGTGGTGCTGGAATATCAATAGCTTCGTGCTCGCTACCAAGCTCACTGAAATAATATTCATCATGATAATAAGTAGAAATTCAAGAAACTGGTTCTAATGGCCAATTCAATGGATTAGATGAGTTGAAATCAACTTCATTAGTGTCTCTTAATTTTTTCTCTAAAATAAAATATTGCTTTATTTCCTTACAATCCTTGCTGTCATTGTTATCAATTGTTTGATTTTCACTAACTGCACCAGAGCTAAAATTAAAATTACAGTTATATTTATTTCAAATATTGTTAAAAACATCGTAATAATTATTATTTAATTCTTCGATTTTATCTTTAACTTTATCTTCCCTAGTTTGTTTTTCTAAAATATAATTATTAAAAAGCGCTTCCTGTCATTTTGTAATTTCAAGTAAATTTTTCTTATATTCTTTTTGTAATTCTAAATTTTTATTTTTTGTAATTAAATCAGCCTTTAATTTTAAAGATTCCAATTTTTCTTTTTTTAGTTCTTCTTTGTTATAATAAAATTCTTTTATAAGATTTCTGTGTACTTCAATAAGATTCTGTCCAGAAAGCTCAATTAAAGTCTTAAAATGAATATCATTTATAATATCAGATAAATTTCAATCATTTAATAAAATACTTTTAATTACATCTAAATTATTATCCTCACTATAAACTAAATCTCATTTAGAATAAATATAAGTTAAATATTCTAAAATTGATTTTTTGTTTTCGTTAATCTGAGAATCTAAAGAATTAATTTTTTTTGAGAAATCTGCAATATTTTGATTTTTTAGGCTAATTTCTTGTAGAGTTTTTGTTATTTCAATTTGAGTATTTTCTATATCAATATCTAATTCTTTTATTGTATTACTTAGTGTAATTTTTTTCTTAGTAATAAATTTCTTTCTGTCTTTAATTTGATTTTTTGAGTCGTTAACTCTATTTAAAAGATCTTTTAGGGAATTAATTTTTGCTTCTGAATCAAAAAGTCCAGTTTCTTCATCGCTTGTAATTGGCACATTCTCAAAAAGAAGTTCACTTTGATATTCTTTGAAATTATCTAGAACCTTAGCTGTTTTTTCCTTTTGCATTCACAAAAAATTTCAAGCAAAAGTGTTGCTTATTAGTGTTATAAATAGCGATAAAGCAGTTAATATTTTTATTTTCTTATTCATTATATTTTCTTGTTTCTTAAATACTTAAATATAGTAACATATTTTTTAAAAAAAAGCAATATTTTCTGTTGACAACGCTTGTTTTTTGAGTTTAAAAAACTCTCAATCAAAATTTGATTGAGAGTTTTTTATTTAAAATTAAAATCATTTAGGAGGATTAGTCTGGAGAATATTATTATAAATAATTACAAATGGATTTTTATATTCCCCACTATCTAGTTTATTGTTATTATTTTTGTCCCATCAAGTATATCCTCTTCTAATATAATTTAAATCATAAATCATAGCCTTATTAAAATTATCATCTGTATCAGAAAGTGTAGATCAGCCTGGTAGTATATATTTTCAACCTGTAAGAATAGCTCATCATATAGTATTTCTAGTAAATAAGCTTCATTTTAAAGTTAATTGATTACTCAGTGTTCTGGTTCTAACTGTAGAATCTACAGAATATGGAATTCAATCAATATCTGTACTAATAAATCATCCATCCGCATATATTATTGCATTAATATTATTTACATTTGGTTTTACATATACATTACCTAAATTTGTCTTTGATTGATCATCTCTTATAACTATAATTCATAGTTTTTTTCAAGAATCATTTAAATCTCAAGTAATTTTAACATTTCAATTTTTTACAACCAATGTTTCAAATCATAAGTTATCTCAAGTTAAATTAATATTTCATTCAAAATATTTTACTCAATTAACTACGGTATTACTATTCATTCATTTAATAAGCTTATACGCATTTTGTTTTATTTTAGATCTTTGATCTGATTTTGATAAATCAGAGAAATTAGAGGCTTGTCAGGTAATGGTTTGTTTTCAGGTTCATTGGAGATTTCAGATAATTTTTACTCCTAAAAATTCTGCTTTATCTAGAATAATTGGACTATTATCGATAGCTCCATCTGTAGCTCATAAAATATATTTAATATCTTTTCATCATAAGTTATACGAAATATATGGATTTACTTTCACTCAAGAAGTTCATATAGTTGTATTTCATCAATAATTTAGAGTAAAATTAACTATAGGATTATCTGTTAAATATTTTTCTCAGTTTTTATTTTTTACTATATAACTAGAGTTAATAGCATTTAAAGAATTTATAAAATTTGAGATATTATGAGTAGATAAGTCCTTTTTACTTATTACGTCCATCTTTAAAGTCTGCTCAGTTCCTATCTTAAATGTATCTCAATCAATACTCAATGTTCAAATAAATGGTTTTTTAAATGAAACTAGTTTTGTAAAATCAAATTTTTTAAAATTTCAACTTGCATTCAAAGAGGTACTTTCATTATGTTCTGGAATTGTTATTTTAAAGCTGACATTTTTTTGTCCAGGAACAAGTGATTTTACATCAAAACAAGATTTTGAATTATTAAATGTATTATTTGAGAGCCTTAATCATTCTCAATCAAATCAAGGATTTATAGTATCAATATCAAATCATTCTCAATTTATTACTACATCCTGAATTCAATAATTTTTGTTAATCACATTTCAATAAGAGTCTGTAATACTAACACATAATTTAGCAGTATCTAAATTATTTGCATAAGCTCATCAAGTAAGAGTTGCAGTTCAAAGCTTAAAATCATTATTTGGAACAATATTTATTTTAAGACTTTTAAAGTTTGTGTAAAAAATTGGAGAATTTCAGTATTTTCAATAAATATCTAAAGTATAACATCAAGTTTGTTTAAATTTTGGATTTGAATAACTATAAGAACCATAAGTAGAAATATTGTTTAAAACAAATGGAGCATTTACTGGATCTGTAACTTGAGCTGTATTACTACAATTATTTAAAGATAAATTTAATTTATCTATTCAAACAGGACTTCAATTACTTAGTCATAAAGCAGAAAGTTTAATTTTAAAATCTAGGTTACTTGAAGCAAAACAAGTATATGTACCCAAAGAATAAGTACATCAATCTATTTTTGCTTCTCAGATAGTTGCTGGTCTATCTCAATTCTCAATATCTATAGCAGGATTTGCAGGTGTTATTGGTGGTAAATTTACAGTTAATGATCAAGTTCAACCACACTCAGTATTATCTCTATATTCAATAGGATTATTATTTTCAAAGAGATAAAATGGATTTCCATAATCTGCAAAATCAAAACCTGTAGATATTCAAAGTTTAGTTCAAACACTACTAGTTCAAAGTAATAATTGTAAATTAAAATTTTTTACATAATTTCAAGATGATTTATTAACTATTTTAGCTGGAATTCATAAAGAATCCAAAATTTGTTTTATACCTCAATATATATAAAATCAACCCATAACAAATCCAGTAGGTGCTCAAGAGCTTTCTATAACATAAGAACATTCCATTGAGTTAGGATCTGGTTTATTACAACTCATAGATGAAGATCCAACATTTAAAACAGGAAAAACATTTTCTTTATAAACTTTTTCTGGTCTACTGGGACAATCTAAATTCTTTGTTTTTACTTCCATATAGTATGGATTATGTACACTTCAAAAGTAAGAAACATAAGTTACTCAATCATAGTTAGCAGAGGTGCTATTTATAATTCAAAATAAAACTATAAATAAAAATAAAATTTTTGTTTTCATATTCTCTAAAATTAAGAAATAAAAATTAGTAAATATCAGATATAGTTGCGGTCCAAGTAAGATTTTTTTCATCTAAACTATACTTGGCAGTTCTTTCTTCCCATAGAGATGTTTTCTTGTTATAAAACCAGTATCACTCTTTTTCTCAGAACTTTTTTCAGATTAAAGATTTCATATTAAATACATCTTCTTTTGTAATATTGTAAACTATATTTACAGTTTGTCAATCTCATATTTTTAATATATTTCAATCAGAATCTATAAAATCAACAAATGCCATTCCACCACTCACTAGATTTTGTATAGTTCACTCCCTTGTTATGGCTTGCATATTAAGAGAAACCGAGTTAGTATTTGCTTCATTTCACAAAATATGATTTATTTTCAGTGTTGCATTTCATTTATAACAAGCATTATTTTTATCAACTAAACTACAATCATTTAAAGATAATTTAACTCAAGTGATTTGAATATCTTGTTTTTTTCATAAAGAAACTTGTTTTATTGTGGCCTTTTTCATAAGTACATTTCAAAGCAGTAAATCCCCTTCTGAATTAAGACTATTTACTGAAATCATGGCATCTCAATAATTATCAGACCTAATTAAAACATTAAATAATTCAACTCCAATTGGCCATTTAAAAGATTTTTTAAAAGATCAGGCCTTAAAATCTCAAAAATTAATTCAATTAATATAGACTTTTCAATTTTCTATTTGTTTCTTAGTTTTGTAATCTGAGATATTTAACTCAATATCAAAATTTCTTAGACTTCATGAGTTAAATTTAGAAATTTCTCTTTCATAAGAACTAAATTCTATTCATCAGTTAATATTATCAGTTAAGTATACACTTGTTGAGGTTTTTAGATTTTTTAAAAAATCTAGGAAATTCGTATCTAAAACATTTTTTGTCATATAATCAGACTGATTATAAACACTATTATAAATTAAGCTAATATCATTTAATTTAATTTCTTCTCTCATTTTAGCTAATTCGTTCCCGCTTGTTTTTATATTTTTATTAAAAAATTTTGGTATAAACGAGTTAGGTGTATTTGAATTTTTATTTAAAAACTTATTAGTCAAAATAAGACCTAAAATGACAATTAAAACTACTGATAAAACTATATATATTTTTTTGTTCATAAAAAATTGTTATAAAATAACTCTTATTATATTGTTATTATTTAATAAATCAAGCTACTATTAAAATCCTCTCTTGATCTCATATACTATATTTAAAAATATTTTCTATTTTCATTCAATTTTTCTTTAAAATTATTTCTCAATCTTTAATTTCTTTCTCATCAAAAATCTTATAGAAAACTAATTTTCATCATTTTCCTAAAAATGGTAAACTCCGCTCAATTATCTGAGGTAAATAAGCAGTGGCACGCGAAACTACAAAATCAAATTGTTTTTTATATTCGAGATTTAAGAATAATTCTTCTGCTCTTCACCAAATTCAAGAAATATTTTTTAAATCTAATTTTTGAGCAAATTCGTTAACTGAATCAATTTTTTTACGAGTAGAATCAAGTAATGTAAAACTACAGTCTGGATTTGTTATTGCAAGAGGAATACCTGGAAAACCTCATCAAGTGCCGATATCTAATATTTTTCAAGATAATTTAATGTGATTATTCAAAATAATTGAATCAATAAAATGTTTTTCAATAATTCCTTGTGAATCTCTGATAGCTGATAAATTAACTAATTTATTTTTTTCAAGAAAAAAAACTAAAAATTTCTCAAATAATTCAATTTGAGAAGGACTTAAAGAAATAGAATATTTTTTAAAAAAATTAATAGTATCCATAAATAATAATGATAAAATATTGATTATTAAATATAAATTAATATAATTTCATTATATTCAAATAATTATATTACAATAATCTTTTTTTAAAAATGTCAGAAAAAGCAAATATTAATAATCAAGATTTACAAAAAAAATTACTAAAAACATTAGAAAATTTAAATAAAAATATTGAAGAAAATAATAAAACTCTGAAAAATATTGAAAAACATGAATTTTTAAATATTCATAGGAGTAAGTTAAAAATGGCTTTATACAATGTATCAATGTGAATATTATTTGCCATTTGAACGGTTCTCTGATTGTTTTTAATATCTTGGTTTACTTATCATTTTCTTAAAGATTCAGAGACTATAAAATGAATTGTAGATAATCAACTTAAAATAAGACAATTTAGCATACAAGATATTAAAGAAAAAATTAAATCAGAAATTAAAAGTGAAAGTACTCAAGATAGCGTACCAGCAACAGCAAATGAAAAATTCAAGGAAATCAAGGAAGTCCCTACTCAAAATATAGATGAAAATAAAATTAACTAGCTTTCAAAATATTTTTCATCTTCTAAATAAATACCATCATGATCTATCGCTTGAGAGAAAGTATCTAGCTTATGACCAGAAAATTCTTCCTCTTCTTCTTTTTCTAATTCTTCTAAGCTCTCTTTTCAAGTTATATAGCTAATATTTATTTCATCTCATAAATCTTCTTCATCTAGAAATATATCATCATTATTTACCATAATTTAAAAAATTAAAAAATAATTCCTTCAAATTATAAGGAATTATTTTTTAAAAACAAGATGAATATTAAAATTTATATTTGCATTAAAATAAAAGCTACAATTATTCAAATAATACTTCAAGCTAATGCTTCTTTTGGAAGATGACCTATTGATTCGCTGAAATTATATTTTTTTGAAGTTAATTCATTAAGTACTTTTGCATGAAGTCAGGCCTCAAATCTAACATTTATAGCATCATAAATTATGATCATAGAAAATACCAAACAGGCCACAAAAAGTCAATCATTAATTCAGAATTTTATTCAAATCGCTGTTGTAAGACTAGTAACAAGCGCTGAATGCACACTTGGCATTCCACCTGAACCTAAAGCAGAGTTAATAGTAAATTTATTAATAGATTTTAAATAAATTCATTTAATAATTACTGAAAATATCCAAGCTAAAACCGGAATTAAAATTATATTTTCCGAAAAAAAATGCATAAAAAATTATTTAATTTCTAAAATTTTAAAACTAAATTCTCAACTTGGTGATTTTCAATTAGCCATTTCTCAAATTGTTTTTCATAAAAGAACTTTTCAAATCGGAGATTCATTTGAAATTTTATTTTCATAAATATCAGATTCTGTAGTTCAAACAATTTTAAAAGTTTCTTTTTCTCATTTATGAGCTTCTCAAAGATTTTCAATAGTAACAAGACTTCAAATATTAACTTTTAATCAATCTTTACTGCTAGTTTTTGAACTAACTAATTCATAGTTTTTTAGAATATCTTCTAATTCTAGAATTCTAAGCTCAACTTGAGCTTGTTCATTACGCGCATCTTCATATTCAGAATTTTCTGATAAATCTCAGTAAGAAATAGCTTCTTTAAGCTTTTCAGCTATTTCAAATCTTTTTTCATCTTTAAGAATTTTTAGCTCATCTTGAATTTCAGCAAGTCATTCTTTTGTAAGTAAAATTTTTTTAGACATATTTTTAAAATTAAAAAAATAAATTTTTGTAGTATTTTGTAACTATTTTAACAGTAAGATTTTCAATTGCTCATAATTTGAATTATTTATTTCAAATCAAACACTTTTTGCTTCTAATTGAACAATAAATCTAACTTTATCATCTTTAAATATAGGATTTAAGTAAAAACTATATCAGTAAAAATTGTTTTTTTCATTAATCTTATATTTGCTATACTTCCTTATTATTGTCATCAAATCACCATATCCTTTTTCAAAAACATATATTTTCAAATTTCTTTTTTCATCAAAAAATGAACTATATTTTAAGCTAGAAACATCCTGACTTTTTATATCAAAAAATCAATTATTTTCAACTTTTAATGGATTAAATTGTGGTAATATTTTAAAAGCTAAGGAATTTGGTAATCATAAATTTTCAATTCCAGTATTAGTCAAATTTTGAATACTTCCAGTCAAGCTATCTTTTGAAGAAATTTTCTCAATATTTTGACTTAATTCTTCAATTGTACTAAGTAGTCTCTCATTTACTTCATTGTTTTTATTTAGCAAATTTTCTTCCTTTACAATATTAGTTCAATTTATTTGATTTTTAATATTTTTTAGAAAATCTCTATATCAAATAAAAGAAAACGATAAAACTATATTTAAAATTAAAAATATAGCTAAAGTTGAAAGAAGATAAGAAAATATTCGCATTTATTTTTAAATTATTTTTTAACTTTAACATTAGCAAAATCAAGCTCAACTGGAGTATCTCTACCTAAAAGATTAACATTTACTTTTAGTAATCATTTTTCTTCATTTATTTCTATTACTTTTCCTTCACTTCCCTCAAAAGGTCAAGTTGAAATTGTAACAAAATCACCTAGTTTTAAATTTGTTTTATATTCTTCACTTTTTTCAGATAAAACTCATTTTAATTTATCTAATTCTTCTCATCTAACTGGAACTGGAACAGTTCATGCTCCAAGAAATCAAGTTACATTTGGAGTATTTCTAACTATATACCAACTTTCATTTGTTACAATCATTTTCACAAGAATATATCATGGAAAAATATTTTTCTTTTTCTTTACTTTTTCTCCTGATGCCTTAACAGAAATACTATCATGAGTAGGAACAAATATTTCTAAAATATAATCCTCTAATGAAAAAGTTTCTCTTCTTTGCAAAAGTGATTGTCTAACATTTTCTTCTGTTCAAGATATAACTCTTATAACATACCATTCTTCTTTATTTGTTGCTAAGCTCGAAAACATAATTTGTATTTATTAAAATATATAAGTTATTTAGTTGCTCCTGTGTCAAATTTAATATCTTCTAAATTTAAGTCTGGAGTAGAATTAGAATTTTGTTGTGTTGTTTGTGGAAGAGTAGCTGGATTAATATTATCTTTAGCAAAGAAAAGCCCTGCTGAAAGTATACTAGAAACTATAAATAAGAAAATTGTTAATCATACAATAATTCAGGTAACAATCATAAAATACTGTTTAGTTTCTTTTTGTGTAGGCCATACTACATGTTCAAATTCTTTAATAGATTCTTTTAAAAAATTAATCATAAATTTTGGGTAATACAATAAATAGGTAAATAAAAATCGCTGGAATTATATGAAGAAATTCAAATTAGTCAAAATTTTCTATAAAAAAATTATTTAGCTACCCTATCTAAGTTAAATTGATTAATATAATTAAGTAAAAGTGGAGGTGGATTTTTGAAAATACGCGTTGAATAATTTATTATTACTCATGTAGTAATGGCACTGTATCATGTAGAAGCTCTGATATAAGTTCTATTTTTTACTAAATCTCAACTATCTCAATATAAACTTCCATCAACAATTAATTGTTTTGAAATCTTAAATCAATCTGAATTAATCTGTCAATTCAAAGTCATATAAGCTCAAGAAATTTGGAAAACATCTTTTGAAACAATAATATTTCAATTCTTAACTATAAAGGCCCAACTAGAATTATTATCACTATATTTTATATTTTTATTTATTATTAAATCACCATTTTCAATTATTATAGTTTTTCTTCAAGATAAATTTAAAGCTCAATTAATAGTAATGGTTTGTTTACTAAGTCTAATATTTTCATTATCTCATAATTTATCTAAACTATTAAAATCAGATAAGCTAGAAATATTATTAGAAAAACTGGTAATAAAAGATTTTTTTGATAAAGAAACAATATTTTCCTTAGATCAAGATGCACTTAAATTAATCTCGTTTTGAATATTTTCATTTGTAATATTTGTAGTAAGACTTGATAGTTTAATTAAATTAGCAGTATCATTAACAGAAGTTACTGTAAAATTTCATTTTTTTAAATTAGTAATAAAATCATTATTGTTTATAAATCACAAGTCATATCAAGCTGGCTTTGCAATATAAGCATTCCCTCATGAAGTATTTGAAATAGCTGACTTAGAAACTCTGATTGGTAAATTTTCTTCTAAGTATCAAATACTAACATAAAAAGTATTACTTGGCGATAAAGATGGAATAACAGGAGTTCTAGTATTAGAATAAATTGTACTTATAGGTTTTCATTTATATCAATATCCATAAAGGCTACTTCAGTTAAAAAGTGTTATACTATTTGGAAAATTGGTCCTATTATAAACTATGTCAATTAATCTTCCACTTCCGTCATATACATTATGATCTTTGAAAAAAACTGTTCCTACTCAAGAATTTCATGGCAAGGTATATTGTATATCATTTCAAGTCAAAATAGCATCAGAATTATTTACCATTTTTACAGGAAGTCATCCAAGATATATGTTATTTCATCATCAATCAAATTTTATAGTATCGCTTTTTGAAAAAATATTAACTCATTCTCAGACAATAACCTTGTAAGATGACAAAGAAATTGGAGATGATAATCCTGGATTTGTAATTGTAATACTTCACGGAGAAGATACTCAAGGATTTGTGCTTGTATACTGACAACTTTGACACCAAGACTCAGTTGTATCACATTGTTCAAATTGTCCAGAAGCATTTGGTCTTTCAACTACTCAGTCTCAACAATATGAGTTAATTCAAGGATTTGTTGTTACTCATCCACCTCATCATCAACCTCATCAAGTCGTACAAGTTGCACTACATCAATCTCATGAAATATTATTTCAATCATCACATTGTTCTCAGGCTTCTAAGATTCAATTTCAACAAAATCCACCTCATCAACCTCAACCTCATCAATTTAAAGGCTGACAACTTGCATTACAACCTAGAGTTCCCCATCAAGTATGAGTTGGATCGGCTGGATCACAAATTTCTCAGGCATCTTTTATTCAATCTCAACAAGAAGATCAACCTCCTCCTCATCAGTTTATAGGTTGACAACTTGCATTACATCAATTAGCCCCCCATCAAGTGCGAGTTGGATCAGTTGGGTCACAGGATTCTCAATTCGTAATTACTCAGTCTCAACAATAATCTACATATAAATTAAAACATTCATTTCAATGTTCTATAGGATTTGACCAAGTTCTATTAGTTTGGTTTGGAATAGATTCTTGTGGCCAATAAGATAATCAATTTGGTCTGTAATAGAAATAACCAATTGAGGTATTTCAAACTCAAAATCAAGTTTCATTTTTAAATCCGATGTTATATACAAATTGACCAACTGGATTATTTCTGTTAGGTCTTGATGAAATATCCACTGTACAAGTATTATTTGCAAAAGCTATAACCCAGAGCATATTTCATGGACTAACACTACTTACTCTAAACCAATTAGCTGGATTACTACAATTTGGAGCTAAAATATTATTGTTTGACCATATATTAACTGAAGAATTTGCATTTAGTATAAAACTTAAGCCAGTAGTTCTAAATAAATCTCTAACGGAAATATCTAGAGAATTTTGTCATGCTGGAACATAAATTCTAGTATTTACATTTGCCTCTGAACAATTGTTTGATTGTGATCAAATAGTATATACATTTATAGCATAGCTTTGATATACAAAACTTATTAGAAATAATGCAATAAATATTTTAATTTTATTCATCATTTTGATTAATTTTGTTAAGATCTATGTTAATTTTTTGACTATAATCAAGAACTGGCATTTCATTCTTTTTTCTAGAATCAAAATATAGACTAATTGCAATTATTAAGATAATAATTAAAAATGTAAAAATGTAAATATATTTTGTTTTCATTTATTTTTTAAATTAGATTATCAATCATTTTGATTAGTTCATTCTTCACCACCTCAAAGTCAAGGAACGGAAGTTTTAGTTCAAGTTCATCCTCAACCTCAAGTAGGTTCTTCTTCTTTTTTATCTCAAATTCCAAATCAAACTATAACATCTTTTTTATCTCAAATTGGCTTATTCACACCATCCATAAGTCTTCCATTTGGGAATATTCAATCAAATTTTACTTCAGATCATTCAGTGGTTATAGATTTTATTCTAAGTCACATAGACTCATTTGCACAAACTCAATATAGGAAATAAATAAAATCTGTATCTAACTTAACATTCTTTCAGTTTACTTGAGATTCTCATTTTTGCAATAGTTCTTTAAATTGCTCTTTAGTTAAAGTAGTTTTTAATATATTTTCAATTGATTTTTGTGCATTTATTCAGTATGGAGATTTTAAGAATCTTTCAATTGTATAATTTTTATCTACTTCATTTGTAATAGGTATTTCCTGTCATCATGCAATTGTAGCAACTCAAGCTGGTATTTCTACCATTGCTCTTCATAGAGATTCTTGCTTATTACTTATTTTATATGAAGCCACAAAACCGAATAATTTAGGGTCTGGTTTTTGTTCTATTTCTTGTTTTTCTCAAGATTTAGTTGTTTTTCCAAGTAATGCATTAATCTCATTTTCGTTAAAAGAATTTTTAATATTAGCATATAATTCTCAAGTCTTATTACTAAAATCTGGAGAAAGTTCAGATTTTTGAGCAAATTCTTTAATTGCTTTTTTTCTACTAGTTAAGAAATCAAAAGTACCTTCATATTTTCAATTTTTATCCAAAGTAAATCATAGAATAACTTCTTCGATACTTCTTTTATCTTTGAAGGTTGCATTCATAAATTGACCAATAATATAATTAAGCTCTTTATTGGATTCATCGTTATTTAGTTTTTCTAAGTCATCAATTTTAGCTAATAATGATTTTGCAAATATATCTTTTTTTAACCTTCTATCATCATTTAAGATTTTTTTAATAAGACGTAGTTTTTCTGGAGTTGTATCACTTTTAATAAATTTCTTCCAATCTTCTGGATGATTTTGGGCTAGGTTTGTAAATATATATATATTTTCTTTAAATTTAAGTCAAGTTTCAATATTTCATAATCTTAATTCTTCTCTTTTAGGTTCTCTTTGTTTTAATTTTTGTGCTTTAAAATCTAGGTTTTTTAATCATGCATAAAGTGCAGATTCAATATCCTGTTCATATTTCATATTTACCTTAGTCCAAGAAGCTCATAAGTATGGAATTGGTAAGTATCCTGATAAGAATTGAAGTCATATTCCAGCTCCAGACCATTCCCATCATTGCTCTTGAGCCTTAATCAAAACTTCTTCCTTCCATTTTACAGAATATGCAGTACTTATTCAATTTATAAATCTTGTTTTTAATTCTGTATCCATTTTATCAAATCATTGCTCTTCTAATAATTTATAAGTAGAATTTATAACTTCTTGAGCATATTTTTTATCTTCAGTAGTTAAATCAAGTTTTGATAATTCTTGATTCATTAAATCTTTATAACCAGATGAATTAAGTGATTCAACTCATTTAGTTGAAAAAATAGTACCTATAAATTTTTTGAATTGTTTTTCTTTTTGGTTAATTGCTGATAATTTTTCTTTATTATATTGTAATCCAACTCACCATCAAATTAGACTAGCATTAGCATGACATCCAACATATTTAGCTTCTTCATTAAAATCAACAAATCATGCTTTTTTGACATCATCAAAATTTATTTGATTAGAGGCTCATAAAAATATTCATGGAATAAAATTAAAAACTCAAACTTTTCAAAAAACTTTTGATTCTCAAGTTTGTTCTCAAGATTCATTATTATGGTCAATTGTTTTAGAAATATCAAAACTAGCTCAAATTCAAGGCATAATTTTTCATCCAAAAGTTCAAATTCAAATATCAACATTTAGAGATTTAACTGTATCATTTGTTTTTTCAGATAAGAATTTATTAAAGTCCTCATAAGAAAGACTAGTTCAGGCACCTGCTCAATAATGAGTTTCTACTAGATTTAAGAATATTCAAGCTCAATTAATTTTAATTCTATCTAAAAAATCTTTTTTTGTACTTTCACTTTCGAGTATTTGTAATAATTGATTATATTTTTCTTTATTTTCACTTTCTGGAATAGAATTAATTTTTTGTTTTAAACTTGATAAACTTAATTCATATTTTTTATCAGCTTCATTACTTAGGGCATCAAAAAGTAATTTATATTTTTTTTCTAATTCTGTTTTAGTTTTAAGACTTTTATTAATTGCCTCATTTCAATGCTCTAAAACATCAGTTACAAAAGCAGAATTTTTTCATCCTGAAGTTAAAATTTGCAATTTATTTAAGAATTCATATTTTAATTCTGGCTCTTTTCTTAAGGCCTCTAATAAAGTTCTTTTATTTAAAATATCTTTTCTTCACATATGAATTCAGATATTTTTAATTACTTTATTTAAATCCTTATCATTTAAGGCAGAAACTTGTTTATAAATTTCGTCTAAATTATTAACTCAATTATCTTTATTATCAATAATATCATCACTATTTTTATCAAATAATACTCTTAAAACATCATCTTCAGAGGAAGTATCTAAAACCGTAGATGTATTTCTCACATCTTTTACTTTTATTCATTTACCTTTAAGTTCTTTTAATTTATCTAGTTTACTCTTATCTATTTGTTCTTTTAATTTATTCAATTGACTTAATTCCATAGCTCAAAAAATACCATCAGGAATATATCATGCTTCTTTCCAATCTTTATAATCAGTTCATTCAACTTTCAATACTACATTAATAGCACTTAATAAATTTATGTCTTTATATTCTTTTTTATTTAATAATAGATAATTTAAAATTGCATCATCTTCATTTAATTCAAATATTAATTCACTTAACTTATCTTTTACTTCTGAATATATCTCCATTTCATCTTTTAAATTTCACAAATTAATTTGTGATTTTTCTTTATTTTGAGATTTATTAGTTTCTTTTATATTTTTTAAGGTAACTAACTTAGAAATAAATTCTCTAGCTGATTTAATTTCCTCAGGTGTAGGAGAATTTGATAAAACCTGTTTAATGTTGTTTAAATGTTTTTTTAAATCTTCGTAAGTACTACTAGAATTTGCTTGTAATTCTATAGAACCAATTTCACCTTCATTTTTTGGAAGATTTAATCTGTTATTAGTCATATAATTTTTATTAAAATATAATCATTCACAAATTATTTTATCATAAAATTTCTATTTATGCAAATTATCCCAATTAAAAATTATAAAATAACTTGACAATTAGTTAAATTCCTTTATATTTCAAGTTATTATCTTTTAATTTTAGATTATGGTAAATGAAGTTTCTGGCTTTTTAACGTCACATACATGATGATATATAAATAGAATTGATACTCTAAATTTTCAAGAATATCAAGAAGAAAGAAGTGAACTTGAAAAAATTTGATTTGTAATTTATGATATTGCACCAAATCCTAGTTTATTAGAAATAAAAATGGATGTTTTTGAAAAAAATACAAGTCCTTTCGATTATTCAAATGATACATTTTTTACTGCCTTTATTTTATTTAATCCAGTAAGTAAAGAATCCGAACTATTTGTATTAGCAAAAAGATTATGAGAAATAGAGGATATTGAAAAAGAATTATCTACTAGATTAATGGACAATATAGCAAAAAAGAAATGAGAAGTTGGAGTATTATTAGGAATGTCTTAAATTAAAAAAAACTGAAAAATTAATTTTTCAGTTTTTTTTAAAATATTAGCTATTTAAAATTCAAAAGAAGCATTAGTTAGTTCGTATGTTTTTGAATCACTAGTAAAGTGAGTTTGAGCCATATTTATTACAATTTTTCAGTCTTTTTTAATTTTATTTACAAGTATTTTTCATATTGTAGTTCAGGATTTTAAATCAGTAGGAGTTTTATATTTAAAGCTTACAAAGTAAATACCTGGAACATTTGTAACTTTTGTAATTTCTACTTCCTTATTATCAGAATATAGATCAACTAATTTCATAGATTCTGGGTCAAAAAGAAAAGAAGCCGAAAGCTCGCTTGCTTTTGAAATGTCAGATCAGATTTTTAAATCTAGAATATCAGATCCTGTCCCTGCTGCTTCTATATAAATATCTTTATTTACCACCTTTGGTTGTTCTCCATAGTTTTTTACTGAAGTTTGGATTTTTTGTCAAACACTTGAACTAAAAAGGAAAAAATTAAGACTTAATGCAAACATTAAACTTAAAGAAATTATAGTAATATTTCTTCTGACTTTTTGTTTTTTGTAGTCTTTAAATACATCACTCATAGTTTTTTAAATTATTACAACTAAAATTTTAAATTAATATATACTTAAATTTATTTTTTTCAAATTAATTTGAAAAAAAGTTTATATTACTTATAACTCAACATCTTTGAAATGATTTATTTTTGCTTTTGTAGAAGTTTCAGTGATGGCTATAAATTCAAAAGCAACATCTTCTTCCTTTATTTTATTTTTAAGACAATAATATTTTATAACTTTCAAAATATTTTTCTTTTTAGCTATCGATAGCGACTCTTCTGGAATTCAATGACTTAAATTTTTTCTATATTTTACTTCGATAAATATTGTTTTTTTGTTAAAACTTGCAATAATATCCACTTCCCCACCTGATATTTTATAGTTTGAATCTATTATTTTATATCCTTTTTTTTGAAGAAAATAAATCGCAATTAATTCTCATCTATCTCAGGATTTTTTATTTGAAAGCATTATTCCATATTTAGATTAGTTATTTCATCTTTGGTTTTGATTTCTGAATTAATTTTTGGATTATAATAATTAATCATAAGTTTAATTAAATCATCTTTTTTAACTTCTTCAGCTTTGAGTCAGATACTTTCAAGATTTGATTTTATTGTATGAAGTCTTTCTGAGTTTCATTTTTTTAATTTTTCTACTTTTGCTCTTGATTCTCTTATTTTTGATACCGTTTGTTCTTGTGTTATTGCTGCCCAAAAACTTCTAAAAATTCAAAAAACTCAAGTTTCTTTTACACTTTTTCCTTCATCTGTATCATAAGGAACTATGATATAAAAATTCTTTTTCATAATTTGAGCAATATCTACAAGATTTACCAAAAAATCAATATATCTGTAAGTCTGCTCTTGAAGCAAAGGATTTTTTTGTTTTACAGCAAGAGTTTTAAGTTTGTTAATATATCATTCAATATCTACTTTTAAAGACCTTACAATTATTTGAATTGGAAAATTCAGAGTATTTAGAAATCTCTGATATGAATAAATAATAGAATCTTGCTCTTCCTCACTTTTTAGGTTAAAATTAACAGCATTAACTTTGAGTACCATTCTAGAAGAACCGTCTTTCATTATAATTAGATTATCTCTAATTTCAGAAAATGGTAAATATCTCTGAGTTGTTGCATCTCAAATTTGTTTTTTTCCTCATTTTACTGATTTAGTTGTTTTATCATCCATATTTATTTAAATTAAATTTTATGTAATTTATCTTCGATTTCTTGATAAATATTGTGGTCATGTTTACTATCAAATCTTTTTTCTGGTGTAACCATCGATTTAATATATCAAATTTCAATTCCTGAATGACTATCAGTTCATTTTTGCCAAGATCTACTTCCTGAATTTATATTTAATCTAATTAGATTTGTAATAAAAGGCAAAAAAGTCATTTCACTATTTTTAAAAAGTGCAATAAAAAGTGTAATTAAAACAATTAAGACAGCAGGAAAAATAGCAACAGTATCGCCGACACTTTGTCTTAAAGATTTAAATAAAGAATAAGCGATAGAACCTCAAATCATTATAATACTGAGCTGTCTTATGCTTAATTGCAAAAATATTTTGTCTTCATTTTCTATTTGAACAGGAATTTTGTACTGCATATTTTCTTAAATTTAAAATATTTTTTTTCTTATTATAACTTATTTATTAAAAAATCGCAAGATAATTATAATAATTGTTTTGACTTTTTTTGTTTTGCTCTTATAAATAGATGCGTTTATTATTAATTTTTTAAAAGATGGACTTTATTAAAAACAGATTTAAGTTTTACTCTGTAGCTGTATTTACAAGTGCAATAGCAATCATATCGTTATTTGTATTACCACTAAATCTATGAATAGATATGACTTGAGGAATGCAGGCTGAATATACTTACAATGGTAATATAGATATTAAAGATATAAGTAAAATAGTTGAAGAGACTAAAAAAGACATAAAATTTAATGACAAAGAACTAATTAATACAATTTCAGCTTATAAAGTTGCTGGAGAATCTAAATTTATAGTTGAAGCCTGACTTAATAAAATAGATAATTTAGATACTGTGAAATTAGAAGAATTAAAAACTACATTTAAAACAAATTTATGAAAGAATTTAATTACATTTAATTCATCAATTAGTCTTGAAAAATACCAAAATATCTGAGAAAGTTTCTGAGCTTATATCAAGCAAACAGCTTATGTAACTCTATTTTTAACAATAATATTTATTTCGCTTTATATTGCATGGACTTTCCGTGGATCTATCGAATGATTTTCAAGTTTCCCATTTGCAGCTGTTACTATTATTACATTATTTCACGATGTACTAGCGGCACTTGGATTTTATTTGATTACATCATTTATATTCCCAGAATTTAAAGTTGATACATTCTTTATAACTGCAATGCTGACTGTACTTGGTTATTCTGTGAGTGACACTATCGTTATTATGGATAGAATTAGAACTAATATTAGAAATAAATTAAATAAAAAATTAAACTTTGGTGAAATTGTAAATAGTGCCATAACTGATACCCTAAGAAGATCTTTATTTACATCACTAACTGTATTTGTAACACTTGTTGCAATGTTTTTATTCTGACCAGTAAGTATTAAATGATTTATACTAGCAATGATGTACGGTACAATTTTTGGTACTTATTCATCAATTGCAATTGCCGCTCCACTACTATATGATATAAGCTGAAAGAAATAAAAGCCCTCACCCTAACCCTCTCCAGCAGACTGAAGAGGGAAAAATAGGATTTGCGCTCCCTTAGCTCAACTGGAAGAGCAGCGGCTTTCGAAGCTTCTAGGTGCAGGTTCAAGTCCTGTAGGGGGCACCAAAAAACAATGCCGAGGTGGTGAAATTGGTATACACGCAGCCTTGAGGTGGCTGTGTCGCAAGATGTGTGGGTTCGAGTCCCATCCTCGGCACCATTTTAAATAAAAAAATATGACTCATATTATTAGTTTAGATTTATGATTATCACTTATTCCTTTTTCTTCTGAAAATTCAGAACAATTTACCCAGAGCATAAAAGTTAATGATATACTTTCTAAATGGAAAAATAAAGGAATATCAATTGAGGAAGTTAAGGATAATGTAGGTTATTATGTTAATTTTCTATGCGATCCCGAGAAAAAACCAGATTGTTGGGAAGAATTTACTACAGAATATAATGTCCTAAAAGAGACATTATACTGAGTAATTCATAATAACACTTGGATTTGAATTCTATCTGATAGATCATTTGGTTCTGATATTAAAAGAAGACAACTTGGTGAAATTTGATTGGAGATTTTTGAAAAATTCCAAAACCAATGACTTGGAACACTTCTTGTTCAAGTGTGGCTTCAATATATTCAAAATACATTAAAACGTCCAGAATTATATATTTCTGTAGATTCTGAGAATATTCCCTGAACTAAATTCTGGAACAAAATAGCAAAAGCTACTCCCGAATTTAATCATCATAGTAATATTTTCAATATTGATCTTAAAGCATTTTATATGAATTAAATATAAACCAATATGAAATATAAAAAAATATCTGAAAAATTTTTCAGATATTTTTTTATTATAATATTTCTAAATTAGAATACTAAAATATTTATCATTTCTTGCATTATTTTATTATTTCTGCTATACTGGAAATGTAATTTACATATAACTATTTTTTTATGACGGCAATAATTAGTAATCTTCCTGATGAAAATGCTAAAGTAGAATCTACAAATATTTCTGAAACATCAGCAGAATCTCAAAAAACTGATGTAATAGCTCAAACCGGTAAAACTATTGGTCGTTTTAATAACGTCCTAATTTGAGGAATGGCACTTCTTGGTGTGGCAGCCACTCCCCCATCTGCTTTGGCACAAAATCAATCACATTCTGTGTCTCCATACGAACAACTCGCTGATGCTAGTGGAAAATCAATATTGGTTATTAATGAAAAGGTTGTAAAACCTGAACTTTTTAAAATTCTTGAAACAATTTCAAAAAAAGATTTTGAAAAACTTTCTCCCTTTTATCAACAAAAGGTACTATCATATTTTCAAACAGGAAAATGATCACCAGATCAAGAAAATTTTACTGAAGGAGTTGTAAGTTTAATAGACTTATATTCAAATATTGAAAAAGCACAACGTGCACTTGCAGAATATTCTAAAACTGGTCAAATACCAACTGAAACACCTCTTGGGTTAAAGGGTTTTGTAAGAACTATAAACTCAGGTTTCCCTGATGCCAAAACATATATTGATATCGAGACTATACAAAAAATTGATACTCTTGTTAAAAATATGTATGAAACAATAATTGCAAAATCAGAAAAAGAAATAGAAAAATCAAAAAAACATATTGAAAAACTAAAAAAAGATGAAGCTATTCTTGATACCCTTTTAAAATCTCTGTAAATTTGTATTTTTTCGAAAAAAATGATATACTTGAGGATATAATATTCTGTATATCATTTTTTTATGAACGAGAAAATATCAAATATTGAGTGAGTTATTCAAAAAAAATATCCATGATGAGAATTAATTGAATGAAAAACTCCTGAATTGGACCCAAGAATGGCCCCTTTTAAAAAATGTAGTAATTTATTTAAAAATGATCCTGAGAGAAATAATAATCCAAAATACTCAATACAAAATCTAGAAAATTTATTTGATAAAGCAAAAATTAATCCAGAAGAAAATGCTAAATTTTTATCTATTATAGATAATATATCAGAAGAAGAGTTAAAAAACTGTTTTATAAAAACTTCTTTTGAAAGAGCCTGTACAAAAAATTGATTTATATCTGAATTTATTGACACATACAATGTATATAACATAAAAAACGATGCGGTTAAGAATAAGTCAGAAGAAATCAAGCAGAAGACAAAAGAAGAAAAGCAGCAAGAAAATGTTAATGAAAAACTTAATAAATTACGTGCAGAACTTAATAATATAAAAGATAAAATTCATGATAAAGAAGCTCTTAAAATTATAGATAATAATTCTGAGCCTTCTAGTGAACAATTTAAAACAGCTGCAAGAACTATTCTCTCAGAATTAAAAGATTTAGCTAAAAAAACTTGAGATTTTAAAGATTATAAAATACTTGCAGAAAAATTTCACTCAATCTGAGCTATTTCTGATGCTGAATTTATAAAAACCACTCGCGAAATTCAAGAACTAGAAAATAAACTGTCAGAAAGTGGTAAATTAACAGATAAGCCTATAGATACAGCTTGAAAAGCTATAGAAACAGATCTCAAAAAACAAGACTATGAACGCTTTGGTGATGTATATGTAAAACATTGAGAAAAAACTAATGAAATTATTGAGATTAATGAAAAAAATGGTAAATCAACAAAAAAGATTATATCAGAAATAACATGATATTCCCATGAAATCCGAATAGATTTAAATGTAAATTGAGAGCAAAACATAGCTTCTCAAGAGATTTTTCAAGTAGAAAGTGATATTCAATCGTTAAATGATAAACTTTGACAAGTAGATAAATTTTCAAAGATTTTTATGGATATAAAACAAGGGCTCTCTAAAAACCCAAATGATACAGAATTAAAAACTAAAATTGATAATTATAGAAAAGCTTTTGGTGTTGATAAAAATATAAGTAATCAGGATTTTATTGATATTAAAATAAGAGATTTTATGGAAAAAAGAGCTTATTTAGAAGAAAAACAAAAACAAATGGAAACAAAAAAAATATCAATTAAAAAGACTATTTCAAATAATCCAAATACAAAAGAAAATGATTCTATGCAAGCAGAAAAAAATATACGTAAAGTTATAAATTTTGTAGATATGAAAAGACTTGATGCTTTTGAATTAACAAATATTAATAAAATATTTGAAGTATGTTGAGATCTTGCAGGAAATATGGGAATGTCATTTGACTATGAAAAAAATTTTAGTTTTGAGGCAGAATCATTTATGAACAAAAGACTTGCATTAGTTGTTTGAGAAGGTATATATTCTCCTGTGGAACCCTTCGGGCTTCTTCCTTGAAAATCTACAGAAGATATTAAAGTTCGCTTAAAAGAAAAAGGATTATGTGTGGATATAAATAATTCTAAGATAGACTCAATAAAGCTTGAAAAAGCAATTAGAAATACTTTAAATATATAAAAATAATATCTGAAATTTTTCAGATATTATTTATTGTAATATTTCTAAATTAAATATACTAAAAATATTACATTTATTATTAAGTTTTAAATTTAATGAAAATAATAGAGACTATAAAGTCCTGATACAATAAAGTATTTGGGGATAAAAAAAATTTAAATTATTTTTTTATTTTTCTTTCAGTTGTTTTGGTTGTAATTTTATCATTTTTATTAATCAAAAACATTAAGTCTGTTCATAGACAAACAAATTTAAGTCAACACAATTTATTTCCAGGATTATTTTTGAATAATAAAAAACCAATAAATGATGTAAATTACATAGAAAATTGGATGACTTTTCATTATATAAACAAAATCTTTAATGTTCCAGAAGATTATTTGAAAAATAAGCTAAATATAACTGACAAAAAATATCCAAATTTAACTATTTCAAAATATGCTAAAAATAATAAAATTGATATAGTTGTAGTTCTGGCACAAATTAAGCAATTTTTATGAGAATATATAAAACAAAATCCTTTAAATAAAAAATAATTATGCTAGAATTTTTTCTTTCATACCTTCTAATATACACTTACTTGGTGATTTTTTTAGTTACTTTAACTACCTCAATTATATTCCCTCTTCCTGCAACTGCAATAATAATTGCATCCTGAGCTTTTGTGGCTCAATGATATTTAAATATTAATTATGTTTTAATTTCAAGCTTTTTGTGATGCACTATTGGTGATATAACTTGATATTTTATTTCGTACTTTTACTGAAGAGATATATTACTAAATATAGGCTTTGGGAAAATTATAAATTCTAAAAAATTTGCATGGTTAGAAAATTATTTTCAGAATAATTCGACAAAATCAATTTTCTTTAGTCGTTTCTTAATAACATGACTATGTTCATCTGTAAATATTTTGTCATGATTAACAAAAATATCATATAAAAAATTTTTATCGCTTGATATAATATGAGAAATTATATATGTAACTCTTTTTAGTTATTTATGATTCATACTCTGAAATCAATGGCAAAATATTGCTCTTGCTCTAGAAGATATCCTCACAATCCTTGTAATTGTAGTCATTTTTACTATAATACTAAAATTCAAATTTTGACATAAAAAATATAATTAATTTTAATAATACTATGGAACCAATAAATAGAAACGATGCAGTCTTACATTGAGTTAGTTTATCTGCAATTTTAGATTATCTTATCGAAGAATATGGATTTGAAAAACTGAGTGAAATGATCAGGATTAATTGTTTCAAAAGTAATCCAAGCAAACAGTCTTCCCTAAAATTCCTCAGAAAAACCGAATGGGCCCGCCTCCAAGTTCAGTGACTTTATGTGAGGAGTATTTTGGAGAAGAGATAAACTAAAAAAGTTTGAAATTATTTAAAAAATTTATATTATATTTTATATTTAATTCTAATAACAATTTATGAAATTATCAAAAGAGGCCATGGAAGATTTTAAAAAAAATTGATATTCTTATGAGGAAATACAAAGAATGTCAGATAGTTTAGAGCATATTGAAAAATGAAATACTATCCCCTTTGAAAAAATTATAAATAAGGTTTCTAAAAATAAAAAATCTGTTTATGTATAGTATTGAATTTACACCAATTTCAGAAGAAGATATTAATTTTATCCAATCTTATATTGGAGAATATTCTAATGTTGTATTAAATAAAATATTTCACACTATAGCTAATTTATCATACTTTCCACATTTATGATTTGAAAGAAAAGATTCATTAAAAGAAATTATAGATTCAAATTTCAAATTTAGAATAATCTATAAAATTGAAGAAAAAAAGAAAATTATCTATATACTATCAATTTTCAAAAATAAAAGTGATTGGAAGTAATATAACCAAAAAAACCTCTCCGAAAATTTTCGGAGAGATTTTTTGGTTTAGAGATTTCTATTACTTCTTAGAAAAAGCATATAAAATCAGAGCTATTTGACCGCGAGTGAAGGATTTGTTTGGTTCGAATCTGTTATTGTTGGAAGATGATGGAAATAAATTTGAGAATGTGTAGACATAAGGCATAAACCAGTCGGTTGTTTTTATATCAGAAAATGTTGTTCAGTTTTGATTAAAATTCTTGGTTATTTCCTTTCCAGAAGCTTTTATTAGAATTGTAATTAATTCTACTCTTGTAATCTGGTCATCTGGTCTAAAAGTTTTATTTTTGGTTGTAATAAATCATAAATCAATAGATTTTTTAAGATATGGAATTAAGAAAGAATTAGAAGAAATATCTTTAAATGAAATTTGTGTATTTGAATCAAGATTTATTTTGTATAATTTTAGAATAAAAATCAATGCTTCTCATCTTGAAACTGAATTATTTACTCAGAAATTTCAAGTCTCATATCATTTAGAAATAGAATTGTCACTTAAATATTTTGTAGCTTGGAAGAATTTAGAATTTTTTGGAATATCATAAAAAATCTGACCATCTTCTAATTTTGGTTTAACAATATTTTCAATAACAACTGGTGCAGAATTATTTGTAACTGTAGTTTTTGGCTGTTCGATTACTTGAGGTGTAGTTTCTTCTTTTATTCAAGCATTCAAATTTTCTAATAATCAAGAATTTATTTGTTCTTGTGTTGAAGTTATGTCTGGAGAAAGATTTTTTTGAATTACTTCTTTATTCTCTTGTATTTGTGGAGTAGAAATATTAGTTCCAATATTTACATTTTCAATTGGAGCGGAGTTAAGCAGACTAATTTTAGACATATTATTTTGAACAAATTCCATTGGATGAACTGTGTATTCAATTGCATTTTCTTTACCAAGTCAAACATTTATCGCTCAGAAAAAATCAAGTCCAAGTGCACTTGCATCAGCAAAAGTAAATGGCCAATATGGGTGAAATGGCGAAGCTTTTTTATCAATTTGGAAATGTAAGTGTGGAGTAGTTGTAATTCAAGTCATTCACACTTTTCAAAGCACTTCTCATTTTTTTATTTTTGTTCACTCTACAGCAAATATATCAGATAAATGTTCATATCAAGAATAAAGGCTTTGAATAGTTCAATTGTGATTTACATTATCATGTCTAATTACAACATATTTTCAATCTCAAGTTTCTGTATTTTTAACTTTTATAACTACTCAATTGGCAATAGATAAAACAGGAGTACCAATTGGAGCTCTAATATCAACCGCTGGATGACTTCCATCATATTCTTGATAATTTAGTCTATAACTTCACATATAAAGAACTGGATAAGTGTATCTAGCTAAAATTGAATTATTATTGCGAGTATCTGAGTTTTGTAAATTATTTAGGTCATATTTTGGAAGTTCTATGAAATCATCAACTGAGAATACATCTTCTTGAAAATTAAGAGATTTATTAGTATTTTTTGATTTAAGCCAGTTTGGCACATAAGATATAGGCGAAACTGTGCCATCAAATGGATCTGAAGTAATATTACTATATTCTAAAATTGAAGACTTAAAATATCTAACTCCATAAAAAGTTGAGAAATAAAATAGGGCTAAAATTAGGTTAAGCAACCATATTTTTTTTAAAACTGAAAGTTTTTTAAAATTTGAATTCATATTTGTTTTTGTTTTTATTTTTTAAACTCTGACATTACTTTATCATATTTTTTCTATTTTTGCAAAAAATATGAGCTAGTTTTTAATTTTCTTCTTTATAAAAAGTTTTTGTGATGTATAGATATCAGTAAATGGCGTAAATAAAAATAATTGGAGTAAATCAAAGAGTGAGGGAAATATCAAAAATTGCATGAAGTGTAATTGAAAAAATTAATCAAAATAAGAAAGTTTTAATGTAAAAATAAGTGTTTTTACCTAAAAATAAGTAGGCACGAGAAAAATATAATCAAACTATAACTCCGCAGAAAATATGAACAAATAGAGAAAAAATAGATCTAAAAATTAGAGTAGTTGCAAAATCTCCAGAAACAACTCATCTATCAATTGAAATATTGTAAAGATACAAAATATTTTCTATAAAACCAAATCAAAGCGCTATAAAAGTAGCTAATAGTACTCATTTTTGAACTGAGTCAATTTCAGTTATTGAACTTGGTAAAAAGCTAAAATGTTTTGAAATTTCCTCAACTAATCAAATTATTATGTAGTATAAAATTATAAGTCCAAGCGTATTAAAAACATTTTTTCAGATTGAAACTGGACTTGAAATATTTAAATCTAAAAATCAAATATTTGGAATTATTTTATTTAAAATAGCGAAAATTAAAATAAAAATTGAAATTCAGACTATGTTTTTTCAGTAAATTTTAAAAATATCAAAACTTCATTTAAAAAAAATTAAAGAAGTTAAAAATAAAATTATAGCAATTAAAAAAGTAAGGAAAAGTAAAGAAACAATGACATAAAAAAAATTTCAATTTATTCAAATCAAATTAAAAATATTTAGAAAAGATGCAGAGAAAAAATTGTAAATTTGCTCTGAATAAAGTACTGGAACAACAGAAAATCATCCGGCAATTATTCAAGAAATAAATCTACGAGAATTAAGCGCAGAATTATCAATATATGAAAAAATATATCCCCAAATCAAAATCGGTATAAAAGCCAAACTTCCAATTAGAAATATTTTAAAAATATCTGAAATCATTATTTCTTTGGTTTATTTCTAAAAATTTCAAAACTTCAAAATTTAATACTTTCTCTATCTCATTGACTTGATTTTTTTCTAAAAACAAATTGCAATAAAATCATATTTGCTCAAATAACAATAAAGAAAAAACCTATTAAATAAGCTATAATATCAGGATTTTTAACTATAATTATCCCAAAAATCAAAAGAAAAAATCAAAATATATTCATAAAAATAAAGTTAGAAATTAAGCTTCACTACTCACTCTTTCGATTATGGCTCAGAGTTTTTGGATTTTGCCAATAATATCTTCGTATCATCTGTCGATGTATTCTACATTTGTAATATAAGTATCCCCTGTCGCGATTAGTCAGGCAATAATCATAGCTACTCAGGCTCTTAAATCCCAACTAGAAACTGTCGTGGCTCTTAGTGGAGTTTTACCAAAAATCAGAGCTTCGTGTGGATTTAAGATTGCAGGATGACCTTTCATTTTTTCGATTTCAACTAGATAATTTAATCTTCCCTCATACATTATTTCTTGAATTTTTGAGATTCATTCAGCTTGCGTGAGTAAAATTGAGAATGGAGATTGTAAATCTGTTGGAAATCCTGGGAAAATATTTGTTTGAACTTTTATGGCTTTTAAGCTACTACATGAATTATAAACTCTTAATTTATTATTTCATAAATCTTCAAATTTTACTCAAACTTCTTTTGCTTTTAATAAAAAACTTGAAAGATCCTCAACTCTTGGATTTACAATATCAATGAATTTATCACTACAAAGCGCTCAAAATATTATAAAAGTTCCTGATTCTATATAATCACTAACCACGCTATATTCCACTTCTTTTGAAAGATTTTTTACTCAATTAATTATTATTGTATGATCAAAACCAACCTCAATATCTGCTCCAGCTTTTTTCAAGAAATTAACTAAATCAATTACATGTGGTTCAATTGCAGCCAGAGCTAGAGTAGTTTTTCAAGATCTAAGTACATTTGCAGTAATCAAATTCTCTGTGGCAGTAACGGCAAATCATCAATTTAAAACTCTATCTCCAACTCATAAATCTCAAGATAATCTCACAAAATCTTCTCAATCAAAATTTTTATATCAAATTGCTTCAAGTCATCTTAAGTGTTCATCAATTGGTCTTTTTCAGATATTACATCATCCAGGATATGGGATATTTACTTCTCCGAATTTGTAAAGTAAAATAGGTAAAAGTAAAATTCAAACTCTTATTTTTTTGATTAATTCTATATTAAAATTATCTAAAGATATTGCTGTGGTATCCAATTTTAATGTATTTCATACAAAATCCACTCTCACATTCAAACTCTTAATAATTTCTAAAAAAGTAAGAACATCTCCAATTCTTGGTACGTTATTTAAGGTAACTTTATCCATAAACAAACTTGCGGCAATAATAGGAAGACTAGCGTTTTTTGAGCCACTAATCATAACCTCTCAAGACAAGCGTTGTCATCAAGCAATTTTTAACATTTTTTATTATTTATAAATTAAACCTACATAAGGTATCCAAAAATTACAAAAATTCAATTTTAAATTTGATTTTATTATATATTTTCCAGAAATTACAAAATTAAATCCACCGCGAGGTGGATTTATGGATTTGAAATTGAGAGTTTAAGATTTTAATTTATTTATTGACAAAGATATCATAAAACTGTACAAGTTGTTGACCGATAGCCACCACAATATGTGTTGTACACAGCAGCACAAGAAGTGGTTATAGTTATACTTTGTGTTGGAGTACCAGTACAATTAAATATACTTTTATATGTATCCAATTTACTATAAAGAGGGATTTTTGTACAAGGAGGTATGATTATATTTGCAGTTCAATTAAAACTTACTCAATTTATAGTTCTGGCTGTAGTTAATTTAGTTGCTGATAAAACATTTTTTGTAACATCTGAGGTATTATCTACATTTCATAATCCTACTTGTGTTTTTGTGAGTCAAGTAAGAGCTGAACCATTTCCATTAGTTGCAAGCTTTGCATCTACATTTTCTTTTAAATATCATATATTATTTATCATATCATTCCATGCAGTAGCTGTAAGTCCAGAACCAGTTCAAACTGTAGTTTGAGGAATCCAAGAAAGTGCAGCATAAACTAATCCAAAAATTCATAATGTAAGAATTAGTCATATTCAAAAATATATTCAATTAGATATTTTTGAAAAAAATTGTTTTATTAGAGTTCTCATAAAAAAATAAATTAAGCTATAAATTACCCCACCTAACCTCTACCCCAGGGCATACTCTCTGACTTCGTCATTCACCTTCACCCTAAAATATGGGAGGGATAAATTTTGTGTAAATATTGTAATATATAAAAAAATAATTTCAAGTTTTTTATCTCATAAACTCTCCAGAAAAAATTTTAACTGGTAAAGAGTAAGAATCAAGTGAAAAATTTGTGAGGGTTTTTGAGGAAAAGGCTTCTATTTTTATGGGTTTGCTTGAGTCAAAAATATTTAGAGAATCCTCGAAAATCACAATATCTCAGACAGAATAATAATCAAGGGTTTTTGAGTCTTGAGAGAAATGAATTGAGTTAATATTATTATTTCAGATAACAAATCTCAGTCTATTTTTTTCGGTTTCAGAAGGCTCATTTAATATTTTAATTTCGCTTAATAAAGAAATATTGTCAGTATTTGAAAATAGCTTTTTTCAGTTTAAAATATCTTGAGTAAAAACATAAATTTCAAATTCTTTTGAGGTTCAAAGCGGAGAATTGAAACTAATTCTATAAGTTCAAACTTGAGTAAGTGGAATTGAGAATAAAAAACCTCATTTTAAGTCTTTTTTTGAGTAAATAGTTTTAGTGTTATTTGGTGAAATAAGAGTTAAATTAAGATAAGATAGAGTTTTAGGGCTATTTCAAATTAGATTAAAAGTCTCGTTTCAAATAAAAGAATTTGGAGTTTTATAAGAAACTGAAATTCAAGCATTTTTAAAAAAATCTACTGGAATATATCTTTTGTAATAATCCTTACCTATGGCTTGAAGCTCAATATATTCTCACTTTTGTTTTCCGGCATAACGTCTGTAAAGCGGGTCAAAAGCATTTGTGGATAAATCAATTAAATTCGGGAAACGAGTACAACTTGGCCTGTCATTTACCTTAACTAAAAGACTTTTTTGATTTAAAATTACTTGGGTTAAGGTATTGAGTGGAGTGCCACATTTTGCAGCTGAGAAAAATTCCTGAGAAAAAATATTTCCGGCAGATGTATGTTTTCCTTCAAAACTGTCATTATAATACATTAATTCTCAATATTTTCATTTTAATTCATTGTTATTTTTTTGAACTTCAATTTTGTCTAATTCATTTTTTATAGTCTTAAATTTTGGTTTTTTTTCTTCAATTAATGAATTTATTTTGTTAATTGAAGTTTTAATACTTTCAATATTTATTTTTCAATTAGTTCTATCTTTATCTTCTACATTTTCTTGAAGATTTTGGAAATTTGAGTTAATTAAATTAATTTCTTGCTTTATAATATTTAAATCATCTTCTTTAAAATTATCTTTATTTAAAACTATATTTTTGTCTAATTTATCAAATATTTTATTGTAAATTAAATTTACCTTATTATTAGATAAATTTATTTTATTAACAAAATTCTCGCTTCCTGCATAAGAAGTGGAAAAGATAAAAATTAAAACAAATCATATGAATTTTCTCATGATTGAAATTATTAAATTAGTGGGGTTTATTTTAGTTCTAAAATTTTAAAGTCAAATATTAATTTGTTTTTTTGGAGTTTTTACTATAATTTAAAAAAGTATAAAAATATAATAAAAAATATGCCAGAAACACTAAAACGCCTTATAGATATAATCTCATTTTTGCCGTGAATATGAGAAAAATCTGCCACAAAATTAGCCTTTTTTTTGTTAAAATCTAATCCAAATTATCTAAAAAATTTCTGAAAAAGTCTTGATAATATCCAAGCAGAAATAAAAGAATGTGAAGTTTGTTTTGGTTATACAGACAAAGATAATAATGTATGTGAAATATGTTGCTCTAATTCTAGAGATAATTCAATTTTATGTGTTGTTGAAGATTATCTAGATATGGTCAGTATTGAAAAACTTCATATTTTCAAATGAAAATATCATATTCTTGGTGGCTCTATTTCACCAATTAATTGAGTATTAGCTAGTGATCTTAAATTTAATGAACTATTTACTAAAATTAAAAATGAGAAATTTTGAGAAATCATCATAGCCACAAATCCAAATATAGAGTGAGAAGCAACTACAATGTACATAAAAGAAAATATTCCTGATAAAAATATAAAAATAACTCGCCTTTCAAAATGACTCCCAAACTCCGGTTACATCGAATATGCCGACGAAATTACACTTATTAACGCCTTTAAATGAAGGAATTAAAAATAATTTAAAATTATGGCAATATCTATATTGATACTTTTTATAATTAGTCTTTCTGGACTTATTATAACTCATCATCCTGGAATTAGTAAAAAAATTTTAGAGAATATAATTTCACTTGGTGCTGGAGTTATGATTTCAATTAGTGTAGTCCATATTTTACCAGAAAGTTTGAAAATAAATGAAAATATTAGTCTAGCTTTTATTACAGGTTTTATTCTTATTTATTTTATTGAAAATTTTTTAATGGTACATAGTTGTGTTGAACACGAATGTCATTATCATAATATTTCAATAGTTTCATGGATTGCGCTTTTTGTACATACTTTTTTTGATTGAATAGGGATTTGAGCTTGATATTTAAGTAGTTCTAATTTATGATATATAATTTTGGTTTGAGTTGCAATTCATCAAATTCCAGTTTCAGTTTCGATTTCTTCACTTTTAAGACATTCAAATTTTACCAAAAAAATTCAAACATTTATGATGATTTTATTTGCTCTGTCAGCACCAATTTGATTTATAGTTAGTTATTTATTTCTGTCATGAGTATGAAATGAACTCTATACTTCCCTATTTCTAGCTTTTTCCGGAGGTAGTTTACTTTATATATGAGCATCAGATTTACTTCCGACAATTCACAAAAATTCAAAAAATAGAAATTCCGTTATTGTGTTTTTTCTAATTTGAATAATTATAACAAGTCTAGCTAAATTTTTAGAATTTTAACTTAAAGCTTATGTTTAAATGTAGAGAATGTGGCAATATATCTCCAAAATGGATTGGGAAATGTACAACTTGTGATGCTTGGAATACTTATGATGAAATTGAAGAAATAAATAAAAGATGAGGCAAAAAAACAAGATCAAGCGCTAAAGAAGTATTTTGATTTGTAAACTCAAGTCATGAAGTCGCTAAAATCAAATTAGAAAGTGAAGAATTAAATAATGTACTAGGTTACGGGCTTACTTCTGGAAGTCTTATTTTACTATCAGGTGAGCCAGGAATTGGAAAATCAACTCTAGCTTTGCAAATTGCTTGCTGGTATTCAAAGGAAAATCAAACCGCGCTTTATGTATCTGGAGAAGAAAATATTTATCAAATCTCAGATAGAGCAAAAAGATTAAATATAAAAAATGAAAATGTTAGAATTTTTAATTCAAATGATTTTGAGGATATTCTAGCTACACTAGAAAAAGAAAATTCATCACTTATTATTATTGATTCAATTAGTGTAATTTATTCAAATGTAATTGGCACAACTTCAGGAAGTATAAACCAAATTAGGTATATCACAGAAACTTTAATGGAATTTTCTAAAAGAACAAAAAAATCAGTTATTTTAATCTGACATGTTACAAAAGATTGATCTATTTCTGGACCAAAAACTCTTGAACATCTCGTGGATACAGTACTTTTTATCGAATGAAGTAAATATGAAAATTATAGAATTTTACGCACTTTTAAAAATAGATTCGGACCAACAGATGAAGTAGGGCTTTTTACTATGACAGAATCTGGGCTACAAGATCTGAAAAATCCATGACTTGAATTTATAAATTCCGAAAATCAAGATATAAGTGGGTCGGCTATTGCAATGACACTAGAGTGAAATCGTCCAATATTAATTGAAATAGAAGCTCTTACAACTTATACAAAATTTGGTTATCCGAAGCGCTCATCTCGCGGAATTCAATCTTGAAAACTTGATTTGCTTATTGCAGTTATTACAAAATTTTCTGATATCAAACTTGATAGTTATGATGTCTATGTAAATATCTCAAGATGACTTTCTATAGCCGAGCCATGAATAGATCTCGCTACAATTGCTGCTATTATTTCATCTAAAAAATGAAAAGCTCTCGGAAAAACTATATTTATTTGAGAAATATCTTTGACTTGAATTATTAAAAATGTATTTAACATCCAAAAAAGAGTAGAAGAAGCCTCAAAACTCGGTTTCGAAAAAATCGTAATTCCAGCAAATTCCAAAATAACAAAGACAAAATTAAAAAACACTGAAATCCTAGAAATTAAAAGAATTGAAGATTTAATTAAGATGATTTAAAATTGTGAACACTAAGTGATTTTACCCAAACATATGATCATTTTGATATCTCTAATGTAACCTGTATCTGACCTCATCAAACCTCATTTATAATTATAGTATAAGTATCAGTAACTCAAAGGAATGGACCCCTAAGAGATTGAGTATTTATTATAAATTTTTGTCATGAGATAGAAAAAGCTCAATTATTATAAGACACTCAATTTAAATTAATATTACCAATCCCTAAAATTGGGGATAATATATTTAATTCTATATTTCAAGTAGTATTATCTATATGTGCTCAATCTGGAAGAATGGATTTATCTATACTTACTAATAATTCTTTTTTTTGATTAGGATATTCTCTTAAATTATCTAGTATTTTCTTTATATCACTATAGAGCACAAATTCATCTGAAAGATTATCAAAATCTTCAGTAATTTCTTCAATATGTTTAATTAAATCTTCTCTCTTTGTATAAATTTGAGGATTTGAGGATTTAAAATATGTTCATGTTTCGTACTTTAGTTTTAACATTTCTAGCTCTTTAATATAATTTTCTGCAGAAGTTATTACTCTTTGTGATGGATTATTATTTAGTGCAAATAGTATATCTTTAAGAATATTGTTTAAATCTTGATTATTTTTATCTTTCAAGGCCTTTTTTTCTAGATAATTACAATTTTTTTCTCAAGAAGATAATGTGTTATTTTGTGGTAAAATATCAGACATAATAATTTATATTAAAATAAAAAAATCAATAGTACTAACTCAATTTATCATTTATTCAATAAATTGTCAAAATATTTATATTTTTTTAAAAAATAATTTCTAATTTTAAAATTAAATTTGATTTACTTAATCTTTTTTATATAATTTGTCGAGTTTGAAAAAAACATTATTTATTTTATTATATTGAGAGATTATGGAAAAATTAAAATTAAGCTCTGAAGTAAGAGATTTATCAGAAAAACTAAGTACAATTAGATGAAACAAATTAATTCCATGAGTAGTTTATGGACACAAATTTCCATCAAAAGGTATTCAAGTTTGATACTCAGATTTTCTAAAAACTTTTAGAACTGGATGACATACTCATATTGTTGAGTTAACTATTGATTGAAAAAAACATGATGTTTTAATTCATGAAGTTCAAAAACATCCAGTAACATGAGATTTTCAACATGTTGATTTTATGGCACTAGCAGCAGGAGAAAAAATTCACGTTAAAATTCCTCTTGTATTAGTAGGAAGTGCACCAGCCACAAGAGAATGAGGTCTTGTGAGTCAGAGTGTTCATGAAGTTGAAGTAAAATGTTTCCCTAAAGATTTAGTAGATAGTATTGAAATTGATATTTCTGGATTAACTGAAATTTGATCTTCAATCCATTTAGTAGATGTTAAAATTGATTCTAAATTTGAAATATTAACTCATCTTGATTTACCAGTTGTAACTATACTTGAAACAAAAGCAGAAAAAGAAGAGGTTATAGAAACTAGTGTAGCTGATGTAGAAACTACAGAACAAAAAGAGACAACAGAAACTAAAGAAGAAGAAAAATAATATTTTATCTAAAAAATAATGATAATTAAAATTTATTGAAATAATGAAGAAGCAAAAAAATTACTAAGTATCACACAAGAATCTCTTGATGATTTATGACTTAGTGAATTTATTAAAGCTGAAAATGTAGATGGAGCTGAATACGCGAAAGAATTAAGTATAACTAAAGACTCAGCATTTTGTATTGAAGAAGAAACAATTTGATTTAAAGATGTAATTTTTGAATGAATTGTACCAGAAAAGGCTGAAATTACTTCACTTCTTATGTCAATAATCGGATGAGAAGAAGACAGCGGATGTTCTTCTGGAGGATGTCACGGATGCGGAAGTTCTGGAAGTTGCGGGATATAGCCCCCCCTGTCATCTCGAGCACAACCTCTGTCATCTCGAGCGTAGCCGAGAGATCTATTAAATTTAAAAAATCTTAATAAAAAACAAGTTTCACTTGTTTTTTATTTTTTTTGAATTATAATGCTCCTGTATTTTTTATAATCTAATTTATTTTTATGCGCAATAAAATAAGTACCCTTTGAATAAAAGAAACAATAAAGAAATCTATTATTTGAGCTGTGGTATTTTCTTTTACTACACTTACTATTTTTGTAGTTTATGCATTAGTAGATAGTAATTGGACCAATCCAACAACACTAGAAGTTTGAGCATGAAGTTGATTATCATCTACATCATGGAATAAATTATTATCTAATTTTAATAATTTAAATGATAAAATAAAAAGTGTATATTTTAGAGCTCATCAAAATACACCACAAGCATTAACCAATGCATCTTGGGTAACAATAAAACATAATGTGGAAAATATAGATAACAGTAATTCCTACAATCCAACAACTGGTATCTTTACTGTACCTATATCTGGCTTTTATCAATTTAATGCTAGTATAGAATTTGCAGTTACTAATGCATGACAAGTTGATGTTGCTATATTTTCACCTCAAAAATGATATTTATGTAATGAAGCTCAAGATGTAGCCACTATAACAGTAGGTAGTGACAGACTATCATGTAGTAATTCAGCATATTTTAATGCTTGAGATACAGTATATGTGAAGTGATACCAAGAATCCAATACAACTACCAGTGGTGCAGATTATAATAATTTCTCAGGATTTTTAGTTAGTCAATAATTTTTTTGTGAGTTCTACAAGAACTTGAGGAAATATATTATCTTTTAATTCTTTTAATTCTTCACCCTTAAATGAAGATAAAACCCAATCGGAAACTTCGTATTTCTTATCTAGTCAGACTCAAATTTTAATTCTTTGGAACTCTTCGCTTCCTAGTTTTTCTATTATTGATTTTATTCCATTATGTCATCAGGCACTTCATTTATCTCTGTATCTAATTTTGCCGAAATCAAGACTTATATCATCAAAAATAATGAATAAATCAGACTTAAAATCTAGTTTATAGAAATTAATAATTTTAGATACACTTTCTCAACTTAAATTCATAAAAGTTGTGGGTTTAAGTAAAATTACTTTCTCTCAAGAAATAGTTTTTTCAGAAATTAGAGCGTTAAATTTAGACTCTTTAAATTCTGGAAAATCCATTTTTAGAGCTAAAAAATCCAAAAACATAAAACCGACATTATGGCGAGTTTTAGAGTATTGCTCCCCCGGATTTCATAGTCAAACGATTATTTTCATAAAATATTACATTAAATAAATTTTTCAATTTTTCTTAAATAAACTCATTTTCTTTATTTCTTTTTTTGTATAATTTCATTTGTCATTTATAAATTTAATAACTTCTTTGATATTTCCTTCGCTCAGTCCAATAGTTCAAAAATTAGTTATTTCAAAAACATATCTTATAACTTCCCTTTGTAGAAATTCTGGAAAATTATTAAAAGTTTCTATTTCAAAATATTCATTATTTATAATAATTTTTTTAATCTGTTCATCAAAATAGGTTTTAATTTCTCACATATAGCTCATAATATTTTCGAAAGATTTCTTGTAAGATGAATTAATTTGATCAAAAAGTGGTAAAATATTAAGTCTAATATTATTTCTTAAATATTTCTCATCAAGATTGCTTTTATCTTCTCTCCACTTAAGTCATAATTTTTTTGCTTTTTCGATAATTTCAGATTTTGAAAAAGGAAGAAGTGGACGAAGAATATCTTCATTTTTTTCTTCTATTGAAATAAGTCATTTTAGCTTTGTTCACCTGATTAAATTCAGTAAAAAAGTCTCTATTTTATCATCTAAATGATGAGCTACTAGAATATATTTAGCTCAGTATTTTTCCTTAATATTTCTCAAAAATTTATATCTCTCAATTCTAGCAGCTTCCTCAATTCAAATTTTTTTTGCTAGTGCAATTTGCGAAATATCCTCATCTTTTACTTCAAAAACTAGATTATTTTTTTCACAAAATTCTTTTACAAATTCTTCATCTAAATCACTCTCTTCAAGTCTTAATTTATGGTTAAAATGAGCTACAATTATATCTTTTTTATTTTTAGATTTTATAATTTCAGAAAGTAAAAACATACTATCAACTCATCCGGAACAAGCGATAATTACTTTTTCGTTTTTTAAAATATTATATTTTTCTAAAAATTTTTTCATTTATTTATTTTTTTTACAAAATCTAGGAAATTGTCATCCTCTGCCACTTTATTTAAAATTTCTTTGCCACATTTTTGGCATTTATGTCTTATCATATAATCTTTATTTTTCTTGTAATCAATATCTATAGGAATCATCAGCCATCCGCAACTAGAAGCCCTATCTCCAGGAAAAACCTCATCAAGATGCTTGGAATAAAGACAAAATGGGCAGTGATTTCTGGCGGATTTTGGAAGAGATTTTACTTTTTTAGAGCAATTTTCACACTCAAAATCTTCATTTCTCATAATAAATCACATATTATTTTATTTTAAAGAAATTTAAATCATTTTGAGTTGTTGCAGGTAGGGAATTCTTTTCTCTGAGAAGTTGATAAACTTTATATGGAGTTGGGATAAAATGAAGAACTCTAAGTTCGTCTCTTTGTTGCTCAATTATGAGGTTGCCAAATCCCATTAAATTACTTAAAAATCAATGAATTTGAACATCTATTTTCATTACTTTTGAAATATCAATTATCTCTAAGTCATCTTTAAGGAAAAACGAGCTTTTTAGGATTATTATCTTGTCTTTAAGCAATATTATTAAGTCATTGTAGTAAATAATTAATCAAATTATAAATCTTAAAAATGAATAATTTAAAATTATAAAAATAATTCAAAATAAAATTAGAGTAAAATCCGGTCACATTGAGGATCTGTAGGTAATGGTAAGATAAAAAATTCAAAGCGCAATAAGTAGAGAAAAAATAAATCTAATTATATATAAAAGAAAATATATAAAATGTTTTTTTACAATTGTATATTCATTTGTATTTATTATGCTCATTTTTTTAAATTAAAGAAATAATAGTTATTACTCAAAATATAAATAAAAAAAACATTAAAGTCCTTAAAATAATTTTTAATTTTTTGTGTAGCATAAAAAGTCAGTACGATCAATAACCTCATCAGATTTTTTGCATATGTCTATAGTTTAACGTATTTAATCTTTTTTCTATAAGCATTTCTATAAAAATAAGAGAAAGAAGATATGCAAAAATATATATTGCCTGCATAATTTTTTAAGTTAATTTGAGATAATATAATTATTTTTTAAAATTTTGCAAAAAAACTATTAATATGATATTATTTAATAGAATAAAAGTTATATAAAAAACTCCACTTCTACCATTTCGAACAGAGTGAGAAATCTATTTACTTATAAAATACCTAAAAAATGACAATATCTACAGAAGAAGAATATAAAAATGCAAAGAAAATCTTTCGCGATGAGCCAAAAGAATTTAAAACTTCTAAATTTGCTGAGCTTGAAAAGCTTGTAAAAGATGCTTTAGATAGTATTCAGGATTCAGATAGGGCACTTATTTTAATTACAAAATGAGCGCTATCTTTTTGAAGTTCTGATGTTCATTTTGACAATGGCGATGAAGAAAATGTTTTAAGATTTAGAATTGATTGAAGATTAGTTAATGTTTTTTCACTTAGTAAGACACAATACAAGCTAATTCTTGAGAGATTAAAATATAAATCTGAACTGAAATTAAATATTACTTCTATTCCTCAAGATGGTAAATTTAGGATTAATGACGGCGATAATAAGATAGATATAAGAGTATCAACACTCCCAGTAAAAAACTGAGAAAATATAGTTTGTCGTATTTTGGATTCCACTAATTCAATTCCAAAAATTGATGAGCTTGGTTTTATGTGGCCATCAAAAAGAAAAATTCAAAAAAGTCTAAATAAAAAAAATTGAATGATACTTGTAACAGGTCCGACAGGAAGTTGAAAAACAACAACGCTTTATAGTATTTTAGATATTTTAAATACAAAAGAAACAAAAATAATAACTCTTGAAGATCCAATAGAATATGAACTTCCTGGGGTTGTACAATCAGAAGTAAATGAGAAAAATTGATATACTTATGAGACCTGATTAAAGGCTCTACTTCGCCAAGATCCAGATGTAATAATGATTTGAGAAATAAGAGATGGTCAAACTGCTCAAATTGCAGCTCAAGCCTCTCTAACCTGACATTTAGTACTCTCAACTCTTCATACAAAAAGCGCAATTGAAGCTATTGAAAGACTTATAAATATGGGATTACCACCTTATATTCTTGCTTCATCTATTGATATAATTATAGCCCAAAGACTTGTAAGAAAAATTTGTGTTAATTGTAGAGAGGAAATCGAAGCAGATAGCTCACAAAATGAAATTATAAAATGGATGATGAAAGATATTTGAATAGAAGCTGTAAGTAAAGCCAAAAAAGAATGATTTAAACTTTATAAATGAGCATGATGTGAACATTGCTCGCATACAGGTTACAAATGAAGAGTATGAGTATATGAAGTTCTTAATTTCAACGAAGAAATCAAAGATATGATAAGAAGCTGACAAAGTTCTGAAACAATTCTTAAAGAAGCCAGAAATCAAGACTTTATACTCATGAGAGAAGATTGAGTTCTCAAAGCCATGAGATGAAAAATAACCCTAGAAGAATTATTTAAGGTTATTGATTAATTCTTGTTAAAATAAGCAGTAAGTTCAGGGATAACTTGTTTTTTACGAGAGATACGAGATCATAGGTCGGCTAGATTATCCAAAACATTAACTCAAAAAATATCACTAATTACTTTAAAGTCAGCTTCATCTCAAAGTATAGTGGTATTTTTTTCTTTTAAAATATCAATTACAGAAAGCATAATAAAATCTAATCAAGCTTCTTTTTTGATTTTTTGTAATCCAGAAATAATCTCAGTTTTTCTTAAAAGTGAATAATTTGGATTAGTAGTTTCAACTGATCCTACTCACAATTTCTTACCATTTACTTCAAATTCCTTGTAATCAATTTTAATAAGTTCTTCGATAGAAATATCTCATAAATCAGATTTTGCCTTAAACATTTCCATAGCATACTCTTCTATGTTTGGGATTTTTGCGATTTCATTTAATTCTTCTACAATAAATTTATCCTCGTCTTGTGTAGTTGGGGATCTAAAATGAAGACTATCTGATAGTATAGCTGAAATAATTAATGTCGCATGCTCTTTATTTGGCTTAATTCCCTCTTCCTTCATCATCTTATAAATAACTGAACTAGTCGAGCAAAGCTTTTCGGTTCTTATAAATATAGGGTTTTGTGTCTCAAGATTTCCGATTTTGTGATGATCTACGATCGAGTGAATTTCAAGATCGGCAATATTTTCAATTGTTTGAGCTCTTTCATTGTGATCCACAAGCGCAACCTTAGATCAAGCAGGAAGTGACTTAATTGTCTCTGGGTCCTCTACTCACACATAATTTAGAATAAATTTTGTCTCATTATTAAGATTTCCAAGTTTATACGGAGCTGCTTTTTTTCATTTATATTTCAGGTATTCTGCAAAAACAATAGAAGATATTGTCGCATCTGTATCAGGTATTTGGTGTCAAATTACGTGTATTTTATCCATAAAATTACTTATTAAAATTAAATATAAACTCATTATAATAAAAAATTTTTAAAAACAAGAAAAAATGAAAGGACCCTCGTACTGAGGGCCCTAAGGGGTAAAACGTCTTTTGAAGAGTTTTGGAGTGCCTGGAATTGACGAGAAACGAGGCTCTCACTCTCAAAAGAGTTGCGTCCATGTATCAGCATCCAGAAGAGGAACTGACCTATGAACTTTATGTTGTGTTTACATCTTTGCCACAAAGTGGCGGTCGGAATTGGTGCGGGCTATGCACCTTTGTCGGAATCCGGTGCACTACCGCCGAGGGCTGTGGTGCCGCCACCGATGGGGTGATTGGAATTGGCCAAGAGGTCGGAGGCCGGTTGCATAATGTTGTCCTTCGCGGGCAAATAGGATGCTACGGTCAGTACGGGCGGACTTTTCATAGGCGGTGTTCTCCTTGTGTGAGTTGTGCAATCTCCCTTGTTTGTTTTACGAGAGACTTGCGATTAAAAAATTTGTATTTGTTTGATAGAATTGTTTATATTCATTTTTTTAAATATGTCAAACTTTTTTTAAAAAAAGAAAAAGGAGCACTCGAGCGCTCCTTTTGTGGTGTGTTCTTGTCGCTTACTTACGGGCATCAAGTTTTACTCGGCAGAGAAATGACCTGAAGGACAGTAAGAACTAGTGACAAATCTGTCACATTATACGGACATTATCCGTTAAAACAACTTAAATTGTAACTACATGTTATAGAACAGTTTGACCAAATCTTTCTGTCTGCCGCCATCATCGTCAGACATAAGGTGTGGTCACTTCTTCGCATAGCGAAGAAAAATTAATAAAAGTGTTTTGTTCTAAGAACGTTTCCTCCCTTTAGGTTGATTCTTAAAATGTGTTTTTGTTTTCATTGTGCAACCACCTTGTGCAAAGTGAGCGAATTGTTTATATTCAGTTTTTCTCGAAAGTCAAACTTTTTTTTGAAAAAAATTATTTTTTAGTGATTTAGTAAGGCGAATCCAGTTATCAAGTGAAATATCCTCTGCTCTGGTATTAGTATTAAATTCAAGTTTTTCAAAGATTTCTGATAGCTTATTTTTATCAAACCTCTTAGATAAATTCGAAATTAATTTTTTTCTTTTTTCACTAAATCAGAGTTTAATAATCTCAAGAAAATCCCTTATTATCTCTTTATTTATATCTTTTCTAATTTTAAAATAAAGCACCTTTGACTCAACTTTTGGTGGAGGTATAAAATTTGAAGCTCACACTTTTGTGATTTCAGAAATTTCCTTACACATAAAATCAACTACAAGACTTAAAACTGAAGTCTTATCTTTTTGTTTTTTGATAATCTTATCAGCCACATCTTTTTGCATTAAAATAATCATTTCCTTTGGCTTGTGTGGTAAATTATAAAGAAAATGATTTAGAATTGGTGAAGTAATGTAATATGGGATATTTGCAACAACTATATAATTCTCAAAATTTGGTTTAAATTTAAGAACATCGATATTATGGATATTAAAATTGATGTTAGAGGGAATTTTTAATTCATTATTTTTTATTCTAGAATTTAATATTTCTACCATTTTTTTATCTAGTTCAACTAGCTCGATTGATTTCGGATTTTTAGATAAAATTTTCTCGGTAAGCGCTCAATATCAAGGTCAAATCTCTATTATATTCTGATTTTCTAAATCAATATAAGAAGCTATTTTATCAAGAATTTCGTCATTAACTAAAAAATTCTGGCCAAGAGATTTTTTTGGGAAAATATTGTATTTATGAAGGATTTCAATTGGGTTCATTTTATTTTTTTCATCAAGTATTTTTTGCATTTTTAGTATCTTTATTTGGATTCCACTTATCGTTTACTTGCCATAATTGTCATGTGTAAATATCAAATTTTATAAGTAATTTTTCATAAGCATCCTTGACTTTATCTAAAAATTTCTTTTTATCAGTTGAATAAGCATCCACTTTATTTCTTTTTAGCATAGCAAAAGCAACATCTTCATAAGCTTTAACTTTTTTATCTAATAATGCATAACATTTAGATCATAGATTATTAGTTTTTAAGTAATCTTTTATATTGTTATTTGTACTAAGATATCAGCTACCAAATTTCTCTACAAACTCAGCACTATATTCTACTACTTTTCAATCACAAATTCTCTTATATTTATTGTAAAAACTTCCTGAATTACTAGAGGTATTAAAATTATCAGAAATTTCATTTCAAAGTTCGACTGTATAATTCTTTTTTGAAATTATTTTTAAATAATTTTCTACTTCTAAATCAGCTTCACTAAAAAGTCAATCTAGAATTGCTTGATAAATAACTTGCTCTGGATTTTGTCATTTACAAACTAGATATCTTTTTGGATAAATTGGATTAGCTATACTTCAAACTGATTCTTGTTTTCTTTCCCAAAATTTGGTCTCAATACATTCTTTAGTTTTCGTAAAAATAGCGTCCTTATTATCTGATCACAAAGCCAAAGAAATAAAAAGTATTGATGAAATTATTAAAAATGAAACAATAATTATTTTTTTCATAAAAAGTTTTTTAAAATAATTTTAAAAACTGTTTTAAGTAGACTGTCTTTTTGCTCTTGTTTTTCGTCTCAGATAAATATTTGTTTTAAAAAATTTGATTTTTTAGGTACTTTTATTTCTTCCTTTTCTTCTTCTTTATGATGTTGTTCATATTTTTTTACTCAATAAACTGATGCTAAAATTCAACCCAAAATAAGTCAGGTTATTACTGCATCAACCTTTTTAATTCATTTTGTCACATCTTTATTTTTCTTTCAAAACATATTATCCTTCAAGTTTATTAATTTTTATAGTTTTTGATGAAAATTGTAATTTTGGAACATCAATAATTAATAAATTATTTTCCATTGTCGCTTTTATTCTATTAAAAGCTAGATTTTCTGGCATAATAATAGATCTAGAAAACGGTCCAAAAAAACATTCTTCAACTAATATTTTCTGATTATCAGTGTAAAATTCTGGCCTCTCTCTATCTCCTGATATTGTCAAAATATTTTTTGAAATAGAAATATCAATTTCATCAATTGTAACTCAAGCTAAGGGTGCAACTATAACAATAGAATCCTCTAATTCAAGAATATCTAAAGCAACTTGTCATACATCTTCTTCTACAACATCTTCCTCTCTAATTTCTACATCAATATTATTATCCACGCCTTCCTCGTTATCTTTTTTAACATTAAACATTTTAAACATAAGCGTAAACTTTAAATTATAAAACTTTGATATACTATTCACCTTTTAATTTTTTGCAAATTTTAAAAATATATGATACACTTAAGAGGCAACTAACTAATAAAAATGATATCTACAAAACAAAAAATTTTATTTTTTGAAAATCTATGAAACCTAATAAATGCTTGAATTCCTGTAATTCAAGCCTTAAATATTATAATTTATCAAACAAAAAACAAAAGCTTAAAAAATCTTAGCTTAAGTATAAAAAAGGATATAGAAGATTGAGAAAATTTATTTAAGGTATCACTAAAAAATAAAAAAGTTTTTAGCGTATTTGATATGGCAATGCTCGAAGCCTGAGAGGCAATATGAAAAGTCTGAAAGGCACTTGAAATAATTTCACAAAAAGAAGAAAAAGATTTAAATCTAAAAAATAAAATTACTCAAGCTATGATTTATCCGATTGCAATAGTAATTGTAACGATGGCAATGATAACAGTTATGATGATTTATGTAATCCCAAAAATCGAAACAATTTATAGAGATGCAAATACAAATTTACCTGGCTTAACAAAGGCAGTTATTAATTTTAGTCATATTGTTAGAGATGATTGATTATATATTCTGGGTTTTATAATTTTTCTTATAATTTGAAGTGCATATGCTCTAAAAATTAAAACTATAAAAATTAAAGTAGATAAAGCAATTTTAAATATTCCTATATTTTGAGACATAATTAAGAAAAAAATTCTAGTAAATTTTGCCGATTTTCTATCAACTCTATTATCATCCTGAATAATGATAAATAAGGCCTTATTAATACTTAGGAATTGAACGACTAATCTTTATTATTCAAAAGAATATGAGAAAATTCTAGAAAATATTAAAAACTGAAAAACTCTTAGTTCATCAATGTGATGAAATCTTATTGAACTAAAAAGTAAAAAAGCCCTAACTCCAGAAGAAAAAATAGATTTAAAAATATCAGAAGAAAGATCTGTTCTCTTCCCTATTGAACTTACGACTTCAATTAAAATCTGAGAGCAAACTTGAACGCTCTCTAAAATGCTCGAAAGAAGTTCTGCTCGCTACACCAAAGAAATAGATCACACTGTAAAAAATCTCTCAACAATGCTCGAACCCATTATAATAGTCGTTATCTGAGCTGTAGTCTGAACTATAATTATGGCAATCCTCCTTCCTTTCTTAAGTATTTGAAATGTTATAAAGTAATTTTCTATTTATTCAATTCCTCCAATTTTCTAGTCTGATCTGCTACTGCTAGGTCATCAATAATGTGTCATAATTTTCACATCATAATAGCTGGTAAATTAGAATAATTCTGCCCTATTCTATGGTCTGTAACTCTGTCTTGAGGGAAATTATAAGTTCTAATTTTTTCACTTCTATCTCAGCTTCCAACTTGAGCAAGTCTTTCAGCTCATATTTCTTGCATTTTTTTCTCTTCTTCCATGGCAAGTAATCTAGTTCTAAGAACTGTCATCGCTCTTTCTTTATTTTTTAATTGACTTCTTTGATCTTGACATTCCACAGCAAGCCCTGAAGGTTTGTGTACAATTCTAATAGCTGATTCTACTTTGTTAACATGTTGTCCTCAGGCTCCACTTGCTCTACAAGTTGTGATTTCAAGGTCTTCATCGCGAATTTCCACGTCTACATCTTCAGCCTCAGGCAAAACAGCAACAGTTATGGCAGAAGTATGAACCCTTCATTTATTTTCAGTCTCTGGGATTCTTTGTACTCTATGGGTTCCAGCTTCAAATTTAAATCTAGAATAAGCTCAATCTCAAGTTATTTTCATAATTATTTCTTTATATCAGTCATTTTCACTCAGTGATTCCTCCAGAATTTCTAAGCTAAATCCCTCGCTTTTTGCAAAAATCATATATGAATTAGCTAATTCTCTAGCAAATAAAGAAGCTTCTTCTCATCCAGTTCATGCTCTTACTTCAAGAATTATATTTTTATCATCATTTTTATCTTTTGGAATAAGTGAAATTCTTAATTTTTCTTCTAACTCTTCAATTCTTGCATTAGAAATATCTATTTCCTCCTTTGCCATTTCAAGCATTTCAGCGTCTTTTTCAGTTTTTAGAATATTTTTTGCTTCCTCAAGATTAGAATTGATTTTTTTGTATTCTCTATACAGTAAAACCGCTTCCTCAAGACCTTTTTTTCTTTGCATAAGTTCCTTAAGTTTTTTTGGATCACTATAAATATCAGGATTTGCAAGCTCCAAATCAATATCCTCGTAGTCTCTTACTAAATTATCTAGTTCAAATTTCATAAATATTTTGTGTTAAATAAAAAAATCTTTGCTTATATTAACGAAATTTATTTTAAAGTCTAATTTTTTTGACTTTTAAAATTTTTTACATAAGCTCTTGGTACCTTTTTTATATAAATATGTATACGATAATTTATTTTGAGAGTTTTTTTACATACTTGGCACAATTCTTTTTCATACCAACAGCATGCCTAATACCAGCCATTATAATTTATTATTTTTATGGTAGAGTCAAAAAAGATTATACAAAAGTAAGAAAATATATAAAACGGTGGTGAATTAGTCTAATCCCACTTATTACCTGTCTTATAATAGCTAATTTACTAAATTACATTTTTTATACAAGCATCTATTAAAAATCGCCCGAATGGTGGAATTGGTAGACACGCGGGACTCAAAATCCCGTTTCGCGAGAAGTGAGGGTTCGATTCCCTCTTCGGGCACCATAAAACACTAAAATTATTTATTTATTAATCTAAATATATATGGCAAAATGTACTAAAAATAAGGAAGAAATTCCTGAAGAAGCTTCAAAAGAAGCTGAAATAACCGCAGAAAAACCAAAAACTATTCCGCCAATCCAACACTCTAAAGCTCCAGCATTCCTAAATTCAAATTCATTTGGAAAATGAAAACCTCTAAATAATTTCAACAACAGACAACGCCCAGGAAGAGCAGCTAGTAGAGGAAGATAAAAAAATCTAAAAAAGACTTCAAATTGAAGTCTTTTTTAATATAAAATTTTAATTTGCATTTTTTGTATTTTTAAAATATACTAAGACTGTATTTTTTATAATTTAATTTATTTTCTCTATGAAAACATTAATAAAACACCTTATTTCTAAAATTTGAAATTGAATATTAATATGAATTTGAATAACTCTTGGTATTTGAATATTTACGGTAATATATGCAGCATGGACTAATCTTCCAACTCAAGAATCATGAGCTCCGCTTACAAAAACAATATGGAATGATTTAGTTAATAGAATAAATGATATATGAGAAAGAACTGATAATATTTATAGTACTGGATGAAATGTTTGAATTTGAACTGCAACACCGACTGAAAAACTAGATATAAATGGTACCATAAAAGCAACAAATTATTCTGGTCTTGCAAGTAGTTTTGCTATGATTACAGCAACGGCTACTGTTGGTAGTAGTGCAACTGCAACATGGGTGTGAAATGCATTATGTCCAACTTGATATACAATTGTTTATTGGTGAGCATTAAACAGTACTCAGTATTGGTGAGGCTGAATGACACATTGGTATGCAAATTGTAGTCAAAGTGGTAATGGAATTCAGGCAATTTTGTATACACAAGTGGGTTATACCTGACACAAATATCAATGCTCATGATTATGTGTTAAAAATTAAATATTACTAAATTTTAAAAAATACTAGTTCTATAAACAAACTAGTATTTTTTTAAAAATCTAAAAATTTTCTCTTGATTTCTAAAAAATAATAGGATACACTTGAATTGAATTTAATTTTTGTGGAATGTGAGATGAAATCAAAATATATTATATATCCAAGTATATTGCTTTTGGCGGTGGGAGCACCGACGCTAAGATATTATTGAAGTACCCCTGGGATTAACGCTTGTGTGTTGGAATATGTGGATAATATGGAAGGAAGTAATTATGATGGATACATTTATAATATAAAATGAGTGAATCATATTGAACCCGCCAATTCTAAATTGGTAAATAGTTTGAGTCAATATAAGGTATGAGAATCTAGATGATGCTTGATGGTTAGTGATAATATTGTGAATGATCTAAATAATACTTTTTATTGCACTGTATCATATTTAATAAAAAAGGCTCCCGTTGATAAAGAATTTAAAAAACCATTAGAATATTGGAAGCGTGAATAGATAACTAATAACTTAAAAAAATACAAAAAACAATAATTTAATTTTAATTTTTAATATAAAAACTATGAAACTTTATAATAAAGAACATACACCATTAATACTAATTATGCTACTTTGTGCGCTTTTAGTAATTTCTACAAATTATATATTTATAAAAAGAGTTGCGGGAGATATACAAAAACAAATGATTCAAAATGAGTATGATAAAATTTGATGAAAGGATAATTACAATATAATGAAAGAACTTCAAAAAGAAGAAGTTCTAAATTACATTGATAAATTAAAAAAAGAGAGTCCTGATTTAATTTATAAAATGAGACAAAATGCAATAATTAAGGAAAATAGTGATAAAAAAATATTGTCTTGGGAAGCAATGAATGAGTTAAAAAATAATACATATATAAAATCAAATTCGGGAGCAAAAGTTTCTATAATTGAATTTTCTGATATGGAGTGCTCATTTTGTATAGAATATCATAATAGCAAAACTATAAATAATGCTCTTGAAAGATACAAGGAAACTAATTATATTTACAAAAATTTCCCTCTTCCAACTCATAAAAATGCAGGGACTGAAGCTCTTGCAGCAAAATGTATAGAAAAAGTAAGTGATTGAGAAAAATATTTAGAATTTGTAGATAATGTATTTGAAAGTGGTTCAATTTGATGAGAATGATATAGTTTAGATAAGGTAAAATCTCTTGTGGCAAAATTAAAAGTAGATGAAACAAAATTTAATGAATGTTATTCTAATTCTGAAAATAATATATTAGTAAAAAAAGAATTTGAGCAATGATTAAAACTAGGAATTAATTCAACTCCAGCAAGTGTAATTATAAATAATCACACTTGAGAATATACTGTTTTAAGCTGAAATATTACACAAAAAGAACTTGAAAGTGCTGTAGAAAATTTCTTAAATAACTAGAAAAAATCTCAAACTGTAATTATTTCTAGAGCTGGAATTTCTTTGTTATCTTTTTGAATATCAGTTATTGCTATCACTTTGCTTTCTTTGGTGATTTTTCAATTTTTAAGTAAAAATGAAATAGAATTTATTACATTATCTTTTTGGTTTGTTGTCCAATTTCCAAGTAAATAAGGTCTAATTCAAAATAGAATATTCATATATTTTGAAGTATTTGGATTTCAGGTAAAAGCATAAATGTCTTTGTTTGGTCTAAAAGCTGCCGCAAGACGAGCTAAAAGTCAGGTTTTTGTAAATATTAAAATCGCATTAATATCTAATTCTTCAGCCATAAACATGGCACTTTTTATAAGTAATTTTTTTTCTATATTTCTTTGACTTAATCAATTATTTGAAAAATCATAATGCTTGTAAATAATTTGTTTTTCTGCTTCTTCAATTACATTTTTCATTATAACAACGGCTTCCTGAGCATATTTTCACATCGCAGTTTCTCCTGATAACATTACACAATCTGCTTTTTGCATTACAGAATTGAAAATATCAGAAATTTCAGCTCTTGTAGGAAATGGATTTTCTATCATTGATTCAAGTAAATGAGTTGCAATAATTACAAATTTTCAAGAATTAAGACATTTTTTTACCATTTGTCTCTGGTAAGTTGGAAGAGTTTCTATTGGCACTTCAATACCTAAATCTCATCTAGCAACCATTATTCCATCTGACACTTCAATAATTTCATCGAGATTTTCAACTCATTCACTATTTTCAATTTTTGAAATAATTTTTATATGAGCTCAATTATTTTTATCTAAAATCTCTCTTAATTCCAATACATTTTCTCTACTTCTTACGAAACTTTGAGCAATAAAATCAAAATTATTTTTTATTGCAAAAATAACATCCTCCTCATCTTTTTCTGTAATTCCAGGTAATCTTAATTTTTGTCATGGAAGATTGATATGTCTTCTAGATCAAATCACAGCCCTGTTTCCGGCAATAAATTCTATATAATCTTCTTTTTTATCTAAAACTTTTACTCTAAGTAAACCTGAATCGATTTCCACAATATCACCCACCTTTAAATCTTCTAATAAATATGGATAATCACAAAATAAAGAACTTCAGTCATCGCTAAATTTATTTAAATCAACATACATTTTGATAATATCTCATTTTTCAAAAGTGATTTTTTGAGCTAAATCTCAGGTTCTAATTTCTGGTCACTTAGTGTCTAAAAGAGTTGATAAATTAGTTTTTCAATCAAGATTTAATTTTTCAATTCTATCTTTTATAAGTTTTGCGTTTTCATAATTTGCATGAGAAAAATTAAATCTAATAATATTTACTCAAGAATTATAAAGATTAACTATTGAATCTTCGCTTTCTGTAGCTGGCCCTATGGTAGCTATAATATTTGTCTTCTTCATATATCTTTTAATTAAATTTTGTAGAACCCCTATTCTATACAAGTTTTTTAAAATGCAAGAGATTTTATAAATATTTTTCTAAAAAACTAATTTTGTCATTTGCTTAATTTTTATATAATGCCTGAAATTAACTTTTTTAAAGATGATAATTGAAATTATTCCTTTTGATATATCAATTGATAACGAGGGATTTTCATATTTTATAAAGGATGAATTAGTAGATCAAATCAGTATTTGATCAATTGTTCAAGTGCCGGTAAAAAATAATGTAATTTATTGAATTGTTGCTAAAATGAATGTAGAATATAGTGAGCAAAATATTAAATCAATTGTAGGAATTACCTGCAGTTTGCCAATTTTAGATGAATATCAAATTAAAACTATTTATGATTTATCCTCAAGATATTTTGTAAATATTCATAAAATTCTAAATCTTTTTTTACCTCAATATATATTTAAAAGTCTTGAAAATAAATCATTTATCGATTTGGAATTAGTAGAAAACTTAAAAAAAACTAAAAATGAGAAAACTCTTATTTTTAATAAAAGTAATGAAATTAATTCAATAATTTTGAATTTATTGGAAAAATGAGAAAATATTGTTTTAATTTTTCCAGATGATTATATGATAGATGATTTTCTAGAAAAGAATAAAAATATAGAAGAACAAGCCATAATTTACAAAAATAAATTTAGCTCAAACAAGAAATATAAGACTTTTGTAAATATTTTTAATAGAACAAAAAAAATAATTATTTGAACTAGAAAGGTTCTTTTGTATAATCTAAAAGCTTATGAAAAAATAATTTATATTGAAGATAGTTTTATAAAATATATTTACAGCTACGAACATAAATACAAAAATACAGATTTTCTAAAATACATTTGAAAAAATTGAAATTTTGATATAAATATAGTATCCACAATTCCACTTGTCGAATCTGTGTATGAGGCGATGAAAAAAGAATATAAAATTATAAATATTTAAAAATTTTCTGTCATTCCTGCGCAGGCAGGAATCTACTTATTATAAAACGATAAAAAAATGAATGAAATTAACATTAAAGAAATCAAGAAAAAATTAAAAAAACAGGTAAGATTACATTTTAATTTACTTGTAAAAAAAATAGAAAGTTTTGATAGACAAAAACTCGTTTTTTATTGATTTGTAGCCTTTTCAGCGATTATAATAATTACAGCATTTAAATATTCTATTTTAGAATATAGCTTCTATAGAAATTTGGCAGAAAGACAGCAAACAACAGTTATAAAAAATCCAGTTTCAAGATGAAATATATATTCTAATAATACTCCTTCTGGAGTGCTAGCCACTAGTACTGATTTGTCAGATTTGGCTATAGATCCTCAAGAAGTCTGATCTAAGGAAAAGCTTGAGAATTTCTTAACTGATATTGTTTATGAACAGTTATGTAAAAATAAGTGAGATGAAGATTGCATAGGTAATGTATTAAATTTTCTAAAAAAGACTGAATTATCAGAAACAGATGATATATCAACTGATTCAATTTTTCTTAAATCAAAAATTAAAGAAGAGGTTAATTTAAGAGTAAATAAAAAGTATCTTGATTCTGTTTTAATTAAAACAAATTTAAGCCAAGATGAAATGAATAGAATAAATTTTCTTCATATAGATTGACTGTATTTTGTGATAAATAACCTATATGCAGACCCTACTAAGATAATGGACGAAGCAAAAACAAGTGAAGAAATTTCAAAAATAATTACTATGGAAAAATCTGATATAGCTGAAATTCTTAAAAAAAGACAAGTAAGATATGTAAAGATTTTAACAAAATTGGACCTGCAATTAAAAGATAAAGTAGATGAAAGAATTTTAAATGAAAAAAATGCTATTTCAAAATGACTTTTAACTGAAGAAAACGCTATTTTTAAATTTATAATATTGGATCCACACCCAACTAGATTTTATCCAGAAAAGAATTTAGCAAGCCAAATAATTGGATTTGTAAATAATAATATTGAATGAAGATATTGAATAGAAGGATATTTTAATGAAGAGTTAAAATGACAAGAATGATTAAAAACAACCAAAAAAGATATTTCTTGAAAGGCTATATGACTCGATGAAACACCAGAAAAAAAACTTATTAACTGAGCAGATATAAAGCTAACAATTGATAGAAATGTTCAAAAAGAGGTTTCAAAAATTCTTGAAAAATGAATAAAAGAATTTAGAGCAAATAAATGAAGTGTAGTTATAATGGACCCAAAAACAGGAGCAATAACAGCTATGGTAAATTATCCGGATTTTGACCCAAATGATTTTTCAAGTGTTTTTGAATTAGAAAAAGTGTCTTATGCAAAATATCCAAATCCAGGATTTGATTTACTTGGAATGCCACTTTTTGTAGAAGACTCAACTTTATGAAATGATTTTATTTATAATTCTAAAAAGATAAAATTAAGACAAGCAACAGAAAATGAAGCCTCAAATCCAGCAATTCCAAAATATAAATATAAAAATAACTTCTGACCAGGAGTTTATGTAAATGATACAATAGGATCCCTATATGAGCCAGGTTCTGTATTTAAAGCCTTTACTACTTCTATTTGAATAGATACTGGAGATATTAAGCCATCTGATATGTATACAGATAGATGATTTGTGGAAATAGATAATTTCAAAATTAGCAATGTTTCAAAAGAATGTATTTGATATCATCCTTATTCTCATGCTCTTGACTGGTCTTGTAATGTCGGAATGATTGATATAATTAAGAAAATCTGAGCAAGTCTTTTTTATAAATATGTGCTTGATTTCTGATTCTGACAAAAAACCAATATTACACTTGAATGAGAAGTTTTCGGTAAAATAGATCCTTATGAAAAATGGTCTAAAGCAAAATTATTTACACAATCATTTGGTCAATGAATTACAGCAACAGTATTACAAATGGCAACAGCATACTCAGTGCTCGCTAATTGATGAATTTATATGCAACCATATATCGTGGATACAATAACTCTCCCAAATTGACAAGTAATAAAAAATTCTCCAACACCTCTAAGAAGAGTAATAAAAGAAGAAACTTCTCGTCAAATTATAGCAATGCTAACTGAGGGGGCCAATATTTGATTTGCGAAAAAATGATGAGTAGAATGATATGATATGGCATGAAAAACCTGAACTTCGCAAATTGCCTCAAAATGAAAATATGAACAAGGTTGAGCCTGACATACAATAACATCATACGGATGATTCGGGCCATCATCTAACCCAAAATTTGTAATGATTGTAAAAATAGATAGACCACGTAGTGCGGAATACTCAGAAACCACATCATCAGCAATCTATTCAAAAATAGCTAAATATCTTCTGAATTATTATTCAATACCTAAGGGGAGTTAATTATTTTAACTTTTTCTTTTCTTCCAAAAGATTTTTCTTGGAAATTACTTTTTTTCTTGTTTCTTTTTCTAATTGCTTTCTTGCAATTCAGGCTACTCATCATCATCTTTTGCTTGCTTTTTTTACTTCTTCAAATCAATTGCTATCTTCTTCCTTTATTATCTCTGTAGTTGAGGCTTCGGCAAGCATATTGAAGACAAGCTCAAGATTTGTCATATTATCTTTAAGTGATTCCTTTTTGAGTCATTTATAATCTTTATATTCGTTTGTTGTCATATCCGACCATCATTTCAGAATTTCATTTGTCAAAATGGCATATTCTACTCATTCTTTTATTCATCTATCTTTCCATTCTCAAGTTAATTCTTTTCTAATATCGATAGATTTGAGTCTTTGTTTTATCCAATCTTCACTATATCATTTTTTTCTATAAGTTGAAATAGCTCTTTCAATTGCTAATTCTGGATCATATATTTCATTAATTCTTTCATCACCTACTTTTGCTAGCCAGATTTTAAATGGTTCTGCTTTTTTACTCGGAATACTTTGAATAAGCCTCAAAATAGTCTTTGTATTTCATACATCAGTTAAATAATATTTTCAATCTGAAGACTTCATTTTCAGTTGTTCGATTTTATCGAACAACTCACTTCATTCTTCTTTTAACTTCTTTTTTAGTTCAGCCCAATATCTTCTTGGTTGAGTAGATTCTGTCAATACTTCTATAATATCAACAATTGAAAAATACCAATCTCAGGCTTCCGAGATCCATATTTTCCTTATTTCCTTTTGTTCAAAAATTGCTAATTTTGTTTCCATGGTGTTTTAAATTAATGGTAAATAATTTTTATTATTTAAAATGGCTTTTCATTTTTATTTTTAATATCTCATCAATCTCTTCCTTTATAAATTTTACTTACTATCTATTTTTTTATTTTCGCTATATTCAATAACATTTGGAAAAGTATTTTGTAAATAAGGTAGTATATGAACATCGGTTCTCTCAATAATATATTTTGCACATCTTTCTACCAGCCATTCTTTTTGAAACCACTCAGTAAAAAGCGGATATAGAGAATCTGGATATTGTCTCACTCAAGGTATTTGTCTTCCGTCTGGATAAATATGAGTATAAGTTTTGCAAATTTTCTCCGGATTATGTCATTTGTCTTTTATATATTTGTTAAATAAAATACCTGTACTAATATCTGGGATGATATTATCTGGTAATTCAAATCAATTATGTTCCAACGGTAAAGCAAAAAGTTCAACCATTTTATTTAACATTGACCAATATCATAAAGTACTATTTTGTTTTGAGTTCAAACTAAATCTCATCATCATAGGACTTAACGATTTTGTCGTTCCATAACTTCAAGTCTTTCTAATAGTTGGTAGGACTTCACTCACTACCCACTCACTAAACTTTTCTGCTTCAGGTTTTCTTGATTTAAAAACAAGTTTATACATTCAAGGCTCAGATATCAGAGAAATTTGTGTTACATTAGGGTCGTCGGTTAAAACGACGAGGCTTTCTTTTCAAACTAAAGTCATTTTCATCTTATCAGATAAATTTGAAACTGCATCTCTTGAATTTGCTATTTCTAAAACATCACAAACATCTTTTGCAACAAACCAAACATCACCATCAATAATAACAGTTCTTACTTTTATATTTTTATAATCAAAAAGTGTAATATTTTTATTATTTTCCATATTTTAGTGTTTTAGAAATAAATTTAAATAATTCTATAAAATAGATTAAATCAAAATAAATTTATTTTATCTAATTTTATTTCTTTATTTTGAACAAATCAATTATTTTCATTTCTTAATCTGAAAAAATCATCTTCATTTAAAAATCATTTAATTACTCAATTTTCAGAATAATATTCATCAAAAATATTTCAAATATATGAACTTAAATTTCAATTTGGAATAAAAAATTCTTTTACAAAGGGATTGTTCATCATATTTCATTTTATCCAAAATTCTCATGGCATTGAAAAATTCATAATATCATTTCTTTCAAATATTCAAAATAAACTTTTTATTAATTCAATAAATTTAAACAAAATATCATCTTCTTTACTCTTAAAATCATAATCTTTATTGAAGTGAACTGCATAATTTCTATAATTTTTAAACTTATGAAATAATCTTTTTTGTTTATTGTCTAAATATCCCCACTCAAATAAGGTTTTTATCATAATATCCCAATTTGGTATTGAATCAGAAATATTATTATATTCTATATTTTGTTTATCTATATATTCCTTTATATTATTATATTCGTCATTTTCAATATGATATTTTTTTAATTTTAAAATCATTACATTTAAAATTCTCTCTAATAATGTGCAAATTGATATTATAAAAGGGTATGTATATCACATTATATATGAATTATAAATCTCATCTAAATAATTTGTATATTCATCAATAACCAAAATATAAGCTCAAATATTTTTTATCCTTTCTTTTTTAATTCCTAAATTTCAACTTCAAAATCTAATTATTAGATTATTATTTATTTTATCATCATCAAATTTTAATATATTTGCTTCTCAACTAAAATGAAATCTTCTTAATCTCACATATCTTTGAATATTTGTACAAGCTAAATTTATACAAACTCAGTTTTGTAATCATTCTTTATTTATATTGAAAATATGTTTTTCTCAACATCTAATACATTTATCAATTATAATTTTTTCCATATTTCTATCAATTATTTCCTAAAACCACCTTCCTCTCCTCCTCATCTAAACCATACAAATCAAAAACCATCTCATCAATTTTCTTATCACAAATATCAATTTCAGTTTTCAAATTCATTAAATCAGATTTTTTAGAATTGAACCAATTCATTAAATCTTCTTCATCATTCATAGAGATTTTCTTGATATTTAAAGCTTTCTTGAATTCTAAAAAATCAAACAAATAAAACTTTTCAAGTTTTGTATTTAATTTTTCTAAGCCAAATTTTTGTTTCAAAAATTCTAAACTAGAATTTAGTTTTTCTTGCAATTCTTTATTTTTATCAAGCATAAAATCAGCTTTTTCGACGAAAGGCTTCTGTTCTGAAAATGAAATGTTTTTAATTGGAACAGATAATAAAGGTCATTTATCTACTTGTAATAAATCTCAAGTCATTTTTCAATTACGCCTAAGCCAGAAATTAGAAATTGATGAATTTAAAATTGTAGATAAATATTTTAAATTTATTCTATCTGTTTTTATAATATTTAAAGCTCTACTGCAATAATATTCATCTTCTGTGTAATAAAAAGCAGGTTTTAAAACCCTAGTTCCAGCAATTATTTTAGCTCATTTTTGAAAAAATCTTTCATCTCTTTCTCTATGTAAAAAATAATATGGCTTATTTGGAGTTTGTAATTTAATTCTAGCCTCTATAAGTTGTTGTTTTTTGGGTTCAAAATGATTAAAAATATTTATATAATTTTCAATAGATTTTCAATTAAAATTAATATTTGTTAAATAAATAATATATTTATCTTGATTTCAAGAAAAATATTTTCAACTATTTGTATGAAATTTTTTAATAAAATTCTTCTCTTCATCTGTAAAATTATTGATATTATCTAATAAATAAGCTTCATCTGGAGCTCAAACAATTCATTGAGCGACTTCTTTATCCTCTAAAATAAAATTTCATTCATTTTTAATTTTTTCTAAAACCTCATTTTTATATGGATTATTAAAATTAATATTTTTGTTTTTAAAATTCTTTTTATTAATATCTGAATAAAAATAATCAAATCATTCAATATCTCATAATAATTTTATTCTATTATCAACTTCAAAACTAGATAATTTTGAATCTAAAATTTTCATGTATTGAACTTGATATTTTTCATTATTTTTTGTTTTTTTAATAATAAAAATCATCGTCTGAATTCAAGCATCTTCAAATACTTTAAAATCTCAAAAATCAATAAAATCAATAATTTTTCAATCTTCTAATATTTTATTTCTCATAATAGAAGCTCAAGCATTTGTTATCCAATTATTTGGTGCAATATAACTTATAAATCAATTATCTTTTAATAAATCTAATCATTTACAAGCAAAAAATTGCCACAAATCCATTTTTCATTGATAATAAGGACTATTTTTTAGTCAATTAAAGACATTTTTATTTACAAATTCTTTTATGTAAGGCGGATTCCCGACAATCACATCAAAACCTCAATTTGCCATGATTTCCTTGAATTCGGTTTCCCATTTAAAAGCTTTATTTCCTGCAATCACCTCATCATCAATCAAACTATTCCCGCACTTGATGTTTGAGTCGAGATTTGCGAGTTTCTTGCCTTTTTGGGCAGTTTTGAGCCAGAGGGAAAGTTTGGTTATTTCAACGGATTCTTCGTTAAGGTCGACTCAGTAGATATTGTTTTGGAGGATATTTTTGATATAGTCGTTGGTTCACATTAGGCTTGATTGTCAGTTTTCTTCGAGAATTCTGTTTATTCTCTTATTTTCGGATAAGAGAAAATCAAAAACTTTCACGAGAAAAGCTCCGCTTCCGCAAGCGGGATCCAGGACTTTTATATTTTGTAGTATTTCTTGGTATTTTAGGTATCAGGCTTTATATTTATTTCTATATTCTGTGTCACTTCTTGAAGATCTTAATCAAATTTCCTCAAGTATTTCATTTTCTTTTTCTTCAAGATATTTTCCAAGAGAATTTTTTACAATATAATCAATTATATATTCTGGAGTATAGAAAATTCAGTCTTTTTTTCTTTTTGAAATAGTTTTTTCATTTTCGTCTGTCTGAATTTTATTTTTTATCTCTTCAATATCACTTATTGACTGCTCAAAAATATGTCATAAAATATTTACACTCAAATCATTGGCAAAGTCATAATCTCATAAATCGACAAATTTCTTACATATTTCATCTCAAACTTTGAGATTATCTAGTTCCTTATCTTCGGCAAAAAGTCATCAATTGTATCAGTCCTTAATTCCAAGTTTTTCACTTCATTTATCAACTCATCTAAAAAATATTTTCAAAACATCCCAAGGAGTAAATCCTATTTCTTCAGCTCTTAATAGATTTTCTTTTAATTTTCAATTTGGTAATAAATCATTTATGTCCTCACAAAAATGAATAAAAACAATTCTATCAATTATTTTTTGTGCTTTTTCAAAAATCAGATTTAATTTCTCTTTTGAGATTTTTCAATTTAAAGAATTATTATCTCTTAAATCTCTAAGTAATTCTAATCTTAAAAGAGAATAATCCTTATAAAATTTTTTAGTTATTTCTTTTTCTTGAGTTCTTATGACTGATAATAGACTTTTTGTATTACTATCTCAAGATTTAGTAATTAAATTACTTTTACAAAGTAAATAATAGAATTTTTTAAATTCAAAATAATCATTATTTGGATTAGCGAGACTTTCAAGAGTGAAACTTTCATAATCATAATAACTATCAATATAAATTCTAGTCTCTATAAAATTAGAAACAATTATAAAATCACACTCTCTGAAATATGGTTTATATTTGAAAGCCTGTTGAACAGGGGTAAGATTACCTGCTCTTTGCTGTGGTTTATCAAGTGAGGTTTTTGCATCTTTTAATTCTACAATTACTTTCATTAAATTAATTTCTTCTCAAAAAATCCCAAGTCAAATGTCAGCTTTTTGTCATCCTTCAGGTACTTTCGGTTGAAATTTCCTTGAATAGGTTTCATTTTCCGTCAAACTCTCATATCCGAGAATTTTCCCGAAAAAATCATCTCAGAAAGGTCATTCCAATTCTTCTTCTTTTTTGTTTTTTAAAGTTCAATCTTTATGTAATTTAAACCAATTTTGTATAATATTTATCTTAGCGTCAAAATCAGGGATTTCAAAATTTGAGAGTTTTTCTCTGATTATATTATCCTTAAATAGTTTTACCATAATCTAAAATTAATCAATATACACCCAGTATATAAATTTAAAATAAAAATCAATTTTTTTATTTTTTTAAACCTTAATTATTTTCATAACACCATCATCGCTGTCAATTTGAATAATCTCATGATTAATTTTATTTTCTTCTACATATTCGTATAATGATAACATTTTGTGTTTAAATTTGATAACATCATCAATTATTATAATTCAGTTTTTCTTAATTTTTGGCCGACTTAATTCTAGAAAATCTTTACTTCTTCGCTTCATTCCATCAATAAATACAAAATCAAAACTGTTATCTGGGAGAGTCGGAATAATATCAAGAGCCTGTCCGTGAATAAGGGTACAAATTTCTTCAAGTCAAGCCTCTTTGATGTTAGCTATGGCTTGATTATGAGAAAGAATTGAGAATTCAATAGAGGTAATACGTCCTGAATTTTTTTGAAGCTCTGATGCTAGACAAATTGTAGAATAGCCATTGGCAGTCCCAATTTCTAGTACATTTGAGAAATTATTTTGAGAAATTAAACTTTGAAGAAATTTAGCATTTTCATCTGTAATATTTGGAACATCATTTTCAATTCAAAACTTCCTGAGATTAATTAAGGTTTCTTTTATTTTCATATTTAATGTATTATCTAGCTTCTATTTCATCAACTGCTTCTCTAAATTTATCCGCTCTATCAAGATAATCTCTAAAAAGTCAGAAACTCGCACATCCTGGAGAAAGTAAGATTGTGTCTCAGCTTTCAGCGAATTTATAAGCTTTTTTTACTGCATCATTCATAGAAATTGCATAATGAAAACTAATGCTATTTTTATTAAAAAGAAGTCATAGTTTTGAACTTGTCTCTCAAATTAATTCTCAATGTTTTACTTTTTCTTTTAGAAGAGGAGCTAAATATTCAAAATCATCTCATTTATCGCTTCATCCTGCAATTAAAAGAATATTTCAACCAACACTTTCTAGTGCAGCTTTTAGGCTTTGAGCAGAAGTAGATTTAGAATCATCGATAAATTTTATTCAATTTATTTCCTTATAAAATTCTAATCTATGAGATAAAGGAGATACATTTTTAAGATATTCTCTAATTCTTTTTGAACAAACTTTAAGTTCTCACAATACAATTACTGAAGATAAGATATTTAGAGCATTATACAGACCAGAAAAATTTGTCTCATCAATACTACATTTTTTCTTTCAAGACACAATAATATCAGAAGCCTCTACTCTATTCTCTAAATCATTTTCTATTCAAAAAATTCTTGTATTTTCTAAATCTAAATTTACTGATAATTCCTTTGCTTTTTTTAAAATTTGAGAATTAATAATTGATTTTTTCTTAGTATTCTTAAATAATTTTAGTTTTGAGTTAAGATAGTCTTTAAAATCTTTATGCCAATTTAAATGGTCTTTTTCAAAATTTGTAAATATTGAATAATCTGAAACAAATTTATCTATATTATAGGCCATAAAACTAGAAACTTCTAAAACAATATAGCCTGATTTTAATCAACTTTTTTGAATATCAAGAACTGTTTTTGCAAAACTTTCATCAAAATTACCACTCAAAAATACTTTATTATCTCAAAATTCTTGTTTTAAAATATTGTAAATTATCCAAGCTGTAGTTGATTTACCATCCGTTCAAGTGACTGAAATAATTTGAAATCATTTTGGCAAAAAACTATAAATAAAATCTAACTCCCCTACTATTTTTCAAGTTTTATATATTTTATTTGTTGGCGGAACTCCCGGTGATGGAATAATTTTATCATAAGGTGAAAAATCTGAAATATTATCAGAATCATCCTTAATTTGAGATTCTATTTTATTATAATCGAGAAATTCTTTCAAGGCAGTTCAGACCTTACCTTTACCATAAATTAATATCATAACTTATTTTTTTATTAAAATTTGAGTTATTATACACAAAAACCTTGAATTTCCAAGAAAAAAGATTATAAAAGTTAAATAAGAGGTTTATTTTACAAAAAAATGAATTTATGATAAACTTAAAAAAATAAAAAGAAAAAAATGATAAAAAATTTATGACATCATACATATTCAGGATTAAATAGGGCTGAAGCTAGAGAATATAAAGATTACCTTACTTTATTAAAGGATGGTTTTTTATTTAATTTAAAGCTTGATAAAATAGAAATAGGGGGATATTCAAAAAGGGAATTATTAAATGCTTTATATAAGGAATTTGAAATTAAAGAAGATAAAATCAATACAAAATTATTAGAAAAAATTTATTATGTTTTTAAAAAATATATTAATTATAGCTGAGTTAGTAAATCTATAGAAGAAATTTTTGAACAAGTTATAAAAGAAAGTTTTTCTGAATTATGAATAAATAAAGAAGTGGATACGTCTCTTGTTTTAATTTTTGTAGAACTTTATAAAAAATCAAGCTTCTTAACAAGACTTGATTTAATGTCTGTAAAATGAATTTGAAAAGATGAATTAAAAGAAATAATTTATGAAGAATTGGGAATTCAGGATAATTGAGAAAATACAGAAGAAAAAGCAATAAATACAATAAATACAATTTTCTCTGATACCATAGCTAAAATGAAAGAAAATTTTAAACTAAAAATACCAGCATGATATAATAAAAAGAAATGGAGAAGTTTAGATGAATTTATGGATTTTGTTCTTTCTACATCTTCAAAAGAAAGAGAATGATATTTAAGAGTTATAGATTGTGCGATACTCAAGACTATGAGTGCTTATAATGAAATTTTTGAAAATCCGCTTGTTATAGAGCTTGATAAAAAGTTAAATCAGGTTATTGAAAAAATAAAAGAAATTCCTTGATTTGAAGAACTAGAGCCAAAAAATATTGATTGAGAAATAAATTTTCGCTTTATTCATCCTAATTGATGAACTCCTAATTTTACTGAATGAAAAATTTCATATAGATCTAAAGATGATATAAAAATACTTTTAAAACTCCTTTATAATAGAAAATATTCTAAATTGGACTTCTTTAAGGATTTACTTGGTTTTAGAGTGGAAGTAAAAAATAAAAAAGATTGAGAAAATGCAATTTTACTTTTTAAGGAATTATTCAATGATAATGCTGAAATTGATGATAGCTGAGTTTTGAGTGAAAAATTTTTAAAAAATTGTAAAAAAATATATTGATTAAATAAAAGAAATCAAAAAAATAAAAGTTGAAGTGAAAATTTTATAAAAGCATCGTTATGTGGAACATTTAGAGAAAACTTTCATAATGATGAAAATATACCTCCAGCTGAAATACAAGTTGTACTTGCTAGAAATAAAAATGAATCTTGATATAGTAAACATGAAATATATGATGCAAAAAAATATATTTCAGCTATTTCAAGATTATTTTGATATACTACATTAGAGGATATAAAAGTAATAATTCATCATTTTTGATTAAAATCATGACTTAAAGAAAAAGGAATTTTATATCATTTAATAGCTTCAAAAAAATGAAAACCATCATTTTTAATGAGAGCAAAAATTGATTGATGTGGAAAATGTGATTATTTCTTATCAAGAGATATATATAGCGAAAAATTAGAAGAGTTATATCAATGAGATGTAATTAATTATTCTTCCTTATGAGATGCGGATTTTGAGGATATTTACAGAAAATATCAAGGAATTAATGTATAACAAAAAAATCTGCCGAAGGCAGATTTTTTTCTTTATTCTCAAACATCTAAATTAGTTTTGCTATGTTTAATACCCAATTCTCTTTCTCCAGTTTCTTTTGCAAAATTATACAGACTATCTCATATTTCAATTATTTTACAACTTTTTCATTTTACATTCTGAGCTAAAATTTGAGTATTATTAGATTCTTGTATATCTCAAAATAAATGATCGCAAACACGTTCTAACATTTTCCCCATATTATTTATCTTTTAATCAAATAAATAAATTTAAATTTTTACTAAACTTAGGAGCTACGGCAAATACTAATACTCTAGAAATCCACATAGCAGAAAAAAGAGAAACTATTATTCAAATTCCAAGCATTATTCAAAATCATTTAATTAAGTTAATTCAGAAGATAAATAATATTACCGCACTTACAAAAGACGTAACATGAGAATCCCAGATTGCTGACCAAGATTTTTCAAATCAAACATTTAGTGATTTTAATATATCGTTTTTAGAAAGCAATTCTTCTTTAGATCTTTCAAAGATTAAGATATTCGCATCAATTGCAAGTCAAATTGATAGTATTAATCAAGCTATTGAAGATAGAGTTAAAACTATTCAAGATAATTTTATAATTGTAAGAACAAGTAAAATATATCCTAGAAGCGCAACTCAAGCTAAAAATCAAGCTAATCTATAAATAGTAACTAAGAATAACAAAATTAAAATAAATCCTATAATTCAAGCATTGAATATTACTTTTAGTGAATCTCATCAAATTTTTGCGTCAATTGCTCTCTCACTTGTTAAATAGATTGGAGATGGAACAATTCAAGTATTAATATCATTTGCGAGTTTTTTAGCTGAATCTGGTGTATAATTTCCGGTAATTACTGCTTTTCCATCTGGAATAACACTTTGAACTGTTGGAGCAGTAAGCATCTCTCATCCTACAAATATCGCAAGTTCATGTCCAATTAATCTTTTAGTTAATTCTCCAAAAATTTTTGCTCATTTATCATTGAAAAGCAACTCTATTTGAGGTTGGAAACTTCATTGTGAAATACTAACTGAAGCTCTGGTTAAATATCTTTCATCAAGTACATCTCAAGCTTCAGTCATAGCTGGAGTCCATTCACTTGGTTTTTCATTAATAAAAATTGCCTCGTAATCATAAGTTATTTCAGTATATTTTTCTTTTTTAGTTTTAGCATTTGTTCCAGTTCCTGTTGTTACATCTTTTTCTTTTTCCTCTTTTGTAATTTTGTTTATTTTAACAATTGAAAATCCAGAATCTCCTGGAGTTTGTTCTAATTTTTGATCTTTTCAAAGTGAAAATGATGAAGCTTTTTTAGTATTTAGAATTTCAGATATAAATGGAGTAGTCACATTTTCCATACCAGTAAATGTAATTTCTTCTGGAAGACTATCTTTAGTCCCTGTTCCAGCTAAAAATTCTACATTCTCGTATGAATCTTTATATTTTTTACCAATAGTAGCAAAAGCAACATCTCCTTTTTTTACTTCAGACATAGCGTCAGTTGCTATCTTATTTCTTTCTGCCTTATCTTGATCTGTTGTTTTAGTTTTTTTCTCTTTAAATTCAAGTCTTACTACTTTCCCAATTGTATCTTTTGCTTTTGCGATATATTCATTATTTCTCTCTGTAATTTGAGCTTCTGTTAAATTTTCTCCCGCAAAATTACTTGTTGGAATTTGCACAATAATGTGAGATTCATTTCAATATGAAGCAGCAAGAATAGTTGGTTCGGCAGTTCCTAGTGAATTTACTCTTTTTTCTACGATTGATTTAAGTCATTCTGTAACTGTCTTTTCATCAAATGTTCCTCATTTTTGCTTCGCAGCTTCTAGGTCTATTTTATAATCTAATTCCACTCAACCATGTAAATCAAGTCATAATTTGTATTCATTCCCAGTAAATGGCATAGTTATACCAAAATTAGACCAAGGAAATACAATATAAAAAGTAACTGCAATCAAGATAATTATCCCAGCAATCCTCATTCAAAGTCATTTCATATAATTAAAATTAAATGTTAAAAAAATTAATATGGGTTTGAGTATATAAAAAAAGGGTTTTATTTCAAATTTTTTTATTTTTTATTTTCATCTACATCTCATCCGGCATATTTATTGCGAGAAGTTCGAATCATTTTTTGAGAGTTTGAGCAAATTTTTCTATCATATTTAATCTCAAGTTTTTCAGGTCCTCATTGCTTTCCTCAAGGATTTTTGGAGTATGAACATAAAAACTATTAAATTCCGAAGCCAACTCATAGCAATATTGAGCCAGAATATGGGGTTTATATTTACTCGCAGTCTCCCCCACTTTTCCCTCAAATTCAAGAAGTTTTTTAATTAGAGATTTGTCATATTGAGAAAGTTCAATTTGCCCTCACCCCAGCCCTCTACCCCAGGGCACACTCTCTGGCTCTGTCATTCACCTTGTCCCAGAGGGAGAGGGGGTTTTTAATATTTTTCTCGCTCTCACATAAGCATACTGAATATAGGGTCCACTATTTCACTCAAAGCTCAAAGCTTTGTCCCAATCAAAAACTATATCTTTCTCGCGGTCTTGCGATAAATATGAGTATTTTATGGCTGCAATTGTTACGGCCTTGATATTTTCTGGAGATAATTCCCTTCCCTTTCATTTCAAAATTTCTTCAGTTCTTTTATATCCCTCATCAATTAAATCTTTCAAAAATATTACAGTTCATTTACGCGTAGACATCGCACCTTCTTTTAATTTTATAAATCAATTGTAAGCGTGTATTAATTCTGTTTTCTTTAATTCTGACCAAACTTCACGAGCAATATAAAAAGCTTGTTTTAAATGTAATTGTTGACGCACATCTACAAAATAAATAATTTTAGCAGGTTTCCAATTATCTAATCTATATTTAATTGCTGCCAAATCCGAAGTTAAATATAATCAAGTTCAATCTTTTTTCTGTAAAACACAAGAAGATAATTTTGTCTCTTCTGGAAATACTACTCCCACACTTCAATCTTCATTTTCCTCAACTATATCTAAATTCTTCTTTAATTCCTCTACAATTGCTTTCATTCACTCTTTTTCTTTAATTAAATCTGGATGATTTCAAATTTTTGGTAAATCAATTCACTCATAAAAACTCTCTCAAATATTGTATTTTGGTTTTACTCATAATTCTTCTTCTAATTGTTTTGAAACTTCATTAATTGAAATATTAGTAATTTGTTTCCATAATGAAATATTCTGAGGATCTCACTCTGATAATTTTTTGAATTCTTCCCTACATTGATTATCAATTATAATACTTTTTTCGGCGAAAATAGTAATTAATTGATATGTATTAAATAAATACTTTAAATCATCTTTATTATTTAAACTATTGTTTTGTAAATATTCAGCTAAAAATATTATTTTTTTAGCTATTTCAGGTTCATCTTTTTTGATTTTAGAATCCATTTCTTCTATAATACTATTTATTCGACTATATATATTTGTATCATCTTCAGATAATTTTTTATCTTTGTCTCACTGTGAATAAATCACCAATTTAAACATTGTTATTAACTTCCCGAAAATTCCTCCCCAGTCTCAGAAGTGGGAATCAGAAATTACATCATAACCAAGATATTCGTGGATATTTATAATACTTTGTCATAAAGATGGGGTGCAGAGATGACCGATGTGGAGGGGTTTTCAGACATTTGCTCAGATGTAGTCTACTATTATGGTTTGGTTTTTTGGTTTTTTATTGTTTAGATTAATTTGAGAGAATTCATTTAGGAGAATTTTTGGGTTTATGAAAAAATTAACATATCCTCACATATTGGATACATTTTCGAAATATTCTGGGAATTTGGAGAATTCGAGTTTTAGCCCAGCTGATATTTCGGCTGGATTTCTCTTTAAAACCTTCGCAATCTCAAAAATATTAAAAGCATAGTCTCAAAATTCTGGTTTTGGCGGATGGGTAAGCCAATTGTCTATGTTGTCTATGTTGATTTTGTAGAGAGTGACTACTATATCTTGTATCTTATTGTTAATTTCTTGCATATAAAGTTAAAAAAGTGTTAAAAACTATTTAATACAATATATAGATTTTCTTTAATTAATCAAATAAAAATTGAGTAATTTTTTTATACAACACTGCTATGTTAAGGGATTTCTTAATTTTTTTGGCTTAAAAAAGGCATACTTTTTTTGCTTCTTAATATTGGCTTAAAAATGTCATCAATCAAAAATTAAATTATTTTATAACATAAATTACAATTTCTTCAAGATATAGAGTTTATCGTTTTTTTAATTTATATGTTATTATATTTGTGTAAGTTAGATATGTCGCTTCAAATCAAAAGATTTTGAAACAACAATTAAACAAACAAAGTTCATTAACATACGCTCCATGAATAGGGACTAATCGTAACTCAATTAGAAACCCGCTACAAAAAAATTTTTTTCAAATAAAAATAAAAATCTCTATATAAAAACAAATATAAAATATAGATAAATAAAAAAACGTAGAGGAGAATGATAAATTGTTATTAAAATATTTAATGCCAATTTAACATTCTCCTCTCAAAAAATAAAAATACAAAGAGGTCGGGAGAAGATACCTCTCAAAACTAATTTCCAAAATGGAGCTCCTGATATTTATATCAGTTTTCTCGTGAGTTAGAGAGCCCCACTTTATGTTCTGCATCTAAACAGGCGTTTTAATGCCTACCGCAATAATATGAAGGGATTATATAAGAAGTGTCCCGACCTACCAAAGGCTGGGCCTTTTTTGTTTTTAATCCACATTTTTATACATTTTATAAAAAAAATTAGACAAATGGAATTTTTTTTATAAAATGCACGCACTCATTTAAATTTCTAGGAAATAAAACACCTTAAATTTACATGGGTTTGTAGCTCAGTAGGTAGAGCGGCGCCCTTTTAAGGCGAAGGTCGTGGGTTCGAATCCCGCCAGACCCACCAAAATAAACCAAAAAATGTCCTCCAGCGAAAGCGGAGGACATTTTGTTTTATTTAAGATGGGTTGGGTGGGATGAGAAGTTTATACTCGTGGAGATGATTTCTTTTTTTATTGCGATTCCATCATATTATTTATATTTCTATTCATCGTTTCAGCTACTTTACTCGATTTTAAACTCCTTACAATCTTCTCTGCATTATTCTGCATCGACCATATTTCATCGAGAAGATCCTGGGGAGTCTCGCGACTTTTGGTTTCAGTGCCATCTAATTCATTTTTGAACCTATGTGTATGAATATCTTCATAATCGAAACTGAAAATAAGCCCCTTTCCATTCTTCCAAATTAAACTCTGTATTTCCTCTTCCTTATCAATTTTCTTATCAATTTTACTATAAAATTCCAAAAAGAGTGTTGGAAAAACAAGGTCAGGTGGCACGGGTTCATATTTTCAAAGATAATATTCAACATAACTTTTTTCTCATCACAAGATTGATATCGCCTGCTCGATTTTATGATTAAAATCCCTTATAATAAGGATCTTTAATTCTGGCCATAATTCTAATTCTCAAATCAAAATTCATTCACTTTCAATTCATAATTTATTTGAAATTCAGACAGCTCAGGCTAATTCAAAAATCTTAGTAAGACCTTCTTCAACTTTTTTAAGAAATTCATTACTTTTAGTTTTATTAATATCTAAACCAGATTCTCTCGAATCAACAAGTTTTCATGGTTTTAAGGATGACATAAAATGTAACATTAAGCATTAATATAATACCTTATACAAATATAATTAGATTTGTCAATCTTTTTTCAAAAAAAATTATTAATTTAAATAAATAGAAATTTTTAGTTCCCAAAAAGAAACAATCCTACTATTTTTCAAAAAAAATTGACAATATCAAAAAAAATTCTATAAATACAAATACCAATTATCTGAAGTTTTTCTTACAAAAAATTTTTAAAGGGAGGATGTATAAAATGAAGAAAACAAGTTTGTTGGTTGTAATGTTGTTGATCTTGAGTCTGGCTACATATGGTTGTGGCTCAAAAGGCCAAACCGGCGCAGCCGCAGGAGCTTTAGGCGGTGCTCTTCTTGGGCAAGCCATCGGGCATAATACCGCAGGTACCCTGATTGGTGCAGCTGTCGGAGCAGGGGCTGGTTATCTCATCGGCAACGAAATGGACAAGAGCGATGCTGCCGAAATGGAACAAGCATATCGAAACCGTGTTGGAGAAACGACTAATTGGCGTAATTCAAACACCGGTGACGAATACAGTGTCACACCTAAACGGAGGTACCATGATCGCAGGAGCAATCGTGAATGCGTTGATGCAGAAATCCTCGCCACGGTAAATGGCCGGCCCAAGAGGGTTATCCAGCCAGCATGTTATGATGAAAGAGGTAACTTGGTTGCTGTCCAGTAAGCTATGGGCCACAAAATCAAGGTCCTCTATAATCCCCGCTTCGGCGGGGATTTTTTTATTGTAAAATATTTGCAAATATTGATAATTTAAGGTAAAATGAGAGTAATATTAAAATTTAAACAAATACAAAATGAACACTATATGACAAAAAATAGCTTCAACTAGAAATAAAAGAAGTAAAGAAGTAGGAAAAATAAAAGAAGATTTAGCTAAGCAAGTATGAAGTTTTGCTATTTCCAAAAAATATAAAAATGCGGTTGTAAAAATAATACAAATGGATTTAGATTTTGGGAAAATTGCTCAAAATCCAGAGAATTTCTTCGAAGAAAATGAATTAAAAGAAGATGAAATACAAGAATTTGTAAATTGATGTAAGAGTATTTCTGAGAAAATTAGTTCTTATAATGACAAAGTAAGAAAAATTATAAAATGACAAAGAGAAGAAACTCTAGAGAATGAAACAGAAGAATTAAAAAAACTTAAAAATCAAGAAATAGAAGTAAAAGAAATGATAGCCTCAAAAAAGATTAAAATATGAAAATTACAGGCTAAATTAGGCAAAAAACCAAATATCATTGAAGAGAAAATAGTGCCACAAATAGAAGAAATTAAAAAAGTAGAAGAAGAATGAGAGATAATTTCAGAAAAAACTGGAAAAACAAATATTGAGATTGTTTCAGAAACAATGGAATCTTGAAATATTAATCCAAGAATAAGAAATAAATTATTAATGCGAAAATTAACACTAGATGAGATTATAGAAGATATAGAGAATTCTGAGGAATTTCAGAAACTAATTCCAATAACTATAGATACTAAAAATAAAACTGTAAATCTAAGTCAAGTTAAGCATCCTAATGGTAAATGAGCGATTTATAAAGGCCTTTTGCTTGTCTCAATATTTGGTAAATTATGAAGAGATATTTGATATGAATTATCTTCTTCAATGCCAAAAAGAGATGATGCAATAAATATTTTAAAGCAAATTTTTGAAAAAAGATGATACAAAATAGATTTTACTGAAATTATAAATGAAAAAGTAGAAAAGAAAGAGACTGAACATAAAGAAGAAAAAGTAGAAGAAAACTGAGATACCAAGCCAGAAAAAGATATTTCAAAAGAAATTATTGTTGAAAATTTTAGAGATGATTTTTTTAGGTTTATTAAAGGAAAAGTAGAAAAAATTGAATGAAAATATTCTATAAATTGAGAATTAAAATATTTATTGCTTTTGCCAGAAATTTCTAAAGAAGTATTTTTAGACTTTATTAAAAATCTAAGTGAGTCAGACAAACACGAACTTAAGTTATTTTATCCACTAGAAGCTGATGTTTTAAATTTAATAGATTGTCTTGTACAAGAAAAAATAAGTTATTTAAGAAAAATAGTAAAAGAGAAATCTCAGCACAAACAAGAGAAAATTTCGAGAAAAATCGAAGAAAAAGAAAAAAGTGTAAACGATATTTTAAATGAATATATCGTAGAATTTCTTGAAAATGAAGAAATAGATTTTTTATTAAGTTTTTTGGATGAATCAGGGAAAATTTTGGGTAAGATAGTAAATCTTATTGATCAAGAAGAGATAAATAAAATGGAAAAAAATATAGAGAAAGTAATAGGGCCTTATATTTACATAAAATATTTAGAGAAATATAGAGAAGTATTCTTTGAATTACTTGTTGCAGAATTAGATAAAAATATAGAATCTAGAAAATTATTAAAAAAATCTAATTATTCAAGGGTTGGATTAATTCAAATTTTCAATAAATACATAAACACTTATTTAAAAAACAAAAAAGGACAATTACAAGTTGAAAATAAAGAAACGTATGAAATTTATGAAAAAAGTATAATTAGAGATTATTTGTTTCAAAAAAGAATTTGAATTCCACAGTTTATAAAAGAAAAATGTTCAGATAAATATGCAGCTTTTAGTAATTTATTAATTACAGAATTAAATTGAGAAATAGATAATGAGGAAGAAATATTTGCATTTTTCCTTATTGCACATGAGAAAGATATAAAAAATAATTTTATGGCACATATAAGAAAGATTTACAATTTTTGAGGAGCTCCTCAAAAAATTGAGAAAATATTGGGTGATTATTTTAGGTTAAATAAAGAAAAATTAAGTGAACAACTGACAAATAATAAAAAACATTTAATAGAAAATTTCGAGAAAATTGAGAAAATATTGGGTGATTTAAGAAAAGATATTTCTCCAAGTTGATTGTCTAAAGGAAGTCTCAAAAAATCTCAAAAAAACTGAAAATGATCTTGAATTAATGCTGTTATGGTTAGATGAATTTTGGACTCTTATTTAGAATGATTTAAAAATAAAGCCGGTTTAGAAGATATTAAATTAGATGATGATTTAATCGCTAATTTTAAAGATTTTATAAATCCTACTGTAACACAATTTTTATCTTGATTTAGCAAAGATTCAGACCTAACAAGTGGAAAAGCATGAATTGCAAATTTTTTCTCTGAACAAAAAGAAATCAAAACAAAAAAGATGTTATTTGTAAATTTATTAAAAAAATTACCAGACGCAATAGCTAGTCTCTGAGGTAAAGATGCTAATTTTTCAAATAAATTAGTAGAAAAAATACAAGAATTTAATAACGAGAATTTACCAAAAATTGAAGAAAATCTTAAACAAATTCAAGAAATTTTAGATAATTTAAAGGTTACAGAAAGAGTTAAAAAATTAATTTCCCTTCCTTATTAATTCAATTTTCCCTTCCCTAGTTAATTTCTTAATTCGACATTCCTCCCTCGATGCATCCGAGCGATTATCAAAACTCGCACTGTAAACTAGCTCTACTGGACGACGGGCACTCGTATATTTCGCACCAAGTTTACTATTATTATGTTCCGCAATTCTGCGCTCCAAATCAACTGTAATCCCAGTGTAGAGAGTTCCGTCAGCACATTTGAGAATATATAAATGATACATTTGGTTTTGTTTAAAAAATTTCTAAGATTATAATTTTTTCCGAAAAAATAACAAGAAAAATATAAAAACGACTATAATTTCTAGACTTTTAAATCAAAAAAACTATAATCAGAATATTATTATTAACAAATAAATTATGTGAAGAGATTATAATTGGGATAATGAAGACGAGAATAAGGCTGAGCTTGTAGTTAAAGATTGTAATTGAAATGTACTAAGTAATTGAGATACAGTTATGGCTACAAAAGATTTAAAAGTAAAAGGTTGAGCTGATATCAAAAGATGAGATAAATTTAAAAATATAAGACTTACAGATAATACAGAGGAAATTGAATCTGGAAAGATGGTTTTAAGAACTGAATTTTTTAAGAAAATCTAATAAAAAATTCCCGAAAATTCTCGGGAATTTTTTGAACGATAAACTAAAATTATTTTAATTTGCTGGAGTAGTTGTAGTATCAGCTGGAATTATTTCATTTAATATTTCATCTTCAGTTGAAGAAGAATTCAATTTTTGAAGTAATAATTCTTTTAATTCTAATAATAATTCTTTTTTAGCTTCTAAAGTAGTTTTTGCAACTAAAACATCAATTTTTGCAATAACTTTATTAATAGTTGCAGTTCTTTTTTCTGCTGGAATTTTATCAACAATTGTAAATAATTTCTTTTTTAAAGATTCACTTACTCTTGCCTGTTTTTTAACTTCAACCTTAGCTTTCATATCTTGTGCTTTCATATCTTTTCTAACTTCTACATTATTTATTCTAAGTTCTTTATTTACAAGAATAGTAGCTCTTTTTGCTTCCATAAATTTTTTAAATGCTTCCATTTTAGCTGGATCTACATAAGTTCCTAGAGTTTCTACATGTTTTGTAAAAATTTCTGTTGCCTTAGTATTAAATACCTCTTTATCAAAAGTATTATTTTTTATAGCATTTTGTCACTCTTTAATTAGAGCTTTTACAGCTTCATGATAAGCTTTTAAAACACCTTTTAACTCAGTTTCAAGTTTTTTAAGATCTTCTTTTGAAGCTGGTTTAGCTAAAAATTGTTTAATAAAACCATATTCATCATGAAATTGACTCCAGTTTGCTTGAATTTTTTCTCTGTTTTGCTTAATAGCTTCAGGAGAAATAATTCAAGAAGCAGTAGTTCAAGAAGAAACTGTAACAGTATCTTCATTATTATCTTCGTCTTCATTATCTTCATCAGTAGTAACGGTAGTTTGACCAGAAGATGAATCAGTAGAACCCTCTTCAGTAGTTACAGTTGTGCCACTATCACTAATTGTTGTAGTTTCTCAAGTTGTAGTCATAGTGTCATCTGCGTAAATAGACATTGTTGTTAGCAAGCTTGCTAAAACGAGAGATGTCTTAATTATATTTGCCTTTTTCATAAATTATAAAATTAAATAATAAAATAAGCTTGATAATTCTAGTGTATATAATTTTTAAGTCAATAGTCCAGCGTGAATTAAATATAAATAATGTGAATAAGAGGTGAATAAATTTTTATTTTGATTTTTATTTTTTTTGAATACACTAATACGACACATTAAAAATAACTTTTTAAAATGAAATTTAAACTAGTATCAAATTACAAAACAATAAAGGAACAACAAGAAACCATAAACAAAATAGAAAAATCCATAAAGGATTGAAACAAATATCAAACTGTTCTTTGAGTAACATGATCAGGTAAAACTTTTATAATGGCAAATATTATTGCTGACCTTGGAAAACCAACTTTAGTTATCGCTCATAATAAAACACTTGCAGCTCAATTAGCTCAGGAATTCAAAGAGTTTTTTCCTGAAAATGCTGTAAATTATTTCGTGTCATATTATGATTATTATCAGCCAGAAGCCTATGTTGCAAAAACTGATACTTATATAGAAAAAGAGGCGACAATTAACGAAGAAATAAATCGTCTTCGTCACTCAGCAACTGAAAGTTTACTTACTCGTAAAGATGTTATAATTGTGGCTTCTGTTAGCTGTATTTATAGTATTTGAGAAGTGGAAGAATATCTAGAGCAAGTTATTGATTTTGAAGTTTGAAAAAGATATAGTTTTGAAAAAATTATAAGTGATTTAGTTAATTTACAATTTAAGAGAGCGACATCTGATTTTAAGCCATGAACTTTTCATATTCTCTGAGATATTGTGGAAATTTTCCCATCTAGTACTGAGACAGTTTGGACTCTTGATTTTTTCGGAGATGAGCTCGAAAAAATTACCAGAAGAAATTCGCTCTCAAACGAAATATATGAATACAAAAATAAAATATCAATTTTCCCCGCAAAACACACTGTAACAACACATGGAAAGATAGAGTCAATAATACCATTAATAAGGCAAGAATTAAAGGAAAGACTAGAAGTTTATGAAAAAAATAATGAACTTGTAAAAGCTGAAAGATTAAAAACAAAAGTGGAATATGATATAGAAATGATGCAGGAAACCTGATATGTAAATGGAATTGAAAATTATAGTATGTATTTATCTGGAAGAAAAACTGGCGAAACTCCGCCAACTTTAATTGATTTTTTCTGAGATGATTTTATTACCTTTGTTGATGAATCTCATATTACAATTCCCCAAATTGGCGGAATGTATGCCGGAGATAGAGCCAGAAAGGAAAATTTAGTGCAAAATTGATTTCGTCTTCTCTCAGCTTTTGAAAATAGACCACTTAGATTTGAGGAATTTGAGAAAAAAATATGACAAACAGTTTTTATTTCTGCTACTCCAGGAAATTATGAGGAAGAAAAATCAAGCGTAATTGCTGAACAAATTATAAGACCAACTGGGCTACTTGATCCTCAAATTGAAGTAGAAGATATGCAATTTATGGTGGATGATTTGATGAGAAATATTAGAGAAACAAAAGAAAGAAACGAAAGAGTTTTAATAACTACAATAACTAAAAGATCATCTGAAGAACTTGCTTCATATTTGGCTTCTTCTTGAGTAAAAGTTGCCTATCTTCACTCTGAAATTGAGACAATAGATAGACTTGAAATTTTGAGAAACCTAAGAACTGGAAAAATCGATGTTTTGGTTTGAGTAAATCTACTCAGAGAATGACTTGATCTACCAGAAGTCTCATTTATTTGAATACTAGATGCTGAAAAACAATGATTTTTGAGGTCAACTAAATCTCTTCTCCAGATAATTTGAAGAGCATCAAGAAATGCAAACGGAAAAGTCACAATGTATTCTTACAAAAAACATATTTCAAACGCTATGCAAGAAGTGATAGATATAACTACCAAAAGAAGAAAAATTCAAGAAAAGCACAACAAAGCAAATAATATAACTCCAACTACAATTTTCTCAAAAATTAAAGAACTTACAATGACAAAGAAAACGTCTTTAAAGCTAGAAAAGTGAGAAAATCTTAAGTCAAAAATTAAGAAATTAGAACTCGAAATGGATGTAGCATCAGTAAATCTTGATTTTGAAAAAGCCGCAGAACTAAGGGATATTTTAATAGAATTAAAGAAAAAGTAAAATTTTATCTGGAACGGAACGATTGCAATCGCTCCCTACATTAATTAATTTTATTTTGAAACACTACAAACCTCTAGGTTATTAAAAATTGAATAATTTGAGTAAATTAAAATTAAAAAACTAAGGACTTTGAGTTCTAATCATCAAAAAGGTAGAAAACTTAAAAATGAAGATAATCACAAATAAGTTGCTAAAGATATACTACAAGCTGGGCATCATCCAGCCAAAACTCATAAAAATCATCCAGCTCCTCAAACTCAAAATTTTTTTAAAGAATTTCAACTAAAAAAACAAATTTTATAAATAGAACCTCAAATAAAAAGTGAAAATAAAATAGCAATTGAAATCTCTAAAAAAATTTGAATATAAAAATAAGTTGCTCCATAATTTCATCTTATAAGTGGATAATTATTGAAATGAAAAAATATATATCAAATAAGCGAAATCGAAATCAAATAAGCAAGTAAAGAACATTTTCTTTTAAAAATTTTGAAGATATTTTTAAAAAATGACTGCTTATTTTTTCATTTATTAATAAATTTTAGTAGATTTTCTAGATTTTTGTTAAACATTTTCTTCGTTTTTTCTAATTATAAAATAAGCCATAAATAAAAGTAAAAAAGTGGAGCTAATTCAAGATAATACAATATTCTTGTCTCATAATTTTTTTTCAAATTCTTCTTTATTTGAGCTAAAATTAAGACTAAATTCTTTTTTGGTCTTTACTTTGCTTGCGACTTTTTTCTTTTTCTTTTTAGGTTTTGAGAGAATTTTATTTACTTTTATTGTAAAATTCAATTCTTTCAATGCATTATAATCTTTATCCAAAATTTTTAAAGTTAAATTATAATTTCCTGGTAAATAGTGTATGCTTTTTGGATTAAACCCGATAAATTCCTCTCAATTTCAGAAATTCCAAGTGTAAATCAATTCCTTATTTTCATTTGGAAATAATGAAAAATTAATAGAACAAAAAGTTTTAGTTTTGCAAATTATATAATCAGTTCAAATTTCTTTATCTTTTGATTTTTTTCATTGAATAATAATTTTATAATCTTCTAAATTTATATTTTCATTTTCTATTTTTGTTTCATTAATCATATCTTTCGCAAGACTAATTTTTTCTTTAACAATATCTTTTTTTCATAAAAAATAAATTTCATCTAAAAATTTCACATAAGTATTTAAAGAAAAATCAGGAAATACAGTACTTAATTCAATATTAAAATCTCAATTATTGTCAGATATTGTGCTATATTTAAAATTATTTAAGTCATTAATATCTCAGGCAAAAGCCAAAAGACTATTAATTCCTCCCATTTTTAAGGGGAGGTTAGGTGGGGTAAATAAAACTCAAGATTGGCTTTCTCCCTCTCCCTTCGGGAGAGGGCTGGGGTGAGGGTTTTTTGGTAATAATTCAAAATAAATATCTAAATTAGGTAAAATATTTCAAGAAATCAAAATTTCTCAGGTTTCTTTCTTTTTTGTTGAAATTTTAAGATATTTTTTTAAAAAAGCTTCCATTTTTTTCTTGAAAAGTATCTTGTCTTCAATGGCTAAAATCTCGGCTAATTCCTTATCTAAATCATTTTCTTTTTCTTTTTTTAGGATTTCTTCTAAAATTATTTTATCTAGCTTTACTTCGGAGTTAAAATATTTAAAAGTCTCCTTATCGGACCAAATTCAAACTTTATTTTTTTGAGCAAAATCTCATATTTTTTCAAATTCTTTAGCATATTTAAAAGGAAATCTTAAATAAACTCTTCAATATCACATCGAGATTATAGATTTATTAAACATAACTCAATCAATCCGCACATAAGCCAAAATTCTTCAATATTTATCAAATCTATCAAAATCAAATTCTAGATTTATTTCCCTGCCCTCAAGTGATAATTTAGTAAAATCTGAAGCTTCTTTTCAAAAAAGTTCAATTTTTTTATTTGGATGAACAGTTTCTGGAGTATCAACTCAAATTAATCTAATCCTTTCTTCCCTTCAATTAAGTAAAACAACAATAGTATCACCATCTATAACTCTGACAACTTTTATATTTTTATTTAAATCTTCATTTTTAGAAATAATATATCAGTCTGGCACATTATAATCCCACGAAATTGAATCCAAAACTTCTCCATTACAAATAAAATTTACACTATCTTTGTCATTATTTAGAGATAAATTTGTGTCTAATTTATAGAATTTTTTAAAAGATTTTGATTCAATAAAAGTGTTTTTAAATTTAAAGGCTTTTGATCATTTTCAAATATCATCATCAAGTGTACATCAATTAAGGCTAACTTTTGTATCTCAAATATTTTCAAGCTCAATCCACTCAAAATTATCATTTCAATAAGGATTTGGATTAACTTTTGAGATTTTTATATTTGAAATATTTGAGTCTAAAAGAGTATTTTCAATAATTTCTTTTTCTAATTCTAAATTTTTATCTGGAAGAGAGACAAAAACTTCAAAATAATTCTCACTTATATTTCAATTTTTATCTTTTATTTTAAGAATTACATGATAATTTCAAATTTTATAAATTAAGCTAGCTGGGTTTTCTTTATCTGAAGTAGTTCAATTTCAAAAATCCCATAAGTAAGCCAATTTATCACCTGTAGAATGCTCGGAAGTAAAATTAATACTACATTCGTCCGTATAACAATATACGTTATTTCAATATTGTTTCTTAGTCTTTCAGATAGTTCACTGTAAGGTTATTAGAGCTTTTAGTGAAGTTGTAGAAATTTGGCTAATTTGAGAAGAAACTTGAGTTCATCCAGCCTTATAAAGATTTGAGATATTTATAGAAGTTTCTTTATAATTAGTGTTATTTCATTTATCAATTATCCTGAATTTTATAGTATAATTTCCAGGTAAAAAATGGACATAACTGGGATTACAATCATTATCTTCTGTTGTAGTAAGGCCAAAATCCCACAGACAAATAAAACTACTTTCATTTCAAGAAAAACTATTTTCACCAGTAAAATTAACCGAGCAGTTTGAAGAATTGCAAGTTAAACCATTTGAAAGTCAACTTTGAATTGTAATAACTGGATTTGGAATTTCAATATTCTCATAAACATTTAAAATTTGAATAATTTTTTCCTTAAAATTAGATGAATTTGTTTTATCAATTATTTTAAATTTTATATTAAATATTCCACTTCAGAAAATAACAGAAGTTGGATTGCAATCATTTTCTTCTCAAGTTATAAAACCAAAATCTATTTCACATCTATAATCACTTTCACTAAAACTACCCGAAAATGAATTTTCTAAATTAAAATTAACCTTACATTCGTCTTTTGTTTTATCACATTTATAGCTATTTTCTCAAGTTTCTAAAATATAACTCGGACTTTGAAAATCTATAATTATTTCAGGAATTTCAATTAGAATATTATTTTCATCACTAATAATTTCTCAAGAACTATTATTACTTTCTGGTAAATTTGGGGGATTCTCTGGAACAATTTCTTCTGTTTTATTAAAAATATTTCATAAATTATAATTATTAAAAGAAGTTGTAAGACTCAACGCATCTATCTCATTTCAAAATAAATCTTTTATTCAAATTCAAGATAAACTCTTAAGACGCAAATCACTCGCAGTTGTGTTATTTATGATTAAATTTAATTTTGAATTATCTTGCTCAACTAAATTTAATCCTAAAATATTTCATGACAAATAAAAACCTGATACAATTCCAGTTAGTGTATCTATTTTAAAGGTCGCAAGTCATCCAGTATTTGAATAAATTTTAATTTTTGATAGATCAAGTGATCCTGTGAGAGTTTTATCATATTCAAGTTCCAGTGTGTCTATTTTTCAATTAGAATTTTTATCAAAATAATAAAACTTCTGTTCTTTTGGTATTGAATTCGGATCTTCTATACTTCAAGTTGAAACTATTTCTCAAGTTCAATCATTAATATCTGGTGTAATTTCAGGAGGAGCTTCTGGAGGAATTTCTAGAACCTCCAAAGTTCTATTAAAAATATTAGCGGAGTTATAGCTATTAAATGAGGTTGTTAAGCTTAGCTTTGTCATTTCAACTCCTGATAAGTCAGTAATTCCTATTCAAAGTAGACTTTTTAACCTTAAATCACTTGTTGTAGTATCATTTATAATTAAATCAAGCTTTGAATTATCTTGTTCAATAAGCGATAAATCAAGTAAATTTCAAGACATAATATATCAAGAAAAATAGCCAATTTCAGAATTAATTTTGAAAGTAGCTAATCACCCAGTGTTTGAGTATAATTGAAGTTTTGAAAAATCTAAAGTACCTGTGATTTGGGAGTTAAATTCTAACCTAATTCTATCTACTTTTTGGTTTTTATTGTCATCATAATAATAGAGGTTTGTAGCCTCGAGTCCCCGAGAAAAATCAATTTTGAAAAAGAGAAAAACAAAAAGAAAAAAGAAAACTTTTTTCATTTTTAATTAGTTAAGATTAAATTAATATCTAAAACTAAACTCAATTTAATTATAAATAATTTATTTTAATTTCAAATCTTTTTTGAAAAATTCACATAATGATTATTTAACTTCACCTTAAATTATTCGGTAATTTTTTAGTAATATCAAGATTTAAAAGTGATTTCATTTGTGTTATCGCGACTTTATTTAATGTTTCCAATCTCAATGTCTGCTTAACTCACATTTTGATAAATTCTGCATTCATACTCTCTATATTTGCCAAGATTATAAGTTGCTCAATAGTTGCTTCATCTCTAATATTTCATTTATTTCATAAATTTTGTTCTCTCCATTCTTTTGCTGTCATACCAAATAAAGCCTTGTTTAAAATATCGGCTTCATCGGCATAAACAAAGTTTATATCCTGAACTGAAAGCTCTTTTGGAATTAAATTCTCTTTTATGGCATCAGTATGGATTTTATAATTTATTTTTGTTAAAAATCTTTTAGCACTCCAATCAAGAGTTTTTAACTCTTCTTGTTTGAGTCTTTGAAATTCTTTGATAAAATAAAGTCTAAATTCTATAGAAATCCAATTTGCAAATTCAAAGGCTATATCTTTATGAGCAAAAGTTCAACCGTATTTTCAAGATTTAGAAATAATTCAAATAGCATTTGTATTTTCAGCCCATTTTTTAGGACTCATCAAAAATGAATTTAATCAAGCTTCTTTTTTAAACCCCTCGAATTCGTGGGGTTTAAAATTTGGATTATTTAAAGTTTCCCATAATCATAAAAATTCAATAGTATTTCTGTTTCTCATCCAACTTTGAATTAAAACATCACTTTTATCTCATTTATATTTTGAAATATCAGTAAGGCTTATAAAATCATCATCATTGAATTTTATAAATTTTATTGGAGTTCATAGAACCTGAAGTTGTGGTTTCATAAATTAACGAGATAGATTTAAAAATTAAAAACATCTACAACTTTACCGTTAATCTCAATTGTATCATCTGAAGTAATAACTATTGGATGATGAATTTCATCAGTTGATTCTGGAATTAGATAAACTTGTTCTCATTCTTTTTTGATTTTTTTTACTGTGGCGCAAGAGTTAACTACACATACGTAAGCCCCTGATAAATCATCATTCCAATTAATAGATTTGTCAACCAAGATAAAAGATCAATCTTCAATATTTTTTCAATTTACTTTAAATTTATTCATAGAAGTTCACTCTACTTTTACACAAAAATATTTTTTTAGATCTCATTTAATTAAATTTTTAGAAATATGAAGATATCAGGCATCAACTTCCTCAGCATAATTAAGAGGTCTTCCTGCATTTACAACTCCAAAAATAGGAATTGGAATTGCAATTTGGGATGCCACAATTCTGTCTCAAAGCTTAATTCATCTGTATCATCCAGCTCTTCTAATATATCATTTCTCATCAAGATATTCTAAAAACTGAGCCACACTTCTCTTATTTTGAATTCACAAAATATTTTGGATTTCTTCCAAAGTTGGACTTTCTCAATGTTTTAAGATGTAATCTTTTATAACATCAAATACCTTTTGTTGCTTAGGTGTTAACATAAATTATTAATTTAAAAAATAAATATACACCAAGTATATATATAAGTATATAAAAAGCAAATTTATTTTCAAAAATTGTTAAAATAAAAACTTTATTTGCCACTTTTGGATTTTTTTATATAATTTGCGTGTTTTATAATTATTTAATTTAATATGGAATTTAAGAATTTAAGTCTGAAGGAAATTATCGCCTGAATAAAGGCAAAAAAGTTTTCTCAAAAAGAAGTTTGGGATTATTTTCAGGAAAGAATTAAAAAACTCGATCCAACGCTTGATGCTTTTAATTTGGTTAATTCTAATTTTGTAGAAAAAGATATTAATTCTACTCTTGCCGGAGTGCCAATTTGAGTGAAAGATGTATTTTGCGAAAAATGAGTTACAACTACAGCATCATCTCGTATGCTTGAAAATTTCGTGCCTCCATATAGTGCAACTGTTATAGATAGGCTAAACAAAGCTGGAATGTCGAGCGCTGGTAAACTTAATTTAGATGAATTTGCAATGGGATGAAGTGGGGAAAATTCAGCCCTTAGAATTACAAAAAATCCTTGGGATATAACTCGTATTCCTGGTGGTTCTAGCTCTTGATCTGCGTCAAGTGTAGCTTCTGGAATGATACCAGCAGCACTTGGAACCGATACAGGTTGAAGTATTAGACAACCTGCTTCAATGTGTGGAATTGTCGGATTTAAACCAACTTACGGACTTAATTCTAGATGGTGAGTAATGGCAATGGCGTCATCTCTTGATACTCCAGGAACATTTACAAAAACTGTAGAAGACGCTGGATTATTATTTGGAATAATGAGCGGATTTGACCCTCTTGACTCAACTAGTGAGAAAGTAGATACAAAAATTGACCCTTCAATTTGGAATAAAACTGATCTAAAATGAGTAAAAATTTGAGTACCAAAAGAGTATTTTATAGATGGAATTGAAGCTTGAGTAAAATCTGAAATTGAAAAAAGTATTTCAAAACTAAAAGAACTTTGAGCTGAAATAATTGATATTAGTTTGCCTCATACAGAGTATTGACTTGCTGTTTATTACATTGTAATGCCAGCAGAAGTATCGACTAATTTATCCCGTTATGATGGGGTTAGATATGGTTATGCAAATGATGAATGACTTGGAATTAATGAATTACTGAAAAAAAATAGAGCCGAATGATTCTGAAAAGAAGCTCAAAGAAGAATAATGTTGGGTAGTTTTGTACTTTCGAGTGGTTTTTATGATGCATATTATAAAAAAGCATCTTTAGTCAGGGAATTAATTAAAAAGGATTTTGAGGAAGCTTATAAAAAAGTAGATGTAATTATTACCCCAACTGCACCATCTGTAGCTTGGAAAATCTGAGAAAAAGTAGATGATCCACTTAAAATGTATTTATCTGATATTTTTACTGTAAATGGAAGCTTGGCTCAATTGCCATGATTATCAATTCCAGTTTGATTTGCAAAAAGTGAAGATAGCGAGCAAGTTGAATTACCAGTTGGACTCCAAATTCTCGGACCAAAATTTTGAGAACAAAAAGTATTTGAAGTATGACATGTTCTAGAACAATCACTAAAAGACTATATTTGAAGTAAAAAACCAAAAATATGAAATTAATATCTTTCAATGTAAACTGAATAAGATCTAATATCCAAAAATGATTTTTGGATTATTTAATTAGTGAAAATCCGGATATTATCGGACTTCAAGAAGTGAAAGCACAGGAAAATGAACTTCCTATCAAGATTGATTTAATGTCTTTGGGCTATGAGATTTATTGGAATAGTGCAAATAAAAAATGATATAGTGGAACTGCGGTTTTTACTAAAATCAAACCAATTTCAGTGAGCTATTGACTTTGACTTCCAGAACACGACGAAGAATGAAGAATAATTACGCTTGAATTTAAAGATTTTTATTTTATCACTGTCTATACTCCAAATGCAAAGCGCGAGCTTGAAAGACTGGATTATCGCCAACTTTGGGACTCTCTTTTTCTAGATTATATGAGAAGATTGGAAGTTAACAAACCAGTTATAGTTTGTGGAGATTTAAATGTGGCGCATCAGGAAATTGACCTTACTAATCCTAAATCAAACAAATGAAATGCAGGATTTACACCTGAAGAAAGAGAATGATTCTCTAAATTTATAAGTTCTGGTTTTATTGATACTTTCCGTTATTTCTATCCAGACAAGACCTGAGAATATTCATGGTGGAGTAATTTTGCTAATTCCAGAGCTCGTAATATTGGCTGGCGTATTGATTATTTCCTAATTTCAAATATCCTAAAAGATAAGCTAAAAAAAGCTTTTATTAGACAAGAGGTGAGATGATCTGATCATTGTCCAGTTGGGATTGAGATTGAAATTTAATTTTATTTTGGAAATCTTTTATATATATCTTTTCTATGTAAAAATCTCTCTAATACAATTAAATTATTTTCAAAGGTAAATCAAAGTCTATAATTTCAAATTTTGATTCTATAAATATTTTTATATCATCTTAATTTTTTAATATTTGAAATTTCTTTTATAGAAGAAGAATCTTTTAAGGTAAATATTATACTAAATAATTTATCTAAAATATTTTTATCTAAATATTTCAAATCATCATCAAAAGATTTTTTATATTCTACTTTCATAAATATTTCTTTTCAAGAACCTTAATATCAAAAGTTTTAGTATCTTCATTTTCTTGAATAATTTCTCATAAATAATAATCTTCTAATTCCTCAATGAAATCCAATACATTTTTATATATTGTCTTTTTTAATTGAATATCTTGCGTGAAAGTAATAGTAGTCATATTATTTTGAATATTAAAATTAAATTACAAAAATTGTAATAATATTTAGTGTAAAATCAAATTTATTTTACTTCACTACCACCTTCCCTCATTTATAATCAAGCTCCAACTCATCTCATTCATTAATTTTTCCTGATAATATTAGAGTTGAAAGCTCATTTACGATGTGTTTTGTGATAGCTCTTTTGAGTGGACGAGCTCAGTATTCTGGGTTGTATCATTCTTTTATTAAGAAATTTTTAAGCGCTTCACTAAAATTTAACCTAATATTTTTTTCTTGTAAACGCTCAATTACCTCGGCTAAAGATATATCTATAATTTTGGTTAATATTTCTTTATCTAGAGGATTAAATACAATTATATCATCAATTCTATTTATAAATTCTGGGGTAAAATGTTTACTTAGCTGTCAGATTACTTTTTCTTTTATTTCAGAGAATTTTGACAAAATTTTTGGTTTTTTTGATTTTTCTGACACGTCAAATCATATCTCTCTATTTTCAAAAGAAAACTCCTTACTTCAGATATTTGAAGTCATTATAATTATTGTATTTTTAAAATTAACTGTTCTTCATTTACTATCTGTAAGCCTTCCATCGTCTAGAATTTGCAAAAATATATTAAATACATCGCGGTGAGCTTTTTCTATTTCATCAAATAAAATTACAGAGTATGGCTTTCTTCTTACAGCTTCGGTTAGTTGACCTCACTCATCGTGTCCTATATAACCTGGAGGTGATCCAATAAGGCGAGAAACTGAGTGAGATTCCATATATTCTGACATATCTATTCTTATAAACGCATTTTTGTCATTAAATAATTCTAGTGCAAGAGCTTTGGCAGTTTCAGTCTTTCCTACTCCGGTTGGTCCGAGAAATAAAAAGCTTCAAATAGGTTTTTTCTCATCACTAAGTCCGGCTTTATTTCTTTGAATTGCTTGAGAAACTAATTTCAAAGCTTCATCTTGTCATACTACATTTTTTTGAAGTCTAGAGAATAGATGAAGATATTTTTCTTGATCTTTTTCGACAAGTTTTCAAACAGGAATTCCTGTCCATTTTGAGATAATTTCAGCAATATCTTCAATTCAAACACTATCTTTTAAATATGAATCTCAGCTTTTTTTGATTTGCAATAATTCATTTTCTAGATTTACAATTTCTTTTTCTAAAGCTGGAATTTCTCAATATCTAAGCTTCGCAACTGCCTGATAATCAAATTTTCTCTCAAAATCATCGGCTTCTATTTTTAATTTATCTATGTTTTGTTTTAGCTCTTTCATTTTCACTATCAAGTCCTTTTCTTTCTGCCATTTAGATAATTTTGTTCTAAGAAGTTCTTGTTTATCTGCTAATTGTTTTTCTATTTCTTGTAATTTGGAACGATTAGCATTATTCCCTACATTTTGCTCTTTCTCATTTTTTAAAGCCTCTTTTTCAATCTCAAAAGATCTAATTTCTTTCTCTAAAATATCAAGCTCAACTGGTTTTGAAGTTGAACTCATTTTTACACTAGAAGCAGCTTCATCAATTAAATCAATCGCTTTATCTGGTAATTTTCTATCACTTATATATTTACTACTTAATTCCACCGCAGCAACTACGGCTTTATCAGAAATTTTTATTCAATGAAATGTTTCATATCTGTCTTTTATTCATCTCAAAATCGCAATAGCGTCCTCTTGGTTTGGTTCATCTACCATAACAGGTTGAAATCTACGCTCAAGAGCTTGATCTTTTTCTATATATTTGCGGTATTCATTAATTGTTGTCGCTCAAATAACTCTAATCTGACCACGAGCAAGTGCTGGTTTTAAAAGATTTCCAGCATCAGTAGAACCTTCTTGATTTCAGGCTCAGACAATTGTATGAACCTCATCAATAAATAAAATTATTCCACCATCTGATTTTTCTACTTCTTTAATTACTGATTTTAATCTTTCTTCAAATTCTCATTTATATTTAGCTCCAGCAATAAGAGATCCCATATCTAGAGACATAATTTTTTTATTTTTTAAATTATCTGGAATATCGTTTTCCACAATTTTGCGGGCAATTCACTCTACAATAGCAGTCTTACCTACTCCAGGATCTCAGATAATTACTGGATTATTTTTCTGTCTACGAGATAATATTTGGATGGTTCTTCTAATTTCACTTTCTCTTCCTATAACTGGATCTATCTTTCACTCTTTGGCTAATTCCACTAAATCTATGGTATATTTTTTAAGAGATTCATAAATATTTTCTGCATTATTTGAAGTCACTTTTTCACCATTTCTAAGAGTCTCTATTTCTTTTTTGTATGAGATAAAATCAATTTTCTCACTATTAAAAATATCTTTTATGCTACTCGCTTTCTCAATTAAACTCAAAAATAAATGCTCTTCTGTGATATAATTATCTTGCATAGTATTTGCTAAATTTTGAGAAAAGGCAAGAACTTGATTAAATTCGGTAGATACTCAAAGTGAAACATTTTGACCAACGAGAGTCGGAAGTGAATTTACTTTTTGTAAAACTTTTGAAAAAAGTCAATCTATATCTATTTTAAGTCTTCCTAAAATTTCTAGATTAATACTATCTTTTGATTGTAATATAGCCAATAATAAATGAGATGATTCGAGAGTTGAATTATTATTTCAAATAGCTATATTTTGAGCTTCTTGCAATCTAGAAGAAGCGGAAATTGTATATTTTTCTTGCATAATTTTATAAGTTAAAAATTATTTCTTAGCACACGCATTATATACGTGCTAATTATAAAGTCAAGAGAATTTAAAAAATACATAATTTCTTATGTATTTAAAGCTATTTATTTAATTTAAAATTCTAAAAATTACACACTTATAAACGGGGCAAAAACAAGCCTGTAATCTTCTCCTGTATTTGATAAATTTAGATAATCTAGATTTATTTGGCTTCTGTATCCTGCATTTCATCTTTGGGTAAGATAGTATCCTGTAGTTTTGATATTGAAAAAAATATCATAATCCTTACACCATCTCGGACAAATCGAATCAGTTGCTGTTATTCACTTTAAAGGATTTTTGATACCACAAGTATCACATAATCTTCCTGTAAAAACTACAGCCCAAGGATAGTAAATATCAAGATTTTTATTTGAGTAATTGGCTTTATTATATAATTCTTCTCTTTTTTCCAAATAATCAATTCAGACATTTTTTATATTAAATTTATCTAAAAAAGTTTGAAAATATTTATTAGAGAGCTCACTTGATGAGTAAAATTCCTTTTGATTTTCTACTATACTTTCTCTTAAAATCTCAATTTCTCCGCTTGTTTTATTTTTAATACTTTCTCCAGCTGGATGAGCTTCATATCAATAAGTATCAATTAGTGGATTTTTGAGAGTTTTATGGATTAATCTCCCAATAACTGGTTTTAAATTTGTGTATTTTTTATTTAATAAATTTAAAACTCCAAAATCATTTACAACAATCTCAAGTGGAGTTTTTGATTTAATATTATTTAAATAAGTGAGAGTTTCTTCAAGTCTTTCTAGCATTTTATCGCCAACATACGGAGTTACAAGCGTAAAAATACGAGCCTTATGTGGTGGATATGTTTTATTAAACTCAAGAAATTTTTCATAAGCTTTTTTGACTTCGTCTTGAGTTGGAGCTAGAAATTCACAATTATCACTTCCGTAATAAATTCAACTAATTTTCCCAAAAACATCTTTTCAAAATTTCTTCTTTAACTCCCTAATTGAGCTAAAATTAATATCATATTGTGGACTTAAATCACTTGCAATTTCTCATTTATAATTATTCATAATAAAACCCGCGATATCTCTATCTTCTTTAGTTGATAACAAATATCATTCGAGCAATAAATCGAAATGTGTTAAATTTGTAGGCAAGTGAATATGTAAGTTCATTTTTTGTTTTTAAAAATTATTTTCTAACATTTTTCTAAACCATAATTTATCTCAGAAAATATAGGTTAAATCATAGCTAACTCTCTCAATACTTGAGCCTCTGTCTATATATTTTTGGATTTCTTTTTGGTCATTTTTTTCAATTAATTCCTTGATTAAATTAAGTTTTTGCATATTTGCTCTTCATCTAGTTGGGAATTTCACGGTTTCTATATTTGGGAATTGAGAAAAATATAGGTAAGCAAAAATATTTAAATTATCATTTCTATTATAAGTTTTATTAAGATATTCGGCTTTAATATTAGAAATTCCGAGAGTTTCTTTTAACTTTTTAAAATAAAATTCAATTCAAGTTTTTATAGATTTTTCGAGCTCAGTTTGCAATTTTATTTCTTTAAAATCTAGTCTAGAATTAGCATATTTAAGTCATTTAAGATAGTTTAGAATTTTTTTATTTCTCTTGGATTCTAAACTTTGCAATCAATCATAAAATAAATCTGGTAAGTTTTTATTTTGTTTTAATAATTCTTTTAGTCTTTCCTCTTGTTTATCTGAATTTTGAATAAAATTATATTCCAAATTATCTACTAACTCCCCTATTTCATCAAAATTGTTTTTATAGTTATTATCAAGAAATTTTAATTTTTCTTCAACGGATAAATCTTTATCTAAAATAATTTTTTTATAATCTGGCTTACTTGATTTTTTTACATCGAAATTATCTAAAATAACTGTGCAAATATCTCTGTCTCAATATTTGTGTTCAGCAAAACAAAGCCCATTATTGTATCTACAAAAATCCCCTTCTCCAAAAACTTCAAATAAAACTTGAGGAAATTCTTTTACGATTTGCTCAATTTCAGAAATTGTTACTTCTCTCGATAAAATAACCTTATTTACACTATAATTTTCAAGCATAAATCTTATAGCTTCTTTGTTATATACAGCCAAAATAGTTGAAATATTTATTTTTTTAGTGAAATTTATACTTTTGAGAAATTCAAGCATTCCGATATTTCCAACAATTACTCAATCAATTAAATCTTTTGTTTCCTCAAGCATTTTCTCTATTAGTGGAAAAGTAAGACCTGAATAATACCAAGCATTAAAATTTAAAAAAAGCTCTAAAGTCTCACCTTTTGAGTTTTTATATTTGTGGATTTCATCAGATATCTGAACTAAAGTCTCTAAATCTGTAATTTGTTCATGCTCACTAAATCTCCCATTTGGGCTCACCTCAAAGCCAAACTTCTCATGCCAATAGACAGGGTTATATCCGGTGAAAAATTCGCTCGCTCAACCATCTATTAATTCCTTAATATAAGCGCCCACTTCCTTTTTATCTCTTCATTTTGATTTAAAACCAAGTCCGACAATTTGCTTAAACATATTTTATTTATTTATGGCAAGCCAGTTGGGTCACCCTACTGGTTTTTATTGTATAACAAAAGGGTTTTACAATAAAGTAAGTCTAGTATATGGGTCATAATGAAAAAATCAAATAAATGTTACAAATATTACATATAAAAATAAATATAAATTTCATTTTACTAGATATCTTATATAATAAGAACCACATAAGTTTATTTAATTAGTTTATATATTTTAACTATTAATCTATGAAATACTTAAAAGAATTCTCATATTATAATGATCTATATGACAAATTTACTATAAAAGAATGTAAAGAAATTATAGAAAATGTAATAAAATATGAAGAATCTAAGGATAAGCCCTGAGAAAGAAAAATTAGAAGTAATATTTATGAGATACCTGTATCATTTGCCATGGTTAACAGAGCTTTAAGTAAAAAAGGAATTATAGAAAAGCGGATTAAAGATGATAAAGAAAAGGATAAATGGATTGAATCTATTAAAACTCCAAAAATAAAATGTGATAATTGTAATATTTTAATGAGTGTTATTGATAATAATATTCTTGGTTGATATTGAGATGAAAAAGAAAGAATATTATTTACTTATAATTGTGAGAAATGTAATAAAAGGAAATGAGTTTATAATAATTGAGAAGTTTATATTCCCAAGCCTCATCTATGTCCGAAATGTAATATAAAATTAAAAACAGATATAAAAGATGAATTAAATAAAACAACGATAATTTATTATTGTAGTAATTGTGAATATAAAGAAATAGATGAACTTGATTTACATAAAAAGGAAGGAAATCTTGACTTTGAAAAAGATAGAGAAAAATTTTGTATTTCAGAAGATGAAGCATATAAGTTAAAAACTGGAGTAGAAAAATTTTATAAAAATATTTATGATATAATAAATTGAACAGACCCCGCAAGTATAGCTAAAAAAGAAAAAGACTTAAAATATAAGCCCTTAGAAAATATAAAAAGATTTACAGTTAAAGAATTGGAGATATATTTATGTCCCCTATTAGAAGAAAAATGATTTACAAATTTTTCTTTATGAAAAGCTGAAATTGATAAGGAAATACATGTTTATTTTACCATTATAGATAAAAGTGATAAAGCAGCAAAATATACTAGTAGAATTAGATTAAGAAAAGCTATTAATGATGCAATAAATAATACTAATTGGTTTTTTATGAATAGTTGAAAGCTAGATGAAAGATTATGAGTTATACAATGAAGATTAAAATGAGTTGATAATAATGATGAATTATTAAAGCTAATTGAAAAAAGAAATATAAAATAATATATTATTTTATATTAATAGCAACATAAGCTACCTTATGTTAAGTGTTTTTATTTTATTGCATTTTTGTGGAAATGTATATAGTATTTAGGGTTTAGTTTTTTAGAAAATTTAATATGAAATATTGAATTAAAAAAATAAAAACTATATATAATATCAAAAAATAGACAAAATAGTATATATTTGAGAACCCTAAGAATTTACTATAAAATAATGTAAAACATATGGAACACCTAATGAATGACAATAAAGAAATTGCTGAAAATTTAAAGAAAGGTCTTTTCTATCCTAATTTTAAATTTGTAATATTTTTAGGCAACAATTTGGAAAATATTATTAATAACAATTCTGAAGTATATTGAATAACTATTGATCTTGCTTTAGAATACCTTTCAAGATATTCAAGTAATTGTCGTTATGTTATGATGAATTATACTCATATATCAGATAAAATGATGGAATGATATACAATCCATACTAATTTAAACTTTTGAGAAAATGATAGTAAATTTCCTATTTTTAATTTTAATGTATTGAATCAATATTTCTATCAAAACTATTGAGTTTCTTATTGAAGTTTTATAGCATTATCTCAAAATACTCATAAATCTATATTACTTAATTTACAATTCCTATACATGTCTGAATTAAGTTTTTATAATTTCTTATCTCAAAAAATATCAAGTAGTAATAATTTATCAACAATAGATTTTGAAAATATAGCGGAATCATTCCTATATTCATTTTTGTTTATTGATGGGATAATAAAAAAATATAAAATAAGAATGAGTCAGAATCCCAAACCTCTTTCTCATGATTTTAAAATGGAGGATGATGAATACTTTTATATATTATTTTCTGCTAAAGATTTGTTTTATAGATTATGAAACAAAGAGAGAATTAAGCTAATTGAAGCAATAATTGATAAGCATTTTATTGACTTTCCTGAATCCTATTGGCAATTACATTATTATAAATTTAAATATATTTATTCGCTTGATAGTCAACATATTAAAGATTTATCAAGAATATCAAAAATATTATTATCAAAGCAATTATATGGAATCGATTTTACTGAATGTAAATTATTTATTGATATTGAAGAAATATTAAACACTAAAGATTATGATTTATTAGATAAAAAAATTGAAGCATTTGAATTAGATACTCAAAAAGATTTAGTTTGATATGCTAAATTATATAATAATAAAATGTTTATTAATAATGAAACTATTAGTAAGCAAGCAATGATGAATTTCTTAGAAATATTGAGACTAGGTTTACAAATTAAATCAAATTTTTGAGATGAAAAATTAATAATATTATGAATAGAAAAAATTATATGATTATTGAATGATATTGTTTATAGATTAATATATAATTTTCAATGAGCTTTATCATTTAGATTTGATTTATATAAACTATTACTTGATATTGATAATCATAGTATTAATGAATTAAAAGAAACTCTAAATTTCATTGAAAATATTAAATCTGATTACTGATTTAAATCAGAAAATGAATTAAAAATATATAATGTTATTTCTGAAATTATTCAATCAAAAATTTCTTGAATAAATTATATTCCTGAAGATCTATATATTAGATTTACAAATGAATTAACGGCTATGAGTTTGGAAAACCATATTTTGCTTGCAATAATATATAATCTTCGCAAAGAAAAAATTAATGAGTTAGATGAAGATAAACAAATTAATAATTATATTTATGAAAGCTTGAGAATAATAGAGGAGGATGTTTCAAAATATAAAAAACTTTGAGAAGAAGATATTAGATCAGAAATTGTTTCAATGCTTAAATTATTAACTAGAGTAAATAAAACAAATATAAATATTTGATCTGAATCAAAAAATGCAAACTGAAAAACTGATATTATGATAACAGTAGGTAATAATAAATATATTTTTGAATGTTTAGTTTGGAAGTGAATGAATACATATAATGATAAATATAAGCAACTACTTTGATATTTAACTCCATCAAATAAAAATGCTTGATTAATATCTTTTGTGAAAAATCATAAAAATTATATAACTATTATTAGTGAACTTGAAAAAAATATTAAGGATAATTCTAAAAGTTATAAAAAAGAAAAGGATTATTTTTATACATCAATTAATGAAACAGATATTCATAGTGAATTAAATTTAAGTCATCATATATCATATATAACTGCTAAATAACTAATATGCAAAAATTTCCAGAATTAACTACTGAGCAATTAGAATACTTTAGAAATATTTTTTATAATTCTAAAATTTTTAAAGGTAGAGTTAAAAATATTAGGGGAAAATATTGAATAAAAATTGATAAAAATAAAAAGGAAACTCTATATTCTGATATTATTCAATTTTTTAGAGCCACAAAAGAAGTTGTTGATTTAAAATATACTAAGAAAAATAAAGAAATATGGATCTCTTTTGAATCTGATTTATTAGATATATCTGAATATTTTGGATTGTGAAAATATTATAAATACTTAAAAAACTATATATTATTTAGGTGATTTGAACCATTAGATTTTCAGAAGATAATAACTATTAATATTGATAAAATTAATTTAGAGTTACCTTTTCAGATTACTAAGGAAGAATTTAATAAAATACGGAAAGATATTCAATCAGCACAGAAATCTTCATTTGCAAAAGATTTATTAGATAATAAAAAGATCAAAGAAAGATTTAAGAAGTGAAATTTTGATAATAAGTTATATTATTATAGAAATAAACATTTTAATGAGCCCTTGTCTGATAAAATATTAAAAAATATTGTTGATGATAGTAATAAATTAAACCGGATTTCTGAGATACATAAGCTGAGAAACTCATTGTAAAATAACTTAAAGTTATAAAATAACTCTAATTTTTAAAAAATAGTAAACTGCATTTACACGTGTAGTTTATTTTTTTACCTATTTTATTATGACTAAACAAAATCTTACTATTATTCAAGTTCCAATAAGTGAACTGAATACTGGTGAATATAACCCCAGAAGACATACCAAAAAGCAGTTTTCTGATTTAAAAGAATCTATAAAGAAATTCTGATTTGTAGATCCAATAATAGCTAATTCTAACGAAGTTAGAAAAAACATTGTAATATGATGAACTTTCAGATTAGAAGTTGCAAAAGAACTATGATTTATAGAAATTCCAGTTGTTTATGTAAATATCTCAGATATTAAAAAAGAAAAAGAACTAAATCTAAGACTTAATAAAAATACATGAGAATGGGATTTAGATATTTTAAAAGATTTTGATGTAGATTTATTGCTTGATGTCTGATTTGATAACCAAGATTTATCAGAAATTTGGGATAATATACTTGATATAGAAGATGATAATTTCAATGTTGAAAAAGAACTTAAAAAAATTAAAACTCCAAAATCAAAACTTTGAGATATTTATGAGTTATGAAACCATAGGCTTATATGTTGAGATTCTACAGATTCTAAAGTAGTAAAGAACCTTATGTGAGAAAATAAAACAAATTATATTTATTCAGATCCACCATATAATATCTGATTAAATTATAGTTCTTGAATTTCATCAAATAATAAGTACTGATGAAGTTTTAAAGAAGATAAAAAATCAGAGAAAGATTACAGAGGTTTTATAGATTCAACTATTAAAAATATTTTAAATCATGCGAATACAGATACTCACCTATTCTATTGGTGTGATGAAAATTATATTTGAACCTTACAAGAATTATATAAACAAAATAAAATTGAACATAAAAGGGTTTGTTTGTGGATCAAAAATAATCAAAACATGACTCCAAATCTTGCTTTTAATAAAGTGTATGAACCATGTGTTTATGGAATTATTTGAAAACCATTTATTAATAAGGACTATAAAAATCTAAATGAAATACAAAACAAAGAAATATGAACAGGAAATAAGTGTCATGATGATATTTTTGATTTATTTAATATATGGCTTGAAAAAAGAGAGGATGTAAACTCCTATGAACATCCGACTCAAAAACCACCCACGCTTCATGAAAAAGCCTTAAAAAGATGTACTAAGCTTTGAGATATAGTTGTAGATTTGTTTTGAGGATCGGGATCAACCCTTATAGCCTGTGAACAACTTAAGAGAAAAGCTTATTTAATAGAAATAGATCCAATTTTTGTGGATTTAATTATAAAAAGATACGAAGAATTTAGCTGAAAAAAAGCGAAGAAATTAAACAAATTTATTTATTAAAATTTAATTTATGGAAACAAAAGAAATTATTTTAGAAAACATAAAATTATGAGATATTTTTCAAATATGAGAACATTATCTTATTTATTGAGATAGTACTAAGAAGGAACATTTAGAAAAAGTGTTAATTAATAAGAGAATAAAATCTATTATAACAGATGTTCCTTATGGTATTGATTATGTAAAATCAAAAAAATGATTTTATAAAAATCCTACCGAGCATAAATCTATTGAGAATGATGAGATACAAACAGATGAAAAATATAGAGATTTTATGTGTGATTGGATTGAAGTTATAAAAAATTATTTAGAAGATAAGAATACTTACTATATTTTTAATTCTGATAAAATGATTTTTACTCTTAAAGAAGCTTTAGAAAAACAAAAGTTTAAACTTTCCCAACTTCTTATATGGGTAAAAAATTGATGAGTAATATGAAGACTTAACTACCTACCACAACATGAATTAATAGCTTATGGTTGGTATAAAAAACATGAATTCTTAAGAAGTAAATGAAAGACTATCTTAAGTTATCCTAAACCAGGTAAAAATACAATCCATCCAACCATGAAGCCAATCTCACTTTTAAGAGAGCTTATTTTAAATTCTACATACATTTGAGAATATATTTATGACCCATTTCTTGGTTCTGGTTCAACTATGGTAGCATGTGAGCAAACAAAAAGAAAATGTGTGTGAGTAGAGTTTGAAAAAGAATATATTATAAAAATTATTGAAAGAATGGAAAAAGTATTCTCTATTAAAGCATACAAATTAGAATTATAACACCATAAACACAATGTATTATTTAAATAAATAATTTTCAAAATTTATGCATAAGGAAAGTTTAAAAATAAAAGATAGAATAAAAAAAGAAAAACAAAAATTTGTAGAAATTCTTGAACAATTTCCAATTATACAAGTTGCTTGTATAAAAGCTTGAATATCTAGGCCAACATATTATAGATGGTATAATGAAGATGAAAAATTTGTTCTACAAGTTGATAAGGCAATAGCTATTTGAAAAGAATCTATAAATGATGTTGCTGAATCAAATATAATTTCTGGGGTAAAAGAAAAAGATATAAAATCAACTATGTTTTGGCTTAATAACAATCATAAAAATTATTCAAATAGACCGATACAAAATACAAGTATTCATATTACTGATTCTAAAAAACATGCAAAAACTATCGAAACAATTTTAAAATCTTACAATAAAAGAGGTAATGAAAAGCCTAAAAGAAAAAGAAGTAAAACTAATAGCAAATAATCTGTCAGTTAGACTATGAGTTGTTAAAAAATTATTTGAGTTATTTTTTATAATTTATTTCCAGGAATATATAACTCATAATCTAGCAAATTATCAATTTGAAATGATGAGAATAGCAATGGAGGAAAAAATAAAATTGCTTTGTATTCTGGCTTTTCGTGGATCTGCTAAAACTACCATTCTCAGTCAAGCTTTTCCTATTTGGTCAGTTTTATGTAATCAGAAGAAATTTGTCCTAATAATTTCAAAATCAGCATGACAAGCAAAATTATTTCTAGAAAATATTAAACTTGAATTAGAGAATAACGAAATCTTAAAAAATGATTTTTGATTAAATAAATTTAATGTCATTATATGAAAATCTCAAATAAATATTTGAGATTCAGTTATAAAAATTGCAAATATAAATACTAGTTTAAGAGGACTAAAAAGAGGAAAATATAGACCAGATTTAATAATCTGTGATGACATTGAAGATTTAGAATCTATAAAAACAAAAGATTTGAGAGAAAAACTATACATGTGGTTTAAAAAGGAAGTTTTGCCACTATGATGAGAAAATACAAAAATAATACTGCTTTGAAATTATTTATCAAGAGATTCACTTTTAAATACTATTATTACTGAAATAAAAGATTCAGAAATATCTGGAGAATGTAGAAAATATCCAATTATTGATTTTAAAGGAAATATATTATGGTATTCAAAATATAAAAATGATGATTTACAAAAATTAAGAGATTCAATATGAGATAATAAAACCTGGTATAATGAGTATCTGTTAACTTGAACTCCAAATTCTATAAATACTATAAAAAAAGAGGATTTTGTATATTTTAAAGATGAAGTACCACTAGATATAGAATGAAAAAAGTCTTCATGAGTTTATATTGATTTTAATAAATGACCTGAAAAGAAAGATAAATCATTGATATTTAAAGTAACTACTTTTTGAGTAAATCAAAATGCAAAATATTATATTTATAACAATTTTTCATACGAAAAATTCAAAAAAAACCAAGTTATGGAGAAATATGATGAATTAAAACAAAATTTAGTCACAAAAAGGAAACGGATTTATGGTTATAAAAATAACATTCCAAGTGATTTGTATGGTGAACTTATAAATAGAGATATAGAAAAATGAAATTTATTCAAACAAAATGAATATAATCTTTTTAAACAAAAGAAGATATTGAATTATGTCGAAAAATTTGAATTATTGATTGAATTAATAGGGAATGAAAGAATAATTTTTCAAGAATGATGTGATTTTATAATAAATGAAATACTTGAATACTGAACAGATTGAACCGTATCAAAATTTATGAAACAATTTCTAGATTTTATAGATTATATAATTGATTCAACGTTTTGTCAGTATGACTTATTATTTAATTTACCACCATCTCCATTTTATTTTGATCCAATTAAAGATCAAGAGAATTATTATGATTTTGAAAAGGAGGATTTTTATAGAAAAAAATGGAAATGAAGACCTATTGATGAGAAATATATTTTGGAGAGTTATAGGGAGTATGAAAAGAGGGACAAATTATTATTTTAGTTTGATTTTTAATCTATTATTAGTATATTTCTTTGGAATTTAATAAAAATAAACTTAAAAATTATCTATGTCATTAATAACGTTAATAAAAACAATACAGGATATAATGAGAAAAGATCCTTGACTTGATTGAGATGCTCAAAGAATTTCTCAACTTGTATGGATGTTGTTTTTAAAAATAATAGATGACAAGGAATATGAACAGGAAAAAAATAATAAAAAATATAAATCCCCTATTCCAACAAAATTAAGGTGGAGAAATTGGGCAAAATTTTCTAAATGAATAACTTGAGATGAAATTTTAAATTTTATCAATAATTCTTTATTCCCATGATTAAAAAAACTTAAAATATCTAATAAAAATACTCTTTGATATATAATTAAAGAGATTTTTAATGATTCATATAATTATATGAAATCTTGAGTTTTAATAAAAGAGATTCTAAATAAATTAGAAACTAAAATTGATTTTACAAAAAGTAATGATAGACATCTTTTTAATGATATTTATGAACAAATATTAAAAGACTTACAATCTGCTTGAAATTCTGGTGAATTTTATACCCCAAGAGCTGTTACTCAATTTATTGTTGAAATGGTAAATCCTAAACTTGGTGAAAAAGTAATGGACCCGGCTTGTGGTACATGATGATTTTTAACTTGCACTATAGAATATCTATTAAAAGAATCAAAAAGTCCAAATGATATCAAAACTATAGAAGATACTATTTATTGAACAGAATTAAAACAACTTCCACATAGTTTGGCAGTTACAAATATGATACTTCATGAAATTGAAATTCCAAAAAATATAAAGCATGGTAATAGTTTAAATTGCAAAGTATCTGATTTTTTAGAATCTGAGAAAGTAGATTGTTTTGTTATGAATCCACCTTTCGGTGGGATAGTTCAAGACTGAGTTTTGGATAATTTTCCAAAGAAATTTCAAACAAAAGAAACAGCATATTTATTTTTAGTTTATATTTTTTATAGATTAAAAAATAATGGTAGAGTTTGAATAGTTTTACCTGATGGCTGAATAATATCATGAGAAAAAACAACAGAAATAGAAATAAAGAAAAAATGGTTAAAAGAATTTAACCTTCATACTATTATAAGACTTCCGAATTGAGTTTTTTCTCCATATACAGGAATAAAAACAAATCTACTTTTCTTCACAAAATGAACTCCTACAAAAGAAATTTGGTATTATGAGCACCCATTGCCAGCTTGATATAAAACTTATAATAAATCAAAACCTATAAGAATTGAAGAATTTGAAGTAGAGAAAGTATGGTGGAATAATAGAGTAGAAAATAAAAATGCTTGGAAAGTGAGTATAGAAGATATTGTAAAAAATAATTACAATCTTGATATAAAAAATCCATATAAAATAGCGAAAGAAAAACAATTAACTAAAGAAGAACTTATTGAAAAAATTAATAAAAATCTTGAAAGAAGTAGAGAAATTTTAGAATTAATTAAAAAGTTATGAAATTAAAACCTGTAAAACTATCATCGCTTTTATCACAAGTAAAAGAAAAACATTCTATAAAAAATGAAAATAGTTATAAACAAGTTACTGTTTCTAATACTTGAACTATAAGTTTAAGAGATGAGAAAATGTGAATTGATATATGAACTAAAAATCAATTTTTTATTAGAAAATGACAATTTATTTACTCAAGATTATGACTTCATACTTGAGCTTTTTGAATTGTTCTAGATTCTTTAGACTGAGCAGTGGTAACTTGAGATATGCCAGTTTTTGAAATAGATAACTCTAAAGTGTTAACAGACTTTTTAATTTTATCTTTAGATTGAGATTTTTTTAGAAATCAATTGAATTGATTAAATAAATGAGTTGCACAATCAAGAATTAGAGAAAGTATTTTATTAAATTTAGAGATTTTATTACCAGAAAATACTAAAAAGCAAGAAGAAATACTAAAAAAATATAATGAATTTAAATCAAATTATGATAATTTATCACAAATATCATCAAATAATCTTGATTACATTAAAAATTTAAAACAATCTATTCTTAGTGACGCAATTGAATGAAAATTAACAAAGTCTTGGAGAGAGCAAAATTCTTGAATAGAACCTGCTTCAGTTTTACTTGAAAAAATTAAAGCTGAAAAAGAAGAATTAATTAAGCAAAAGAAATTAAAAAAACAAGAAAAATTAAAAGAAATTTCAAGTGATGAAATTCCTTTTGAAATTCCAAAAAATTGGATTTTTGAAAGATTGAATGAAGTTTCTTTTGTTACAAAATTAGCTTGATTTGAATATACTAAATATATTAATTTAAGAGAGAAAGGAGAAATTCCTGTTATTAGAGCTCAAAATGTTAGAAAATGATATATAGATGATACTAATTTGATGTATATAGACTCTACTACTTCTGATAATTTGCAAAGGAGTGCCTTATATAAAAAATGTCTTTTAATGACATTTATATGAGCTTGAATTTGAGATACTGCAATTTTTGATAAAGAAAGAAGATTTCATTTAGCTCCAAATGTTGCTAAAATTGAAGTATTTAATCAATTTAATTTAAATATTATTGAAGAATACCTAGAAAAATATTTATTATCTGAAGTTTGAAGACAGCAAATATTTTGATTTCAAAAGTGATGAGCTCAACCAAATCTTTCCATGGCTCAAATAAGGCTAGTAATTATTCCAATCCCACCACTTCAAGAACAAAAAGAAATAGTAAAAATAGTTGATGAATTAACAAAGTTTTGTGATGAACTTGAAGATCAAACAAAAAAAGTAGTTGAAAAATCTGAAAAACTTTATAAATCATTTATTAATAAAATTTGAGAATATAGTGAAGATGAAGTAAAAGAATTATTAGAAAACTCTGAAAAAATTAAAGAAAATATAAAAGAAACTGTTAAAAATAATCTTTCTTTTAAAAGCTTTGAAGAATTTGTAGATTATATAGAATCTTTACAAAAAAAAGAAGAAACACAAGAAGTGAAAAAAACTAAAAAACAAGTTTATAATATAAAATCTAGTAATATGGAAATACTTGAAATATTAAAAGATAATAAAGATGGAATGGATCCTCTTAAATTGTGGCAATTTTCAAAACATAATGAATCAATTGAAGATTTTTATGATGAATTAAAGAAATTAGTGAAAGAGTGAAAAATCGAAGAAGAAAAATTAACTAAATGAGATGAGAAAAGAGAAATTATTTTAAAATTAGCAAAATAGTTTATGAAAATAAAAGAATTACATATTCCATCATTTAAAAATCTACAAGATTTTAGTATTGTTATAGAATCAGAAAAAACTGAAAATGTTATTTTATGAAAAAATGCTACTTGAAAATCAAACTTTTTTGAGGCTCTTATTTTGATTTTTAAATCTCTTGATTTAGCTAAATTATCAAAACCAAAGGAATTAGATATAGATTTTGATTATAATATCAAATATGAATGTAATGGAAATAATATTGAAATAGATAAACAATGATTAGTCTATGAATTTAAAGTTTGATGAAATAAATTAAAAAATAAAGAATTTTTTGATAATAAAAAAAGTTTATTACCTAAAAATTTATTCACTTATTACTCTTGAGTAAATAAAAGAGTAGAATGATATTTTGATGATCATCAAAAAAAGTTTTATGATCAACTTATAAAAGATTGAGTGGAACAACCAGAAAGACCTTTTTTCTTTGCAAGACTTATTCATTCTTTGTATGTTATGCTTGCTTTTTATTCTTTTGAAGATAAGGAAATTAATGATTTTTTAAAGGATAAGTTTGATATTATTTGAATAGAATCAATATTATTTAAAGTACAAAGTCCAGAACGGTCAAAATGAGACAAAAGAAATAAATATTTTTGGAGTTCAGGAGGGCTTGTTTGAAAATTTTTAGAACAATTATATGATATTTCTTTAGCTCCAATTAAAACTTCTATTAAATATAAAGATAATTTTAGAAATCAAAAAGAAAAAAACTGAGTTTATCTTTTTGTGAAAGATATTGATAAATTAAAAGATTTAGCAAAAATTTATTGATGAAAAAAAGAGTTTTTTTCAGTTTTAGAAAGTACGTATATTTCGGATTTAATTTATGATATAAAAATTAAGGTTAAAAAAGAAAAAGATTGAGAAATATATTTTCAAGAGCTAAGTGAGTGAGAACAACAACTTTTAGTTGTTTTATGACTTTTAATTTTCACTTGAGATGAAGAATCTTTAATTTTACTTGATGAACCAGATACTCACTTAAATCCAAGATGGAAATGGGATTATATTGATATAATTAATAAATATATTAATAAACCAAAATGAACTCAAATACTTATGACTACTCATGATCCTTTAGTAATTGGATGATTAGATAAAGATCAAATATTAATTTTTTCAAAAAAAGATGATAAAACAATTGTAAATAACCCTGATTTTGAAGTTAAGTGATTGTGAGTAGCTTGAATATTAACTTCTGAATTATTTGAATTACCAACTACTTTGGATAGAGAAAGTGAAGAAAAGATTATTAAATTTAGGATTTTAGAATCAAAAAGAATAAATAATAAAATTTCTTCTGATGAAATGCAAGAGTTAAAAAATATTGAAAAAGAAATTGATTTAATGTGATTTAATACAGAGTCTGTAGATTCATTGTTTAAGAAATTTTTATCTGCTGTTATGTCTTTTGAAGAATTTCAAAAAATTGATTTATCTGATGAAGAAATTAAAAGGCAAAATCAAATAGCAATTGATGTTATTAATAAATTAAAATAGTATTATGTTATATATAAATCCTACAGATATTGAAAATGTGATTCCAGCTGAATGGATAGAAGAAGCTGAAACACATAAAAAAGAAGTAGAAAAACTTTCAACTATTGAGGAAAAAAAAGAGTATTTTAAGAAACACCCCATATGGGGAAAAATAAAAGATAAACTTGAATTATTATCTCACCAAAAATGCTGGTATTCTGATACAACTAATTTCTTTGCATATTCTCATGTCGATCATTATAGACCAAAATGAAAAGTTAAGAATATTGATAATACTGAAAGAGATTGATACTGGTGGCTTGCATATGTTTACTCGAATTATATTTTTTCTGCCCCAGTTTGAAATGTGAATAAAAAAGATAAATTTTGATTAAAAGCATGAGAAAAAGTTTGTTTATGTAAAGATGATAATATTAATGATGAAAAGCCATATTTACTTAATCCAACAAAAAAATTTGATGTAGATTTAGTTTATGTTGATAAAAATACTTGAGAAATAATATCTCGTGATTTATCGGATATTTGGTGAACTCAAAGAGTAAATTATACTACTGAAACATTAAATTTTAAATTATTGAATCAAGCTAGATTAAAAAAAATAGAAGAAGCTAATTTATTAATAGATAATACTAAAAAATTGTTACTTCAAAATAAAGATATTGAAGGAAATATAAAATTATTACAAAAATTTATAGATCCCAAAGAGCAATTTTCATCAATTATGAAAAAATATTTTAAATATCATGAATTAGATTGGGTTAATAATTTACTTTAAAATAATTCTTTCCCTTGCATTCCTTCTCTTTATATACATTAATAGTGTTAGTATCTTATTACTAACACTATTTTTATGACTGAAATAAAATATTGTCTCTATGCGCGTAAATCATCAGAATCCGATGAAAGACAAGCATTATCAATAGATAACCAAATACAAGAGATGCAAGAAAAAGCAAAAAGAGAATGATTAAATATATCATGAACATTAATTGAATCACATTCTGCAAAAGAAACCTGAAAAAGACCAATATATAATCAATTAATAGGAGAAATAAAGAAATGAAAATATAATTGAATTATAACTTGGGCTCCAGATAGATTATCAAGAAATGCTGGGGATTTATGAAGCCTAGTTGATTTAATGGATCAATGAAAATTGGAAGAGATAAGAACAAATTGACAAAATTTTAGGAATTCCCCAAATGAAAAATTCTTACTTATGATACTTTGTAGCCAAGCAAAACTTGAAAATGATAATAAGTGAGTAAATGTTGTAAGATGACTCAAAAACAAGGCTAAAATGTGAATTAGACCATGAATTGCACCAATATGATATTTGAATCAAAAAAGTTTTGAAAGAAATGGTTGAAAAATCATTCTAGATTCAGAAAGAGATTTTGTAATAAAACAAATTTTTGAAAAAGTAGCTTATGATTGATATAAGTGAAGAGATATATACAAATGGCTAAAAGAAGATTTATGATTCAAAACAAGAACCTGAAGCTATGTTGCATTAAGTTTGGTTTACAGAATTTTAAATGATACATTTTATTATTGAGAATTTGAATATCCAAAAGAGAGTTGAAATTTTTATAAATGAAATTATGAACCAATAATAACAAAAGATTTATTTGAACAAGTACAAAAACAACTTAATCTTTGAGTAAGATATAGAGAAAAGAACAAGGTTTTTACATTTACTCGTATAATGAAATGTTGAAACTGTTGATCTGGAATTACAGCTCATGAAAAATTTAAAAAACTTGCAAGTTGAAAAATTATAAGTTATGTGTATTATAATTGCACAAAAGCAAAAAATTTAGATTGTAAAGAAAAAATGATTGAAGAAAATGAGCTTATAAGACAACTTATAGGAATAATAGATATACTAAAAATATCAGAAACTGATGTTTCTGATAAATTAAAAGAAGAATTAAAAAGATTTAATAACTTTCAATCATTATTTTGAAAAATTCAAAACAATAAAAATAATTATAATGACATTTGAATAAATGATTATATGAAATATTTACTCAGAGAATGAGAAAGGGGTGAAAAAAGAGAGATTTTGAGTTATATAAAAAGTAACATATTTATAAGAGATAAAAAAATTTTATTAGAATAATTTTAAAAAGATGAAAAAAGATTTATATCTAAATATTGATAGATCATTAAATAAAATCATACTAAATATTAGTAAAAATAAATATTCAATTTGAAACTTAGCTTAAAATAAACATCAATCCACATTTTTTCAAAAAAATTTGACATATAAAAAAGATATGATTTACTTAGGGGTAAATTTATTTACTTTTATTTTTTTATATGGATAAAAAAGCAAAAATTATTAGTGTTGTAACTGCAGTAGTATTATTTACAACAATTGGTTATGTTTTATGACACAATAAAGATACTAATTCTTGAAATTTAAATAATCCAAATATAGAAAAGAAAGATAAAATAGTAGAAAACGAAAAAGATAAAATTTTAAAAGATGTTCACAAAATAGATTATAATACAACACTCACCTGAATTGTTTTAGATAAATTTTCACCAAATAAAAATATTGCATTAAGTTGATGAAATCTAATTGTTGATTGAAAAACATTAACTTGAGAATTTTTAAATGTTTTTAATGAGACAATTTCAAAAGATAAAGATAAATATCTATTTACTAAAAAAATATCAAATATTGATTTTTCAAAAGCTTTATCCTGAACAAATCCAGAAAAATCAAGCTCTTGAAATACTATTAAAAAAGAAAAAATCTATGAATTAAAATTTGTGAAATGATTTTCTAAAATGAAATTACTCTGAGAATACTATGATTTTAATGATAAAAATATAAATCTCTGAAATGGCTATGATTTACAGTTATTTATAACTTGAGATAGCGCTTATGTGGTAAATTTTGAAAATGCAGAAGAAAACAAAGGCAGAAGAAAACAATTTAATGATTACACTCAAAAAATAGAAGAAATTAGGAGTAAATATTGAGATGACCCTTATACTGCTAACAAACTTATTAATGAACTTAATAAGAGTTATGACATAAAAATAAGACAATTACAATAATTTTTATTTTTTTAACTATTTTATTATGAGAAAATATATTAAATACGCTGTATTTATATTATTCTTTGCTTGAGTTAGTTTAAATAACTCAAATATATATGCCAGTTCAAATCCCTCATGAGATTTTACATACATTGACTGTGAGAATTGATCTGATACAAGCTGAACGCCATTTGATAGTGCCAAACCCTATTTATCGCTCAAGCAATGAATAGAAAAATCTGTGAAATATATTAATGATAACGGTCTATCGAATAATACCTGAATTTGAATTGATTATACAAGTAGCTTTTTTAATATAGCCGTAAAGGCTTGATGTTTATTTAATTGAATAGATTGAAATTCTATTAATCTAGATTTTGCACCAAGTAATAACTCAAGTCTCAATATATATTGAGTTTGAGGGAATTTTGTTATAGATAATGTTTATTTTAATTTGAGTAGAATATGGGCTTGAAATATTTTTTTTAAAAATGTTAATTTCTGGAGAAATGACTTAATCTGATTTTATTTTTCTTGATATAATAGTGTAAATTATTGATATAATTGAAGTTGAATAAAAATTCAAAATTCATTTATAAATATAAGTACATGAAGACAAATAATGAATTATAATAATAGCTATGTTTACCCTTATAATTATTATTATCAACCAGGGTGATTTATTATTGAGAATTCTTTAATAAATGCATATATAAATACACATTATTATTTTAGATTACCAATATATCTAAAGAATAATAAAATAGTAATTAAAAATTCAAATACAGATGGCATTAAATATGACGTATGATTTTATGTGGCCTGAAGAAATAGTGAATGATATAACTATGGATCCACTAATCTAATTTCAAATGAAATTAATTTATGAGGAAATAGCTTTAAGACAGATAATAACTACGCTACTTTTATAAATAATAAGTTTACAAATGTAAAGAACTTTGTTGTATGAACTGACGAAACTACCATTAAATATAATGGTTTTATAAATAACCAAGTTGAATCTCAAAATATAGTTAATATTACCAGTAATGAGTCTGCATTTAATAATTTGTTTATTAATTGATTTACTAATACAAGAGATATAGATAATTATAAAAGAAATTTTGCAAATTCTATTCCAAGTTGAGAAAAATGAATTTGATGGATATTTAAAAAAGATTTATCATCCAATCAAAACATATATGCTAATTATAAAACTCTTTATAGTGAAATTACCTGAAATGATTTACCAGTAGTTAATAATCCTCTATTTATCCTATTACATTAATATTATATACACTATCTCTTTGAGACTATACTTATAAATAATTTTATAAAGAAATTATTATGGTAAATTTAAAGCAATTAAAATCATTAACCCTTGTATTAATTACAATAGTATTGTTTTATTGCAATAATTTCACAAATAATGTTTTTGCTTCATGAGTAGAGTTTTGATGAAAGGCACTGTATAATGATCGGAATGATTGAAAAATGTATTTGTATGATATAGATATTGATTCTAATATTAAGTTAAATTTTGAATGATATGCGAGATGAGTTTACAAAGACCTTTGAATTATATATAATAGATATGATCAAATAACAGGTAATTCTTATACATATTATAGATGATTTAATAGTTTATCAGAGAAACAAATAATTCCAACAAATTCATATATATCAAATTTTAATACTAATAATTGAGATTTAATATATTCAGTTTATTCGAGCGATACAAATACAAACAAGTATTATAAAAAAAATATATTTAGTGATTGAGATGGTAGTCTAATTTTAGAAGGCAGTAATACTCGGATTCAATCTATCTCAAGTGATTTTACTAAAATGATTTTTGCAAAGTATTATCAAGATACCTGAAGAAATATTTTATATTTAAGAGATTTAACTACAGGAAATGAAGTTGAATTATGAGATTCGTTTATACAAACTGAAAACACTTATAAATATAATAATTATAATTTTTTCTGATCTAGCGATGAGCTTCTAAAAATTAGTGATGAATACAATTTTGAAACTAATATTAATTCTAGACAAATTAATATAATTAATATTTCAGATCTTAATAATTTTATTTATTCAGATTTATGAATAGACTTCGGACAATATTGACGGGTAATATGAAAAAAATGAGATGATTTATATTATCAAATATATGATAATAATGATTGAATAAATCATATTTATTTAAAAAGATGAAATATAACCACTGAGATTTTTTCATGAAATTATTATATTTTAACTAATCAAAATTGAAGTATATTTTGATATTGAGATTATATATTTTATTGATATTATGATCCTAATCTAAACAAAAGTATAACTTGATATAAAAATACTGTAACTTGAGAAAGTTGAGACTTTTTACAATGAGGTGTATATGGAGATACCCTGTATATAAGAGCAAAACTTACTCCAGAACAACAGTGATTTTGTGATGATATTTTGACGTGTTGACAACTTATAGAGGATTATTCTCAAATTTGAGATTTAATTTATAAGAATTATACTAACGTTATTGGGTACATAGGTACAAAGTATGATGAAAATATTGAATTGGCTAATTTATATAATTGAAGTATATGATTTATTTGAAATAAATATAACGATTTATATTGAGAGAATATTTTTTGATGAGTTATTTGATATTTAGGTAATCAATATAATTACGCTGATTGAGAAGATAATTTATGAGGCTTAGTGGGATATATGTGAAATCAGTATAATGATTTATATTGAGAGAATAATCTATGAGCAAGTATTTGATATATTTGAAATAAATATGATAATAGTTATACAGAATTAACCTTAAATACTTTTACAATATGATATTTTTGACAAAAACCATTAAATACAGAAGAATTTGAATTATCCTATAACGCTCCAGCGTGACTATTTTGATTATGGAAAAACCTTTGATATTATCCAACTCAAAGGTTGCTTGTATATCATGTAGATAAATTACAAATTAAAATGGCATCTGAAAAAGTGCTTGAAACTAAAAGGTCCCTTGCTATTAATCAAAAAACAAATACTAAAACTAAAGACCTTTTAGATCCTGTAAATCCAGCAACATGAGAATTTGACTATGATAATACTTTAATGCATATTCCTTGAATATGACTTCCTTATGATTTATCAATTTCTTACAAATCAAGAGCTTATTCAGATAGCCCTGTTTGAATAAATTGGGATCATAACTATAATATAAAGATAGTTCCAAATATAGACGGTACATATGAATATATGGATGGTAAAATGTGAGCTGATACTCTCGAAGCATCAGAGTGAATATTTATTGAAAATATTGAAACTCAAGTGAAATGACTTAATGCGACTCTTACAGTATATTCAGAAGATCCAAATAATATAAATTCACAATATAAGTTAACATTCAAAGATCAGAAAACATATATCTTTAATAAAGATTGATATATTTCAGAAATTCATGATGCAAATAATAATAAACTTGTTTTTACTTATGATACAAATGGTCTTCTAAGTGAAGTTACTGATACTTTAAACAATAAAATCATATATACCTATAATGATGATTTTAGAATAAAAAGAGTTACAGAAACTGCCTGAAAATATGTGGAATTTAGTTATTTTGCATCTAGTGATATCGCTTGATCAGAAGGTGATTTAAAATCAGTTAAAATCCACAATGGAGATACCGCAGAAAAAACTATTTCTTTTACATATTCTAATTCAAATTTAGGCTTTAATTTAGTACATAATCTGATAAGTCTTACCGACTCAAAATGACAAATATATGTAACTAATACTTATGATAATAATGATAGAGTACTATCTCAGGCTTATTGAGATTGAACTTGATATTATGAATATACTCTAGCCAATATTCACAGTGATGATACTCCAGAACAAGTAGGAACTTGAAATATAATAGGTACTTATGTGGCTAAAAATAAAGTAACAGATAAAAACTGAACTATAACTGAATATAGTTATGATAGAATGTGAAATGTAATAGCAAGAAAGGTATTTAAAATATGAAATGAGAATACAGCCGTAAGTTATGAATATGATAGTGTATGACATATGATTAAGGAAATACAACCAAAATGAAATGGTATAACTCGGAAATATGACTCAAACTGAAATAAAATAGAACAAAGACAAAAAGAAACTGTAAATCTGGCTGATAATGATTTTACTGATATAGTAACAAAATATGAATATAATCTGGATACAAATCTTCTCACTAAGACAATTCTACCAAATTGAATAGAAACAGAATATACTTACGATGACAAAAATAATCTAGTAAAATCAGAAACAAAAAATATAACACTCGCATTAAGTGCTACTCCTACAAATCTAGTAACACAAAACGAATATGATAATCTAGGTCAACTCACAAAATCAATAGATTCAGAGTGAAATGAGTCGTCTTTTGAATATCTAAGCTGACAAATAGTAAAGACTATTAAATGAACACTTACAAATAAAATAGAAGAAACTTATTCTTATGATAACAACTGAAATCTAATCTCTAAAACAGATCCAGAATGAAATATTTCTAGTATAACTTATGATGAGCTAAATAGAATTAAAGAAACTACAACTCCTGAATGAATCAAGAAGAAATTTGAATATGATTTAAATGATAATAAAACTCTTGAGTCTCTAGTATTAGATGATACTCATAATATTGATACAAGATTTGTATATAATCTTCTTGATAAGCCGACAAGTGTGACTACAGATATTTCACCAACCCTATCAGGAACTATTTCTAATACTTACGATCAAAATGATAATATCACAGAGGTTGTTTATGCTAATTGAGTTAAAAAACAATATACTTACGATGAAAATTGAAATATCACACAAGAGAAAACAATTCCAGCCTTATGAGGTGATGAAATAATTTTAAGAAATGAGTATGACTTAAATGGAAATAAAGTAAAAACAATAGACCCAAAATGAAATATTTCTACTACAGAATATGACTTATTTAATAGGTCTACAAAAACAACTGATTCACTCGGAAATTATATAATCTATTCATACGACAAGCTCGGAAATGTAATTCAAACAAATACATACAATCAAGAAGGAAAAAGATTAGCTAGAATAGAAACAGAGTATAATGAGCTATGAAAAACTATACAACAAAAAACTATTAATCTAGACAATGATTGAAATCCAAAGGCATGAGATAACCTTAATATTGTAAATGCTCTAGAATACAATAAAAATCTACAAGTAGTAAAAACAACAGATCCAAAATGAAATATCTCTACTACGCAGTATGATATATTTTCAAGACCAACAGAGACTACAGATTCACTCGGAAATAAATCAATTTCTATTTATGATAAAAGAGGTCTTGTAGTTGAAAAGAAACTTGAACAAAATAATTGAAAAATTATCTCAACATATTACACTTATGACAAAGATAGTAAGCTCATAAAATCTTGGCAAATCCTAGATAATCAAGAATTATCTAATGAACATATTTATGATAAACTTGGTAATGTAATATCTTCAAAAGATGCTAATGGAAATATTACAAGTTATACTTATGATTACAGATGAAAAGTTTTAACAGAAACTAAAAGTCTCTCTGGAACTTTGGTGACAACAACTTATGAATATGATATATCTGGAAATCCCGTAACTCTTACAGATAGTAATGGAAATATTACGAGATATGTTTATGACTCTCTCGGAAGACAAATAGAACAAATATATCCAGATTGAAATAAGGTTATAAAGACTTATGATATTATTGGTAATCTCCTCACCACAACCGACCCAAACCTCACTACTATAACCAATACCTACGACCAACTAAACAGATTAACTCACAAATCAATAACTCTATGAACAAATGTATGATGAGTAACAAGTGATGACTACACCTATGACTCACTCTGACACCTCACACAAGCAACAGATTGAGTTAATAATCTGACATTTACATATGACTCATTTGGTAATCTCATAAAAGAAACCCAAAATGATAAAGTAGTAGAAAGTAGTTTTGATTTAAATAACAACAAAACATCTCTAACTCTTGATTGAAATACTACAAATTATACATACGATAATCTAAACAGATTAACTAATATTTCAAACAATCAATCTAATCAGACTAATGTAGCTAACTATACTTATGATTGAATAAATCAGACTCTCATAGCTTTATGAAACTGAAAGAATATTACAAATACATTTGATACGATATGAAGACTTAAAACTCTAAATAATTGAATTAAAGATTATACATTTAATTATGACAATGTAGGAAATATTACAAGTGATAACTACAAAAACTATACCTATGATAATCTCTACAGACTAACTCAAGTAAATAGTGTAAGCTCTTGAAGTGTATTAGAGAATTTTGGTTATGATAACCTCTGAAATAGAAATACCGATAAAGATAACACAAATTATACAACAAATACTCTCAATCAATATACTACTCTATCTTGAGCAACTCTATCTGGAAGTCTCACTTATGACAATAACTGAAACCTAACAGAAAACACTAGATTTAAATTTAGTTATGACTACAAAAATAGATTAATACAAGTAGTAGAAAAGGAACATACTGAAATTATAGAAAGTATAATCCCCCCTGTTATTCCTGACCCTCCTGCCATTCCTACAGAAACTGAAATCCCTTCTGATACAGGAACCTGAACAACTGAAACAATTACAAATACTTGAGAAATACTTACGGACTCATGAACTCTAACTGATAGCTGAACTACTACAGAAACTGAAATAATTCTAACAGACAGTTGAACTACCATAACAGACTCTTGAACTATTACAGAAACCCTAACAGATAGTTGAACTATAGATACTAATACTTGAGAAATATTAACAGATTCATGAACCCTAACTGATACTGGAACAATTACAACAGACTCTGGAACTATTACAGAAACTCCACCAGAAGAAACTAGTACTAGTTCTTGAACAACCACAACTACAGAAGTATTAATTCCAGAGAGAGTTATAGTAAGTTTTAGTTATGATGTGTTATGAAGAAGAATAAGTAAAGAGACTTTAGATGGGGTTATTAGATATGTATATTCATGAGATCAAGTAATCCAAGAAACTGAAACAATAAATTGAGTTGATAAAATTAGAAAATATATATACTGAAATGGTGGAGTAGATGATGTAGTAGCTGTAATAATTGATAATACTACTTATTACTATCATAAGGACCAACTTTGAAGTATTGTTTGAATTACTGATGGAAGTGGAAATCTTGTTTCGGAATATAGTTATGATTCATTTTGAAACTTT